>CAVTVL010000008.1:0-152890 GCA_963738095.1 Terriglobales bacterium
TATGTTTTTGTAAATTCCTGTTGTTATGGGTGGTTAGGGCTCAAAGGGGTGCGCGCTTCGCGCGGTCTGGTCAGACCCACTCTAACTTCTCGAACGGATCGAGAAGTTAGAATGGGGCACCCTCGGGGTATATCGGCGTGCTCGTATCCGGGTACTCCCTATGTTTTTGTAAATTCCTGTTGCTATTGGTGGTTAGGGCTCAAAATGGTGCGCGCTGTGCGCGGTCTGGTCAGACCCACTCTAACTTCTCGAACGGATCGAGAAGTTAGAATGGGGCACCCTCGGGGTATATCGGCGTGCTCGTATCCGGGTACTCCCTAATGTTTTTGTAAATTCCTGTGAGAGCGTGGGTTAGGGGATGCCGGGGCTGAAGCCCGGGGCTTCTACCCCGAAAATGCCCCTGACACACGAAAGCCCGGCCGTGGCCGGGCTTTTTTCTCTCTCCTTCTATTTTATCAATTTGTGGGGAAATACTACGCCAACTTTCCCCTGCTTTCTTTCCTTTGCTTTGTTGGAGTTGGAAGATTTCTTGCCCTTGAGGGGCTTGACAACAGTTTGCGAACTGCCCCACTCAAGCCAACAGAAGGCTTGAATGGGGCACCGGCTCAGCCGTTCTGGCGCGTCCACTCATGTTTCAGAGCCCGGGTTGCGGGGGGCTATGGCTTATTCTTCTGACGTGAGGGATGGCTGCCGGAAGATGGTGAAGTCTGATTTGGCTCTCCGGGAGTTGGTGACGGCGATTGTCGCAGGCGATGCCGCCGGGGTTTCACGGCGGCTTGCGGCAGATCCGGCGCTGGCGAGTGCATGTTTTCAGGAGGGAGCGACTCGACAGAGCGCGAAGCCATACTTTCTCGATGAGATTGGGCGATATGTTTACGCGGGCGACACGGCATTGCACGTTGCGGCGGCGGCGTATGAGACGGAGATCGTGCGAACGCTCATCGCTGCAGGCGCGAATGTCCGGGCAAAGAATCGGCACGGCGATGAAGTTCTGCATGCGGCTGCGGTTGGCTCTCCGGGCTCGCGTGCGTGGAAGCCGTCTGCGCAGGCGGCCACGATTGTCTGTCTCATGGAAGCGGGGGCCGATCCCAATGCTGCGAACAAAAGCGGAGTTACGCCGCTGCACCGGGCGGTGCGCACGCGTTGCGCGGCCGCTGTGCAGGCTCTGCTCGACTGCGGCGCCGACCCTGTGCGCAGGAACAAGAACGGCTCCACGCCAATGCTTCTTGCGGTTGAGAATACGGGCCGAGGCGGCAGCGGCTCGCCCGAGGCGAAGGCGCAACAGCAGGAGATTGTGCGGTTGCTGGAGGAGCGTGGAGCCGCTCCGGCAGCAAAGGGAGGGTTGTGATGTTGGGAACCAATGACCAGAGTTTGCTTGAGGCCCTGCTGGACTCGTGGGACCGGAACAACACGATTCTGGTGAACCTGCTTCACGCTCTGCCGGAGGGCGGGCTGGAGGCGCGGGGGATGGAAGGCAGCCCGTCGGTTGCGGAGATGTTCACGCACATCCACTACGTGCGGCTGGCGATTCTCTCCGAGGATGCTCCGGAGTTTGCGAGAGAGCTGCCCGAGGAGGAGTGGGTGGGCGAGCGCGACCGCGGCCGCACGGCGGAGATGCTGAACGACAGCGCCAAAGCGGTGCGCGACGCGGTGAAGAGCCGGGTAGGGACAGGCGGGGAGATGATTCTCCACTACGACCACCCGATTCTGTTTCTTCAACATATGATCTGGCACGAGGGCTATCACCACGGCCAGATCAAACTGGCCCTCAAGGCGACGGGCCACTCGATATCGGATGAGAAAGCCGGGCCGGTTACGTGGGACGTGTGGATGCGCAAGAAGTAATTTCCGGAGAGAGTTGGACGCTTTCGCACCTGCGCATTCCAGATTTTTTGAGAATGGCACACTGGTTGGATTTGTTTGTTTTCCCACCCCTTCGGCAAGCTCAGGGCAGGCTCTTTCGCAAAGGGCGCGAAAGGATGGGGCACCCGGCAACTAAAGAACCACTTTAATGACCCATATCTGGTAACTGAGCGCTTTCAGAAGGACGACGACGTTTCTTCTAAGTTAGGCTATAAGCCAACCTCAGTTCTGATTTGCTCGCAAGATGCGCGTCTTTTTGTGCATCTCCACAACTTGCGCCGTAGAGATTCGGGGTGACCGATGATCGCAGCAACCAGAAAGCTCTTGCAGGGAACGATGATTCTGGTCCTAGCGGGGCCTCTAGTCATGTGGGCTCAGAACGAAACCAGCCAGACGGGTCAGAAGTCAGGACCAGTCGACAAGGGCGTGGGCTACCTGCTCAATTACCTCAACATGGCGGGGACAAAAAAAGCAACGCAGTTCCAGCCTTTAACACAGCGAGAAAGAACGCAACTTTATTTCGAGACGATGATAAACCCCTTGGGCTATGCAAAGGGCGTTTTTTCAGCGGGCATAGATCAATGGAAAGATAAGCCCGAGGAGTGGGAACAAGGTGCTTCCGGCTACGGCAAGCGATTTGGGAATATCGTTGGGCAATATTCCATCCAGCGCACGGTTACGTATGGTTTGGCCAGCGCTCTGCATGAAGATAATCGCTATTTCAATTCCGGCAAGACAGGCGTATGGCCGCGCACAGGCTATGCGCTGGCAAGCGGCATTCTGGCCCGTCATGATGACGGAAGCCGTAACGTCTCCGTTTCGCAGTTGGGGGGAGTAGCAGCAGGCGCTTTTCTATCGCGGCTCTGGCAGCCCTCCAGCCAGAACTCACCAGGCGACGGCGCTATAAGTTTCGGACTCACAATGAGCAGCAACATGGCCTTCAGTGTGGTGAAAGAATTCCTACCGGACTTAGGACGGGCAATCACAAAGAAACATCCAAAAAGCTCACACGGGCCGTCATCGTCACCGTAGATTGCCTGGAGAGAGTCGCCAACCTTTCCGGGATTGCCCCACCCTTTCGCAAACTGCGCGAAGGATGAGGTACTCGGCGTCCCGACGAGTCGCTCTTGACAGTCCGACTCAAGCCAAAAGAAGGCTTGAGTCGGGCCACCCGTCTCGCACTTATGATTGATTTGAAAGCATGGGCCACTCGCCCAGACCACCGGAGGGTCGGCATGCATCCCCAGTCCGAAGGAATCCTCGAGTTATCGCTGTACGTCGACGATGTGGCTGTTTCCGCTCGTTTTTACGAGAGCATCTTCGGGTTTCACATTATCAAGGACTTCGGTGAACGGGGCTGCGCAATGCAAGCCGGCAATCGCCAGGTCTTGTTGCTGTTTAAGAAAGGCGCTTCGCGTCAGATCCAATCTCCGCATGACGGCAGCGGCGAGCTACATGTCGCCTTCGCGGTCACGCCTGCTGAGCTGGTGAGATGGGAAGCATGGCTGGCGGAGAATGGAATCGCGGTGGAGGAGAAGCGCAAGTGGGAGTTGGGTGGCGAGAGCCTGTATTTCCGGGATCCGGACCGCCATCTGGTAGAACTCGCAACACCGGGTGTCTGGTCGATTTATTGATGCACAGAGATTGAGTCTAGGATTGAGCTGGTGTGAGAGTTTGAATCTCGCTGCGTCCTTCGGACTGCGCTCGGGCCTACGGCGGTAAGGTACGGCTCTTTGAGCCGGATTTTATTCACCGGCCTGAAGGCCGGTGCTTCTACCCTTGGAGGCTGTCGCGCCTCCTTTTATTTTGGGTTTCGGGTTTGGAGAATTGAGACTGGTCGGAGTGGATTGCTCTCCCACTCTTTCGCAAAAAAAATGCGCGAAAGGATGGGGCACCCGAGGCTAAGGTTGGTGCGGTGAATTACCCCACTCAAGCCAAAAGAAGGCTTGAATGGGGCACCCGGCAGTCTCATGACCTCTTTCCGTCTTCTGAATTTGAGAACTATAGGACTATTGCACTTAACGGACTCGGTATTTAAGACATGCGGAATCCCGATCACAAATTAGCAAGAACCCGTATCTGCTTTCTTCTCCACAAAGCTCTTTTCCACGGCAAGCCGCTTGCACTGCTGGCGGCACTGTGCTACAAACTAAATATTCAAGTTTGCTCCTTGTGAGCGAGCCTGAATTTCATGCAGAGTGGCTGAGGGACGGGCCCTGTGACGCCACGACAACCTGCCCAGGCAATCCGGGAGCATCGGTGTCAACTCTCTGCTCACCTTAAGGGAATGGGGAACATGAGATTCGGGGTGCAGGATGTATCGCATCTCGCTAAATCCAAGGTGTTATGTAGTAAGGCAGTACCCAATAGAGTAGTCGTCACGCAGTGCCCGTGCAATTGTTGCACCCGTTTTTAGTCGACGGGTTCATGAAGCCGCTCTCGAATCGAGGGCAGATGGCATTATTTTACGAGTTGTGTTGTAGGGAATGTGGCAAGCGGTATGCGAATCCGCCGCTCTCGATCTGTGACGAGTGTTTTTCGCCGCTGGAAGTAGTCGTTGATCTGGCCGCCGCCAAGAAGACTGTGACCCGCGAGGCGATTGCGCAGGGCCCGACAGAATATGTGGCGCTACCAAGGCGCTGCTGCCGGTGCCTGAAGATTACGTTCCGCAGACGCCTGTCGGGATGACGCCACTGATGGCGGCTCCCGCGGCTGGCCAAGCGGATTGGCGCAACGAATCTCTACCTTAAGAATGATGCGGTGTGCATGCCCACGCTGAGCTTCAAGGATCGCGTGGTGGCGGTGGCGCTGGCGAATGCGCAGCGAGTTCGGCTTCGATACGGTGGGCTGCTCTTCGACGGGCAACCTGGCGAACTCGGTGGCCGCGCAGGCGGCGCGGCTTGGGCTGAAGACATACATTCTCGTCCCTGCCGATCTGGAAGCCGGCCAAGATTCTCAATACCCAGGTGTATGGCGCGAACCTGATTCGCATCGACGGCAACTATGACCACGTGAACCGGCTATCGCTCGCAGATCGCGGACCGCTACAACTGGGGATTTGTGAACGTGAATCTGCGTCCCTACTACGCGGAAGGCTCAAAGACAGTGGGCTATGAGATTGCCGAGCAACTGGGCTGGCGCTGCCCGACAACGTGGTGGTGCCGATGGCGGGCGGGTCGCTGATCACCAAGATCCGCAAGGCCTTCAAGGAACTGATCGCACTGGGTCTGGTAGAGACCAAGGAGGTTCGCTTCTTTGGCGCGCAGGCTACCGGGTGCTCGCCGATTGCGAAGGCGGTGAAGAAGGGCGCGGATCACATCGAACCGCAGCGGCCTAATCACCATTGCGCGTTCGCTGGCCATTGGCAATCCGGCGGATGGAACTTATGCGGTTCGAAGGCGATTCGCGAGAGCGGCGGCTGGGCAGAGGATGTTTCGGATGTTGAAGTGGTTTCCGCGATTCAGGAACTGGCGGAGACGGAAGGCGTCTTTACGGAAACCGCAGGCGGCGTGACGACGGCGGTGACCGCGCGGCTGTATGCGCATGGGCGCATCAAGCCGGATGATCTGACGGTGACCTGCCATTACCGGCAACGGACTGAAGACGACGGATGTGCTGGCCGGAGAGTATGAGCGGAGCAGGCGATTCGTCCGCGGCTGACGGACTTCGAGAACTACATTCAGCGAAATTACGGAATTGAACGAGCTGGTGTCGCGGAGGGGTAGTATGTCCGTTAGAGTGTTGTTGCCGAATGCGTTTCAGAAGCACACGAATGGCGCGAAGGAGATTCAGTCGAGCGCGCCGAACCTGCCGCAGCTGATTGATGAGATCGAGGTCACTTTTCCTGCGCTCAAGCACGCACCTGCGCGACGAGACGGGAAACGTTCGCCGCTTTATTAACTTTTATGTGAACGAAGAAGACATTCGCTTTCTCGGCAATGACAAGTATGCATTCAAGGACGGCGACGAAGTGCTGGTGATCCCCTCGATTGCCGGCGGTTGCTCGCCGGACGGGCAGACGCGCTTCGTGCCGGGCAATTGTTCCTGCTGCTCTTATTGCGGGCAGGAAGAATGTAGCTGCTATTAAGTTCCCTCCCCAAGGCCCCTCAGGTGAAATGCGCGGATTTTAGCCCGCGCATTTCTTTTTTGTTGCATACATTCCTGACGAAAATTTGACGCTTTGTATTTCGGTTTCCTCTTGCGTGGACGAGTTGAGCGCGAGTACGATTCAAACAACTGTTTGAAACGATTGTTTGAATAGAGAAGTTAATGGCTGTTAAGAAAAGAGTTGGGAAAGCGGCGCGGGTGAAGACGGTTCGCATAGCGGATCAGGAGGACGCGCGGGGGCGGCTGATTGACGCGGCGATTGCGCTGTTCGCGGAAAAGGGCTACGAGGGGACGAGCGTGCGCGATCTGGTGACGGCGGCGGGAGTGAATGTAGCGGCGGTGAGCTACCACTTCGGCAGCAAGGACGCGCTGTATCAAGAGGCGTTGCGGGCGTGCCTGGCTCCGTGCGGCGAGATGCGGGAGCGGATGCAGGCGCATCTGGATGCGGCGAAGCGCAGCAGGAGCCGCAAAGCGGCAGAAGAGGCTCTTCGCGGGTGCATTCAGGATTTTCTTGAAGTGCTGGTGTCGCCGGCGGCGCTGCATAGTCACCTGGTGATGCGCGAGCAGTCGGAGGGGAAGCCGCGCTTTGAGCCGGTGATCCGGGAGTTTTTTCAGCCGTTGGGGAGCATTCTGCAGCAGGTGATTTTGATGCTGGCGCCCGAGCTTCCGCAGTTGCGCGTGTTCATGGTGATTTCGGGGATTATCGGACAATGTCTGCATGTCTACAAAGCGCGTGTGTCGCACCGCGTTCTTGCGGGCGTGGATTCGCACAGCCCGGAGTATATCGAGATGGTTTCGAAGCATATCGCGCATCTGACGACGCTTGGGTTGCGGGGGCTGGAGCGCGAGAAAGGGGCGAGCTAGCGATGTGGAAGATTGCGATCAAGATGCTGATGGGCGACCGCAGCAAATATTTCACGCTGGTGAGCAGCCTGGTTGTTGTCTCATTTCTATTTCTGCAGCAGGGATCGATTTTCTGCGGGTTAATTTTGCGGACTGCGCGGCCAGTTGAAGTGGTTGGCGCGCCGATCTGGGTGTGCGATCCGCAATTGCGAAGCGTGGACGAGAGCAAGCCGCTGCTCGATACGGATCTGCAGCGGGTGCGCAGCGTGGCCGGCGTGAAGTGGGCTGTGCCGTTGCTGCTGCAGCTGGTGTCGGCGCATTTGCCGGATGGAAATTTTCAGACGGTGCGACTGTATGGGCTGGACAACGACACGTTTTTCGGCAGGCCGAAGATGATTTCGGGCGATGGACATTTGCTGACGCAGGACCAGGCGGTGATTATCGGCAGGGCGGAGTCGGAGAAGCTGAACAATCCGAAGCCGGGGCAGGTGTTCGAGATGAATGACAACCAGGCGCGCGTGGTGGGGATTGCAGATGTGCCGCGCGATTTCTTCTCGTATCCGTTTGTGTATGCGTCGTACGATCGCGCGCTACAGTATGCGCCGCAGCAGCGGAAGCAGTTGAACTTTGTGCTGGCGGCTCCGGAGGATGGTATTCCGTTGAGCGAAGTGACGCGGAGGATTCGCGCGACGACAGGATTGGCGGCTTATTCCGAGCAGGAGTTTCGCTGGCTGACGATGAACTATTACCTGGAGAACACGGGGATTCCGATCAGCATTGGAATTTCACTGCTGATGGTGTTTCTGGTGGGCATGTCGATTGTGGGGCAGACCTTCTACCAGTTTGCGCTGCAGAATGAGCGCTACTTTGGCGCGCTGAAGGCGATGGGCACGAGCTCCGTCACACTGACGAAGATGATTTTGCTACAGGCACTGCTGGTGGGACTGGTGGGGTTCGGTGGCGGGGCAGGACTGGGCGGCATTTTCGGGTTGATTGCGGGCGGGCAGGACAGCAAGATTGCGTTTGCCACGCCGTGGCCGATGGTGGTGATCAGCTTTGTGGCGATCATTCTCATCTGCCTGCTGTCGGCCCTCATCAGCATTCGTAAAGTAGTGAGACTTGAACCGGCGGTGGTGTTCCGTGGGTAGCGTGCTTTCCCACCCTTTCGCAAAAAGCGCGAAGGATGGGCCGCCTGTTTTTGTGCCAGGACTGAGGAAGCAGATCCCTCGTCGCAATGCTCCTCAGGATGACAAGTTTAGAAGTCAGGTGAAATGAGAATGGCAACACAGTCGAGCAGCGGTGGATGTGAGACGGCGAATGGCACGCATGCGGCTTGCCTTCGCGGAGTAACGAAGTTATTTGGCGTGGGCACGACGGAAGTGCACGCGCTGAATGAAGTTGACTTCAACGTGCATACGGGCGAACTGCTTTTGCTGGTTGGGCCTTCTGGCTGCGGCAAGACGACGCTGTTGAGCGTGCTTGCCGGGATTCTGGATGCTACTGCGGGCGAGGTGGATGTTTTCGGGACGCGCATCGATCAGTTGAGCCAGCAGGAGAAGACAGAATTCCGGCGTGACAATATCGGATTTATTTTTCAGCAGTACAACCTGCTGCCCACGCTGACGGCGGCGGAGAACGTTGCGATTCCGCTGCTGATTCATCGCGTGGAGTTTGAGGAAGCGGTCGATAAGGCGCGGACGTATCTGAAAAAAGTTGGCATGGCGGACCGCTCGGAATTTCTACCCTCGCAATTGTCCGGCGGACAACAACAGCGCGTGGCGATTGCGCGGGCGCTGGTGACCGAGCCGCGGCTGATTGTTTGCGACGAGCCGACGGCGGCGCTCGATGGCGACACAGGCAAGATGGTGCTGGAGATGTTTCGCTCGACCGCGCTGACGGGCGATCGAGCGATTGTAGTGGTGACGCATGACAGCCGTATTTTCCCGTACGGCGACCGTATTGCGGAGATGCTGGATGGGCGGATTCTTTCGATCCATGAAAACGAATTTGCGCCTGCTCATAGTAAGGAGAGTGTCCAATGACAAAGCGGCTGAGTATTCTTCTTCCGCTGGCGGGAGTGGTTTTGATTGCGGTATGGGTGACGGTTTCAGCGCGGCGTGTGCCGCACGAGAAGCCGCTGGCCGCGCCACCGACTGCTCCGTACGCGAACTCGATTGCGGCCACCGGGATAGTGGAGGCTTCGGATCGAAACTTCAACCTTGCCCCTCCGGTGTCGGGCCAGTTGACTGCGCTGTATGTGAAGGAAAACGACATTGTGCATCGCGGCGACAAGCTCTATACGATTGACGATCGCGAGCAGCGAACGATCGTCGAGCAGGCGGACGCGAATGTAGCCAAGGCACGCGCGACGGTGCAGACCGCGCAGGCCGATATCCTGACGCAACAGGCGAATGTGAACAGCGCGAAGGCGGCGGTGGATACAGTGAAGGCTACCTATGATGACGCGGCGCAGGTGGCTGAGCGCAACGAAGGGCTGCACAAGGACGGGATTATTTCCGATCAGGCAAATATGACGAGCGCGAAGACGCGCGATGCCAACGATGCTCGCTGGAAGCAGGCGGTTGCGCAGGAGCGGCAGGCAGAGGCGCAACTCAGCAATGCGCAGGCAGCGCTCTGGGAGCAGCAGGCGAACCTGCAGACGATGACGGCGACGCGCGATCAGCAGCACGTGCTGCTGGACAAGATGACGGTGCGCGCTCCGGCGGATGGAAAGATACTGCAGGTGAACAATCGCGTGGGCGAGTATCTTTCGAGCACGTCGGGCACATCACCGGTGTTGTTTGGCGACACGGATTCCCTGATGGTGCGCGTGGATGTGGACGAGATCAATGCGTCGCATGTGCTGCCGGGGTCGGCGGCGACGGCAATGCTGAAGGGCGATTCGACGCGGCAGTTTCCGATGCAGTTTGTGCGCATTGTGCCTTACATGGTGCCGAAGGCAAATCTGACGGGATCGAATTCCGAGCGCGTGGATGTGCGCGTGCTGCAGCTGGAATTTCGCTTTGAGCCGCCGCAGTTTCCGGTGTATGTGGGGCAGCAGGTGGATGTGTTTATTCATTCGCCGGAGCGGGCGGCGAAGTGAATTGTTGTTGCTGTGCTTAGATTTGCGCTTTCCCACCCTTTCGCAAAAGGCGCGAAAGGATGGGGCACCCCTGTTTCGTGCCGCTGCTGGCATGAAAACGGGGTCTTGCTTTGCAAGACTTCGCACGAACCCTTCGACTTCGCTCAGGGCAGGCTAGATGACGTGTTCGTGCGGGTCCTTCGACTTCGCGCTACGCGCTTCGCTCAGGATGATGCCATTAAGTGTTGTCTTAGTCTTCGGTGACGCTTGCGAAGAGGGCTTCATCTTCTGCAAGTGGGCGCGGGTTGCGGGTGGCGGCCAGGAGGTAGCGTTCGTCATTCATGTGCTTATCGATGAAGTTGCGAACGCGCTCGAGCACTCCATGCTGGGTGGCGTGTTGCTTAAAGGCGTCGATTTTTCGCTCTTTCCATGGGCCGAGCTCGAGGATGAGGGAATACGGGACGACCGCCGCGGTTGCTCCTTCATTGGAGTTGAAGACAGAAACCCAGGGCGTGCTGGCGTAATAGAGCTTCTGCGGCGCGTAAGGCGTGCCGGCATGAGGGAAGAACTGGGCGCGTCCGGCCCAGTGGAAGGCGGCGGTTGCGGCGAGCGAGACGATGGTGTGGTCGCGGTGCAGGTTTACTCCGCCATCGCCGCCGAAGGTAAGGACGACCTGCGGGCGATGCTTGCGAATTCTTTCAACCAGTACGCCGGTCAGTTCGTGGAAGTTTTGCTGGTCGAGTTTGCCGTCGGGATAGTTGAGAACTTCAGAGTGAGTAATGCCGAGGATTTTTCCGGCAGCGTTGAATTCGTTGCGGCGTAACTGCGCGAGCTCTTCGTTGCTGGTGGCGACTCCACGGAAGCTTCCGGCAGCGCCTTCCGTGAGGCAGATGACGGTGGTTTCGACTCCCTTATCGCGCGCCATGAGCAGCGCGCCGCCGAAGGCGCCGCTTTCGTCGTCGGGATGCGCGGTAAGGCACATCATGCGGTAGGACAAATTCGGTAGCTCCCGAAATGAGTGATTCTTCAGTGTAGCGGAGACCGCGGCGGATTGTTGCTGGACGAATTTTGTTCCTGCTAGGTGCTGTAGTTTGCCACGACTCGAGCCACTTTTCCAGTCGCTGACAGCTCCATGAACTCTCCAGTGTGTGTCCCTTTTTGATTTTTGTAATAGAGCAACACGCTGTTGACGCCCCAGAGCACGTCCTCAAGATGGAAGTGGAGTTCCGGATAGGCTTCCAATCCACGCTGAAAGTAAGCTCTTAAATTTGTTTTTCCGACAATCTTGCCGTCGGACGTTCCCAGCAGATGGGCGACGGTTGGCGAGGTTAGCTCGATGGCGTCTTCATAGTGCGTCATGATCAAGTCCAGATCATGGCGGTTCCAAGCCTCTACCCAGTGGTTGGCCAGAGTCCAAGCTTCGTCTTTTGTCATTGTCGTTTTCCCGCTGAAGTTTTATCCATAGGGCAATCGTATGTTAAGAGTCACGTCGACGGTACAAAGAGTTGGCGAGTGGCGACTTTGGCTGCGCTCAATCAGGCAGGGAGCGTGTCGACGGGCACGTCGATGACTTCAGCCTGCGGCGGCATGTCCCACGGCAGTGAGGTTTGCGCTACCGGGCGGAAGCTTTTGCGATGAAGCGGCGTGGGGCCGTACTTTTCGAGAGCGGCGAGATGCACCGGCGTGCTGTAGCCCTTGTGCGAGGCGAGACCGTATTCGGGAAACTGTTCGTGCAGTTCGCGCATGCGCTGGTCGCGGTAGACCTTGGCGATGACGGAAGCGGCGGCGATGGAGATGGACAGCGAGTCGCCGTAGATGATGGGGGTTTGCGCGCAGGGGTGGTCGAGGCGGAGCGCGTCGATGAGCAGGTGATCTGGCGCGGGCGCGAGCCTGAGGACGGCTTGCGTCATGGCGACCTTCGATGCCTGGTAGATGTTGATGCGGTCGATGGTGACGGCATCGACTTCTTCGATGGCAATGGCGATGGCCTTCTGCTCGACGATTTTGGCGAGTCGCTCGCGGTCTTCGCGCAGGAGTTGCTTGGAGTCGCGCAGGCCGCGGATGCGGGTGTTCTCAGGCAGAATGACGGCGGCGGCTACGACACAGCCGAAGAGCGAGCCTCGGCCTACTTCGTCGACTCCAGCGATGACGGTGAAGCCCTGAGTGCGTGCGGCCTTCTCGTATTTGTTGCCGCAGACGAGGGAGCGCAGCATGCGCATTTTTCTGGTGGCGGCGGATAGGGTTTCTTCTTCTTCTGACGTGTCCGGTTCCAGAGTGAATTTTGGGGCGCGGGGCATTAGGTTGAGTTTAGCGCCGGATGGGTGGTGGATGGCGGTGGAAAACTGGTGCTTAAAAATCGGGTGTATCTAAACCCACATCTCCTCGAGATGCGGGGTACCCGGTCTGGGGTGTTTTCCTACTGAGTGCTTCGGTCGACTTCGCTCAGGATGAAGGTGTTTGACGCACAAACGCCCCGGAGTTTGCCGGGGCGTTTTGTAAAAGTGGGAAGGGCTTAGGTGCGTTCGACTTCTTTGAGACGGGCGGCCTTGCCACGCAGGCCGCGGAGGTAGAAGAGCTTGGAGCGGCGGACGCGGGCGGAGCGGATCTTCTCGACCTTGTCGACGACCTTGGAGTTGAAGGGGAAGATGCGCTCGACGCCCTGGCCGAAGCTCATCTTACGGACGGTAAAGCTGCCCTGGGCTCCGTTCTTGCGCGCAATCACAATGCCTTCAAATGCCTGGAGGCGCTCTTTATCGCCTTCTTTAATCTTGACTTGCACGCGTACTGTGTCGCCGGGCACGAAAGGAGGCAGGTCGGTGCGTTCAAGCTTGTCGGCGAGGCGCTGCATGACTGGATGGATAGACATTGTTGCTTTCCTGTCGTATGAACTTCGGAAGTTCTTAGTTTACATGAAATTCAGGCATTTGCGCCTCTGGCTGCACTCGAGGGCTGCTAAGAAACTCGCGGTCTTCTCGCGTTAAAGCTGCATTTTCAAGCAGATCGGCGCGGTTGCGGAGGGTTTTTTCCAGTGCCTGCTCGCGGCGCCAGCGGCGGATGTGGTCAGTGGTTGCCGCCGCTCAGGACTTCGGGCACGGAGAGGCCGTGGAATTCGGCGGGGCGGGTGTAGTGGGGGTAGTCGAGCAAGCCGCCGGCGCCGTGGGTGGAGCGGGGCGGCCCGTCTGCGTTTTCCGGGAAGGCGCGTATCGGCCAGGCCGAAGCTTTCGTAGGCGCAGGATGCCTCGTTGCCGAGGACGCCGGGGAGCAGGCGCATGGTGGCGTCGAGGACGACGGCGGCGGCGAGTTCGCCGCCGGAGAGAACATAGTCGCCGATGGAGAGTTCCTGGTCGCAGAAGAGTTCGTTGACGCGCTCATCGACGCCTTCGTAGCGTCCGCAGATAAGCACGACGCGATCGAGCGTGGCGAGTTCACGCGCCGTGGCCTGAGCGAATCGCGCGCCTTGTGCGGAGAGCAGGATGACGGTTTCTTTTTGCGGATTGCGTTCGGGTTTCGGGGCGATGGGCAGGGACTCAATGGCTTCGGCTAATGGTTCGGGCTTGAGGACCATGCCTTCGCCGCCGCCGAAGGGACGGTCATCGACAGTGCGGTGGCGGTCATGAGCGAAGTCGCGGAGATTATGAGTGCGGACGCCGAGGAGATTGGTGGTGAGGGCTCGTTTGAGCACGCCGTGGGAGAGGATGCTCAAGAAGAAGTCGGGGAAGATAGTGATGATGTCGAATTGCATGTAGGGTGGCGCTGCGCGCCGGTCTTTACTTATAGATACAGCAGATCCTTCGACTCCGCTACGCTTCGCTCAGGATGACAATTTGTTTGGCTACCTGCTCTCCCCTTCGGCTTCGCTCAGGATGACATCTTCTTTTGCAGCAGTAAAATCTTTAACCGCTGAGGACGCCGAGAGTGCGCGGAGGTTCGCAAAGGAAAATTTCACCACAGATCGCGCAGAGGGTACGGAGGGATACTGCAACGATTCGCTCAATCTTTCAGGCCGTGTTGTTTTTCTTCGCCGCCGAGAGGGTTGTTGATGGTGAGGAGGCCTTCGGGGAGGACCATTTCGATTCGCTTGTGTTCGATGTCGATTTTTCTTAGATACGCGTTGGCAAAGGGAATCAGCAGGTCTTCTTTATTGCCTTCGGTGCGGACGATGAGCAGGGGTGTGCTGGTGGTTTCGCGATCGACCGCGGCGACGGTGCCGATGTCTCCGGTGTTGGCAGGCCCGATGTCGATGATGCGGCAGCCGAGAAGGTCATCGATGTAAACGGAATCGTCATCGAGCGGGGCGCGCTGATCGTGGGGAATGGCTACGTCGAGTCCGCGCAATGCTTCAGCATCGGAGATGGAGTTGATGCCGACGAATTTCAGGACGACGCGGCCTTTGTGAAGCCAGTGAGCTTCAAGTTCGATGGGCCGCGATGATTTTCCGTCTGGAGAGAGGAGAACGAGTTGGCGACGTTCGGCGAAGCGTTCGGGGAAGTCGGTGAGGATGTCTGCAATGAGCTCGCCGCTACGGCCCTGAGGGCGCACGAGGTGCGCGACGAGCAACCAGGAGTCAGCAGTGGCCATAAGAGTGATTGTAAGGGGCTGTTCCTTTGGCAAGCCAGGCCGGGAAAAGGTAACTATATAGTGGTTACTTTCCCCGACGCCAAACACAAATGACGCTCACATTACAAGAGATCGCGCAAAACCAGGCCTGCGCGGCGGGAACTATCTCCAGCGCACTAAAAATTATTCGCCAAGTGCCTGCTTATCCAGGTGCTCTTCGAGGATGTCGAGCGTATACCGGTGATGGTGCTTCATACTTACAGCGCCGAGAATCGTTCGCATGGAGCGCGCGGTTCGTCCTTGTTTTCCAATGACTTTTCCCACATCTCCAGGAGCGACGCGGAGACGCAAGACAGTACTTTCTTCGCGCTCAACTGCTTCTACAATTACGGCATTCGGGTCATCCACCAGAGCCTTGGCGATCTCGGTGACTAATTCCTGCATATTGTCAGGCATCTGTTCTTGCGTCATTCAACCCCCCATCGAGCACTCACTTTTTGTCTCTCGGGTTGGCCAATACTAACAGCAACCCGAGGGGGGATGACAGTGCTTTCTAGTGTCCTGTTTTAGTGTTACTTCCGGAACCTAAAGGAGATAACTCGCTTCAGGGAGAGGGCGGAGGATGCGCGTCAAAATCCGGGAGCCGGGTGAGAAAAACAACTCAGGCGGCTGGCGCGACAGCAGTCTTGAGCAGCTTTTGTACGGTATCAGAGAGTTGAGCACCCTTGCCCGTCCAATAGTCGATGCGTTCGCGCTTGAGGTCAACGGTGGCCGGGTTCGTGCGCGGGTTGTAGGTGCCAACCACTTCGACGGAGCGGCCGTTGCGGGCGCGATCCTTTTCAATGACAACGACACGGTAGTAAGGCTGCTTGCGGGCGCCAAAACGCGCCAAACGAATCATCAGCACAGAGAGGTCTTCCTTTCAAATTCTGTTTCGATATGTGAGGGATGATGGATAAGCGCAGCGGCAGAGCGCAAGCGCACACAAATCCCAACGGTTAAGTATAGCAGGGAATACAGGGATGGGTCAGTACCGGAGCCGCGATTACGGTGTGGCGTGCTCTCCAAGCATGCAGGATTCAGACCCTTAGCGAGCCGCGGAAACCCCTGGCGGCATAGTAAGATTCCGCGCCGTTGTGATACACGAAAACAGTGTCGTAGCGGCGATCACAAAAGAGGGCGCCGCCGAGTTTTCTGATATCAGAAGGTGTTTTCACCCAGCTCGACGTTTTCGTATCGAAATTTCCAAGTTTCTGCAACTCTCGATATTGTTCTTCCGTTAAAAGCTCAATGCCCATGGCAGCTGCCATATCCATGGCGCTGTCTTCCGGTTTATGTTCTTTCCTTGACTCCAGCGCTTCACGGTCGTAGCAAAGACTTCTGCGGCCTTTAGGGCTTTCCGCTGAACAATCATAAAAAATGTATTCGCCCGTCTTTTTATCATGACCAACAACGTCCGGTTCGCCGCCGGTTCTTTCCATTTCATTGAGTGACCACAGTTTTTCAGCATTCGCTTCCAGCTTTGCTTGTACTTTAGCCCATTCAAGACCTTTATGGCGGTTCATGTTTTTCTCAAAACGGGCTTTCAATGCTCTGAGTAGTTCTTCCCGTTGTTCTGGTGGCAAGTGTTTTTTATTGTTCTTCATGTTGCGCGCTATTGTTGGTTTCATGGTCTTCGCTTTCCGGATTTCTTAATTCTTACTCCGTGCCAGGAATCGGCGGGAAAAATCTCGGGAGCCTTTTCCACAGACATGTGTGGCGCGGCAATCATGAAGTAAGAAAGTTTTGTTCGGGTTGTAATGTTGCTGTAAAGCATTTGACATGTGGCGGATTTACCAATGATGTGCTGGAAAAATCCCCTTCCGGCATGGAGGAACGACGCATGCAAAAGCTTGTTGCCACGTCACTGGCAGCCCTTCTGGTATCGAGCCAGCTGGCCTGCCCCGTTGCTGCCCACGCGCAACGTGATGGCGATACCGCGACCCCAATCAAACATCTGGTCGTGATCTTTGGTGAGAATATTTCTTTCGATCACTACTTCGGAACTTATCCGAATGCTGTGAATCCCCCACACGAGCCTCGATTTGTTGCTGCACCGAATACGCCGACGGTGAACGGATACACCGATGCTCTGCTCTTCAGCAATCCAAATTTTCTGAACGCGACCGGCAACGGAACGGGCGCGAGCAATCCCTTTCGGCTGGACCGCTCGCAGGCTGCGACCGCCGATCAGGACCATGACTACACACCGGAGCAGCAAGCCTTCCACGGCGGCCTGATGGATTCGTTTCCGCAGTACACAGGAACGCCGGGACCTCCGCCGAATGGGCAGGCGACCAACGGCCTGGTGATGGGCTACTACGACGGCAATACGGTGACGGCGCTGTGGAACTACGCGCAGCGGTTTGCCATGAGCGACAACTCCTATGACACGAACTTCGGGCCTTCGACGCCGGGCGCGATCAACCTGATCTCCGGCCAGACGAACGGCATCACCGACCAGATGAATGCCGGGGGCGATGTGATTGAAGACGGCGCAGGCGGATTTACGCTGATCAGCGACGCCGACCCGATCGGCGATGTCTGCTCGACGACGACCGGCGCGCTGATCCAGTTTGGCGGTCAGAATGTTGGCGATCTGCTGAATGCGAAAGGCATCACCTGGGGATTCTTTGAGGGCGGTTTCGACCTGACGATGAAGAATCCGAACGGAACGACGGGCTGCAAGCGCCGCACCACCTCGACGATTACGAAAAGCGCGAAAGCCGATTACATTCCTCACCACCAGCCGTTCCAGTACTACACCTCGACAGCCAACCCGCAGCATGCTGCGGCCGACTTCGATCCACCGGATCGGCCAGACTGACCAGGCAAACCACCAGTACGACACGGACGACTTCTTCGATGCGGTGCGGGCCGGGAACATGCCGGCGGTGAGCTTCCTGAAGGCTCCGGGCTACAGGATGGCCATGCCGGATACTCGGATCCGCTCGACGAGCAGGCGTTCGTGGTGCAGGTGATCAACTTCCTCGAAGCAGCGTCCGGAGTGGAACTCGACGGCGGTTGTGATTGCGTATGACGACTCGGACGGCTGGTATGACCATCAGATGGGCCCGATCGTGAACCAATCGCAGACGGCGGCGGACGCGTTGAACGCTACGGGACAATGCGGGAGCGGCGCGGCCACGCCCTGGCGGGCGCGAACTGCGCCACATGCGCAGGGACGTTGCGGCTATGGTCCACGTCTTCCTCTGCTGGTGATCTCGCCGTATGCGAAGCGGAACTATGTGGATCACACGATGACAGATCAGAGCTCGATTACTGCGCTTCGTCGAAGACAACTGGCTGGGCGGGGAGCGCATTGCCGGCTCATTCGATGCGATTGCCGGGACGGTGAATGGCATGTTCGACTTCAAGGATGCACCGAATCGCGGCGTGTACCTGCTCGATCCAAACTCGGGGCTTGTTTCCGTCAACATCGGCAATGGTGGTCACGACCATGACCATGATCACGATGGCGGGCATGGTTACGGCTGGTAAATCCCGTTTGTAGCGTGAAAGGGTAGCAGCCATACACTGCTACCCTCTTTCTTTTCGAGGTAGAACTTTCTGATTACACGAAGAACGTTTTTAGGCGCTGGCGGTCTGGTACTGGCGGGCGCAGCGACGAAGCAGTATTCCTATGCGGCAACGCGATGCCGCCCCGCTCGATCCTTCCACCCTTCATGCTTACGTCGATGCGTTGCCGATTCCTGCCATAGCGCAGGCCACGGGATGCGGGCGAATCCGGATGACGACAAGGAGCAGGTTCCGTACTACCGCATTGCCATGCGGGAGAGCGATGGTGAAAGTGCATCGCGATCTGCCGCCGACGAAGATGTGGACCATGGGCGGGAGCTTTCCCGGGGCCGACGATTGAGACACAAAGTGCGAAGGGCATGATCGTCGAGTGGGCGAACGAGCTTCCGGCGAAGCATTTTCTGCCCATCGATCACTCGCTGCACGGCGCGGAGCAAAGATGTTCCCGAGGTGCGCGGAGTGGTTCACCTGCATGGCGGGCGTACGCCTCCCGAGAGCGACGGTTATCCGGAAGAGTGGGTGGTGCCGGGGAAGTCGCAGACTGTGCTATTACCCGATCGTCGCAGCATGCGGCGCTGCTGTTCTATCACGATCACACGATGGGGATTAACCGGCTGAATACCTATGCGGGGATGATGGGTATGTTCATCATTCGCGATCAGCGCGAGGACATGTATGCGCTGCCGGGCGGGAAGTATGAGATTCCGCTGCTGATCTGCGACCGCATGCTGAAGACAGACGGACAGCTGGAGTATCCGGCGTCGGAGAAGCCGGGCGAGGCCTGGGTGCCGGAGGTTTTCGGCAATGCGATTCTGGCGAACGGGAAGCTGCTGCCTTACTGCGATGTGGAACCGCGGCAAGTATCGCTTCCGCGTGATGAATGGGTCGAATGGGCGGTTCTTTCGCTTTTCGCTGGAGAATGGCACGGAGTTTCATCAGATTGGGTCGGACCAGGGGCTGATGGCCGCTCCGGTGAAGGTGAAGCGGCTGACGATGGCTCCAGCGGAGCGCGCGGATATTCTCATCGACTTCAGCGCGATGGCGGGGGAGCGCGTGAACTGGGTGAGCGACAGCTTTTCCATTCTGCAGTTTCGCGTGGCGAAGGCTGCGGCGGGTGAACGCGGCGTGGTTCCGGAGAAGCTGCGCGAGTTTGAACGCATTGCTGAATCGAGCGCGGTGAAGACGCGGCGGCTGACGCTCGATGAGCGGATGGATGATATTCAGCGGTCGATGGGGATGCTGCTGAACAACACGCCGTGGCATGCTCCGATTACGGAGAAGCCGGTGCTGAATTCGACGGAGATATGGGAGCTGGTGAATCTGACGGACGATTCGCATCCGATTCATCTGCACCTGGTGCGGTTTCAGATTCTGGATCGACGGCGGTTCGATGCATTTGAATTTCAATCAAAGGGCGAGCTGCGGTTTACCGGGCCTGCTGTGCAGCCGGATGAGAATGAGACGGGATGGAAGGATACGGTGCGCTGCGATCCGAATATGGTGACGCGGATCATTGTTCCGTTCAATGGGTATGCGGGGCGGTATGTGTGGCATTGTCATGTGCTGGAGCACGAGGACAATGAGATGATGCGTCCGTTTGAGGTGGTAAAGGGATGAGCGCTTCGCGCTCGTCGTGAGTTCAGGTAAAGCAGATCCTTCGCCCGCTCAGGATGACATCGTTTGGGTTGAGCAGTGCTTTCCCACCCTTTCGCAAAATGCGCGAAAGGATGGGGCACCCGCCGCACCCGGCAACGGCATTTCCGGCTAACTTCCAGCGCGCCAGGGTGAGACCGTGTTCCAGTGCTGTAACTGTTCTGTTGCCCAGGCAGGGGTCTTATCTTTGTGGCACGTGTTGCAGGAGTTTGGGATGCCGAATTGTTCTGTCATCTTTGGCCAGATGAACGCGAAAGTGTGGCTGCTGACAAACTGGCCTTTGATGGTGACTTCGATCCTGGGCATGTGACATGCGGTGCATTGGCTGCCGGCACTTCCTTCTGCGTGATGGGTATGCTCCGCGACCGATGTGCGCAGTCCCGCGGGATTATCGCTGGTATGACAGCCGAGGCAGAGCTTGTTCCCGGTTGCAATCAGGTTTGACGGATTGCGGCTGCTGTGAACGTCATGGCAATCGAAGCAGCGCAGGCCGCGATGATACATATTGCTGTGCACGAAATCATTGCCCTGCATACGGTTCTTGTGCGCGGTGCCGTCGGGCCAGTAGTAGAAATCCTGAACGCCAAGTTTTGAATCTTCGAGACGCCAGTAGTCGGAGAGGCGTTGTCCCGGCAGAAAGCCCACAGGCCAGTCGTAATATCTGCCCTCGATGCTTTCCTGCAGCGGCCGTCCCTGCGTGTGGCACTGCATGCAGACATCGTTTCCGCGCACATAATCGAGCGTCCTTGGATTCACGATGTTCGCCTGCGTGGGGTGTTTGACATGCGCGCTGCCGGGGCCATGGCATTTCTCGCAGCCAACATTCCACTCTGTTACCTGCTTTGTCTGGATGTTGTAGTTGACGGAGTGGCATCCGTCGCAAAGCGGGCCGGTGGGCCTTTCAAAGTTGCTGTCGGGATAGTGGGAGGTCCACCAGTCGGCTCCTTTTTCGACATGAAAGGGCAGCCACTTTTTCTGCTGGATGTCCCACTGTGCAGGCAGAACGAAATAGTCGTCGCCGCGACGGGTGAAGTAGCGCTGTTTCCAGCGGCTGCCATAAACAAATGCGACATCTTTCAGATCAAAAGTGCGGACTGGATCGGGATGGGAAAAGTCGCCGAGCACCGCTTCAGGATGCTGTGCGGGATCGCGCACGACATTGGCCATGCGGGTATGGGACCAATTGTTATAGATCTTTTCGTGGCACCTGCGGCATGTGGCGGATCCGACGAAGGCGGCCTTTTGCGCGAAGGTGCGGGTCGCTGCAAACGAGAACCCGAGAAGGACGCAGAACAACAGAATCAACATCGTCCGAAACTGGCGCTTCATGGTCAAAGTCTTACTCGCGAGAGATACACCCGCGAAGTCAGGCTCTCATTTTCGACTTCTCGCGTCCAGTCCGGTTTCGTTCAGTTTTTATATTCCGGAAATGCAGTGATGCGGAGTTTAGCGGCGGCGTAGGGGACCAGCGTTACGGTTTCTTCTGCCTGATCGCTGTGTCACGGGGCTTTGCGGGACGGGGTTGGCTACTCCCTCCTCGGCCACCCATGCGGGGACTTTGCGGGCTTTCACTTCGAGTTTTACCGGTGTGCCTTTGAGGGAAAAGGCATCTTCGGCGACGGGCGATTCTGTCGCTTTGATGGAGTCGGTGCTGACTGCGTAGTTCCACTGCGTGGTGGGGTAGACCTGCCAATCGGCGGTCATGCCGCGATCACGCAGCTTGAGCCAGTCTTCGCCGATGGGGTAGGAGAAGACGAGCGGGCCGCGTTCGAAGGCGATGGAGTTATTGAAACCATTTGCTGGCGCCGGGTTCGAGGGGAGCGTGAGCTCTACTATGTCGCCGGGCTTCCATGTGCGTTCGATGCGGGCAAAGTGCCAGGTTGGGCGCGGATTGCTGCTGGCCATTGACGCGAATGCTGGCACCCTCTGCCCATGCGGGGATGCGGAGTTGCAGCGGGAAGGCAGCGGTTTTTCGGGATGCAGGGTGATGCGGATTTTGTCGCGGAAGGGATAATCGGTTTCTTCGATGATGCGGACGGGCGTCTTGCGAATGGTGGTGTGGACTTCGCTGGGCGCGTAGACGATTGCGGCGAGGCCGTCGTTGCTGCCGGCCATCCACAGGTTCGAGGTCAACTTGGGCCAGCCCTGATGGAAGTTGGCGGTGCAGCAGCCGAAGTTGGGTTCGAGTCCAAAGAGGTTGGATTCGGGACCGTTGGTGGTCCAGGGTCGCGGTGCAGGCTGCATTCGACCTGGTTGGCTTGCTGATCGTACTGATGTGCCCACATATCGTCAGTGAAGGTGCCGGGAAGACAGTTGAAGGCGAGGCGCTCGAGGCGGTCGCCGAGTGCGGGCGTGCCCATGACGGCGAGCGGCTACTTCGAGCGAGAACATCATCTCGACTACAGTGCAGAGCTCCGTGCCCTGCGACGGGTTGAGTCCGGCGAAGATGCTCGTCGGCGGAGAAGATGCCGTTGGGCAGTCCGTGATAGCGGTCGAGCTCGGCGAGCTGATGGAAGAGCGCCTTGCGGTCTGTCGTCATTGCCGCTGATGCAGTGCCCAGACGGGCGAGGCCTTGAGGCCCATGGCGTTGTTGACACCGTGCGTGGCGAGTGCTGTGTCGCTGAGGCCTTTGTTCTCGTTGAGCTTAAGGAATTCGGGCGTAATACGCTTGGTGTATTTAAAGTCGGCGAATTCGCGCTTGCCAGTCGTATCCCTGCTGATGGAGAAGTTTGGCGAGCTCGATCAGTTTGGGGTCGCCGGTGCGTTTGTAGAGCCAGTAGACACTCAGAACTTCATCGTGCCAGCGGAATTTACCCCAGTCGATCAGAGGGCGGGCAGGCAGCTGAGAGTACTGATAGGCGAAGTAACGCTGCATGACGGGGATGACGCGCGGGTCGGCGGTGGCTTCGTGGTATTGGGTGAGCGCCTTGAGCATGACCATGCGCGGCCACCAGTCGTTGTTGGAGTGCGGGCCGATCATGCCGTTGGGCTGCTGGTGGTCGAGGGTCCAGTCGATGTATTTTGCGCTTTGGCTTTGAGGCGGGCGTCATCGAGTAAGTAAGCAAGCGGGACGAGGCCGTCGAGGAAGTACGGGCCGCGCTCCCAGGATTCACCCGTGCCGCCGAGCCAGCCGGAGTTGGGACCGACGTCGGGCCAGGTTTCGTCGAGATGACCGCCAAGGCCGTTGGCCTGAATTTGTAACTGTGCACGCAGCCAGCCTGCGGGGCGGATGGCGCCGAGAGGGAGCGGGTCGAAGACATTGGGCGCGAGCGGGGCGCGGTTTTTGACGGGAGATTGCGGGGGAGTGGATGATGCGGCTGCGGACAATCCGAAGGCGCTGGTATTTGCTGTAAGAAATGCGGCAGCCCCGAGCTGCTTGCAAAATGCGCGACGGCTGAAAAACCATTCTGATTTCACTACTCACCCCAAGGAAGCAAATATGCCGCAACGAATGCTTATGGTAAGCGATTCCATGTGCTGGAGGCATGGACCAGATGGACTATGGGGATTCACGCGTTTGGCTAGATCATTTTCCTGATGATGTAACCAAGGATGGGGCACCCAATGTTTTGTGCTGCTACTGGTTGACACCGCTGGCGAGGAAGCCGCCGTCCACGACTATTGTTTGTCCGGTGACATAAGACGCGCCGTCGGATGAAAGATAGATGGCGGCGCCGACGACCTCTTCGGTTTTGCCGAAGCGGCCCATAGGTGTGCGCATCAACAATTCTTTGCCGCGCGGTGTGTTGTCGAGGAGTTCGGCGTTGAGCGCGGTGCGGAAGAGGCCCGGGGCGATGGCGTTGACGAGAACTCCGTGTTTCGACCACTCGACGGCGAGCGAGCGCGTGAGGGCAGCAACTGCGGCTTTGCTTGCAGCATAGGCGGCGACTTCAGAAAACGAGACGAAGGTGTTGAGCGAGGCGATGTTGACGATGCGTCCGTAGCCGCGGTCGAGCATGTGCCTGCCGAAGATCTGGCAGGCGCGCAGGGTTCCGGTGAGGTTGGTGTCGATGATGCTCTGCCACTCTTCTTCGGGGAAGGTGAGCGTGGGGGCGCGCTTGATTTTTCCGGCGCAGTTGATGAGGATGTCGACTTTCTCGAAGTGCCTGAGCGTCTCGGCGAGCAGGTTTTCGAGCGAGGCACGGTCGGCTACGTCGGAGGAGACGCGCAGCGTGCGCCTGCCTTTGGCTTCGATGGCGGCGGCGGTTTCTTCGACCTGCTCTTTGCGGCGTGCTGAAGCGATGACGTCGGCTCCGGCGTCGGCGAGGCCGAGGCTGAGAGCGCGTCCGATGCCGGATGTTCCGCCTACGATGACGGCTGTTTTCCCTTCGAGGGTGAGTGGATGAGTCATTCGATTTTTTACCTTATGAAGTAAAGCGGCCTTTGTAGGCCCAGAGGCCGAGGCCGGGATTTGAGATGAAGAAAATTTCTTCGCCATCTACCGTGTTGTAGCCATTCGAGAGTTTCATGGGGTCATAGCGCGCGGTCATGCTGGCGAGGTCGGCATAACGGAAGCCGACGCTTTCGATTTCCTGCTGCGTGAGCGGGCCGGGGCAATAAGTGATGTTGAAGCGGCCTTCCGACGAGCCATGGATAAGATGCGCCGCGGCGCTGAGATCGGAGGCGAGATCGGGATTTTCTCGACCGCCTCGAGCGTGAACGGCGTTCCGCAATATCCGTACTTGCGAATGAGCGCATCGATGGCTTTGTCTTCGCCAAATTCTTTTACGCCTGGGGCGAGCATGATCAGTTCGCCGTCATCGGCCAGCGCCATGCGGGTGCGATAAACAGCTTTGTTGCCGATCCATGTGCATTGAAATTCGTGCGGATCGAGATAGACGACGGCTTTGTTGATCTGCCGGTCGAGCATCTCGAAATTGACTTCAGGCTCAGTTCCGCGGCGCGGTGGAAGCACTCCATGTCGTCGCCGATAAAGAGGCCGCGCACAGCCAGACTGCCCTGCGCGTTCCGACAACGGTGTGCACATAGACGATGGGAATGTCTTTAAGAAAATGATCGGAAGCATAATTCATCACGTTGCGCACTGGATTGTCGGCGCGGCCCATGATGCGCTCCATGCCGTAGACAGCGCCAAGGTAGTGGCTGCGATTGATGCCCTCGCGGCCGCCGGCGCCAACGAGGATGTTCTTGTTGTAGTTGGCCATGCCGATCACTTCGTGCGGCACAACCTGGCCGATGGAGAGCATCAGATCGAAGCCGCCGTTCGCGATCAGCCTGTTTATCTGCGCCGGCCAGGTGTAGTCGAGCTTGCCTTCTGACTGCTGGCGAGATGAATTCGGCCGGGACTTCGCCCAACGTCTCGATATCGGTTCGCCAGTTGTGGACGCGGAAGAGCGATCATGCGGCACTACGCCGAACATGTGTGTCAGGCTTGCGGGCGCATGGCGGAGTGGGTGCCGATGGCAGGAAGAACGGCCTTCAGCTTGTCGCCGTAATATTTGTAGACATAGCCGGTGATATCGCCCGCGCGAGAGTGCGCGCGGCTCTGATCGGGAGGGACGACGAGCACACGTTTGCGGGGACCGAGGGCACCGAGCGCCTGGAAGAGCATTTCCCGGAGCTGGACTGGTGTGAGTTCTGTAGTACTGTTTCCGGTGCTTAGGTAGAGGCTCATGAGGCTATGGCAAGTCTACGCTTTGTGGTACGACCACGGTTCAGGTGTTATCTCGACGGCTGAAGCCGTTTTTATGCTACCGATTTTTTGCCAAGGCTGAAGCCCTTGCCTACTCTTACTCACAAAAATGCAGGCCTTGTTTTTCAAACTTACTCCCATCTCATTCCTTTATGCGGGGACCTCGATTTTTCTCAGCCCGGGTGCAAGTGCGCGGAGCGCCACCAATGCGATGAGATAAGCGCTGGCTGCGATTCCAAATAACGACGAGTAGCTGTGCGTGACCTGAAGCACCCAGCCCGCGCTGAGCGAGAAGAGCACCCCCCCCACGGAGCCGGCCATGCCTCCGATGCCGACTACGGCGCCCACTGCGCTCTTGGGGAACATGTCGGAGGCGGTGGTGAAGAGATTCGCAGACCATCCCTGATGCGCGGCGGCGGCGAGGCTGAGCAGTCCGACGGCGACCCATTCGGAACTCGTCCGGCTGGCGAAGAAGATGGGGATGACCATGCAGGCAAAGAGCAACATGGTGAGCATGCGCGCTTTGACCATGGCAGTTCCACTGCGATTGATAATCCGGGGAGCCATCCACCGCCGATGCTGCCGATTGCCGATGCGTTGTAGACGATGATGAGCGGAAGGCCGAGCTGCGAGAGCCCGAGATGAAAGCGCGAATCGAAAAATTTCGGCAGCCAGTAGAGATAAAACCACCAGATGGGGTCGGTGAGAAATTTCGCCAGAGAAAATGCCCACGTCTGGCGATAGACAACGATCTTCTTCCAGGGGATTTTGGCGGCTGACTGCGGCGGATCGCGATGGATGAGTTCAAGCTCGGCGCGGCTGACCTTGGGCTGGTCGGATGGCTTGCGGTAGTGGATGAGCCACCAGACGATCCAGGCCGCACTGAAGACGCCGGTGATGAGGAAAGCAGGACGCCATCCGTAGCGGATTGTGATCCAGGGAACAATGGCGGGCGCAAGGATCGCGCCGACGTTCGAGCCGGAGTTGAAGATTCCGGTTGCGAGCGAACGCTCGCTTTGCGGAAACCATTCCGCCGTGGCCTTGATGGCGGCGGGGAAGTTGCCGGACTCGCCGAGGCCGAGGAAGAAGCGCGCGATGCCGAAGCCCAATGCCGAACGAGCGAGGGAATGGCACATGGCGGAGATGCTCCATATGCCCATGACGATGGCGTAGCCGATGCGCGTGCCGAAGCGGTCGACCATTTGCCCAGCGAGAATGAGGCCGACGGCGTAAGCGAACTGAAAGGCGCTGACGATGTAGCCATACTGCGCTTCTGTCCAGCCGATGCTGTGTTGCAGCACCGGTGCGAGAATGCCTAGGACCTGACGGTCCATGTAGTTAATGGAGGTGGCGGCGAAGAGCATTGCGCAAACGGTCCAGCGCACATGGCTCTTTTGCGGCCTGTATGGAGCTTCGTCAGCCAACGTCTCTTGTGCCAGCGCTGGTTGTTCGGGCGAGTTGCCGGAGGCAGTCATGGAACAGAGTTCAACTTCTTTCGTGCGCGAAAATTGGCTTCGCTTGGTTATATCTGTCTGCCCGTTGCATGAGCAAGACGAAGGGATACTGTGTCTCTACAGGCGGTATGCCTTGCGGACGAGGTTGAGGGTCAAGTCCTGCGCCAGCTCGAAGGCTTCGTCTTCATCGATGCGGTGCTCGGCCACGAGGCGCGCGAGGTAAGCGCAGTCGGTGCGGCGAGCCACATCGTGACGCGCAGGGATGGAGAGGAAAGCGCGGGTGTCGTCGTTGAAGCCGACGGTGTTGTAGAAGCCGGCGGTTTCGGTGGCCAGTTCGCGGAAGCGCAGCATGCCTTCAGGGCTGTCCAGGAACCACCAGGGCGGCCCGAGGCGCAGGCAGGGATAGTGGCCGGCAAGCGGCGCGAGTTCGCGGCTATAGGTGGATTCGTCGAGGGTAAAGAGGATGAAGGTGAAGTAGGGGTTGTTGCCGAAGAGGTCTAAAAGTGGTTTGAGCGCGTTGACGTAATTGGTTGCCGTGGGGATGTCGGCGCCGGAATCGCGCCCGAATTGTTCGAAGACTTTCTGGTTGTGATTGCGGAAGCTTCCCGGGTGAAGCTGCATGACAAGGCCGTCGTCGACGCTCATGCGGGCCATTTCGGTGAGCATCTGCGCACGGAAGAGTTCCTGCTGCTCAGGGGTTGCTTTGCCGGAGAGGACTGTTGTGAAGAGATTTTCCGCTTCATGGATGCTGAGATTTGCCGTGTTCGCCGTGGGGTGGCCCTGATCGGTTGCCGTGCAGCCCAGCGACTTGAAGCGCTCACGCGATTCGCGTAGAGCGTTGAGGTAGCCGCTCCATGTGGAGGTATCTTCTCCGGTTTGCTCTCCGAGACGGACGATGTTCTCGCGGAAGCCGTGGAAGGCCGGATCGACGACGGAGTCAGGCCGGAAGGTGGGCAGGATGCGTGCTTTCCAGCTTGATTCGCGAAGGGCGCGGTGGTGTTCGAGCGAGTCGAGAGGCGAATCGGTGGTGGCGAGCGCCTCAATGCGGAAGCGTTCGTAGAGGGCGCGGGGAAGGAATTCCGGCTGGCGGAGCTTCCCGGCGATGGTGTCGAAGTAGTGGTCGGCAGTTGCGGCGGAAAGACGCTGATCGAGCCCGAAGAGGACCTCAAATTCATAGTCGAGCCACATGCGCGTGGGTGTGCCGCGGAAGAGGTGATAATGCCCGGCGAAGGTGCGCCAGGTTTTAAGGGAGTCAATCGCGCCGGTCTGACGGATGCCGAGGTCGCGCATGGAGACGCCCTGGCTGTAGAGCATGCGGTAGATATAGTGATCGGGCAGGATGAGAAGCTGCGTGGGGTCGGGGAAGGGTTCGTTCTTCGCAAACCATGCTGCCTCGGTGTGGCCATGGGGGCTGATAATGGGCAGACTGCTGATAGATGCATAGAGGCGGCGCGCGATAGAACGGGTCGCGGGATCAGCGGGGAAGAGCCGGTCGGGATGAAGGATGGCCACCGATGAAACTCCTGAAGTGTTGGGTTGAAGACTCCGTTTCGTAGTTCGAGACTTCCTTTGAGTCCCGATTCACGACTATGTTAAGACAGTTTACTGTGGTCAGACCACAGCAGAACAGTCTAGTCTCATGCAATGGATTTTGGTCAAGGGTAAAAACTCAACGCAAAGGTGTGCGGGCAATGCTACTCTGCATGCGGCTGCGTTTCAGGAAATGGAGCAGCGTTGCATGAGTATGGCGGAGAACACGAATCGCAATTACGAAACACACCTGACGATGCAGGTGGTCAACCACGTTCGATCGCTGATTGAGGATCGAGCGCTGCGTCCGGGAGACAAAATTCCGCCGGAGCGCGAATTTTCGAAGAAGCTGAAGATCAGCCGGGCGAGCCTGCGCGCGGGCATTGGTCACCTGGCGGCGATGGGCGTACTGAATGTGCGCCACGGGGTAGGGACTTTTGTGGCGGATGGACCTCCGGTGCTGGGGACGGCATCGCTGGCGGTCTTAGGAGCATTGCACGGATTCAAACCCTGGCAGATGTTTGAGGCGCGGCTGATCCTGGAAAGCCATCTGGCGTCGATGGCGGCGGAGCGGGGAAAGGAAGAGCACTTTACGGCGCTGGCCGAGGAAGTGACGGAGATGTACGCTACATTTCATGAGCCG
This sequence comes from Terriglobales bacterium, assembly GCA_963738095.1. Lineage (GTDB taxonomy): Bacteria > Acidobacteriota > Terriglobia > Terriglobales > Acidobacteriaceae > Alloacidobacterium. Next base: position 28,965 of record CAVTVL010000008.1, read on the forward strand.
CAGGAATACCTGATTCACGACATGCGTTTTCATCGCACGATCGCCGAGGCATCGGGCAATCCGATTCTGGCTGTGCTGATGGAGACGATTATGACGGCGCTTTACGATGAGCGCCGCAAGACTGTGGAGCGCTCGCGCGACCTGAAACAGTCGGCGGAGGTGCATCGGGAGATTTACCGCGCTATCCGATCGCGCAACGCAGGAGAGGCGCGGAAGGTGATGGAAAAGCATTTGAAGCTGGCGGAGTCGGCGCAGGTGAGCGAGATGAAACGGCGTGCTGCGAAGAAGAAGAGCGCGCGCAAAGACTCGACTGGCGGCTAGCGCGGCACGATCGCATCCTAATCTGCATGGTTCAAACAAAAAATTATGACGTACTGGTGGTGGGCGCCGGCATTGCCGGACTGGCAGCGGCGCGGGCACTGGCCGAAGCGGGAAAGGATGTTCTGCTGCTTGAGGCCAGGGAACGCGTAGGAGGCCGGGCGTGGAGTGTTCAGGCTGAGGGCAGCGAGTTGCCGGTGGAACTGGGCGCTGAATTTGTGCATGGACAGCCGGAGGAGTTGTGGACGCTGATTGCAGAGGCTGGACTGCGCACCTATGAACTGGAAGGCAGGCCGATCTGCTTTGAGGATGGCGTGCTGAACGAGTGTTCGCGCGGGGATGCATTTGCGGTTCTTGAAGATCTGTCAGAGGATGAGCCGGATTCGACCTTTGCCGAGTGGATTGCGGCGAAAGATATTCGAAAAGAGACGGCGGAGGCCGCAACTGCGTTTGTGGAAGGGTTCAACGCCGCTGATGCTCGCAGGATTGGAACTGCTGCATTGGCAAGACAGCAAAAGGCTGAGGATGCGCTTGAGGGCGACCGGGGATTCCGCATCGAGGATGGATATTCGGCTTTGGCGGAGTATTTGTTGAAGAAATTTGAAGGGACTGGCGGAAGCGTTCGTTTATCGACGCTGGTTACAGGGATGGCGTGGCAGAAGGGAGCTGTTCGTGTTACGGCTTTGAGTACTTCTGATTCGCAGCAGATTGAGTTTGCGGGGCGGCAATGTGTGGTGACTCTGCCTTTGGGAGTCTTGCAGGCAGAACGGGTGCGGTTTGATCCCGCGCCGCAGAAGGTGATGCGGGCGGCTGCGAGCCTGGCGATGGGGAGCGCGCGGCGGGTGACGTATATCTTTCGCGAGCGCTTCTGGCAGGAGCAGGTACCGGCAATGGGATTTCTCTTTGCCGATGAGGGCATGCCGCGCGTGTGGTGGACGCCTTCGCCTTATGTTGCGCCGCAGATTACCGGCTGGGTTGGCGGTCCGAAGGCTCTGGATGCAGGGCAGGACGAAAATTTTGCTCTGACCGGATTGCGTTCGCTGGCAAAGATGTTTGTCATGGGAGAGAGCGAGTTACGTGCGCGATTGGTTGGCTGGCATACGCATGACTGGCAGCACGATCCGCTGTCGCTGGGGGCTTATAGCTATGCTCCAAAGGGCGCACTGGATGCTTCCAATGCCATGAGCGAGCCCGTGGAGGCAACATTGTTTTTTGCCGGAGAGCATACCGATACGACGGGGCATTGGGGTACGGTGCATGGGGCGTTGCGGTCGGGTCTGCGATCCGCCCTGCAGATCCTGGCGAGTTAGGGGACTCTTTTAAGAGCAGAGCCGGCGGATTCTTGATCTTCCATTGTTACGACAATCGCCTGGTTTTAAACGTTACGTTCGCGAAGAAGTTTCGTCGATGGACATTCCAGTCTCAGTTAGTATGCTGAAAGCGGGAGAGCAGAATGTCTTCTTCTCCGACAGAGTCAGGGGCCCCCATGAATGCAGCGGTTCCTACTCCGCGTCCGGTCAAGCTGCCACAACTCGAGGACTTGGATATAAAGGCGCGATACTACGCGGATCGCTGCGGGGGTGACTTCTTCGACGCAGTGGCGACAGGCTCGCGCGTAATTTTTCTGTTGACGGATATCGCCGGCAGACAACCGGAAGCTCACGCGATCGTAGCCGAGGTGCAAGACACGTTTCGGACCAGGACCGAGGAGTTGTTCGGGCCGCCTGACGCGAATGAATCAGAAGGAATCGCCACACTGGCACACGATGTTAACCGCTCGCTGATCGAGGCGGCTCACGGTGTGCGGTTTGCTCCGGCCTTTCTTGGTTGTTTCAACCTGACACTGGGTGTCCTGACGTATCACAACGCGGGCCGCCTCGTCGCTGTATTCGACGATGGACAGGGTGTGCGTGTTCTGGAATCAGGCGGCATTCCGCTGGGACTCTTCACTCACAGCACATACGAACCGGCGGTTCTGGCGTTCGAACCGCACGCCAAGCTGCTCCTTGTCACCAAGGGAGTGACCGAGAGCCGGCGCGGAGCCGCCACGTTTGGGATTGAGCGCGTGACGGACCTGCTACAAAACTCCAAAACGGATTCGGCATCGAAAATTTGTGAAATTGTGCTGCAAGAGGCGTATGGCTTCAGGAACCATCCATGGTCGCGGGTCTACGATTTTCTGCATCCCCGCAAGCGGAGTTGTAACGACGACCTGACAGCAGTGGCGCTTGTACGCCGCAACCATCATAACCAGGAGTCAGCCCCGCCAGACGAGCCGGTGGAGGAAGAAATCCGTTGAATCGGCGTTGTGTTTTGGACTCAGCGTTGCACGGCCCAGGCCATGCCGTCGGGTTCGTGGCCGGCGTTGATGTGTCCTGTGACCTGCAATGACTTCAGATCGATGACGGCGACGTAGTCGTCGGGCGAGCAGGCGACGAAAACGCGCGCGCCGTCGGGCTGCATCAGGATGCCTGCGGCGCCATGGCCGACGGGGATGCGCTTTATTTCTTTTCGCGTGACGGCGCCGAGAACGGTCACGTCGGGTTGGCCGAGCGATGCGATGAAGACGAGCTTGCCATCCGGAGTGAACTTCAAGCGGTTGGCTCCGGGCACATTGGCCTGCAGAGTTTCGATTACTTTTTTCGCGGCGATATCAATGATAGAGACGGTGCCGTCCTGCGCGTTGGCAACCCAGAGTTCTTTGCCATCGGGCGAGATATCGAATCCTTCAGAGCCTCTGCCGACAGGGATAACGGTTTCAGTCCAGTCGGTTCGCAGCGTTCTCGGCGGAGCGCCTGCGGGTGGGGTCATATTGGGCGATCCCGGTGGAGGGCCTGGGGGATTGATCGTGATCTTGTCGATAATGCTGATCGTCGCCGAACTGACATTTGTCGTGACGATGTGCTGAAGGTCGGGCGAGACGTAGATCATGTGGGTGCGGTTCTGACCGGTGCCAAGCACCCAATCTACTTTTTTAGTTGCCGGATCGTATCTGCCAATGACTTTTGCCGCTTCGGCTGTAAACCATGTTTTGCCGTCAACGAATGTGAGACCGTGGGGGCCACGCAGAGGGCCAAGATCAACGGACGGCAGTGCTTTGTGCGCGACCAGATCGATGACGGCGAGGGTGTTATAGGCACCACCGCCATAGTTGGAGGCATATGCGGTTTTGCCATCCGTCGACGCAATGACTTCATGCGGATCGTTGCCGACCGGGACACGTGCGACGATCTGCAGGGTTGCTGGATCGACGATGGAGAGTGTCTGGTCGCGTTTGGCCAGTATCAACAACGATTGCGCTGGCGTGGTTTGTGCCCACAGTGTGCCCGCGGCAAAGAGGCCGCATAGGAGAAGTGCGCCAAGTTTTGCCTTCATGAGTGTGAACCATACCGCAGAGGCGGGTGAAAGGCGAGAAAGATTTCCTGATAAGGGCGCCATGCCGGCGAAAGAAAATGTTTACGTTTACATATTTGCAGTGCGGGCATATCTTGCTTGTGGGGAAGGAGAACCCACTAGAGATATGCATGGAAAAAACTCAGCCGCTACCTGGTTGCTCTCACTTGGTTTGCTGGCGGCTCCGGCTGCCGGAGTCGCACAGTCTTCGCAACTGGCGGCGACGCCGCCGATGGGCTGGAACAGCTGGAATCATTTCGCGGGAAAAGTCACGGACGCCGATGTACGGGGTGCCGCCGATGCGCTGGTATCGAGCGGGATGCGCGATGCGGGGTACATCTACGTGAATATCGACGACACGTGGGAGGGCGATCGCGACGCCAATGGCGTACTGCACACAAACAGCAAATTTCCTGACATGAAGGCGCTGGCCGATTATGTGCATTCGAAGGGGCTGAAGCTGGGAATTTACTCAGGCCCGGGTCCGAAGACTTGCGGCGGATACGCAGGGAGCTACGGACACGAAGAGCAGGACGCAAAGATGTACGCCTCGTGGGGCATCGACTACCTGAAATATGACCTGTGCAGCTTTAGCCAGCTGATGAAGAAAGAGGCCGGGGACGAGCACAGCGACAAGGCTTTCGCGATGCAGAAGGCGGCTTACGAGAAGATGCACAAGGCGCTGATCGCGACCGGGCGTCCGATTGTCTACAGCCTTTGCCAGTACGGCTGGAACGATGTGTGGGAGTGGGGGCCTGAGGTGGGCGGCAACCTGTGGCGCACGACGGGCGACATCAACGACCACTACGACCGCATGGAGCAGATTGGGTTTTCGCAGGCGGGACTGGCGAAGTATGCCGGGCCGGGACACTGGAACGATCCGGACATGCTGGAGGTGGGCAACGGCGGTATGACCGGCGATGAGTACCGGCAGCATATGTCGCTGTGGGTGATGCTGGCGGCGCCGCTGCTGGCGGGCAACGACCTGAGCAAGATGAGCCGGGAGACACTTTCGATCCTGACGAACAAGGACGTGATTGCGGTGGACCAGGACAAACTTGGCAAGCAGGGCGATCGCGTGTGGGCCGAAGGGCCGAAAGAGATCTGGGCCAAGCCGCTTTCGGGCGGGCCCAAGGCCGTGGCCTTGTTCAATCGCGCACCTGATCCGAAGTCAATCACGCTGAAACTGAGCGATGTTGGTTTTGGATCGAACGCGAAGATGCGGGATTTGTGGGCGGGCAAGGATGTAACGGCCTCGAATGGAAGCTACACCGTGCTGATTCCGAAGCATGGAGTGGTGCTCTTGAGAGTCAGCAAGTAACGCATGCAGCAAGGGAATGAGCTGGCGCTGAGGACGCTCGCGCGCGTCTCTCGCCGGCTCATTCCTTTTCTTTTTGTGCTGTATATGTTCGCGTATCTCGACCGCGTGAACGTAGGGTACGCGGCGCTCTTTATCCGCCGCGAACTTGGCTTCAGCGACACGGTCTATGGCACGGGCGCGGGGCTTTTCTTTCTGAGTTATGCGCTGTTTGAAGTGCCGAGCAATCTGATTCTGCTGCGCGTGGGGCCGCGGCGATGGATTGGCATCCTGATGATGGTGTGGGGCGTGATCTCTGCCAGCATGCCCCTGGCGCACACTCCTGCGGAGTTTTATCTATTGCGGTTTCTGCTGGGAGTCGCTGAGGCAGGGTTCTTTCCCGGCATCGTTTTATATTTCACTTTCTGGTTTCCAAAGCAGCTCAGAGCGCGAACGCTGGCACGATTTATGGCGGCGACGGCGGTTGCGGGAGTGGTTGGAGCACCGCTTTCGAACCTGCTGCTGCGGCTGAACGGCCTGGGCGGCATTGCCGGGTGGAAGTGGCTGTTTGTCGGCGAGGGCTTGCCCTCGATTCTGCTGGGTCTGCTGGTGTTTCGAGTGCTGACGGATACTCCGGAACAGGCTGCGTGGCTGGAGAATGACGAGCGGCAGTGGCTGATTGAGACGCTGGCTGTGGAGCGAACCGGGATTTCGGTGGCGCACTCGGTCGATTTGCGCGCGGTATGGCGCAACCGGGTGATGTGGCAGCTGTCGGCGGTTTATTTCCTGTTATCGGTTGGGCTGTACAGCCTGAGCCTGTGGCTGCCGGTGGTGCTGAAGCAGATCTCGGGGGCTTCGGCATCGCGGGTGATCCTGTTGACGGCGGTTCCATGGATGGTGGCGACGTTGGTGATGCTGACGATTGCGCATTTCTCGGATAAAAGGCAGGAGCGACGGCGGTTTCTGGTGGGGAGCCTTATCGGTGCGATGGTCGGTTTTGGGTTGAGCGCATGGCTCGTAAATCCGTGGCCGGCGATTGCCGCGCTTTCACTGGCGGCGGCGGGAGCCTGGGGATGTCTTGGTCCCTTCTGGGCGATGCCTACGACGATGCTGCGCGGGACCGCGGCTGCAGGCGGGATTGCAATTATTAATTCGGCAGGGGCGCTGGGTGCGTTTTGCGGGCCGATTCTGATGGGGATCGTAAGCGACGCTACGCATAGTTTTCATGCGGCGCTGGGAACGGTGGCGGTGCTGCTGTTGCTTGCGGCGGGGCTGGCCTGGCGGCTGCGGGTCGCGTGAATCCTTGCCATCCCACCCCCTTTGCTGCGCTCAGGATGAGGCACCCGGTTTAGTTCATCTTCATTCCCGGCATGGCGGAGTGGTCCATGTTGTCGTGGCCCTGGTCGTCATCGTCGGTGGACCAGATTTTCCTGGGGTCAGTTTCGTAGGGGTAGACGTGGACCATCCATCCGAAGAGATGAGGATGGAATTCGCCGCCTGCTGCCTCGCAGGCTTCTTTGGTGGTGATGGAGCCGAGCAGTCCGAACCTGGCATCGGGACCGAAGTATGCGGCCTTCTGCCCTTCCGGCGCTTTGCAGAAATTGATGTGCTGATGCCACTGGGCGATGCTGAGCGGGATGCGGTCGTTCAGTTCGTCTTCTGTGGCGTCGACTCGATCGGTATACATGGCTCCGATGAGCTTGTATCCACCGTCTGCGGTTTTCTTGTAGAGCAGCGAAGTGGGCTTGAGCGGATCGAAGTGTGACCAGGCCTCGCGTCCGTACTCGCGCTTCGTGAAGTAGTCCTGATAAGGAGCCATGGCTTCCTTTGCAGCGGCGGCGATGGCAGCAGCCTTCTGCTGGTCGCCCGGCTTTACGGGGCGCAAGGAGGTCATATACATGTGACCCGACATGTGGGCCATGCTGGTGGCGGGCTGGGTGGCTTGCTGAGAGGCTGCCAGGGCATGAGAGCATGCGGTAAGGCAGAGGAGCGCGGCCGCCCATGTTCTTGAATGAAGCGTCGTGAGTCGGGACATTCGGTGAGTCTCCCGTTTTCTGACTTTAGAGACGCTCTCTTTGTGATTGAAGTTGCTGTCGAAAGCTGCCGGTCACATTTTTAACATTAGAGACACATAGTGCAAAATTGGAACGCAGATTTCTATCGTCATGCGTGGCTTTCGGCGGATTTCTCCCGGAACCAGTAAAATAAGAAGTGACGATGAAATGTCTGGCCATCTCCCGGGCACGATTTCCACAACAAAAGTGCGGCAGGAAGCCGATTCGGGCACACTGAGTCCTTTTTGCGCGTGGCCGATCTAAACACCAGGGGCTGTGACCGGTGATTTCTTCCGGAATGAATGACTTATGAGTGCTACAAAGCTGGAACCGACACATAGCGAACTGCAAGAGCAAATCCATAACCGGGAACAAGTCTTCGATGCCTTCCGCCGCTGGGGCTATCTTCAGGCGCAACTCGATCCTCTGGGGCAATACCTTCCTGCTGAACCCCTGCCTGAGCTTGATCTCGAAGGCGAGGACGCCGAAGAGGCGCGCAGCTATTATTGCGGCACGCATTGCGGCCGAATTCATGCACATTCCCGAGCCGCGAGCGCCGTGAGTGGATCCAGGAGCGCATGGAAGGCCGAGGCGCCGGTACTGGACCAGAAGCGCATTCTCGAACGTCTGATTCAAGCGGATGTCTTCGAGCAGGTGATTCAGTCGCGCTATCTCGGAACCAAGCGCTTCTCGCTCGAAGGCGTCACCGCACTGATTCCGTTTCTGGATGAGATGTTGAATCGAGCGCAGCGAACTGGGCGCCGAAAAAGCCGTGATAGGCATGAGCCATCGCGGGCGCCTGAACGTGATGGTGAATACCGTCGGCAAATCGCCTGCCGAATTTTTTCGAAATTTGAAGATGTCGATCCGCGCAGCATTCTCGGCGGCGGCGACGTGAAGTACCACGTCGGCGCAACGGGCGACTATCAGACGCGGAATGGCAAGACATGTCGCCTGCACCTGGTTTCAAACCCCAGCCACCTGGAAGCGGTGGATCCGGTGGCGATGGGACGCGCGCGCGCCAAGCAGACGCGTTACGGCGAAGACGGCCAGGACCGTGTGCTGCCGGTGGTGATTCACGGCGACGCTGCGTTTGCCGGGCAGGGCATCTGGGCGGAGACGATGAATCTTGGCATCGGTCGACGGCTTCACCGTCGGTGGCACCATCCAGATCATCGTCAACAACCTGATCGGATTTACCGCAGAACCGAATGAGTCGATACTCATCGCGTTTTGCTTCGGATCTGGCGAAGCGGTTGCCGATTCCCATCTTCCACGTAAATGCGGAAGATCCGGACGCGGTGGTGCGCGTGGCCGCGCTGGCGGTCGAATACCGCTATACCTTCAACACCGACGTGGTCATCGACCTGATCGGCTATCGCCGTCACGGGCACAGCGAAGTGGACGATCCGACCATCACTCAGCCGTTGCGCTACGCGAAGATCAAGGACCATCCGCCGCTCTATGAGATCTATGCGAAGAAGATGGGCGCGGACCGATCGGCGAGCGCGTGAAGCGAACTGCAGGCCGAGCTTTGCCGAGGCGCAGAAGCGCAGCGACCAAGATGAAAAAGATGCCGTCGCTGGCGGAGCTTGCCGGATTACTGGTCGGCGTACCGGGGCGGCAAGCTACAAGCCTGAATATGAGGTCGAGACTGGCCTGACGGCGGAAGAAGTGAGGCAAGATTACCGACGGCCTGGCGAACTACCCGCGCGATTTCCATATCCACCCAAAGATCAAGAAGCTGCTGGAGCAGCGCGCGAGATGGGCCACGGCAAGCGTCCTTTCGATTACGGCATGGCGGAGGCGGTGGCCTTCGGTTCGCTGCTGATGCAGGGAACGCCGGTACGCCTGAGCGGGCAGGACAGCCAGCGCGGCACCTTCAACCAGCGGCACAGCGTGCTGATCGATATCGAGAACGAAGCAGCTATACTATTCCGCTGACCCATCTGGCCGAGGGGCAGGCGCGGTTCGAGGTCTACAACTCGATACTGTCCGAAGCCGGGGTACTGGGTTTCGAGTACGGCTACAGCCGCGATTATCCCGAGACGCTGGTGATGTGGGAGGCGCAGTTCGGTGACTTTGCCAACGGCGCGCAGATCATCATCGATCAGTTCATCTCGTCGGGCGAAGACAAGTGGGGACTGCTGGGCGGAGTGGTCGTTCTGCTGCCGCATGGCTATGAAGGCCAGGGGCCGGAGCATTCCAGTGCGCGCGTGGAGCGCTACCTGCAGCTGGCGGCGCACGATAATATGCAGATCTGCCAGCCCTCGACCGCGGCGCAGTATTTCCATCTGCTGCGCCGCCAGGCGATGCGCAAGTGGCGCAAGCCGCTGATTGTCTTCACGCCCAAGAGCATGCTGCGCCATCCCGATGCTAGTTTCGCCGATCGAGGATTTTGCGCAGCCGCACTTCCTGAATGTTCTGCCGGAAACGGAGATTCCGAGCGCGAAGCGGCTGCTGATCTGCACGGGCAAGATCGGCCACGAGCTGCGCGTAGAGCGCGAGAAGCGCAAGGATGGTACGACGGGCATCATCTTCTTGGAGCAGCTCTATCCATGGCCGGAGGCGGAATTGGAGGCCGCGATCAAGGCCGCACCCGGAGGCGCACGAGGTGATCTGGGTGCAGGAAGAGCCGGACAACATGGGCGCGCTGTCATTCGTGATGCCACGGTTGAAGCGGCTGGCACGTGACCGTCAAGTACTCAGCATCAAGCGGTCGGCAGCGGCGAGCCCGGCAACCGGCTCGGCGAAGGCGCACGATCTGGAGCAGAAGACCCTGATCGAACTGGCGCTGAGCGGCGGTTTGCAGGGGAAGGTGACCAAGTAGGATTTCGCACTACCCCTCCCCCGAGTAGGCTCTTGGCTTTTATTTGTTTTCAATCGTTTAGCAGGGGATCATCCCCTGCTAACTCATTGATTCTTATATTGTTTAGATCGTTTCTAGTGTTTTCAATAACTTAGCGGAGGATCCCTTCTTCCGGCAATTAAAAAGCCCGCTCATTCGCGGGCTTTTTTCTGCTCTATTCAATGATAGCAGTTTCAGCGAAATAGTACGCCAAATTTCTGTTTCTTTAAGTGCCCTGTTTTCTTTTGTTTATGAATTATTTTGCTGATTCTCCCCTTGACAAAGGAAATGAGGCGGAGAAAGGTCCGGGGGCTAAAGCCACGCTCTTCTACCGGCCACAGACTGCCCCACTCAAGTCAACAGAAGGTTGAATGGCCATCTCTGGCGTTCTGCTGTGCGGGGACAAGGGTTCTTTCTTCGGAGGGGGCCTTGGCTATTTATTCGTCGCGGAGGACATACATCGGGTCGACTCTTGTGGCTCTCCAGGTGGGCAGAAAGCAGGCGGCGAAAGAGGCTGCGCCGAGGACGAGCAGGATGGTGAAGTAGGTTTTCGGGTCGAACCAGGAGACTCCGAAGAGAAGCGGACGCCACCAATCGGCGGTGGAGAGGCTGCGGGCTGCTACGAGCGCGATGATGCTGCCGATGGCGAGGCCTGTCAGCACCAGCGCGGCGGCTCGGCTGAGGATGAGCGAGGCGACGTTGCGTCGGTCGGCGCCTATGGCCATGCGCAAGCCGATTTCGCGGGTGCGGGCGTCGACCGTGGCGGCGAGGGTGGCGTAGAGGCCAAGTCCGCTGAGGAAAAGCGCGATGGAGGCGAAGGCGGAGATGAGCAGGGTTTCAAAACGCTGGGTGCCGGAGATGCGGCTGAGATACATTTCCATGCTCTCCGGACTGTAAGGAAAGAGATATGGATCGATGCCGGCCAGGGCAGCGTGCGCCGGCTTTTCATATTGCATGGGATCCCCGGCAACACGAAGGACGATGGCTGGGCGGGTCAGCATGGAGGTCTGTGCGTAAGGAAAGAAGGCCATGGGTAGTGGCGGGTCGGTGACGGAGGTTTGCTGGAAGTCCGCCAGTACGCCGATGATTTCGCGGTCGCTGCCGATGGTGGAATCGAGGTCGTTCGACTGGTTGCGGAGCTCGGTGAGGTCGGGACGAATGTGTCTGCCGATGGGGTTCTCACCTGGGAAGTATTCCCTGATGAAGGCCTGATTTACGAGGGCGACGAGGGGAGATTTGGGATCGTTGTCGGCATCGGTGAAGGTGCGGCCGTGCAGCAAGGGAATGCCGAGGGTTTCGAAGTATCCGGGCTCGGCTTCGCCGACGAGTGTGAAGAGTTGGTTGTCGGGCGGGTTAGGGCGGCCGTCGATCTCGACGGGCGCGCTGGGATAGGAACCATGCAGCGGAGCTGGATAGCCGGCGGATGCTCTGCGGACGCCGGGAATGGCAGAGAGTTTTGGCAGCAGGTCTTTGTAGAAGAGAGCCTTTTTCGCGTCTGGATAGCGTGCGTTTGTGAGCGGGATCAGGAAGCGAAGGAGATGGTCGGTCTGAAAGCCCAGTTTCGCGTGGCGCACATTGACGAAGCCGCGAATGAGCAATCCGGAAGCCAGCAGCAATGCGAAGCTGAGGGCGGTCTGCGCGATCACGAGGCTGTTCTGGAAATGATGGGTGCGCCGGCTGTTCGTGGTGCTCTGGCCCTGTTCGCGCAGGGATTCCATGGGGGAGACGCGGGCGAGCTTCCAGGCAGGAAGGAGGCTGCTGAGCAGGGCGGAGGCGACGGAGATGGCTAGCGTGAAGGCAAGGACGCGGCCATCGATGGCGACTTCGTCGATGCGCGGGATGTCCTCGGGAATGAATGGGAGAGCGGTATGCAGCAAAGCATAGGCAAGGACGATGCCGATGGCTCCGCCGATGAGGCCGAGGATGAGGGATTCAAGGAGAATCTGCTGCCAAATGCGTTTGGAGGAAGCACCGAGCGCGGCGCGGAGGGCGATTTCGCCGCGTCGCTTCATGGTGCGGGTGAGCATGAGGCCGGCGACGTTGGTGCAGACGATGAGCAGCACGGCGAGGACAGCGGCCATGAGCATGAGCAGAGCGGGGCGTATGTCTCCGGTGACGTCGATGAGCTTGGATTGGATGGAAACGGAGGCGAAATAGCGGTCCTCAGAATAGGATTTTGCGAGGCTGGACTGGATCGTGCTGAGGTCGGCGCGGGCCTGCTCCTGCGTAATGCCGGGTTTGAGGCGGCCTACGATTTCGGCAATGCCTGCGTTGCGGTTTTTGCCCGGCGGTGCTGAGCCTTCGAGGCTGGGGGAGAAACTGGTCCAGAGTTGAGCGCCGCGGAAATAATCGGCCCGCGGCTCGATGAAACCTTTGGGCATGACTCCGATGATGGTGTAGGGGACGTCACTTATCAGGACGGTCGAGCCGGGGACATGCTGATCTGTGGCAAAAAAGCGCTGCCAGAATCCGTAGCTGATGATGACGACATGATGGCCCGGCTGGTCTTCATCGATGGTGAAATTGCGGCCGAGGATGGGCGCAACGCCGAGGGTGCCGAAGTAGTTGGCGGAGACGTGGCTGACTCCGAGAATTGTTCCGTCGGCGCGATTCGCACGACTGATAAGGCGCGCGTCGCCGATATAGGCGGCGAGCTGCGAGAAGGTGTGGTTGTGGTCGCGCCAGTCAAGGTAGTTGAGGTAAGAAGTATCTTCCCAGCTGGATGGCTGGCCTGGGTGTGCCTCAACGGTATAGGCGGAGACGAGTTGCTGGGGATGCGGGAGCGGAAGCGGTTTCAGGAGAACGCCGTCGATGAGGCTGTAGATGGCGGTGGTGGTGCCGATACCGAGAGCGAGGGTGAGGATAGCGGTGAGAGCGAATCCCGGCGATTTGCGCAGCTGGCGCAGAGCAAAGTAGAGATCGGAACGCAGAGAGACGAGCATGGCGGCGGGCAACGGTGTGGCTCAAACGTAGCACGCACAGGCGTGCCGGACGTTCAGACAAGCGTATTTCTTCCTAAAAGGGAATGTTCCTGGTAATAAACGCAGCGATTTTAGTGCATTTTTCACTGGGAAAAGGCAGGCCCGACGTGCGAAAATTTCTTCCCATGTCTTTTATTCAGCAAACCATGGTTGAAGTGCCGTATTGAGTTAAGGTCGCCGCTTCCTGGTGGTCGCGCCGACTTGAGGGTTACAGCTTCGAGATGTAAGAACCCTGGTTTTGCGATGGGCTGAGGTTTGTCTACATGGCGTCTACGGTTTGGAAAGGCTATGTCTCGTTCGGGCTAATTTCGGTGCCCATTCGCTTGTTTGTGGCGGCGCGTGAGGAGCACGTCAGCTTCAACCAGATCCACAAGGAATGTGGCAACCGGGTGAAGCAGCAGCTTTATTGCCCACACGACGAACGCGTGGTGGAACGCAGCGAGATTGCCAAGGGTTATCCCGTTGACCGCGACACGTATGTGCAGGTGACGGAAGAAGAATTGAAGTCACTTGAGGTCGAGTCTTCGGAATCGATGGAGATTCAGCAGTTTGTGAAGCTGGACGAGGTGGACCCGCTCTACTACCAGACTTCGTACTATACTGTTCCCGAAGATCCGGGACGCAAGGCTTATGCGCTGATTCTGCAGGGGATGGAGCAGCTGAAGCTGGGCGCGATTGCCAAGATCACACTGCACCAGCGGGAGCAGATTGTGATGATCCGCCCGTACCACAAGGGGCTGGTGCTGCACACGCTTTTCTATCCGGCCGAGGTGCGCGAGATCGCCGAGTATGGGCAGGATGAGGATTTGAAGCTGCAGAAGGCGGAGATCGACCTGGCTGAGCAGTTTATGAAGCAGCTGACGGCGAAGTTTGAGCCCGATCAGTTCAAAGACGAATATCAGACGCGTGTGGAAGAGTTGATTGAGCGTAAGGAAGCCGGCATGGCGGCGAAGGCAGAGAAAGAGCCGAGAAAACGTCTGGCTCCTGTCATTAACCTGATGGACGCCCTGAGAAAGAGCATGGAACAGCAGGAAGAGGCGGTCGGCAAGAAGGAACCACAGCGGGCTACGACTGCGAAGACTGGTGGGCGGAAGAAGAAGGTTGGCTGAGTTCCGTATGTTGCGAGACGCGGGATAATCTATGGGTGAAATTTGTTCCTTCCCACCCTTTCGCAAACTGCGCGAAAGGATGGGGCACCCTTTTGTTCTGATAATTAGAAAAGCAGATCCTTCGCTCCGCTCAGGATGACAAACCCATTAGCTGAAAGAAAATCCCGTCCGTAGAGGACGGGATTTTTCTTTGCCGGTTATTTCTTTTCCGGGATGGGGCCACCGAAGCGGAAGGATGGTCCGATGGAGACGCGCGTCGTCCAGCGGCTGTCTTTGAGCAGATCGTTGAAGAGGTGGTTGTAGACCTCGTCGACCTGCATGCGCAGAGCGATATGCGTGGTCGCGTTCCAATCCATGCCTCCGCCGAAGCCGTAGAAGCTGGCCCAGCTCGTCTTTGTGCCTGAGGGAGCCAACTGCTGAATGATGAGCGCCGCGATGGGGTCAGCCGGGTGTGGGCGGGCTACTTCGCGGATGGCTCCGATATCGGAGCGCACAAAAAATGTTACCGGGACGAAGCGGCGGATGGTGAGCTCCGGGCCGGCGGCGAAGGTTTGCGTACTGGCACCGGTGGGCACCGACAACTGGTAGCCGGGTGGCAACAGTCCGGCGAGAGCCAGATCGTTGAGGGCGGTTGCGACCTGCAGCTGCGTAGAAAGTGTCAGCAGCCCGGTTGTAAGCGAGTTGTGGCCGCTGGCATTGGAGTAATCGAAGCCCATGGCGACAGAGCGCGTCAGGTTGTAGCCGGCCTGAATGTGGAAGCCGTGCTCGTCGAGGTCGAGGTCGGGTGTTGCGAAATACGTGTAGCCGCCGTAGAGGTCGAAGCGCTCGATCTCTTTTTGCTGGGCCAACGCCTGAGAGGAGGAGGCAAGTGCGATGAAAGCGGCTGCAAGGAAAGTGAGAGAGCAGGGGAGCGGTTTTCCGGGCATGGAGTTCTCCTTAGAACACAACCGAGCGGATAGAAGAGAGACGCCTTACCAAAACAACGAAGCTTACTCACGCACGGGAAGAGTTGGCAAGTGGTTGCCGCAATTCTTCCGTCTCTTTCCTGTTTCGTGCGAGATGGAGTTCTGATGGAGAGGATTTGACGCAGCGCGGCGATCTACGTGGAAATGTGCCGCGCCAGATGGAAATATCGCATGGCATAGGCTACGTCGCGCAGGATCTGTGCCTTCAGGGTTTCCGGCGAGGGGAAGCGCTTTTCTTCGCGGATACGTTTCAGGAAAGTGAGTTCGAGCGGCGTATTTTCTGTGAGAGCGACCGGTTGGAAATCGAGCAGGTGGGACTCAACCGCGAACGCGGCCTCACCAAAGGTCGGCCGATTGCCTGCATTGGTGACGGCATTGAATGTTGGCACATCGGGGCCATCGCCGATTTTCATGCGCGTGATATAGACGCCGTTAGCCGGGAGAAGCTCAGAGTAGGGCGCGAGGTTGATGGTGGGCACGGTCTGTTGGGTGCCGATGCCGCGTCCGCGAGCGGGAGTGGAAAGGATGGAGAATGGGCGGCCAAGGAGCGCCCGGGCCGCGGTCATGTCGCCGGCGGCAATGCAATGGCGTATCTGGCTGCTGGAGACGGGCAGCCCGCGAATGGTGCGCGTGTGATGCGCGGCGACGGCGAATCCAAACTGACGGCCCAATTCTTTTAATTCAGCGATACCAGCCTGTGCCTGATGGCCGAAGCGGAAGGTGTCGCCCTCGTGGATTTCGAGGGCATGCAGGCCCTGATGCAGCACGTCGTGGGCGAAGGCCTCCGCGGGCATGCGGGAAAATTCTTCGGTGAAAGGCAGGACCACGGTTGCGTCGAGGCCGGTTTCAGCCAGCAGACGCAGGCGCTCGGGCATTGGGGTGATGAGCGGGGGTGCAACTTGCGGACGCAGGACGCGGACAGGGTGAGGATCGAAGGTGACGGCGATGCACTTGGCTGCGAGTTCAACAGCGCGGTTGCGCGCGTGCTCGATGATCCAGCGATGGCCGCAGTGGACGCCATCGAAATTGCCGATGGCGATAACGGTCGGACCGTAGCGGGCGGGAACTTCATCGAGTGTACGGAAGACTTGCATGGCTATAACTCAAACGGAATGCGCAGGCCGTCATAGGCCAGGCGGATGTGCGGCGGCAATTCGTTATCGGTGTCGGCATGGTGCAAGTCGTGCGACATGTGGGTGAACCATGCGCGGCGCGGCTTGAGGCGGTCGACCCACATCAGAGCCTGATCGATGTTGGCGTGGCTGGGATGCGGGGTTTTACGCAATGCGTCGATGATGACGACTTCGAGGTTCTGCAGCAGCGGCAGGCTGGCGTCGGGGATGGCGTTCATGTCGGTGAGATAAGCGGCGCTGCCGAAGCGGAAGCCGGCGACTTCGAGCCCGCCGTGAAGCAGAGGAATGCGCTGAAAGGCGGCTCCGTGGATGGCGATGGATTCGTGACCTTCGATGCGGTGCATTTTGACGCGCGCCCGCGTGGGGTACTTGGATTCCGCAGAGAAGGTGTAGTCAAATATTTTTTCGATGATGCGGGCGCTTACTTCGTCGGCATAGAGCGGGATGTGGCCGTTCGGGTGATGGAAGCTGAGCGGGCGCAGATCGTCGAGGCCGAGGATATGATCGGCATGCGCGTGAGTGTAGAAGACGGCGTCGATGTGGCGAACCTTTTCGCGCAATGCCTGTTCACGGAAATCCGGACCGGTGTCGATGAGGATGCAGTGGTCTTCCCATTGCACGGCAATGGACGGACGCGTGCGGCGGTCGCGGGGATCGGGTGAGGTGCAGACACGACATTCACATCCGAGTGTGGGTACGCCCATGGAGGTGCCACTGCCGAGGATGGTGAGGGTAGCCTGCATTTTTTACTGTACGTTCTACCTGTGCTGCAAATTTCAGTTTAGAGTTGCGGTTCCCACCCTTTCGCAAACTGCGCGAAAGGATGGGGCACCCTTTTCCTGCTGCTGCTCACAAAAACAAATCCTTCCCTTACCTCTTCACTGTGCTCAGGGTCAGGATGACAATTCCCCGACGGGCTTGGCTGAGATGTATCGTGTCGCGACTGATCACTTTTTCTTTGGCGGCGGCTGCAGGGCCGATTTGGCAATGGCGTTAGTGATCTCGACGAACATCATGCGCAGGTCAAAGAGCGCATTTTGTAACAGCCGCTGTTCCTTATCGTTCAGGTTACCCTTTGTCTTCTCCTGCAGGATAGAGAGCATGTCAATGCTCTGGCGCGCGCCGACGATATCGATGCGGGGCTGCTGGCCCTGTTCGGTGCCTGCGCCCATGGCCATAACAGCGGAGAGATAGATGGACTGAATGACGTGTTCGAAGGAGGTATCCTGCGCGGATTCAATGCCAGGATTTGCCTTGCGCAGCATGCTGTCGATTTCGCGTGACGACTGCTGATAGGCGGCGTGCTGATCGGCGGATTCCTGCGCCGATGGGCCGGCCAGTTCTTCTTCCGGGGGCGCGGTATCCTTCGCGGTCTCTGCGGGCTTCGGCTCCTCCTGTTTCGGCGATGGCATGGTGATGACGCGAGCAGTGGTATCGGAGGGGCGATCGGGCGCAGGTTCCTGCTCTGTTGAAGTAGTGGCTTCGTCGCGAGGATCACCTTCCATGGTGAACTTGCGACGGTCCGTGACGGTAAATGACGGCGGTTTCTCTTCCATAGGTCCTTTTCTCGATTCAGGGAAGTACAGGAGGCGCTTCAAGTGGTATGGCCCGCCCTCCCGGATATGTGATGGCAGCTTTGCGCTCCAATGCTTCAATGCGGACAATGCCAAGCGCGAAGGTGCGGGGAAGGCCGGGCAAGGCGTAGTGTGCGGCGCTGGTGATTTCGCCGATGGGTTTTTCGTCTCCTTCAGCGCGGAGCTCGGTTCCGGGTGATGGGAGCGAACCATGCAATTCAAACTGGCGCAGGGAGCGGTGGACAGTAGCGCGGGAGCGGATACGCTCGACAATCTCCTGCCCAAGGTAGCAGCCCTTGTTGAAGTTGAGAGCGCGGGCCTGGTTGACTTCCTGCGGGAGATAACGGTCGCTCATGTCGACGCCATAACGCGGCGTGCATTCGAGGATGCGCAGAGATTCAAGCGCCCGAAAACCTGCCGGCGCGGCACCGGCTTCGATAAGAATGTGCCAGACAACCGCCACATCTTCCGCCGCGAGCCAAAGCTCGAATCGAGGGACGAGCACACTGTAGGCTCGAACTACTGTAAGTGGGATGCCTTGCAGCACAGCCGGGATAAACGCAAGGGTTTCCGGGACGGGCAGACCGAGAGCGCCAAGAATTTCCTGCACTTGCGGGCCAGCCAAACCAAGTGCCGTGTTTGCTACGTCTAACTCCTGTAGCTCCACGTCGTCCATGATGATGAAATGGTCGAGGTGGGCGAGGAGGCGAGGAGCCTGGAAACGATCGGTTTCAAACCAAAGATGATCACCGGCATGAAAGACATATGCGTCGCCCTGAATCCGGCCCTGAGCGTTCAAAATCAGGGTATAGTTTCCGTAACCCTGAGGCAGGGATTGCACCGTATTGGTAACCATGCCGTTGAGCCAGCGAACACGGTCCTTCCCGGTGATGCGGATGCGAGTGAGGTAGCCAAGATCGTAGACGGCGGCAGTATGCACGAGCGAGGCCAGCTCCGATTCAGTGTCAGTGAAGACGCGAGGCGTAATGCGGCCGAGGTGCATCTGAAGGTCAGATGCCGGAGACAACGCAGCCAGCGGCGTGAGGCCGGTCTCGGCGATTTGCGGCGTTTCGCTCATAAGAAAATTATAGCCTTCGAGGCGAGGCCGGGCTGTAGGCAGGAAGGAAGTTTGAAATGAAGATGGTAAAGCACTTAGTTCCAGTGCTGGCTGCCGCCATAGGGGTATGCGCCGGTCAGACGCCTGCCAGCTCAACCGTTCCAAAAGCCACGCAAGACATGCATATGAGCCCGGCGCAGGCGAAGGAACTGTTCAACTCCGTGGGCGTGATCCTGAAATTTGCTTCCGACGATACGAAACTGCCGATCCGCCACGAAGTGAAGCGCAAACTGACGACGCGTGAAGCGGTGGAGAAGTACCTCGTCGAAAAGATGAACGACGATAAGGATGCCAAGCGCATGGAGCGTTCGGAGATTGTTCTTAAAAAGTTTGGATTGCTCGACCGCGATTTTCAATTGCGTCCTTTTCTGTTGCAGTTGCTGAAGGAGCAGATTGAGGCTTTCTACGACAGCAAAACGAAGACCGTGAATCTGCTGGATTGGGCGACCCCGGATACGCAGAAGCCAGTGCTGGCGCACGAGTTGACGCACGCGCTGCAGGACCAGCACGTGGACCTGGACAAATGGGAAGAAAGCGGCACGAGCGAAGACATATCGCGCAATGTGAAGCAGGACAACGAACATATACAGACCGATGAAGTGGATACGGCGCGCGAGGCCGTGCTCGAAGGGCAGGCTATGGCGGTCTATCTGGATTATGCCCTGGCGCCTTCGGGGAAGAGCCTGCTGACAGCTCCGGACATCGTGGACAATATGGCGGACAGCGGGGATACGTCGGATTCGCCAGTGCTGGCGCGGGCGCCGCTGGTGCTGAAGGAGTCGCTCCTGTTTCCCTATCAGGATGGACTGAGGTTCGAGCAGACGGTTTTGAAAGATGAAGGACAGCTCGGCGCATTTGCCGGGGTGCTGGATCGTCCGCCGGCTTCGAGCTACGAGATCATGAATCCGCGCGCATACATGCATAAGCGGAAGGTGCCGGTGCTGCAGATGCCGGATCTGCATCCCCTGCTGGACGAGAACTACGAACCTTATGACATTGGCGTGATGGGCCAGCTGGATGTGCGCATGCTGACAGAACTGTTCGGCGGTCCGCAGATGTCTACCGCGCTGACGGCAGCGTGGGATGGCGGCATTTATTACGCAGTGCAAAGCAAGAAGGCGAAAACAGATGCGGAGAAAGATTCAACGGCATCGGTGGGACTTATGTATCTGTCACAGTGGAAATCGCCGCAGGCTGCGGAAGTGTTTACGAAGATGTATGCCGATGAGCTAAGCAAGAAATACTCCAACGTGACGCGAGACTCGAATGACGAGGCAGACAGGACGGAGCAGATCTACAACACGAATGAAGGTCCGGTGGTGATTACCGCGAACGATCGCATGGTGTTTGTGAGCGAAAGCTTCGATCTGACGACGGCGCGCAAGCTGGCATTTCTAGTGATGGGCGCGCAGGCGAACGATGACGCGAGCCAGGCGGCGAAGCTCACATCGCATCGAGAGCATGGTGGCGGTCCTGAGCTAAGCGCCAGCATGGTGCACTTCTTTTCCGGTTGTGGCGTGATACGGGCTGCCCTGCCTCACTGAGGCTCTGCATTTATACTGAATTCTTCGCATTGTTTTTATTTCAATCATTCTTCCAGCGAGGAAGGGTGCGACGGAGTTCGGTTTGCAGGGAGCAGAAATTGGAATTATCGGGGGCAGCGGGCTGTATTCCATGCCCGGCCTGAGCCATACGCGCGAAGAGCGCGTCACGACGCCGTTCGGCGAACCAAGCGACGCATTTGTTCTGGGAGAACTGGAAGGGCGCAAGGTCGCTTTTCTAGCGCGGCATGGGCGCGGACACAAGCTGCTGCCGTCGGAGCTGAATTTTCGCGCGAACATCTACGCATTGAAGAAACTGGGCGTGGAACGGATTCTTTCTGTTTCGGCCGTAGGCTCGCTGAAGGAAGAGCACAAGCCGACGGATTTCGTGGTCCCCGATCAGTTCATTGACCGCACCTTCCATCGCGAGTCCACTTTTTTCGGCCAGGGCATCGTTGCACATGTTGCATTCGGGGACCCGGTTTGTGCGACGGTTGCGAAGACGATTGTGGACGCGTGCACGGCGGCGGAAGTTACAGGCAAGCCGGGGGGCACGTACGTATGCATGGAAGGGCCGCAGTTTTCGACACGCGCGGAATCGAATCTTTATCGCAGCTGGGGCGCGGACGTGATTGGCATGACCAACCTGCAGGAAGCGAAGCTCGCTCGCGAAGCCGAGATTTGTTACGCGACCATGGCGATGGTGACCGATTACGACTGCTGGCGTGAAGGTCATGACGATGTGACCGTGGAGCAGATTGTGGCCGTGTTGAACCAGAATGCGGCAAACGCCGCGAAGGTGGTGCGCGCGGCAGTGGCCGCGATGCCCAAGGAGCGCACCTGCGCCTGCGCAACTGCGCTGCAGTACGCGATTCTTACAAATCCGGCTGCCATTCCAGCCGAAACTCGCGAGCGACTTGATCTGTTCGCAGGCAAATATCTCAATCGAATAAGACAGGAATAACTGATGGCGATTCTGGTGGTGGGAAGCGTTGCGTTCGACAGCATTGAAACTCCTTCAGGGCATGCAGAACGCTGCCTGGGCGGGGCGGCAACTTATTTTTCTTTAGCTGCGAGCTACTTTACCGATGTGCGCGTGATTGCCGTTGTAGGCGAGGACTTTACCGCCCGCGAAGAAGATGTGCTGAAGCGGCGTGGCGTGGATACGCGCGGTATTGAGCATGTTGCGGGCAAGAGTTTTTTCTGGCGCGGATCGTATCTGAAAAACCTGAACGAAGCACAGACGCTCGAGACGCAGCTCAATGTTTTTGAGACGTTTTCACCGAAGTTCCTGCCGAATATGCAGATTCGGAATTCCTCTTTCTGGCGAACATCGATCCAGTTCTGCAGGAAAATGTAAGCGAAGCAGATGCCGCGCGTGCGACTGGTGTGCGGCGATACCATGAACTACTGGATCAACGATCATCGCGAGAACCTGGAACGAGTGTTGAAGGGTTTAGATGGTCTGCTGATCAACGATGGCGAAGCCAAGCTGCTGGCCAAGGATGGTAACCTGGTGCGTGCGGCGGAGAAGGTTCTGGCCACTGGGCCGAAGAGCCTGATCGTGAAGCACGGCGAATATGGCGCGACGGCATTCTTCAGCGACAGATTGTTTCCGGGCGAGACGAAGCATATTGCTCTTCCATTTCGCGCACCTGCGTTGCCGCTGGAGCGAGGTTGTCGATCCGACGGGAGCGGGCGATTCTTTTGCCGGCGGATTCTTCGGCTATCTCGCGTCGCAGAAGGAAGTTACTCCAGCTGCGTTCAAGCAGGCGATGTTCTATGGCGGCGTGATGGGATCGTTTGCCGTAGAGCGCTTTGGCACGGAACGGCTGCAGCAGCTTGACGCGCGAAGAGATCGATCAGCGCTTCGCGCTCTTCCGCGAGTTATCTCATCTTGACTGAATCTGAAAACGGACGGCTTTCGCTTCGCCAGGAGACATGGCTGGCGGCCTGCGTGGCACTGGCCTTGTCTCTGATGGCGCTGGCGTACTGCCTTCCGCGAGGCATGCTGCTGCTGTATGGCGATGCGGTGGCGCATCTGCATATTGCGCGGCGTGTCTTTGATTCGTTGAATCCGGGTTTCCGGCAACTGGGCTCCGTCTGGCTGCCGCTGCCGCATCTGCTACTGCTACCTTTCGTTCAGAAGATGGCGTGGTGGCAGACGGGGCTGGCCGGTGCATGGCCTTCGATGGCCTGCTATGTGCTGGGTTGCGCGGGGATCTACCGGCTGGCGAGGATGTGGCTGAATCCGTCGCACGCGATGATTGCGGCTGGTGTTTTACGGGCTGAATCCAGGACTGCTCTACATGCAAACCACAGCGATGACGGAGCCGCTCTTTCTGGCAGAAATGATCTGGAGCGCGCTGCTGATTGCGGAGCATGGGCGCGCGCTCAAAGCCAATGAACAGAAGCATGCATCACGGCTGCTGGTGACTGCGGGATTGGTGCTGGTGTGCGCCGTCTTCACACGATATGACGGGTGGATTTACGCCGCATTTGCGTGGCTGGTGGTGCTCTGGGGCATGCGGCGGCATTTGCGCGATCGAGTGGGGGGAGCGTTCGTCCTGTTTACGGTGTTGCTGCTGGCGGCTCCGGCGATGTGGCTTGCTTACAATGCAAAACAGTTTGGCGACCCGCTGGATTTTATGCGCGGGCCCTATTCAGCGAAGGCTATCGATGCGCGCACAACTGCGCCGGGAGCGCCCCACTATCCCGGCTGGCACAGCATGCGCGTTGCCTCACTGTATTTTTTGAAGGCCGCCGAGATGGGAGCCGTGCCGCAGCGCTGGAGCAACATCCTGCTGTGGCTGTCTGTAGCCGGGACGGCCATTGCAGCATGGAAGCGGCGAGGGAAGGGGATTGCTGCGGGTCTGCTGCTGTGGATCCCACTGCCGTTTTATGCCTACTCGATCGCTTACGGATCGGTGCCGATTTTTATTCCCTTGTGGTGGCCGCACTCCTGGTACAACGTGCGCTATGGCATGGAGATGCTGCCTGCCTTTGCGCTGTTTCCTGCTTTTCTCATTTATGAACTCGCTGAGCTGGCAGAGAGGCGCTGGCCGCGATGCAATGCCTGGATTGCCAGTGGCGCTGTCATTCTGATAGTGGCGAACAGCGTTGTGCTGATGCGCGCGAGGCCGCTGGTGCTGGGGGAGGCGGTGGCGAATTCGCGCACGCGGATTCCGTATGAGCAGTCGCTGGCAGAAGCGCTGATGGCATTGCCGCAGGATGGAACGATTCTGATGTATACGTCGGAACATCCGGGAGCGCTGCAGCGCGCGGGGATTCCGCTGAAGCGAACGATCAATGAGGGAGATTACTACCAGTGGCCCGGAGCGCTGGAGCATCCGGCGCGGTCGGCGGCAATCGTGGTGACAACAGAAGGCGATGCGGTAGCGCGTGCAGTGGCGGCGCATCCTGAAGGCCTGACGCTGGTTGACGTAGTGTGTTCCACTGGCCAGCCATGCGCGCGCATTTATCTTGCAAAGTGATAGCATCACGCTCAAACGGCGATGACACATATCATCTGGGCGCTCGAAGAACCGGGCCACATGCTGACCTTCAATGGACTGCAGGAAGCGATTCTTACAGGCGGCGCGGCTGGCCGCCTGCTGCTGGCAGCCTTGCTGGGCGGTCTGATCGGCATTGACCGGGAGTATCATCACAAGCCCTCGGGCGTGCGAACGAATCTGCTGATCTGCTTTGGCGCTGCGCTGTTCACATTTCTTTCGGCTGTAGTAGCTGGCGACGGCAGCACGAATAAGGGGCAGATTGCTTCCAATATTGTGCAGGGCATCGGGTTTCTGGGCGCAGGATTGATTATCCGCAACCGCGACCGTGTGAGCGGGCTTACCAGTGCAGCTACGGTGTGGGCGGTTGCGTCGGTCGGCATGGCATGCGGCGCGGGGCTATATATTCCTGCCATCTTTTCAGCTGTATTAATACTGGTGGCGCTAGAGGGCGTGGGCTTCCTGGAGAAGAACGCAAACCTCAAGTATTATTCTGTGATTTATGAGGTACGCGGAGCTCAGTCGGATGCGATGACGCTGTCCATTTTGAAAGCAACGGACCAAGCCAAGCACAGGCTGGTGGCGCTGGAGCAGCAAAATGTAGGCGAACTGAACCGGCTCTCGTTTTCCATTTCAACCACACGCAGCGGTCACAATAGGTTACTCGCGACACTGCGAGCCGCGCCTGCGATTGACGAAGTGCTGACTTTCCATGACCCGGAGGACGATTGATTCGGTTTGTAAAAGCCCACGCCTGTCGCAATGATTTTCTGATCGTAGATGCAGGGGAAGTAAGTACCGAGCGGCAAAGCGAAGTGGCCGTAAAGCTGTGCGCTCGCAATACGGGAGTCGGTGCGGATGGCGTCGAATATCTGGAGTGGACTGGAGAGCGTTCCGGCCGGATACGCCTCTGCAACGCAGATGGATCGGTGGCTGAGATTTCCGGAAATGGTACCCGCTGCGTGGCGGCATGGATGGCGCACGAAAAAAGCCTCAGGCGCGGCGATGTTATAACGCTTGAGACCGATGCGGGCGCGCGTGAGTGCAGCATCGTAGAAGCGGCGGGCGACTCATTTTGAGATCACATCCCGGATGGGAGTGCCAAAGATTGAGCAGCATACGGTCAAACTCGACGATGGCGCCGCTGTCGATGGAGTGGTTGTTTCGACCGGCAATCCGCATTTCGTCATCTTTGTGGAGGATGCTGGGTTTGCGCTGCATGGGCGGAGCTGGCAGGAGATTGGCCACGAGATTTGTTTCCATCCAGATTTTCCAGAACAGACGAACGTGGAATTTGTGCGTGTGATGGATACAAATGAGATCGAGATCCGCATCTTTGAACGCGGGGTTGGGCCGACGACCTTCGTCCGGGAACGGGTACCTGCGCGACCTCGCGCTGCGACTAGGTTCCAGCGGGGCGGTCGGCGCATCTGCTGGTCGATGCACCGGGCGGAACACGCGAGTGGAATGGCAAGGCGAACGGGAACGAGATTCCGTTGACGGGCCCGGCGACCTGATTGCAATGGGCGAGGCATTTCCCATGCTGAAGCCGCCTGGCGGTTGCGCCGGATGCGCGGGTGGCCGTCAGTCGCTCCGGCCAGCTCGTCCAAGGCGGAGCGGCTGGCGCGCGGATCGAGGCGCTGCGGGCACGCGGCTACGATGCGGAGTTCGGCGAATATGCGCAGGGTAGGCAAGCGCCGTATTTTTCCGGAACCGCAGAGGAGCGGCTGAACGATCTGCACAGCGCTTTTGCCGATCCTGAAATCCGTGCCATATTTTGTACCCGTGGCGGTTACGGATCGAATTATCTGCTGGAAGATATCGATCTCGATCTGATTCGCGACAATCCCAAGCCTCTGTTTGGCTATAGCGACATGACCGGCGTGCAGACGTGGCTGCTGGATAGCTTGGGCTGGTTTCTTTTCACGGGCCGATGGTGGCTGCCGATTTTGCCGTCGATGACGGCGTGCACGATACGAGCCTGGATGCCGCGCTCGATGGCGATGCGGTGACAGCCGGCGTAGCTGAAGGGTTGAGAGTGCTGAGGCCGGGGCACGCGAGGGGCGTGATGTATGGCGGTTGCCTGAGTATTCTTACGGCGTCGCTGGGAACGCGCTTTTCGCCGCAGACAGAAGGCAAGCTGCTCTTCCTGGAGGATGTGGCGGCGAAGCCGTATCAGGTGGACAGAATGTTGCGCCAGATGGTGCTGGCGGGGAAGTTCGACGGCGTGAGCGGATTCATATTCGGCGAAATGCTGGAGTGCGCGTCGCCGGGAACAGGGCCGGAGTTGCTGGAACAGGTGATTCTCCGCGTGCTGGACTGGTTTGACGGGCCGATTGCCATTGGGCTGCGGTCAGGGCATGTATCGCGCGGCAATGTGACACTGCCGTTTGGGATTGAAGCGGAATTGACTCTCGAAGATGAGCCGGTGCTGCAATATGCGGAGCCGGCGGTGCAGGTTGATTGAAGGATGCAGGCGAAACATATTCACTTGACTGGAATTTGCGGGACGGCGATGGCGTCACTGGCCGGGCTTTTGCAGTTGAAGGGGCATCGGGTGACGGGCTCGGATCAGGCAGCGTATCCGCCTATGTCCGATCTTCTGCGTAACTTGAAGATCGACGTTGCCGAGCCTTTTTCGGCAGAGAACCTGAAGCCGCATCCCGATCTTGTGGTTATCGGTAATGCGATGTCGCGCGGCAACGTGGAACTGGAATATGTGCTTGACCAGCGGATTCCATTTACGTCCCTGGCGGAGCTGATTCATAGGGAGTTTCTGACCGGGCGCGAGTCGCTGGTGGTTGCCGGGACGCACGGAAAGACGACGACGACGAGCATGCTGGCGTGGATTTATGAAGTTGCATCGCGCACGAGGCGCGAACTTGCGCCGTCATTCCTGATTGGGGGAGTTGCGGAGAACTTCAAGACAAGCTTTCAACTGCGCGACGGCGGGCCGTTCCTTCTGGAAGGGGATGAGTACGACACCGCCTTCTTCGACAAAGGCCCGAAGTTCATGCATTACTTTCCTGACGCGTTGATCCTGACACACGTGGAATTCGATCACGCTGATATTTATCGCGATCTTGAGCAGGTGAAGACCGCGTTCAAGCGACTGGTGAACCTGATTCCACAGCGCGGGCGCGTTGTTGCCTATGATGGCGCATTGAATGTATCAGAATGCGTGAGCAAAGCTTTTTGCGCGGTTGAGCGCTACGGGTTTGCGGCTGAGTCTGCATGGCGTGTTGACGATATGCAATTCCACAACGGGCGCATGATATGGAAGGTGTTTCGCAAAGGAATATTCTGGACGCAACTTGAGTTGCCGATGGCGGGAGAGCACAACGCGTTGAATGCCACGGCTGCGGCGGCGCTGGCTACGGGGCAGGGAGTGGAGACGGCGGCAATTCAGGAGGCGCTGGCTTCTTTCGAAAGCGTCAAGCGCAGGCTGGAGGTGCGAGCGGTTGTGGGCGGCGTGACGATCATCGATGATTTTGCGCACCATCCGACGGCAATTCGAGAGACGCTGAAAGCTCTACGCGGCGCGTATCCTGAAGCGCGGTTGTGGGCGGTACTGGAGCCACGGTCGAATACTCTGCGCCGGAATGTCTTTGAGCGGGAACTGATCGAGAGTCTTTCGATTGCGGATCGAGTTGTGCTGGCCGGCGTTTTCAAACAGGAGAGCATTCCGGAAGGCGAGCGGCTGCATCCGGAGACGGTTGTGAATGGATTGAAGCAGGCAGGGAAAGACGCGGCGCTTTTTCCCAATGCCAATGCTATTGTTGACGCTGTTGCGCCGGAGTTGCGCGCGGGGGATGTGGTCGTGATTCTCTCAAATGGGGGTTTCGACGGCATTTATGAGAAACTGCCGCAGCGGCTGGAGCAGAGAACCCTGGTGCGTTCGTAAGCCATGCTTTCGACGACTGCGATTGTTTTGTTCTACCTGATTATGGGGTTTCCGGCGGCTTTGATCGGGCTGCCGTGGACGCTGCTGACCCGCGATATTTCCTTTCTGTATCGCTGGGCTATGTGGATCGATAAGACCGGGATGAAGTTCGGCGGGATTCGCATCGATGTCAGCGGACGTGAACAACTCGATCCCGCGCAGTGCTACATCTTCATGTCAAACCATGTATCGAATCTCGATCCTCCGGTTCTGCTGCCGCTGCTTCCTGGACGCACGTCTGTTTTTTTGAAGAGGTCGCTGATGAAGATCCCGGTGCTTGGGTATGCGATGCGGCTGGGAGATTTTGTGCCGGTGGACCGCGATGGACGGGTCGAGAGCGCGAAGCAAAGCGTGGAGCGGGCAAAACAGGTGATGGATTCCGGCCTGCACATTACTTCGTTTGTGGAGGGCACGCGCTCACGCGATGGAAAGCTGCTGCCATTCAAGAAAGGGCCATTTTATCTGGCGATGGAAGCGGGCAATCCGGTGGCACCGATTTCCATCTGGGGCACGGAGAGCATGATGAAGAAGGGCAGCATCCGCATCACGCCGGGGACCGCTCATATTGTTTTCCACACGCCGCTGTGGCCTCGCGACTACGCGACACGCGAAGATCTGATGGCTGCTGTGCGCCAGTCGATTGCGTCGAGCTTGCCGGAGTGGATGCGGGGTGAAGATCCTGCACTAAGGAATTGAATCCGATCACTCAACAGGTGTAGCCAATCATTTGAGAACAACCCGCGGCTAAAGCCCCTTGAGCCGTGGCGTGATTCATCGGCCTGAAGGCCGGTGCTTCTACCCTAAAAGCTACATACAAGCGAAAACTGGTTCAGGGTTTCAAGATAGCGTTGTAGCCGTCGGCGAGAAGCTTGGCGCGCATGACCTTGGCTGCATCGCGCGAGGGGAAAGGCCCGACCTGCACGTGCAAGAGGTTATCCTGCGGCTCATTCCGCACGGAGACGCTATATCCGCGCTGGCGCAAGGCAGACGACAGGGCATTGGCGTCTTCGGGCCGCGTTACGGCAGCGATCTGCACCATGACGGGCGGACCGACGGAGGCCACCTGTGCCGGAGCGCCTGGCGATGCCAATGGCAATGACACTGGCCTGGATGTTGGAGATGTTGGCGACGGTCTGGCCGGGGAAGTCTCCGTTAGCGCCGTCTGCTTGACTTGAGGAGCAGGCTGCTGGCTGGGCGCGTTGTCCGGGATGTTGTCTTCATCGAGGGATTCCGTGACGGCATTTGGGTCTGGCGTGCTGTTGGCCGCCTGCAGGCTTTCCATCGCCGAGGGCTTGGGGGTGTGCGCGGCTGCGGGCGCCGAGTTTTGCTCCGGCGTGGCGAGGCCAGGAGTATTTGCAGTGGGGGTTTCGCCGCCGCGCCGCCCTGTGGAATAGCCAAAGCCGAAGAAGACTCCGCAAACAAGCACCAACCCGAAAAAGATGCCGAGCAGAGTTGTGGCGCTCAGAGTGATTTCGGAATCGACTTCGTGTTCGCGTTCGAGGGTATTTCTCATTGCCTTTCCTCAGTTTTGGGCACGGGAGTTGCGGCAGTGCCGAGCTTTTGCAGGAGGGAAAGCAGTTCCATGGGCAGCGGGAAAATGATCGTCGTATTCTTTTCAGTACCGATGTCGGTAAGTGTCTGTAGATATTTCAGCTGAAGGGTGATGGGTTGTTGCGCCAGAAGATTAGCGGCGTCTACAAGCCGTTGTGCAGCACTAAATTCACCTTCCGCATTGATGATCTTGGAGCGCTTCTCGCGCTCGGCTTCGGCCTGTTTTGCCATGGCGCGCAGCATTTGCTCGGGCAGGTCGACCTGTTTCACTTCCACACTTACGACTTTTACGCCCCAGGGTTCGGTGCGTTGGTCGATGATGGCCTGGATGCGCTGATTGAGCGCGTCACGGTGCGAGAGCAGGCCGTCTAACTCGACTTCACCGAGGACGGAGCGCAGCGTGGTCTGGGCGAACTGCGAGGTCTGATAGACGTAGTTGGCGACTTCAATGACGGCCCTGGCCGGGTCGAGGACGCGCAAAGTGATGACGGCATTGACTTTGATGGTGACGTTGTCACGCGTGATCACGTCCTGCGGAGGAACTTCGAGGACTTCCTGGCGCAGAGAGACGCGGACGATCTGGTCAAATGGCCGGAAAACGAGGATGATGCCGGGTCCTTTGGGCTGAGGCAATGCACGGCCAAGACGAAAGATGACGCCACGCTCATATTCGCGGAGGATTTTGATTGAGTTCAGCAGATAAAGGACAATGACCGCAATAATGATCAGGCCGGGGATTCCCATGAATACGCCTCACTGAGGTGCGATTGTACCGCAATGGAGTTGCGGAAAAGTGCTCAAACCGCGGGTGACGGACTGTCAGGAATCCGCTCTACCAACAGAGTGAGGTTACGAACGGCACGTACGCGGACGCGTTCTCCGGGTGAAACGGGCGCGGGCGATTCAGCGAACCAGAGCTCGCCGTGCACCATGACCTGTCCACGCGGATCGAGCGGCTGCTGCGCAATGGCGATGGAGCCGATGAGCGCGTCAGGCCCGGTAAGGACTTTATTGCGCCGAGCGCGGATCGCGATGCGTAAGAGGAAGGTAGTGATGGCACCGAATGCAATGCCTGTGCAGACGGCGGTTGCAATACTGACGCGCATTTCAGGGATAGGGCCGGCGACAAGCGTGAGCGTTCCGAAGATGAGGCAGACCACGCCGGCGGTAGCGAGAACGCCGTGGCTGGCAAATTTGGCTTCGAGAAGCAGCAGCGCAAAGGCGGCCAGGAGCAACATCAGCGAAGTGTAGCGAACCGGCAACAGATTCAGCGCGAAGAGCGCGAGCACGACCAGCAGGGTTCCCAGCGCGCCGGGGATGATGGTGCCGGGAGTATTGAATTCGAGATAGATGAGCAGGCCGCCCACGACGAGGATGAGGACGGCAAGATTCGGGTCCATGAGGCGGTCGAGGATGTTCTCGCGCAGGGTTGTGTCTACCGGGACAATATGCGCGCCGCGGGTGTGCAGAATTGCGGTTGAGCCATCGAAGCGAGTGACGGTGCGGCCGTCGAGGGCGTCAAGGAGTGCGGTGTTGCTGGGTGCAATGATGTCGATGAGCTTTAACTGCTCGGCTTCCCGCTCTGTATAGGACTTCGAGTTGAGCACGGCGTCCTGCGCTGCGTCAGTGTTGCGATTGCGGCGGGACACATAGGAGCGGAGAAACGCGGTCGCATCATTCTCGATCTTCTGCTTCATGACAGCATCGGCGGTGCCGCCTACGATGACGGGATGCGCCGCGCCTGCATTCGTGCCGGGCGCCATAGCTGCGATGTCTGCCGATTCCAGAATGAAGAAACCTGCTGAGCCGGCGCGGCTGCCCGAAGGCGACACATAAACGATCACGGGCGATGACGAGGCGAGAATGTCGTGCACGATATCGCGCGTGGAGTCGAGCAAGCCACCGGGCGTATCCAGTTCGATGAGGACGGCATCGGCGTGGGTGTCGGCGGCGCGCCTGATGCCACGGCTGATGTACTGCTCGCTGATGGGCTGAATAGTGTCATGTACGCGCAGCAGCACAACCTGCGACTGTTGGGAGGAAGCGTGCGACGCGATGCTCGACGACAACACGGCGGCACAGACGAGAAGGAAAATCATGCCGTGCCGCAAGATGTTCATGGGACCTGCTGTCCGCGTTGTTCGAGTGCCTGCTTCATGCCATGCGCGTTGGCGTTAGAGGGTTCAATCTGGAGGGCCTGGCTTACTTCGCCAGCCGCGGAACTGAGCTGATTGGCCTGCAGGTCCATACGCGCGAGCACGAGATGAGCGGCGACGTTGGGCTGCAGCTGGAGAGACTTCTGCGCCTCTTGCCGGGCCGCGTCCAGATCACTGCTGCGTTCGCGTACCTGGGCAAGTCCGGCATGGGCGGCGGATGAGGAAGGATCGGCTGCGAGCGCTGCCTGAAATTCGCGTTCGGCTTCGAGAACGAGGCCACGGTTGAAAAACTGCATGCCTTCTTTGGTGAGCGCTGCTGCACGCTCAGCAGGCGGGAGGGAACTCATCCGCATGGTCTGCACCTGCTCCATTTCAAATGCAGCCTGACGGAAGCTGGCTTCGTTGTAGGTGCGCTTAATGCGTTCGAGCGGGTCGTTGCCGGAGTTGTCCTGTGGGTTGGATTGAGGGGCGTCCAGGGAGGCATTGACCTTTACAGGAGCGGGGCCTGGGCCACCGTTATGCAGCGCCGCGGCCAGGCTGACTGCTTCGGTGTCGCGCGGACGCAGCTTTACGGCCAGATCGATTTCGCGGATGGCTCCCGCAATATCGCCACGGCGACGAAGCGCCAGGGCGAGGTTGAAATGGTAGTCGACGTCGTTCGGATCTGCGACAACAGCCTGCTGAAAGAGCGCTGCTGCATCTTTGCCGCGACGCGCAGCGGCAACCCCTTGATTATTCACGACCTCGGGCAATGGCAGGCGCGTGGAATCAAATGCGAAGGCATCTTCGGCTTCCAAATATTTTCCGGTATAGAAGAATGCCAGCCCGCGATAGAAATCCGCTTCGAGGGCGTTGGGGTCGTCCTTGGCCAGATGGCCAAGCGTCGATGCCGCCTGTTCATAATTCTGGTTCGCAAAATAGGCTTTGCCCAGTGACAGCCATGCCGGATAGAAGTGCGGGCTTAAACGCACGGCGTCACGAAGATGGCGTATGCGCTCGTCGATGGAGTCCTCGGTCAGTCCGCGAACATAGTTCTCAAAGGCATCGAGACGCAGGTCTGAATCGGCGGCGATGAATGTCTGTTCGGCGACTGCATATGAGGGGTCGAGCTGACGGGTTACCTGCCACGCGAGCCCGTTCAGCGTGTCGAGCAGATGTGTCAAATCAGCTTGATTATTGAGCTGAGCGCCGAGCTTAAGGTCGGTGACATCGAGGACCTGGGCCGTGGTGTTGATCGTGGTCCCGGTAGTGGTGTAGAAGCCGAATACAACGTAATCCGCGTCGAGAGTCTGTGCTAACCGGATGGCGCTGGCGCGCGAGGGCTGAAAGCTTGGCGGCAGTCCCAAATGATCGAGTGCGTAGAGACGGTCGGTGCGGCTGATGGGCAGAAATCCAGCGGAGTCGAGACGGCGGTTAAAGATTTCAGGAAACGCCTGTCCAATCCAGTCGAGGCTTGCCTGCCCGGTGTGGTTTTCAAAGGGCAGCACAAGAAGAAGGCGTCCATGCGCGATGGCTTGCGTGGATGCGGTTGCGGGCGTCTCGGGTTGAGGTCGCGCAGCGGTGGTAGCAGACTGTCGGGCGAAAGCAAGCGGCGCTGCTGCCAGCAGCAAACCACAAACGAGGGAGCGTAATGGGATCGAGAACCGCACTTCAAGGCTGATTATAGTGAAGGCGGAGCTGGCCGTGCTCCGTTTCCATCGCGACCTGCGGACGATCGAAGTGGAGCACTGCCGCCCACTGCCCCTGCCGCGATGCGCGCCAGAAGACTTTGCCGCCCAGCAGGCGGGCAATCGATTCCGGCGGAAGGTCATGGTGAAAGTCGAAGAATCGCGCGTCGAAGGCTTCGTTTTTATGGCCCAGGCTGAAGGGCAGATGAGGGGGATCGTATTTCGTCGAAAAGATCAGTCCAACCGTGTACGGATCGGTCAACTGCGCTGCTTTTTCGATCTGGGGCATGGAAAAGTTGTCGATAGTTGCCACCTGCATTGGCCTGGTGACATAGCCAAGCTCGGGTTTGCTGAGCTCGTCGGTTGCGGGCCACGCGCTCAATACCGTCGCATCGGGATAATGGGCTTCAATTTGCTGGATAGCGTGCTGGTGCAGGAGGATGACGTCACGGTATGCGAGATTGTCTTCGGGCGCAAAGCGATACGGCGGATTAATAAAGAGTCCGGCGAGGAAAGCGACGGCGCTGAGCGCAATGAGATATGCCCATTGTCGCAGTCGGCGATAGAAAGTATTGACACAGATCAACAGCATCAGCGGGTACAGCGGCAAAAGATAGCGCGTAAGCAACGCTCCACCGAGAATCGAGAAAAAGAGCAGATTGGCCAGAATGACGGCGTAGAACTGCAGTTGATCGCCGATAGAGATACGCTCCCGCGCCCCGACCGGAGGGAGCATCATGCAAGCCAGCATCAAGAGTACCGGCACAAACAGATTCATATGCGCGGTGATGTGAAGCACACGATGCCCGAAAGCCAGCAGCACGCGCAGTGGCGTTAATGTAGCGGCAGCGTTGTAGCGCAGGTATTCGGGGTTGCCAAAGACAAAGCCGGTGCGATGCCAGTGGTAGAGGTACCAGCAGGCCAACGGCAGGATGGGAAGCAACAGGATACCGGCTTTCGCCAAATGAGATCGCAGCGAAGCTCTACTGCAGGAAGGCTTCCATCCGGTTGGTGCGAAGGCCGTCCACGCCTGCCATGCCGCTAATGCCAGCGGCGTAACGATGGCCGTCTCTTTCGACAGCACAGCGAGTGAAAAGCACACTGCAGAGAGCCACAGTCGCGTTTCAAAGAAGAAGACAAGCGCCCACAGCGTTGCCGCCGCCGCAAACAT
The DNA here is from genome assembly GCA_963738095.1 of Terriglobales bacterium. Classification (GTDB taxonomy): domain Bacteria; phylum Acidobacteriota; class Terriglobia; order Terriglobales; family Acidobacteriaceae; genus Alloacidobacterium. The sequence goes on from CAVTVL010000008.1 coordinate 63,295, forward strand.
ATCTGCGTGAGCGAGCGAGCTTTGAGCGAACCAAACCGGGTAGAGAGCCGTCAGCGCCACGGTCGCGATCGCGACGCGTACTTTACGTGTGGTAACGATCGCGAGCTGATAAACGGCAAGCAGGTCAAGAGAAGAGACGGCACACATGGCGAGCCGCGTGACCCAGGGAGCGAAGATGAAAATCTTCCACCATAAGGCAAGGTAGAGCGATGGCATCGGCGGATGCGCGTTTGAGAGCGTAGAAAAGGGGATCAGCGAACCGGTGCGAAAGAAATCATAGGCTGCCGGGATGTAGTAACCGGCTTCATCCCAGTAATACGGCAAGCGAAGCAGTGGAAGGTGTGCGACGAGAACTGCCGCAAAGATTGCAGGAAAAACGAGCCACAACGAAGGGCGCCCAAGTTGTTTCGAAGAAGTCACGCGTTCGTATGATGAGCTTTAGTGAACCGGCCCTTGCGGAATGGGCAGCGGATGCTGTGGTTCGAGCGCGATGGCGCCAAATGCCTGCTCATATTGCGCAATGTTCTGACCGAGGATGTTCCAGAGTGCCTTGGCCTGCTGCGGACTGAGGTAGATGCCCTGGGAGTTTTCGATAATCACCGAATCCGGCGCATCCTGATGAACAAGTCCGAAGGCGAGGAAAAAGTCCCAGACGCTTACGCGCACCTGCACGCTGTTGGAATAGTTTTCACGGTAGTCGGAAGCTTTTGTCAGGGTGATTTTAGGCTGAGGCTGCTGCGTGGAATTCATGATGTCTTCAGAGTATCGCGTTCCGAGAAAGGACGAGAAATAGAGCGAAAAGGGGGGACTTGAACCCCCCACGAAATTATCAGCCAGATCCTAAGTTCGCGGCGAATAAATAATCAATGTCGGCCCACTTGTTGCATCACGCTTGCGCAGATACATCGATAGTACAGAGCATGCCTGGTCAGCAGCATCTGCAAGCTGGACCGATCCGTCGGGTTTGAACGATCGATAGAGGAACCCTTGCCAGCCAGGAGCTATGATTTTTTATTGAGGTCGTCGTCTTTGTAGTATTTGGTACCCTGCAGGGTTATCTGGAGGGCGAGACCGTTCTTGGTAATTTGATAGACCCAGACACCCGGGGCAAACTCTTCCGCCCCCGAGAAAGCTCCGCCCTTATCGCCTGCCTTGGCCGCCGCGTCCGCTTGTCCTGAACCCGACCAGCCAGAATTGAGGAATGTAGCCAACGCCTTATCGTTTTCGAAGACGAAGATTAGACGATAGTCCTTCACTCCCACGCCCAGACCGGCGCCCGCCGAAGCCATCTTCATGAAGGTTTCCTGCTTGGAACTGGTGTCGACGGCGATACCTGAGCCACGCGCCGTGCTCAACAGCAGGAGGTTTGTTCCCATGTTATCGAAAACGGCATAGCCGGCGGCCTTTTGGATAGCTCCCTGAGCTGTGGGCTGTAGTTTGTACAGCTCCTGCAAAGTTTTATCAGACATTTTGCGAGTCTTTTCCCGTTTCTTGTCGGGTGAATCGCCGGCACTTGCGAAACTTGTAGCCAGCAGGATCACTGCAAGGCTTGAGGCTATCATTCTGAATTTCATCGACGCTCTCCTTATCTTGAGGAGCTGAATGCGGGCGCATCAGGACACGAAGTCTGCCTGTAATCGTTCCCCACTTCCTTCAGTGGAACAGGGCATAAGATCTTTTACGACTGTCAGAACTGCTAGTTGTTACACACCGCGTGTGCAACGTTCAGGACACGGCGTGAGCGGGTTTATTGCAGATCTTTTATTGCAGATCGGGGACACTGAAATAAAAATGCTTACATTGCAAAGAGTGGCTCACTGTGAACCGGTCCCTTCTGAAGTGGACGACACCAACGGTTTACTGCAGATGCAGCGTCTTCCATGTGAAGTCGTAGCGGAAACCGAGGGCTGCTGCGTTGTAACCCCCATTCCCCTGGGCGTCGATGGTATCTCCCAGCTTTGATTCAAAATATGCGTAGCCTGATGGCGAGATGTGCCACTCGGCACCGAGGATTGCATATCTGGTCTTGAAGTCCGGGTTGATGAGAGAACTCAGATCGAACGGGATGTAGTCTTCAAAGCCGCCCACAACTGCAAACTTTCCGAACTTAACCCTGGAATAGAGCTCGATTCCGTTGGCGGAAAATCCGACCGCTATTTGGTCGGGCCCACCTGCGGGATCGGGAATGAATGCCAGGTCGCCGTTGTTTTGACGCACGTAGTTGGCACCCCATTCAAGGTTGCGCCAAGTACCTTTGCCTCCAAATGCCCAGTAATCGGTGCCGTCGCCATGGAGTACCGTGTCTCTAAGCGTCGAGTTGAAATAGGTCTTGTTGTAGGCTCCACCAATCTTTAGTCCCGGGAGCGCTGTTGCCTGTACAGAGAAGCCAAAGCCGCTGAAGGCCTGCGAAGTGTCTCCCGTACGCAACTGCCCCTGCGCTCCGAAGTCGAGGATCTTGGCAAACTTGAGACGATAGAGAATCGTCTGGTCGGCGCGGCCTGTACCTGATTGGCCGCCGTCAGTTCCCGCAACGTAGGTAGCTGTGGACTGGCCGCCGAAAACGTTGAAGCGATCCGTTGTAAAGTTCGTTATGTCATAGTGAGTGGAATTCTGCTTGCCAAAGGTGAGACTTCCAAATTTTTCGGAAGAAACACCAAAATAACCAAGGCGAGCGCCGAAGACAGGTTGAGTTGTTTGCTGCAGTACGCCGAAGCCAGACTCCGTGGTCGCGCCGGCATTGAAGGTGGTTTCGCTCTGAACGAGGTTCACCCCCCATTCTGCAGTGCCAATTACTCTGATGGGCCCAAATGTTGTGAAATTAATGCCGACGCGGGTGGCGTTATCCTGTACTTCCGCTTCTCCGTTGGCTGGAATGGATATGATGGTGCGGAAGCTCCCGTAGGGCTGGAAGGCGCCGGTGTATTTCTGCGTAGGGTTCGTCCCCGTTGTGGTAGTTTCAATCGCGGATTTTTCGTCCCTGGACTCAATCAGCGCCGCTGCCGTTGCGGTTGCCTCTGGTGCATCTGCACCGCGAGTACTTCCCGTGCCAAAGTCACCGCCGCAACCTTCTGACACCCAGACCCCCTGGTCGTCGTAGCCCCAGTTTCTGCCCAGGAGGCAGGCGGCCTCACCCGTGGGTCTTAGCATCACGATGCCCGCACGAGTGTCCGCCGAGCATTGTTGTCGTTCTTTGCCCTTGGAGACACAGCTTACGATGGATGAAACCGATGCCTCCACAAAGCGCTGTTGAGCATTCAGCACCGCAACCAAATCCAGAGCCATGGCTGCAAAGACAAAGTAGCTTCTTAGTTTCATGGTCCTCCTTTCACGGGTTCGCACCGTCGCTATATGACGGCCCTTTCCAGAGAGGAGGCCTATCGCCTCACATGTGTGAGCTATGTCCAGGGAGATAGGTTGGCGACGCCACGTAAGCCCTAAAGGCCTGCTCTTAAGAAACTACCGTTCGGAGCCCGTCGTACGGCATGGTATTCGGAAGCTAGCTGGTTGTCCCCTCGCAGAACTAACAGTGTTACCGGCATAGGAAGGAATCAGCGAGTGCCGCGAATGGATGCTCTCACAACAGGGGCTGGGTCCAGCAGGCCCAGCATTTTCCAGCAGATGCAGCATGCGGATGCTTGACAGTTCTTCGCCGTTCTCACAAAGAAGTGGGGCGGACTCATCTTGCCTCACGACGATTTGTTCAGGTACTCGTCTGGTGAATACTTAGTGCTCTTGACAGTGATATTCAAAACCACTCCCTTGCCAGTGAGCTGATACATCCAGATGCCGTTGGAAACTGCCGCCGCGCCCTGCATGGGTCCGCCCTTCTCAGCAGAGGTTTTGGCGGCTGCCGATATCTGCACTCCACACTCCCAGCCAGAATCCACGGACTCGTTGAACACTTTCTCGTTGTCGAATACAAAGACGTAGCGAAACCTCTCGACTCCCGGGCCAAGGTCCTCGTGTACCTCAAACATCTTCATGAAGGTTTCACTTTGGGTCTTATTGTTGACAGCCATGCCTCTGCCATTTCCAGAACCGTCCAAGAACATCTTTTCAACCGTGTTGCTGAAAACTGCATACCCATAAGCTTTTTCGATGGCTGCCTTGGCTGGAGGCGCGGCCTTGTAAAGGCGGTGGAGCGTATCCTGAGACATCTTTTGGATATCGGCCCGCTTGTCCTCTTTGTTAGTAGCGAAGGTGTCGACCGGAAGTACACAAAACAGGGATGTGACTATGAACTGAGACCCGATGAGGAAGCGATTGACTGTCATAGGTTACTCCTTGGGTTTCATGGGGCCGTTGTCACAGGTTGCCGCCCTGCCAGTTCGGGAATGGAGAACATCGATCACGGAGCGATGGCCCGTAGAGTCAACAAAGTAACTGCGCGGAACCCGTATCAGGAACTGTCAAAACGGACAGACTAGGCGTTGACCCGATACGCAAGTGATCCGAGTCACATTTAGATCGCGAGGACTATTTTCCATACTGACTCGGTGACTGACAGTTTTGCCAGTAGCGAGTCAATGAGCGCTGCCGAACAATATGCGGTTGAGGTTCCCCACCAGTAAGCTTCGCACTGAGGAAAAAACACAGTGCGCTTCGGTGCAGGCAAGCTTGGGGAATGCAATACCCCAGGAAAGGAAGTCGATATGCATGCTACTTCGATCGTTAATGCTTTTCGTGTAACAACCTTCTTCTGCGTTGCAACTTTGTCTTTGTTTTCTATTGGCTGCGGAAAGAAAGCGCCGCCCGATACAGGGACCCCGGCGGGTGCACCAGCCCAACCGGCTGCTACCTCGGCCCAGCCGGCCGCTACCTCAGCTCAACCGGCCGCACCCGCTGCACCGACAGGACCTGTACCTTCCTTCTCAGCCGCAAGTAAAGTTGGCCTTTATGCTTATGCGGGAAAGGGACAAAGCCATGATCAGCAGCTCATCGATGAGTCCGACTGCTATAACTCGGCTCAGCAGCAGACAGGCGTCAACGCAGATACGCCGGCTCCGCAGCCACCGTCTTCTGCTGATGTTCAGGCAGCCCAGGCGCAGGCGGCTGATGCTGCGCCGCAGCAAAAAGGTGGACGAGCCAAGGGTGCGGCTCGCGGCGCAGTTGGCGGCGCGGTGATTGGTGGAATTGCCGGAGATGCAGGAACAGGTGCGGCGGTAGGGGCTGGTGTAGGTACCGTGCGGGGAGGCAGACAGCAGCGCAAAGGGAATGCTGCCGCCAAAGATCAGGCCTCGGCGCAGGCGGGGGCGGACGTGCAACAGCAGTACCAAAACCAGAAAGCTGCGTATGATCAACAGATGAATACGTTCAAGCGGGCGTTCTCAGCCTGCATGGATGCGCGAGGCTATTCGGTCAAATAGGTGTCGGAACGTCGCAAGTTCGATATGTTCTGATGGGACTCTATCTCTCCACCACCGAGATGGCATATGAGCGAACAATCTGTTGATCCTGGCCGGGAAACTTACGGCGATCCCTCTTTGCCGTCAAGTATTTCTTCACGTCCGAGGTGTGTTGGAAAGCTCTTAACTCACGTGCAGAGGGATTTCTATGACGATATGCATGGAGCAGGACCTAACCTCAGACTGTAACGCACAGGGCCACGCACAAAAATTAGCACAATCAAAACGACCTGATCGCAAGATCGATCGTAAACCGTTGGTGCGAAAGGGGGGACTTGAACCCCCACGGGGATTACCCGCCAGATCCTAAGTCTGGTGCGTCTGCCAATTCCGCCACTTTCGCATGGTTTGTTTCAACGACTTGAAACTTCTTTCAGTTGCCGGGTTTTGCTGGGGACCGTTAGTTCGACCAGACGTTCTGCCGCGTTCTGGTTGTGCTCCAAAGCCAAGTGACTGTCGTGCATGGTCATCTGTATTGTACTGTGACCCACGAGTTGGGCGACAGTGCGAATCCGGCCCAGCCACACTGGCACGTTCTCATTCATTGGTTTGTTCGATCAGCCTGTTTTTGAATGTCCCTCTTCATCGCCCGAGACAGAATCAGAACTTCCTTCACCTGGTTGCGCTTTCTCTGGCGTTGCGGACCATTTCGACCAGGACAGTTCGGGTTTCCTGCGGAGCAGCTACCTCGTGGAGAAAGTTGATGCGAATGCCTTTCATTCCCTCATTCGTTTTCAATCGCAGAGTGAAGCCCAACCGGTCGACCGAAGTCATCGTCGCTTCTGTCGCTTCGACTCCTGCGTGGAAACGTGCCAACAGGATCATCGAATCTACGTGGTCAGCGTTCATATGAGCGAGGATGCCGGGTGCGGCGCCTGCCAGCGGATCAGGGACCGCATCTCCGTACTCACTGGCTTCGACCCATCCCATGACGCCAAAGCCGCCCACGTAGTAAAGGTCGACGGGCTGGAGGCGGAAGAAACTGAAGTCAGAGAAGTCGACCCAATAGCGGCTGCTTTCATGACGGGCAAGGTAACTTTCTCGAACGGAAACCAGATCCGTTGCAGGAACAGGTTCGGCGTAGCCGACCAAAGTAGCGCGGGCAGATCCGAGTGGATCGCCATCGGCGTTCGCTTGTGCGATAAAGAGGCTGCATCGCGGCTCGGTCTTCAGGTTCTGCGTGTGCATGGCCATATTGCTAATCAGAAAGAGCGGGCGGCCGGCGGGATCGAGCGCGAAGGGCATGAGAGATCCAAAGGGAAATCCCGGATGCTTGCGGGAGAGCGTCGAGAGCGTGCCAACCGAAGTCAGCGAGATGAGGGTGCGCATTCGCTCGGCATGACTTGGTTCCGGCAGTTGCGGTAATGCTGGTCCACCGGATGCGTGCTGCCGGGTCGCAGTAGTTTCATTCAACGACATAGGCTTGTTCTTTTACCTTTCGAACCATGGTATCGAGAGCCGTCGCGTTACGCACGTATCTGCGAACTCTCGATGGCTGAGAAATAATAGTGTGAATGCGGAAAACGCAATCTGAACTGCCCGCCCTCGGCATTGATTTTGGCACGACCAATAGCTCGATGGCGCTCGCAACAGGAAATTCGGAAGTACAGCTCGCTTCGTTTCCTGTTCGCGGAGCAGAGACTTCGTCTTCCCGCTCCGTTCTCTACCTTGAACGGAGAAAGAAGACGGGCGGGGCACAGCGAATGCATTCGTGGACTGGACCGGCCGCCATCGAGCAGTATCTTGAAGCGGACGAGAAAGGCCGGCTGATTCAATCTCTCAAGTCCTATCTCTCAAGCCGCACACTTACCGGCACAGAAGTTTTTGGCCGACGGTACACGCTCGAAGAACTGGTCTCGCGTATGCTCTCCGATTTGCGCGCACAGGCGGAGGAGCAATTCGACATTCCCATCCGCTATGCCATGGTGGGACGTCCGGTGCGCTTTGTGGGTGCAGAGACCGACGATGATGATGCCTACGCTGTGGCGCGGCTGCGTGATGCCTTTACGGTTGCCGGATTTGAGAAGGTCGATTTTGAAATGGAGCCGGTCGCTGCGGCTTACGCCTACGAATCTACGCTCGACCACGACGAACTTATCCTCATCGGCGACTTCGGCGGAGGCACCAGCGATTTCTCCGTACTTCAGGTCGGCCCGGGGGTGCGAAGACGCGGACGTACGTCGAGAGATCTGCTTGGCAACAGCGGCGTGGGGCTTGCCGGCGACGCTTTCGATGCAAGGATCGTTCGCAAACTGGTATCGCCCGCTCTGGGATCGGAGTCGCACGCGCGTTCGCTGAACAAAATACTGCCCGCGGTTCCGGCATGGATTTATACCAATCTTGAACGCTGGCATTACCTGTCGTTCCTACGCACACGCAACGTGATGGAGATATTGAAGAGCGCACACCGGCGCGCCCTTGAGCCTGAAAAGATTGAAGCTCTCATTACTCTTATCGAGGAAGATCTCGGCTATCAGCTTCACCAGGCAGTTCAGCGGGTGAAGTTCGAACTTTCGCGATCGCACTCCGCGGAGTTTCACTTTCTCGATGGCAGCATGGACCTGCGTATTTCTGTTACCCGATCCGACTTCGAAGCATGGATCGAAGAGGCACTGCGGGCCATTGAGCGCTGTGTTGACTCATTGCTGATGACTGCTGGCATCAGCGCTCGTGAAATAGACCGCGTTTTTCTCACAGGCGGAAGCTCCTTCGTCCCGATCGTCCGTCAAATCTTCGCGACGCGGTTCGGAGAAGGCCGCATTCGAGGCGGTAATGAGTTCACCTCGGTTGCACACGGTCTGGCGTTGCGCGCCGAGGAGGCTTTAAGAAATGTTTCCGGTTAGAGAGTTTAGTGGTACGTCTAATGAATATGCTTCCGGCAATCGCAACGACTGTTTTGAGCATGGTCCTGTTCGCTGTTGCCACAGCCAGTGCGCAAAGTAGTGAACCATTACCGGCCAGCCAGATCCCGGCTATCACGGTGCGCTCGAATCTGGTACTCGTGCCAGCGCTGGTGAAGACCAAGGGAGGCGAGGTTGTCTTCTCTCTCGCCGCCGACGATTTCGTCCTCACTGATGACGGTGTTCCGCAGCCGTTGCAGGTAGAGCCAGATACCGACTCGCAGCCATTGGCATTGGCAGTTATCGTGCAGACCGGGAGCCAGGGTGCAGCCCACCTGGCGGATTACCGCGGGCTTGGGGCGGTGCTTGATGCCATTATCGGCAATGTGCCGCATCGGGTTGCTGTGGTCAGCTTCGACAGCAAGCCTCGCCTTGAACAGGACTTCACCACAGATACGGATGCGGCAGCGAAAACGATTACCGCGCTTAGCAAAGGCGATCCGGGCGCGGCTATTCTTGATGCGCTCGATTTCGGTATCCATCTTTTGTCCACGCAACCGCCAGCCTATCGCCGTGCGGTTCTGCTCTTCAGCGAGACGATCGATGGGGGCAGTCAAACAAGCTTGGAAGATGCCATACGCGCGGTCGACGATACAAACACTTCGATCTATACGTTTGGGTTTTCGAGCACGAAATCGGCGCTGAAACATCAAGGGGCGAAGATTCCCAGGCCGGAAGGAAGCCCCTACTCGGACGAGCCATATGCAAGGGGTGGATGCATGAGCCACGAGGCAGGTGCCGACCCGGATGCGCAGGGCAAGCGCAGTGTGCAGGCATTAGACTGCGCCAGCGATCTGCTCCCGCCGTTGCGGCTGGCTCGAATGATGTACATCCTCGCAAAGGATGGACTCACGCGCAATGTGCCCGAGTCCGTTGCGCAACTTACGGGCGGTGAGTACTTCGCTTTTAAAGACGCAACGACGCTTAGCCGACACCTGCTTACCATCTCGAACGATGTTCCAAACTACTATGTCCTGAGCTTCCATCCGCAATCGCCGCATGCCGGGTTCCATGCACTGAAATTGAGTCTTAAAGACAGGCCTGACCTGCAACTGAGGGCGCGCAACGCATATTGGGTGGACACGGAAGGAGCGGCGGCAGCGGATATAAAGTAACCGCCCTCGATGAGGGAGGTTTTGAGCTGCTGATGACAAGCAGGTGAGTTCATCAAAATTGCCGACACGATCGAAGAAGCCTATCGAAGCTCGGGCAATGGCTTAGCCTTTTTGGACTCAACGGCAATCGAGGAGGCGCTCAGTCCGTCGGCATTCGCTGTGAGTTTGATCTGGCCGGGGTTGCGCGAAGTCCGCAATACCACAAGTGCGCGACCGTGAAAGAGGCTGCACTTGTCGCCAGAGTATGGGTCCAGAGATTGTCCATCGCCATTTCCCACGGCGGCAATCGTTCCCGCACCGCTGACGGAGAAGTGCACCTTCTGCTCAGCGTTCATCTGGAGCCGGCCCTTTTCATCCATGGCCTCAACGGTGATAAACGCGAGATCCTCTCCGTCAGCGCTGAGCACAGTTCGATCGACAGTGGTCTTCAGCCGAACAGGAACTCCGGTCGTTTCCAGAATGTTTTCGGCTACGACCTTACCTCCACGAATACCTTCTACTTTGAGCGTTCCCGGTGCATAGGGAACTTCGAAGTCGGCCTTGAAGGCCTGATCGCGGCCAGCGGGCTTTTCGCCGATCAGTTTGTCATTCAGAAAAAGTCGGACACCCTCAGTAGCGGAATAGACCTCAACCGTAAGTGGCTTTCCTTCCTGGCCCGGCCATGTCCAGCTCGGCAGGGTGGATAGACGCTCCATCCCATCGCAATGATTTTCTTGCCTTCGGGCTCCGGGAAGCGAACCGTTGCATAGATTCGGTCTCCGCCGTTCCACATGATGTCGCGATAATACGAAGAAGGCTTACGGAAGCCGGTCAGGTCGAGGTCGCCGAGTAGGCGGCATGCCATGGATAGCCGTGGAAGAGCAACTTCATGGTGGGATCAGGCTTCGCGTTCTGTTCGGCAAATCCTTCGAACGGGTTTTTCCCATCGGCTCCCATGTTTGGCATCATCTGCTGCATCACCTTCGAGATCTGTTCAGCCTTGGCGGCCTCTTCCGGGGTGGCATAGGTCCAGGCGCCGATGCCGGACTCGCCGAGATAGTCCATCGCCGTCCACAGGAATTCGCCGATGATGTATGGATGATCGTGCACCAGTTGCCATTGCTCGAAGGCATGCTGCGCCATCGATTCGGTGGTCATCATGATGCGACCTGGCACGCGCTCATGATCCTTCGCCTGATTCTCTGCGAGGTTGTAGTTGTATCCGCCGATATCGAGCTGGGCAAAGACGGCATCTGTAGCCGGGGTGTAGGTCGCGCCGGGGAAGGCCTCGGTCAGCGGCCGTGTTGCGTCCAGGGAGCGCACTCGCGCGGCGAGCTTCTGTGCCAGTGGCGCGCCATCGGGCGTCCATGCCTCTGGAATCTCGTTACCGATGCCCCAGACGACGATGGAGGGGTGGTTGCGATCGCGCAGGACCATCGAATCGATGTCCCGCTGCCACCAGTCGTTGAAGAAGCGAGCGTAGTCGTACTTCGCCTTGCTCCTGGTCCAGACATCGAACGGTTCGTCGAGAACAAGCAGGCCCAGGCGGTCGCACGCATCGAGAAACGCTGGCGAGGGCGGATTGTGCGCTGTGCGAACCGCGTTGAAGCCTGCGGCCTTCAGGAGTTCGACTCTGCGAACCTCGGCGCGATCGAAAGCTGCGGCACCGAGGGGGCCGTTGTCGTGGTGAACGCTGCCGCCTGCAAGCTTAACCGGCGCGCCGTTCAGCAGCAGGCCCTTTTCAACGGACCATGCGAGTGACCGGACCCCGAAGGGAGTCTCAACCTCATCGATAACGTTTCCGTCCTTGATGACCTGTGTAATTGCGCGGTACAAACGGGGACTCTGTGGAGACCATAGCGCAGGTTGATCAAGGGTGATCTCCTGTGTCGTTTCGGCTTGCTGGCCCGCGAGAGGTTTGACCGTGTCCGCGAGCTCACGAGACTTTGTGCCTGTCGGACCGATCAATACTGTCTTGACCGAGACATCCTCAGATTCCGTTGTGTCGTTCGCTATCTGAGTTTTGATCACCACTTTGGCCGACGTAGTGGAAGCTTCAGGCGTACTTACAAATACGCCCCAGGGAGCAACATGAATCGGCTCCGTAACGACGACGTGAACATGGCGATAGATGCCCGATCCGCTGTACCAGCGGCTGCCTGGCTGCATGGAGTTATCGATCGCACGGCCACCACATTCATTGCGGAAAGGTTCAGCTGAGGCGTGATATCGAAGCGGAAGCTGGTATAGGCGTATGGATGAGTGCCGAGTTTATGCCCGTTCAGGTAGACAGTTGCATCCATCGAGACGCCGTCAAACTCAAGGCTTACACGCTTGCCCTTCCAGCTTGCGGAGCGGTGAACGTCTTTCGGTACCAGCCAATCCCAGCAGGGAAATATCCCCCGCCGGATCCGCTCGGATTTTTTTCTTCGGGCGTTCCCTCAATGCTCCAGTCATGTGGAACGGTTACCGTGCGCCAAGAATGATCGTCGAACGTTGGCGACTCGGCAGCCGCTGGATCTCCCAGGAAGAACTTCCAATCCGCATCCGCTGATAGTTCGGTGCGCGGCTGCGCCGTTTTGGCCCAGAGGTGCGAAGACGGTATCACAAGAGCAGCAACCACAAGTGCGCGCAAAGCCCTCGCAGATTCATTCCTGAAAGTAACCATGTCTTTCTCCATTTTTTTTTTGCTGATCGTTATTGCTTGATCACGGTTCCGTCGCGCTTTCGGATCTCACCCCACCCGCCGTTCAATGGCTGGACCGTCCATGAATGGAGACTTTGCTGCCAGCTTTTCATCGATCTCGATTCCCCAGCCCGGCTTTTCATTCACCCAGAAATAGCCGTCCTTCATTTCGGGACATCCTTTGAAGATCTCCTGCGTCGCGGTCATTGAAGGGCGAGTACTCCTGAATGCCGAAGTTGTAGCTGACGATGTCAAGCGTGACATTTGCCATGTGACCCACCGGCGAAACATCGCCCGGGCCATGCCATGCGGTTTTCACGCCGATACTGTTCGGCCAAGATCGCGATCTTGCGCGCGGGGCTAAATCCGCCTGCCTGCGAAACGTGGACGCGGATGTAGTCGATCAGTCTGCTCTCAGATCAGTGGCTGCCATTCATGCGGATTGTTGAAAAGCTCTCCCATCGCGATCGGAGTGGCGCATTGCTGCGCGGATCTGGCGGAAGTACTCAATGTCTTCCGGCGAAAGCGGGTCTTCGAGGAAGAACATGCTCGAACTTTTCCGCTTCTTTGCAGAACTGCACCGCCTCGTTCGGCGTCAGCCGCTCATGCATGTCGTGCAGCAATTCAACCTCGTCGCCCAGCTCCTGTCGGCAGATTTCCAGCAACTTCAGCGCGCGCCGCATCTGATAGGCGGGATCGAACAACGGCTTGTCGTGAAGGGCTTGATCGGCCGAGCATCCGCCGTGCGCCGAACCATAGCCTGCCATGCCGGGCAACCCGACCTGCACCCGGACGTTGCGAAATCCCTGTGCCATATATTTCTTGGCTGCTGCCACTACGTCCGCGAACTCCTGGCCGTCTGCGTGCGCGTAGCAATCCACCGCCTCGCGGCACTTGCCTCCAGCCAGCTGGTAGACCGGCATTCCTGCCTGGCGCCCTTTAATGTCCCACAGCGCTTGATCGACCCACTCAACGCATTGTTCAGCACTGGCCCGTTCTTCCAGTACGAGCTGTCATAGCAGCACTGCCAGATGTCCTCGATCCGGTCTGTTGTTTTGCCTAGCAGAAACGGCTTGAGGTAGCTCTCGACCGCCGGCTTTACCAGATCGGCGCGCTGCGTAAACGTCGCGCAGCCATATCCGTACAGGCCATCCTGATCCGTCGTGATCTTCACTACCGTGAGGCGCACACCGGCGGGCGCGCATTCGATCACGCTGATGTCTTTGATTCGTGGCGAGGGCATGGCCCGCCTAGCCTGCGCTGACTGCTCCTGTGCTCGCACAGCTGGCGCAGCGAGGCTGAGCAAGCTGGCGCTTCCTATAGACTTCAACAGATCACGGCGATGCATGGACATAGTGTAGAGCCCTTCGAATCCGGACTTTGAATGCTTGCGAAGAATACATCAACGCAGCCCTCTTTTGATCTGCGATTCACTGTAGCCGGGCATGCAGTGTCGCAGGGGACACAGGAGCTGGCTGTGTCGATAGCGTCTCAAGACTATTTACCAGCACTACATCGTCATCTGTTTCTATGCGTGATCTATGAGGCTTTGCCGGATGCAGTTAATCCGTGGCGAAGAGAGGCGCAGCAAGCATCTGTTCGCGCAGCCTCACGAGTATCTTCAGCAATTCATGGGCGAGCGACAGCAGATTTCCCGGCGTATTTGCTGCGAGGCTGGAGGGGAGTGCCGCGGACTCGATGCTCGGAGGAGCTGAGGTATCCTTCGTCCTCTGCGCCTCCAGATATGTTGCCATGTCATTCAAAGTGCGCTTGCAGGATTGGTCGAAATCCTGCAGCATGGTCTCCGCCTCGTCGGATAGCTTCTCAGTTGAACCGAAGGCGCGATACTGCAGCAACGCCAACTGCAACAGGTATGCGGTCCGCAGCATGGCTTGCCAACGGCGAACGCGGTCACGCGCGGCCATGTGTTGAGTGCGAAGCGGGCCCAACTCAAACGGCACGGCATCTGCCTGGGAATTGACAGCCGAAAAATTAGCGTAGATTTTGTCACGCAGACGCCGTGCGGAGGTAATGGTCTCGGTGTCGCGCGGGCGAATGCTGTAGACGGCCAATTCGGCAAACAGCCGCAGATTTTCGTTGAAGGCTTTTACCATCTCGTCTGTGGCGCTGGTTGGTTGCAACCGCTCGAAGGCCAGCCACATCATGGCGATTCCCAGCAGCACGCCGAGAGTTCGGTCGCGGGCGATGGTGAGCGATGTCTGGATAGTGAAATCGTTCAGGTGGATGAAATAGAAGGCAACGGCGATTTGGAGCCCGCAATACGAGAGGCGCGAACTTGCAGTTGCTACCCATGCGGCGATGGTCGAAACGGCAACGAAGAGCAGAGTGAATTCTGTGATTGAGTCGATGTTAGGCAGAATGAAGATCTGCGCGCCAAGGCCGAAGATGAATCCGCCGATCACAGTTCCTGCGACGCGCAGCATCTGTTTTTGCCGCGAGGCACCGATGGTTGAAAGTGCGGTAAGCACGCAGGTTAGGACGGATGTAGACAGGCCACGCCACGAAAGGGCAACGTATACGACGTAGCATAGCGTTCCGGCGAGGCACCCGCTCATAGCAAAACGAAGGTGCTCGGGATTGGTGAATGCGTCCGGCACCAGAAAGCCCTGTTTGGGCTCAGGCTCATCCGCCTGGGCGCGAAAAGCTTCCAGCGACGCAGAGCCTTCGACGACGCGGGGCATGAGAGCGACCATTCCTTCCAACTCCCGCAGAAGAGAATCATTAGATGACGTCGCTTCGGTCTCAAGAATAGGCGGCTTTTCGCCGGTTTCGAGGAATCGCCGTACTTCTGCGAGTTCGCCACCCAGTTTTGCCGCAAGTTTGCCGTCCGACGCGGAAACATAGGGTTGGGTATGTGTCATGGCTGCGGCGAAATCAATTGCCCGGCCGGTAAGAGAAATTACGGCCGACATCTGCGCGCGATAAGGGCGTGTGTTGCGGGCGCGCGCCAGCAAACGGCGCAATGTTCCCACGCCAATGGTTGCAAACTGGATAAGCCGGGCCGTGGTTTCCTTAGGAATCGGCTGATTGGCGGCGTAGCAGGCCAGCAGATCCTCCAGTGTCTCCAGGCGCGCATTCAGTCCGATAAAAATCTGGTCATGTTTCTGAAAGGCATGAAAGACAGCCTCGACCGCAATCGTAACGGCTGCTCCGATAGCCGGAGACAGGATTTGCCACAGAGTCTGTTCGAGGTTGAACTCAGCGGGTCCAGGGAGATACCAGATAGAAACGGCAGCTGTGCCGATGATGCCGATGATGCCGGCGACAGCGAAATTGCTTAGTGTTCGAACAAGAAAAAAAATCAGTAAAAGGCTGAAAGCTTCCCAGAAAAAATGAGTGATTGGAATCGACGCGAACATTCTCGCTCCGATGGGAACGAAGAGCGTCGCCATAATCAATGCCATTCCAACCGATACGGTGAACTTCGCCGTGGCAGCCAAATTTTCGCGGGAGATTACGAAGGCGACGATGGCCCCGATCGCTCCGCCGGGGACGCGGAAGGTCATGGTGAGGATCATGGTGATGGTGGCCGCAATTACGATGCGGGCTACCATGACCCCACGACCGGGATAGGGCGTGAGCTCTCCTTTCAGGAACTCCCAGAACCAGGTTGTGAAACCCTGGTTCGCTGGTGCGGTGACCGTCGCTGTCGCCATGACTAATTCGCTTTTGACGGCGAAGATTCGCCGTGAATGACGACTACGGCTGACTCGCTCAGGCGGAAAAGATCGTTAGGGTCTGCTTCGATCCGGACGCGCACCGGAAAGCGTGACGCCAGATGCACCCAGTTGAGGGTGCGCTGCACATCGGGCAGCCCCTGCGTCAAGCGCCCTACGACATCGGCGTCGGGCGTGACGCCGAAGCCGATACTGTCCACCACGCCCGGAAAGCGCACGTTCGGACGCGAAAGCACATAGACGTCGGCCTTCATTCCAGGATGAATGTGGCGGATCTGGGTTTCGCGAAAGTTAGCCACCGCCCACCAGGTTCGCGTATCAATCAGTGTGAAGATTTCCTGACCCGTATGCGCGTAAGCTCCCTCAGAAATGGTGAGGTTGGTCACGCGGCCATCAAAGGGAGCGACAAACTTACAATTGTCCAGATTGTACTGGGCCAAGTCGATTGCGGAGCTGCGTCCGGTACGTTGGGCAGTTAAGGGCTCCAGCGTGGTCACGGCATGGGCTGCCTGCTGAACCTGCTGGTTGCTCTGATCGAACTGCGCCTCGGCCTGCTTATACTGCGCCTGGGCGGAATCGAGGCGCGCCTGCGAGAGCGCGAACTGGGAACGAGCCTGATACAAGGCCTGCTGGCGGGTTGTCTGCAGCGTCTTTGCCTGGTCGATCTGATCTACAGTGACGAATTGCTTTGCCAGCAGCGGTTCGATTCGATGCAGATTATTGGTCGCGTATGCTGACTCGGCATCGGCGCGATCGACAGCGGCTTTCGCGCTGATCACGTCTGCCTTTGCCTCGTTGACTGCAGCGGCTGCACGCGCCACATTCGCTTCTGAGCTTTTGGTGCTGGCTTTTGCCACGTCTACGGCACTCCCCTGCGATGCTATGGTGCGCCGTTCGTCAACGATCTGGCCTTCGAGCGCGGCCCTCTCGGATTTTGCGTGCTCCAGAGCGTAGGCATAGGGGCGCTCATCGATGTCGAAGAGAAGATCGCCCTGTTTCACCTGCTGATTGTCGGCAACATTGAGCTTCACGATGGGACCGCTGACGACGGGGGCGACACCGATGAAGTTGGCGAAGACTTCGGCGTCGTCCGTCCGCGGATTTTCCGTCGTGGTGCGTATCACCAACAGGCCGGTGATGGCGGCGCACAGGATAGCTGCAACGCTAATGACGCGTCCGATGCGGCGGCGATTTTCCTCAGATTCGATTGGCGCCATAGGTCCTCAATTTAACTGAAAATGATCAGCCAGAAAGTGAAGGCACAAAAAGCAGCCATACATGGATAAACGAGAATCGTAGGCTTGATGTGCTTATCGAGTTCGAGACGCGCTAAAAGCAAATGGGCGCCCCACGTGGCAAGAATGCCCGCGATGACGCAGAAGAGCCACGCCGGGAAAAATGAGCCAAGTATGCTGAAGGTTGGCGCGCGCTCACAACCGCACAACAGTGCCAGCGCGCTCGTGGCTGCAGAGAACACGATTCTTTTCCGAGAGAAAACCATGCGGCGACTTCTTTTCATCTTCATCCGTCTTTCCTCATCACGGACCGTTCTTTGGCGGCGGCACTGCGAGCAGGTCGCCTGTCCGGAATCCGAGATTGGCAACCTGCAGCAGAAGCTGTGTGCGCGCAGAGACATCTTCTGTGCGCGCCTGGGCCAGAGTTTTCTGGGCAGCAACCACGTCCAGCAGATTGCGCACGCCGTAGCCGTAAGACTCACGCGCCGCTTCATAAGATTGATCTGCAGAGGCGAGCAGCGCAGTTGCGGCTTGCTGTTGACGCAATGCGGTCCTCACATTTGAGTAGGCGGTCCATACCTCATTCGAGATCTGATCGCGCAGCGAATCGATCTCTGCCAGCGATGCAGCTCTGGCCGCCTTCGCCTGGGCGATCTCGTGTTCACGTCGGCCACCGTCAAAGAGCGTCCATTGAAGTTCAAGGGCAGCATCCCAGACTTCGGAGCCGACATATCCAGGAGGCAGTTGGCCCTGTTGCCCATACTGCCGGGTGAGGCCGCCGTTTCCGCTCAAGCTCAGCGTTGGATAATACCTTGATTTTGCCTGCTTGATGGTTGCGTTTGCTGCGCGCAGTTGAGCCAGTTGCGCTTTGAGGTCCGGCCGTTGCTCAAAGGCGCGGTCGATCGCGGTATCGACGGATTCGGCAAGTTCGCCGGGCATCTTAAGCTCGTTGACATCCTGCACATGATAGGTGGTCTGCGGCGGAAGCCCCATCACGGTGGCAAGATCGCCGTGGGCGATTTCCTCAGCCCCGATTGCTGCCTGCAGGTCATATTGCGCCTGCGCGGTCGATGCGGTTGCCTCGAGCACGTCAGGTTTGGTGGCGAGTCCGTGATCCAGGCGGTCCTGGGAATCTTCCTCGACTGCCTGCGCATTCTTGAGATTGGCCTGGGCTGCGTCCATCTGGCCGATCGCATTCAGCAGGCGATAGTAGGCGGAAGTGACCTGGAAGATGATCTTCAGATGTGTATCGTTAAAGGCGAGATTGGCTGCCAGCAGCCTGGCTTTGGCCGCATCGATGGCACCGCCGCGTCCGCCAAAGTCGAAGATCAGGTATTCGACATGAAGTTCTGGCGTGAACGCGCCGTAGGTCTGGCGAAAGAAGTCGGAGTTGAACAGAATCTGTACGCGCGCTGTGCTGCCGACCACGACCGCTGCCAGGGTTGGATAAAGGGCGCCACGCGCAATTCCCAGAGCAGCCGCTCGCGCCTTTGCCTGCTGCCAGGCTAGGCGCGTTTCAGGATTGTGCTGCTCGGCCAGGTCGACCAGTTCAGCCAGGGTGTACGCCTTTGCCGGGTCAAGACTGTATGCAGTATCGGGCAGCGATGAAAGCTGCTTATTGAGCCCTTGCTCAGCAGGGCCATGCCAGGCCTTATCCGGAGAAGACGGAGCGCTTTGAGCACTCGCACCCAGAGCAGTCAGACAGAGAAGAAAGGCTGCAGCGATCTCCGGGAATTTGTGCATGGGGGAGAAAACGACTCCAGATCATTTTGCTGCATGAAAGCGTTGCCGACAATGAAGAACTCAAAGCAATTCGAAACCCCTTCACGGAATTGCGCGATTTTTCGCGTTACCTGCGGGACTTCTATGCGGGAAACAGGAAGCGTAGCATGGGCTCGACGCGCTGTGCCCATGCTGCTTCATCATGGGTTCCACCGGCTATGCATTCATATTGCAAATCGACGTTCTGACGCCAGCCGTTTGCCCTTAACCGCCGCGCCAGGAGATCGACGTCAGACAAGGTACGCCTGCCTTCGGCGTTGCCGACATCGAGCCATATGCGCGGATGGTGATTGAGACGAGTTTCATTGACGTAGCCGACGATGCTCTTGTGGTGCCACCAGACCGAGGGTGACAGAACGGCCAGCCTGCTGAAGAGATCTGCGTACTTCAGGCCAAGGTAAAGCGTGGCCAGGCCGCCGAGCGATGAACCGCCCATACCTGTGTGTTCACGACCCTTGAGAGTCCGGTAGTTGGAATCGATGATCGGCATCAGCTCTTCGGTAATAAGCCTGCCATACTTGTCGGCTTCGCCCCCGCCCATCTTCCAGTCGGGCACGTGAGTATATTCCGCGAGGCGATGCTCTCCGGTATTGGCAATGCCTACGATGATGAGCGGCTCCACTTTATCTGCCTCGATGGCTTCATCGGCAGTTTCAGCCACGCGCCAGATGCGTCCCGGAACAAACGAGGTGCCTGGGTCGAAGAGGTTTTGCCCGTCGTGCAGATAGAGGACAGGGAATTGCCGTTCTGGCTGCTGGTCATATTGCGGCGGGACATAGACCGTGATGTCGCGATCATGCGGAAGAAAACGGCTGTGAAAACGCGGATGCAGGGTCACGCGCACAGGCAACGTGGAAAGAACCGGGGGCAGCGTTCCCGCGGAAATATCTGGAATTTCTGTTGCCAACTCGCCTTTGCTTCCTCTACGTTTTTTCATCGAGTGCCGCAATACTTTTCTTTCTGATGCGCCACCGCCGTCTTTGTTACAGTATCAGGAACGTAAAGGGACAATGAATCGAGAATTTCACAAATGGCGTTCGCCGCGCCTGGAGCGCGAGATGGAGCTGCTGGTCTTCGGTCACTCCGGCGTGCCTGCAATTGTTTTCCCCACATCGCAGGGACGTTTTTACGAGTTTGAAGATCGCGGCATGGTGGGGGCAATCGCGCACAAGATTGAGAACGGCGAGTTGCAACTCTACTGTGTAGATAGCGTTGATTCGGAGAGCTGGTACAACCGAGATGTGCCGCCGCGGTGGCGTATCGCGCGCCACATGCAATATGAGAGCTATCTGATGGAGGAAGTACTGCCGCTGATCCGGCTCAAAAACAACGACCATCATCTGATTAGTCTAGGGTGCAGCTTTGGCGGCTATCATGCGGTCAATATTGCGCTGCGCCACCCGGACCGGTTTACCGGCTTTCTTTCGATGAGTGGAGCCTTCGACCAGACAAGATTCCTTCACGGCTACTACGACAACGACGTGTACTTCCACACGCCAACGCACTACATTCCGAATCTGTCGGATTCGTGGCATCTCGACCGGTATCGCCACAATACCTATGTGCTGGCGACTGGATGGGACGATCAGTGCCTTGGAGACAATCAATATTTGTCGCGGCTGCTGGGGGAAAGGGCGTTCCGCACAATCTCTACATATGGGATTCGTGGAACAGTCATGACTGGCCGACCTGGGCTCGCATGATGAATATTTATCTGTAGGCCTTTTATCTGTAAGCCTGCGTATTCGTATCTGAAATTGTTACAAATAGAAAAAACTTCATATTTTCACTTGTAATTTACCTGCGACCTGTGGCACTGTAGCTTAAGCAGAGGAAGCTGTAATGACTACCATCTTCCAATTCGGACACCAGATGTGGCCAACGCGAGATAGACTCGTCGGCTCGTCATGGATTCTGCTCACAACCGCCAAATTATAACGGCGCGTTGTTCCTCTGCTAAGTCCAGACAACTGACTCAAGTTCAATAATGCAATAGCGAGTGGTGTAGCACGCGGATACTTCGCCTTGACACGACCACTCCGCAATAGCGACCGTTCCCTCGCGTTGCAGACATACGCCAGTGGCGCAGTGTGCGGATACTTCTCGGCAAACCTGTAAAGGTGCGGTTCAAATCCGCAATAGCCGCATACGATTTTCCCCTGGCGTGAACAACATCTCCGGTGGCGCAGGCTCGGGATACTTCTCTCGACCCGCATACGGCAGGCGAAAGGGAATCGCCAATTCGCGTAAGCGAATGCCGCCCGTGCTGCTTTTCCCCGGAGACTTGCAACACCACTGTGCCGGTGGCGAATGAATGGGTTACTTCGGGGCCGAAGAGGGTGGGTTCGATCCCCACGGCCGCATTGCGGTCAGGCTTTCTGGTGAGAGCACTCGGCGTAAATACCCGTTCCGAAAATTCCCCGGCGCGCAACCTTAACCCCGAACCGTGTGAAGGAGACACGTTATGAGCATCAGCATTACTGTGCGCAATGGCACGGCTGTCGGCAAGGAGTCGCTCTGCCGCACCTGTCGCTATGCGCACATTCAGCTGGGCTACTCCGAGAGCGAAGAGGAAGTTCGCTGCGGCTACTTTAACGAGCAGCCTCGTCTGGTGCTCTTTCCGGTCAGCCGTTGCAGCGATAACCTCAGCCGGCTCGTTCCTACACTTTACGAGATGGAGAAGATGGCTTTTGTCATCGACGTAAACGACGTGAAGATCACTTCTCGCGTCGGTTTTTCTGGTACGGCGCTTCTTGCCGATACCTGGGAGGAAGACAGTGGGTAGCTACATCGTCTGATTCTGTTCCGGTTTTAACAAGATGCCGGCTGCGAACATAGCCGCAATTTACCGGGCATCTTGAAAGGGAGGCGCATATGCGCCTGAATATTTTGAAACTCAGTCATCTTGGATTCAGCGGAGCGCCCCTGCATACGCATGAGGGCGCGTCTGCTGTAGTCATCAGCGCGGAAGCGCAGTTGCGCCGTTCTGTGCTGGCCTGCATGTTGTGGGAGGAGCAGTTCTACGAAGAGGGCGCGACCATTGCCGAGCGTATCGCTGCTCTCGTTCCTCAGGTCGAAGCGGCCAAGGTGGCCGCGCTCGCCATCGAGGCACGCGAGAAGATGAAGCTGCGTCACGTGCCTCTGTTGCTGGTGCGTGAGATGGCTCGCTATGCTACACATCGCGGCCTCGTTGCAGAAACGCTGGCTCGTGTCATTCAGCGCGCGGACGAACTGTCGGAATTCCTAGCCATTTACTGGAAGGATGGCCGTCAGCCTCTTTCCGCTCAGGTGAAAAAGGGGCTGGCAGCGGCCTTCACGCGTTTCGATGCGCATGCACTGGCGAAGTATGACCGTGCAGGCGCGGTGAAACTGCGTGACGTGCTGTTTCTTACGCACGCAAAGCCGTTGACAGCAGATCAGTCGCTTACCTGGCGTCAACTGGTTGAAGGGACGCTGCCTTCACCGGAGACATGGGAAGTGAGGCTCTCTCGCGGCGAGCAGAAACGCGAAGTGTGGGAGTCCATGCTGATCGAGAATCGCCTTGGCGCTCTCGCTCTGCTTCGCAACCTGCGCAACATGCAAGCTGCGGGCGTAGATCCAGAGTTGGTGCGCTATGCCCTCGAAGTGATTCGTGTCGAGCGCGTACTGCCGTTCCGCTTCATCGCTGCGGCACGTCATGCTCCGCAGTGGGAGTCGTGGATTGAGCAGGCAATGTTCGCAAGCCTGAGCGGCCAGTTGCGTCTGGCGGGCAAGACAGTGTTGCTGGTCGACGTTTCCGGCAGCATGGACGCGAAGTTGTCTGCGCGTTCCGAGATGGTGCGCATGGACGCAGCTGCGGGCCTTGCCGTGCTGTTGCGCGAGATCGGCGAGGAGGTGAGCATCTACACCTTTTCTGACGCCCTTGCTGCAGTCCCGGCGCGTCGCGGCTTCGCTTTGCGCGACGCTATCGTGCACAGCCAGCCGCACGGAAGCACGCAGCTTGGCCGTGCTTTGAATGGACTGCGCGAACGCGGCGATCGCTTGATCGTCATGACCGACGAGCAGTCGCACGACAGCGTGCCCGCGCCGAAACATGGTCGCGGATATGTTGTGAACGTAGCCAGCTACCGCAACGGAGTAGGCTACGGCGCGTGGACGCACATCGATGGCTGGAGCGAGGCGGTCATCGAATACATCCGTTCTATAGACGCTCCTGGCGAGTGTGTTGGACAGACGGATGCCTAAAAAGGGAAGCGGACAAAACTGTTCGCTTCCCCCCTTTTCTTCATCTTTTCTTTGCATGCAGCCTTTGCCTCAGCTAAGGTGACGGAGTGAGAGTCGCATCTTAAGCGGGAGGCAGCATTGTGAAAAAAATCGGCGTTCTGTTCGGCATGGAAAATACTTTCCCCGGTGCCCTGGTCGAGCGTATCAACTCCATGAACCTGGACGGCGTCTCCGCTGAATTTGTGCGGGTCGGGGGTGTGCGGCTTGACAAGCCGCCTGCGTATTCCGTGATCGTCGATCGCATCTCGCATGACATCCCGTTTTACCGCGCTTTTCTAAAGCATGCGGTTCTGAACGGAACTGCTGTTATCAACAATCCTTTCTGGTGGTCTGCTGACGACAAATTCTTTAACTACTCCCTGGCAGCCAAGCTGGGAGTTGCAGTGCCGCCTACTGTGGTTCTGCCGCACAAGCACTATCCTGAAGGGACGACCGAGCGTTCCATGCGCAACCTGGAATTCCCGCTGGACTGGGACGATATTTTTGAGTATGTCGGCTTTCCATCCTTCCTTAAGCCGGTTGACGGTGGCGGTTGGCGTGACGTGCATCATGTCCACAATCGCGAAGAATTCTTCCAGGCCTATGACCAAAGCCGCGACTTGTGTATGACTTTGCAGGGCGCTGTGAACTTCAACGAATATTTCCGCTGTTATGTCGTGGGGCAGGAGCAAGTACGCATCATGCCCTACGATCCGCGCCGTCCACACGCCGAACGCTACATACTCGATCCACCGGAGTATGACAAGAAATTGTTGAAGCGTGTGGAGAAAGATTCTCTGACGCTTTGCAAGGCGCTGGGCTACGACTTGAACACAGTCGAATTTGCTGTGGAAGACGGGATACCTTACGCGATTGACTTCATGAACCCCGCGCCAGATGCCGATCTGCACTCGGTTGGCCAGAAGAATTTCGACTGGATTGTGCAGGCGGTGGCCGATCTCGCAGTAAAGAAGGCAAAGACGGCGCCAGCAATTTCCGAGTTTCGATGGGGAGCGTTTCTTGGGGCAGCCAGCAAGAGCGCTGCGAAGAAGGCTCCGGCAAAAAAGAAATCAGCAGCAAAAAAGAAATCGGCAGAAGGTTCAGCGGGCGAGCCGGCATAAAGAAATTCGCGCAAAGCTCAAGCTGTTTTAGAGAAAACGGTCTACACTTGCCACCAGCAGAAACGATGAGCCTCCATGAAGCCTTCATTCACTATCGGCATTGAAGAGGAGTACCAGACCGTCGATCCAGTGACGCGCGATCTGCGATCACATATTGCGACCGAGATGCTGGCGAAGGGTAAGCGCCGCCTGGCTGAGCGTGTCAAGGCGGAGATGCATCAGTCGGTCGTCGAAGTAGGAACAACCATCTGCAGGACGGTCAAGGAAGCGCGCGACGACCTCTTCGATCTGCGCCGGCAGATGATTTACCTGGCGCGCGAGCATGACCTGGTACTGGTGGCGGGAGCTACGCATCCATTCGCCGACTGGCGTTCACAGGAAATTTATCCGGACGATCGTTACAAGCGCGTTGTGGAAGACCTGCAGCTTGTAGCGCGGGCGAACCTTATCTTCGGCCTGCATGTTCATGTTGGCGTAGAAGATCGCGAGGCGGCCATTCGTCTCATGAACTCGATGCGGTATTTCCTGCCGCATATTCTTGCGCTCTCAACCAACTCGCCCTTCTGGCGAGGGATGAACACGGGCCTGAAGAGCTACCGCGCGAAGGTGTTCGATAAATTTCCGCGTACGAATATTCCCGACAGTTTTGGCAGTTATGCCGAGTACGAGGGCTTCGTCAACCTGCTCATCAAGACCAATTGTCTCGACAACGCGAAAAAGATCTGGTGGGATATTCGCCCGCATCCATTTTTTAATACCGTCGAAGTGCGCATCTGCGATCTTCCGATGCGAGCCGAAGAGACGCTGGCTATTGCAGCGCTGATTCAGGCCACGGCTGCCAAGCTTTACATACTGCATGCCCGCAATCAGGATTACCGGCAGTATTCCCGCGCGCTCGTGATGGAAAACAAGTGGCGGGCTGTGCGCTATGGCCTTGACGGTAAGCTCATCGACTTCGGCAAGGAGATGGAAGTGCCGGAGCGCGAACTGATCCTCGAATACCTGGAGTTCATCGGCGAAGTCGTCGATGAGCTCAATAGTCGTGAAGAGATCGCTTATATCCGCAAAATATTGGAGATGGGCACGGGCGCCGACCGCCAGTTGCGGAAGTTTGAAGAGACGAATGATCTGAAAGCTGTCGTCGACTACATGGCCGAAGAGACACAGGTCGGACTTTTCTGAATTAAAGGGCTGGGAGAGTCCGCCGGCTGTCGCGATTCTCCTTCACCGGCGGCGAGCGGAGGAAATCGCGAAAACCCGCGCCCCCTGCCAGCCCATGTTTCCCGATCATCTGCAGATGATTTGGGAGGCCCAGGAGAACTGAGATCCACTGAGCCTGCATTAATAAATGAAGAGATGCCAGGTGTCGTCAAGAGGATGGATTTGGTGCGCAGGAAAGAAGTGGTATCGTTGCACCAGCCACTCTAGCAGCGAATGAAGAAAGCATCGACCCTCCTTCTCGTCCTCGTATCTGGCGAAGGCTTACGGCGGCAAGATCGAGTGGGACCCGGTCGATCGCACAGCGTGGACGTGGTTCTACCGCGACGACATACGCGAGTGGATTTTCTTCACCGATGAGCATACTTTCCGCGACCGTTATGACCTGGTGCGCGAGCGCGGTCTGCAGGGGTTCTGTTCGTGGGTACTGGGGCAGGAAGATCCGTCGATCTGGAACGTTCTGCCCAGCCACAGGCAGCTCTGATTTTTACTTGTCAGAGCGTCGATCTTCTGCGAGGCTAACGGCCATGTGCTATCGCTCTTCATTGTTGCTTTTAGCTGTCTTTTCTACCTGTGCCACACACGCCCAGGGTGCCGCCGATACTATGGCATCAGCCAAAAATTGCGCGAGTCTTGCGCAAATGACGCTACCCAATGGGAAGATCACCGCAACTGAAATGGTAGCCGCAGGCGCATTCACGCCGCCGAACCTGACGGCGGAAGAGAAGGTGCCGCATCTGTACAAAACAGCTCCCAGTTTCTGTCGCGTCCGAGCCACGCTCACTCCGACAGGCGACTCTGACATCAAAGTCGAGGTATGGATGCCTGCAAGCGGTTGGAATGGGAAGTTCAGAGGAGAAGGGAACGGCGGATTTGCTGGATACATTGCCTACGCGGGGCTAGCTGCGGCTGTGACCCAAGGCTACGCCGCCGCCAGTACCGACACGGGGCATTCCACGGAAGGCGCAGGCTGGGCCCTCGGGCATCCGGAAAAAGTCGTCGACTACGGCTATCGGGCCGTCCATGAAATGACGGCCAGCGCAAAAACAATCGTGAACGCTTTCTATGGCGATGATCCCAAACGGTCTTACTTTGCCAGCTGTTCCAATGGCGGACGACAGGCCTTGATGGAGGCGCAGCGCTTTCCCAACGACTACGATGGAATTATCGCGGGCGCGCCAGCGAATGCGTGGGTGCCGATGCTTACCGGCGGATTGAAATTTTTGCAGACGCTCGATCAGGCGGGCTATATTCCGCCCGCTAAAATTCCGGCTATCGGCAAGGCCGTGCTCACGGCTTGTGATGCGCAGGACGGAGTGGCGGACGGCGTTCTCAACGATCCCAGACAATGCCATTTCGATCCATCCACGTTGCTTTGCAAAGGCGCAAATTCCGATACGTGTTTAACGGCTCCACAGGCAGACGCACTCAAAACGATCTATGCTGGCTCACATGACGCTTCCGGGCAACAGATTTTTCCTGGCCTGCTGCCCGGAGCAGAGGATGGTCGCGGGGGTTGGGCTACCTGGGTTACCGGCTCTGAACAGGGTAAGAGTGCAGGCGCATTTTTCGTAAACGGATACTTTGCCAACATGGTGTATGGCAAATCTGACTGGGATTACAAGAGCGCAAACATCGACGACGCTCTCAAGCTTGCATACGAGAAGACAGGCGACTCTCTTGACGCGATGAGCCCGGACCTGAAGCCGTTTCTCTCACATGGCAAGTTGATTCTGTATCACGGCTGGAATGATCCAGGCATCTCGCCCCTGAACACCGTCAGTTATTACAACAAAGTATTATCAGCTGTCGGCAGTCAGGATGCCGATCAGTCTCTACGCCTCTATATGGTGCCGGGAATGCAGCATTGCGGAGGAGGGCCCGGCGCAACGTCATTTGGACAGGACGAAGCTGCTCCAAGAAGCGATCCTCAGCATGACATCTTCGCCTCGCTCGCAGCATGGGTCGAAAACGGAACCGTGCCCACATCGATCATCGCCGTGAAAGAGGTTCAAGGCGATTCCGCAAAAGCAAAAGCTCTCCCGATGACACGTCCACTCTGTCCTTATCCGCAGGTTGCGAAATATATCGGTAGCGGCACGAAGAACGTTGCGGCATCCTTCGTATGCACTGCCGACGATCAAAACTGAGTGCCAGAAGGCCGTCTGTAACACAGTGGAAACGAGTCAAGGCCTATGAAGCTGAATATCGTCAACAATGCTTTGAAGCATCGCTTCGAAGCCGAGGTTGGAACGAAAACGGCGTTCCTGAACTATCGCATCGCAGCGAACGTCATCACGTTCACGCACACCGAAGTCCCGGAGTCCATTAATGGGCGTGGTATCGGCACGGCTCTGGTGAAAGCGGGTCTTGATTATGCGGTGGGTCAGGGCTTGCGCGTGATTCCCCGGTGCCCTTTTGTGGCCGACTTTGTCAGCACACATCCGCAATACCAGAAGTTGATAGCTGGCGCCGCGGAATCACCAAGCGAGAAGAGATAGCCCGCGGTCGAAGCCTATGGAGGGCAATTTTTCTGAGCGTAGTTAGAACTTTCCAACAGCAGCAATGAGCAACTCAAGGCCTTCAATCACGAGCTCATGGCCGCGAATCAGCTTATCGCCGATTTCCTTTTGCAGGTCACCTTTTTCCATCAAGTATTTCCTACGCTCGATGTGATCCCGATGTTCTGCAATCATCTTTCGCCAAGATTCAACCCCATTCATTGTTGAGAATGCCATGCAGAAAAGGTACTCCTGGCATGAGGCCAGCGCAATCCGTTTTCGAGACGCTGGCTCCGAGGGGAAGAAGTGATGTGTATGCGTCCGAAAGGCATCGTATTTTGGAATGGGGTTCGTGCCAGAAGTTGGCATCATCCCGATCAGGACTGCGACATTCAAACCTGCATTCCGATTAATAAAAGACGGCTTTCATGCACCAAGGGTCTAGAATTACGGCCAACAGGTGTAGTTAAAGTATCTCGCTCCGGACGTCATCGGATCGGAAGAAGGTATATGAGAGTCAGATATTTTACGTTACTAGCGTCGCTTGTCGTCGCCACTTTGTTCACACCCCTGATGTCGGCACAAGCTCCTGTTTTTGAAATTACACCCGTAACAAGCACTGTCAAGTTTGATGTGCAGGCCTCGGTTGCAATTGAAGGTACTTTCGATAAGTGGAACGCGACTCTAACCTTTACATCTCCTGATGTATCGACCGGGGTTCTGACTATCAATATTCAGGCGGATTCAGTGAATACCGGTAGCGGCATGAAGGACAACAAGCTAAAAAGCAAGGATTTCTTCGATGTTAAGCAGAACCCGCTGATCACATTTAAGTCGACGAAGGTTGTACAAACTGGTCCCACGACCTTTGATGTGACAGGCACTTTTACGATTCGTGGAGTCTCCAAGCCCGAAACTCTGACGCTGACAGTTTCCGGCGTGGGGACAGGTTCAGGCACGATCACGGGCACAATGGCCTTTGACCGTAAGCAATACGGAATGAATAGCGGTATTCCATTTATCAAGATTGCCGATCGCGTCGAAGTGAATATCAATATCAAAGCGAAACGCGTGAGTGGCCCGCCAGTGTCTCTCAAACAGTAGCGCGATATGTATGCCGCTCCCGGAGAGTGAGTGATTTGCAAGCTATGACGTTTACAAGGGAGCATTCGTGGAGTTATCTATAGTTGGCAAGAGTTTTCTTTGTGTTCATGCGGCCCGGTACGTTGTTTACATGTAAACAACGTGCCGGGTCGAGGATTGGGGCACCACACCAAATCCCTTTAGGCAATGCGATTTCGGGCAGATTCGGCCCAAACAGTGACACGTGCTGAAAGGAAACTTTGCGTACGTGTTGGCGGGCTTAACCTGAAGTTACCCACATCCCGTTTTGCAGGAAGTTCGATTCGATTTCCGCTGATCGGACGCCCAGATTACGACGGTAGACCTGGCCGTCGCCGTGATCCGGTATCCTGCACTCATGATCCGCACCATTGCTGTCGAGGGTTACAGGTCATTGCGCGACCTCAAGTTGCCCCTCGGTCAACTAAATGTCATCACTGGCGCTAACGGAAGCGGCAAGTCGAGCGTTTATCGCTCACTACGACTGTTGGCCGATGTCGCGCAGAACGAGATCATAGCCTCTCTCGCCCGCGAGGGCGGTTTGCCGTCTACGTTCTGGGCCGGTCCAGAGACAATCGCACGCAGTGTTCGCCAAGGAACCCACGCGGTCGAGGGCCTTGCAAGTCAGAAGGTCGCCAGCCTGAAGCTGGGATTCGGGGGAGATTCGTACGGCTACAGCATCGATTTGGGTTACCCGCAGCCCCTTAAGCCACCGCTCGCGACCATGTTTAAGCTAGACCCACACGTTAAGCGTGAGTGTGTTTGGCACGGTCCCACTTACCGGAAGGCGTCTGCCTTGGTTGATCGTAGGAACAACTTCGTCTGGCTCTCGACCACACGTGACGAGGAGCCGGTGATGTTGACACAACACCTCTCTGATACAGACAGCATGCTCGCCAGTGTCGCCGATCCACAGCGGGCGCCCGAGATGCTGGCCGTCCGCGAAGCCGTTCGCCGCTGGCGGTTTTACGATCATTTTCGTACCGATTCCGAGTCGCCCACGAGGACAGCACAGATTGGAACGTTCACGCCCGTCCTTCATCATGATGGAAGCAATCTTGCTGCTGCCCTTCAGACGATAATAGAGGTTCGGTCAGACGAAACACTTGGGAAAACGATCGAGGACGCCTTCCCCGGCAGCCGTCTTTATGTAGAGGAACAGAACGGACGTTTCGAGTTGCAGTTGCAGCAGCATGGACTGCTCCGACCTCTATCCGCAGCCGAACTGTCAGATGGAACTCTACGCTACCTTCTCTGGACGGCAGCTCTCCTAACTCCACGGCCACCAGAGCTCATGGTGCTCAACGAACCTGAAACAAGTTTGCACCCAGATCTCTTACCCGCACTTGCCAGACTGATTATCGCCGCAGCGAACGAGACACAAATCGTCGTGGTCTCACACGCGCAGTCGCTCATCGATGCGCTCACGGTTGAGTCCGTTTGCACACGATTGCACCTGCTGAAAGCGTTTGGCGAAACGACACTGGAGGGCTCGAACCTATTCAATGCCCCAAAGTGGAGTTGGCCGGCACGTTAACTGATCAAGTCGGCTTCCGGTAACTTGTGCTCGGCGGCTAAGTTCCCTACGGCTTTCGGGCTGTGGCGTGCCCAACATCAGAATCCCATAACCACCCCAACGGGGTGGCCCTCGCTTAGTGCTGTATCTTGACGGCCTCAGTTGGTCGTAGGGTGTTGACACCGCATCTGTGTGGGCGGTTGAGATACAACGGCTTCGTTCAAGTCGGGTTTGCGGCAACTACGTACCCCGGAATGCCTCGGAGCATCGATCGCAAGCAATTACCGCATCATTTTGACGTTCGGTGCAAGGAACCCAACTTCGGTTGTACCACCGCAAGTTCGCCGTAGACGGCTTCGAGCTGCTCTTTCAGCTCGCGATTGATTACCTCCAAAGTTCGAATGCGGAGTCGCAGAGTTGCCACGACTCGTTCATGCGAGAGCCGCTGCCGATGCTGCAGAATCTCGCCCGCGACAACCGGCGAAGTATTCGCGTCTTCACGATCTTGTCCCGGACGGACTTCGTTCCGTAGAGCCATGCCGTCGATACTTCGGCTTGTGTAGCGACGCTGCGGAAGTTGATGTCCGACTTCCTCAGACTGCATCTTCGGATCGCTGCGGTGGCGCGCTGACATCGCACCCTCGCTGCGCGATCGGGCGCTGCGCTTCAGACCTCCATATTCCTAACCATGATGAGCCTCCAGTGTCGTGACGATGTTGATGAGATTTGTTCGTTTCCGCGCGTTCATCTCGCTTTGTCGCACCCATCCGTTCGCGTCCGCCTTGGCGATAACCCGCTCGGTCTCGTGCAGTTCGGCGCGATGCACTTCGAGGAACGTGGCGTCCGTCCTGAAGTGCGCACAGTTGAGGCAGGCGTTCGGGTGAGGACACGGACCAGCCACGATTGGGATCGCACAGTAGCCATTCGTCAGAGCTTGAGCCAGCACGCTGCGAGTGAACCACTGCAGATCGGCCGTGTCGTTGACCCCATCCTCTGCAACCACTTTGCCGGAGACATCGATCAGCGTGCCTTTCAGATACTCCGACAGTTTGTCCTTCATGGTGGCGTCGTGGATATGGGCGTAGCGGCTCGTCATCTCCGGACCCTTGTGGCCGAGATAACGCTGGATGATGTGGTGAGGAACTCCGAGATTGACCATGCGCGTTCCAACGGTGTGACGGAACTGATGCGCCTGGAAGCGGAACAGCTTGCCGTCTGCTCCGCGTATGTCGTGATCGTAGGCAAGGCGATTGATCCTGTGAGCGAAGCTGGCCTGCTTGAGAACCCCTCCTTTCGAGTTTGGGAAGAGGAGCGCCGACTCTATCCTTCCGGCGCGCACTGTGGCCTGCTGTTCTTGCACCAGGCTTGCGATTACGGTCGACACAGGGATCGCGTTCTCCCGTCGAACTTTTCCTTGCAGGTAACGCAGATAGTGAACGCCGCGCGCATCCTGCGTGAGACAGTCAACAGGAAGCTCCAGGAGTTCGCTGATTCTCATGCCGCACTCCTGAAGGATCAGGATCATTCGCCGCCACGGAGCCCTGAGATCGTCAAGGTGGCGATTGAGTTGATCCAGAACCGCCGAGGGCAGATAGCGTGGCTGAGGCTTGGGAGGCTGAGGCACCTCCTCGTCATAGATCAGTCGTTCGGGTCCGACTGGGAGCCAAGCCTCACGGTGCGACATCTCCAGGAAGTTTCTCAGATTGAGAACGTTGTTCTTGGCGCATCCCGTGCGCACTCTTTTCTGCAGATAGTTGAGGTAGTCGAGCAGCAGTCTGCGTGTGATGTCCTTTGCCTTGGCTTGAGGCTTCACCTCTGCAAGGAAGTTAGAGAAGCATCGCAAGCGACTGCACCCGTGTCCGGCAGGTGCTCGCCGAGTAAAGCGGTAGACAGTACTTCAGGTAGAGTTTCGCAGCGTCACGCAGCCACTCCTGCCGGACGATAAGGAAGCCTAGCCGGACATTGGTTCGCGACAGGTTTGTCGTTGCGCCCATCAGCTTCAGATCCCAGATATCTTTCTCGTGCGCCGGCCGCAGATCGTAAGCCTGGGCGAGCATGATCGAAGCCTGCCGCAACAAGCTGATGTAACCGCTATCGCGAGCGGTGATGCTTGGCTGCTGGTTCCCGTTCATTCTGTTGGTGGTGCCCGGTTTATACATTCCCAGAGCCATCAGATATTTGCGATAGAGTGCCTGCCACTCCGGGAAGCTGAGGCACATCAGAGACGCTGGCAAGTCGTTCATGACTATTCAGCCAGCGGATCATCAGATGAACCTTCGTCAGTTCCTGTGTGCTCCGCCACTCACCCCCGGAGAACTTCTTCCAGCACACATACTTCAGCTCACCATTGATTGCCGCCGATTTGCAGTCGAACCTCAGCCGGCGCTGACTGGCATTCGGGGAGAGCGTTCCAGCGGGACTGTGATGCATGTCCCACAGGTCTTCGGCCCAGAAGCCCTGCAACTCAGCGATGAGCTTGACTTGTGTTGTACGCTTCCAGCCAGGATGGGTACTCATCGCCCACGCTCCTTTTGATAGCGCTCGAACATTTCGCCCATGTCTTCAGGCGACAGATGGGCATAGGTGCCGATGGTCGTCTGGATGTGCGCATGACCCAACCGCCGCTGCACATACGCCGCATCCCATCCGGCCCGGAGAAGGTCGGTCGCATGGGTGTGACGGAACATGTGCGGCGTCGCCTTCAGCCCGGCTCTCTTCGAGAGCTGACGGAACAGATCGATTACTGTCGCATACCGCATCGGCGCTCCAACCTGGCCGCCCCACCAGTTCACGAAGACATAGTCGTGCGAAGCTTCTCCATATTCATGGACCAAGTAGTCCGCATAAAGAGCCATCGCCGGTTTCGAGACATGCACCACATACGGCGAACGCGACTTTGCAAGAGCGCCGTTGCTGTTCGCGCGGGGGACGATATCGATTGCGCCGTCGTAAGAGCGGATGTCTGCATGGCGAAGCCCCAGGGCCTGCCCGATTCGCATCCCGCTCTCATGGAGCAGACACAACAGCAGACGATCCCTCAACCGTGTACACGCATCCAGCAGAGATTGAACTTCGACCGGCGAGAACACACGAGGTAGGCGCTTGATCGCATCGACACGAATGACCGCATGGCGAAGGGATTGTGTCCGGCTGATGTGGTGCAGGAACGGCTTGTACGGACTCTTCGCTCCATAGCGGCGCGAGCGACTGATCGCAGTCTCCACCCCAGCCTGTCCTGATACTCGTAGAACGAACCGATGGCCGCCAGGATCAGATTGATCGTGGCATCGGAACGATGGCTCCCGACCGGCGCGTGTTGCATGTCGCACCCAACTCACGAATTCCGCCAGTTGCGTCAGCTTCAGGCTTTGCCAGTCATGGTCCTGCTCGGCCAGAAACGCCCAGAACGATTGCAGATGATGTGCATATGCCCTGACCGTGTTGGGCGATCTCCCCAGCCGATGAAGGTAGAGAAGATACTCATTCAACACTGCGACTGGGAGATGCTCCCCGTCGACGACGATCCAACTCAGATGTCCCGTGTCCGGAACCCTGATCCTCTGTACTTTCACCACGCTCTGCCTCCAGAGCCGGGCACGAGCCGGCATGGGCGCAGTTCGCTACGCTCACAGCGCCCATGCCGGCTGATCTACTTCATAGAACACTACAGATAAAGATTCCACGACGTTCGATAACCCATCGTCGTGTACGTCATAGACAGCTTCTGAAGGACTAAAGATAAATAGAAAAAGGTACGCGAGTGAGTGAAGAGAGGACTGTCCGTCATCGATGATGGACTCCCAATGCTGGTCCCTGGCCGTGACCGAGCAGCGCTCCTCCGATCCTTTCAGTAGCACTGGAACATTTCCAGTTTCACTAAACGTTCTTCTCAGCGCACCTGAAACACTTGTCCCGATACCGGTAGTACGCTGAGAATTCGGTGCGGACTCAGACAATGCGGGGTCCCTCAATTCGTACCATCGCGAGGACCATTCTGTTCAAGCGGAATCCTTCAACGCGGAACATTTCGAGAAACGGGCCAGGAGGTAATTGACGCGAAGGCGCAGCCTCGCGGTGAAAAGATCGACAAGAGCGACTGCGAACAATGTACCTAGACGTGACTGGGGAGTAAATCGTCCCTGTCCACTACACTCCAGGGCGCGTTACTGGATCCAACCTCAAGCACTCAAACCTCGGGATTAGGATTTATTTGCTACAATCGGGACGTTTGTATCGCGTGGAATTCGCTTTCCGGCGGCCGATGGGAGACTCAATGAGTAAGCTCTTGGGAGCGATTCAAGAGAATCGCAAGTCGATTTTGCAAGATTGGACGCAACGCCTCAAGTCTGTTGATCGGCGCCGGGATTTGCTCGACGATCGTGAACTGGATACGGAAGCAAGGAATGTTCTTTCGGCGATTGCCGACGTTCCGGCGGGGACCACGCCCGAAGACTTCGACGCGGTTGGATGGCAGCCGCTGAAGGAGCTACTCGCGAATCTTTCTATTTCGCGGGCCGCCAAGGGATTCACGCCTTCTGAAACTGCAGTTTTTGTGCTTTCCCTCAAGCCGTCGCTCTTCACTCTTGCGCGCCAACAATGGGGCAAGGATGCAGGCGAGCTATTCCTTGAAGTATCAGCGATTGACGACTTCATCGATAAGCTCGCGCTGAACACCACGGACAGCTACATCCACGGAAGGGACCAGGTCATCGCCCGGCAGCAGGAAGAGATGCTTGAACTCTCCACGCCCGTGGTGACGCTATGGGACGGCATCGTTGCTTTGCCTCTGATTGGGACTTTGGACAGCGCCCGTACGCAGGTGGTCATGGAATCACTGCTGCAGGCCATCGTGCAAACGAACTCCCGGTTCGCGATCATCGATATTACAGGTGTGCCTACAGTGGACACCCTGGTGGCCCAGCATCTATTAAAGACAATTACGGCTGCCCGCTTGATGGGTGCTGAGTGCATCCTGAGCGGCATTCGGCCGCAAATCGCGCAAACCATTGTCCATCTGGGAATCAACCTCGAAGATGTGATTACCAAGTCAAAGCTCTCGGACGCATTTCGGCTCGCACTCGAGCGAAGCGGCCGCAAGGTGGTGCGAGTGGACAAATCCAACAGCGCGAACACGACCATCCCGCGGGGCATCTAATGGAACGAATCCCTATTTTGCGGATGGGAAATTATCTGCTGGTGACCATCCAGGTAGATATGCACGACAAACTTGCGCTCACTCTCCAGGACGATCTGACGAATCGGATTATTGAATCAAATGCAAAGGGAGTCCTCATCGATATCTCTTCTCTAGAGATCGTCGATTCTTTCATCGGGAGGACTTTGGCCAATATCGCATCGATGGCGAAGGTACTCGATGCCGAGACTGTCGTGGTAGGCATGCAGCCTGCAGTCGCTATCACGTTGGTTGAACTGGGGATGTCTTTACCGGGCATCCGCACCGCTCTCAATGTGGAATCGGGCATGGAGTATCTGCGGGAAACAGTAGCGGACTACGAGGAGAGCGATGGCTATTTCGGGGACAGTGCAGAAGACTGAAACGGTCCCCATCGCCAGTTCTTCTGATGTGGTACTTGTACGGCAACGCGTTCGGATCTGGACGACCGAGATGAAATTCAGCCTGGTCGAGCAGACCAAGATCGTCACCGCGGCCAGCGAACTTGGACGGAACACACTCGAGCATGGAGGCGGGGGATCGCTTGAACTGGCGCTACTCGCCAATGGTTCGCGCCAGGGTTTGCGGCTGCGATTTTCCGACACGGGACCCGGAATCGTCGACATCTCTCTGGCGATGAAAGACGGTTACACGACGGGATCGGGGCTAGGGCTTGGGTTAGGCGGCAGCAAGCGGCTGATGAGTGAGTTTGAAATTGACACGAAACCAGGCAGCGGAACAACCATAACTGTCATCCGATGGAAATAAATGGGGCCAATAAGTTGCACAATTCCAATTAGCCCGACAGATCTGACGCAGACGGGCAACGCCCGCCGACAAGCCATTTCATTGGCCGTTGCAACGCACTTCGATGAGTTGCGTCAGGGCCAACTCAGTATCATTGTGACTGAAGCCGCCCGCAACATTGCTGCGCACTCCGGTCACGGGGAAATTGTTCTTTCACCCTGGACTCATGGTGACCTTGCTGGTATCGACGTTCTCGCGCTGGACCAGGGCAAGGGAATCGAGAATCTTTCGGCCGCGTTGCAAGATGGCTACTCTACGGCGGGAACACCAGGAAATGGGCTGGGGGCGATGTCAAGGCTTGCCGGCACCTTTCAGATTTATTCAACTCCAGGTGGTGGCACCGCAGTATTTGCCCGTGTCCTGCGAAGAGCTCAGGATATTGAAAGTGAATCGCAGTCCTACGGAATGAGCTCAATTTCGGTGCCGATCACCGGCGAATCGGTTTGTGGCGATGCCTGGAGCGTCGATTACCGTCCCGGCCGAAGCTTATATATAGTTGCCGATGGCCTGGGGCATGGTCCGATTGCCGCTGAAGCAGCGCAGGAGGCTGTTCGGGTCTTCCACCAGGTTTCTCATCAGACTCCAGAACAGATGCTAAGCGAGATTCACGGTGCTTTGAGTAAGACCCGAGGAGCCGCGGTCTCCATCGCGGAAGTTCTTCATGAAAAGGCAGTTCTGA
The DNA here is from genome assembly GCA_963738095.1 of Terriglobales bacterium. Lineage (GTDB taxonomy): Bacteria > Acidobacteriota > Terriglobia > Terriglobales > Acidobacteriaceae > Alloacidobacterium. The sequence continues at coordinate 100,474 of CAVTVL010000008.1, forward strand.
ATTATGCCGGGGCCGGCAACATCGTGGCAGCAATCTGCTTCAATGGTAAGACGAGAAGTTTGGTTTCCATGAACGGAACCCTGGGGCATTCGGTTGGTAAATTCCAGCAATTCTCATATCCCTGGGAGAAAAACTCCGCCCTGATTATGCATTCTGATGGACTCGGCACTCGCTGGAATGTAGAACAGTACCCTGGGCTGGCTTCGCGGCACCCCTCCCTGCTGGCAGGCGTACTTTACCGAGATTTCTGTCGGAAACGCGACGATGCTACGATCTTAGTTTCGCGCATCTAGATCATGAACAATATTCAGGCATTTTCAATCTTTACGCTTCGGTTACGCCATGAGCGGCACGTAGTCCATGCCCGTCAACGCGCGCGTGAGATTGCCGCGCACCTGGGTTTTGAGCACCGGGAACAGATTCGATTAGCGACAGCAGCGTCCGAGTTAGCCCGCAATGCATTCCGATATGCAACAAATGGGACCGTTGAGTTTTTAGTCAAGACTGCAACCCCGCAATTGTTTGTGATTGCAGTTACGGATTCAGGGCCGGGAATCCCCGACCTTTCCGAAATTCTGGACGGTCGCTATGTATCCCAAACGGGTCTCGGGAAAGGCATTATCGGCACAAAGCGGCTGATGGATCATTTTCAGATAAGCTCTTCAGCCGAAGGGACACGAGTGGAGGCCGGCAAATTGTTGCCGCGGACGGCAGCCTTGGTAAATGCGGATCGCGTACGTAGAATTGCAAGCGATCTGGCAACACAGAATGCAACCGACCCCTTCGACGAAGTGGAACGCCAGAACCAGGAGTTGCTGAATACCCTCGCTGACCTCAGAGAAAAACAAGACCAGCTTGCGGAACTCAATCGTGAACTGGAGGACACGAATCGGGGAGTGGTAGCTCTCTATGCGGAACTGGATCAGAATGCCGATGATCTGCGGCGCGTTTCGGAACTTAAGACAAGTTTTCTTTCTAATCTCTCTCATGAATTCCGCACTCCGCTTAACTCGATAACGTCCCTGTGCCATTTATTGAAGAGTCGGACGGATGGAGATTTGTCCGTTGAGCAGGAGAAGCAGATCGTTTATATACAGCGATCGGCAAACGAGCTTACTGAACTGGTCAATGATCTTCTTGATCTGGCAAAGGTAGAGGCGGGAAAAATCGACGTCAAGCCGAAGCACTTCGAGGTGCAGGATGTGTTTGGCGCATTACGCGGAATGTTGAAACCCCTCCTGACTGGCAACAGTCTTGAATTGATCTTTGACGCCAATCCGGCACTCCCTCCCTTGTACACGGACGAAGGCAAGGTATCCCAGATCCTCCGTAACCTGATTTCCAATGCTCTAAAATTCACTCGCCGGGGTCACGTCAGGCTTAGCGCCCACCTGGAAGCTGATGATTTCATTGTTTTCCGAGTATCGGATACTGGGATCGGAATTGCTGCCGAGGACCAGGAACGAGTTTTTGAGGAGTTCGTCCAGATAGAGGGCGAATTGCAAGCCAAGGTCAAGGGCACGGGACTTGGATTGCCGCTCTCCAGGCGCCTGGCAGAACTACTTGGTGGAACTCTTACTCTGGAAAGCGAGGTTGGTGTTGGTTCAACCTTCAGCGCCAGGCTACCCATTGCTTTTGGCCAGCCCGAGGCGACCCATGTCGTCCAGGCACCCCAGCAGCCTGCGGGCCCTACGATTCTCTTCATTGAAGACAATCAGGACACGAGTTTCGTTCATGAGTCTGCGCTGAGGGCAAGCAACTATCGCTTGCTTTTCGCTGCCAATATTCCAGAGGCTCGAGCAGCGATGAGAAAGTCGACTCCGGCTGTGATCGCGCTCGATCGTTTTATAGACGGAGAAGATTCTCTGTACTACATCAAAGAGTTGAAGGAGCAGGGATACGGCGGGCCCGTGGTGGTAATCAGCGTTATAGACGAGCCGCAGGCAGCACTTGGGGCAGGGGCAAACGCTTTTCTGGCGAAACCTGTTGCGCCCTTTAAGCTGGCGAACACTCTTCGCGAATTGATTGAAGGACGGACTTCCCACACGCTTTTGCTGGTAGATGACGACGAGGTAACGCGCTACGTGCTGGGAGAAGCACTGGCCAAACTGGGATACAGCATAGTTGAGGCACGAAACGGACGCGAAGCCATCCGAATCATGGAAAATCTCATCCCAACCGGAATGTTCCTGGATATTGTCATGCCGGATCTCACAGGCTTCGAGGTTCTCCGAGAGATGAGGCACGACCCGTCGACAAAGAACGTTCCGGTGGTTGTTCACACATCCAAAGACCTGACTGCACAGGAAGTGGAATATCTTTCCGGCATGGGAGCGGTAATCTTTCCAAAACGAGAATTCGGCCGCGACGGAAGAACCGAAAAGCTGCGCGAGATTCTTGCCACCGCTGGAATAGGATTGTGAAACAGATCACTGTACTCGTTGCCGATGATCGACCGGCAAACCGCTATACGACGGCCCATGCGCTGAAACGGGCTGGATTTGCAGTGATAGAAGCCGCCACGGGCAAAGAAACCCTGGAATTGTCGAAACAGCTTCCGACTGTGATTGTCCTGGATGTGAAGCTGCCCGACATCCTTGGCTACGAAGTGTGCCGTCGCATCAAAGCCAACGCGCAAACCAGCCATATACCTGTACTGCAGTTGTCGGCGGCTTTTCTCAGCAACGAGAGTAAGCTCTATGCCCTGGAGAGCGGTGCGGACGCTTATCTTATCCAACCGGCCGATCCTATTGTTCTGGTCGCAACCGTCAAATCGCTGGTCCGCCTTCATAGCGCTGAATCTCAGGCCCAGATAGCAGCAAGGCAATGGCAGGCCACCTTTGACGCATTGAGCGAGGGAGTTGCGATCATCGACTCCTCTGGCATTGTCCAGCGCTGCAACCGTTCCATGACCGAAATCTTCGGCAAGTCTTATGGAGAGATTGAGAACTGTCCTCTTGTTGATCTGATTCAGAATCGTTTCGCTTTTACGCTGGCATTGCATGATGCGAACACAACTCGCGAAGTGCGGTTTGAGAATCGATTTTTCCGATTCAGTCTCGACCCGGTCTATTCCCAGGGTGAGTTGACGGGAAACATCTTCATCGTTGCAGAAACGACCAAGGAAAAGCTCGCTGAGGAGGCCCTACTGATCAGTGAGAGGCTTGCGGCAACTGGTCGTATAGCACATACCATCGCGCATGAGATCAACAATCCTCTGGAAGCGATCACAAATCTCGTTTATCTTATGGAGCACTCGCTCGACCGGCCAGAAATTGCACGACAATATGTAAACTCAGCCGCAATTGAACTTGAACGAGTCTCGCGCATCTCCAAACAGATACTTTCATTCAATCGTGAATCGTCCTCTCCAATCGAGATTCGAATCGATGAAATTATCGACGATGTTCTTGCCCTAAACAATCGAGCAATCGTCGACAAGAATCTGCGAGTCGAGAAAGATTCGGCTTGCTCGCCGGTCATTCGCGGATTTCCAGCACAGTTACGACAAGTCTTTTCCAATCTGATTCGCAATGCTGTCGAGGCTTCTCGACACGGGGAGAGAATACGGATCAGGACTTCATCGAGCAGGCTGGGTAGCAATGACACGGAACCGGCTGTCCGGGTCACAATTGCGGATTATGGAATGGGTATTCCTGCTGAGAACATCAAGCGAATTTTCGAAGCCTTTTTCACCACGAAAGATCTGAAAGGATCGGGTGTAGGCCTTTGGCTTTGTTCCACCATTGTTCACGGGCACGGCGGACATCTTCAGGTACGCAGCAACACACGACTTCCTCAGTCGGGTACATGCATGTCTGTTGTGCTTCCCTGTAGATCCGTGAGCAGCCGGGCAAAAAATCAGCTTGACTGAAATTGCCGGTAGTGGAAGCGAATAAGAATGGTTGTCGAAGCGTCTCATTAATGAGAACGTCCGTCATATGAACCGAGCACGAGAAAGAGGCTTCAAGTTGCTGAGAGAACCGGCTACACGGACATTTGACGGAGATGCCAAGAGGACACGAGCAAACCAATGGCATGGCCCACGCCTCTGGGGTTGGGGAAATTAAGAGGTGCGCGAGTTTAAAGATCTGACGTGATAGGATGCGGAAACACTGGCCCCTGCCAAAGTGGCTTTGAATTCCTGGCACAAAGGACTCGTATGCGCGCTGTGTCCATTTGTTTGTTGATGCTTTCGTCGGTAACGACGCTTTTCGCAGGGGATTCTCCAGGCTCAAGCGAACCTTTCGACATCGTCATCGTCAACGGGCACATCATCGACGGGACCGGCTCGCCATGGTACTCCGGCGATGTCGGCATTCGCGCCGGGCGACATTGCCGCGATCGGCAACCTGAAGGATGCCGGCCGCAAGCAGACCATCGACGCTCACGGGAAGGTGGTCGCGCCCGGATTCATCGACATGCTTGGGCAGTCGGAATTGACGATGCTTGTCAATCCGCGTGTCCCGTCGAAGATCTACCAGGGAATCACCACCGAGATTACGGGGGAGGGCAATTCGGCCGCGCCGCTGAATCCTTTTATTATTGCGGCCGATCGGGCAGGTTATGAACACCTGAAGCATCAACCCCGACTGGACCACGTTCCGCGAATATTTCACGCGTCTCGAGCACCAGGGCATGGGCATCAACCTGGCCAGCTATGTGGGTGCGACCAGCGTGCGGCGGATGGTGCTCGGCGATGCCGACGTCCAGCCGACCGCGGAGCAACTGGCCGCAGATGCGGCCGCTGGTTGACACGCCATGCAGGATGGAGCGGTGGGCTCTCCAGCGCCCTGCAATATGCACCCGCACCCTACGCAAAGACCGACGAGTTGATTGCGCTCGCCAGCGAGGCGGCGAAATACGGCGGCATCTACGCCACGCACATGCGCAGCGAAGGCGAGACGCGAGCTCGAGGCAATCGATGAAGCCATCCGCATCGGCCGCGAGGCGCACATCCCGGTCGAAATCTGGCATCTGAAGGCCGCAGGGAAATCGAACTGGGGCAAGATGCCGCAGATCGTCGACGCAGATCGATGCCGCGCGCGCCTCCGGCGTCGACATCAGCGCCAACACCTACGCCTACACCGCGTGGTTCAATACCTTCTCCGCGTTCATTCCTCCGTGGGCGCACGATGGCGGCGACGCTAAACTGATCGAGCGGCTCAAGGACCCAGGACGATCCGCGCGCGCATCCGCAAAGACATGCTGTCAACCCGGATGGCTACTGGGATAACGAATGGCAGGAGATTCCCGGTCCAGAAGCCATCCAAATCGCAGTTGTTCAGAATCCCGAACTCGTTCCATTACAGGGCAAGCGCCTGTCGGAAGTGGCGGCGATGTGGAAAGAGGATCCCATCGACGCGCTGTGTGACCTGCTCATCAAGCGACAAAGCCTTCACTGAGGTCGCGGTTTTCGGCATGAGCGAGCCCGATGTGGTGCTGGCTCTCAAGCAGCCATGGGTCTCAATGGATAACGATTCGCAGGGTACCTCGCCGGATGGCGCTGCTCGGCAAGGAACATCCACATCCCCGCGCTTACGGAACCTTTCCTCGGATTCTGCGCAAGTATGTGCGCGAAGAACATGCCCTCACGCTGGAAGATGCGATCCGCAAATTCACTGCGCTGCCCGCGCAGCGCATGCGGTTGACCGATCGCGGCGTGTTGAAGCAGGGCATGTGGGCAGACGTCGTGATCTTCGATCCAGCGACCGATCCGTGATCTCGCCACGTTTGAACAGCCCAACCAGCTTTCGCAAGGCATGGATTACGTGCTGGTGAATGGCGTGCCGGTGATTGCCGAAGGAAAAATGACGAATGCTCTCCCGGGAAAAGTGCTACGCGGTCAGAGCTATGTAGCTCACTAGAAGACCGAAAATGGCAATCCGATCGTGCGCTCATTTCCCCAGAAATGGGCTATGAGAAAGAACCGATCGCGGAGCGACCCCAACAGAAGCGCTCTCCTCGATTTTTACTTTAGAGTTCGTACCGAGAGCGGATCGTGGAGAGGCTTACGACATAGCAAAGAAATATCCGGAGATTGTGCGGCAATCGCTCGCACAACTCGAGCAGGAGATCCCGACCTTTCCTACTGAGGTGCAGCGGTCGCATGCGGCATTGCAGAAGAAAGTTGCGAGTGCCCGCAAAAACTACGCAGGCCAGCATAAAGGGGAAAGAGAGGGTCAACTAACTCATTTCTTTTCATGGTCGGGGCGGAGGGATTCGAACCCCCGACCCTCTGCTCCCAAATTTGATTCTGTACGTAACTTCAACAACTTAACGGGAACGGTTGGCGCTGTAAGTCCCGCAAAATAATCGATAGGAATTCTTACAGTGGGGCTAAAGTGGGGTTGTCGAAAAGGTGTTCACTCAAAACAATTGGCTGAAGGCCCCTCTCGGCTTTTTCTTCTCACCTACTGAGCAGGTATCGTTCGTGAGGAAGGCATTCGATGCGAGCCGCAGAGCTTATCTCTCCCTGAAATTCCGGCCTACTGATATGCCGATTGAAGATCCTGGACCCGGTGAAGTGCAGGTCCGGATCGAGTCCGTAGGCATCTGCGGGTCTGATCTGCATTCCTACTCCGAGGGTGCTGTTGGCAGTACTCCCAATGTTTACCCCATGGTGCTCGGGCACGAGCCTGCAGGAAGGGTCGTGCGGATGGGCGCCGGTATTACTGAACTCGCTGAGGGCGCCCGCGGGGCACTTGAGCCTGTTCTTTACTGCTACCACTGCGAATTCTGTTTGAGCGGTCACCACAATGTGTGCACGAACATTCGCTTTCTGAGCAACCCTCACTATCCCGGTTTTTTCCGGGAACTAGTCAACTTACCGGCCATCAACTTTCGTCCCATCCCTCCCGGGATGTCGTTGGACGAAGCCACCCTGGTTGAGCCTCTAGCGGTTGCGCTGCATTCGATCCGCCTGGCTTCATTCCACCCGGGCGAAACGGCAGTAGTCATTGGTGCGGAACCAATCGGACTTTTGACGATCGCCGCATTGCGCGCCGTCAAGGCGGCACGAATCTGGGCAGTGGAACCACTGGCCCATCGCCGCGAGTTGGCCTGTGGAATTTGGCGCAGACGTCGTGATCGAACCCGAAGAAGCCGTCGCAGAAATCCTCACCGGGACGGGGCAGCGCGGTGTGGACTGCGCAATTGACTGTGCGGCTGGAGAATATACCACCGGTCAGGCGGTTCAAGTAACCCGCAATGCCGGTCGTGTCGTGCTCACAGGTATTCATTCATCTCCCTTTGTACCCATGGATGGTTCAGCAATGAGGCGCAAGGAACTCACCATCTTCAATGTGCGCGGATCAAACCACGAGGCGCAGGACGCCCTGGAACTGCTCCACGCACACACCGAGTGGTTTGCACCGCTGCTTACACATACCAGAGAAATCGAACAGATCGATGACGCCTTCGCTATCGCCAGCCAGTATCACGACGTGTCGGGAAGATGATCGTCAGGCCTTAGAGTCCTGAGCGTCCGTTACTCATTATTTTTCGTGATCTGCGGTTTTTCCTGCACCAGAAACTCGGCCATATCAAGATCGAAACTTGGGTTAGCATTTCCGAGAATTCTTTGGCGATACTGTGCTACGAATTGCGCAGTTGAGCATTAAAGCTGCCGCCCAGGGCCGGACCGGATCGAATGTGCCGTGCTACCATCCACTCATCCGGCTCGCCCACCGGCTTGAGCCGCGGAGGTCGAGATGAGTTCAACGACACGTCGTAGTTTCCTAAAAACAGGTCTTGCCGCGGGGGCCATGGCGGCAGTAGGAACTCTTCCACTGGGCGCCGCCGGAAGTACCGCGACCGATACAGTGGCGCTCGGCCGCTCCAGGGTGGGAGTGACGCGGCTGGCCTTTGGAACCGGGACGGACAGCGGTTCTGTGCAGGCAGCTCTGGGACAACAGGAGTTCACGCGGCTCGTTCACTATGCGTATGACCGCGGCATCCGCTTTTTCGAGACCGCTGAGGCGTACAAGACGCCGGGGATGCTAGGCGACGCGCTGAAGGGCTTACCACGCGACAGCTACTGCCTGATGAGCAAGGTCACTACGTTTCACGCAGGCATAGATCCTCAGGCTAAGTTCGATGAGCTACGGCGCACCTCGCAAACGGAGTATTTTGACATCATGCTGCTGCACTGGCAGCACACAGCTGACTGGCCGGAGACCACGAAACGCTGGCAGGACGGAATCCTCGAAGCGCAGCAAAGAAAGATCATCCGCACGCATGGCGCCTCGGTGCATGGACTGCCGGCACTGCGTCAGATGCCGGGCACCAACTGGCTCGACGTCGGACTCATTCGCATCAATCACAACGGCGCGCGCATGGACGGGCCGACTTATGAGGACACCAATCACCCCGACAATGTGAGCGAAGTGGTCGATCACATCCACCAGCTCAAGAAAGAAGGGCTCGGTGTGATCGGTATGAAGCTGTGCGGCGGAGGTCAATTCCAGAATAGCCACGACGACCGTGTGAAAGCGATGAGGTTCGCTTTCCGGAATGCGGGCGTGGACTGTGCCACGATCGGATTCAAGAGCACAGGGGAGATCGACGAGGCCATCAGTAACATGAATCTGGCGTTGGCGTAAACTTCCGCCGAAGGCCGCTCCAGTTCGACGGCCTCGAAATGGTTTGGCGATGATGCGAATATTCGGTCAACATTTTCGCTGGACTCCAATGTCGCCTCAAAGGCGAGTCTCTATGCGTTGAGCATAAATAATCAGTCGCAGGGCATGCACTGTCTCGGCTCCGCGATCTGATCAGACAAATTCTCGTTCAAAAGATCTCATGCGATGTATCCCGAACTGTATTGGATTCCATTACCATGTAATATCAAGAATATGGCGACTACTCGCACTTCGCGCGTCTATACCATCAGCCTTCCACCCGAGCTTGCCCAGAAAGCCGAGGCCCTCGCCAAGCGCGACAGCCGGACGATGAGCGAGCTCTTCCGCGAAGCCTTCCGCAGCTATTACGCACAGCAGGCACGCAGAACGCTGGAGGAGATCGGTGAATATGCTGCCGGCCGCAATCCCGGCTACACCGAAGCCGACGTGCCGCGTCTCATTCAAGAGGTGCGCTCTGGGAAGCTTACTCGTCGACGGAACCGCAACTTACAGTGATTGTTGTTTTGGACACGAACGTGTGGATCTCGGCCCTTCAATTCGCGAAGCATCGTAGCACGCCGACGCGAGCACTCGAAAAGGCCATGACCGAAGACGTCATCGCAACTTGCACTGAAATCGAAACGGGAATACATCGGGTGCTTACTGAGAAATTCTCCTGGGAAGCCACTCGCGCTCGCGCTGCAGTGAAATCGGTTCTGGCGCGTTCGATTCGCGTCGAACTCCGAGGAACAGTGAAGGAGTGTCGCGACCCAAAGGACGATATGTTTCTAGAGTGTGCGATGCATGCAAAGGCTAACTTCATCATCGCTGGAGACAAAGACCTACTGGTTCTCGGTTCCGACAAGGGACTCGCATCGTGACACCTTCGGATTATGTAGTTGGTACGTTCTAACTCTCAACCGCGTTGTAAGGCGATGCTGCCGGGAACTGTGGACGCTCGTATTTGATGGAAAGTGTAAGCGGGTCGCGAAGCGTCCTCCGAAACGGACGCGCCCGCCCAGATGGAGGATCGCTCGACACGCTTGTGTGATAGGGCGTAGTTCCTAAATCGGTTAACTGAGAACTAAAAAACGTTGACGAAAACCGACTACACGGAGAAGTGCTTTCAGCATTGCTCGCTGAGTTGTCAAGTGTCCGATAAGCAAACTAATCGTCCATGTGGAATCTCCCACAACGGAGATTAGTAAACACTGGCGCGTTTCACAGGACCCTATCGCCGAACGCAAAAATCAGACAGACTTCAAATCGGCCACCATCGAGGACGCGCCTGTGATGAGGAAAGTCAGAAGGCATTCAGACCAGTTGAAATGTGCCTCTGGGTGGGCGATCACGCGTGGAACCCAGACCAATACTCCGAAGAGTGCCAGCATAAGAGTCATGAGGCCTATCGCGAGCCGTGCCTCGCGATGGATGAGTATGGCAATGGCGGCGAGTGCGAAGGCGATGGTGGTGAGAATTGCCCAAAACATTTGGCTGGGAGGGATCCATTTTGGAACCAGTCTGGCAGTATCGCGAAGAAGGAGCGCCTGACCCAACGTAAAGGAAATCGCGCTGACGCTGAGTCCAATGCGCGCCACGTGGCCGAACGCTCTGGCTCTTGCAGCATTCGACTCAGACGCCGCAAAGAGCGCAATCGCGCCGCAGGACATGGAAAAGAACAGGAAGAAGCTGCCTCCGAAGCGTTCATAGATGTTTGTCGCGGCAAGGACGTCAGGAATGCAAGCCAGCGAAAAAGACAGGTAGACGACGACGAGAATGAGCGCGGCCAGACGCGCGGTGCGCGGAACCTGCATGCCGATGCCAGCGGCAATTTGCGCGATCATGAGACAGCCGCCGAGGATGGCGCCAAAAGGCAGCTTCCAGATTTGTTGCAGGTTTTGCCAGGTGTCAGCGTCGTACCAGAGGAGTGCGATAACGCCGAAGAAGACCGCCGAAGCGCCAAAGACCATCCGCCCGTAGATCGCCATCTTCATGGGGAGTTTCCATCATCGCACCGCGGCGGGGATCCGGTATAGTTCGGGTGCTGTTGTTCGTGGCCGTGTTTGTGATACGGAAGACCGAGAGGCACGACTAAAGAGCCTGCCGAAATGCAACATGGGGGCTTTTTCGCGAAGCGAGCGGGGCAGGGGGTAAGCCCGGGGAGTTGTTTTCGGCAGTTTGGAGGGGGCACAGGGTTCGACGACTTTTCCTGAACTGCAATGAAGGTGCCCCAAGTCTCGATGTTGGGACCTGGTAAAGACCAAAGCTCCAGCCAAATCCCCAGAATTCCTTTTTTTGAATCGCGATACGTGTTGCAACACTCATATACGTGTTGTAACACTCAATGCTTGCCGGGCAGCCGGGAGCGCAAAGGAGAATCAAAATGAACGTCGTACTTTATGGAGCCACTGGCAACTCTGGCCAACGTATTTTGAAGGAACTCACCAGTCGCGGTCATCATGTTACGGCAGTCGCCCGTGATACCTCGAAGATCCCCTCGACCGTAAAAGCCGTCAAGGACGACTTAAGCAGCGTAGAGGCGATCGCCTCCATCATCACCGGAGCCGATGTTGTCGTCAGCGCCTACGCTCCTCCTCCGGACAATACCGACGCACTGCTCGGCGTCACCGAGCGTCAGATCGCCGCAGTGAAGAAGGCTGGCAAAGCGCGCCTGATCGTCGTCGGAGGCGCGGGGCTGCTTGAGGTTGCGCCCGCTGTCACTCTTATTGCCTCTGGTTTCCTGCCCGAAGCATACCTGCCTATAGCTACGTCACACGAAAAGGCTCTCGGCATACTCAAAGCATCCGACATCAACTGGACCTACTTTAGCCCTGCCGGTTTCTTCGAGGCAGGCGAGCGAACAGGCAAATTCCGCTTGGGCACTACGAACCTGATCGCGAACGAGCAGGGGGACAGCCGCATTTCCTTTGAAGACTACGCCGTCGCCCTGGTAGATGAGATCGAGAGACCGGCTCATGAGCGCGGCCAGTTGTCCATCGGCTACTAAGGGCAGGGTCACACCTCTGCTTATGCTCGATTTCGAGTGAGACTGCTTTGACTCCGGTTCGGTGTCGCAACCCGTCAGCAGTCTCCCTCGTCGGTGAGCGGATCGTCAACCTTTGGTATAGCTCTGAAAGAGTGACGTATGGCGACTACCAGCAAATCTCCTTTGGCCGTAACGCTGAAGCAGAACCGGCCTTTTGTCTCTTTGCAGCAGGAAGCATTCCTGAGCATCCTACGCACAGCCTCGGAGCTGTCGAACACTGCCGACAAATTACTGCGCCAATTCGACATCACCCAGCAGCAGTACAACGTTCTTCGCATTCTGCGGGGAGCTGGGACGGAGGGTCTTTGCAGGAACGACATCTCTGCACGCATGGTAGCAGCGGCGCCTGATATGTCTCGCCTGTTGGACCGCATGGAGAAGTCCGGTTGGATCACTCGAGAGAGGGCTGAGGATGATCGGAGGCAGGTGTCGACCTTCATCACCGATTCAGGCAAGAAGTTGCTCACGATCATCGAGGGTCCAGTTCACGAACAGACTCATCGACTGTTTGACGGTGTCAAGTCCACCGATCTCAAAATGCTGGTCGACGTGCTGGCACAAATCAGAAGCCGTCGTGCCGAACTCTCCTGAAAGAACGACCGAACCGGAACACTGGACTTACCTGCATGAAGAAAATTGCCTTTCTCTCGTTCGGCCATTGGACGGCCTCGCCGCAGTCACAGACGCAGTCGGCAGCTGATACGCTCCTGCAATCCATCGACCTCGCGGCGGAGGCCGAACGCCTGGGGATTGACGGAGCCTACTTCCGTGTCCATCACTTCGCCCGACAACTGGCATCACCATTCCCGCTGCTCGCGGCAGTCGGTGCTAAAACGCGAAAGATTGAAATTGGCACGGCAGTGATCGACATGCGGTATGAGAATCCGCATTACATGGCGGAGGATGCCGGCGCTGCGGACCTCATCGCTGGCGGCCGCCTGCAGTTGGGAATCAGCCGCGGTTCGCCCGAGCAAGTGATCGATGGGTGGCGCTATTTTGGCTATACCCCGCGTGAAGGCGAGAGCGGTGCAGACATGGGACGGCGCCACGCCAAAGAGTTTTTCGAACTGCTACGCGGCAAGGGATTCGCTCAACCGAACCCACGTCCCATGTTTCCCAATCCACCGGGGCTGTTGCGTCTCGAGCCCTACTCCGAAGGACTGCGTGATCGGATCTGGTGGGGTGCGGGTTCCAATGCGACCGCTGTCTGGGCCGCCAGGCTTGGAATGAACCTGCAATCTTCCACCCTCAAATTCGATGAGACGGGTGAGCCGTTCCATATCCAACAAGCCACCCAGATTCGTGCCTTTCGCGCCGCCTGGAAAGAGGCTGGCCACTCTCGCACTCCGCGCGTTTCCGTCAGCCGCAGTATCTTTCCGTTGATCGACGACCGTGATCGCGCCTATTTCGGACGAGGAGGTCAGGAACAGGACAAGATTGGATTCATTGACGGAAACAGACAGGCCGTCTTCGGTCGCGGCTACGCTGCAGAACCGGATGCTCTCATTGAGGAGCTTAGGAAAGACGAGGCGATCACCGAGGCCGATACGCTACTGCTGACGGTTCCAAATCAACTCGGTGTCGCCTACAACGCGCACGTTCTGGAAGCCATTCTGACTACTGTCGCCCCAGCTCTCGATTGGCGATAAGTCGCCGAGACGAATAAATCTCGTTCACAGACAGCTGCATGAGGCACTTGTCCGAGATGCCGACTTTACGGACATGTGCCACCTTCCAATTTGCCGACCACGACCCGGAACCAGATAGAGGGCTCCACTCGAGGTCAGGTCGCAAGCCGACTCGTCGCCTATGGCGGGGGCGGCGCGGGTATAAAGCGTGGGAGTTCAAGCCTGTGGCAATCCATTCGGAGCAAGAATGAAGCATTGGTCTTGCCTAATAAGCGCATTAAGCGGAACGTCCATCGGCCCGCTGCTACTGCTATGAGTGCGTGATCGGCGCACGGCACGAAAACTTGCACCGAGTCGAACCCTGCGTTTCTACTGGCCGTGAACTAGGTGGTTTCACAGCCAGCACAATCGATCACGACGGGCATCCGGACTTATGAACATCTGAAAATGGGACCCGCAGTGTACTCGATTTCCATGGTGCTGTACACTCACGTCATTCAATAAACAACAAACAACTTGGAGGTTCGATCAATGAAGGCCGGGGTACGTCTGGCTGGAGCTTTGCTCAATTCCCTCTTCAATAACGGGTGCAACTCACGGACCTGCGCGAGCCGCGGCGGCGATTCGTTAGCGGGGCGCAAATTGAAGATACCTAAAACGTGGAGCACTGCAGGCGTTGCGGGTGCGCTGACGGCATTGTTGCTTGGAGGCGCAAGCATACAAAAGGCGGGAGCGCAGGCTTCAGTGCTAGAACAGCCGGACAATTACACGTGGCTTGAGGACATCCACGGCGAGAAGGCGATGGAGTGGGTGAAGGCCGAGGACGCGCGAACTGCTGAGGTGCTGGAGAAGGAGAAGCCGTTTTCCCAACTCCAGGAAGAGGCGCTGAAAGTGATGGACTCGCCGGACAAGTTGCCGTATCCGCAGTTCCGTGGGGGCATGGTGTACAACACATGGCGCGATAAAGATCATGTGCGTGGGATTGTGCGGAAAACCACACTAGAGAGTTATCTCACTGCCGACCCGAACTGGGAGACGGTAATCGACTATGACGCGCTCGGCAAGCAGGACAAGCAGAGCTGGGTAGGCAAGGGATTGGCATGCCTGGAGCCCGAACAAGAGCACTGCATGGTCGCGTTATCCGTGGGTGGCGAGGATGCGATCACTCCGCGCGAGTTCAACCTGAAGACGGGGAAATTTGTCGAAGACGGATTCGTGATGCCGCGCGGCAAGCAGCGCATTGCGTGGCAGGACAAGGACACGTTGCTGATTGGGCGCGACTGGGGCCCGGGAACGATGAGCGAGGCCGGATATCCGATCACGATTAGGAAGTGGAAGCGAGGTACGCCACTGGAGAGCGCGGTGGAGGTGTATCGCGGCAAAGTAAAGGACAACGGGTATGGTGACAACCCTGCCGTCATGGTCGACGGGCAGGGGCACCGCGTGGCGGTGGTGGAGCGGAACAAGACCACATTTGAGCGCGAGTGGTATCTGCTCCTACCAGGCGGTCCAAAGAGGCTGGGGCTGCCGTTAAAGTGTTCTCTGAATGGCCTGCAAGATAACCAACTGCTGGTCTCGTTGAACCAGGATTGGACACCTGAAGGGCAGACGAAGAGCGTCCCGCAGGGATCGGTGATTGCGCTGGATCTGCGGAAAGTCAAGCCGGACCCAGTGCACCTGAAGCCGACGGTCGTGTTTTCTCCAACCTCGCAGGAGTTTTCACAGCAGGTAGCGATCACGAAGAACCATGTGCTGCTGACCACGCTGGAACATGTGCAGGGACGCGCCTACGTCTACACGCGCGGGAAGGACGGCAAGTGGACGCGCTTAAAGTTGCCGGTGCCGGATAACCAGACGATCGGGATTTCTGCCACTAGTTTGCTCGGACGACAAGTTCTTCCTGGCGCAGAGAGGGTTTCTGACACCTCGGGCGTTGTTGCTGGGAGATGCTGCGGATGGTTCGCTGAAGCCGGACAAGACTCGCCGGCGCAATTCGATGCGTACGAAGGATGTCGTGGAGCAACTGGGGGCGACGTCAAAGGATGGAACGAAGGTGCCTTACTTCGTCGTGCATCGCAAGGACATCAAGATAGGACGGTCGAGACGCCGACACTGCTGAATGCATATGGGGGATTCCAGATTTCGGAGACACCCAACTACTCGGCGGAAATCGGCAAGCTGTGGCTGGAGCATGGCGGCGTATTTGTGCTGGCGAACATTCGCGGCGGCGGCGAGTTTGGGCCGGCGTGGCACGAGGCCGGACTGAAGACGCATCGGCAGCGCATCTATGACGACTTTGCGGCAGTGGGCAAAGACCTGATCGCACGCAAGATCACTTCGCCGCAGACATCTGGGCATTGAGGGCGGATCGAACGGCGGGCTGCTGATGGGCGTAGAGATGACGCAGCATCCCGAGATGTGGAACGCAATCGTGATTCAGGTGCCGCTGCTCGACATGCTGGGTTTTGAGCACATTGCCGCCGGCGCACGCTGGGTGGGCGAATACGGATCGGTCAAGCGTGCCGGAGGAGCGGGCGTTTCTGGCGTCGATTTCGCCGTATAAGCAGCTCAAGGCAGACGTGAAGTATCCCGAGCCGCTGATCTTTACGACGACCAAAGATGATCGCGTGGGACCCCTACATGCGCGCAAGTTCGCGGCGAAGATGGAGGAATATCATCTTCCCTTCTACTACGACGAAATCACCGAGGGTGGACACGGAGCTGGTGCTGATAATCGGCAGGCCGCGCGGACCGAGGCAGAAGAGTTTACATATCTGATGATGAAGCTGATGGACTAGACGAGTCGGGGTTCAGGCGCTCACTAAAGTAGCGATCTGCGGTTGAATCATGAACGATTAGCCCAGCATCCAATCTGGGCTCTCTCCGTGTACAACTTCTCGCATGCTGCGCCTGGTGAAGCTGCTGCTTGTTCCGGTGATCCGATTCTTTTCTTCTCGCCGCGATCTCCACTTGGAGAATTTAGCTCTCCTGCAGCAGCTTGCTGTCTTGAAACGGAGAAATTCCCATCCTCGCCTTGCCGTCATCGACAGGCTTTTCTGGGTCATATTGCGGCGGTTCCGGTGCGGGTGTAGACAGGCATTGATTCTCGTCCAGCCGGAGACCGTTGTGCGATGGCACCGGGCCGGCTTCCGTTTCGTCTAGTCAGATGTGAGTGATCTGCAACTGTTTGACAAAGCGGCGATAGCTTCTTTTAAGGTCTTCTCCATCAAAAAAATCCCGCCTCGCTTGTTGCTGCTCATTAGAAATGACAGGGGAACTAACCCAATAGAAATGTCAGTATAACGTCGTAGCCGTCGTGCGGTGGGAATGTGTGAAATCACCGCACTTGGTGATTTCCAAGGTCTGTGGAAAGGGTGGGACGGTCTCATCGTTCCACCCTTTCCATCAGACCGTCATTTCCACCGCATCCGCCTTCGCGGATTTTGGCTCGAAGTCTGGTCCATAGACTCGTCGTGGGTTCTTCTTGTAGCCGGTCTTCTCGCTGTTGTTCATAATCTTGGTGGCGCGGCTAAGGTCCTGCTGCGCCTTGACGATCGCCAGTGCATGCCCCAGGCGCTTGTTCTCGACGATGGCGGTGTGGCTGACACGCTGATCTTTGCTAAAGACGCGGTAGGGAAGAGAGTGCCCTTTCCATCGCACCTCCAGCGGCCGGTCGGTAAAGTCGTAAACCTCGACATACTGGCCTGCCAGCCTGTCGGCCAACTCACTTCGCTCCAAGATGATCTGCTTGCGATCATAAGCAAGGGTGAGCTGTTGGCCGACGTACCGCTGTTCGCGATGACACAGGATGTCGGCCAAGCGAGAAGCCTGCACGTTCAGCTTGCGGTGAAGGTTGTCGGCCTTAGCTGGAGGCAGGGCGAACTTCTCGTTGAAGCGCTCAACGAACTCCGGCAGGAAGGCGTTGCCGGCACTCATGTCGGAGATACCGGCAAGGCGCAACTCCTTCACCAGACGATCCTGCAACGTGCGGTTCGCTCGCTCAACGCGGCCCTTGGCCTGACTAGAGTTGGCGCAGAGGATCTCGATGTTCAGCTCCGCCAGCGCACGTCCGAACTGCGTCATCCCTGATCCGCCCTTCGCGTCCGTCCGGTTCACACGGAAGACGGTGTGCTTGTCGGAGTAGAAAGCGGTAGGGCAGCCGTGCTTGGTCAGATACCCATCGAGCGCTTCAAAGTAGGAGTCCGTGCTCTCGCTGGCAACGAATCGCAGTTGCATCAGCTTGCTCGTGGCGTCATCGATGAAGACCAGCAGGGTGCAGGGCTCACCGCGCTTCTCAAACCATCGATGATCGCTGCCATCGATCTGGATCAGCTCGCCGTAGCTCTCGCGCCTTAGCCGCGGCTGGTGGAACGTTCGTCGCTGCGTTCGCGACAGCCACAAGCCCTCGGCCATCATCCATCGCCGCAAGGTCTCGCGGCCGACTCGCAGCTCATGCCTGTCCAGAAGTACTTCAGTCGCCAGCGTCGGCCCGAAGTCCGCATATCTAGTCTTGACCAGCTCGACCGCATACCTCCGGACCCCTTCGTTCCGGCTCCGGTTCGAGGTCCGGCCTCGTGCCTTATGGATCAGCCCTGACCCGCCATGTACTTCATACCTGGCCAGCAGCCGATAAGCCTGGCGCTCGCTGACCGCCAGCACCGCTGCTGCAGAAGCCACCGTGCGACGCCCGGTCCGCACCTCACTCAACACTTCGATCCGCTTCAGATCGCGTTCGCTCATAGAAATCCAGCCCATCCTTAGAACCTGACATTTCTAATGGGCGGGAACATGACATTTCTAAAGAGCGCCTACAGCTTCGGTTAACAGAATATCTGTTATCGGACCTCAGCTAGGTGATGAAAACGCGCACTCTTCACTAGTTAACTTGGTCTAGACGTGACAGGCCTCAACAAACTCAGTTAGCCGGGCGCCCGTGTCTTCGGGGCCGATTTCTCCCGTCATGGCGCCGCGGACAGTTGCGGAGCAGTTAAGGTGTTCGTTAAAAGTTGCCTGGGATTCGTTCCGATGCATTCTGATTCTCAGCAGTGCGTTAATGTTGCGAGTTGAACGGATTCTTTCACGGCGATAACACGGGTTCAAATCCCGTCGGGGACGCCAAATTAAATCAATAACTTAATAAAAAACCCTTTCGAAAAATTGACGTCCGTTAACGTCCATTAGCAGTTTCCCCATTTCCTTGGCCTTCCTGCCCGATGACCATGCGCACGATCCGGTGATGCGCCTGCCGCTTGAGTTCGGTGACCCCCTGTGCGTAGACGTTCATCGTGACGGTACTGTTGGCGTGCCGGAGCAGCTCTTGCACCGTCTTCACATCCTCGCCGTTTGCTTTGAGTAAAGTGGCGAAAGTGTGCCGGAAGGTATGCCAGCCGATCTTATTGGGAATGCCAGCAGCCTTTGCAGCAGGTCCCAGATGAGCTCTATATAACGTGCCGGGCCAATACGGCTGCTTTCCATTCATATGCGGACTTGCAAAGACCCAGTCTTCCGGCTTCGGATATCCGCTATTATGCCGCCATCGCCCAAGGGATTCAGCGATCTCGGCATCCATGGGAACCGGTTTACGAGAGGTTTCCGTTTTGCATTCGCCAATATGTTGCAGCGAAATGGAACGCGTCACCGAAATTTCAAGATTCTCGAAATCAATGTCGCGCCACTGCAGAGCTAAGAGTTCACCAATTCTCAACCCAGTTGATACATCGACAAACACCATCGTGCGTACGGGCTCGCGGAGATTATCGAGGAGTGCCTGGATTTGAGAAACACTGAGAATAATCGGAATTCGCGACCGTTTTGCGCTCTGGCGAACGCGAGTGATGGGATTGTGGCTGTGCCACTCCCACCGTATCGCGTGATTGAAGATCGCATGCATGATATTTCGAATCTTGGCCCTGCTTCCATTTGTTAGTGGAAGTGTTTTGAGCCATTCCTCCACCGCTACAGATTTCACGTCGCCTAGACGATATGATTTCCACCGGCGAATTATCCATCTTCGGAGATAGCCCTCGTACGTCTCACGAGTCGCGAATGTCTTACCTGAATTCCTGCACATTTCTTTTTCGCGATAGTGTTCGACTAAAGTGTCGAAACTGATCTCGCGAATCTGAGTGCGAGGGGTTTCTATGTTAATGTCTGCTTGTAACGCTGACGCTGCCCGCAGTGCAGCCGACTCCGTTGGATATTCTTGGAGACTCCCAATGAGGGTGCTGCGTCGCCTACGAATTCCATCATTCTGCGTTTCGTACCAGCGATATTCCCGCATCCGCCGGCCCTTGGCGCAGTCTACAAGCCGTATGCTTCCGTTCTGATATCGTGTCCGTCTCAATGCGTTTCTCCTTCTGCGTTGAGAGGCCACGGATGGCTTTCTTAAGTATAAGGCCGCGCGGCCCAACGACGGAGGATGGATCGTCAGAATCTGTATCTGGAGTTGCTTAACCTGCATGATGATTTCGTTCAAACCAAGCGTTGAGGTCGGAAACGCGAAAGCGCCAGAGCTTGCCGATGTGCGTTCCGCGAATCTCGCCGCGTCGTGCTAGCTTTTGCAGCGTTTTGTGATGAATTTGGAGTAGCTCCGCAGCTTGTTCGCTGTTCAGAAGCGGCTCGAAATCGGGAACACCGAATCTGCCGTTGGCATCAAATTTGGAGGAAATAGAGAGGAACGAGCGTGCCATATCGGCCTCCTTTTTCCTCACAATGGCCCCATTTTCCACGGATGTCCAAGACTTATTTCAACAGACTTGATAGCTCCAAGGCATCAACACGGCATCTTCAGGAATACATCGGAATTCACGGGAATGAATGGCGAAAGGAGGAAACTTCAGAGAAGTATTTCTTTCCTTCTAGAGAAGATGAGAGCAGGAATCGATCTAGATCCAATGTTCGATATAAGCCAGTTCCCGAAGAAGCGGCAGACCAGTCATCAATGTAGACGAGTAACTAATGCCGTAGAACAGTAACTAATGCTCTGTCAGGCGAAGATGTCCGCAAAGGCTTGTTCTTGCCGAGACCCTGCATGCTGGGCCGGCTCCGGGCGATTCGCGGAGCGGCCAAGAGCCTGTCTGGCTGAAATGGGCATGATCGCCAACCTCACTGACTGATCATGCTTCTGCAGCGGAGGACTGTCTCTGATCTCGGGACCAACTATAAAAACACGCGCGTCTACTCCGGCAGATCGATCTGTCCGCTTATTCGGAAGCTTCCGCTCACTCCCGGAGCATCAGTATCCGGTTGGCCACCACCTATGCGCACTTTGTACTCGCCGCCAGTAATGATCGGCTGGCCGATGTCCGTCACCATTCCCAGATCGCGACCTTTAAGCTCAAACTCCAGTTTCTGGCTCGCGCCTGGTCCCAGATGCACGCGGCGGAAACCGCGCAAAGCCTTCAGTGGAGCTCCCTTTATGTCAGGAAAACTCAAGTAAAGCTGCACCACTTCGTCTCCGGCGAGTTGGCTGGTGTTGGTTACCGTTACCTCGGCATGAACCGGATCGCCCGCCTTCACTGGCTCGGTCGGCAGGTCAGCCCGCTATACGCAAAGCTCGAGTAGCTCAGCCCGTATCCGAATGGAAAGAGTGGCTTGCCGCTGAAGTATCGGTACGTGCGTCCCTGCATCGTGTAATCTTCAAACTTCGGCAACTGACTAACATCCGTGTAGAAGGTCACCGGTAGCCGCCCCGCAGGGTTGTTCTTCCCAGCCAGCGTCTCGGCCACCGCCGCTCCGCCTTCTTCACCCGAATACCAAGCCTCCAGTATGGCGTTGGCATGATTCTTGGCCCAGTTCACGCCGAGCGCGCTGCCATTCATCAGCACTACCACCAGCGGCTTGCCCGCACCGGCCACCGCTTCCAGCAACGCCTGCTCGGGTTTGGGTAGATCGAGGCTCGTGCGGTCGCCGCCCAGGAATCCATCCTCGCTGACCGGCATCTCCTCGCCCTCAAGCTGACTCGTAATTCCAACCACTGCGATCACCAGGTCCGCTCCGCGCGCCGCCGTTATAGCCTCGGGCCACGGTGCAAGATTCACGGGCGCCCAAATCAGCTGAGCCCGCGGCTTCGCCGTTCCCATCGGTCCGTAAAGGATGTGTAGCGAGACCTTCTGTCCCGTCTCCAAATGGACCTTGCCGAGCTTGGCCTCGGCTCCATTCGTCATGTACTCGAGCGCAATCTCTTTGCCATCGACCGCCACCTGCGCGAAACCGTCCGCCAGCACACCAATCTGGTAATCGCCCGTCTCTTTAGGCGTCAAAAAACCCGACCACTGCACCATCAGTGACTTATTTCCCTGCACCTCGGTGGGCAGATTCGCCTCGGTCAGATTGAGCGTTTTCTCCACCCGGCTCATAATTGGTTTGGGCGCAGCCATACTCAACCCCAGACCTTGGGATTCGTCGTACTCAGCCTTCAATCCCGGCTGCCCATCGGGAGTAGTCAGCAGATCCTCCGGTACCGGCTTGCCCTCGTTGCGCAGAAACTGCGTTCCCGGTACATACTTGATCTCCACTCCAGGAAACTCGGCCTTCAACCCCTCCATCACGCTCACTGTGTGAGTCGGATTCCCGTTGTAGTTGCCCAGCAGCACCTTTGTTTGATCGGCGAGTGGCCCCACCACCGCGATCTTTCTAACCGTGGACTTGAGTGGAAGCACTCCGTCGTTCTTCAGGAGCACCATCGACTCGTTCGCGAACGCTTTTCGTCACAAAGATCTTTGAATCTGATACCTATTTATCCGGAATTTCCTTTTTTGGCTTTGAAAACGCACCCATCGTACACTCCTCTCGCCTGTTCGCGACACTGTGAAGCGATTTGTCATCCGGAGCATCCACGTGCAGGCGAAGTTACTTGAAACCGGACTTCACAGGCAATTCGGAGGCCGCCTCCCCCAGAATTACAACTCCTTGAAGCGGGCCTGAGTTTATGGCCAGCCGCGATTGGCTCCCTTATCCAGATCACCCTTCAGCAACACTAAATCGGCCTGTTTGCCAACCGCGACGCTTCCGATGTGCTGGTCCTCACCTAGAAAAACCGCTTCATTCATCGTGTATTACTTTCACCGCTTCTGGCGCACTGGAGCCTGCCTCTACCAACCGCTCCAACTCACGTTGATTGAGGTTGCGATTCGCCTCATACCATCAGCACTTGTTACGGGAAACCTCTCCGAGGTGTGTGAGTGATGAATCGCCGTAGCGCTGAATAAGAATGCAACTCATCACACTAGGACATAGACGCTCTTTCATTCAATGACCACCTCTTTCGAACCGGGAATAACAGGGAATTAACAGGGACAAACGAATAACAATGACTGGGCGGCCGTTGTCCCTGAGCAATGACTCACAGTACCTTATCGATTGACAGCCGGGATGTTGTGGAGGATACTTTTGCACGCTCAAGGAAGTTTATCCGGAGTATCCTCCATGCCTGCTAAGGGCGCGCGGCAGCGCCATTATGTCGATTGTAGCCATCCAGCGTGTGCTCACGTTCCCGCTTACCCAAGATCCACCAATCTGGTGGACCTTGGTGTGGTTGCGAGGCGATGATGTCTTCTAAGGTCGTAATTCTGGGTGGCGGCGTTGGTGGTCTTAGCGCCGCACATGAGTTGATTGAGCGAGGATTTTCGGTTTCTGTGTTCGAGCGCAACAGGGTCTTCGGAGGCAAAGCGCGAAGCCTTTACGTTCCCAACTCTGGCACCGGGGGACGTACCGACTTGCCTGGTGAGCATGGCTTCCGTTTCTTCCCCGCATTTTATAAGCATCTTCCAGACACTTTGACGCGCATCCCTTTCGCGGGAAATGTAAGCGTCTTCAACAATCTCGTTCATGCAACCCGCATCGAGGTGGCACAAGCAGGAAAGTCACCCCTGATGCTGACCGGGAGACTGCCGCAAAGCATGGAGGACTGGCTCCTTGCCTTCCAGGAACTCTTCGGAGGCATCGGGGTCCCCGACAACGAGGTGCTCTTCTTCGCCGACCGCTTGCTCACCCTCCTGACGAGTTGCCCCGAACGCCGTGTGAAGGAGTATGAGCAAATACCCTGGTGGACCTTTGTCGCCGCAGACAACCACTCTGCCCGTTATCAAACACTCCTCGCAAAGGGTCTTACGCGATCTCTCGTCGCAGTCCGGGCACAGGAGGGCAGCACACGTACTGCCGGATACATCCTTCTGCAACTAATCTTCGGCATCTTGACCTGGGGAGGCTTCGACCGCCTGCTTAGCGGTCCCACCAGCGAGGTGTGGCTGTCACCATGGATGCAGTATCTTTCTCAGAAGGGCGTCCAGTTCCAGTCAGACTCGACCGTCAAGGCCTTCAAGACGAACGCCGGCGGCATTACCAGCGTGACCATTGAGAGAGCCGGCCAGCAGACTGATATCACCGCGGACTTCTACATCGCCGCGCTGCCCGTCGAGATCATGACAGGCCTCCTCACCGACGAGATGAAGGCGCTGGCACCGTCGCTCGCGCACCTCGGCGACCTCCGCACCGCGTGGATGAATGGCATTCAATTCTTCCTCAAGCAGGATGTCCCGGTTGACTTCGGTCATACCCTCTATGCGGACTCACCCTGGGCACTTACTTCAATCTCTCAAAGACAATTCTGGCGCCAGGCCAATCTGGCCAACTACGGAAACGGGCAGGTCGGCGGCATCCTCTCTGCGGACATCTCCGATTGGGAGACTCCCGGCATCCTCTACGGCAAACCGGCAATGCAATGTGCCGCACAGGAGATCAAGGAGGAAGCCTGGGCACAGATCAAGGTCCACCTCAACGTCGCCGGGGCCGAACCCATCCGCGACGAGAACCTTATCACCTGGTTTCTCGACTCCGACATACAGTTTCCAAATCCCTCTACGGCCACTAACCTGGAGCCACTGCTGATCAACACAGCAAATTCTCTGCAATACCGTCCGAACGCAGACACTGAGATTCCAAACCTGCTGCTTGCTTCCGACTACGTGCGCACTTACACCGATCTCGCCTGCATGGAGGCAGCAAATGAGGCCGCCCGCCGCGCGGTAAACGCCATCCTCACCAAGACGAATTCGACGCAAACGCCAGCCTCTGTATGGTCGATGCAGGAGCCCGACTGTTTCAAGCCTCTGATTGAGTACGACAGACTACGATTTCGCATGGGCTTGCCGCACACAAGTCTCGGATTAGTCTGAACCGGGGCCCGGCGAGCAGATCGGGTACAGCTCCGCGAACTTGCTCAAAACCCAGACTTTGCAGCCAGTTTCGGATTGGGTTCCGGTTGCTGGTTAATCGACAATTGGCAATGTGAATCCATGTGAAGTGCCATCTGTAACTCTGGCAGTTCCCTCTTGTGCCCAAATACCGTTTGCTCGATGCACACCAAGGAAAATTCGGGGTTTCCTAGCGCTTGCGCATGTTCTTAAAATGCGCTCTGACGTAGGGAGGTTCAGGTAAATACACCACCACAAACCAAGGGCAACGAAGATCGGAACGATGAGGATTCCAAAGTATTCATCAGGGCTCTGCCGCTCTGGATGAAACCAGTCGTAGATGAACATTCCACTGACCCACAAGAGTAAGAGGCCGAAACCTATAGCAACGTAGGCTGCCCAACGTCGAGCTTTATATAGACCCGCAGCAGCGTGGAAGCAGAGATAGGTAAGAGCCGAAACAGTACAGATCGCGATTGACAAGTTCAGAAACCAATTCGGCCTGTCTGTTGCGGATGGATGGCCATGCAAGTGGCGAACAACCGAGACATCTAGTATCAAGCCGAAAAAGGGAACATACAGCCCAATCAAACATCCCAAGGCAATAAGTAGCCCGGCGCTGATTCGCAGCCCGATGAGGTCTTTCTGATCATTCTTCGTAATCAAGACGTTGTTGTCCAAGAACATAGAGTAATAACTATCATGCCCAGATCGTAGGCTCTCAGCAAAAATCTCAACTTCGGGCCGTGCTTGAAAAACGACGTTTCAGGTAACTTGCCTGCCCTCGACCAGATCCCGAAGCAATTTACTCAAAACCCAGACTTTTCAGGCAGCTCTCAATGGCCCGGGGTCGCTGGTGAAAGATGACGACCACTCACCTACTCGTGATCCATCTCCATGAGCTTCTGATCCGAGTAGCTGCCAAGACACGCGAAGGAATCCAATAACTCATTTCTGAGGGATTCAAGGGAAGGCCGATACTTGGGCTCAATGTCTAATGCTTCGTTGATTCCGAAGATCGTTCCAAGTGTCCGATCCGGAGGACGCCATCCCCAAATTGCTATTTCAAGCGTATTTGCCGCAGCCCAGGGATTCCGAATTCCCGCGATTACCTCGCGTGCGATCTGCCTTGAGAGTATCAAGTTCGCTTCCATCTCGGATAACGGGTATCGGATGTCAAACTCCTTGAATATTCGCTCGATGAGCGGCTCCACTTCCGACGACGATTTCACATTCATTTCGCCTGCGAGCCTTCTTAAGGTCGGCATGTCGTTTCCGGCTTCCAGAAGATCAGCAGCAATCTGCGGCATGTCTTCTCCGTAAACATCGTGTGTGCGCCAGCGAGCGGCAATTAAGTATGGAGTATGTGGCGGGTCAGGGGCAGGGACATCGGGGTAGGTGGCGGCCAAGGAGTTAGGTTGGCTGCTGTATAGATGCAAGAACTCTTCTCTTGTGTTCATGCTTCTTGGCTTGATTGGCCCCTCTCTGAATGGTAGTCGTTGCGCCCAACTGCATGCAAAACGGAATCTCGGTAAGTTCAACCCGGCAACTTGCCCCGAACGGCAACTTACCGTAAACGCGACTTTGCAGGCAATACGGTCACTCTCGATAGTCCGAACATCCTAGTGACCGGAATGTTCCCCTTGAAGGAAGTTCAGAACCGAAATCATTTGTTCACGGACTGCCGCCTCACGTTCACGTTCTGCAGCCCGCCGGAGTGGATCAATTGCGGTTGGATCGCCAATCCATCGGAGCGCGTCACATGCCTGCAGCCTAAGCCTGAGGTCTTGATCATCGAGAGCGTTGAGAGCCAATCTCAAGACTGTTTTCTCTTCGGCTTCCGTCTTAGGACGCATTTGCGACGCAAGGCTCAGTGCACTGATTCGCTCATCCGCTTCTGACGAAAGGCTCCTGACCTCGACCAAAGATTGGAAACAGAAGTGATCCTGTTCGTCAAAGACGTGTCGAGCAGCGTCGATTCTTACGTACAAGGATACTGCTGGATTAATGCAGATGTTCTTCAATATCAGCAATCCTTGATCGGAGCCCAACCATGTCGCTGCTGCGGCTATGTTGACTTGCGTACGAATATCTCTTTCATCCTGAGCGGCGCGGACGATCTGCGGAAGCGCATCAGTGAGCTTCATCTCGGCGAGCTGCGCAGCGGCGATCCCCCGAACCTCGTTCCGGGGATCGGATAGCGCCTGGATGAGAGCTGTCTGCGTGACCTTGATGTGGAGCCTCTCCAAGGCTTGTGCAAATGTCTCAGGAGCTTCGGCGTAGCCGCAACATGCGAGAGCACAGAGCCCAAGATGCAAGTACAGAAGGAGTCTCGCCCAAAACGAGTTCACAGTCGGTCGCAGAGGCATGACTTTTTCCCTCATCGATGATAGACACCCGCCGCTGCTCGTCAGTTCCCCCGATGTTAGCCGCCCGACACTCTAGCATTAACCACGGAAAGGATCACGAAAACGGGCTTTTCCGTAACGTGCGACTCTGCAGGCATCAGATTGAAGCCTGCACAAATTCACGTGCGGCCTTTAGCGTTGGTTCGTCCGGAAGAACTCCGGTATACAGATGGAATTGTTCTATTGAGTGGAGGATCGTGATGTCGAAACCTGTGACATACGCCCTCTTAAGCGTGACTGCAGTCCGTATGAGCTGAGTTTGAACAGGATTCGCGACGGAATCGATCACGATTTCTGCGTCTCTAACCTGTTTTTCTGAGAAGGGGCAGCTCTGCGTGTCCGGAAACATTCCCACGGGCGAGGCGTTGATCAATACCTCGAACCGGTCCTCCTGTGGAATCTCAAGGCACCATCGATAGCCATATTTCTCGGCCAACAGGCCGCCGGTCTTCGCGTTACGCGCTACGATGCTGACTGTTCTGTATCCCGCTTCGTCCAGCGCGGAGACGATCGCCTTGGTCATTCCGCCGCTCCCGAAAACGCAGATGCGCGCAGACAAAGGGAGGGCTCTCTCGTTAACAATCTTGTGAATAGCGGTGTAATCGGTGTTGAATCCGGTAAGAACGCCGTCATCATTCACAATGGTGTTGACCGCACGAATGCGCGCAGCGGAAGGATCGATGTGATCGACGTATTGCATCACCTCTTCTTTAAACGGCATGGAGATAGCGCAGCCCCGAATCGCAAGTGCTCTAATACCCGCGATTGCACTCTTCAAATCTGTGGTGGTGAACGCCTTGTACAAATAGTTCAAGTCCATCGCCGCATATAGAAAATTGTGCAGACGCGTGCCAAATTTGCCCGGCCGCGAGGCAAGCGACATGCAAAGCCTCGTATCCTTATTAATTCTGAGCCGGCGATCTTCAGACACCGAAGCCTCCTGTAATCGTCATACGCCGCCAAATATGTTTCACGCCATCCTGAATGATGATCTTGACGTAGATCCGCGGTGAACCTCTCACGAGAAGAGCTTAGCAGAATGTTAAGCTGACCCTGGATCACTACTGCATGGGACTTCTGAGCCATCTTCTCTTCCCCTGGGGCTTGCTGCTCCAGGATTTGCGATCATCCACTTCATCTGTCGACGACCGAACATCTACTGGATCTACATCATCCTCTTTCTCGGTCCGCTTGGCGCGCTCATATACATTTTCGTCGAGGCTGTTCCTGATATTAGATTGCTTCGTCAATCCTTCAAGGTTTTCCCCGTCGCAAGCGCATTAGCGAACTTGAAACGATCGTTCGAGACAATCCGTCGTCGGGGAATTATGAAGAACTCGGCGACCTTTATATGGACGATGGCAGGCTCAAGTTGGCACGAGCTGCGTTCGACAAAGCTATAGCCGCTCGCGCCGATACGCTCGACCCCTTTTACCGGCGCGGTGTTTGCGCCCTCCTGCTCGGCGATGCTGCCGGCGCGTTACCCGACCTGGAACGAGTCGTCTCTAAAGAACCCGACTATGATTTCCATCGCTGCGGCAGGATTGCTTGCCCACGCCTACGCGCAGACGGGACAAATAGAAAAAGCTGAGGCACTCTTCCGGCAGGTGCACCGCAAAATCTACGTCGTCGGAGACCTACTTGAATTTCGCGGGCATGCTTGCGTCCGAGGGACGCCACGCCGAAGCCCGCGAATGGGCGCAGAAGGTGCTCGATAAGAAGCCATCGATGCCCGCCTACCTGCGCCGCCGCGAACGGCCATGGTTCCGTCGTGCGCACGAGATGTTGAAACGCCTGCCTGCATGACATTTCGGCATTCAGTCAGATGCACCTCAAGAGATCCGAAGCTTAAAAAAGGGATTGCGGTATCAATAGCCGCGCACCGTCCGTATGTCGCCTTCCGCTGCCTCGTAGACCATGAGATCACCCGCGTGCGGGCTTTTTGCAAAGGTTCCAATGAATGCCCATTGCCAAAATGCAGGGGGTATCGAAAGAACTCCGAGAGCTAAAATTGCACCGGCAAGAGTTAGCCAATACGACTTTGAAAGCGACCGCTTGCGCCAAAGACAAACAGTCATCGTGACCAAAGCAACGAGCAACCAAATGGCCAACAAGAACGGCGTCAGAAACAATACTGCTCCGCCACCGTGGGCAAGCGAGAAACCAAGCATCTGTGGTCCTTGCTGGATCGTGAGAAATGTCTCTTCCCACACCATGCGTCCTAGAAAAACCACCGTGAGCAGGACCACTGGAACTCCGACGGCAACCAGCGCCCGTGATGGCTGCTTCGTCCTGACTGCATTGCTGCCACTCCCCATTTTTTCAGCCCATGCCCTACGACTTCCCTTGGAATGAAATCACGCTAGCAGAATCGCCAATACTTGAACATCCCAGAAACGGTGATTGCGGTAAAGTGCGTGGCGTCGTGGTCATCTCGGGGCACTCTACCTTGAAGTTGACTTTCAGACGATGCGCGGATCACTTCCGGATAGCCGGTCGTATAGCAGTTGCGCCGATGTTCCGGTAAAACGGCGATTGCGGTAACTTGCCGGACTTCTCGACACGCTGGGGAGCAACTTACCGAGAATGAGACTTTTCAGGCACGATGCAGGATTACTTCCGGTTAGGCGGTCATACGACCGGAGCGCACCAAGATCAAATCGGGATCTTACAATTTCGGTTCAACGAACAACGTGGAAAGTCCGTCTCCAGCGCGTGTCTGGGAAAAAATGCACCAGAACGTGGCCGATCCACGCGAGCTTGTGACCGAATCCTGTTTGTTCAAGTTGCCCGTCTGCGGCCTCGAACGACCAATAGTTGAAAAGTGGACGGCCAAGTATGTTAGCGCGCGGCACGAAGCCCCAGTAGCGCGAGTCCAGGCTGTTGTGCCGGTTGTCGCCCATCATGAAATACATGCCGGGTGGAACCACCAGGTCGCCGTCCTGGATATAACTCGAGAAGTTCACGGCCCACGACTCTGTTGCCCCGGGCACCCGGGCTGGAGGTACTGCGGGGAAATCGTCGAGAAACTCGTTGAAGTTATCCGTCGTCGTCGGTTGCGCAAATCCCACGGGCTGTGCAACACCATTAACAATCACAATGCCGTTGCGTAGATGAATATGATCTCCCGGTACGCCAATCAACCTCTTCACGAGGGGAGTGTATTGTGGTGTTCCGCTGGCGTCAGTGGCATCAATACCAGGCTGATTGACGGGTTTGTGGAAGACCACTATATCGCCGCGCCTCGGCTCGCGATACCTTATTAGCGGCATCCACGAAGCGGGCGGCATTAGCGTGATCTGGTCGACGACCAGGTGATCGCCTACGAGCAACGTGTTCTCCATCGAACCTGACGGAATGACGTAGTTCTGAGCTAAGAAGGTCAGAATAAATAGGCCTACCACCAGAACTGAACAGATGCTGGCCAGCGCTTCGAAAGGAGTCTCCTCCTGATTGATCTTGGCGGAATCTGCGGGCTTCGTTGAAACCGGAGAAATCTTCGTCGCTGGACTCATCCAAAGGCTCCTCAGGAAGGCTGGCGAGCCCAGGGCATTCGCGAGCGGTTACTTCAAAAGGGATGACTTCATGTACGTTCGACTGTCGTCGAGTTTGCGTCTTGACCCGAGTCTATCAAATCCCTGTGCAACGTAGAATTCTCCGGATGTTCGGCGTGCGAGCGGTTTGTCGCCAATTAGATCACTATTTTCGTCCCGGTCCCTGCAGCCAGAATTGGCGCTGGTTTGTCCATGCGAGTGCGCAGCCATCTGAATTGCGGAACATCGGATTATGAATGACCAGCCAGTCACCAATCCGGATGTCGTCGAGATCGCTCATTGGCGACAGAGTGTAAAGATTAAAGCAGAGTGCTGCAACAAGAATTGCCGTGATTCGCAGTTCGCCCGGGCCGTCGATTTGGTCCTTCAAGACTTTGGCTTTGAAAGCGATCCAAGCGTAGGCGAAAAGGCAGAGCGCCAGCCCCATATAAGTCCTTCTTTGAAGCCATAGGGCTTTCCAGCACCAACGCCAACGAAGACGAACGCACATAACATGCAAGGTGCTAGGTCTCGTGATCCTATCGACTGCTATGCCGCAGATGTGCCGTCGGACCACGGAGTGAACCTGCTCTATGACCGCGATGGTGTAGCGATGTATCACACGACACAGGTCAACGGGCATTGCACGGCACCTTGGACCGCTAATGGTTCGCTCTGCACGCCGCACAACCGAGTGGTAAATCTGCACCCTCAACCGATGAAGACAGGTAACTAAATGAAGAACTCAACCGCATCAATTTTTCTCGAAGGCGTTTTCGTTCTCAGAGCACTTCTTCCGTCCGCGCACTCTCTTATTTTTATTGGCGATATAGGAGAAGAATCCAATCGTTGGCGCTGGTCTTGAGCCAGTACACATCCCCAGCGACAGTCTGCCCGACGTGAATTGGGCTGCCCTGTGGGTAATCACCAGTGCGTGCTGTAATATCGCGTGAATGCCTTTCTGAGGGGGTCAGTGAGGTCCTATGACCGATAATTCACAGCCTGCGAAACCGTTGCGAGATCATCCTCATTCAACTCGGGCATTATGGATGACGCTGATCCCAATCATCGGCAGCATCAGCCTTGGCCTAATCGTCATACTTGGATGGAAACTTGGCTTTGCTGCATTCTTCTGGGCCTTGGCGTGCCTAGCGGGCGGATCATTGTTTGGCATCATCTTTGGAATTCCTAGGGCAGCTAAGGATAAGCCGTCAATGGAATCCGGAAAGGTCCCCGCTGTAGTCCGAGCGAATACAAATATGGAGGAAATATCAGATTGGCTGACAAAGTTGTTAGTGGGTGCTGGCCTCGTTGACCTAAAAGCCGTCCCCGGCAGAGTTGAGGCGGCTTCGAAGTATGTGGCGGCTTCCATGACGATTTCCTACTCAAGGCCGGAAAGTGCATTAGAATCCATCGCGGCATCAATCATCATCTTTTTTGTAGTTGAGGGATTTATCGGCGGGTATCTGATTACGAGAGTATTTTTTCAGATCGCGTTTTTGAGATCTGATGAGATCCTGAAGCATACTGGCACTGCGCAGGATGAAAAAGCAACGCTAAGCAAGGGTCTTCAGGAGCCTACGGTCGAGTAAGGTCTCAAATCACATTGTGGGACAGTCGCCTTCGTGTGTGTCGTTCAGTTCGCTCATTGGCGACAGCGAATTGCACAGACTCGCTCGCGACGCACAGTTTGATGCCTACCGCGTCGGCTAACTTCTACTCTTGTGATTGCTGCCTCAAACCTTATATAGGTATTCGATTCATCTCCGGAGTTGGACGTCCCGACTTTTGCAGTTGATCAATGAGTTCCGAATAGTCGCCTTTAGCCGCTCGTTTGTTATTGTTATATCTCGGTGGTGCTTGCGTGGCGTCGAGCCACCAGTAGTCGGCGACGATTGCAGCCTGTTGCTCGATGTTGTAATCGGTCAGTTTTTTCCCTGACACCAAGTCGTAAGGATATGCTGTCGCATAATCGCGGTGTGTGATCGCCACACCTATGGCTTCATTCACGACATATGTACCGTGTTGCCACTGCCAGACGTGCATCATCTCATGCACAAACACCCATTGATCAGCGTCGCCAGCTTTTGAAAAGTCCGCGCAGTAGATTAGCTTGGAAAAGTATGGAATGCCTGCGGGCGTTATAGAGTTACCGACACCTCCAATGTTGAGTTTGTTAATCGTGCAACTGATTGAGTGAAATTTGAGGGTGTCTTTGAAGACAGGTTCGAGAATATGAATTTCCTCACCGGTTAGATGACGAGCCATGGTGCACACTCCGAATGATTTGGAGAAGAGGACCGTTTTTATGGTGATTGAATGGCCTTCCGCGTTTCATCGTATTCGGAAACAGAAACAAATAGGTGAAGACTGAGATAATCACCTACATGTGTGGCCGCTACCAACGACGCAGCGACAAACAGAAAATTGCCGAAGCATTCCATCTTGGCAACGCGCGCCCCTCGCAGGCCAGCCGCAACATTTGGAGCACTGCACTCTCAGCGAATATCCTGTGCTTGTGCAGCGATTCTGGCGTCTTCGCCTCGGCCCCATTCTGGCGTAACCACTGAGAAACGAACGCCTCTACAAAAGCAGCGGCAGAAGCAATATCCCCTCAGCCGTTCTTCTGCGCAAAGTCGGCAAAGTGGAAAAGCAGCGGTACTCGGCGAACCACGGTGGGTCGAGCATAACCATGTGCTTCTAACCAGTCCACGTAGCTCTCTAAGTGCGAACCAAGCCAGCTACCGCGAATTCTATCGAGCGTTGAAGGTTTGACGAAATAGTGTTCGAGCATGACACTCTCCATTCGGAAATATCCGATGGAATCATGCACCTCGCGACTTCACACTCACCCGTGTCAAGAAGAAGAAGTAGGATATTTTGTTCGTACTATGACCCGCCTGTTTACATTCACGTCAATTTGAACGACCAGTCAACATGGAAGGTCTAGTCTTTCAAATTCATGTAGCACGCGAATGAATCACCAGCCAAAGTACGTGGCCACAATTGCGATAGTGTCGCTCAGACCGTGGCCAATAATAGGCGCCCAAAGGTTCCGCCCAGTGACAAGATAAGTACCTCCGAGGATCAAACCTGAAAAGACGCTGTCGAAGATGCCGGTGGGCCCTTTGTAAAAGTGTCCGAATCCAAAGAGCACACTGGAGAAAAAAGGGGCGGCGGCGTAAGCCGCACTGGAGCCGTTCATTGCATCGGCGGCTCTACGGAGGAGAAGGGCACGGTAACCGATTTCTTCCCCAAAAGCGGCAAACGTCCAGACAATCGCAAGAGACTTAAGGGCGCCAAATGGGCTGTGATGCGCGTTCGAGATGACGCTGGAGAGTTTCTCCTGCTGATGCCAGATGAGATGCGCTAGGGGTTCGGTGACCAGATTTTTGAGTTGCAAAAGCGTGGCCGCACAAATTGCGGAAATGGCCATCAGCTTCCACGAGAACGGCTTGCGAAGCCCTACCGAA
The DNA here is from genome assembly GCA_963738095.1 of Terriglobales bacterium. Taxonomy (GTDB): domain Bacteria; phylum Acidobacteriota; class Terriglobia; order Terriglobales; family Acidobacteriaceae; genus Alloacidobacterium. The sequence goes on from CAVTVL010000008.1 coordinate 134,375, forward strand.
TGCCATGGCGCCCTGCGCAGCAGCAGCGAGAGCCATAGGATCAGGACCAGTATCGGCACTTCGTTGGGAAGCAAACGATAGACGTTATGACCAATAACGACGGCAGTTCCGAGCAGGACTTCGGCGGCGGCGAAAAGCCGCTGGCGAACGCTGAGAGGCGCATCCTTCCCTCCGTTAGACTGTGTGCTCATGAACTCAGCATTTTCCTGAACTCCGGCTCCCAAATCCCTGCCGTTGCCAGATTCCCTCATGGTCTACTCTGTAGCGTGAGGAATTATTCGTCGTAGTTTTTGGAATTACTTGTCGTAGGGTGCTGAGTCTCAGGCCTGGCCGATGACAAGGCTGTCTCGAGACGCCTCGACGATTTCGACCGAGATAATCTGGGTAGCCGACGACACAAAGCACCTCAAAAGCTAGGACGTCGCGTTCGGAGCCCGGGCTGATCAGTCCTGATGGAGAACACGGAGGCGTAACAGATCGAAGCTGGCACGTCCGTACATCTGCCGTTTGATCAGCTTGAGCCTGTGCACCTGCCCTTCGACCGGGCCGTTACTCCAGGGCAGAGTCAGTGCCGCTTCTACGGCATGCTGATCGCGCAGGAGGCTGGATGCGAAGCCGCGCAGGGCGGTATGTCTGGCACGTTCAAGCCATTGAGGCCACGCCGCTAGATCGCGGCTGCGTACCAGACGGAAGAACTCCCTGCCAAGGTGTGCGAGGGTGGCAATCTCAGGAGAGGCGCGATAGAGTTCCTCAAGGTAAGCCTTTGCCGAGGGCGGTTCCTTCAGGATCAGCCAGGTCGTATGCTGAGGCGAAGTGCGAATACTGAGTCTGGCGGATGGAAATATCGGAGCTCTCTTCGTGTGCCCACGATGTTGATGAAGCCAGTTCCACACGCTGCTGAGTTGGCCGTGATATCCCTGCTGCCTGAGTTCTCGCCAGAGCTGACTGACGTTGTGGCATCCCTGATGAAGGCGTTGGTCCAGGTACCTGACGTAGGCATCAACCGAGTGGGGGTACGAACGCGGTGTGCGTTCAGGAAAGACGCCGGCACGTGTCCATCGCTGCACGGTGCGCAGACTGAGGTCGAGTTGTCGAGCGATATCGGATTGGCTCGTTTCTCCGTCGGCCAGAGCTTTCATCTCCTCATATAGGCTGTACCGCCTCTGCCTATTCTGCTGCTTGGCGGATAAGGTTGAGCTGGGCACAGGCGGCGCAGCCGAAGCGATGAATCCCTGTATGCTTCCCTGGGCAGCTTGCTTCACCACGCGATGGTGCGGTTCGAGAGCAGTTCTCAAAGCGTCGCTCATGTTGCGCATAAGGTGCCAACGATCGGCGATCTGGACGGCTTGCGGAGCGGCTCTACGGGTGGCCTCGGCATAAGCACTGGCCCGGTCACGGCTGACGATCTCTGTTCCGGGATGATCTTGCAGCCATGCGGCCACGGTTGCTGCCTCTCGATCTGGTAATAGATCGACGACCTTGCCTGCTTCCAGGTCGCACAGAATGGTCCCGTATCGATGAGCCTTTCTCCATGCCCAGTCATCGATCCCGAGCACGCGCGGAGCTGTAACGGCGGTCGGCTGCATCCGATGCCGCAGCGAGCGCAGAAGAGTCGATCTGCACGCCAGAAGTCCGAGCCGGCGTGCCAGTCGCGCTCCGGCGCGGCCACCCAGGGCAAGCGTCAGCCAGTGGAGAGCTTCGCTCGACCGGCAGCTGCGCCGCGCGTAGCGTGCCACCGTGCCAGGTAGCGGCTCGGTGAAGATCTTCCGCCAGCAACTGTCGCCAACGCAGAAGAACTTCCGGGCCTTGAGCAGGATCACCACCGGCCGACCTACCCATGGAAGGTCGGCCAACTTCCGTTGATAGTGGCTATGGACTCGGCGCGAAGCCGTTCCACACGCCGGGCACGTAGAGAAGCTGCGACGAGCACGCAGCTGCATCTCGATCACCCCATCCTTCGAGCGAAGACAGACTAGGGTCACTTCCGTCATGTTCGGGACCAGGCATCCTTGCCTCATCAGCAGGAGCGAAGCTCGCCAGAGCTACCTCCTTCTTACGCCCTGAGGCACCAGTTGGGAAGAATCACCAAATGTGCGCCAGAACCCAAATAATTCCTCAAACCACATTCATGACGTTTCTCGCCCATGTGGATTGCTTCCCGGATTGCTCATACCCAAGATCACCTGCAAACAATTCTCAATCCTGTACTTTCGGAACCGGATCTTCACCCATACAACAGTTCTTTGCGTCGTGATGCTAGGTAAGCTGGCCGCGGCTGCGCAGAGTAAGATAGTTCGGGACAGACAGGTATACTTCCCGAGAAGTCGGAGGGACTCTGATTCAGGTGACTGGCGTATGGACGCCCTTCCGCATTTGTGCAGTACTGCTCTTATTTCTGACTGCTCCGGAAGTTGCGCAGCCTGGTCAGCGTGCTCCCTATGTGCCGGTAGACGCTGGGCCCGACCCGTCTCAGGGAATGATCAGGCTTGATGTTGCGGTCACGGATAAGGCGGGAAGTCCAGTCCCCGGCCTCGGGCAACGGGACTTCACATTGCGGGACAACGGTCAGCCGGGAAACATTGTCTCCTTTCAAGCGTTCGATGCAGTTACCGCCAAGGCTGATCCTCCTGTTGAAGTCATCCTGGTGATCGATGAGTTGAACCTGCCCCCCGTGCCGCTTTCGGCAGCGGAGATCGAAGCCGAGAAATTCCTGCGTCAGAACCAAGGGCATCTTGACCAGCCGGTCTCGATCTACCGACTTACCAAGGACGGACTTTCGGCGTCGGCACAACCTTCAACAGATGGGAACGCCCTGGCCGACGAAATCGCTCACCGAAGCGAGCCGCAGACGATTTGGCAAACGCCAATGGTCTCCGAGAATCTGGGAAGGAGGGGCGCCAATTCGAAAGCTCTTCACTCCGTAATAGCACTTGGATCCATTGCAATCAGGGAGCGGCGGAGGCCCGGCAGGAAGCTGATGTTCTGGCTGGGACGTGGCTGGCTCTTTGATGGGGATGAGGGCACTGGAGTCTTCGATTTTGTCACTGAGATCTCCACCAGGCTACGCGAGGCTCGGATTGACCTCTGGAGCGCTACGGAGTGGCCGTTCTACAACTCCCACGGAATCCCTTTACCCGTCACCCAGTTCATGTACAAGGATTTTCTCGGGACTTTGACCCCGGACAAAGTGGATTTGAGCTACCTGACGCTGCACGTACTTGCAACGCAAAGCGGCGGCGGCGTACTGGAGACAGGCAACGACCTGGCTAGCCTGATCGGCAAACGTGTCGAGCAGGCCAGCACCTTTTATTCGTTGACATTTGATCCCCCGCGCACAAATGACGTGGATGAGTATCACACTTTGAAAGTGGAAGTCAGCAACTCGGATTTAACCGTTCATAGCCGCATCGGGTATTTCGACGAACCGGTCTTCTACGATCAAACTCCGGCCAGCATCGAACGCGTGACGGTGGAGCAGTTGGAGCAACGGTTAAAGTCAGCAGGTGGCACTTCGGACACTGAGATCGCAAAGCAACTCGTAAGAATGGAACTGATTGAAAGACTGAGCAGCGCGAAGCTGGCGGCATTGGAGGTCACATTGAAGGGTAAGAAGGCCCGGCAGGCACTGGTCGCGCTGGCCGATGAGTCGGTCTTCCTGGCTCCTCCGGCGGCGGAGATCCCCTCCACCGCGCCGCCCGATACGGCCACGCAACGGTTGATGATCTCGCGAGCCGTCGACTATGCGAATAAGACCATTTCCGGCCTGCCGAATTTCTTTGCCACCCGTGTGACGATCCAATATCGGGAGACTCCACTAGAACTTGGGCAGACATGGAAGACCGCGACGGGCGATGAATTGCTGCATGCGGATGAGATGTCCAAAGCTACATTGCACTTCGGCAACGGCAAAGAGATCGTGGAAGGAGAGGCTGCCAAAGGAAAAATGTTCAAGTTGGGGGAACGGACCTTGGACACCGTGGGTACCTTCGGTCCCATTCTAGTCAACGTGCTCAAGGGCGCCACAGCCGCCGATAGCACTTTGACCTGGAGTCACTGGGAGCACGGCCCGAACGGACCGGAGGCAGTCTTCAGCTATCGAGTCCCGCAGGAATCGCCTCTTTTTTACGTGGGGTTCGGCTACCTTACAAATGACGATAGAATGATTCCTCTCCAAAAAAAGGCGCGGTTTCATGGGGAGTTCGCAATCGACCCGGCGAGCGGAGCCATTCTTCGCCTGACGATGCAGGCAGACCTCGAACCCAGACTGCCACTCGAACGATCCGACGTTATGGTCGAGTACGGTCCTGTGGTTATCGGAGGAAATACCTACATCTGTCCTTCAAGAAGTGTCTCGATTTCAAGACAGCGAACAATCATGGACATCCACGAGTGGGGCGAAACTCTCAAAGTCTATGCGCCCTTCAAAACAATCCTGAGCGATATGGCCTTTGGGAAATATCGCAAATATAATTCGACGTCGCGAATGTTGCCAGGGTTCACTCGTGTACCTGAAGATCAATAGCTGGTCCAATTTCGCATCCGCGTGTCTGTTTAGTCGGCTACAGAGAAAGTAGCGTCCCGCAGTTACCGCAAAACGGGGGCGGTCTCAACCTGGTGGACGCAACACTGGCTTGGAGTTTACTCGCCGGAGTTTCAAAGTCCAAAGTCTTGCGTGGGCGTTGATTGAGGCGCAGGGCTACTTTGTCGAGGTCGGCTTGGGAGTAGCCGGATAAGTCGGTTTTCCTGGGGAAGTACTGTCGCAGCAGGCCGTTGGTGTTTTCGTTGGTGCCGCGCTGCCAGGGGCTCTGCGGATCACAGAAGTAGACGTTCACCTTGGTGGCCACGGTGAAGCTCTTGTGTTTGGCCATCTCCAGCCCTCGGTCCCAGGTCAACGAGCGCCTCAGAGACGCGGGGAGTTTACGAACCTGCCGGGTCAGCGCATCGACGACGGTCGCTGTGTCCTTGCTTGGTACTTTGACCAGGATGGTGAAACGCGAATGTCGTTCCACCAGGGTTGCGATGTGACTGTTGCCGGTGCCGCTGAGCAGATCGCCCTCCCAATGACCGGGGATGGCACGATCTTCAATCTCTGCAGGCCTCTCGCTGATGGAGATGGCATCGACGATCTGACCGCGGGACTGTCCGCCAGCTCGAGCGTGCACGGAGCGACGGATAGATCGCTTGGACCGCAGGTGCTGAATCAGCTCTTTTTTCAGCACTCCTCGAGCCTGGATGAATAAGCTGCGGTAGATAGTCTCGTGGGACACGCGCATGCTCTCGTTGCTGGGATACCGTCTCTTCAGCCAACCGGAAATCTGTTCCGGCGACCAGTCCAGGATCAGTTTACTGGCCACGATCATCCGCAGCTTCCTATGCCTGGCAAGCAGGCAGGCCTTGGGCCGCAGAGCTAACTTCCAGGCCCGATGATCGGCTTCACTGGCTCGATACAGCGGACGGCCGCCGTGACGCGCCACCTCCCGACTCACCGTCGACGCAGCCCGCTGAAGTCCTCGGGCTATCTCACGAATCGACGAACCGGAAGCAATGCCTCGTGAGATGTCTTCCCGCTCCGCCAACGTAAGCGTTCGCTGTGAGCGGCGACGAACGGCCGGAACGATCCCGCCGTGCTGCGATAACAAGAACTGAATCGAGCCATGGTCCTTGCCGAAGGCGCGACCAATCTCATGCAACGACTCGCCCGCCTTCCAACGTCGCCATATGTCAGCCTTCTGCTCCGCAGAAAGCCCATACCGTCTTCCTTGTCTCATCAACACCACCTCTAAGAAATGATCTAAATCAGATGGTGTTGCATCGACCAGTTGAGACCGCCCGACTTTACAGGCAGTTCGAGCCAGCCTCACCGAACAGCCGGCTATTGCCGGATCATACCTGGAATATGACGAGCCGAATCGAGGGGCAAGTAACTACGGGCTGCAAGAGCGCCGTTTGAAAAAGGGGCTGAAAACCGATCCTCTAACGTTAGCGGAATCAATAGTCAGTTTTGCTCAATCAACCATGCAAAATCTGTGGCTTTAAAAACACCACCGCCGCCACTCTTCCACTAAAATAATCGATTACCCATGGCGCCGCGAGAACTCGAAGGGGGTCAGTCTCGCGTGTGAGTCGGGCCCCCTTCCGATCTTTCATTACCTTAGACGATGTCGCTTACTGCACCGTGACGGTGACCGTTGCTGAACTAGTGATATTCGCGTTCGTAGCATCAGTTGCGATCACTGTGAAGGTATAACTCCCCGCAGTTGTTGCTGGAGGACCAGATGGTGGCGAGGATGCTTGGCTACTGCCTCCGCCACAACCGAATGCTCCAATAGCAGCAACTATCAACAGGAGGGCAAACCCTGCCGTCCGTCGGCGACGCTTCGCCGGGATGCCGAACAGCAGAACTGCAGCTAGTGCAGAGCCTCCCCCGCCAAGCCAGCGAATCTCCTGATCAAAGGGTTGAAGAAAAGCAACCCCGCTGCCCGCAGTTGTTTGAATTGTGACTGTGGAGGTTCCATTTCCACCCGGGGTGATAGTTATGCTGGCCGGACTCAAGCTACAGGTAGGCAGAGTCTGTGCACCCGACGGAGACGCAGTCAGTTTACAAGCAAGACTCATCGTTCCCGAGTAAGTACTACCGGCTAGAAAGGTCAGTGTCGTGGTTACATTGCCTCCGGGGGGCACAGCAGGCGGCGCCTGTGCAGAGATTACTATCTGGGAAACTGTGACGACGGTGCTTCCGGTCGCAATGCCGTAGGTTGCGTCTCCCGAATAATTGACTGTCAGAGTGTTAGCACCAGCACCCAAAGTTCCAGCCGGAATCGTGAACGTAGTGGCCCCACTGGTTAACTCCTGTGCGACGTAGTAGGCGCCATTCGCAAGAGTCACAGATCCCGTGGGTATTGGTTGGCCGCTGCCGCCGCTAACGGAGACTGTTACACTAACCGTCTGTTCATTAGTGATTGCCCGGGCAGACGGAGTTACCGATATTGTCGCGGTTGCTGTGCCGATTGAGGTAACTGTCACAGTTACGGATTGGGTCGCTGCCGTGTAGATGTCAGAGCTTGACGTGTCGGGAGTATACGTCGCGGTAAGCGTATTGCTTCCTGTTGGAAGAGTTCCCGCTGGCAGGTTGAAGGTCGTCGAGCCCGATGACAGCGTCTGTTGTGCGCTGAAGCTGCCGCTTTTCAACACGACTGTTCCAGTCGGGGTTGCTTTGCCGCTTCCCGCGTTGACGGCAACAGTTACTGTCATCCCCTGCGCCGTTGTGATGCTGGATGAAGACGGCGTTAACGTTACGCTGGGAGTGACCGGTAAATTGATGGTGTAGACCGCCGTAGTAACTGCGCTTTGTGTATACCCCGTGGCTACCGCGACAGCCCCGAGTGTTTCAGTTTCAGAAACGGTGATCGGCTTACTATATATGCTGGAGCTAGTCGTTGGCGGGGTTCCATCGGTGGTGTAATAAATCGTTGCGCCTGGCGTGGTATCTGTGATGCCTACCGTCTGTGCGCTTGTATAGATACCCTCGGGAACACTGAAGATCGGGGTATCTGCGGCACCAGAAAACGTCACTTTCCGAATCCTGGAGTTGTTGGAATCGGCAATGAACAGATTGCCCGAGGCATCGAAGGAAATTCCTGCGGGAGCATCGAGCTCCGCAACGGTTGCAGAACCGCCATCGCCGCTGTAGCCGTTATATCCGTTGCCGGCCGCTCTTGTGATTACTCCCGTACTGGTCGCGACCTCTCGGATCGTATCCTGATAATTTGAAAAATAGACATTCCCTGCTGCATCGACAGCGAGACCGTTCGGATCAATTTCGGCACTGATCGCCGGACCACCATCGCCACTACTACCTTCGTTCCCGTTGCCGGCAACAGTCGTAATAATGCCGGTGCCAGTGGTCACCTTTCGGATCCGCCCTACGAAAGGCGTTGCTATATACAGGTTGCCAGTTTTGTCGAAGGCCAATGCGGTGGGTTCTTCGACGCCGGCGCTGGCTGCCGGACCACCGTCACCGTTAGACATGTAGTTTCCATTTCCGGCAAAGGTAGTGATGATGCCAGAACTCGCGGAGACCACTCGCACACGATTTTCATTGGTGTCGGCGATATAGAGATTATCGGCTTTATCGAATGCTACTGCGGAGGGATTGTATAACGTCGCGGCAGTAGCGGCCGCGCCATCACCAACAGGGCCAGTCAATCCGCCACGTCCGGCAACGGTTGTAATCAATCCTGTGGCTACCGTTACTTTGCGAACTACGTTGTTATTTGAATCGGCGATGTAGACATTGCCTCCACTGTCCACGGCGATTCCCGCAGGACGATTCAGTTGTGCATTTGTGGCTGGTTCACCGTCCCCGTTATAGCCTGCTGTTGCATTGCCTGCGAGCACCGACAGGTTTCCAGTCTTCGCTGCTACCATCCAGACCAGGTTGTTTCCCCTATCGGAAAAGAAGAAGTTGCCTGCGCCATCAAATGCTGTGCCGTTCGGATAGCCAATTTGGGCTTGGGTCGCTGGACCGCCCACCCCCGAAAGTCCATAAGCACCGTTACCCCCCACGGTCGTTATTACTGCATTTGGTGGAGACGCGATGGAGTAAGCTGCCGCGACCGGCGTGCTTGGCAGGTATCCGGGAGCCACGGCAATCGCCTTGATCGTAACGGTACCCGATACGCTGATGGGCCCGTTATAACCTTGGGATAGCGTGCTCGGAGATGATCCATCCATCGTCACGTAGATCGCGGCTCCAGGTGCGGTATCTCTGAGGGTTACAGTTTGCGGGCTGCCATACGTTCCGGAAGAAACTGAAAATGATGGCGCTGCTGTGCTCACAGTGGGAGGAGCAGCGGAAGCGGTCGCTTTGCGAATTCGGTTATTGTAGGTGTCCGCGATATAGACACTCCCGGCGCCATCGACCGAAACTCCAAACGGATAGCAGAGTGCTGCGCTGGTTGCCGGGCCGCCATCACCTCCGAGCGAGCGGCAGAAACTCCCCCGGCCGTTTCCATCAACGGTCCCAATGACTCCATTGCTTGCGGTCACCTTCCGGATGACCTGGTTTTCGCTGTCAGCGATATAGAGATTGCCAACACTATCCATTGCTACGGCGCTGGGGTGAAAGAGTTCGGCGCTTGTTGCTGGACCGCCATCGCCGCTATAACCACCATTCCCGGTGCCAGCCTCATATCCATTGCCTGCAATGGTCGAAATGATTCCGCTGCTTGCAGTCACTTTCCGGATCACGTTATTACTAAGATCGGCAATGTAGAGATTGCCGAAGCTGTCCACTGCAACTGCGGTCGCTGACGCGAACGAAGCGTTGACTGCCGGGCCGCCGTCACCCGTATAGCCGTAACTACCGTTTCCCGCGACGGTGGTTATCGTTCCTGTGCCTGCCTCGACCTTCCGGATCCACTCATTGACCGTATCAGTAATGTAAAGGTTACCGGACCCGTCGATTGCAATTCCTTCGGGATATCCGAGAGTCGCACTAAGTGCCGGTCCGCCATTGCCGCTATTTCCAAATTTCCCATTTCCAGCGATCGTGGCGATGGTTCCTGTTCCTGCCGCAACTTTGCGCACGACGTAGTTGCTGCTATCGGCGATATAGAGATTGCCGTCTTTGTCGAGCGCCAGGGCGTATGGATAATTGAGCGTTGCGCTTGTTGCCGCGCCGCCATCACCGCTATATCCCGCAATTTCGTTACCGGCGATCGTAGTGATGATTCCTGTTCCTGCCGCAACTTTGCGCACGACGTTGTTACTGCTGTCTGCAATATAGAGGTTGCCGGACTTATCCGCGACGATTCCGGGCGGAGAATTCAAGGCGGCCAGTGTCGCCTGACCGCCGTCACCGCTATATCCATTCGTGCCGTTTCCGGCGATCGTATAAATGAACGAACTTTGCGCAGAATCGATCAGGTACTGCGAACTGACCGTATGACTGGTACTGTATCCGCTGGCCGTCGCAATTGCGGCCACTGTCTCCGACGTCGAGACTTTAATCGGACCGGTGTATGCCGTCGAATTCAATGTCGGATAGGTTCCATCTGTCGTGTAGTAGATCGTCGCGCTCGCCGCCGCCTCCGAAATTGTTACTGTCTGCGAACCCGGATAACTCCCCCCAGCTGGCGAGATCACCGGCGTGGGAGCGGTGGGCAGATTCAATGTGAAGGTCGCGGTCGTGTAATCGCTCGATTGGTACCCTGTGTGCGTCGCGTAGGCCGTAATTGTTTCAACTCCGCCTAATGTGAGCGAGATAGGACCTGTGTACGGTAAAAAGCCCCTGGTATTGACTGGCCCGGAAACCGAGTAATAAATCGTCGATCCGGGGATTGACTCACTCATCGTGGCTGCCAGCACCGATGAATACATGCCGGAGGTAGGCGAAATCACAACTGGGGTCAGGCTCGCGGTCAGTGCTATGGTGCCGGAGACGCTGGGGCTATAGTTGTCGTCCCCTGGGTAGCTTGCCTCCACATTGTGCGTCCCGGCGCCGACCGGCGCGATCCCGGTCACGGTCGCCGTTGCAGTCTGGGTCGGCTCGGTCAACAGGATCGACGCTGTGGCGACGTTTTTGGTCAACATGGCCAGATCGGAAACGCCGTCCTCGTTGAAATCGGCTGCAACGAGGGCGAATGGGCCAAGAAAATCCTCGCTTATGTTCGGAGTCGTCGTGACCTCTCTGAATGTACCGTCGCCTGCTCCGAGGAAAAGATCGATCTGGTCGTTGTAATTATCAATTCCCGCCAGATCCAGCTTGCCATCGTGGTTGAAATCACCGAGTGTGAGGTTGAGGCCGGCACCTGAAACCGGGCTACCCCCCGCCTGTTTGAATGTCCCATCGCCGTTACCTAGAAAGACCTCGACCGCACCGTCGTAGCCGAAAGCCAGGTCGGCTACACCGTCCTTGTTGAAATCGCCGACCACAATGGAACTGGCAAAGCGATCTACGGTGAAAGAAGTTGCCATCGCAAACGTGCCGTCGCCCTTACCCAGAAAGATGAAGGCGCCTCCAGGATCGAAGTACACCGTTGCGACCAGATCGGGAATTCCGTCGCCGTTAAAGTCTCCGGTTGCTATCAGATTAAAGCCCTGGTTTGCGGCAGAATTCGTTCCGATCGCCTTAAATGTCCCGTCCCCTTTGCCAAGAAGAGCGATGACGCCGCCCGAACCGACATAATTGCCCACAACCCCAAGATCCAGCTTGCCATCCCCATTGAAATCGGCGGCAACCATCGTGCCTTGAATGAAATCGCCTCCTCTTGGACCCGGGTTATAAACCTGGCTTGTTTGTTGTGTCGCAAACGTTCCATTCCCGTTGCCCAACAAGGCCGTGACGTAGCTGGCCGAGATATCCCTCGAGCTACTCAGCACTGCTAAGTCCGTCTTCCCGTCCCCATTGAAATCACCCGCAATCATCTGGGGGTACAACTGGACGGGTGTAGCCTGAGTCGTTGGCCCTGTCAAGAAGGTCCCATCGCCCTTACCGAAGAGAACCGTAATTGAGTACGGCCCGCCGTAGATGCTGCTATTCCATATCACCGCCAGGTCCGGTATGCCATCTCCGTTGAAATCCCCGGCCACCTCAGAGACTGGAGTGTCGCCTGTGGCTGGTGTCTGCGATATGAGCCAGCCCAACCCAGCCTGGCTGGCTCCGAGTGGAGCGGTACCCAGCTTTATGTTTCCAAAGCTCGTATCCAGGAACGAGATGTTTCCAGTCGGCGATGCTGACCCTCCGTAGCCCACGACGGTCGCGGTTAACGAGTAATTTCCAAGAAATCCGCCATCCGTAATTGCCGTTGTGTCCGTATACACCGGACTTGGGGCTGGACCCACGGTGAGAGTTGCAACGTTGGAGGAACTGCTCATCCCATAGCCACTTTCGACGTACACCGCTTTGTAGGTGTGCGCACCCGTGCCCGGGATGAACCTGAACGTCGCCGTCCCGTTGTTCGTCAGAGCGACAGTTCCCAGCAGATAAATATCAGTGCAGTAACTCGCCGATGTGTCGCAGAACTTTACCTGCCCGCTCGTCACCGGGACCGCCCCTGTTTTTACTGTCGCCTTGAGGTTCACCGGAGTACCAGGGGCAACGCTAGTCACTGCAGAACCCCCTGAAGTCAGGGTCAGGGTTGTCGCAGTCAACGGCGGCACACCCCACAGAGGTACCGTTCCCGAAACGCTCGAATTGTATTGGCCATCTCCGCCATAACTGGCATCCACCATGTGCTGGCCCGCAACAGTAATGGAGACGTTTGCCGCCGCAGTGGCGGTTTCCGTTGGCTCAGTGAGAAAAACCGAAAGTGCTTCGTTGATGTAATTGCTTTCAACCACCAGATCCGTCCTACCATCCCCATTGAAATCGCCGGAGGTAAGGACCGCGGGGGAAGACATCGGTACGGGTTGCGTGGGGCTTTGCAAAAAGGTCCCATCCCCATTGCCCAGGAAAACCTTCACCCCACCCGTGGTGTAGGAGTTGTCCAATATCGCAACGTCTGGAACGTCATCTCCGTTGAAATCGGCCGTTACAACGGCAATGGGGTCAATGCCTGCCGGCACCGGAAATGCCGGTGCCGTGGTAAAGGTCCCGTCTCCGTTTCCGAGAAGGACAATCTCTGCCCCGCCGTTGGTGCATGTCACGATCAGGTCCGGTTTACCGTCCCCGTTGAAGTCGTCCATGGCCATGGCTTGGGCGTAGGAAGTGACTTGCGGACTGGCAGCTGGCATAAACGTGCCATCTCCGTTGCCCAGCAGAATAGTCAAGTTGTCGTCCAGCTGGGCTGTCACAGCCAAATCGGTCTTGCTATCGCCATTGAAATCTCCTGCAACGATCACGTTGGCCTCGGGGCCCGCTGACGGACTTTGCGCGGTTGCAGTGAATGTGCCGTCCCCATTGCCCAACAGAATGGTCACGCTTCCGGGCTCGATAGTGTTCCCGCTGGCCACCGCCAGATCGGCGATGCCGTCGCCGTTGAAATCCCCAGTTGTAATACCGTTGGGAGAAGGAGCTGTTGCCGGGCTCGATGCGGTCGCGGTGAATGTGCCATCTCCGTGACCCAGAAGGATTGTTACCACATTGCTGTAGTTGACCACTACAGCCAGGTCCGGGATGCCGTCCGAGTTGAAATCACCCACTGCGATGGCGGTTGGGCCGGCGCCAGTCGCTGGAGTGGCTGCCATCGTGGTAAATGACCCATCCCCTTTGCCTAACAGAATGGTCACGGCTCCGTCGTAGGAGATAAATGCGAGGTCAGGGATGCCATCCCTGTTAAGATCCGCGACGGCCCCCCTGTACAGTGATGGGCTTGTCAGACTTGCCTGCGAGTTCAGCCAGCCGAGTCCGGGTATGGCCGTTCCCAGCGCTCCTGATCCCAGTACAGCGTTTCCGTTGTTCGCATCCAGGAATGCTACCGTTCCCTTCGGTGCTGTTGCTCCGCCAATCTCAGTTACCGTGCCGGTAAGAGCGTAGTTTCCCCAACTGCCACTCTCCGCAATCGCGGTCGTACTTGCGAACAGCCCGATCGTGCCCGTCACCGCCAATTCAGACTTGCCGGAAGCGCTTGTAGCAGCGCGCTTCGTCCCCGGAAAGACTGCCATATAGCTGTGGCTTCCGATCCCCGGACGGAACCTCAACACTGCTGTCCCCGCGCTTGTGAGTTGTGCCGTGCCCAACAGATGAATGTCGGTGCAATACTTGGCGGTAGCATCGCAGAAGTTCACCTGGCCCGTAGTCAAAGCGGTGGCTCCCGCATTCACTGACGCCGTCAGAGTGATCACGCTACCGGACGTAACGGTCGTTACCTCATGACCCCCAGAGGTCACTGCGATCGTCGTGGTCGTCGATGTCTTGGCTTGAGCGGCTGCGGTTTTCCATTCCCCGGAGGCTGTCATCACGACAACAACGAAAGGCACAATCAACGTGCGAAGCCTGCGCACACAGGTGGACTTACGTAAAAAAACAAGCGCACGAATCGAGGTGCGGACAGACCAAGGCATAGGCGTCACGGACGATAGCTCCAGATTTTGGTGATTTAGAACTGACTCGGTGTCTCTTTAATAGGAGTAGGGTCCAAAGCAGAATCCCAATGGTCACAATGCTGCCAAGCATCCAAATCAGTTCTTTCAGTTAATTGGGGGGACAGCCTTAAGTCTATCACCACGTAGTGAATTGCAATATCGAGGGGTGCCCCCAACAATCGAGTGTTTTTGGTGGAAGAGTGGAGGCGGTGGTGTTTTTAAATCCACAGATTTTGAGACAGCATTTTGACGCCATCGTGGTCCTGTGTTTTCAATAACGTAGAGTAAGCAGATTGGCGGCCATTTTGAATCAGAGGGCATAGCATTCCTCAATGTTCAGTTGTCTCAAAAGGGCATCGCGGATCGACAGTTTTCAGAACCCTTTAAGAACATTCATTTCGCAATCGGCTTGACCCCTCTTCCGCTTACCGATGCAATCAGCTAACGTGGCTCGAAATAGCGTCGGTGTCCGGGTTCGCTGTGCGGTCGGCAAACGAGGACTTGTAAAAGTCGACGAATCGGAAAAGTAGCATCAGTAGTTCCCTGAAAACGGCGTTATCTCGGGGCGGGATCACCGGCAAGTTACTGAGAACGTGACTTTGCAGGAACTGCGAGCATGTGGAGATTCTGGGTAGTGTCTCAGTTTGAAATTTGATAGGGCTGCAAAGCGCTAATATGTTCGTGTGCTTCCTATTCCGCCCATTGTCAATATCGCCTTTTTCCTCTTCTATGCCGTTTTGGGTATGGCGATTGGTGCGCTTACCGGATGGATCACTTCATTGGGAACAAGGTTCAGCCCAAGGGGTCTCTGGAGGGATGCCCTTCTCGGGTCAGTAGGGTTTATTGCTGGCTTTATCGGAACTATATTCATGCCGTGGCACGAGAACACTGTCACTGAGCAACTGGAAGGTGGAGGCACGGTGACAACGACGATGGCTATGTATCAGCATCCCGTGCGGATTGCTATTGTTGCCTCCGTTATCTTACCGCTCTTGTATGAGCTATATCGATTCAAGCGATCTCGTACTAACCAACCGTGATGTCAGGCCGCCAGCGCAGCGATCTCCTCATAGCTCCAAACATGGTCAGAAATGCCAACCGCCATCTGAGTCGGATCTTCCAACTTCTTACACGCATACGATGACGGGATCTTACCGTGGTTGCAGTCTGTTTGCAGAAAAACGGGGTTTCAGGTAACTTGCCTGCTTTTCCTTGGCATGGGAAGCAATTTACTGAAAACCGGACTTTCCGGGCGGTTCAATTTTCTAGCCGGTTGCCGGTTGTCCGCTCAGAATGTGCAGCCTACCTAGACTCGCAAAGAATCCGTCTGAAGACGCTAGAGATCACCCAAGCTGTAAGAAAGTAGACGATGAAGTTGATCCCTGCTGCAATCCAGAGGCTAAATGCGTGGGCATTTCCACTGACACCCGCGGAGCCGAGAAGCCCGGGGAGCACAACCGCCGAAAGGAAGGACCCATAATTTCCAAAAGTTGTGGGTGAAGAAGAATAAAGACTGACGGTCAACAGGAAAGCGATGATTCCAGCGGTAAGAGCGACGATTTGGGGCCAGCGCGATGATTTATCCCTTCTCGGGTTGAGCTGAGAGCCGTTTGCAGATTCTTTGTTTGGAGAGAACATCTTTCACGGAAGGATACCCCAAGCCTCTATGTGGGAGTCGAAGGCTAAACACAGACGCGGTTTCGACCTGAGACGTTAATGCACGGAAAACGGCGTTTTGAGTAACTTCGCTACTCGATGCTCGTTGCGTCGGCAAGTTACCGATAACGCGACTTTAAGAGCACTTCGGGGATATAGCTTCTGGATTGCCGGTGACCCGATAGGACTCCTGCTCGAAGCGTGGTTTAGAACGCTATCGTCCGCTTTCAACAATTGGCGTTGCCTACTGCTGATGGCCGTGTAAACTCAGCAGTAAAGCTGTGATCGCGAGAAGAGTCCAAATAGTCGCACTGGCTGCATCGGCCTTTTTTGTACCGTTCTCCATTGCAGAATACAGATTCATCTGGGCCCCCAGACTTCTAGGAATCTCTTCTCTTGTAGTGTTGCTCTATGCCTCTGTGCTTGCTGCTATTCTAAGCACATTTGCGCGTTACCGACGCGACCAGCAGAGTTCTCTCGCCCAATGGCATCGGGCACTATATATCACCGGAGTGATAGTTTTGTTTGCGCTTTGTCTGCTTCCTCTTGCCACTTGGCCCATCGCCCTTAGCGGCACAACTCTGCATCTCCGCGTTGCAGTCTTGTGTGTACTTGGCGTGAATGCAGCGGCTGCGATACTTGTCTGGTTCGGGAGCGGATGGTCACGTCTCGGATTGACAGTTGTGGCTTACTGGGTTTGTTTTCTGTGGTTCCTCCCTCTTGCGATGAGGGAGTAATCGAGCGGAAAGTCACTGGTTGAAAAGCTCGATAGCACTCACGATTTCGCACACTGCGCCTTCCATTTGAGGGCGGCTCGTTGGGCAACCCGGAAGCAATCCTGCCTCCCGTCAGTCATACCTCGCTCTCGTGTTCCCGGAAAACGCGGCGTTTTCAGTAACTTGCCGGACTTCTCGACACGCTGTGGAGAAACTTACCGAGATCCAGACTTTGCAGGAACATCGATTCGCCATAGCATGAAACAGATACCCGAGCGCTTGAAACAGGCCTGCCGGGAATTCAGTACCCTTGAGTTCCTGCATTAACAAAACATCGGGTTTGTGCGTCTTGAGCCATGCGCTGACTTGCTCGACGCGAGCACGAATGGAATTGACATTCCAACTGGCAATAATCATGAAGCTCCGTGGGCGCGTACACGCGCACTGCGTTAAGCCTGTTTAATGTCTCGTTTGGTTATCCAAACATCCCAAGCTGCCCGCTATCATCGGATTTTGGTTTGCGCTTTGGCTTTTCAACGCGCTTAGTCGTTTCAGGAATGGGATCATCGTCCCGGATCGGCTGATCCAATGATGGCTCATTGACCTTTACATTGTTGATGCGTCTGTCGACACGCCAGGCTTTCATCTTGTCGGAATCAAATGGTCGAATCAGATCAATGGGAGACTGTTCCTGGTTACCGGGCTCGAGCCATCGCTGATAGTCAGAGCGCTTGATGATGACCGGCATGCGGTCATGGCCTGTTTTCTTTGCCAGCAATTCGTTCGGTTCCGTGGTGATGATCGCGAAGGTATCCATTTCTGATTTGTGGTCGGGTGAACGCCAGCGGCGGTAGACGCCGGCAAGGGCAAACAGCTCGTCATCCTTCATAGCGAACATCCACGGCAGCTTGGTTTTCGGATCAACGCGCTTCCACTCGATGAATGAATCTACTGGCACGAGACAGCGATTATGAAGGAATCCTCGCACTGCGTGACAGGGCTCTCTTCATGGTGCTCTATAACACCGGAGCGCGAGCGCAGGAAGTGGCCGACTTGAAAGTTGAAGATGTTGATCTCGACGGGCCGCTGCGCGTGCGTCTTCACGGGAAGGGCGATAAGTGGCGAAGTTGTCCGCTCTGGCCTGAAACTGCTGATCTGTTGAAGAAGCTCGCAGCCGATGTGCGTGGAAATCAGTCCGCCCCCTTGTTCATGTCTCGGCAGCGAAATCCTCTGACGCGGTTCGGCATTTACAAAATCGTCAAGCGTCACACCTCCAACTTGTCTCCCACCACTTCGGATAAGAGGCGCCGGAGCGTCTCTCCGCACGTTTTCCGCCACTCCACGGCGGTTGGCCTGCTGGAGAAAGGTGTAGACGTCAATGTCATCCGAGCCTGGCTGGGGCATGTCAGCTTGGAAACCACCAACCGTTATGTCGAGATCACCTTGAGGACCAAGCAGGCTGCTGTGGAGGCTTGTCTCCCTCTAACCGGAACTTCAGAATCACCTCACCCAACGAAAGGATGGCGTGACGATCAACAGCTGTTGAAATGGCTTAGCTCGCTGTAATGGTTATGTGCCTATCACGAAGGGGAACCGCCTGTTTCCATGCGGCTCCCCGCTTCATCGGCAACAAAACGGTGAGCGGAACAAAAGGCCGCCAGCATCTGCAGCCAGGGCGTTCTTTCGCCTCTGCTTGTGCGCCTTTGAACGAACGCAGCTTCGAGATCATTGCAGGGGCACGACGCTACCGTGCGGCGCAGATGGCAGAAGTCGACAGTGTGCCTGTTCGCATCGTCAATCTCACTGACGCCGAAGCACTGGAGGCACAGTTGATTGAATTATCTATAGTGGGCAAGAGCTTTCTTTGTATTTATGCGACCTCGACACGTCGTTTATATGTAATTGACGTGCCGGCCTTACCCAAAATTGCTGGATACAACGGAATGCCGCCGCCCCGTGCAATGGAATGCGGTCGCTGATAGCCGCTTCGGTACACTGGTAATCCGCCACCGGACATATCATGCGCTAACGACAGGAGCCCACCGGTCAGTAACAAGTTGAGCAACATCGGACGGAACTGTCGTCAGAGTTGAAACTTCCGGTTGGGCCACGACTCGCT
>CAVTVL010000009.1:0-111111 GCA_963738095.1 Terriglobales bacterium
CAACAACAAGCCTTGTGTTCAAAGACTGACTGCAGTTGCAGCCAGCCCCAATGCAATTCGTTAGCAATGCAAGTTTGTGGCGCCAGTTTGCCATTCTCGTTCCGGGGAGAAACCGCCCGTGTGTGCAGAGAGATGGCTGCGGGGAAACTCCCGCCAAGCGCCGCACCCAAGCTTGCCGGTGACCATACCGCGAGGGTCACACCCGTTCCCATCCCGAACACGGAAGTTAAGCCTCGCTGGGCCGATGGTACTGCACGAGAAATTGTGTGGGAGATTAGGTGATCGCCGGCATAAGTCTTAAAGAAAGCCCGCTCTTCGGAGCGGGCTTTTGTTTTTGTATTTATCCATTTTCATCCGGGCTTCTATTTAGCAATAATGAGATCCCTATCTTTGGGTGAAGCGTTCCTTCGTTCCTTCCAATGCTTGTATTCGTCCTGAAAACAGGTTTTTTCGATAAGAATTCTTCCGGAAACAATTCTTCCATCCTGTATATTTTTGATCGACTCGTGTGGGCTGATTTTCACAGCTCTCTAACGAATTCATCCCCCTAAAAATTAAACCGACGAAAGGGAATCAGGAACGATGAGGATTCATGCCTTAATTGCAGTCATCGCAATTGGAACGATGCCATGCTTCGTGCTGGCGCAAGCAAAAAAAGCGCCGCCAACTCCCCAGCTCAATCGCAACTTAATACAAAACGGTAACGCGGAAGCCGAAGGCGAGGATGACAAACATGTTCCCGGATGGCCACAGGAGGAAGGGCTCACGGAAGTGCGCTATGGGAGCGTGTCCGGCGAATGGGACTGGGACCTCTCCGGATGTGCCGCCTGCGGCAACCGATATCTGCGGCTGCAATTTGAGGGAGAGACGCACGAACTCTCAGCATCGCAGACTATCGATGTGGCGTCTCTCGCAACCGACATCGACAAGAAGACAGTGACTGCAACCGTTTCCGCTTACCTCGGCGGCTTTCGCGACAGCGACACCACAGGTAAGGTCATCGCTTCGTTTCAGGATGCCTCAGGCACTGAGTTGGGAAAAATTGAGACTGCGCCCTACGATGCAAAGCAGCTGCCTAAAGCTGACAAAGGCAGCACGGGCCTTGTTCCCTGCGAAGCCTCAGGGCAAGTGCCGGCGGGCACGCGCAAGATTGTCTACACATGGAAGGCCAGTGCCACAGGCACTTCCTCCGACTATCTCGGACTCGGCGACAATTTTTCACTGATGCTCTCGGTACCGAAGCCTTCCTGAGCATTCATCATGCCCTACGGGACCGGCCCCGGCACGGAGTCAGGCTCTTGCGGAATCGACACGGTGACCTTATTCGATGGGCCACTTTGCGCGCCGGAGCGACCGACACTGACCACATAGTAGTTATATGTAGTCCCGGCCTGGACGGAGGTATCAACGCAGATCGTTTGATCATCGGAGAGTGAAATCAGCAGCTGATATGAGGAACTCGCTCCTGTTGACCGGAAGACGTCGTAGCTTGCCACTGGATTCGGAGAGTTGACGGGAGCGGCCCAATGCAGATTTACCAGATATTGGCCGCTACCGCTCAAACCCACTACCGTTGACGGGTTGGTGGAATCGTCGCTGCTGATCGTCACGGCGCCTATTGCCGGGGCGCCTGTCGTGGGGCTGAACTGCACCTGAAGCGTTATTCCGAGCGGAGGAATCAAGGTGACGGGGAAAGCGGCTCCGGACATGGTAAAGCCTGTGCCGCTGATCCTTGCCGAATTGATGGTCAACGGAGCCATACCGGTTGAGGTCAACGTGAGCGGCAACGTCGCCGAATAGCCATCATTGACCGTACCGAAGCTGAGAGTGGTCGCGTTCAGCGTCAGTTGCGCAGCCCCGCCCTGACTGATCAGGCTGACGGCGATTGCACCGTGCCTCGCCGCATTACTGCTGATCGTAAGCGTGCCCGTAGCAGCGCTCGCAGCTTTCGGTGCGTATGTAACCTGAAGCGTCACTGCCTGTTTCGGGTTCAGCGTGAGCGGGAACGTTGCTCCCGACACTGTGAACCCCGTGCCGTTGATCCGTTGCGAGTTGATTGCGAGTGGAGTCGTCCCGGTCGAAGTCAGGGTCACTGGGAGCGTTGCTGTCGATCCCACTGCCACATCGCCGAAACTCAGGCTGCTCGCGCTCACCGCCAACTGCGGATTGGGTTGCGCTACACCCGTGCTTGTCAGGCTGATCGCCATTCGCTCGTGTCTGACCGCGTTACTATTGACGATGAGCGTGCCTTCTATGGTGCTTACTTCCGCCGATGCAAATGTGAGATAAAGTGTCATCGTCTGCTTTGGCTTCAGAGTGATCGGGAACGTTGCCCCCGACACTGTGAATTCGGCGTTGCTGGTGGTCGTCGAATTGATGGTCAATGGAGCCGTTCCGGTGGAGGTCACCGTTACCGGCAAGGTCGCTTTCGATCCCACGATCACATTGCCGAAGCTCAGACTGTTCGGGCTTAGATTTAGTTGCGGATTTCCTTGCGCTACACCCGTGACTGACAGCGGCGTCGCAGGAGCGCCCACCCCGGAGGATTGCCCCATGAGGAGCGCGCCCGGCAAAGCGCGCAAACCAATCATTTCCGGTTCAGTTACGGCGTATCCGTACCCTGAGAAAACGAAGATCAGGCAGCAGGCAAGTATTGATATGTCCAGCCAATGGCTGAACTTATAATATTGAGGGCTACTGCGGGAACGATCTGAATTCAATCGCATAGCGTCGCTCCGCTGGAGTATTAAGATGAAAACATCTTAGGGCCCGTGTACGTTGGGTTGACTTTCGATTCCTGGATGCAAGTGGGGCCTCTGACGAACGGAGAAAGATAGGATGTCTTTAAAGCCAGCCTCATCGGCCTTGAGTGATGCAGAATTCCTCGCGGCAGTGCGCGCGTGCTCGCTGCCCCCTGCCTGTTTCCGTCACGGAGACCATCTGCGGCTCGCATGGCTGCATATTCACCAGCACCCGCTGGAAGTCGCCGCCGAACATGTGCGGAACGACATACAGGCATATGCGAACCACCTGGGAAGTGCTGAATTCTACCATGAGACGATGACTGTTGCATGGGTGCGTTTGATCGCATCACACGACGAGCAGAGCTTCGATGAATTTCTCAGGCTGAATGCGCATCGGCTCAATAAAGAGTTATTACATCGTTTCTGGTCGCCGGAGTTGCTGGAGAGTGAAACGGCGAGACTAGCATGGGTGGATCCTGACAGATTGGGTTTGCCGATGCCTGCTGGTACATCTCGCCACTAAGAAACGGCGTTGCCCATCTACTTTTTTTGCTTTTGCGGCTTCGGCATGAAGTAGCCACGGCGCGCCTCTAGTTGCACGCCTTCCCGGTCTACTTTCACTTTCAATGTGTGATATGTGCCGTTCTGCTTCACTCCGTCAAGAGGAAGTTCGAGTAAGTAGACGCACATTGGCGCCTCCGTCAGTTCCTTAAGTCCGGTGTTGAGGTCATTGCTGTTATGAAAGTAAGTGCCGCCGGTTCCGTCGGCGAGTTCCGCCATCGGATTTTCTGCAAGCCTCATGGAGCTGCGACGGTAATCGGAGTTCACCAGGAGGCTCGGTCCGGATAAGGCCGGGCTGCGCTCGCTTGCCGTCAGTTCCGTCGTATACAGTCCGCGCGCATCCAGAGAACTGATGGTCACATTGGACCGCACCGCGAGATCGATGATCCGCGATTCCGTGTTAAGCGAGTCCCGTTCTATGTTGAGGAAGCCGGACGATACAAGGATCAGCGTACGCAGGCCCGGCAACTGAGCCATTCTAAGCACAAACTGTCCGATGGAGGCATAGGTTGACTGCACATCCTGATGGCCCATATTCAGCGCCTGGTTCGCCGCTGCATCCACCAGGTTCTCTGCTGTGGGAAGGTTCGATCCGCCCCCAACGTCCTGTGGCCGACTTACGGCAGGGTTACAGTTGGCAAATTTCCGATTTGCATCCTGGATGGCCACGGGGTCGTGCTTGTTTTCAATCAGGTCAGCCTCATAGTAGTCGATATCCGGGCACTCCGCGGCAGCGGCCTGATACAGGCCTTGTGGCTGCAGTTTCATGAGCGCGTCCTGCAGCTTTGCCGGATCGCGTGTAAGGCCCGTGTTCACGCGCCCGGAGATGGAAACTACCGCTGCCATGTCCGTGCCCGTCAACGCACCTGCCATCACTTTCACGCCGGCAGCTCGTACATGCACCAGGTCTTCGGCGCTCAGGTGCATATCATCGAAGAGAAATACGGTAATGCGATTGGGCAGAATCACCGAGTCAGGCGCTGCATTTGCAGGAAAAGCTGAAGGATGTGCAGCGGTTCCGGAATTTGCTGCTATCCCTCCGTACCGCTCCACGGTGAATCCCGAGATGGAACGAGGTTTCCCTTCGTCGAAGACCTGAAAGTCTGCTTTCTTCAGGCCGTCTACCGCGTGGCCCTGTCTGTCGCGGACCACGACCGGCACCACTACCCTGTTGACGTGCACTTCAATATTGAAAGGTGTGCCCTGTGGCTCGTTCGCCTGTTGCGCCGCAGCGTGAGAGGACAAGCCCAGCGTGAAACAGCATGCAACCATTGCAAGGCTCAGTGGAGCACCGTTCCTCCTGCGACTGCTCTTCGCTTCGATACCTACTTCCAGAGAATGAATCAGCGTGTCCCCTCGAGGATCTGAGTCCCATCGACGCTTCCGATGACGACGCGGCTGGCCATTCCCAGAAACAAACCATGCTCAACCACGCCGACGGTTTTGTTGAAGGCAGCGGCAGCTTCATCCGCGCTGAGGCCCGACTGCGGCAGGTTGCAATGCAGGATGTAGTGCTGGCCGTCGGTAATGTAAGGCTTGCCATCGTCGTTGACGCGAAGCTCAGGCGCGAAGCCATATTCGCGCAGGCGGGCAGCTGTCGTCTCCCAGCCGAAGGGAACGACTTCCACTGGCACGGTAAAGATCGAGCCCAAAGTCTTGACCAGCTTTCTCGGATCGACAGCGATGAGCAGGCGGCTGCTGGCTATGGCGACAATCTTCTCGCGCAGCAGCGCGCCTCCGTGGCCTTTAATCAGGTGAAGCGTGCCTTCTTCAACCTCGTCCGCTCCGTCAATGGTGAGGTCGAGATGGGGCTGCCGGGCGAAGTCGGTCATGCTAATCCCGAGACCGACGGCCTCGCGGTGAGACTGTTCCGAAGTAGCGATGGCGGTAATGCGCAGACCGGCGGCGACGCGGCGGCCCACCTCCTCGATCACCAGTGCCGAGGTCGTGCCCGAACCCAGGCCGACGGCCATTCCATCTTCAATCTGAGAAGCGGCCCACTGCGCCGCCATGCGCTTGCCTGCTTCTGCCGGGTCCTGCTGTGCGAGAGAAGTCATGCTCTCGGTGATATCACGCCGCGCGTGGAAGTTCCAGTCTGGCGGATGCGGAGGATGCGGGCAGGTTTTATTTCTCGGGTACTTTACTTAGCTAATGCCATTAGCTAATCTAAATTCGTGGAAGTGAACATCCATCACGCCAAGACGAATCTTCCCGTCTGATTCAGCAGGCCGAAGACGGTGAAGAGATCATCATCGCCCGAGCTGGAAAGCCCGCCGTGAAGCTCGTGCCCGTGGCAAAGGAAAAGGGCAAGCGGAAGCACATCCTCGGCAGCTCCATTGGGAAGATCTGGATTTCGGATGACTTCGACTCGCCCGAAACCAACAAGGAGATCGAAGACCAGTTCTATAACGGCGATGACGAGAAGCTTGCGCGATGAGGCTGTTGGTCGATTCCCATGCCCTCGTGTGGGCGGTCCTGAACGATCATCGACTCTCACGCACAGCGCGACGCGTGTTCCAGGAAGAGACGCACGAATTGCACTTCAGCATGGTCTCTTTGTGGGAACTCAGCCTTAAGATTGCGAATGGCAAGCTCAGGACCCTTGGCTCATCGATCGGTTACCTGTACGACTCGCTAGGCGAGTATGGCATTCAACTCCTGCCATTGCGTTACGACCACCTCCTTCGAGCGGAATCGCTTGAGCTTCAGCACCGTGATCCATTTGACCGGATGCTGATTGCGCAGGCACTCGAAGAGGGACTCGGCGTACTCACTGACGATATCCATTTTCGCAACTATCCCGTGAAAGTCGTCTGGTGATGGTTCGTGTCAAGCCCTCTGTACAAAAGAAAGTTCTAACTCATTCATTTCAAATGGCAAAAAGCTGCCTTAATTTGGCGTAGTATTATGCCGGTTTTGGGTACAATAGATCTAAGAGCTTAAGAAGGGCGCGGCGCATGCCGTGCCCTTTTTTGTTGCCCGCAACTCCTGCAGAATCAATTATCTGCGGGTAAAGCCAGTGATTACTGATAGTTAGCGCAATCTCAGCGGAACTTGTGTGTTTTCAGGAAGATGTCCCACTCCCCCCTCCGAGGGGGCCCTACGCAGCCGTTGCCAGGAGCTGAAACCATGATCGAGGAATGCCAGTATGTTCTGCCGGGCGGCAGGAAATGCCGCGCAGTTGCCCTGCGCGGCAAGAGCCTCTGCCGTCATCACGCGCCCAACCGGAAACGGCATGCTCCCCGCCCGTACGCGATGAGGCAGACCAGCCTGCTCGGCCCATTGCCCGCAATCGGGGATCGGCAGGCTGTGCCATACGCGCTCTCGCGAACCATTCAGGCGCTTGCGAACAATTCCATCAGTGTCTATCGCGCGCAGGCGTTGATCGCCTCGCTGCAGCTCGCCGCCAAAACGATCCTGTAGAGCGACAGCTTCGGGCAGGATAGTCTAAAGGCTGATGAGCAAATGCAAAGTGATCTTCGCCGCGGCAATACTCGTGCTGGCAGCTATGGCTGTATCCACTGGGCGAGCCGTTACCCATCACCCCGGCCCGTACGTGCCGCTATGTTCGCACATCACACTCACAGCCAGTTATCTGGCTGAGGCTGAGCCGGGCAAAGGTGCGGGATTCGTATTTGTAATCAAGAACGATACAAATAAGGACATTCGTCTCGCTGAGCCTGTGCCGTCGAGCGCGCACTGGTATGCGCACGTCGGTGCAAAGTGGTTGTGGCGCGCGTCGAGCGGATCGGGAGGCAGCTTTGTCGACGCATACAACGAGAAAGGCGAGGTCTTTGCCTATCAGCCGAAAGAGCCGCCTCAGCACCCCGAGTATCTGACCGTGGCCGCGCATGCCTCGCATGAATGGACCGAGACGGTCCGCGACCATCCGGCGATTGCCTACCGCCCGAGTTGTGCTATCTGTAATTACCCCGGCGAACGCGAGTACCGCGCAGTTTTTGCCTATGCCTATGTGCCGCATCCTCAGGAACATGCTGATGGGCTGCTTGCCTGCGGCCTGCGTTCTGAGCCGGTGGTGATGCCGCCCCTCAAAGGCGCGAAGTAAGGACAGTCAAACCTGTCTGCAGATAAAAGTTGTGTAACATGTGGTCTCTGATACGAGATATGTCGTCTATCAGCATTGGAAGCGCTTGTCCTCGAAATAAGGACGACGTGCGATAGCGATAAGCGCAACCCAGCACGCCAGACGGTGTTCTGAAGAAGTGTTGGAGGAATTCACAACATGCGTAAAACACTCTGTACCATAGCGCTCACTGGTCTGCTCGGGCTTGGAATGACGGCATTCGCGCAGGACCAATCCACTGCCCCGCCGCCGATGCACGGGCCCCGGCACCAGGGCTTCAGTCCAGATAGCCAACTCGAGCACCTGACAAAGGCGCTGGATTTGTCTTCGGATCAGCAGACCCAGATCAAGCCGATTCTTGAAAGTCAGCAGCAGCAGATGATGCAGATTCATCAGGATCAGACGCTTTCACGCGACGATAAGATGGCGAAGGCGAAGAGCCTGCACGACGATACGACAAGCAAGATTCAAGCCGTGCTGAACGATCAGCAGAAGCAGAAATACACAGCCATGCAGCAGAAGATGCAGGAGCGGATGCAGCAGAGAATGCAGGGCGGAGCAGCGCCAGAGCCGCCGGCTCAGCCGCAGCAGTAATACGTATCTGATACAGTTACAAAAAAGGCCGCCGTCTTTCGGCGGTCTTTTTTGTGGTCTTTCAGTTCGCTTTGAAAGGGCCTGCCCTGCGCGAAGCCGAAGCGTGCCATAAGAGCAATGAAATAGGTGCGGCTTAAGACGCCGAGGAAATGTCTTTAGGTAGAAGCCCCTCGCTTTAGCGCGGGGAATAACTTTCCCTGCGTTTGGCCTTTAGGGCCGGTTTCTGCTAATGCGAAGGAGGAGTCACGACCGTAGCGCCCGGTTGCTGCACGGCATCGGTGTGAAACTTCTGATAGTCATTGTCGGTAACGGCGATGTCGCCGCGCCAGCCGATGAGACCGACGGCATGCGCGATGATGTGAATCTGCGCACCGGTGGGAAGCCACAACTCGTTGTTCACAAGTTTTTGATCGAAGGTGAATGTACTGCCTTTGCCCACGGAAAACAATCCGAAACCGAGATGGAAGTTGTCATCGAAGCGGGCGATCATGCGCCGCACCTGGCGATCGCTTTCATCCACCCATATCGTGCCGGAGAGTTTCTTCGAGGCGTCTTCCCCCATGCCGTGAGTCTTGGCGTACGGGTCGCCCACGAAATCGAAGGCGATAACGTTGCGGTTATCCATCCGTTCGCGACGCGGGTTCGACACCTTCATGATCTGGAGCAGACGGCTGACGCTGACCTCGTTCCTGTCCAGCGATTGACCGGGCGGTGTCTTCGTGGCCTTCTCTACTTCTTTCTGAACCTGCTCCTGCTCTTTTTTCTGGTCGCTCGCGCTGAGGTCTTTGCCGTCCTTTTTCACCTTACGGTGAATTTCATGGCTGTTGACAAAGAAGACCTCGTTTTCTTCGCTCTCGTTTTTTTTGATATTTCCGTGCTTGTCGAGTTCATGCGTAATCACGGTTTCGTGGTAAGTGTAGTTTTCGCGCACCTCGTCCAGTTTGTGCTGATGGTCCTCTACCTGTTTCATGAGAGTGGGAACGTCGGGTAAAGGCGTCTGAGCCGTTTGCGCGAAGGAAAGCGCCGCCATGAGGGCGAAAGCAGTCAACAGAAACGGGAGCCTCATAAACGGTCTATCCTTCATCCTTGTCTCAGGGTACGCTGGTACGGTCTGGGCGGTTCCCTTTGAAGGACGTTCAGCGCCCGGAAAAGTGAGATAACGGAGAAGATATGCTGCGGTTGCTGCTGAGATGGATTCTTGATGCGATTGCGCTGCTGGTTGTCGCCTGGCTTGTGCCCGGCTTCAAGGTGGCGAACCTGCCGTCGGCGCTGATTGCCGTGGTTGTGATTGGCCTGCTCAACGTTACGCTTGGGCTCCTGCTGAAGCTGATTACGCTGCCTCTGGGCATCTTGACGCTGGGCCTGTTCTTTCTGGTGATTAATGCCGTGATTCTGAAACTGGCCAGCGGCGTTGTTCCGGGATTCTATGTGAACACTTTCGGCGCGGCTTTCATCGGTGCGGCTGTGCTCGCGCTCCTGCACATGCTGTTCGAGGCGTTGTCGACCTAGGGTTTTTCCGGTTCGGTGGATTCAGGCACGACCACGCCTTTGGGCTTGTGCGTATCGCGGGGAACGGTGGCGCGGCCGCTTGTCGCCTTACGTTCTGAACGAGCGTGCGCATGTTCGGGAGCCATGATTGGCGCGGGTGCAATGCGTGTCCCTGATGCCGCGCCAAGTCCGCTGCCGGGCCCCGACTCATGAATGCCTGTGACGGAGAGCATGCGCTGCCGGGAATGCTGCACGCTGCCGATGACGATGAGGCAGCACGCCAACGCAGCCGCGGCTGAAGCGAAGATAATCCTCTGGGCGACAAAGAATGCGCCGAACCTGGCAGCAGGATTCTTATGGGGACGCGTAGATTCGCGATGCAGGCGCGCATGAATGCGCTGTTCGAGATTTGCCTGCGGCTGCGTGTGTCCCAGCAGGTGCAGCGTAGCGTCGATCTGTTTTTCGGGACTATTCGTCGGGTTTTGATACGTGCTCATCGGCTACCACTCTCCTGCTTTGCGAGCAGTCCGGCAAGTTCGCGGCGCGCGCGAAAGATGCGGGATCGAATGGATGACTCGGTCGTAGAGCAGACGTGAGCGATCTCGGTTGTGGACAGCTCTTCAAGCGCGGAGAGCAGGAGCGCCTGGCGTTCTTTTGTCGGAAGCTGATCGATGAGCGCGAGCACGCGCGCGTGCTCCTGCAAAGAGATGACTTCCTCATCGGCGCGGCGCTCTGTTGCAGGCAGCGTGCGCACCAGATCGGCAATGTCTTCAGTTTCCGGGCGCGTTTTGCTGCGGCGCTTGCGGTCGAGGGAAAGATTCCAGGCGATGCGAACCAGCCAGACACGCGCGTCACGGATTTCATCCAGTTTGTTCTGATGCCTGAGAACGCGAAGGAACGTTTCCTGCACGATGTCTTCTGCTTCGGCAGCGTTGCGCGTAACCGAGTAGGCAACGCGATAGAGGGTCGTCGAGTATTCGGCGACGAGCGCGGTAATAATTTCGCTCACATCTTCCCGTGTCTTCAAGACAGGTTGAGTGTAAAACCAGCCGCCGACTTGTGCTTCGAAAGAACTCATGTCTCTTATTGACTGACGGGAAACACGGCTTTTGCGCTCATGAAAAGTCAGTAGAGGCAGCATCCGGAGTTAGATAGCCTACGCTGCTATTCTGACAACAAGTGTGATGCAACGCAAAGAATGGTTTGAGCTGCACGATCACCGGCTGTACCCGCGATTTCTGCGCGATCTGGTTACGGACGCGCTGGAGGCGATCTGGAATTGCACCAACAGCTATCGCGTGATCGTGCCGCGTCTCCGGGCCGCGATGGAAGACGCCGGGACGCATCGTATCGTGGACCTATGCTCCGGCGGAGGCGGGCCATGGCTTCGCCTGCAGGAGCAGTTTGCCACGACGGAGGGATTCCCGGTCAGCATCTCATTGACCGATAAGTATCCCAATCGCAAGGCTTTTACCGGGACCGGGGTCGCGGAGGGGATGGAATTTTATTCCACTCCTGTAGATGTTCTGCGGGTTCCTGGGGACCTGAACGGCTTTCGCACGATCTTTTCCACGTTCCACCATTTCAACCCGGAAGCGGCACGCGCGATTCTGGCGGACGCTGCGATACGGCGTCAGGGCATTGCAGTTTTTGAAGCAGCGAAGCGCAGCTTCCGCACCATGATTGCTACGGCAGCGGTGCCTGTCCTGTGCTGGTATGTGACGCCGTTTATCCGCCCATTTCGCTGGTCGCGCATTCTGTGGACATATCTGTTGCCGGTTGTTCCCCTCACTTTATTTGTCGATGGGATTTTGTCGTGCCTGCGGACATATTCTCTGGAGGATTTACGCGAGCTTACAGATGGCCTGGGCGGCGAGGATTACCGGTGGGAAATTGGCGAGCAGGGCAGAGGAAGAATCGAGATCACGTATCTGATCGGCAGGCCTCTCGCTCCGACAGAAGCGGATGAACGGCTGGAGGCTGCCGCCTTGGCAGAGAGGTAGAAAAGGCCCGCACATGGCGGGCCTTCTTCTTGGATGGGAAAGGATTTATGGCTGGGGTTGTGGCTGAGCAGTTGTGCCTTGCAGCTTCTGCGTGGCGATCTGACCGGCGGCTGTGGTTTTATCCTGATCCTTGATCTCAGCATAGAGACGCTTTGCCTCTGCCGGCTTGGTGGTTTCATAAAGCCCGGCGAGTTGTAGTTTGGCCATGCTGGCTGGCACGGTGAGAGTCGGCTTGGCGATGAGCTGCTGATACAACTCAATGGCCTGCGAGTCACGGCCCGTCTGATGATAAAGGCCGGCAAGCGCGAGCTTAGACAGAGCGGCGACGTTGCTGTTATGCGCGTCGATAGCCTGCTTCAGATCGTTTTCCCCTGTTGAGGTCTGGCCCATGTCGATCGCAGTCATGCCGGCAAGATAGCGGGCGTTGGCGCCTGCCTTGAACCAGCCATAGTTGTTAGCCACTTCCTCGAAGAGTGGATGGGCTTCTTTCGCGCGATCGGCTGCGGTCGCGTAAGTTTTGAGGCCGGGTTCGGCTGGCTGCCCCGCTTGCGTGAGGGGGGTGTTGTAGATGTCCATGGCTTGGCCAAAGAGAATTTCGGCGCGTTCAGAACGGTGGTTATAGGCAATGCCGCCGGCAAGAAGGACGGCGAGAACGGCGACGACGACGATCGACACCTTGATGAGAGTCGATCGATGGGTTTCGACCCAGTCGATGCTGGAGGCAGTTGCCTGAACGAAACTATCCTGCTTGAGCGCGTGACGTGTTTGTGTATCCACGAGTTTCCTTCGAGATCCTTTGAGGAAGGGGAACTTGCAGGCAGGGATTGGTGCTGTCTGCTTAGGTAATTAAAGTCTAGCAGCGCGATATAGAGGGGTCAAACAGAGGCGGGTAGACCCCGGATTTGCCGCGACATGCTGGCTCGTAGGCTGCCGGGTTCGCACCAAGCAGGTGCTTCGCAGCTCCTGACGGGACGTTCGCGGTCCTTACATTCTTTTTGCGGGAAAAGCGGGATACCAGGCACGGCATCCCGCACGGTTACGCGGCGCGGACTGGATCTTCGATTTCGCCGTTCTCGATTTTTTCCTGACAATCGATGCAGTACGGGGTCCATGGCACAGCTTCAAGGCGTTTGACGCCAATGGTGCTGCCGCATTGCAGACATTCTCCATAGCTGCCCTCATCAATCCTTTCAAGAGCAAGGCGGATCTGTGATAACTGACTATGCCCACTCGTACCCTGGGTGAACAACAGTTCTTTCTGATAGGAAGATACTGCCTGATCGGCAACATCCTGTGTTACGTCGGCGACTGTCTGGCGACCTTGTTCCACTGCGGTCAGCATGGAGCGTTCCAAGAGAGCCTGCTGCTCGCGCAGCTTCTCTTCAAACTGCCTTACGTTTTGGAAAGATTGTGTCACTTTAACTGAACTCCTTTGCCCTGATGTGTACTCTCTCTTCCTAGCGAGACAGATATTGGACGCAGAATGCGGGAAAAAAGATTGTTCTGCTGTTGTGCAAATTCATATTTCCGAGGTAGCTTTCGGGCAGCGCTTGATACTCAGGCGGCTGCCGTATACGCTAAAGGCAGCCATGTACGAAGATTTTCACGTGATTGATCGCTGGACCGGCGATGATTTGTATTGCCGGTGGAAGGCAAATATCGTTGCCATCGCTACCCGTCATGCCGATGCTGTAGACGTTCGCTTCGAGGTCAACAATCGTCCGGTATGGATTGCGATGCCGTGCGAGGCCTGGGTAGAGCAGAAGAAACGGACCGGTCATGTGATTACCGACCAGCTTGCCGCGCAGATTGCAGGACACTATCTGAAGCAGTCTATCGAGTCCGGTTATGACAATGGCCGTGAAATGTACACGATGAGCATCGAGGAAGTGCTGGAACATTTGGACGTAGTGCTGCGTGAAGCAGGACATACCAGCAAGCTGCCAACATTGCCCGCCAGTGGCGATGCGCAGCCTGTTCCTTAAGAAATAAGAAACGAATACCCGGCAAAAAAGAGCCGCACGAAGCGGCTCTTTTTATTCTTTGCGTGAGCTTTGACTAGTAGCGCCCGTGTCCGCCACTGCGCGGCCTTTTTGAATCGCGTCCGCCGGACTGTGCCTGATAGCAGCTCTTGCAGAAGACAGGCCGATCGCCTCGCGGCTCGAACGGAACCGTGGTCTGCTGACCGCATCCGGCGCAGACTACCGGGGTTCCCTGCGATGCGGTCGACCGATATCCGCCGCCACCACCGCCGCCGTAACTGCCGCCCTGGTGGTCATTCTTTTTCGCCTGACGGCACGTTTTGCATCGCTTGGGTGCAGAGTAGCCGCGTTCGCGAAAAAACGCCTGATCGGCAGCGGTAAATGTGAATTCCTGTCCACAGTCGCTGCAGGTGAGTTGCAGGTCCCCAGTCATAAAGGCTCCTTCGTTAGTATTCATCCCCGTCTGGAGAGTTCCTGCGCCTATTTCACGTATCTACTCGTTAGTTGGAGGAGATAGACAGAAAGTCTGAACAGCGGTTAGATAGCCGAGGTTATTATTGCACCTCCCGGAGAATCCGAATACTTAAATAGATTTCAATGTTTGCCGGATGCCCTCCTTATAGGGCGTTTTGTGTAATTCACCCAACAGTCTTTTCAGTCGCGTGTCGTCCAGAATGACCGGGGAGGTCTGTAAGTAATGCATCTCCACCAATTCCCGAACCATGGGGTTGAAGAGGCCGAAGATACGCAGCAGCGCCTTACCTGCAACCGCATATTTTGGTTTATGTCCTGCCTGGGCAAAGATCTCATCCGCCATCGCGCGGGTTGAGGTGATGTCGGCGCCGCCTAGATTCCATGCCCGGCTCCAAGCCCGTGGTTCGGCGATGAGGCGTGCGATGGTGATGCCGGCGTCGGGCAGATAGACGAACTCGTGAGGTGTATCGATAGGACCAATGAGCTGGGCACGCTTCCCAGTTTTGGCGGCTTGAAAGGCGCTCCAGAGAAAGCTTTTGTCGACTCCCGGGCCGTAGAAGTCGGGCAGCCGCAGAATCGCGGTTTGAATCCGGCCTGTATCGTGCGCGGCGAGTACCAGGTCTTCCTGCTCTTTACGCATGCGGCCTTTAAACGTGTGCGGCTGGCGAGTGTGTTCTTCGCTGACAAGGTCTGCTTGCGGCTTGCCATATGGATAAACGGTGCCGATGAGTAGAAGCTTCTTCACCCCTGCAGAAATAGCTCCGTCGAGGGTCTTTTTCATGAGCTGCGGATGCAGTTCGAACTGCCAGTAATTGACGCCAACCATGTAAATGGCAGTGTCGACGTCTGCCAGCGCTTTGCGAATGGAGTCGGGATCGTCCGGATTCCACGTGACGATCTTCGCGGCTGGATCGTCTCCGAAAGTTGCGCGAAGCGAAGACTCCGTTCTTCCAATGACACTATATGGCATGGCCTTTGCGCTGAGAGCGGCGGCAATGGATTTCCCCAGGCTGCCCGATGCGCCTACGAGTGCGATAAACTCCATGAAAATCTCCTGAATGAAAAACATTTTAATAAGGACTTCTGTGAGCCCGCCGAGGAGCTTGGGCGATACCCTGGACAGGGGCAAGTGGCGCGTCGACGGGAGACGCAGATAGAGTTTTTGCCATCTCACAGTCCTGAATGGCACAATAAACGGTTTGCCCAAGGAGCATATCTATGGGAGCTGTCACGCTGGCAACCGGCCTGCGAACTCTAATTGAAGGTCCTCACGTTCATCGGAATTTGTCGACGCCGCAACTGGTGGAAGCAGCGATTGCCCGCGGCGAAGGCAGACTTGCTGCAAATGGCTCACTGGTAGCGTTGACGGGCGCCCGAACCGGGCGTTCCCCGAAAGACAAGTTTACGGTCGAGGACGATGAGCCGCGCGACCGCATTGCCTGGGGCAAGGTAAACCAGCGTTTTGATCCGGTGAAATTTGAAGCATTGCTCGGACGTGTGGTGAGGCACATGGCCGAGCGCGATCTTTATGTCATGGACCTTTATGCCGGAGCCGATCCTACCTATCGTCTCCCGATCACGATGATTGCGGAATATGCGTGGCATGCGCTTTTTGTGAAGCAGCTCTTTGTGCGCCCGCAATTGGCAGAACTCAGCAGTCACGTTGCCGAGTTCACCGTAATTGCCGCGCCGGAATTTGAAGCGGTTCCCGAACGGGATGGAACCAAGTCAGGAACATTTATTCTTGCCGACTTTACACGCAAGATCATTCTCATCGGCGGCACGAAATATGCAGGAGAAATGAAGAAGTCGATTTTCGGCGTGATGAACTATTTATTGCCGGGACGCGATGTCTTTCCGATGCATTGCTCCGCCAATATCGGCGCGAATGACGAGACGGCTCTGTTCTTCGGGCTCTCAGGAACGGGCAAGACGACACTTTCTGCAGATCCGTTGCGTTGTCTGATTGGTGATGACGAGCATGGCTGGAGCCCTGCCGGAGTTTTCAATTTTGAAGGCGGCTGTTACGCCAAGTGCGTCGATCTGTCAGAAGAAAAAGAGCCACAGATTTATCACGCGATCCGGTTTGGATCGGTGCTCGAAAATGTTGTGATCGATCCGTTGACCGGCGTGCCGGACTATTCCGATACACGCTTCACGGAGAACACGCGTGTTGCCTATCCGATCGAATTTATTGAGAACGCTGTGATACCAGGGGTGGGCGGGCATCCGAAGAACGTGCTTTTTCTGGCGGCTGATGCCTTCGGCGTACTTCCTCCGATTGCGAAGCTGACGCCGGATCAGGCGATGTATCACTTCCTCTCAGGCTATACGGCGAAGCTCGCTGGAACCGAAGCGGGGCTGGGCAGCGAACCTGTGCCCGAATTTTCGGCGTGTTTCGGGTCACCGTTCCTGCCGCTTGCCCCGCGAGTATATGCGGAGATGCTCGGCCGTCGTCTGAAGGAGCACGATGCGCAGTGCTGGCTCGTTAACACGGGATGGACTGGCGGAGCTTTCGGCGTCGGCAAACGCATGAACCTGAAACATACGCGTGCCATGGTGCATGCAGCGCTGGATGGAAGACTTGCAGGAGTCGAATACGTAACCGAAGATGCGTTTGGATTGTCGATTCCAACTTCGTGTCCCGATGTTCCCGGTGAACTGCTTCATCCGCGCAACTCCTGGGCCAGCAAAGAGGCATACGATGCTCAGGCCCGCTTGCTGGCAGCAAAGTTTGAAGCAAACTTTGCCCAGTTCGATGCTCCGCAGAATGTGCGCGATGCCGGGCCGAGGGCGCGCAGATAACTGCGCCGCTAGCATACGAATGTTCGCGTATGCCTCGGCGAGATAACCGAGATTCTCAGAAAGGGTAGTACTCGACGTAGAGGACAATATCGAATGGGACGGGCTGGCCGTCCTTGATTCTGGGCTCGAAGACTGCGTTGTGCACGAACTTACGTGCTGCTCCGTCCAGGTGTTTATCGTCGGAATCCATGATCGACTCCTTCGTCACATGCCCTTTTTCGTCAATCGAAACTGCAACCTGAATATTTCCGTAACGCATATCCGAGAGGTCCATTGGTTTGGAACTGATCATCTTGTACTGGCTCTCCGGAGTTGGCATGGATGGCGTATCGGGGATTTCCATAAAGTGGGCGGGAAATGTTTTCACCGCTTCGACCGTTCCTGTTGCTTCGACCAATAATTTCTTGTCCTGGTAAATACGGATTGTTCCCGGCACAGTGTGCGAACCGATAGGCAGCCACTGGTCATACATGATGGTCCGGTTGAACATCTGTACATAGGCAAAGAGGCGAATGATGGGATTGAAGCAGATAGTGGTGCCGTGTTCGTCATCCGCGCAGAGCACGGGCGCGCCGTCGAGCTGTCCGGGCTGCATCGGCTGGATGCCATCCGGCAGCTGGGTAAAACGCGTCACAGCCGACTGCGGAAGACTCAGGACTCCCTCGAAATCGAGGAGCTTCAGTGGCGTGTCTCCCGTATAGTGTCGCCATTCAACATGATCGCGCAGGTTCGTGATACGCGTGAACTGGTAATCGGCTGCCTTGATTTCAATCCGCTGGTAGAGGATTGGATCGCGATAGATGTCGTAGGTCGCCGTGCTCTCGTGGCCGTTGCGGTCATATAGTTTCAGGTCGTAGTGCACATGATGCGGGATATCGGTCGAGGTGTTTCCGGCCAGAAGAGAAGTGACATGCTGCAGTTCATGCTCGTAGTTCGTGTTCTGCATGACTTGAGCATCAGCACGCACCGAGGGGAAAGAAGCCGCGATAAAGAGGAGAGCCGGGACGAAGTAGCGCATCGGGCGCTATGGTAGCGTTCCGCAGTGAAGATGGGCAACCCTGTGTGCACAGGTTCAGGCGATCCAACTGCAGGGGAATAATAACCATCTCAGCTAGATGAGAAACGAGGTGAAGACATGTTCCTGATTCTGGCACTTGTTCTGGTACTGGCGTGGGTTGGCGGATTCGTAGTTTTTCACACAGCAGGATTTCTCATTCACCTGCTGCTGATTTTCGCTGTGATTTCCCTGATCATGCATTTTGTTCGCGGTTCAGCAGCCAAGGCCTGACTAAAGCGGCGCCGGTCAAGCGGCGCCGCTTTTTTTATTCGTTGTAATGCAAGAGGCTGAAGACGTCATAATCCCTGAACTTCTCGCGACCTTTCAGGAAGTCGAGCTCCACGGCAAATCCCAGTCCGGAGATGTGCCCGCCTAATTGCTGGACCAGTTTCACGGTTGCTTCCATGGTGCCGCCGGTGGCGAGCAGATCGTCGACCACGACTACGTTCTGTCCCGGCTCGATGGCGTCCAAGTGGATTTCGAGAGAGTCCGCTCCATATTCAAGGTCGTAGGTGACACGGGCGACCGGGGCAGGCAGCTTACGCGGTTTGCGGACAGGGACGAAGCCGGCATTCAGGCGGTAGGCGAGTGCCGGGCCGAAGATGAAGCCGCGGGCTTCGATGCCGAGAACGAGGTCGATGTCTCTGCCAATGTAGTGCGCGGCGAACGCGTCGATCAACTGCGCGAAGCCGATTCTGTCTTTGAGTAAAGTTGTGATGTCGTAGAAGAGGATTCCCGGCTTAGGGAAGTCGGGAACGGTGCGGACGAGTGCCTTCAGCGGCTCACAATCAAGAGAATGACTCATAGCTGGGATTACCAGGCTCCTTCAATCTGAAATGGTCCAAGGTCGGTGTCTTCCGAGTCGTTGAGCAAATGCTCGCCGATCTGGTCGACGCGGCTGCCACGCGATCCGCGATCGAGCGCGAGGCGCAGGGCGGAAAGGTCGTCCGGTTCGCCGGCAGCGAGGACTTCGACGTGACCGTCCTCGGTGTTCCGCACCCAGCCGCGCAGGCCCAGCGCCCCGGCTTCGCGGTGGACGTACCAGCGGAAGCCAACGCCCTGTACGCGGCCTTTGATGAGGTAATGACGAACCATAGCGGTGAACCGAAGACAAGTGTTGCAGATGCGGCTTGAGGGCGCAAGGCGACCACCCCTGCATAAGGGGGCACGGGAATATTATTGAAAACAAATGGCGATCGCAGAGATAGAGCTAATTAACAGATATCATTGCAGTTATACGCATCTAATTGATTCCAGGCGTGTTGTGGATAGAGACCGTCAGCACAGTCTCTCTTTCATTTATGTTCCCTATATTCAGTTTACCAAAATGACCGATAATACTGTGCCAATATTTGTTGCAACGATTAATTTAAAATGCATATTCCGAATCCATCTGTGGCATCGTCCAAACCGGTCCCCCCATAACACTGGGGCGCAAGTGTCAAAGGCACGAATCGTGGTCAAGTTAGGCTCTGATTTTCAGCCATGATCGCTTTTCGGCCATAATAGCTGATCAGATAGAACGCAACTCCGAAAGAGATGATGTCCTTGAAGAGAAACAGGCCGAGATTGTTCATGTAATGGATGCCGTGAACCACGATGGTGTCATCGGGAGTCGTGATCAACATGCTGCTTGTAGTGAAGAACATGCCGACTAGAATGATCCCGCCCAGAATGCCTGCTTTAGGTTTAAAGTAGCCAACGATCAGTAGGATTGCTGCTGTCCATTCAGTGGCCCCGATCATATCCCCGAGAATATATGGTCCAAAGACCTTGAGTTGCCAACTGGTAAGTGGGCTGTTAGTGACGAGCGGGATGATGCCTTCTGCTCCGGGTGCTGTCATTTTGAACTTGCCTGCCCACAGCAACATCACGATCATTCCAATGCTGCAAATAAGGAAAGGGATATTTCGATCTATAACAAACGCGGCAATCTTCGTTAGAACACTCTTCGCCTGCAGTTTGTTACCTGTGTTCGCTTGAGATCCGCGCACACCACCACCCGACGCCTCAGCGGATGTGGTTTCAGTCATAAAAGGACTCCTTCATGTGATGATCCATCGGTGTCAAATATTGAAGGCCGATTTAAAACACTGTCAACACCCCGGGCGGTACCTCCATCGAGACCAGCGATACCTGTCAGTTCCTCCAGCGATCCAACTGAATAATGAAGCAGATGTCGATGATTGGTTCCAGTTCATTTCGGGCGCATTGCACCAGTAACGGGACGAACTGCTGAGAGACATCCCCGGAGCATTCGACCGACTAGCACACCCGCAGTCTGAGCGTGATGCTGAATACGGCGCGGGCGGTCCTTGAGCTGCATTCGCGGTAAGCCGCCAACTCATTGTTGGCGAATCACCGGCAAACAGGAAGGAATCCCGAAATGCCTGTGAAGTCACATTTTCAGTAAATTGCTTCCCATGCCAAGGAAAAGCAGGCAAGTTACCTGAATCTGGGGCGGTCTCAACCGGTGGACGCAACACTGGCTTGGAGTTTACTCGCTGGAGTTGCAAAGTCCAAAGTCTTGCGCGGGCGTTGATTGAGGCGCAGGGCTATCTTGTCGAGGTCGGCTTGGGAGTAGCCGGACAAGTCGGTTTTCCTGGGGAAGTACTGTCGCAGTAGCCCGTTGGTGTTTTCGTTGGTGCCGCGTTGCCAGGGGCTCTGCGGATCACAGAAGTAGACGTTCACCTTCGTGGCCACGGTGAAGCTCTTGTGTTTGGCCATCTCCAACCCTCGGTCCCAGGTCAACGAGCGCCTCAGAGACGCGGGGAGTTTACGAACCTGCCGGGTGAGCGCATCCACTACGGTCGCTGTGTCCTTGCTGGGCACTTTGACCAGGATAGTGAAACGCGAATGTCGTTCCACCAGGGTTGCGATGTGACTGTTGCCGGTGCCGCTGAGCAGATCTCCCTCCCAATGACCAGGGATGGCACGATCTTCAATTTCTGCAGGCCTCTCGCTGATGGAGATGGCATCGACGATCTGACCGCGGGACTGTCC
The DNA here is from genome assembly GCA_963738095.1 of Terriglobales bacterium. Lineage (GTDB taxonomy): Bacteria > Acidobacteriota > Terriglobia > Terriglobales > Acidobacteriaceae > Alloacidobacterium. The sequence goes on from CAVTVL010000009.1 coordinate 20,796, forward strand.
GCCAGCTGGAGCGTGCACTGAGCGACGGATAGATCGCTTGGACCGCAGCTGTTGAATCAGTTCTTTTTTCAGCACCCCTCGAGCCTGGATGAATAAGCTGCGGTAGATAGTCTCGGGGGACACGCGCATGCTCTCGTTGCGGAGATACCGTCTCTTCCACCAACCTGAAATCTGTTCCGGCGACCCGTCCAGGATCAGTTTACTGGCCACGATCATCCGCAGCTTGCTGTGCCTGGCAAGCAGGCAGGCCTTGGGCCGTTGAGCTAACTTCCAGGCCCGATGATCGGCTTCACTGGCTCGATACAGTGGACGCCCGCCGTGACGCGCCACCTCCCGGCTCACCGTCGACGCAGCCCGCTGAAGTCCTCTGGCGATCTTCCGTATCGACGAACCGGAAGCAATGCCTCGTGAGATGTCTTCCCGTTCCGCCAACGTAAGCGATCGCAGAGAGCGCCGACGAACGGCTGGAACAATCCCGCCGTGCTGCGATAACAAGAACTGAATCGAGCCATGGTCCTTGCCAAAGGCGCGGCCAATCTCGTGCCATGACTCACCCGCCTTCCAGCGTCGCCAAATCTCAGCCTTCTGCTCCGCAGAAAGCCCATACCGTCTCCCTTGTCTCATCAACACCACCTCTAAAAAATGATCTAAATCAGATGATGTTGCATCCACCGGTTGAGACCGCCGTATCTATCAGCACGAGTCTCCGTGGTCGATTGAGAACCGCAGCACGTTCCTCAGACCTACAATCCCCAAGGACATGCAGAACAGAGTTGCCAAGTCTAATGAGCGAAATCCAACCTACCTTTGAAAGAGGCTCCTAGTCGCAAAATGATTTGTACCAGAGCAATACTGTTCCGCAAGAAAATGCCTTACATGTCAGAAGAGTAAGACGCGAGGGGTCCTTCAGCGTCTTGGAGATTGTTGGGCCGCTACCGAGAAATACTGGATTCAGAAGCAAATGATACTCGTCGATAAGATTGTGTTCGATCAAGGATGCCACAAAACCACTTCCACCACAGGCAAGCATGTCTTTGCCGGTTTGCCTCTTTAGTTGATTCACTTGATCGACGATCTCACCACGAGCTACAGTCACATTCGGCCATTCCGATCCAATCTAATACTGTGGTATGCACGAGTGGAGGTAGCACGGTGACAGAGCGCAAAGTGGAACGCGAGAGGGCTTACTTGCCGCTGGCGAGGAGCCGGGGCTTAAGCCTTCATTCACCGAGTTGATCGGATCTATATTGGGGCACTCGACCTCAACGCGGCGCTGCGAAGGTGCGTTGACAACTACGGAATCGGCCCGTGGGATATTGCGAATTCAACCCCGGCAACGCAAAGCGATCTGCGCGAATATCGTCAACCGGTCGAGGGGTCCTGGCGTCTCGCGACCACGATGGTTGACCGGATACAGTGAATATGCCCGACTGTTGAGTGGAAGGCAGCCATAACAGATCTTGCCAGTTAATTACGGATTCAGCTATCTGGTGTATATACATTGAAGAAAGAGGGTTAGCCATGCGGTTGAAGTGCCTGTTCGCAATGCCTGCTGTGCGTTCGATCTCCGTTTGTATGCTCATTGGTTCTGCTTTGGCGTTCAGTCAAACACCGCCCCCACAGACGGGCAGTTCGAGTTTCAATGTGGCGCCGCCCAAGGATGAAGTAATGGGGAAAAAGGATACGACTTCGGGGAACTCGCAGAGATCGCAGGCAGGCAATCCGGATCGGACCGTTGGGCCGCAGCAGGATGGTTCGATTGTTGCGTCGGACAATCAGACGCTGACGCCGGCCGGAAAGATTATTGAACTCGGCTCGCCCGTACGTGCCAAGGCAATTGCGCTCAATCCAAACCCGATGGCCCATAGCGCGGCTGTGCTCCTGATGGGCTCGCCACAACCGATCATCGTATTCGACACCGTAACGGGGCAGGTTCTTCAGCGCTTCATTCCAACGGATACGACGGCAGCTTCCGCCAAAGACAGGAGCGCGGGATCCTTTACGGGCATTATTTATTCTGTCGATGGCACGAAGCTGCTCTTCAGTCAGGACAATAACTACGTTGTGATCGCGAACGTAAGCAGTAAGACCGGCCTTCTGAGCCCTGAGGAAAGGGTCAGTCTGCCTGAGCCTCCGGCTGACGGTCGTCCTTATCACAACGCGAAATCCATCAATCCGGGTGGCATTGCATTCTCTGATGACAGCAAGCGCGCCTATGTCGCGTTGAATGTGGCGAACACGCTCGGCGTGATCGACCTGACGGCTTCTCCGGCCAAGCTCATTGACCAGATCCCTGTCGGCAATGTTCCAAATAGTGTTGTTGTGCGCGGCAAGTATGCCTATGTGAGCAACGAGGGAGGAAGGCCTGCTACCAGCGCCGACTTCACAAACTATTCCGATGGCACACCGATTGTCGTCGACCGCAAGGATGCGTTCACGCTCACCGGCACGGTGTCCGTCGTGGATCTCATCGCCGGCAAGCAGGTCAAGACAATACCGGTTGGTCTGCACCCAGCCGGTATGACGATATCCGGCTCCAATCTTTATGTGGCCAACGCCTATAGCGACAGTCTTTCAATCATCGACTTGAAGACGGATAAGGTCGTGCGGACCATCAATCTCAGCGTTCCGATCGCCGGTGGCGTCTTCGGCTCCGGACCCAATGGCGTTGCTGTCACGGACGATGGAAAGGCTTACGTAACGCTGGGCCAAGCCAACGCTGTGGCTGTCGTCAACCTTCAGGGTCGTGATGCCAATCCGGTTATTGGCTATATTCCGACCGCTTATTTTCCGACTTCTATTACTTACGACAAAGCTCAGAAGCAGCTGGTGATTGCAGATGACAAGGGCCTGGGATCGCGGGGCAACACAAGTACGAAAGACGGCGTTATCGGATACAACACCCACGCCGACACCGGTGTCGTGAACCTGATCCCCGAGCCAAATGCGAGCGAGTTGGGAAAGTTCAGCAAGCAGGTCTTCGGCAACGATCACTGGAACCTGACTACGAACATTGAAGTTGGCAAGGAGTACATCGATCCCCATGCTGCACCGATAGCGGTTCCCAAGCACATTGGGGAGCCCTCGCTCATCAAATATGTCTTTCTCATCATCAAAGAGAACCGTACCTACGACCAGATGCTGGGTGACGTGGCGTGGGGGAATGGCGCTCGAGAACTTGCTGTCTTCGCCTCTGCCGTGCCGAATCAGCATGCGCTTGTGAAGCGATTCCCGCTGCTCGACAACGTCTATGCGCCAAGCCGTCAGTCCGCGGATGGCCATCCGTGGATCGGAATGTCAGGGTCCTTCTACTCCAACGATATCTTGTCTCCTGACTGGATTCGTTCTTATCCGGGCGGTGAGGCGGAGGATGCTCTCACGAACACGCCCAAAGGCTTCTTATGGACAGCGGCGGAAGCAAAAGGACTTTCCGCTCGGCTATATGGCGAGTGGAGCAGCGGCACTATCATCGACCATAAGGCGGACGGTTCAGCCTATACATGGAGTGACTTCTACAGCACTTCGCTGTTTAAGGAAGACAAGGCTCCAGCCCCCAGCTGCATTGTCCCGGACGACGCGATCCATGTAACCTCCGCCATCCCCTCGGCGGCGAAAATTATGGACCCGCATTATCCGCCGTTTAATCTCGATATTCCAGACCAGTACCGCGTCGATTACTGGATTAAGGAATTCCAGCAACTGGATACCGCCAATCAGGTTCCCAATCTGACGATTCTTTGGCTTCCGGACGATCATACCGCCGGCACCTCGACAGGTCATCCTTATCCCATCAACTACCAGGCGGACAACGATCTTGCTCTTGGCCGCATGGTAGAAGCGATCAGCCACAGCAAGGTCTGGGCGCAATCAGCAATTTTTGTTGAAGAAGATGATTCACAGGCCGGAACCGATCATGTGGATGGACACCGCCAGCCGATCTATATCATCAGCCCGTACACTGCCGCCCCGCAGGCTCCGGGTCAGGGCAAGACGATTCACACTACCTATACGGCTGAAAATATAAACCGAACCATCGAAAACATTCTGGGCACCCAACCACTTACTCAGTTCGATCTTGTAGCCTCACCGATGTTTGACGCCTTTCAAAATACACCGGATCTGACGCCATACGATCACCTGTCCGCGGTCATTCCTCTTGATAATGGGCCTGGCCTGCCGGCTGGGAAGGTTACCGCCTACAGCGCAATCGAGAAAGCCTGGCTTAAAGCGACGGCTGAGGTCATGAAAGGCAAGTACGACAAGGCAGACGCAGTCGACCCGAATTTTCTTAACCATGTGATCTGGTATGCGACCACAGGCTGGAATCGGCCCTATCCGGGAGAGGATAAAATTCTGACGCCGGGCCCCCTTGTCAGAGCCGCACTGAAGTACCGCGGCGATGATGATGACGACTGAAGGGCTCCGCGATCTTGCTATGTCGGTAGGGTCACCAGGGCAGGGACGTTCACGTCTTCGCCATATCCTTGCAATTCTCAAAAAGTGACTCGGCGATATAGCACCAGCCAGGAAAGAGCGACGGGCAACTTCCCGTTTACAGACAATCCATCTTGAGATGCCGCATCTTGGAACTGTTTGAACTGATCCTGCACAATAAAGCTCTGGAGGATCGGATGTTTTATCGAGTGGACTACATGCTGGCGGTACTCCTCGTCGGTTTTCTTACAGGAGTTCTATCGAGTAGTTTTTTTGAAAACATCTCTCCATCACGGCTGGGGCAGGGATACTACGTAGTCGTCGCAATTTTATTGCTACTGCGGACGGGACTTTTCGCCTGCACCATGCTCCTGAGCCATCAGAGCTTCTGGAGTATACTCGGCGGCATCGTTGGAGATCTGATTAGTCTTCTTTTTGGTTTCTTGTTTGGCTTGGCGGCACGACGCAAAGATGCACGCATACTCCTGAAAAATCCATCTATCCTCGGAGCGCTCTACATGAGGCTTGCCTTCACCTTTGCGCTTGTCGGCATAGGAAAAGGCATTTTCCATAGCTCCTATGACTGAGTTTTTCACGCAGTCGGGATACTCAGTTGCTTTCCTCAAGTTCATCATAATCGCAGAGGTATTTGCTGCAATTGGACTGCTGCTTCCATGGGCCATTCTTCCGTCTTTACTCGGCCTCTCAGTAGACATGTTTGGTGCCGTACTGACGCATATTCATAACGGTGACCCGCTGAACGACAGCACAGATGCGCTCGGCATGCTGATCCACCTGGTCGTTATCGGTGTACTTTGGGACCTTAGCCGCCGAACCTCTAAAAGCCTCCGACATTCAATTCTGAGGGTCGGAGTCGTCGCTTTGGTTTGTCTGATGGTAGCTGTCGTTGGAGGCTCAACGATGCGTCATGTCGGTGCGGCAGCAACCTCTCACGTCTCTCAATGAAAGCTGTTGATCCATAGGAGCATTGTCTCTGAGTCACGAGCGATTATGGAGCATCTGGGCATAGCGAAGCATGCTCTGCTGCTTGTCCGGGCGGTAGTTGGAGATGAGCAGGACTTTCATTCCGTTGATGGAGCTAAACTACCGCGACTTTCTGGCTGCAATTCTCGTAGACGGGAGGCAGGAAAACAAAATGGCCTGAGATGGAAGACAGTCAGGCCATTCTGGTTGCTTCTTGATTTATTTTGCTACGGGCGCCAGCATCTCTCGTTCAATCCACTCATAGGTTCTGGCCATACCGTCTCTGAGTCGAATCGAGGGCTCCCATCCGAGATATTGGAGGATCTTCGAATTATCGCTGTTGCGCCCGTTTACTCCTTTGGGAGCGTCGAGCTTGTAGGTTCTTTTGAGCTTGATTCCGGCAATCTCTTCCACGATGTCTACGAGCTGGTTGATGGTTACGAGCTCACTGCTGCCAAGATTAATGGGCTCACGGATGTCGCTCTCCAGAATCGCCTGCGTGCCCTCGGTACAGTCGTCGATATACATAAAGCTGCGCGTCTGATGGCCGTCGCCCCATATCTCGATTTCGTGTTTGCCCGACGCTTTCGCCTGAATGACCTTGCGGCAAATTGCCGCCGGGGCCTTCTCACGGCCTCCGTCATAGGTGCCTAAAGGTCCATAGACATTGTGATAGCGGGCCACCCGGGTCTCGAGCCCAAAGTCCTCTTCAAAGTGACGGCACATGCGTTCGCTGAAGAGCTTTTCCCACCCATAGCCGTCTTCGGGCAAAGCGGGATAGGCATCTTCTTCCTTCAGCGGCACGACATCGGGATTCGTTTGCTTGTCGCCGTTATAGACGCAAGCCGAGGAGGAATAAAAGAAACGCTCTACGCCGGAATCCTTGGCAGCCATCAGCATGTGCGTGTTCGTAAGCACGCTCAACATGCAAAGAGCCTTATTGTTCTCAATAAAACCCATTCCGCCCATGTCGGCGGCCAGCTGGAAGACAATCTGCATCTCTTCTGCAGCCTTGTAGCAATTGTCTTTGTCGCGCAGGTCGAGCGACAGATTTTCCACCTCTCTGCTCTTCTGGTACCACTCATCGAGCGGTTTTACGTCTACTGCGCGCACCACGTTAACCCCATTTTTCAACAGCGCCTGCACAAGATGGCCGCCAATAAAACCGCCCCCGCCACACACAACAACTCTTTCATTTTTCAATTTCATACCCTGGCTCTCCAATGCAGGCTTAGATTCTGAAGATTCGGCTGGAGTTTTCGCGGCTTTCCCAGTTTTTTTATATCGCCCGCGTATTACTTACGTTCATCATTGATGAGATTTTCATTCTCGCGTTAAAGACTGTTTATCCTGTAAAACTTATGATGGACTAGCATGGATGGACTTCCGATGATCTACTTACTGCTGTTTTCAATTGGCTTTTTCATCGTTGGTGTCGTATGTGGAGTTGGTTTCAGCGGCTTTAATGTCAACAAATGCGCTCAAGCTGAGATCTTAAAAGACCAGCCTAGCTGGTGGCTGCATGCAAAACAGGCTGCTCGTGATCAAAGAAAGCACGAAATTAGAGTTGCAGTGCAAAGGCTGCGCGGGAACATCGTTCCCCAGCCAACCCCAACGCTTGGAGAGCACCAGCCAGAAGTTCCGACTCTGCGCGGTTAGTTCAGCACAGCGAGCCTTATGCGACAACTATCTTCAGCAGCATACTATAAATATGTCGTCTTCCAACGTACTTCCCATCCAGACCTAGCCGCTAGCGCATTCTGCAACTGCGATAGTTCCGCAGTTGCCCTACTTGTAGTAACAAGACTTAATCGCCAATAGGAAAATACTCCTCGTTACATCTCAATAACCCCCGCGCGCGCCGCCTGCTTCCTCCGCAGTAGACCTGCCACAATGCGGCCCGAGACGTGGCCCCATTTTTCGAATTCGTCCGCAACTGCCATCGGATTATGCTCGTTGAGATACCGAAGCATAGACGACTTCGCAAATGCTGCATAACCGATGTTGAAGACGAAGTCCACAAGAGCATCGAATTCACCCTGCCTTAGTGACACTTCCACCATACTGTTAACCGCATCAGCGGCGCTTTGAATGTCAGCCACAAACAACTTATTGGCCTGCTCCTCAGTAATGGTGAGACTGTCGATCACCTCCGGACCGGTATGCCCGTAACCGATCGTCCATATTCCCAGGTGATTCTTGTATGCCTGGAGCCGCACTTCTTCAAACTGCTCCCTGATTGCAAGCCCGTCTTTGCTGTAGATCAAGTTGTTGACGTACATGCCCTTCTCCACACCAAGGATCAGTAATTCCGCCACGGTGTTCGCAACGGCGCCGAGGACTTCATCAAAAGGTAGGATGGCCCGATTTCGGTAATCGCTTGCACGACTGAGACAGCAGCCTTGAACTGGCTCGCGATTCATCACATTCTCTCTCGAGGAGTGAGCATTTATCTTCGCACAGCTCCCATCGCAGGAAATTAAATCCCCTTAAATCAGTAGAGTAGTGAAGATCAGCTCTGCAAGTTTGCTAGCAAAATCCGCACACTCATTTGCCTTTGAATCATTGTCTCCCAAAAAAATTGGCGCGCGCGCGAGGCTTCGGTGCACTCCAGCAAGATAAAAATAGCGATTCCGAATCCAATGCAATGCGGCCTTCGATACGACCGCGTCGAAACAATGATCAAATGAGAGAACATCCGAGCATCGAGAGTTTGTGCCGCCACCATGCTCAGAGCAACTGAGCACTCTTGTGAGATGGTCAGCAGCCAAGCAACAACAACTTGTTCTGACGGCGAATTTTATTTTAATTGATAAAACAGAAACTTTTTTTACACTCCCGCTCGGCCTATCAGGATGAATTACCTAGTACAAACTTACTACTGAGTACCCTCCAACAATATTTCTATAATTTGCATCTATTAAGTTGATTCCCCTAATTTCCAAGTCAAAGCTTTTCGGCCGTGCCCGGCTATGAGTAAATAGACCAAGGATTCGAATGGAAGCCGGTACTACTGTAGCAACAATTGAGATTCATCGAAACCGTGATGATGTCAGATTGCCTTCTTACTCTGTCCATATGGATGCGATCCGATCGATCGCCGCTTTCCTTGTCCTGGCTGGACACGCCCGTATGCTTTTTTTCGGGAACCACGACGGATCAAAGGTAACGTCTGCAGCCATATCCACTGCCAAAACTCTGGGCCTCGGACATCACGCCGTTATTGTTTTCTTTGTACTTAGCGGATTTCTAGTGGGCAACAGCGCTTGGCGGTCTGTGTGCTCGGGGCGTTGGTCGTGGAAGAAATACTTACTACAAAGAATGACACGTTTGTGGATCGTCCTTATACCAGCATTGCTCATTGGCGGCGTTCTCGATCACATCGGCATGCGTTACCTGGCTCATAGTGGAAGCATTTTTTCTGGGCCTGCGGGTCAAAGCATGGTTGACGCGACGCTTCCGGAACGATCAACAATTCAGGTACTGGCCGGAAATATTTTTTTCCTACAAACAATCCGAGTTCCAAATTTTGGGACGAATGATGCGCTTTGGAGTTTAGCGAATGAATTCTGGTACTACATAACCTTTCCGGCCATCCTTCTTATCTTTTTAGGCAATCGGTCCTCCCTGAAAAGAATCGGATATGCCTTAATGGCCGCGGCAATACTGCTTTTTGTGGGTCCAAAAATTGGACTCCAGTTTGGCATATGGCTCCTCGGATTTGTGGTCTCAATCCTGCCATTGAAAATCTCACAGTCATACCGTCTTTGGGTGACGGGGGCTTGTTTGCTCCAATTTTTAGCAGTGAATGCGCTTATCCGCAGTCATCATGTATCCATATTGCTGGCAGATACAGTTCTTGGTCTGAGCTTTTCCATACTGCTTTATGCGATTGTTCACGCACGCCAGCCAGTGCGATCAGTGCATTATCAAAAGGCGGCCAAGCATTTTTCCCAATTCTCTTACAGTTTGTACTTGATGCATTTGCCATTCCTGACATTTATCACTGGAATCATGCTTGTTCCCTGGCACCCATGGAATAAAACCCCTATTCATTTTGCTCAAGCTGTTTTGATGGTTGTGATCGCATATTGCTATTCGTGGATGGCATATTTGCTTTTTGAGCGAAATACCAACAAGCTCCGGCTCTGGGCGAGCAATTTGATTTCTCCTGCAACCGGACCCCAGCCTGGAGAAATCAAGACGGGCTAATTTGCCAGGCGTATAAAAGCTGATGAGACAAATGTCTCATCAGCTTTGCACAAGTTTTCCTAGTATTTCGAGTGCTTTTGTTACAACCTTGTGAATGATTTATGATTCAAAGTATCTAGCGCTACATGGATTAGTCTCACCAGGCGCACCCCCCAGTCGCAGAAAGATAAAGAGGAGCGTTTCTCCGAATGTGGAAGACCGCGCAAATACGACAAACCCCTCTTGCTGACTCTGACTTAGAACGACCACAGTACATAAAAAAAATGTTGTTGGTACAAACTTCCCCCATACAAAATTTCCCCGAAGGTCTGCTTTTATGGATGACGCAGTATCAGCTATTAGGCCAAGCATCAGGATTGTTATCGCCGATCCGATGAATATTACAGCGGAGTTGCTGTCACAGGCGCTTTCGACACAACCCGATTTTGAAGTAATCAGCTATCCAGGAAACATCGACGACCTTGTCAATACTGTTTCCACTCATCGTCCTGACATCGTGTTGGTTAGGAGCACGGCTGCCAGAAAATCCTTCGCGCCACTGTTAATTCTTTCGAAGATACGCACCGCAAGTCCGAAGACGCGCTGCATAGTACTTTCTGTCGAGCTCACAGACAGAGATGTAATTTCATTTTTTCACGCACAGGCGCGAGGAATTGTTGCTGCAGACGATACGGACTTCGCCACGCTTTGCAAATGCATTGCAGAGGTTCACCGCGGAAATATCTGGGCATCAAGCGAGCAGCTGAATTACCTGATCGAATCACTTTCCGGATATCAACCTCCGTTCGTCGTAGATGAAAACGGCGAAGCACTCTTGAGCACAAGAGAACAGGAAGTTCTCCGCCTGTTGTCGCGTGGCATGAGCAATCGTGAAATCGCTCAGGCTCTCAAACTCAGCGAGCATACCGTAAAGAACCACCTGTTTCACATTTTTGAAAAGCTTGGAGTTTCGAGCCGAACTGAGGCAATTCTGTGCGCAACCCGGGGAGCTTTCTTTCGAGATGAATTTGCTGCGGCGGACTGACAACAATATGAGCACCCCGTGTTCAAGCAAATCTCCAATATCCTCTTTCATGTTTGACATGTGCTTTATGGCATGTGGTCTGCTTCTTTCATGCGTGGGATGCCTTGTGACAGCGCGTGCGCAAGCCGTCGGAAGGCCCGCATCGACGTCTGCACATCAATTTATGGGGATGCATACCTTATCCCCTACCCGTCACTGGCCGACAGTGCCTTTCGGCGCAATGCGACCTGCCGGGACAACATGGGGAACAATCGAACCATCACGCGGAGTATTTGATTGGCATGGCCTCGATACATGGGTCGCTCAATCCATGGCACATCACGTGCAATTTGATTATGTATTCCTCAATACCCCTCAGTGGGCAAGTCAACGTCCAGATGAAAAGTGCAACCGTGGTCCTATTGGCTGTGCCGCTCCTCCAACTGACGACGATTGGAGGCAATTTGTAACTGTTCTTGTGACCAGATACAAAGGCCGAATTGCTGATTACGAAATGTGGAACGAGCCGAATGCAATTGGGTTTTTTACAGGGAGTGCCGCTGATATGGCACACATGGTTTCAATTGCATATCCGATCATCAAATCCATTGATCCCAATGCAGTTGTGGTCGCACCTTCGCCTTCTTCAACGGGTTGGCCCACGCCGTTTGATGAATGGATCGATCAGTTTCTCAAAGCGGGTGGGGGAAAATACGTTGATGTAATGAGCTGGCATGCCTATGCAGGACGCACAAATCAGCCGGCAAATCCTCCAGAAGATCTGGTCAGCCAAATTACGAAAATTCACTCCATTTTAGAAAAACACAACCTTGGTGGGATGCCCTTATGGGATACGGAAGGCGGATGGGGGAAAAACTCTCAGCTGCCTGATGAACAGCAGCAAGCTGCGTTCCTGTCACGATGGCTTCTTATCCAGTATAGCTACGGTATCGGTCGCGTTTATTGGTACCAGTGGGACAATCCAAATTTCGGCACGTTATGGACTGAAGGCATCGGGGAAACCATTCCTGCGCAAACATTGACACAAATCTACAGTTGGCTAGACGGAGCAACTGTGACGAGTAAGTGCGCTTCCACGCACGGTTCGCTTTGGACATGCGGTCTTTCGAAAAATGGCCAAGACTATTTAGTAGCGTGGTCTACCGCACAAACTGATCGTCTTTCAGAGTTCAATCGCGCCTCCGCTTATATTGACGCGGGCGGGAATCAACATTCAATTACCGAACACTCGGTTTCCTTAAGCAACAGTCCAATACTTCTTAAATTGCAGTGAGGCCCAATGATTTCATCCATCACTTTTAACCGTAATTCGCTGAAACATAAATTCGCCGACAATTTACGCAGTACCGTTATATATAAAAAAACAATACATACAGCGTTTTTGTTTCTGGGTTTTCTACTTCTGTTAACCGGATGCGGTATCACCGTGAATCCGATACCACAGCTCACCATTAGCCCATCTTCGCTGTCATGGCATAAAGTTGCTATAGGACAAACATCGGCCGCGCAAACTATAACGATTGCGAATCATGCCACTTCGCCTGAAAAATCGGCAATCCTGCATATTTCATCGATCGCAATCACTGACAATTTTATTCAAACGGCAACTACCTGCCCCGCGGCGCCTATCACACTGGGGCCAGGCGCATCGTGCACGATCTCTGTCGCGTTTCGCCCACTCGTTACAGGGGCCATCACAGGATCAGTCACTGTTACAGATAGCCTGCTCAGCAGCCCTCAAGTTGTCCCTTTAACTGCAAGTGGTTCAACAGGATCTCTGTTATTCGATCCTGTATCCTTGGCATTCAAGGGCGTTGCTCCCAAGACCATCAGTCAGCCTCAGACAGCACAACTTACGAATGAACTGAGCACCCCTGTGGGTATTGCAGCTATTATTCCGAGCGCGCACTTTGCTGAGGGAGATAACTGCCCACGCTCTCCAAATACTCTTGCTCCCGGTGAAAGCTGTAGCGTTACCGTCACATCGAATCCGGTAGCAGCGGGGACGTACAATGGAGCTATCAACGTTCGCGATTACCTCGGAAACGTTACGCAGCTTTACTTATCGAACTCGGATCAGGGCAGTCCGATTATCGGAGCGCTGAGCTTCTCGCCGGCAACCCTTCAATGGGGCAAAGTTTCTGTCGGGTCTACTTCAGCCGCAAAAGATCTAACGGTTACAAATACACAGTCCGGCAGCGTGACCTTTTCCGCGATTACACCTGGCCCAGACTACATCGTTACAAAGTCAACGTGCCCATCATCATTAGGCGGCGGCGCCTCCTGCACTATCTCACTCGCTTTCCGTCCGACAACAACCGGCTCCTTCTCAGAATTGCTAACTCTCACAGATAATGCCGCCAATAGCCCACAGGCGATTCCGCTGAAAGGCACAGGAGCACTCGGCACTCTGCTTTTTGCGCCTACATCGTTATCGTTTGCAGGCGTAGACAGCGGCACTGTCAGCCCCGCGCAAACAGCCACTCTCACAAATGTTCAGACTTCAGACGTAACAATTACTTCGATTACGAAAAGCGGTTTCTTTAACGAGACAAACAACTGCCCAGGAACCCTGGCCCCACAAGCGAGTTGCACCTTCACCGTTACATCGAACCCTACAAAAGATGGACGGACCACAGGTTCTGTCAATGTCAAAGACAGTACTGGTGGCTATACACAGCTTTATTTGAAAGGGCAAGGAGGAGACACAGATAAGATCCTGAGCTTCTCTCCCGAGACTCTAAACTGGGGGAAAATTGCAGTCGGCCAAACATCCGGCCCCAAAACGCTTACAGTGAATAACGGGCAGACGGTCCCTCTCACAATCTATTCCATTTCTTCTGGACAAGACTTCCTGATGGGGAAGTCCACATGTCCTACAGCACCTGAGACGCTCGCAGCTGGTTCCTCTTGCACTATTTCTCTTAACTTCCGTCCATACTCTGATGGCACAAAAGGTGAAAGTTTGATTTTCACCGACGATGCTCCCGGAGGAACTCAATCCGTTTCCTTGATGGGGACAGGCTTCATTGGAAATCTGCTTTTCAACCCGACATCACTTACATTTGCAGGGGTAGATCCTAATACAGCAAGTCAACCCCTCACGGCCACGCTCACGAACCAACAGACCAGCGATCTGGCTTTGTCCGCAATTTCCATCAGTGGGCATTTCACCCAGACAAATGATTGCCCGGCCACCTTGTCGCCGCAAGCGAGCTGTAAATTTACGGTTACATCAAATCCAACAGTGAATGGTCCGACAACTGGATCAGTCAATGTAAAGGACGGCACTGGAACCACAACCCAGCTATATCTATTTGGCATGGGCGGAATTCCTATCGCGGCTTCCGCATCGCAGGTATCGGTTACACCACAATCCATAAAGGCCGATAACATTTTGGTTGGCCAGACATCTGGTTCTACAGCCATTGTGGTCAGCAATCCAACCACAAAACCGCTGACCCTTGAATCCATCAGTCTGGGACCGAACTTAGTGCAGACTGGTACGAGCTGTCCCGCTACTCCGTCAACCCTTGCAGCAGGCGCGGCATGCAAAGTATCCGTTGCTTTCCGCCCAATATCCGCTGGCGAAAAAACGGAACACGTCACGTTTAAAGATGATGCTGATGGCGGCACTCAAACAGTTACGGTGACCGGTACAGGTGTCATGGGAAATCTATTGTATGAGCCTGCATCACTTATCTTCCCGCCGGTTACACCAGGAATTGTAAGCTCTCCGCAGTCGGTGAAGCTGACGAATATTCTTTCAGAGCCGGTAACGCTCGGCACAATTCGGGCGAACGGTGCGTTTACTCAAACAAACAATTGCCCAACAGGAACAGGTACTCTTTCAAGTGGTGCCAGTTGCACGATCTCGGTTGTTGCAACCCCAGACGCTGAGGGCGCATTCAGCGGCACCGTTGATGCAAAGCAAGAATCCGGACCTGTCACCCATCTCTATCTGACCGGTATAGGTTCTGACACCGCAACTGACGCCGCAAGTGTCTCTGGAACGGTCAGTTTCTCTCCTGCTTCGTTGACATGGGGGGCAGTTGCCGTTGGGCAAAGCTCAGGTGCCAAAAGCATTGCGCTTACTAACAGTCAATCGGCACCTCTGAGCATTGCTTCAATCAAAACAGATCAGGATTTTGCTTTGAGCGGAAATACATGCCCATCGGCACCCAACACACTGCCAGCAGGGGGCACTTGTACACTATCCGTCATATTCCGGCCATACTCTACCGGAACAAAAAATGAAATGCTGACGGTCACAGATGATGGCGCCGGCAGTCCTCATACTGCTTCTTTAAGTGCGACAGGAAGTACAGGGACGATGATGTACTCACCCTCATCGTTAACATTTGCTGCTGTTCCCGCAGGAACATCCAGCCCGGTGCAGACTGTGGCACTCACGAATCAAACTTCATCTCCTCTCACGCTCACAAGTATCTCCGTGACAGGAAACTTTGCTCAAACGAATAATTGCCCATTAAGCCCTGCTGCTTTGGCAGCAAATGCTTCCTGCACCATTTCAGTCACTTCACACCCGCTGAGTTCAGGGACATTCACTGGAGCACTTAACACAAAAAGCAGTTCCGGCACGGTGGTTCAGCTTTACTTAGAAGGAGCGGGAGGCTCTTCAAACAATGGCGGCAACAGTGTTACTGCAGCTCCCAACTCATTAACGTGGGGTGCTACTTCCATCGGCCAGACTTCAGGCGCAAAGAGCATCACTCTAACTAACGGACAGAGTCCCTTGACTATTTCGTCGGTAAATACGGGAACCGACTTCCCTGTCACGGGAAGTACATGCCCGGTTGGCCCAGCGACGCTTGCAGCAGGAGCTACATGCACAATCTCCATTACGTTTCAGCCGCGTTCATCCGGTGCTATTAGCGAGGCATTAACCATCACAGATGACGCATCGAATAGCCCGCAAACTGTATTTCTCAATGCCACCGGACGCGTTGGGGGACTACTCTTTACTCCGTCATCACTTAGTTTTGTTGCTGTTGCGCCTGGAACAGTCAGCTCTTCACAAGCTGCAACGCTAACCAACCAATCTACATCGCCTATCGCCCTGACAAGTATTGCAGCGAGTGGCCACTTTGTTCAGACAAATAATTGCCCAGCAACTTTGGCATCGCAGTCGAGTTGCACGGTGAACGTTACTTCAAATCCAACAGCCAGCGGATCTTATACAGGTGCGGTGAATGCGAAGGACTCGAGCGGAAATGTATACCAGTTGTATCTGAATGGTGCGGGCACAGGAAACGGGACAGGGAATGGAGGAATAGTAGTTTTCAAACCTGGAACAAGCCTCGGGTTCTCACCACAGGTGGTCACTCGAATGAGTACGCCACAGACCGTTACGCTAACAAACGATTCTTCGTCGACACTTACAATCGGTTCAATCACCACAACTGGATCCTCTGCGTTCGGAGTCAGCAACACGTGCATTCCAACCGGGCAGAGTTTTGGTTCCCTTGCTCCATTCTCAACCTGCACGATCAGTGTCACTTTTGATCCGCCGACAGTTGGCTCCTATACAGGCTCTCTGCAGATTGCCGATAATGCAACAAACAGCCCACAAACGATCAGCTACTTTGGAAGCGGTGTTGCTGGCGACACCGCATTAGCGATGTACACTACACCAATCGCTTCATGCATCCTTCCGTCAAGCAGCCAGCAATTCCATGCAGAAGTCAGAAATTCTGCGAACACTAATGTGAGCTGGTATGTGGATAATGTGCTTGGTGGCACTACAAGCGCTGGCAGAATATCTACCGGCGGCCTTTATGTCGCTCCGGTCGCCACTGGTACGCATACCGTAAAGGCCGTTAGCCAGGCCAATACGACTGTAACCTCATCTACATCGATCAGCGTCACCAATACCCCTCAACTCGCGATCTATCCTTTTACCTCTAATCTTCAAGTTTCCGGTCAGCAGACTTTCCAAGGCCAGCTCTGCTCTGCCCCCGATAGCGACAGTCTTACCTATATTGTCGATAACGTTCCGGGCGGAAATACCAGCGTTGGAACAGTGACCAACGAAGGTTTGTATACCGCTCCCGCAACGGCTGGTAAGCACATTGTTCAGGTGAGAGACAATACTCTGAATAAAACAAGTGGTGCTGTCGTGAATGTCTATTCTGGACTTACTGTCGATTTCGGTTCACGGACAAACACGCAATACCCGATCGCCCCAGGTATTGTTGGAGTCAACCATGTCGACGGCTTACATAATGTCACGGACATGGGTATGCTTTCGAATGCAGGTATCACAATTTCGAGAACGTATGCCCTCATACCGTCGGTTTATGCCACCCAAACGCCTAATTGGACAAAAATAGATCCGCTCATCGCAAACCTTCAACAGCTTGGCATGCATGTCATCCTTGAAGTGGCATTCACACCGCCATGGCTACAACCCAATCCAAACCCTTGCGGTGCTGGCAACACGACGCCAATGCCGACAGACCTTAATGCGTGGGCGCAAATCGCAGCCTCGTACGTTGCGCACATGGATTCCAAATTCCCAGGCGTCGTCACCGATTATGAAATCTGGAACGAACCGGATGCGGGCGGCCTCTGCGGAAATGTCAATCGCCTGACTTCCTATATTTCGCTCTATGCTGCGGCTGCACCACTCATGAAGCAGCAGGCTGCAGCGGATGGCGTATCGATTCGCATCGGCGGGCCTACTACATCCGGAATGAATTCGACCTGGATTCAGACGTTACTATCAACAGCGTCCACCGCTCCTTATGTCGACTTCGTCAGCTACCACAATTATCAGCTGGGAGCTCCGAGTGTTGGAGCCGCATGGGATACCGATGAGAACAGCAGCCCGTCTCTCTTCCAGCAGACGCAAAGCCCAGGGGGAGCAGCGGGTCTCTATGCGAAGGCTTCCGCGCTATTGGGATCTGGAAAGCAGCCGCTCGGCGCGAAGACGCCGATTTATATTGATGAATACAACACAAACTGGGCGTATATACAGGATTGCTGCCGTAATGACCCAACCTATGCTCCTGTCTGGAACGGCCTATACGTGAGCGATCTGTTGAATACGGTATATTCAGGAACCCCCTATCTTCCTGCGCAACTTACTTATTTTGCTGGCAATGCATATCCATACTTCTGTCTCATTGGAACATGGAACACAAATATGGATTGTGCCTATGAACAAGGAAGTACGCCCGTACCCTATCCACAGTTCTACACATACCAACTCATGGCATCTTCGAATTACTTAGGCTTGAACAGCGGCGGTTATATGGCTAAGTCTGTCGTTCCCGGATCGAGTGGGGGCGGACTACAGATGACAGCGTGGTACACAGCAAGCCAGGATGCAGTCATGATCGTGAATCCAACAAGTGCGAATAATTCTGATGTCACAATTAATTTGCAGAATGTCGGCTTTACTTCTCCACAGGGGGTGTTTTATCGCATCGTTAATGGGGAACAAATTGATAGCACCCCCATTACATTGACTCAATCCGGGAATGGATATTCGGCGACGGTGAATGTTCCGGCTTACAGTGTTGCTGGAATCACAATTCAACCGTAAAAAGTCACACTCAAATGAAAAGTGCCGATCCTCATAGATCGGCACTTTTCCTCTTTATAGGGCAAATCAAACTATCAATTCGGCCACAGAGCAAGTCGCAAGTCACTAGACGCCTTCGCGCAAGCAATTTACCTGCCACATCCATTTCAAGTAGTGCCGATCTTTTTATTGATCACCCTCCCAAAAAATAATTTTCAAAATCCCCTTGGAATTTATGGCGATCTGAGTTACAACTTTAAACAAATCAAAACAGAAATTTAAGTGTTTCCGAATCGGCCTTAGTACTTCATATGTTCGATTCTCTCCCTTTAAGAGATGATCGGCACGTCAGCTCATTTCTTCCCATACGCCTTGTATGAAACAGTCACATTTTGAAGGGCTTTCGGATTTCCAAGTTCTTTGAGATGTCTCTTTCTTCTTGTCACCATTCAAGGGAGAAAGAGACTTTTGTCATGGATAAACATGGATTTTCTGTTGGCAAACACGAGACCCAATGAGCAGGATTGTAGAAAATTGCGCCTGCCCACAAAGAAAAAGTTAGGTTGCATTTGTACAGATTTGTTCCTAACCCAGATGGTTCGACCCCCCAAAACGACACCTGAAAAGGACCAATTTGATGAAAATCAAGACTTTCTTTGTGACGCTTGTAGTTCTTGCATCCGTCATACCAGTCAATCGGATTTTTGCGCAGGCAACTGTTAGTGAAAATGAACCGGTTACGATCTATGTCAGCCAGAGTGGTTCAGATGCCAATCCTGGAACCTCTGCCAAACCCTACAAAACCATTCAGGCCGCGATGAACAAGGCGAAGGCGGAAAATAACGCGGGTGTCGGCACTCGAATCCTGATCGCCCCAGGCGTTTATCGCGAAACGATCGCCTTTGGATCAACAAAGACGACTGCACCGGTAACAGTTCAAGCGCAATCCAACGGCACAGTTTATGTGGACGGTGCCGATATTTTAACAACGTGGTACTTAGGTAGGGGTGTCTACAACTTTCCCTGGAAGGATTCCGTCTCCGGGTGCTCCTTGCCTTCGGGTTGGTATTCGGGCATGCCACCGATCGTTCTGGCAAATGAAATGCTTTTTGTAAATGACATGCCTCTCACCCAGGTTATGTCTGCTTCACAATTGCGCGCAGGAACCTTCTTCTACAACACTTCATATCAAGAACTGGAAGTTTATCCGTTCTCTGGCACCAACATGAATACGGCAAAAGTCGAAGTAGCGGCACGCCGTACTACCCTCTCAATAACAAACTCCACCAATGTCGTTCTTCGAGGTTTGGTCTTTCAGCATGCTGCTTCCTGCATGAATACAACCAGTGCGGCGATCTACAGCAGTAAGAACATTCTCATTGATTCGGTCCAGGCGAATTGGAATAATTGGGGCGGTTTTGGCCTAAACAATAGCTCTGAAATAACGGTGCAAAATTCCGTAGCATTGCACAATGGAGGTGTTGGCCTCGCTGGCAACTACTTAACAAGCACTCTCTGGCAGAGCAATGAGACAGATTACAACAACTGGCGTGGCTCAACTGTAGGTCTCTATGATTTTGCCCAGGCCGGTGTTAAATTGATGCACGTTCATGGTGTGACGATCGACGGCCATCTGGCTTATAACAATGCTGCACAGGGCATCTGGCTTGATACCGATAATACAAATATCAAGATCGACAATGCAATCCTGGTGGGCAATTCGGTGGCCAACATGCAACTCGAGGCAAATCAGGGTCCCGCTACGGTAAGCAATAGTAGCTTCTGCTCTGGAGGTATGGGTCTCCATCTCATCAATACTGCGGATCTAACCATCACAGGGAATAATTTCTACAATAACGGGGGAAATGCTTTTCAAAACGGCCAACTTTTCCTCGCTGGAAATCCTGGTGGCCGCATGGTCACGGACTGGCAAACGGGTCAAAAAACTAAAGTTTATACCACAGACACAACGGTCAAAGGAAACACTTTCGCAGCTGTTGGTGGAGAACAGTACGTATTCAACACTTATTTGAGCGGGAATGACTGGTCGGAGTACGTAGATCACTTAGCGTCAAACAACAACAATTGGTACAACTCAACCAATACAACGGCGTTTAGTATTCCTGCTGGCAAGCATGAAAATCTTACCGGCTGGCGCTCAACAACAGCACAGGATTACAACTCTTCGTGGACGCTCGGTAAGATCGCATCCCTTGGATGCAATATTCCTGCACCAGACTACTATGATTATCAACTGCAGGCGCATAACGCCGCATCTTATGTATCCGTATATAACATGTCTAAAGGGACGCTCACCATCCCACTTCAACTTAAGTCATTCTTGTATGGAGCAGTTCAGCTATCTGTTCCAGGTCTTCCATCCGGAGTGACGGCTTCATTCAGTACATCAACGCTGACTAGCGGCAATCCAACATTGACGCTATATGCCTCATCCTCGGCTAAAAATGAAACCATCCCGGTTACCATTTTTGCAGCCAGTAAAACCCGTATCCACTCCCTCACGCTGATGGTTTCTATCAAGCACGCGTAATGTTCCAAAAGTGAAGAGCCACGGACATACTGTCCGTGGCTCTTCGTTAATAGAGTTCACTCATCTTTTGCGCCAAATACGTGGCTCGGTCGAAATTCCCTTCAAGAACATCTTCGCATGCCGAGCGGATCAAATAATAAGCTGTAAGGCCGAGAATTTGCTTACGGTCTAGTTCGAAGCGTCTACAGTATTCTTTGAGTAAATGGTGCCGCGTCAAAAGCGCCCAGATATTCTTTCTTTCTTGAAAAAGATAATCCGGAATATAGAAAAAACGACAAACATCCTGCCAGGGAAGCCCGACCTCTATTCCCCATTCCCAGTCAATAAGCGACGTGCGACCGTCTGCAAGCTGTCGAATATTCCATGGTGCAAAATCCCGATGCTCAATACATGAGACCATTTCTTTGTCAGTTTCGAGCAGGCCCAGCATACGATCTAGAAGCCGTCTTTCCACCGGAAGATCTAAATTAAGCAGCTTCTCATCAAGATCTTTACGGCAGTCAGAAAATCGAATTCCGCGTTGCTTCTCAACGAGTCGAGACAATAGCTCAAGATGAAGACGTCCAAACCGCCGAGAGAGATATTTACCCTCTATCCATGATTGCGCGGCTATCCCATTCTCATAATCTGCGAAAAGGAGATTTGGCACCGTAACTTTCTCTTGAACATGTCTTAACATTTTTGCTTCGCTTAAAATGGCGTTCCGCGCTGCTGATGTCATGGGTATCTTTGCCACCGCATTCACCCGATAGCCATCGCAGAAAAAAATGACTCCCTTTCTCGTTGGTGAAGGGCCTCCAATATATGTCGCAGTTCCCCAATGATAATCAAATCCAGGCAGATTTGTACGCCAGTATTCCGGGTTCCAGCAAACTTTAGCGCTTGCAACTCCCGGCACATTTCCCAGTTTTCCCAACTTGGCAGCTGTAACAACAACCGTCCAACGCAGGCGCGAGCTCAGTTTAAACGGGCGCCAACCTCTGATTGCTGGAACCACTTTCTTCGCATCCACAGAAAGAATCCATCTAGGCGATCCGGCCTGATAGATAATCTGGACTTGTTGATCAATAAGCGTACGGGAATTGCCATACTGCGTAACGGATGCAAGAATCTCATCACTCGTCTGGGGCGATGTCTGGTCAATAGCCGAGATTATTTGATTCTTCTCGCACATTCCGAGGCTCACAGCAATCCAAGACGTTTTTTAGTTCTAATTGAAAAGTGATTCAGTATCATTTTCCTTATGTCTCGCACGACATCTTGAAGTGGCTGCTCAGCGTCGATTACCTTAATTCTCGAATCATTCTCTGCCAGTTCAAGGAATGCTTGCTGTTGTCGCACAACCTCATTGAAAGCGACCTCGCGTTTACGTGACCAAAGCACGTCAGGGCTTGCATTCAGGAGAAATGTTATTTCTGGTCGTGGAAGATATTTACCAAGCAAACGTACGATCCATTGAGGACCGCCATACAGTACCCGTCTAGGATCAACAATAATGTCGTAAAAATAGCGATCGAAGATCACCAGACGAGTCCGCATCATGTCATTTCTAGCTTTCAAGCAGTATCCGATCCAGTAATCAAAGGCTAAGTAAAGCATTTTGGCAATCGATACACCTACCCCTTTCGCAGGTTTTCCATGAGGATCTGTAACAATTGCACTGCCGGAGTCACGTGCAGGAAGTGATTTTGGGCGAAGGTGAAAACGCACAACTTGCTGATAAGCAGGTTTAAATTCCCGCTCAATGGCTTCGATTACAGATGATTTCCCACAACCATCCGGGCCAATAAATGCGATAGATGCGCCTGTTGGTTGAACAATGCGTTCGAGTGTATGACTACATGAACGTATGTATGAGGTGAGTTGCGTTCCTCTTTTTTGCGATGGAGTTCGCCAGAGTTCTTCTCTGAATTGAATTAGGTTTTCGTTTAAAGAAGTCCAATTCCCTGTTCTTGCCATTGTTTCGATCTTTTTTACCGAATCAGGTTTCCAAAACCGCTCTAACTGCAAAACGCATTTTCCTGGATCTTGCACATATAGCTTTGTAAGCTTTTCACCGTGTATCTCCTGAAAATCTTTTTTGTTAAGCCGTTTGATGAGGTAGTAGATAAATTCCTCAGCGGCACCGGGAATCCAGAAGCCATTCGAGTGAGCGCGACGATTGGCCAGGATTTCGTCCGCTTTGAGCCACAATTTTCCATAATGTCGATAGTCGGCACAGGAATCTGGCTGAATAAATGCGATGCGGTCCCCGACCTCTGTGGCAAGACGAAAGGCTCGGCCGGATGCTTCATGTGCAATGCTTTGGAAAAGCAACGTATTAGATTCAGCTGCAATTTCATTTATCAACACAGGAATTCTTTCGAAATCCTGCGTTCCAACCATAAAGTCGATGTCGGAATCGAAGTTGCTCGGTAGCTCTTCATATCCCGTTAGAATGCAGTACGAGCTGCATTCATTTTCAAGCTTTTCTAATAGCAATTGAGCTATCGTTGACTTGATATTTCCCTCAGATGCTACGTGTTCGTGAGGCCCAGAATTTAACATATTTTGTCTTTTTTGATCTACTTCCGCGACCATTTGCATCGTCTATTTCCTGAAAATTAGGGATCAGAGTGAGTGATACAGTTGTCCTAGACTGATCTGCATCTATTTCAATTTGTGCATTCGATGAAAATCCTTCTTTCCGCCTATGCCTGTGAACCCAATAAGGGCTCCGAGCCAGCTGTTGGCTGGCAATGGATGCTCGCTCTAGCAAATCAAGGCCATTACGTTACAGTGATTACCCGAGAAAATAATCGATCTGCCATTGAGCTTGAAATAGCAAAGCTAGCAATCCGAGTTCAGCCCGTGTATTTTGACCTTCCGGCTTGGTGCAGACAATGGAAGCATTGGCCTGGTGGCTTGTACCTCTACTATTTTTTTTGGCAACTTGGCGCATATCTACGAGCGAAAGCTGAACATCGCAAGACACCCTTTGATGTCGTACATCACATAACATTTGTGACATTCCGACAGCCCTCTTTCATGGGCTGTCTAGGAATTCCCTTCATCCTTGGCCCAATTGGTGGAGGTGAATCCTCGCCGCGTCAACTGCGTAACGCTTTCAGTTTCATGGGAAAGATACGTGAATATACACGTAGTTTTCTTATTCTGCTTGTTCCCATTGATCCATTTATGAACTTTACATTCTCCAGAGCATCACTCATTGCCTGCACTACAAATGAAACTTTACAGAAGATACCAAAGCGGTACCATTCAAAATGCCTCGTCTTGCCTGCAATTGGAATTACAATATCCGACAATGCATCTCCTGTTGCTCAAGCGCCTATATCGCCGAGTTTCCTCTTTATCGGCAGATTGCTTTATTGGAAAGGTCTTCACTTACTTCTGCGTGCTTTCCCTGCCGTATTGCAGCGGTACCCAAATACAACTCTTACAATCATTGGCGAAGGTGAGGACGCTGCGTGGCTAAAGCATATTGCTCTCACCTTCGCAATAGACCACAATATCCGATGGATCTCACAACTTGCACACAATGAAATATCGAGCGCCTACCTTAACCACACGGCGTTCGTCTTTCCAAGCCTGCATGATTCTGGAGGACTCGTTGTTCTTGAGTCACTTGCCGCTGGATTACCTGTCATATGTCTCCGACTCGGAGGTCCAGGCGTTTTTGTCGACTCATCCTGCGGCATATCGATCGATCCTACAAATTGCTCTGAAGACGATATTCAGCAACATATTGCCGATGCAATGCTAAAACTGATTGAACAACCACAGATTCGACAGCAGCTCTCTGCTCATTGCCGGCACCGAGCCAGCCAATATACTTGGCAATCTGCAGCCGACGTACTTTATTCTGCCTTCCATCGCCGCAATCCATCTAGCTAGCCTGATCGAACACAACATCTGGTCTTCCATCAGCTACGATCATTGACTTCCTTATTTTCATCCAGGCAATCGTCATATATAAAAGATTGGCGGTTTGCCCTGCTACCGCAGCTACCATTATTCCCATCGCATGCAACGCATGCATTGAAGGATAAAGAACTAATAAGCTAACAATCGCCGCGACCAGCGATGCCATTAAGATTACGCCTGTTCGCTCAATCGTCCGAAAAAGATAAGTAAATTGGCGTAATGGCCAAAATAGTAAAAAGTAAAGCAACTGCAGATTTAGTACCCCTGAATATATGGCAACTGTATGGCCATAAAAAAAGAGGAGAAAATCCTTTGAAAACAACGCAATTGTTAGGAAGGCGATAAACAAAAGAGCAAAACCCTTTACCCCGAATCGAAATAAGAAGGCTCCCAGACGCACGATGCCGCCACGTCGCATCTCCTCTGCGGCCTTGAGAGGAACAAGGTTTTCCATCGCTTGATATGCGACGTTAACAGGCCCAACTATATTTTGGGTAGCTCGAACACTTCCTGCTGCTTCTGCGCCAAGAACACCAGCACCAATTAACATCGCCCCTTGATAAACCATCCATTGCAGTTGATTAGCGACTGCCAGATCTCGTGAAAATCCACGCGAACGACGCCACGCCTCGGCGAGCTCACTTTTGGTACAGCGTAATGTCTCAAATGCACGGCCAATGAGAAATGCTATCGCCGATGTAATTGCAATCGACCATAACGCAGTCCCAAGATTCAGAAGCCGCAAGCGCATCAGTACAAATAGAATGACCAACTGGCCAAGATAACTAATTGCATCATTCCAAATCGATAAAATAGACTTGCCTGTGGCGAAATAGTACCTGCGTAGCCAATCTTGCATGAGGAATGCCACTAACGAAATGAGGAATGGCACTAGCAGAAATCTATCTATTCTATATGGCTTGATCCATAGGAACACTCCCGCTACAACAGCTGCTAGTAATGTGACCACGACACAAAAGCGCAATTGTACTGCATACATCCCACGCAGGTATGCTTTTCTCGGCTCGCCATCTTCCCTGAGTGCCGCCAGCGTGATCATAGGCGAGCTAATGAAACTAAGCTGAATGCTGTTGGCTAAAAGGATAAGTGAATATGCTACCGTAAAGGCGCCAAACTGTTCTAACCCAAGGCCACGCACGAGAATGATGCCACTTGCGAAATTTGAGCCGCTTACAATTGCCTGGTCAACAATTGTCTGATTCCGTCGACTCTTTATGGTTCCTGCCAAAAAAGACTTCATCCGTTAAATATTGTTTCCTAACACAAACGTACGTGATGTCAGACTTGCTCTGCCTCGAATACTAGATTTCTCATGGAGATTTTCTTCGGAGAAGATTCGGGTACACTGACGCTTGATCGGTGTAACAGATCGATGTTCGTCATGATGCACAGAAAGAATGCCATTTCGTAGCCCATCCAGCCAAATATCCCAGTAGACATAATCGTAGTCATCCACACGTGAATGATAAGTACATACGTACTTGAATATTCCGGGTGATCAAGCCAAACATTCCATGTCCGGAGCGTGACCCATACAAGCAAGAAGGTGCAAAGCAGAATGCCGATCGTGCCAAGCCCTGTTAGCAACTCCATAAATCCATTATGAAGAGAACTCATCACTTGTAATGAAAAATCACCTATATGAGCTAATACCTGCTTTCCGCCAACTCCGCCTCCTGCTCCGAGAAACAGGTGCGCTTTCCATTGACGCATCGCGGCTGTCCATACTATGGTGCGTCCGCTCAAAGTATTGAAATCTGTGGCTGCTTCATTTCCATGAAGAAACGTCATAATTGTGTCTTGGAACACAGTCATCAGAAGCACCATTAAAGACGCAAGAGAAACCGCAAATACTTTGGATTTACGGCCCACTACAAGTACAACACTCAAAAGCAAAATAACAAATGAGGTTCGACTAGCCGAAACTGAAAAAAGCATCATCGCGAAGAACATCTGACGGAAAGCACTCCGCGATCCAAGCCTTTTGGCATGCCACTCGGCAAAAGTGATAAGAAAGAGGGCGCTTGAGACATACCCCAATCCGTTGCCCGATAAAAAGGGCGCCTGTGCGGTAGTCCTTGTAAAGAGCCCGGGACGGGCCTGAACATACCCAGGAAGGTGCAAGATATAACCCAGCACCGTGATAGTGGCCAGTAAAGACGTGGTTAGCAGAATAATTTGACGCAGAGCATCTACGCGTTGCACTGCATTTTCCATTCTACTTATCTGCAGAAATGTCAGAGTTGCAAGCAGTATTTCAACAGCCTTGCCCAAGGTTTCTATTTTTAACGGTGACCAGAGTACCGAAACAAGATAAAGTAACCCAAATGCAAGAAACAATAGACGTGTGTCACTGAGCCTCAGCTTAGAAATGCGCGGATTAAATAAAAGCAGCAGAAATGCTAACAGCGTCATTGGACCGCGCACGATCACCAATACAGCCGTACCTGTGTGCCCAGGCCCGCCTCCAGATGCATCGGCGTATTGCACCATCGCACCAATTAAAAGCGCAAGTAAGGCGATTCCAAGAATCCCAGTGATCTTGAAGGCGGCTTTCCATGCTCTCAGATCCCAGGGATAAATTGAGATCCGTGGTTCAACCAAGTCAGACTGGCAAAGCATTTATTCGTCCCTCTATTTGAACGCGTAAATCGCAGCGGAGCCAGTTTGGCCAACAATAGACGCGCCGGATGTAAAGACCGACTTCACCTTGCTCACTGGGACATACACAATATCTTGTGCTTCGAGTTGTAAGGGTGAATCTTTGCCTTCCATAATGGACTTGTAAGGAATCGGGATCTCTTTCAATGTTCCGTCGCTCTCGCGGCGCACGACACGAATGCCGCCTATTTTTGCCTGCATCAATGTTCCTTGCGCCATTGAAACAGCCTGAACAACGTTGAGAGCGCCCTCTTCTTGCATTACATAACCGCCGGGACGGAATACCGCACCTAGCACATACACAATGCCAGCGCGCTTTACTCGCACAATATCACCAGGACTTATCACGACATTACGCAACTGGCTATTATCATCGCCACGCACATAGTGGTAAGTTTGCAAGTGATTTCCATTTTTATCTGGCGTCTCGACCTCGATAACGTCACCGGCAAGGTTTGTCTCACCGCCAGCCATTCCAATAACATCAACCAAGCTGTGCGGCGACAACATTTGAATGCGCCCTGGAGATTGGACCTCTCCGGTAATTTCAACAGTCGCGCCTGGGTATTGCAGGACGTTTAATGTAACGTGTGGGCTTTTGAGTATTTGACCAGCGCTGTATTTTGTTTCAATATCGGACTGCGCATCTGCCAGAGTTTTTCCTGCAACGTGAACACTTCCAATTAGTGGCAGGCTTACGTTACCCTGATCGTCAATTCGTACCTGCGTTGCAAGTTCAGGCTCGTCATATACCGCAACATCCAACAAAACCCCGGAAGCTAGACGAAGATTAGGAAAATCAGCCGGGATTGCCGTTAATGTTCCACTACTTGGAGATGACGATCTAGAAGTAGGCACCGAACTGGCAAAAGTTGAATTACTACCATTAGCATTTACCATAGGGCCTTGCTGCGCTAACGCAGGGGTTGCCCACAGAAGATTTCCACAAATTGCAAGACACGCAGCAACACTTAATTGATGGACCGCAGTCATCGTCATCTCAGTTCTCCTCAAAATACTTTTCAGCGCCGTTATGACCGAACGCGTGGTAAAAGTCGATCGATGTTGTATCGACACCGTTCAATACAACACCGATAGCGCGACCGCCCGATGACTCAAGCAGTTCAGTCAAGCGTTCTACAGCGGTACGATTCGTAACGTCAGCACGAATGACAGCCAATGTCGAATCAGCTTTACCTGCAAGCACTGAGGCATCGGCCACCAAAAGGATCGGAGGAGTGTCCATGATGATCATGCTGTATGTCTGTTTAAGTACTGTAAGGAGAGAATCGAAAGCCTCAGAACCTAAAAGTTCTGCCGGTGTTGCCACAGATTGCCCAGCCGGCAATAGTGAAAGCCTGCTGACTTCAGCATGTTTATGAATAGCAGCCTGAGCTGACTGCGCCCCCGTCAGGACATCAACAAGGCCTGGAGCCCGCTGCGTAGCAAAGTATTCGTGCAAGCGGGGATGGTGGAGATCTGCGTCAATCAACAAAACATTTTCCCCAGCATGAGCAAATGCAATTGCAAGATTATAGGCAACAGATGTTTTTCCCTCACCTATGAGGGGACTCGTCACTGCTAATGTCTTGAGAGAATGGGCCTCGGGCGCTCGCATGATTGAAGTGCGCAAGGCTCGGAATGCTTCAGCTGCTGAGGATCGCGGACGAGCAATCAGTGGACTGACTTCATCAAGCGCTGGCTGTAACAACCCACCCCCGGGCGATAACATTTTCGGTCGTGTAGGGCGAGGAATACTCGCTAGTACACGAAGGGGAGTCAAAGGGTTTACCTGGAGTGGAGTCTGAACAGTTTCATTCATGTGCTCGCGAACAAACGCCGATGAAACTCCAAAAAGTAAACCTGCCGCCAAACCGATTGCTACGTACACAGGAGGATTGGGGCGTTGGCGGGAAGACTTGGGGCGAGCCGGGTCGACGATGCGTATGTTTGTGGCCCGCAACCCTGCACGCACATTAGCTTCCTGAATCTGCTGATCCAAATCGTTGTAGAGCTTCCGTGTCGAAGAAGCTTGTTCGACCAACAATTGAAGAGTTACAGCGCTTTCATTCAATTTTCCTGCATCGCTCTGCTGTTGCTGAAAGGCGGCCCGCAACCCATCTTCGTTTTGCTGTGCAACTCTATAGTCATTCCGCGCACGAAGGCTGATTTGCTCAAGCTCGTCATTAATTTGTTTATTGACGGTGACCAACTGCGTCTCGAGCTCAATCATATGTGGATTTTTTTCGCCATACTTAAGCTTTGAGGCTGAATATTGAAGTGTGAGCGCATTCTGCTGCTGACGCAGATTTTGCAAAAGCTCCAGACCATTTCCTTGCGTGATGACGGCAGAGTTAGCTATGGCTGGAATCGTGCTGTTTGCAAGCCCGGCAACAGATGCCGCATTGTGAGTCTTCGTTAGCCTGTAAATAGCTTCTTTCCCAATTCGGTTTGCCTCGGCTTGCGTTAAGGATTGATTTAAAGTGTCAAGCCGATCAAGCACTGGAATGTGAGTGATGTTCCCACCGCCACTTCCCTGGCCCATCGATTTAAGAATCATGCTATTTAAGCCCGTCTGACGTTCATAGTCCACCAGGTCATTTTGGGCCTGATTCATTCTTTCCTTTAACCCGTCAAGCTGTGCCGTGAGAACCTGAATACCTTCACTGTTCCCTTGATCGGCAGACTCGAAGTGTACATATTCACGCACCACCGCGTTCGAAATCTGTGCAGCCAATTGAGGATCTGGATTTAAAAAGGCTACGGTAATCAAACGCGTATCCGGTGGATTTTTAATGATGAGTTTTCTAGCAAATATTTTGAGGATTCGTTCCCTTCGAGCGGGAGACTGTTCCAGAGGCAGGTTCTTCTCAACCTCAATTTTTTTATTATTCCCGGTTATCCAGCCGAGCAGTGTTGGATGGTAGGCAAATGGTCGACGAGACTCAAGACCAAGTTCACGTATGACAGCGATTGCAGTATTGCTGTCTTGAAGTACTGCCATATGAGTCGCAATGTCTGTTTTAGTATCGCTCTGGCTAAGCGTCGGACCGTTCACCGTAGAACTCAGTGCCACTTGAACAGTAGGATCTTTGCCAACTTGCACTGTGGTGGTGCTCTGATATTGGGTCGAGATCATTAGGCAGGCAAGTACAGCTAAACCAATGCCACCGCATGCAAAACCTAGTATCCACAGTTGCCTCTTTCGCAAAGTGCGCCAAACACTCTTAAGAGATTCTTCATCCCCTGCGCTTGTCACTCGGGCAATACGTGTAGACATCTCGGGGATATACGACACACGCCGACTCACTTGATCTGACGAATTCGATACAGCCATGGGTGCAATGCCTCCTGCACATTCAGCATAGGACTCTCTGTGCACTTTTTGTACTTAAGTTTATGGTCTGGGAGAGGTGAGAAACTACTACTACTAGGACGGCATTTGAGACGACTGAGATGTCTGCCGCAATGGGCTTTTTTTACAGCCTATTCATACTCCCATCGGTTACATCATTACAGATTTTTTAGATTTATGCAGGATAGGAAATATTACCCAATTCTATCTAGCTTAAGTAGTGAGACTAATTTCCTATCTATTTAGACCATAGTAGGAAAGTAATCTCATATAGGCTATTCTTCCCGTTTTATTCATAGTGTATTTCTCTCACAATCAACAGGAAATTTATCCTAAGTAATTGATTTAATTGCGCTTGTTACAGCCAAATGAATATAGTTGGCATCAGATTAGTTTGCTGCAAGTCGTTCCCCCCATTCGATTGGCTAGTGATGCTTAGCTTAGTGTCCACCTGGAGTAGAAAAATGAGCAAACAGATAGAAGATCGAGTAAATATTTTAGGAGTCGGCATAAGTGCTCTGAATGTTTCTACTGCCGTTGCGTCTGTTGAACACTTCTTGGAATCAAACCGTAGGGGTTATATATGTGTAACTGGGATGCACGGAATCATGGAAGCCCAAAAAGATCCGGACTTTCGCGAGGTACAGAATAAATCTATTCTCACTACTCCAGATGGCATCCCCACTGTTTGGCTTGGCCATCTTGATGGTTTTGAAGAAATGAAGCAAGTTTGTGGCGCAGACTTTATGCGCGCAGTTTGTGATTCCGGAAGACGCAAAGGCATACGGCATTTTTTTTATGGCGGTAAACCCGGTGTCGCCGAGCGCCTTCGCGATGTTTTAGTAGAGGCCTACCCGGGCTTGAAAGTGGTGGGTACATATACACCACCTTTTCGTCCGCTTAATACTCAAGAAGAAGAGTACCTCAAGCAGCAACTTATTGAAGCCGACGTTGATATTTTTTGGTGCGGAATCAGTACACCGAAACAAGAACGATTTATGGCGAAGTATCTCGACATTTTGCCTGTCAAACTGATGGCTGGCGTAGGCGCGGCATTTGATATCAACGCTGGCTTTTTAAAGGACTCGCCTGCTTGGGCAAAAAAATGCGGACTTCAATGGGCTCACCGCCTATACCAGGAACCACGACGCCTGTGGCGACGTTATCTCCTCAATATTCCGAACTTTGTCTGGCTCTGCATGCTCCAGTGGTCCGGAGTTCGCTCATACGAGTTGCCAGAGCGGGTGTCTGCAACATTGCAAATGAATGGCCGTACATTCTCTAATGAAACCATAGAGTCTGTTCAGTTTTTAGAACAACAGGCTGACACTGTTGCTTCGTAGTTAGATCTATGAAACTCACTAATCACTGAAAATGAATACAGGCAGGACTCTTTGTTGAGGAGCCCTGCCTGATGGGGTGTGTAGTATGGGTTCAACAAATTTAAGTGAGTTTCTATTCCATAGACAGGGAAACAGCTCGCCGCAGTCGAGATTTTCCCCAAACCACCATACGACATCCATCCGGAGACGCAACAGAATTCATGCCGCCGTCTGGATTGGAGCAGACCTCACGACAATCGCGGTGGCTGCTTTTATCGGGATTCTTCTTCGAGGGAGCACCTATTTTTTCCAATCTATCGAACCCACGCCGCTTTACGTCAGCGAGATCTCCTATGCTCTCTATTTCAGCGGTTTTTCGCTTGCGCTTGTATTCGTCACATACGCACAAGGACTTTATCGTCCTCCACAAGCCTACGGAGGGTTGCATGAGCTTTGGGTAACGGTTAAGTCATGCTTAACAGCTAGCTTGGTTTTAGCTGGTGGTCTTTATTTTGGTTATGCTCAATCTGTCTCCCGCGCGGTAGTACTATTTACGCTGTTCTCAACTACTCTGCTTCTTTGCCTCAGACGCGCTCTTTGGCGCATTTTCATCTACTCTCAATATGAGAATGAAATCGGAACCAAAAATGTTTTGATAATCGGCGCCGGCAAATCAAGCCTCGCAGTGAGGAACCATCTCTGTAATATCCGCCGGCTTGGATACGCCTTTAAGGGATTTGTTCGGCTAAGAGCGGATATCAATTATTGCGAAGAAGGCATTAACCCTCTCGAAATTATCGGATCTACAGCCGAACTACATGCTTTGGTTCGACAGCATTTTGTTGATGAGGTTTTTATTACCGGCCCGTGTAGTCGCACCACGATCAGAGACATTGTCACTAAAGCTGATGAACTTAATATTGACGTAAGGGTTATACCCGATCTCTACGAAGGGGCTGCGGTCACAGCCCCTGTTGAATATATCGGCCAATTTCCAACCATTCCACTGCACTTTCATCATGTCCCAGCGATTGGACTAATCGTAAAGCGCACTGTCGATATTGTAGTTTCCTTTTGTGCTCTGGTGCTCGTAAGCCCGGTGATGCTCTCAATCTCCCTGGCTATCCTTTTAGAGTCTGGCAGTCCTGTCTTTTATCGTGCGGAACGGGTGGGAAGAAAAGGCCGGATTTTTAATTGTTGGAAATTTCGTTCTATGGTCACAAATGCCGACAAACTTCGCGAAGATCTTTTGCATAAGAACGAACGTGACGGAATCCTTTTTAAGGTTAAAAACGATCCTAGGATCACGCCCCTTGGACGTTTCTTGAGAAAATATTCATTAGATGAACTGCCACAGCTTTTTAATGTTCTTTCCGGAAGCATGAGCCTTGTAGGCCCCCGCCCACCTCTCATGAGTGAAGTAAATCAGTATGAATTGGCACATCTTCGTCGGCTAGATGTTGCCCCTGGAATTACCGGCCTATGGCAAATTCAATCTCGCCAAGACCCTTCGTTTGATCAATACATCTCGTTAGACACTCTCTATGTTGACACTTGGAGCAACTGGCTTGATTTCCGAATCCTCATTCGGACTATAAATGTTGTCCTTAGCGGAACAGGATCTTAACGTCATTTGTAAGGATAGCTATTGATAGTTGTTTTATAAATGTCTAGTAGTCTATGGATATTATTTTGAACCCCATATTTGAGATCAAACTGACGGCGTGTTTCTACCCTCATTTTGGCAAACAGGCCTCGATCCATAAAACCTCTGAGGCAAGCATATAAATCTTCGCTGTCATTCGGCGTAAATAACCCGCCATAGACGCCATGGTCGATCATCTCAACATAAGTTCCAAGGCGCGATGCAATGACGGGCGTTCCAACAGCCATTGCTTCTATAACAACGCGCGGCATGCCTTCATACCATAGAGATGGACATATCAGAGCAGTTGCGCTGCTGAGTATTGCAAGGACTTCATGACTGGAGCGGCCCCCTAAATAGGTTACATTTGTTATTGAGTTTGCAACTTGCTGGATTTCTGCTTCAAGTGGACCTGTGCCGACAATCTTTAGCTCAGGCAGGCTGGCATTATTTTTCCAGCAATGTAATAGTGTGCGAAGTCCTTTTTCCTCCGTAAGGCGTCCAATGTAGGCAAAATACCGACCGCCGCCATTACCCACGGGCGGATCGTAGTCGAGGCTATTCGGTTTGACAGTTATTTTCTGGGCAGGAAGACCGCCTTCAATTAGTTTTTTACGTGCAAATTCCGAAAGTGCGATGTATTGATCGACTATCTTTTCCCATGTACCCGCTCGCCAGTGCGTAAGCATTCCTGCTGTCGCAGCAGCGCTGCCAAGCCTGCTTTCTCGATAGCACGCATGAATTACACCCGAACTACGAAAGGCAGTATTTAAGCAGTCTTCGCAAGGCTTGCCATTACGGTAAAGCGAACCTTTAATACAAAGAAGGCGATAGTTGTGGACTGTGTGAATAACCGGAGTACTGAGTTGTTTGCACACTCTAAAGATTGCCGGAGAGAGAGTCGGAAACCAATTGTGAACATGGACGATATTTGGTTTGAAGGTAGCAATCTGTTGGCGTAGCAGCGTGGATGCGCCCGAGTTATAAAAGACGAATTTCGAGGCTTGAAGTTTCCCTATGAAGCCAACAATCGCATCATTGTTGCTTTCGAGAAGTTGTACTTCTGCTCCATGATCGACAAGAAGGCGTGCCTCTGACTCAACCACGGAGTCTTCGCCTCCTTTTTGCTGGTATCGGTTGTGAACGAGAAGAACTTTCATCGAGGAATGTGATTCTTTGGTATCGCCATCGGATTATATAAATCGGGGAGGTTCATTTGTTAGTATGATGGCGGAAATTGGCTCTGCAAATCCCGGCATTGGCCTTTTTTGTGGCAGACTCTCTGTCGCGAGATGCGCCCGACCATCTTAAACAAAATCCCTTCTATAACTTACACAGCACCAAATGCGACGGGTACCGCTTTGCTACACCTTGGATTAGGCGCAGATGTGGGAATCACAGCTCTCATTTGCAGAATTTATGGCTTCAGGCACGCGCTTCCACTTGGCTTGAACATTATCTCCGCACCGTGTTCCCGGCTTCCTACTTTTGGGGACGAGATCGTTGCCCGTGGACATTCATGTGTTACAAAACCGCACTCAAGTTGTTGTCGCAGCGCACTCAGTCATTTGTCTGTGAGCTGCTTGCAAATGCACTATCCGCACTGCTACGAGCAGCAAGACGGCAATCGCTACCCAAGCGAACCAGTCTCCCATTACCTGGTAAAGGGTCCAATGATGTGTGTTTGGAACGTCGACTAGCAGGGTTGCAAATGGAGCAGCATCACTTCGCTCTTCGCCTACAATGTGTCCTTGATAATCGCTCACCGTCAGGAAACCCTTCTTCGCCGCGCGCGCAATGCTGAAGCCGTTCTCCACGCCGCGCATCACGGCAATGTGCCCATGCCAACCTGCATCCACGACAAAATCCCACGCAGGAACCAGCATGAGCCCCGCTCCTGTCTTGCCATACAGCCGTGCGGGTGATGCGAAATCCATGTCCTTGCAAATTGCCACACCCCATAATTGCTTTTCTCTTGGCAGAATTACCAGATCGGTTCCGGGTTTCAAGTTAGATTCGAATGGAGGTAACATGTGCTCCTTGTCGTAACGGCGGAGCGCCGAGCCAGGCGCGTATATCCGCGCCTGGTTGTACTTCACCGAGCCGCCCACATCTACGACACCTGCAACCACGGTCGCTCCTGTTTTGTCTGCAAGGGATTGCATGACCGCATCCGTATCCGATGCTCTCCCTTCTAATGTCACACCAACTTTCTCGGGAATCACGATCGCCTGAGCACCTTTCGCCGCCAGCCCTTCAGCAGCATTGGCGTAATCGCGAAAGAGGCGCTCCGTATCCACGCCCGGATTGGCGACTGTGTCATTCTTCTTCAGGTCCGACGAAATCAATCCCACGCGAACGGTTTTTAGCGCTAGCGGCATCGCAAGACGTACGGCACCGAACGCCAACACCACAACAACCGTTGCCACGCTTACCCAAAGTACGCGCAGCGCTTGATTCGGTGAGGGCTTTCTAGAATTCAGCCAGATCGCCACGGAGGAAGAGAACATGAGCATGACAAAGGTCATGCCCCATGGCCCAGTAATCGACGCCAGTTGCAGAAAAGGCAAGAACGTCAGTTGCGAATACGCGAGGCTCCCCGCCGTACCATGTGGAGTTGTGAAATTGCGCAGGTACTCAATAGCCACCCAGAATGCCGGTAGTGCCACAGCTGCACTCCACAAAGCGTTGCGCAGCGCGAGTCCTCGGAACAGCAGCACGCCCGCGGCAAAAGCAAGCGCCGCCATGGAGAAGATTGCGAGCCAAGCCGAAGGAGGCATCCCGAGCGTCTTTGTGAAGTAACTCCACAGGTTGAGGTTTCCCACCAGCATCGCTGCTGCTGCGACCACGGCAGCCGCCCACCAACTGCTGCGAAGTGCAAACCACAGAACCGGCACGCATGCTATCCACATCAGCGGCCATACCGGCTCCAGCCCATTGCCAAAGTAGAGCAAAACTGCCGTAACAGTTCCTGTGGCAATGCCTTCCAGCAAAGTTCGAGAGCTAACCGCGAATGCCATTGATGTACCTCCTGAATGATCTGTGACAAAAGGCTCGGAACTCTACAGGGGTCATTGCGACACGCCCACCGAGATAGAGCATCACTAATCCCTGCTGCAGTGCGCCTGCTTCGAGGACGATTTCCCAAACGTCGTCTTTGCGGAATTGGCCGCTTTCGATTGCTCGTGCAATTACGTCAGCCGATACGTTGGCGGTCGGTGATCTCCGCGCCCGGAAGTCCTCCGGATACTGCCTCGCCCCCTGACGTCTGGTCAAAAACATCAGTTCGTACAGTCTCGGAGACTCGAATGCAAAGTCCAGAAAAACGTCGAAGATTTTCATGAGGTGACGATCAACATCTTTCGCAGACCGAAGTTTTCCAAGACGTGTAGAAAGCTCGACAAAGCCGGTATCCGCAAGCACATTCAGCAAACCATCCCGATTGGAGTAGTGGCGGTATAGCGCCATCGGAGTGATGCCGACCGCGCTGGCGACACGCCGCATCGTCACTCCTTCCGCTCCTTCTTTATCCAGCAGTTTGCCAGCGGCCGAGGCAATCCTTTTAGATGTCGTGGATGTTTTCATGTATACACCGTATACTATAACTAGTATACGATGTATACAGCGGTTGCGAGAACGATCGTCTACATCTTTCGCTGACTGATTGCGGCAATGAGAAATGCGCCGGGAAATACGAGCACCGCCAACGCCAACGGGCCTGCCTGATGCGATCGAAAATGAACCTCGGCCCAGACCTTCATATTGGGGGCAAGGAATCCTCCCAGGTTGCCGAGAGCACTGATCATCGCAATACCGCCCGCGGCACCGCTCCCGGAAAGGTAGCCGGTGGGAAATGTCCAAAAAAGAGGCTGGACAGCAAGAAGGCCAGCGGCGGCAATGCACAGAGCTGATAGCGCGACCAGCGATCCATTCTTTGGTCCGGGCGCAGCCAGCAGGGAGATTGCCAGGCTCGATGCAAGAAGACAAATGCTTGCGAGCAGGCGATGGCTTCGATATCGGTCTGCAAGACGAGGTAGCCAGAATGTCGCGATGAGCGAGAAAATCCAAGGAACCGCTGAGACCAGTCCTACGCGCAGCCCTATCGATTCTCCGAGAATCGATGCTATATCTGCAGGCAGATAAAAGACGACGCCATAGACCCCGATCTGGATCACGAAATAGATCAAGGCAAATTGCAAAACTCGAAAGCTCCTGAACAACGCAAGAAATGACGCGGGACCATGCGCCCGCCGTTCTGATTCTTCATACGAGAGTTTTGCCAGCAACGCCCGCTTCTCTGGTTCGGGCAACCAATGCGCGTGATCCGGCTTGTCGTCGAGATACCAGAATGCAATTAATCCGCCAACAACAGCCAGCAGTCCTTCGACGAGAAACATCCACTGCCATCCCTGGAGATGCAGTCTGCCTTGCATCTGCGGGCCACGAATATCGAGCAGCCAGCCGGAAAGCGGTGCCCCAAGAATGAAGGCGAGCGGAACGCCAAGATAAAAGAGCCCCATGATCTGCCCGCGTATCCGGTTCGGGAACCAATATGTGAGATATAAGATGACACCGGGGAAGAAGCCTGCTTCCGCAGCGCCAAGCAGAAGGCGCAGAAGACAGAAAGAGACTTTTCCCTTCGAGAATAGTGTGGCAGCGGATATCAAGCCCCACGTCACCATAATGCGAGAGAGCCAAATCTTCGCCCCTACTCTGTGCAGGACCATGTTGCTGGGAGTTTCAAAAAGTGCGTAGGTTAGAAAGAATAGCCCCGCCCCGAGGGCATAAGCGGCCTCTGAAATGCCGGCCGATTGTTGAAGAGCCTCTTTGGCAAATCCGATGTTGGCGCGATCAAGGAAAGAAACCACATACATGGACAACAGAAAAGGCAACAAGCGCCAGCTAGCACGGGTTGTGGCTTGATTGAGCAGAGACTTAGCAGGATCCATACTGATGATCACTGTACAGTGTCACGAAATGAACGCGCAGTCTGCCAATCCGCATGGATGGCCCTGTCTCTCCGAACAGGCAAAAAATACTCGCATTGACGGCCCGATATCAAGGTGCAGACTCTTCCTCAAAAAATTGGACAGCCAGCAAGTCATCTACGGTGCGTCAGTAGGAAATATGATCCTGGCGTCTCGAGAGCTTTCTTTCCTGAACCTCGACGAACGATCCGTGGCAGCATTACGAGCTGCGCGGATCGAGCCTATGGCCGCAATCCGTTGCGAGTAACGATGCGTGAAGCTAACCAGTTGCCGCATCAAGGCAGTATTTATTTGTGAGCGAAGGGGAATGCTGCGCGAGAGCCGGTAGATCGTACCGATTCAAGAGCGTGGATGCATTCCCCCGTGAACAACTCTAAAAATAGAGTTTCAGCGCCAGTCGCAGGATGCGGGGATCGCGATACGACGTCACCTTTCCGAATGTACCCGAGGTGGTCGAAGTGCCGATCAGATCGGGATTGGTGTGGTTGAAGACGTTGAACGCTTCCGCGCGAAATTGCGTGTTGATGCGCTCGGTGAACTTGATGTTCTTGAACAAAGAAAGATCACCGCGCCAGAGTCCCGGACCCCGCACGCTGCCGGGGTGGGAGTTGCCCGGTCGCGCTCCGGTGGGGCATGTCGTCACCCCACCGACTGTCGGGCATACCTGAGCGTATGCCGAGGTGTTGTACCAGGGCTTAATGCCATTGTTGTTGTGAATGGGCCCGCTCGCTGAGCTTGAGGCATTCGGGTTGCCAACCAGGTCAGGACGCCCGCTGACGGCACTGTTGCCATCCAACACGCCCTGGCCAGCAGGATCATTCAGAACTCCCGTCACTGTATACGGAAGGCCCGTATAGGTGTTGACGATGCCGGAGACTTCCCAGCCGCCGAGGATGTGTCCTATGGCCCCGGATTGGCTTTGGAAGAACGGCAGGTCGTACACAAAGTTTGCGTTGAAGACCTGGGTCCTGTCATATCGCGCAGGCCCATATTCTGCCGCGAGGTTGTAAGTGTTCTGCGCCGGGGAAGTGTCGTTGAACGCATTGGTCATCGCTTTTGAGTAGGTGTAGTTGAAGTTCAGCAGTGAATTTGCTCCGATCCTCTTCTGTAGGGAGACCTGCAGGCCGTTGTAATTGGACATGAAGCTCGTGATCTGATCGTTGATCGAGTCATATCCCTTGTATGGGCGAATGAAGTTCAATTGCTGCGTTGTCTTTCCTCGTGTCGGGGGACCAGTTATGCCGTATGGAGCAAGCGCGGTTACGTATGCGCCAGGAAGCGGCTGGTTCAGATCTACTTCGCCGAGAAGATGCGTTCCGTTGGTTCCAAAGTAGCCAATATCGAACAGCCACTGTGAGGGGAACTGCCGCTGCACGTCCAGGCTCCACTCCTGCGCATACGGAGTGTGCCAATTTGTTGCGACTGGGGCAAGCGCTGCTGGAAAGTTAGACACCAGAGCTGTTCCACCGGGGTTATCGAGCGGCGTTGCCCCGAGCGACAGGCTGGTTACAAATGGTGGGTTGGTAAAGACGTTGGTCTCATACCGACTCACTGCCGAGGAGTCGAAGAACATGCCGTAACCGCCGCGAACGGAGGTCGTGCCTGTTCCAGTAGGATCCCAGGCAAAGCCAAGACGTGGGGCAAAGCTCATGTTGTTCTGCTTGTTAATAGCATCACCGAAAGGCGAGCCATTGCCGCCAATGACAACGCCATTCAGCGCCGTGCCCGTCCCGGCCAATTGCCCGGTATGCGGATCGATTGGCGGAGCGCCGGAAGCGCTGAATGTTCCTGGATTGAAGTTAGTGAGATGACCCCTGGCATCGGTTGGCTGACGGAAGAGCGAATAACGCAAGCCATAAGTCAGGGTCAGATTTGGACGTACCTGGAACGTGTCCTGCCCATACATTTCCCATTGCTGTTGCCGGATTACAGCGCGAAAGTCTGCCGATGCCTGAGTGAAGGAACTCGTGTTGCCCGTCAGGAAATTCGCCCACTCCTGATATTCGCTGCTCGTGCCAGTCGGAGCAGCAGTCGGAAAGGCGAAAGCGCCCTGGTTGCCAGTCGCGGAGTTTTCATCCTTCTGATACCAATGGTAGCTCACGCCGAACTTCAGCGCGTGGCGTCCCACGATCTTCGAAAGATGATCGAAGGCGTTGTTGTCGTCATTGAAGTCGCGATACTGGCCGCGGTCCGTAATACTGGAAAAGAAAGTGTAGGTGA
The DNA here is from genome assembly GCA_963738095.1 of Terriglobales bacterium. GTDB lineage: Bacteria > Acidobacteriota > Terriglobia > Terriglobales > Acidobacteriaceae > Alloacidobacterium. The sequence goes on from CAVTVL010000009.1 coordinate 61,686, forward strand.
GTTTGGGCGCAACGTTGACGGTTGAAGCATAAGGAAGGTTGACAGCCGAAATGATGTCCGGCGAATTATTCGCGGAGGTCAATCCGATTGGCGAACTCAGAATGCCGCCATGAGAGTAGTTGTAGCCGGCGTCGTTAATGAGCGTAGGCGAGATGGCGTTCGTAGTGTGAATCGAGAAGATACGTCCAGGTGATTGTGTGGATGAAGTGGATGCACCTGGTATAGGACTGCCTATAAATAGGCCTCCCGGCTCCGTAGTCGGGATCGTGTCATTTTCAAAGCGTCCGAAGATTCTGAATTTCGGGCTGAAAACCTGATCGATGCGCACGATCTCCTGATGCATGTTGAAGATGTTGCGGCCGATTGTAGTCAATGTGCATCCTTTCGTGCAGTTGGGATCATCGGGCGGAGGCAACTTGCTGAAAATATCGGTCAGATACGCCTGTGCGGCGGGAGAAACGGACGTTACCTGGTTGCCCATTTGCAGGCAGGTCCCTCCGGGCGCGCTCCAAAGTACGCAGACAGGTTTAGCAGAAGCTGAGAGATCGCCGTGAAGTTCAGCGGTACTTGGGACGTCGGCAAGGAAGTTTGTATACGTGATGACACGCCGTGCTTCTTCAGAGAAGAAAAAGAATGTACGGTCCCGCCAAATGGGGCCGCCTACGTTCCGCCAAAATCGTTGTAGCGCAGCGGTGGAATCTTGATGTGGTTCCTGTTGTTCTGATAGGTATTGGCGTCCAGCACGTCGTTACGGAAGAACTCGTACACATCTCCATGGAACTGGTTCGTGCCAGCGCTTGTGATGACATTGATCTGTCCGCTGGAACTTCGTCCGAACTCTGCGTTGTAGTTACCGCGCTGTACGGAAAACTCTGCGATGGAATCGACGCTGGGATAGGCAAGCAGCGTAAGGTTAGCACCGCGATCCACATTGTCCGCGCCATCGATATTCCAAGTATTCTGTGTCGGGCGGCTACCATTGATAGCGAAATTAATCTGGTTCGATGTGCCAACCGGGTTGCTGGCGCCGACATAAATCTGATCGGAGTCGAGGCCAGTGGATACACCTGGCATTAGCGATACGAGCTGTTCATAGTTGCGGGGGCGGTCTCAACCGGTGGACGCAACACTGGCTTGGAGTTTACTCGCTGGAGTTGCAAAGTTCAAAGTCTTGCGCGGGCGTTGATTGAGGCGCAGGGCTACCTTGTCGAGGTCGGCTTGGGAGTAGCCGGACAAGTCGGTTTTCCTGGGGAAGTACTGTCGCAGTAGCCCGTTGGTGTTTTCGTTGGTGCCGCGTTGCCAGGGGCTCTGCGGATCACAGAAGTAGACGTTCACCTTCGTGGCCACGGTGAAGCTCTTGTGTTTGGCCATCTCCAACCCTCGGTCCCAGGTCAACGAGCGCCTCAGAGACGCGGGGAGTTTACGAACCTGCCGGGTGAGCGCATCCACTACGGTCGCTGTGTCCTTGCTGGACACTTTGACCAGGATAGTGAAACGCGAATGTCGTTCCACCAGGGTTGCGATGTGACTGTTGCCGGTGCCGCTGAGCAGATCTCCCTCCCAATGACCAGGGATGGCACGATCTTCAATTTCTGCAGGCCTCTCGCTGATGGAGATGGCATCGACGATCTGACCGCGGGACTGTCCGCCAGCTGGAGCGTGCACTGAGCGACGGATAGATCGCTTGGACCGCAGCTGTTGAATCAGTTCTTTTTTCAGCACCCCTCGAGCCTGGATGAATAAGCTGCGGTAGATAGTCTCGTGGGACACGCGCATGCTCTCGTTGCGGAGATACCGTCTCTTCCACCAACCTGAAATCTGTTCCGGCGACCCGTCCAGGATCAGTTTACTGGCCACGATCATCCGCAGCTTGCTGTGCCTGGCAAGCAGGCAGGCCTTGGGCCGTTGAGCTAACTTCCAGGCCCGATGATCGGCTTCACTGGCTCGATACAGTGGACGCCCGCCGTGACGCGCCACCTCCCGGCTCACCGTCGACGCAGCCCGCTGAAGTCCTCTGGCGATCTTCCGTATCGACGAACCGGAAGCAATGCCTCGTGAGATGTCTTCCCGTTCCGCCAACGTAAGCGATCGCAGAGAGCGCCGACGAACGGCTGGAACAATCCCGCCGTGCTGCGATAACAAGAACTGAATCGAGCCATGGTCCTTGCCAAAGGCGCGGCCAATCTCGTGCCATGACTCACCCGCCTTCCAGCGTCGCCAAATCTCAGCCTTCTGCTCCGCAGAAAGCCCATACCGTCTCCCTTGTCTCATCAACACCACCTCTAAAAAATGATCTAAATCAGATGATGTTGCATCCACCCGTTGAGACCGCCCCGTTTTTGAGTAAGTTCACTGCTCGACATTCATTGCGTGGGCAGCTACCGAAATGGGGAATTTTCGAGAGACTCGGAATCAACTTACGATAGCCGGTTTCCCGGAAACTTGCCGCAGACACAGATCGATCTGAATGAGTGATAGGCCTACAACCTACTATCACCAAAGCATGTACAAACAAAGCATCGTCAATTGTGAGCAGAGCGCCACTATTTCTGCGTCAATAACTACAGATACGGCCCTAATTATTCGGCTCGAAGCGCTTCGACGGGATCGACAGCAGCGGTGCGGCGCGCCGGCAGATAGCTTGCCAGTGCCGCTGCAGCAACCAGAACAACCGGTACGGCTGTGAACGTGACCGGATCGAGCGGACTGATGCCAAACAATAGCGTTCGCATGAGGCGCATGAGTGCGGCTGCCGCGCCAAGGCCAATAGCAGTGCCAACGCCGGTAAGCACCAACGCTGAGCGAACGAACATCCAGAGCAAGCTCGCTCTTGTTCGCGCCCAGCGCCATGCGGATGCCGATCTCGCGCGTGCGCTGCGAGACCGCATACGAGATCACTCCGTAGATGCCGAGGATGCCGAGAGCCAGCGCCATCGTTCCGGCAATGGCCAGCATGACGAGCGTGAACGAGGTGCGCGCCATGGATTCGCTATAGATATCCTGCATGGTGCTGATGGATGCCACCGGCAGATTCGAATTCACCGACCAGACGGCCTGCTGCATCTCGTTGATGAAGGCTTGCGTCCCGGCGCGACTGCTGCGCATCGCGAAAGTAGACGGTGCGCCTTGCATCGAAAGATCCAGGACCGTAGAGATCATGCATCAGCGAAGGCCAGTACACGGTTGCGGGCGAGATCTGATCGACACCGTTCTCGCGCACATCCTGGACCACCCCGATAACTTCATGCCACGGCATGCTGGGAAATTCGCGGAAGCGCTTGCCGATCGCCGCGCTGGGCGATCCCCATAGCTCGCGGGCCAGGCTCTCAGACAACATGCCCACCGGTCTCAGGCCGTAAATGTCCGTCCATGCAAAATCACGCCCTGCAACGAGTCTTCGTGCCGGCGGTATGGAAATAGCCCGGCGAGACATAGTTGAACAGGCGCAAGGGCGGCTTCTTCGCCTGCATAGTTTTTTCCTTCGATGAAGATGTCGTCCCAGTTCGGTTCGGCTCCGCTCATGGGAACGGAAGCGGCGAAGCCCGCGGAGGAAACCCCGGGAATCGCGGCAAGCTTGTCCTGGATGCTGTTCTGAATCCGCAGGACCGTCTGCGGATCGCGAACCAGCGTCTCCGGAATCGAAATGCGCATCACCTGCAGCGATGCGGGATCGGAGAAGCCCGGATCGACGTTGCGCATCGCATCGAAGGTACGGATCATCAGCACCGCGCTGATGAGCAGCACCAGCGCCATCGCTACCTGCGCCACGACCAGCAGGTTGCGTCCGCGCTGCCGCTCGCGGCTCACGCTTGCCGTTCGCATCGCGCCGATCAGCGGCACGGCTTGCCGCGAAGGAGCGTAGCGCAGCACCGGAATAGAGCCGAATAGCAGTCCGGAGAGCACCGATAGGATCAGGGTGAATGCGAGCGATCGGCCGTCGAGCGAGATCTCGCTCAGACGCGGCAGATTCTCCGGCCCAATCGCCGTCAACAGGCCGCAGTCCCGCATACGCAACTCCCATGCCGACTGCGCCGCCTAACAGTCCAAGCGTAACGCTCTCCAGCAGCAACTCGCGGGCAATCCGCCATCGTCCCGCGCCAAGCGCCGAGCGCACCGCAAGCTCGTGCTGGCGCCCATCGGCGCGTACCAGCAGCAGGTTGGCCACGTTGGTGCACGCAATCAGCATCACCACGCCGATCGTCGCCATCACCACCCACAGCACGTTGCCGACGCTGCCGACCACTTGGTCCTTCAAAGGCCGAAGCGCCGGCGTAATCTTCCAGGTCTGATAAAAGTGCGGATCGATGCCTGGACCGTTCGTCCACGAGTCCATCCATACATTGAGCAGACGCGCCACATCGGCATCGGCCTGCGAGATCGTAACGCCCGGCCGGAGCCGCGCGATGCCGCGGTATGCAAAACCAGCCAGCATCTGCTTGACCGGATCGAAGGCCAGCGGCACCAGCAGATCGAAGTCGTAATTGACCACCTTGAATCCGCGCGGCATCACGCCCGCGATCTCACGCGGTCTGGGAGTCGACGCTGATGGTGCGGCCCACCACACTCGGATCGCCACCGAAGCGCCGCTGCCAGTATCCATAACTCAGCATCACCCGCTGCGCTCCGCGTGGGTCCTGGTCTGCTGCAGTAAGCCATTGTCCGGTGGCGGCAGGCACATCGAGCGTCTGAAGAACGCCATCCGTAATCATCGCCGTGTTGACTTGCTCCGGCTGTGCGATTCCCGTGATGCTTGCAGTTCCAGGCAGCCACACGCCCACCGATTGGAAGCTACGGTTATGCGCGGCGAAGGTGAGATACATCGAGGCCGACAAGCGCAGTTCATCCCGGAAATCGGCCAGCCCGGGCGCGCCCGGGGCGTTCAGGTGCATCGAAACCAGTTGCTCCGGTTCAGGGTAAGGCAGCGGCCGGATCAGCACGCTGTTGAGCACACTGAACACAGCGGTATTCGCTCCGATGCCGATGGCCAGCGTGAGTACCACGGTAATCGCGAATGCCGGCGATCGCCTCAGCCGGCGGCACACATGCTTCAGATCCACCACCAGCGATTCGAGTTTCTGCCACTGCCACACTTCACGGCTCCGCTCCTGGAGGAGTGTCACATTGCCAAAATCGCGGCGAGCGGTTCGTTCGGCCTCATCGCGCGACATGCCGTCTTCCATCAATTCGTCGATCCGCTCGTCGAGGTGCTCCTAGAATCGAGACAGAGATGTCGTCGTAGCGGCGACTGCCTCAGGAAGAAATGGGAGAAGACATGACTGAGATCGCGACAATCCACACCTCCTATGCTTTGGCTGCGGCAAGCACACGGGTAAAACCGGCAAACATCTTCTCGAAACTGACCACTTCTTTTTCGAGATGACGAATGCCTGCATCCGTGAGCCGATAAATCCGCGTTGGTCGACCCTTGGCAGAAGTCCCCGTCTCCGCTGTCAGCCAGCCTTCCTTCAGCATTCGCTGCAGTGCCGGATAGAGCGAGCCTTCTTCCACCTGAAGCAGGTCGTCGGAAACCCGCTTGATGTGCTTCACCAGCGCATAGCCATGCATGGGCTTCAGCCGCAGCGATTGCAGAATCATGATCTCCAGTGCACCAGGGAAAAGGTCGCGATATTCGGGGTTCTTCGCCATCCCAATGTTATAGGGGTAAAATACCTATTTTGAACATAGGTATGCCCAGATAAGAATCCGATCAGCTCAAAGTGCCGTTAGGGATTGTTGTCTGTCGTGCCACTGGTCGGCGAAGACTCAGGAATAAGGCGCAGCTTTCTGTTAATGCTCGGCCAGTATTGCCGTAGCAGATTCCCGCCAAATTTCCATCCCAGGTCAGAAGCATAGCGGGTGAAGGTGTCGCCGACAGTGCGGTTTTCGTCCGGATAGTAGGCATTGGCGAGTCCTTCGCCCATCAATGGGCCGATCAGGCCCGAATAATTGACTTCCTTCACGCCCGAGTCGCTCCGCGTGATGAACACTCTGACGGCGGCATACTCCGAAGATTGCTTAAACGACAGATTCTTTTTCACATAAAACCGCGGGTCCTGATGCAAAGCAGACGCCAATAGAAAGGTTCCGAACATGTTGTCCGATGCGGCACGGGCCATGTCTGCCCCGAAGCGCTTCCCATACCCTTCCGCACCCTGGTGATAACCCGAGGGACTATTGATCGCCTGGCCGTACGCTGCGCTGATCGCCGCTGCCCCAATCGTCGACAGTGCCACGCTGTTGTTTGCCGCCAGTTCGAACTTTTGCTTACTGCTCAACGGTCCCCCGGTGGTGGCGAGGTCGGGAAACACCAGAGATTTCCGCAGCAGCAGTTTGAAGATTCCTACGCTGCCCTGTATTGGATTGGCCGTCTGTGTCGTTGTCGGCGATTGTTGGGCTTGAGAGGGCGCATCCGGCAGGGAATCAGATCGCGATTGTTGCGCGATGCCGCCAGTGCACACCATTAGGCACGGGATGGCCGCGAGGATCAGGCGAAGCACGACACGTCTCCGCGTGAGCTTCATGGCTGAAGATACGGAGGTTGGTAGGTTATGGCAGAGAGAAGCGGGGCGATGATATCAATATGAGTTGCAGTCCATCTGATTGGTGTCATGGCACTATATTAATGATATTTACAGTAAGTCGTTCCGAACGATCTGACAATTACAACGCATGGATTGATCAACGAACCCCTTTTCATGTTTTAGGATGTTCGCACCGGTTGCGGTAAAGAGTACTTTGGTACTTTACTTCCCCTTTCCCATTCATTCCCATGAATTCCGAGATGTTTCGGAAGATGCCTATCTTGCAGTGGCTTCGATCACCTTTCGCAGAAAACGAATTTCTTCAACCGACGATACCAGCGGAATCGTGATTTTGGTTGTGTTCCGGACCAATGATCACGGGCTTATCTTCGATAAGTCTGGCGCCAAATTGCGATACATCCTTGCCAGGTCGGCAAACTCAGGCCCCCGCGAGCCAGGTTACAGTCTTCGTGCCCGATTCAGGTCGTGCTGTTCGCGATGGAGTGAGATTGTACTGCTTGATCTTGTACAACAGAGCCTTATAACTGATTTCCAGATCGTTGGCCGCCGCTTTGCGGTTCCAGCCCGAGCGCTCCAACGACTTTGCGATCGCGGCAGCTTCCGCACTGCCCTTCACGTTTCGCACCAGATGCTTCAGACTCTTGTTTTCGCCTGGGCGTTCCGCGACAGAGTCTAATGACCCCGTACCGTGCCAGGGGCTGAGGCCTTTCATGATTGCCTGCTCGTCGGCCAGTACGAGATAGCGCTTGATCGTATTCTCGAGTTCACGAAGATTGCCCGGCCATGTGTGACTGGTGAGAGCCTGCATCAAGCCAGGAGAAATGGGCAAGGCGTCGCACTTATACTTTGCTGCCACTTTGCGCATGAAGTGCTGGCAAAGGATCGGGACCTCCTCAATACGCTCACGCAGCGGCGGCATCTCGAGGGTGAATCCATTCAGGCGGTAGTAGAGGTCCTCACGAAATGTCTTTTGAGCAATGGCCTGTTTGATGTCGATGTTGGTCGCTGCAATCACACGCACGTCCACTCTGACGCTGGCGCGGCCGCCCAGGCGCGCGAAGCTCCCATCCTGCAGAACCTGTAGCAGCTTGGCCTGCAGAGCGGGCGGCATTTCCCCGATTTCGTCTAATAAGATTGTGCCCTTATCACAGATCTCAAACTTACCGGGCTTGGACTTGACAGCGCCGGTGAAGGCGCCTTGCTCGTACCCGAAGAGTTCGCTTTCGAGCAGGTCGGCAGGCATCGCCGCACAATTCACCTTCAGGAAACTGCGCTGCCCCCGAGCCGACATCTTGTGGATCAACATGGCCGCGACTTCTTTGCCGGTGCCACTCTCTCCAAGTATGAGAACGGGGATGTCAGCGCGCGCGACGAGCCTGCATTGGGATTCGATCTCCCGCATGCGCCTGCTGGATCGGACAAAGGAGGTGTTCTCATCCAGGGGAATCTCGTCGATGTCGTTGCCTGCCAGCTGCTTGTCCGGCTTTTCGAGGCAGCGCTGCACCGCAAGGTCAATATCTCCCTCTTTAAATGGCTTCAAAATTTGGTCGACCACACCCAGGTTCGCCGCCAGAACCTGGATCAACTCTCCCTCAACTGAACACGTGAGGATGACTATGGGAAGCGATGGATTGGACGCATGAATATTCGCGAGCAGGCCGAGGAGACCCTCGTCCGTTTTATCGTCGGCGAAGTTGCAGTCCACCAGAAGCACATCGGGCTTGGGAGATTCTCTCAGGCTCCGGTTCAGTTGACCCGCATCGTTATACAGGCTTACGCTGAAGCGCCCAGCAAGAATCCGTTGCACGGAGTCCAGCACTGCCCGATTGGAGTCTAGGATCGCGATTTGAGGCTTGCTTCCGCGCTGAAGCTTTGGCGGACACACGTCTGGGATGCTCACCATTTCAGTTCCCTTTCTTCCCACAAAAGAATCTGTAAGAGCACAGGGGATAGCACAAGGAAAGATTTAACAAGTTTCCTTGATTTTTCCGGCGAACTAGGGTTGAACCGATGGTGAAATCGTTCAGTAGATCAAATTTGTCGTTGCGGAGAAACGCAGAGAGTCCGCCGTGCAAACTGGATTGGAGGTTCGCCCGGCTTTGAGCGGAACCCCTCATAAGGGGAGTGGTACGATATTACCACCGAGCAGTGGTATGTCAATACCCACAAATGCAAATTTTTGCGCAGCCAATAGAGCGGGTTGCATTAAGTCCACGTAGGCGAAAGCTATAAATAGTTAGTATCAGATGATATAAATGGTTACTATCATATGAATTGACTGAATTGACGTGTTATTTTCGTGTAAGTTCCGCTCCCATATCTTAATTGGATGACTCTGGAGAGGAAATTGCAATAAAAGATGACAATCCGACCCTGAATTGGATTGTGAATGCCTGTATCGCGCGTCTCCGAGTTTGTCGATCTCCGCGATCTCCCGCCGATGGATGTGATCTTCGGACATTCATCCATGATGGCGGCAGCGCGTGCCAAGCTGGAGCGTGTCGCGAATACGACCGTCCCGGTTCTGCTGCAAGGGGAAAGCGGAACAGGCAAAGAAATCTTTGCCAAGCTCCTGCATGCGCGCTCCGATCGATCGAAATGCGCCTGGGTTAAGGTGACCTGTCCGGCGATTCCATTTTCTCTCATCGAGTCAGAGCTGTTCGGCTATGAAAAGGGAGCCTTCACCGGGGCGTATGCAACCAAGCGCGGACGCGTGGAACTTGCGCACCTTGGGACCCTCGTACTCGATGAGGTCGGCGGCCTGGACATGTCAATTCAGGCTAAGTTGTTACAGGTGCTGCAGGATGGCACGTTCATGCGCGTGGGAGCGCAGGAGTCGAGGAGGGTTAATACACGACTTGTCTGTACAGCCAATGGGGACCTTCGGCAAAGCGCTGAGGATGGAAGCATCCGGCTGGACTTCTTCTTTCGCATCAACGCTGTGACCATCGATCTGCCGCCATTGCGTCAACGGGCCGCGGATATACCGATGCTGGTCGACTACTTTCTCCATCTGCATTCGAAAGCCTACCATGTCGAGCCGAAGCCGCTTTCGCGCGAAATAACAAGCATGATGCAGCGATGCGCCTGGCCAGGAAACATTCGTCAATTGGAGAACATGATTCGTGGCTACGTCCTGATTGGCAACGAAGACGCGCTGGCGTTGGATCTGGCTCCGGCTCCTCCGGCCGAGATCATTCCCGAGATTGATCTGGCCAACCCCATCTCTTTGAAGGAAATTACCAAGGCCGCCAGGCAGGGTTTAGAGCGAGAGATCATTCTCAAGGTACTGCAGGTGAATGGCTGGAGCCGCCGCAAAACGGCCAAGTGGCTCAATATCAGTTACAGATCGCTTCTCTATAAGCTGCAGGAGTTGAAGGTCCACACATAAGCTGCAGGAGTTGAGGTCCACACGCTTTCCCCGTCCGGCCACCAATGAACAAATCCTGAAGCCCGCTCAAAGTGATCATATGCTGACGGCGGCAGTGTGAAGCGTTACGTGGACGCTGGGTTCGTCTCCGGCCGAGAGCACCGAACACGATGGATGGATCTTACGCTGCACCTTCCGCAGCACCCTCCAGGACATTTCGCGAACGATCCAGAAGAACATCGACCACCCGGCTTCGAGCCTCCCGTTTCGCGGACGTCAGAGCCTTTGTGTAAATGTTCATCGTCGTGGAGATGTTGGCGTTGCGCTCGGCGAGGCCCTCAACCTCGTGTGCGCCAAGTACAAAGTCCCGCAGCCGTACAGCGAGGAGGCGTGATGGGTGATGAGAGCAAGGGCATGTTTGTGAAGAACAACGGCAAGGAGCCGAACAAATGGCCGCAAGTTCACTTTGCGACTGTGAGCGCCTCGGAGGAATTTATCGAGGTGTTTTCCAGGGAGCTTCTGGAACTCCTCCAAAATTCAGCATGCCCATCAGGCCAGCGAAGCCGAACCCCAAAAACATGCCTGAAACGACGAGTTTCAGGACATCGGGGACGTGCAGCGCCTCTACACGCGGATTGCCCAGAATCATCAGGAGAAACGTCGCTCCCATCAGCGCCGCCACTAAACCGGTAACCCGGCTGCTTTTCTTCATGCACTCTCCTCCGGCCCACATCCCGGCCCCGAATCATTGTGACAGGAAAGCCGGGATCGTTTCATCCCAGCCTGCTAGGTGGAATGTGACCGGCGAGGAAGGCCCGACAGTGAATGCGAGCGCTCACTTTTCGCTGAAGAGCAGCGCCAGCGACAGGGCCCCATACCCCATGCCGACGATGCGATGCGGGCTTCGCCGGTTTCGATCTTAAGCATGGTTTCTGCCGTTCTGTGCAACGATCAGAAATTCATCTCAGACTCCCAGTGTGAGTAATTTGGGTCTCAGCGACCGACTTGTACCAGGCAACTGTGCGCTCGATGCCCTCGCGGAAACCGACGAGCGGCTCGTATTCAAAACATTCCTTTGCCCGGCTGATATCGGCAAGTGAATGCTTCACATCGCCCCTGCGCTCCGCAGCGTACCCTACTTCCCCTGTGTACCCGGTGGCGCGCCGCAGTATTTCGACTGCCTGGTTCAGTGTCACTCGAATCCCTGTAGCTACGTTGAAGACCTTACCGGATACTCGCTCAGCAGGGGCCTCAGAAGCCAACAGATTGGCGTGAACCACGTTTTGAATGAAGGTAAAGTCTCGACTCTGCTCCCCATCTCCATAGATAGTGGGAGTTTCGCCGGCCAGCATCTGCATGGTAAATCTGGCTAAAATTCCGGAGTACTGAGAAGTTGGATCTTGCCAAGGGCCGAAGACATTGAAATAGCGGATGGTCACGGTCTCCAGACCGTACACCCTGGTGAAGGACTGCATATAGAGTTCGCCGGCCAGTTTGGCTACCGCGTAAGGAGAGATAGGACTGGGCTGCATCTGCTCTGATTTTGGCAAGACGGCGGTGTTGCCGTACACTGACGATGAACCGGCATAAACGACCCGTCGCACCAATGCCTTCTGTGCTGCAACCAGCAACTGAACGGTTCCCGAGACTCCAGCGCGGTCTACGGCTACCGGATCCTCAATGGAGCGCGGCACGGATGTGATCGCTGCTTCGTGAAAGATACACTCGATCCCGCTACAAGCCTTGGCCACTGCTGCGGCATCGTTAATATCGGCCTCAATAAAGTCCATCGCCTCTAGCCCGAGCAGATTCTCGCGCTTTCCGGTGATGAAGTTGTCGATACCGCGGACTTTCTTGCCTCGCGACAGAAGTTCCTTGGCAATCGACCTGCCAATAAAACCTGCTACGCCCGTAACTAAGTACCTTTCCATTTCATCCTTTCAAAAGGCGAATACCTTTTATTCCGTATCTCCGCAATCGAAGCACCGAACTTTCCTGTGAAGGCCAGCTTTCCGCTTCCATCAAGGATCTCCCGATGCGAGTTGTCACTGGCCGCCCCGTCCCAGCACGATCGTCTTGATGGTCTCGAAAAGAATGAGCAAGTAAAGACCTATCGACACGTGCTTGATGTAGTAGAGATCGTATTCAAGTTTTCGCTTTGTTTCTTCGAGGCTCGCGCCGTATTGATATCGAACCTGCGCCCAACCCGTGATCCCCGGGCGCACCATGTGCCGGAGCTCATAGAAAGGAATTTCTCTGGCGAGCCACTGCACAAACTCGGGTCGCTCCGGACGGGGACCGACAAGTCCCATTTCTCCACGGAGGACGTTCCAAAGCTGTGGAATCTCGTCGAGGCGAGTCTTGCGCATGACTTTGCCAAGCGGAGTGACGCGAGAGTCGTTCCTGGTCGCCCACACAGCGCCATTTCTTTCTGCGTCCTGCCGCATGGTGCGGAATTTGAGCAGAGAAAAAGGCCGTCCCCCTAGTCCTACACGAGTCTGGCGGAAAAAAATGGGACCAGGTGAAGACAGACGAACGGCCAAAATGATGAATGGAATCAGCGGCAAGCAAAGCGTCAACCCCACAAAAGAGAACATGGTGGAGATCAGACGCCATATCAGCTGATGCGATGCCTTTACGTTGAAACCCTGAGTGAAGATGAGGCTGCTGGGATTGAGGCCGTCCAGCGGCAGTCTGCCCAAGAGGCGTTCCATAATTACGCTTGAATCTTCAACCACAACCCCACGGAGCCGAAGATCAAGGAGTTCACGAAGCGGCATCGATCCGCGCCGCTCTTCCATGGCAACGATTACGCGGTCAATGCAGGTCTTCGGTTCGGAAAAGGCACGCAGGTCTGCCGCAAAGCGTTCGAGATCCCCGTTGAACGCACCCTGGCTCTTCCCATCGACGACCTCCATGCCGGCATCGCGTCTGGCGCGCAGAGTCTTGACAACGGCGTGCGCCCGCTCGCCGCTACCCAGCACATAGACGCGTTCGCGGAATATCGAAAGGCCAATGATCGCCTCATAAGCTGACCGCCAGACGACTAGGATAATAGCGAGGATAAAGGCGCCGACTAGAATAACATCGGGAGCTATGCTTATTACAGGATACAGATACAGTAGTGCTGCGAGAACAAAAGACAAAACGGCAAGAACCAGCAGGAGCCGGAAGTAGATTTCCCAACGTCCTGAGACGCGTTGCGGCTCATAGAGATCAAAGTAGTACGTGAGAAGCAGGGTTAGAACTGTAATGCCTGCAATCTTCAGGATGCCGTTTTGGTAAATCAAAACAATATACGAATCCGGCCCAGCGAGGTATGCGGTGGCGAGCAGAAATGAGCCACTCACGAGGAGCGCTTCGCAAAGAAGCAGCACTAGGGCCCGGGTCGGATAGAAAATCTTGAATAGTCCCATCATTTCCGCCGACCCTTAGCGTCCTTGCGCTCGACCGGTGCCTTCTGACACGCTGCCGTAGTAATAGTCGTAGTTGTACTCTCCTTTGCGTGGAGCATCCGTAACGGCATTGAGCACAAAGCCGAGTATGCGCGAATTGCTGAAGGCGGCCTGGGTGCGCTGAGCTACGCTGTAAGGCGTGCTTGCACCACGCGCGATGAGCAAAACTGCATCTGCTGCGCGGGCAAGGTCCACCGCGTCGGTCACCGCCAGCACCGGAGGGGAATCAATCAGAATCCAATTAAAGTGCGGTGAAACAGTCGCAATCAGTTCTTCGATACGGTGATTGGCCACCAGCTCGGAAGAGTTGTCGCTGGGCTTGCCAGAAGGGATAAAGGTGAGGTTGGAACTGATGTCAGCGCCGGCGTCCGCTGCAGTTTCAGGACTACGGTAACGCTGCATGACGTCAATCAAATCAACGGTGCCTGCCAAATAATCCGATAGTCCTGGAACATCGGGGGCGCCGAGCAGATCATGAAGCGTAGGACGACGTAGATCGGCGTCGATGAGCAGAATGTTATTAACACTGTTGCGCGTCATGCTCATGGCCAAATTCGCCGCGACAAAACTCTTTCCTTCCGAAGGCATCCCGCTGGCCATAAGAATCGTCTTCAAAGGAGCCTCAGATTGAGCCTGGTAAACGTGCGAGCGGAGGCGGCGAAACTGCTCGACGCCTGCGCCGCGATCTGTGAGCGTAGGAAAGGCAGCGATAAATGGCTTCCACGGATGCCGGGCAATGTTTTCTAAAACGAATTCGGCCTTGACGGTCGACGGCTCCTCAGCAATGGGAGTAATTATCGGCTCGGCAACCTGATTGTTTTCTGCCACGGGCAGTGTTCCGCGCTCGCGATATGCCCTCTCAAGTGCATCGTGTATGCGGCTCATAGCTCAACTTTCCTCTTTGGAATCGACGGAATCTGGGACGGAGTTGATGGTGCTGGATATTACGGTTGGCAAAGAATCCTGGGCCAGCCCCGACATGGCCATCGGCGAGATTACAAATGGCTGCTGGGCCAGATCGAGTTCGACGCTAACCGACTCCACGATGTGGGCAGGGACAGGCTTGATCTGCTCGACATAGGCTCTGATCAGTGCATGCTCGCAAACGAGATTGATGAGACGGGGAATCCCCTTGGAACAGCGATGAATAACCTGCACAGCTTCTGGCGAAAATACGGGCTGGCTGGCGCCAGCGATTTGCAGTCTTTTGGCGATGTACCCCGCGGTCTCCTCGCTGGTCAGCGGCCGCGTTCTGCACCACAGCGCAATGCGCTGACGAAGCTGGCGAACGCAGGGGTTACGAAGCTTTTCTTCGAGTTCCGGCTGGCCGGACAGTACAATCTGCAGCAATTTTTCCCGCGAGGTTTCGAAATTCGTGAGCAATCGAATCTCTTCAAGGAGTTCCCACGAGAGGTGCTGCGCCTCATCGATCACGATGGCGCACAATTCCCCGTTGCGGAAACGGTCGATGAGCCAGGAATTGAGCTGCAGCAGCATGCCGGACTTTGTTCGCGTGGCGCACGGAATACCAAAGTCCGCGAACACACATTCGAGGAAATCGAGCACATCGAGGCGCGGATTAAACACAAAGGCTGTCGCAATGCGCTGGCCGGCGAAAGAGCTGAGGACGGTTTTGAGGAGAGTTGTTTTTCCTGTCCCTACTTCTCCCGTCATCACGACAAAGCCCTTGCGTGCCGCAATGCCGTATTGCAGGCATGCAAGAGCTTCCTGAATCTGCGGCATCAAGTATAGAAACCGCGGATCGGGACATGCCCCGAAAGGTAAGTCGTTCATGCCGAAGAAGTATTTGTACATGGTTATTCGAGCGCGCTTTCAACGGGCTTATTGGTTCGTGAGAAAAGCTTCCACCAGCTGCGAGGTTTAGCAGGCCGTGGAAGGCCTTCAATGCGGGAAATCACAGCCAGCGTTGGCAAGTTTGTGAAGGCCCAGATGTCCCCCTCGACGCGCAGGGAGGTGTCGCGATACTCCAGCAACGTTGCAAGAAGCAGACCCAGAAACAGGCCGCCTGCAAAGCCGACACCCGCGAAAACAGCTGGGTTCGGGAATGTGGGCGCATCCGGAAGATTGGGAGCATCCAAGACACGGAACTGCTCGCCCTGCTGGCGCTGTTCAAGAGCGGTTGCCATGGACGATTCGTCTACTTTTTTAAGCAGAGAGTTGTAAAACTCCAAAGCAGTCTCATGGTCGCGGGTGAGTTGCTTGAACTGTGCAGCGACCTGCGGACTCGACTGAAGCCGCGACTCGTAAGTGCCAACCTGTTGCTCGATCCGAGACTGCTCCTCCTTTGCGGAGGCCATGGACACCTGCGCCGCGTGAAGCTGCGCCCTAAGCTGTTGGAGCTGCGGCGAGTCTGGCCGCCTGGCGGTAGATGCCACCGCGGCCGAAGTGGGAGCCGGCTCAGCCGAGGCGTGCGCGATCTCAGCCTGCAAATCGGCAATCTTACCCGAAATCGCGACAACATCGGGATAGTCGGGCGTGTAGAGCGTTTCCAACGCCTGCTTCTGCTTAATAAGAGCCTTGAGTTCTGTTTTGCGCTCATCCACTGACACACCGTTGGGCTCGGTGCTTTCGAGATCATGCGTTTGCTGCGTGACCATAGTCTGGAGAAAGGTTACATCCTGCTGCGTCCGAGCCAGCGACTGGGTCGCGGCGTCAAGTTGGGTTGTGAGTGCCTGAAGCGTGTTCAGAGCGGCGGGCGCCTGTTCGGGGAGCATGCCGAAAAACTTTTGCTCGAATGCTGCGAGTTTGGCATCCTGATCGTCAAGCTTCGCCTTTGCGTCGGCTAGTTGCTGCTTTAGAAAGGCCGTCGTACCCTCGGCAGACTGCTCGCGCACATTCAGGTTCTCGCTGACGAAGAGTGAGGTGATCTCGCCACATACCTGTTGGGCTATACGCGCATTCTGTGCATTGAAGGTGATTGAGAAGCCCGGCATCCCATGCCCCGACGCGCCAGAGGTGATCGGCATTGGCGCAACGCCAATCGCCTTCTGCGTCATTTCGACACGGTCGTCCATGGTGGTGCCGCGGCCGGCGAACAAATTGAATTTCTCGATGATCGGCTCAAGCCGTGAGCGGCTTAGGATCTGTTCCCTCATCGATGCCAGGCGCAAAGCGAGATCTTCAGTGATGACGGGCGCCACATAGTTTGCTGGAACCTGTTGCTGTTCGACAAGCACGAGCGTCTGCGATATATAACTGGGAGGAATGATGTATGTGAGGCCGATGCCAACCCCGAGGAAAAGGATCGCAGAAGCCAGAATGAGCCAAAATCGCCGCTTTAATATTCCAGCGTAGTCCTGCATGTTCAGTTTACGATGTCCCAGCATACGACTCCTTAAGTGATCATTGGGTGTTACGTCGCTTCTCCCGAGGCGAATACGCAATGCCGACGCCGATCACTTGCCAAAGGGTGGTAAGGGCGTTCGTTGGAAGCGAATAATTTGTCGACTGGTCACTGGCCGTGTAATTGGCGAATGCTGTCAAAGAGGGCCTCAGGCGGATGGTCGCCATCGCCGCTCCAAACTTGCTGTTGAATTTCCCCTGATCGTTCAGTGCAGAAGTAAGCATATAGCCCCCGGTCAGGCCGATAGTGATTTTTCTCTCGAATTCCCTCGAGAAGTTCGCATTAACGGAATCGACCTCTGCTCCGTACAGAAATCCCGCTCCGCCACCGGTTGAATGGCGGTAGCTCAGGGCGGCTGACCCAAACCGCGACTTGTAATGGACCATCGCATTGCCGGACACCTTGGTTGAGGAGGGCACTACCGCACTGTTCGAACTTTGGATCCACTGTGGCCCTATGGAGACGTTTGTGGTGATCTGCCGGTTCCACTCGCGTTGGTAGCCGAACAGGGCCGTGCTGGTCACTAAGCTGCTGATCGCTAAAGCTTGATTGTTCCCGGGATAGCTGTAGTCAGAAAAGATGTATTGGCCCGAAAGTGAATTTCGGGCAGTGAGGCGCCGGGTAAGCAACGCGTACGCCGTCTGACCATTGGTATCCAGACCGTTCCCGTCGGGGTAGCGCAACAATTCCGAACTTCCGCCGATGCTTAAGGCCATCGCGTGGTTGAGGTTACGCTCGAATTCCCCCCCACAATGTTATTTACAGTACGGATATTCAACGTCAGGATTGTCTGACTGGACGGGGGCATAGGAATAGGTTCGCCGATCGGTTCTCCGGTGCCCGGGACGCCCGAGAAGCCCGTAGTCGGGGCCTCCTTCCGGTAGCTTATATTGTCGCTGACCCGGAGTTTCCAGTTGTGCCTAACAATTCCCTGCGAAATTAAGAGGTTCTCAAAGGGTCCATTTTCGAAGGATATGCCGGCTAAGTTCCAACTGTAGCCGCCAGCGAAGGTTAGGGAAAACGGAAGCCCTTTGACGCTGTTCCTGTACTCCAGGTTTCCAGAGAGAATCGTATCCAGCGAATCGCCACGGTTGTTACCGAGAAAGTTTGCGTTCTGTGCGTACCGCAAGGAATAGCGCAACCCGGCCGGTGGCCTGGGCTCGGGCACGCACAACGTGCACGTCGCCGCGGGCACAATTTGCACTTGCGCATGCGCCGCTGTGACGACAGGGAAGAGCAACGCGAGTATTGTGAGAGCCGTTATCATCTGCGGGGCTTTACGGAACAACAATTGTGTCCCCAGGTTCCAGAATTAGATCGAAATTGCTGTTGCCTTTCAACGCTTCCTTGTAGTGCACGGGAATCCTCTCGTGCTTGCCGGCGGCGTTGCGCAAGATGTAGATCTTCTTCACGTTGGCGTAGTCGGTGAGTCCGCCGGCGGAGGCAATTGCGGCCAGCAAGGTCATGCCAGACGTCATCTGGACCGGGCCCTTCTTTCCGACTTCTCCGAGAAGGTAAACAACCTTGCTGTGGATCTCGGCGACCACGACGGAAACGTTTGGGGCTTGCACGTACTTCTTGAGTTTTGCGGCAATCTGATCTGTCAACTGGAGCGGTGTCTTGCCAGAAGCCTGAACGTCGCCGAGGAGCGGCAGCGTGATCATGCCATCAGGTCGTACAAGGATGTTGCCCGAGAGGGTCGGCTGTTCCCAGACGGTAACGATCAGCACGTCAGATGGCCCGATAAGATAGGTGTCGGAAACTGCTCCCGCGCCGGGGTTAGGCGCGGCTGGAGCTAGCGTGGCCGCCTGGGCAGGCCTGGCAGCGGGTCCCTTGCTCTGGGCATAGCAGGAAAGGTTTGGCAAAAAGAATGCCAAAATCAAAATCTTCCCTGGTTTCATGGCGCGACTCCAATTTTGTTGGAAGCAGGTTGGTATTCAGTTCCGGCCTGCTTGAGTTTGTAGAGCAGGGCTTTATAGCTGATCCCTAGCTCATCCGCTGCGCGTTTGCGATTACCGCCGGTCGCAACCAGAACTTCGGAGATCATCTCCCGCTCAATCTGGGCGGACGCGGCCCGGGTCGCGTCCTTCAGCGACAGAGGCTTGCGCTGACCATACGAAATTGCCGTCGAGGCCGCTGCTTTCAACGCCGCGAGGGAAATTGACTGGTCGCCGATGGCCACAAAGGTCTTGATTGCGGTCTGCAATTCGGAAAGGTTTTCGGGCCAGGTGTGTGCCATCAGAAACTCGATGATTTCCTCTTGTAGAGCCGGCTTCGGACGATCGAACTGCCTGGAGTATTGCGTCAAAAGGTCATCGGCGATGGAGAGTATTTCGGATTTCCTGCAGCGCAGTGGTGGAATCCGTAGCGTAACGGGCGCAATGCAGTAGAAAAAATCCTCTCTCATCCGAGAGGCTCTGACTGCCTCAATCGGTTCGCGGCTCGTACCGCAAATGAGGCGGCAATTTTGTGTCTGTCCGGAGTGAAAGTAGGTGCCGGCGATAAGCTCCTGCAGTGCAAGACTGAGATCGCCGATCTCCGTCAGATAGACCGTTCCCTTGGTGGAGAAAGCCGAGAGAATGGTCTGCGCATCGGCATTGGCGCTGGCAACTTCCATAAAGTTGCCACGAGAGCGATGCGACTTCGCATGGATATGCGCGGCAATGGAACGCTTTCCAACGCCATGCTCACCCACGATTAAGACCGGACAGTCGCTATCGGCAATGCGCGCGATCGCCCGCTGCATCTGCGCCTCAATTGGAGCACACTGCCTTGCGGAGACGAACGGCTTTGTCCGCCGCTTCGCGCCTGGGATGGTTGTTCTGCTCGCTATGATCGGGACGGCGTCCACATTCTTGTCTTAGCAATGCGGCTTCCAAACCTTGGGGCGGGAGGTGGAATGCTCTTTTCCCGGGGTATAGCCGCTCTTGAGGCCACTTTCAAGCGGAGAGATTGTCGAAGAGGAGAAAAAGTTTTTCCTTTTAGCGGCAAAAGATGTGACATTGATTTTCCTGCAGAGTGGAAAGTGTTTTCCCACTCGCGGGAGAAGATCGGTTCCCTATGCCGCGAAATTCATGGCGGAATCCATTTGGATTGAGCGGTTCCACTTTCGGCATTCTAATTGCTAGAGATGGGTTATCGGATAGGAAGGCCACAGAGTAAGTTCAGAGGCCCGTCTACGGAGAATATGGCCCAAGAAATACAGGTGCAACCGATTCCGAAGAATCCTTGGTTTTTTCGAAATCCTCGATTTGCATGGGGTTCGGTACTTATCGGCGCGCTCGTGGTGGCGGTGTATCTTCGCGTGCTGGCGAAACTGGTGACCGACTGGTGGCAGATCCCCGATTTTTCTCACGGCTTCCTGGTCCCAATCTTTGCGGCGTACATGGTGTGGGCAGAGAGAAAAACCCTTCTCAAGACAAAAGTCGCTCCCACCTGGACCGGAGTTGCAGTCGTTGCCCTGGGGCTGGTGGTTTTGCTCCTGGGTGTCTATGGCGCTGAGCTGTTTCTATCACGGGTTTCGCTGGTGATCCTGTTGGCAGGGTTCGTGCTGAGTTTCGGCGGATGGCAGCTTTTGAAAGAGCTTCGCTTCCCTTTGCTTGTCCTGATCTTGGCGATCCCGATTCCGGCGATCATCTTCAACGAAATTACTCTCCCTTTGCAGATGTTAGCTTCAAAGTTTGCCAGCGCGCTGCTTACTCTCTTCGGCGTCCCAGTTTTGCGGGAGGGCAACGTCATTCAACTTTCGGCCATGAAGCTGGAAGTGGCGGAGGCCTGTAGCGGCATTCGCTCTCTTGTGAGCCTCTTCACGCTTGCGATTTTCTATGGGTACTTCCTGGAGAAATCCTTCCTGCGGCGGGCCACTCTCGCCTTGGCCAGCATTCCGATTGCGATTGCCGCCAACGCGGTGCGCATCTTCGGTACCGGGTTGTGCGTCCAGTATTGGGATCCAGATAAAGCCATCGGTTTCTTCCACGAGTTTTCCGGCTGGGTGATGTTTCTTGTGTCTCTCGGGTGCCTGTTCATCGTTCATCGCGCCATGCGGTTGTTCCCTGCCCAAAGGAGGCAACCATGAAGAGCGCCCGCTATTGGGCGGTTGTTGCGCTGCTGTCCGGTACGGCACTGCTGCTGTACGCACGTGGAGATTCCGATTTGATTCCGGCAAGCGCGCCGCTGTCGCAGGTCCCGTCCACGATTGCCGGATGGTCAGGCAGCGATGTGCAAATCGATCAGGAAACGCTCGATGTTCTTGGCGCCGGAGACTTCCTGTCGCGCGTTTACACGCTGAGCGGAGAGACGCATCCGATTGGCCTCTTCGTCGCCTATTTCCCAACTCAAAGGACAGGCGTCACCATTCATTCGCCGAAAAACTGCCTGCCGGGCTCCGGTTGGGCTTTCGAATCGTCGCAGTACGTCAATCTGAACGATTCGAACCGCAAGGCGCACCGGGTGGGTGAGTACATCATTTCCAACGGGGAGAATAGGCAGTTCGTTATCTATTGGTATCAGGCGCACGGGCGTAGCATCGCCAATGAATACGTGGCCAAGGTCTATTTGGTGACTGACGCGATACGGTTGAATCGCACGGATGGCGCGCTGGTCAGGGTGATTACGCCGCTCGACGCCATAGAAGGCACACATGCGGCAAGGGATCGGGCCGAGGCATTTACTGCGCAGCTTATTCCCATGCTTTCACCATTTATCCCGGACTAAGCGGATTGGAAAATGCAGGCAAAACAATGCGCGTAAGGAAAAGATTTCAGGCTGTTTTTGTGCGAACGTCAGCCAGCAAGGATGGAAATCGATGAGAAACTCGTTCGAGGCATTTCAAGCGGTATGCGACGCAAAGTGGAGACGGATGAATGGGCGAGGAGCTGTTTCGGTCATCATGATCCTTGCCATGGCCGCGCTGTTGGCCGGGTGCCACGGCGATCCAAACGTGCGAAAACAGAAGTATCTGGAGAGTGGAGAGCGATATAGCGCCCAAGGCAAATACCGGGAAGCTGTCATCCAGTTTTCCAACGCCCTGAAGGTCGATAAAAACTATGCCAACGCCCATTATGCACTGGCGACTGCATACGAGCATTTGGGTCTATATAACGCAGCTTATCCAGAACTGTTGCGCACGGTCGACTTGCAGCCTACAAACCATAAGGCGCGGATCGACCTTGGCAATCTGTTGATCGCGGGCGGCCGGACTGACGAAGCGCAAATGCAGGCCAATGCTGTAATGGCCGCACAACCAAACAATCCAGATGTTCACGCGTTGCTCTCCGCCATAGCGGTCCGGCGAGGCCAGAAGGATCAGGCAATGATCGAGATGCAGCGCGCTGTGGAACTCGATCCCAAACGCGCGGTCTTCCGCGAGGATCTCGCACTCCTTCAAATGTCTGACCCAACCAAGGCTGCTTCCGTCGAAGACGAGTTGAAGAACGCTGTCGCTCTCGATCCGAAATCGGTGAATGCCAAGCTGCTTCTGGCGGCGTTCTACGTCAAGAACAACCACTTGGCTGACGCGGAAAAGATCGGTTGGGAAGCCGTTGCCACGGATCAGAAGAGCCTTGCCGCCAGAGCCAGCGTCGCTCAGATCATTCTCAAGGAGGGAGATCAGGCGAGATCCGAGGAGGTGCTTCGGCAGGCATCGAGGGATTTTGCCGCCGATCCGCAGGGAGTGCGCATCCTGGGGGACTACTATGTCAACTCCTTGCAGTTCGACAAGGCCAAGGCGGAGTTCTCGAGCCTGGCCGCAAAGTATCCCGCGAACGTTTCTGTGCAAAAGGGATACATTCGCGTGCTTCTTGAAGTTAAAGACTATGAAACCGCACAAACCGTGGTTGCCCGACTGATGAAGACGCATCCGAAGGATCCCGAAGTTGCGGGATTAAACGGAATCGTGTTGCTCAATAGCGGTAAGGCGAGCGACGCCGTAACTGCTCTTGAAAATGCAGTCAAGGCTGCACCGAAGGACGCTTTCCTGCAGTACTGGCTGGGCCGGGCTGCGTTAGCGAACGGCAATATTGACCTGGCCGAGAAAAGCCTTCGCCAGGCAGCAACTCTGAACCCCTCCAGTTTGCAGGCACAGGAGGAGCTGGCGCTGATCGCCAGCCAACGCGGCGATCTGGATTTGCTGGCCGACGTGGCGGACAAGACCATCGCTGTGGCGCCGCGCTTCCCTGGCGCCTATGTGTGGCGGGCCAGCGTGGAGATGGACCGTAACGCAGTGGACAAGGCCGAGGCCGACCTTAAGACGGCCATGAGCATTGCTCCGCAAAGTCCGCTGGCCTATCTCCAACTGGGAAAACTTCGGTTCGCGCAGAAACGCTTTCCCGAAGGTGTCTCCCTGCTCGAACAGGCTCTGCGGTACGATCCCAATTCCTTTCAATCCTTGCGCTTGCTGGTCGGCTACGATCTCTATCAGAAGCAGCCCGACAAGGCCCTGGCTCGCGTGAATGCGCAAATCCAAAAGAGTCCGAAGAACGGCAGTTTTTACGATCTCCTGGCGCAGTTGCAGATTCAAAACAAGAACTTGGACCAGGCGTCCGCCGCGGCCGAAAAGGCCATCGAGCTGAATTCGAGCGATGGTGAGGCCGTAATGCTGTACGCGCAGATAGAGCTCCTGCGCGGACAGACAGCCAACGCTATCGGCGCCTGGGAAAAGTGGATGGCTGCGCACCCCCACGATGCAGCGGCCCTCGCAATTCTAGGAACTCTTGAGGAAGCGCGTGGAGATATGGGCAAGGCCGAGGCCTACTACAGGAAATCGCTGCAAATCCAGCCGCAACAGCCCGTCGCGGCAAACAATCTCGCCTATCGGATGCTCTCAAGCGGCGAAAACGTGGATGTAGCTCTCACGCTCGCGCAGAAAGCCCGGCAGGGCATGCCTAACTCGCCCAATACAGCGGACACGCTGGCGTGGGCTTACTACCATAAGGGAACCTACGCATTTGCGCGCGACCTGCTGGAGGAAGCAGTCAAGACCGAACCGAACGACGCTGCAATGCATTATCACCTGGGGATGGTGTATAGCAAACTTCAGGATAAGAACAATGCGGAGATTCACTTGAAGAAGGCGGTGTCTCTTGCGCCCGATTCGCCGATTGGGAAGGACGCGACAGCAGCGTTGCAAGGACTAAGCTAGAAGCCGTGATTGCTGGATGTGAGGCAGTACACATGGAGAGCCTCCGGTGGCCATCAAGCACCTGCTGGGAGGACTGGACAGAAGGAGCGTCCCAGTTACTGACCTTCCCTCAGCGGTGAAACTCTTTGTAGATATTCTGTCCAGGGAAGAGCGGAGTGAAATGAAGGCGGGAATGATGGACGGAAATGATGAGTGAACGCCAGTGAAGGATAGTGAAGATGCATCGTGTCGCCAGCAGGCGCATTTTATCGCCGAGTTAAGTAAACCCAAGGCAAACACGAATGAGTAATTTTTCCTCTGACATCGCAAGATATCGTGCCAAGGGCTACGGGACGAAAGCGTTGTGGTTAAACCCGGCGGTATGGGCAATTGGCTGCTATCGGCTGGGCAACTGGACGTATGTAGCACGGCCGGTCTGGCCAATTCGCATACCGTTAAAGTTAGCCTCTTTCCTTGCCAACAAATTCTGTGAAGTTTTCATGGAGATGGATCTGGATCCTCAGGCTTCTATCGGGGATGGACTTTATATCGGCCACATTGGCGGGATTCACATCAACTTTCAGGTGGTCATTGGAAGAAACTGTGACATTGCGCACCATGTAACCATCGGAGCGTCGGCCATGGGACGACAAGGTGCGCCCACGATTGGCCACGATGTCTACATTGGCACAGGCGCGACGCTGGTGGGCAAAATCAGAATTGGGAACTCCGCTAAGATCGCGGCCAATACCCTGGTAATCACTAATGTCCCCGAGGGGGCTACGGTGATGGGTGTGCCTGGGCGCATTATCATGCGGGCACGCGAGGCTGTTCGGCCGCAACCGGTATCCGAATCGGAGAGTACAGATGCAGAGTGAGTCGGAACGGCAGGATCTACGGCGATCCGTCAGAGAAGCTGTTTCTAACTGCGATGCAGGCGCCGTAATCCGATATGCACAGGGTCTTCTTACCGATTCAAATAAGCCCGCGGATGTGATGTTTTGCGCCTCGGCCTTTGCGAAGATTGCCGACGCCATTCGAGACCAGTTGGGGGCCAGGTTTCTTAGGACCTTTGTGGTTCGATCAGTTACTGTCGAGCCGATCCGTCCATTTCTGTCCGTGGAGGCAGTGCTATCGAATTATGTTCTCGATTTGCAATTAGGCGGCTATGGCTCGTATGCCGATGAGCTGCTGAACCCGAAGAGCTCGCTCGCAAATTTCAAGCCCGACCTCGTTTTGATTCTTCTCGACTTGGAAGAGATTGCCGGTCGGTTGCCGGATCTTTGCGCAGATGGAATGGACGCCAATGTCGAGGAGGAGATCGAGAAGTGCGCGGGATGGATAGCACAACTGCTGCGGAGTTTCCGCTCCGGAAATTCCGCTCGAATGCTTCTGCAGGGTCTCGTTGTTCCCGACCTTACATCCCTTGGCGATGTTGGGGATGCAAATCTGCCGCACAGCCTGCCGCATGCGATTCTGTGTTTGAATAAGAGACTGGCCGCGATATGCCGTACGGTGTCCGACTGCGTTTTCTTCGATGCGGATCGTGTTGCGGCGCGCCATGGCCGAGCACGCTGGCGCGATACGCGCATGTTCCTGGCTAACCGGCTTCCGGTGTCCGCGGAGTTTTTCACTGCCTATTCGCGAGGACTGGTTCGTGCATTCTCGACGATGTACCGGGCGCCCCGAAAGGTATTGTGTACGGATCTCGATAACACGTTGTGGGGAGGAATCCTGGGTGAAGACGGAGCGGAGGGAATTGCCACCGGGAGCGCGTTCCCCGGGAATTGCTACTTCGCTTATCAGAGTTATCTGAAGCAGTTGTCTTCAAGAGGAATTCTGCTTGCCATTGTCTCAAAGAACAATGAGGCGGACGTCCGAGAAGCATTTGAAGTCCGTTCCTCCGATCTCGCGCTGAACCTGAATCACTTCGTCGCCTGCAAAATCGGCTGGAATGAAAAGTCAAAATCGATTCGAGAACTTGCCGAACAGCTCTCGCTTGGCTCGGATTCGTTCGTCTTCGTCGATGACAGTCCTCAAGAGTGCGAGGAGATTCGGCGGCAATTGCCTGAAGTTGCAGTGATTCGAGCGCCGGCCGAGGATCCCTGGAAGCTGGTCGAGATTTTGTCAGAACAGCCATTTTTCGACGCCTTATCCATCACAGGCGACGACCTGAATCGTTTGAACGAGTACAAGGCCCAGGCCCAGAGGGCCAGATTGCAAGAGAGCACGATCGACCGGAATGATTTTCTGGCTTCGCTCGAGATTGTCTGCACCTTTCAAAGCGCGCTGCAAGCTCCGCTCACTCGCGCCGCACAGTTGCTCGCAAAGACGAACCAGTTCAATCTCACGACCAGGCGTCGCTCGGCTAGTGAGATCGAGGAATTTGCCGCGATCGAAGGGGGACAGGCCGTAGTTGTTCGAGTGCGCGACCGCTTCGGAGATTCCGGAGTCGTGGGCCTGGCTCTTGCACGGAACCACGGCGAATCGTGCATTATCGACTCGTTCTTACTATCCTGCCGGGTGATTGGCCGCGGCATTGAAAGCGCTTTATTGGCTCACATTGGCCAGCGAGCATTGCAAACGGGTGCCAGCCAACTGGTAGGCGAGTTTATCCCAACTAAGAAAAACGCCCTCTGCGCGAGCTTCTATCTCGATCACGGCTTCGTCAATTGTGATGGAGAAAATGCTGGTGATTCCAACTCGAAGTTTTTTAAACTCGATTTGAACGCTTCGGTTCCCAGGAGCCCGGAATGGATCAAGGTGAAAGGATATGAACTCAATGAGCTATCGGGAAGTCCCGTCTTCACTTCGTAACATTCTCTCCGACACATTCGAAATCCAGCCTGAAGAGGTAACACCGGATCTCAATGCGGAAATGGTCGGCAACTGGGATTCGTTCCGGCACTTGCAGGTAATCCTGGCGCTTGAAGAAGAATACGGGGTGCAATTTGATCCGCAGAGAATACCAGAGCTCACAAGCGTTTCGCTGCTCCAGGCTGAACTGGAAAAGAAGGGCGCCGCGCTTTGACCCCTCCGCCGTGGGACAAGCTCGATTTCAAACTGCTGCATGTGGGTGTAGCAGTGCCGTCACTGGGTCCCGCGGCGGAGTCGCTTGCGAGATTATTTGGGTACAAGCTTGTATCCGGCCCCTTTGACGACCCTGTCCAGAAGGTCTCTGTGGAATTCCTCTCGCAATCCACGGAAGACGCTGCGGAGATTGAGTTGATTGCGCCTGCCGCACCGGATTCCCCCATACGATCGATGCTGGCGAAAGATGGCGGAGGGGCTTATCATCTCTGCTTCGAGACCAGCAATATCGAGGCCGCTCTACTTCACACCAAATCACTTGGCTGCATCGTTGTTTCTCCGCCCGTCCCAGCTGTAGCCTTTCAGGGTAGAAAGATTGCGTGGATCTACACCCGTTCGCGCCAGTTATTCGAACTCGTTGAGGCAAAGACCACTCCTGGAACGGAGAAGTAGTTGAATCGTATCCTGACCTTTTTCCAACGTAAGCGTCGGCTCTATACCGTTTTACTCAGTTGTTGTTAGGTGTCGTGAGGTCGTCGCCATATTTCTTCCATCGCCGGAAGGATTCGATGGCTTCATTATCTGCAACGAAGAATTCGCCCGTTTGGTAAGCGTACTGCGAGTCCCTCTGTTGCTCTGCACATTATGTGGCGCACTTCTGTGCTAATTATTTGGCGCATCGGCTGCAAATCGGATATCGGAACTGTTCTCTGACTGGAAGGCCGTAACAACAGTTGCAATTCGGGTCATTAGTTTAAGTGGCGCGACACCTGAAAGGGACTCTGCGATGAAACAGAACGGCAATAGGTGGAAGTTAATAAGTCTGTTCGTTCTTGCTGTCGCGACAGTCTGCGGCGCAAGTAAAGCAAATGCCTCTGACAGCCCCCCTCTCACGCCGGAGCAGACGACGCTGCTGGAGAAAGCAGCTTCCCAGGAAAAGCTCCTGGTCAAGACCATTCAACAACACCCGCCTCTGGTGCAGACCTACATTCAGCATATGCGGCCGGACCCAAAGTTGGGCAACGTTCCTGTCTCGGATGAATACCTGCTGGGACGGGTTGATTTCAGGGGTGCCTTCAACGACAACCTGTATGCCAAAAAGGGACAAAAAAAAGGACCATTTTCTGGCTCGAAAGGTTTTCTCAGCCAGATCTCGAGTATGTTCAAACTGCGATATTCGCCCACTGGCTTCATGGATATGATGTTCATCGATCCCAGGGACTTCGATCAAAGTCACTACGGCTTTACTTTCGTCCGCGAGGAATTCCTTGGAGAAATAAAAACATCAGCGTTTGATGTCCAGCCAAAGCCGCGTATGGGGAGGGGCAGGTTTATCGGGCGCGTATGGATCGATGACGAAACAGGAGATATCGTCCGTTTTACAGGGACGTTCAGCGGCAGGGACAAGCGTAAACTCTATTTCCACTTCGACAGCTGGAGAACGAATGTGCAACCGGACATCTGGCTACCGGTGGCGGTCTATGTGCAGGACCTTGATTTCCGCGGCCAGACTTATTTGTGGGGATATGGCTTAAAACTTCCAACAACGTATCTCGAGAGCGCAAGCGTCACGGTCGACAATGCAACGGATGCCAGTGAAAACACACAGGATCTCAGCCCATTGCAGGCATCGCGCGCTTGGCAAAACCAGAGCGAGCAGAATGTTCTTGAGCGGTTGACCCGGGCTGGATTGCTGGCTCCTCCGAGTGAGTTCGATCACGTGCTGGAGACAGTTACAAACAACCTGATTATCGGCAATAAGCTCAACCCGTCGAGTCCTATCCATTGTCGCGTCATGTTAACCTCCACTTTGGAATCGATCGCAGTCGGCAACACCATTATCCTGAGCAAAGGTTTTGTCGATGTAATGCCCTACGAAGAAGACCTGGCTGCAGTGCTTAGCTTCCAATTGGCCCATATTGTTCTTGGGCATGAAATAGACACCCGCTATGCATTTAACGATCGCCTGCTCTTTCCTGACGAGTCCACTCTTCAGCGGCTCGCAATGAATCATTCCGACACCCAGAACGTGGATGCGGCTAGGAAAGCTGTGGAGTTATTTAAAAACTCGATCTATGCGGACAAGTCAGGCAATGTAGGCCTGTTCCTCGCGCAGCTTACGAATATGCAGCGCCAGATTCCGTCCCTGGTGACGCCACGGCTTGGAGATTCACCGCTACGGAACGATAATCTGCCATGGCTTGCGGATCTCCAACATGGCGCGCCGTCTCTGGACGTCAATAATCCGAAGCAGATTGCTGCTCTTCCATTGGGGAGCCATTTGAAGATCGACGCGTGGGACGATCAGGTCTATCAACTACACGCCCAGCCTCCCGTGATTGTCAGCGCCAGTGACAAGATGCCGTTCCAGCTGAAGCCCATTTACTACAACCTGGCAAGATACAAGCCTCCACAAACTGGAGCAGGATCCAACGCTGCATCCGCGCCGGCACAGTAATACTTCCGACGAAAGAAAATCGACGGGCTATCCGGCTCTAGTTCAGGAGCATACGTCCCGTTAGCGTACTCGGCGTGAAGGCTTCTGTTTTGCTGGTTCTGGAATGCTTCTCGGGCAGCGGGTGGCTCTTCGTACGCGCCCAGGCGGTAATGTCGCCCTCACTACTTACACTATCTTGCTCCGCCTAAAGGCGAGGGGTTTCGACCATCCCGATAGGGAACTAATCCTGGAGACTTATCGATGTGGTATTCCCATCGTGTAATCCGACAATCGTGATTCCGCATTCAGGTCAAGGGCCTCTTCACATTCCAACTACCGCTTCAGGCGCCATTTCTAAAGTGGGAAAGAGTACCCGCTGCGTAATCAGATTTCGAGGAGACGGCAGAGTGAACAAATAATTGATTGGATGGCGAAATCGTTGCAGGCTTTGCGTATCCCATTGTGGCGCAGAGGAACTCGACCGTGCGCGGGGAAGTGACCTCTACCAGGAGCGTAGGGTGATGCTGTTCCAGGGTTCTTCGGCTCCCATGAAGGACTTCGAGTTCGTGACCCTCTACGTCGATTTTTATAAAATCCACGCGGGAGAGTTGCAAAGAGTCGACGGTGACCGACTTAACGGTGAAACCGTGTGGCGATTTGGAAGAGTCGACGATGCTCGCCTGATATAGGTTATCGCCAGCGTTTTTCTCGTACTGCGGCACTGCCATCAGAACCACGCCCTCATGGTCGGAGACGGCCTCGTTTTTAGCCTGCACGTTGCTCCGATGATAACGTTCGATGCCAACAGTAAGGGTGCGGAACGTTTGCGGAACGGGCTCAAATGCTATAACCGAACCCTGTGGACCGACGAGCTGCGAAAACAGCTTGGTAAATACGCCGAAGTTGGCGCCAATATCCAGCACTGTGAAACCGGGATGGACCAGCTTCCTCACCTCGGCCTCTTCTGGTTCTACGGCAGTCGCCAGGTCACGAAGGTGCTTACGGTGCCTTAGCTCAATGATGAGGGGCTTAGGCACAAAGCGGTAAGCGAGATCCTTGATATCCATGGGTCTGGAAAGATAGTGGGTCCACTCTCTCATGTCAATTCGATTTCCATATGTCGCACCTGGTTTTTAGATGAAGTTTCAGCCAGAGACTGCGTCTGTCCTAGTGATTGGAGGCCTCTGTCCGCGCGAACCGGTTTTCTGTTCGAAACGTGCTCCTTAACAGAGTTAGTATCCTGAAGGCAAATTGCCGGACAATCGATAGTCTGTATGTTGCAAATAACGGCTAACAGGCATCTGCCTCAGCGGGGACGCGCATACCGGTAAAGCCAGAAGCTGTTCCAGGCATAGTAGGTCCACCACAGCGCGGCCTGCGCGAAAGACAAATGGGAGAACGTTCGATAAATCTTCCAGGTGTCTATCACTGCCCTTCGCTTGTTGGATGAACGGCCGTGCGCCGACAGGCGGTAACGGCCCAGATCGGCCGGAAGCCGGTGCCCATTTTCGCCCTGTCTGATGATGCTCATCCAGCCGACGAAATCCTCGTGGGTGATGTGATAATTGCTTGGGAAGTGAAAACCAG
The DNA here is from genome assembly GCA_963738095.1 of Terriglobales bacterium. Taxonomy (GTDB): domain Bacteria; phylum Acidobacteriota; class Terriglobia; order Terriglobales; family Acidobacteriaceae; genus Alloacidobacterium. Next base: position 92,588 of record CAVTVL010000009.1, read on the forward strand.
GAACCCGTTCTCGATCAATAACAACGCTCAGGCAACCACCGTGACCGCGGCGCGTGTGCAGGGTGCGGAAGTCCAGCACCTCGGGGCCAGTAATCAGTGGGCCCAGCCGAGTGCCATCGTGAGACATGTGCCGGTAGTCGTGATAGATAAAGCCGTAGCCGTGCGTCGTCATCCAGTCCACGGAGCGGGCGAGTTTTTCCGGGTGCCACAGGTCGTCGGCGTCGAGAAAGGCGATGAATCGGCCGCGCGCGGCGTCCAGTGCCAGATTGCGTGCTGCCGAGGGACCTAGACGGTCAGGTGTGTGTAGCGATCGGAAACGCGGATCTTCAGCCGCTAATGCTTCCACAGCGGCTAGCGAGCCGTCCGTCGAGCCGTCATCGACTAGGATCTGCTCCCAATCAGTGAGCGTCTGCGCGCGAACGGCGGCGACGGTTTCCGGCAACCATCGGGCGGCGTTATAGACCGGGGTTACGATTGAAACTAGCGGCATTAGGCAGCCTTTTCTGGGATACGCCACATATTGCAGAGCGAGCGCCTGAGTTTCGGGATGGTTGAAGAATCGGGAACCGCGATTGTCACAGGCCGCTCGAATCTGATCATGGGAGCCAGGCAAATCGCGAATACCCGAGGTGGCCAATTCTTTCAGGTACAGGAATGGCTACAAACAGTTTCACGGCCGATTCGCACGATTTATCTCGACACCCCCGTGACGAAGAGTGTTGCCTCCGCGCCTTTCCGTTTGCAATACAGGTTCCAAATCTGAGATCAGGACAGAAATGCGGGCTTCGCTTACGCATTTTTCGCCATTTGGGGTATTTCGGAAGGGGCGGACCGAAGAAATGCTGCTTCTTCTCCTCCAACAGGAAGAATCCTGGCATTGATTCCCTGGAAGAGTGGAAAAACAATTCCCTTGGCAAGAGAAAACTGTTGCCTGCAAGGAAATTCTCGGAGACTTGACGGGAAATCAAATCATTCCGCTGTTGGGCAATTGAATTGCTATGAGAGGGTCAGAATGCAGATCCCCGCAGTTTTTCTTAAGCGCTCGCGGTTTAGGAGATTCACCTGCTTTCAACAGGGACTGTTAGACTGCGTCTTTAGTAACTGCAAATCGCTGAGTGGGAATTGAACCTTGCGCATTGAATCAATCTCTGAGGAACGAGTCAGGCAGCCCTTGCAGAAACTTCATTTTATTTACCATGAGTTGAGGCCGAACAGATGCGATTACTCATATGCGCTTGAGACAAAAGAGTTTAATAAACAAATAGACCTGTTTTCACAGATGCGGAAGGGTGAGAGTCCAGGCGTGCGGCCGGAGGTGACCTTCGACGATGGGCATATTTCAAATTTTGACTATGCGCTGCCTATTTTGCTGTCGCGAGATCTCATCGCACGTTTTTTCATCACCGTGGGCTGGATGGGTAAGAAGCCGGGCTACATGGGATGGCGGGAGCTGCGGTCACTGCATGAGTCCGGTCAGCTGATTGGTGCGCATGGATGGTCGCACGCCTTTCTGACTCACTGCGCTCCCAAAGATCTTGATGTAGAGCTGCGCAAAGCCAGATCGATCCTGGAGGATAAGCTCGGAACATCGATTACCACAATGTCCTTACCCGGTGGTCGTTACAACCGGCGGGTTCTTGCGGCCTGCCGGGAGGCGGGATATACGCAGGTTTACACGTCCGTGCCCGGGGCGGAACGCGAACCACTGGGATTTACCGTTGGCCGGCTTAACGTCCGCGGAGATAGGTCGCTGGCGTGGATTCGGAATGTGCTTCAACCCGGAAGCCGCGTGCTATCGAACCTGGAGCGTCAATACAGGATCAAGGCAATTGCGAAGATAGTGCTGGGAGATCGGTTGTACGAAAAGCTCTGGGCGCCTCTGAATCGAAAAGAGCCGGTCGGCGGTGACGGCGGGGACTACGCGGAATGAAGATTCTGCACATGATCAGCAGCGGCGGAATGTACGGTGCAGAGGCCGTGATCCTGAACATGTCGCGCACGCTGAATGAGGGGCCGCATCGTAGCTTGCTGGGCGTCTTTTCGAACTCCTCAAATCCAAATCTGGAGCTTCATGAAAACGCCACGAAGGAAGGCATCGAGTCGTATCTGATCCCGTGCAGCGGGCAGATTGACCGGAAAGCAATCACAAGTATTCGAGAGCTGATTCAACGGACAGGCGCCGACGTTGTCCATGCTCATGGCTACAAGGCAGACCTCTATGCATATTTTGCGTCGCGGGCATCGGGCGTTCCGCTCGTTTCAACCTGCCACAATTGGTGTGACAATGACCGGAAGGTATTTTTTTACGGGCACCTGGACCGGGTGATTCTGCGCAGCTATGCGCGGGTCGTGGCCGTGTCTGAGGATGTACAGCAGAGGCTCCTCAAATCGGGTGTCAAGGCGAATAAGGTAAGCATAATCAGGAACGGCATCGACTTGCGACCTTTTGACCGCGCATCGGATGTTGTGAAAGATGAGCTTGGCTGGAGCGCCGTTCCGCTCGTTGGCTTCGTCGGGCGCCTTTCCGCAGAGAAGGGCGTAGACATTTTCCTTCATGCCGCGGCGCGTGTATTCGCTCATTGCCCAGACGCAAAATTTGTCGTGGCCGGGGATGGGCCGGATCGCGCCGCGTTGGACACGTTGATCGATGAACTTGGCATTCGTGACAGTGTGCGCATGTTAGGCCGACGTGACGATATGCCCGCCTTGTATGCCTCCCTGGACGTGATGGTCTCGGCATCGCGGAAGGAGGGACTGCCGATTGCCATTTTGGAAGGCATGGCCAGCCGCCTCCCGTTGGTGGCAACTGCCGTGGGCGAGGTTCCGACCGTCATTTTGGATGGCGTCACCGGAGTGCTGGTCCCCGCGAACAATCCCGAGTTGTTGGCGGCGGCAATTATAGAGCAGTTGCGGGATCCCGCAAGACGAGCTCGGCTTGGCTCCGCGGCAAGGCAACTGATCGAAGATGAGTTCTCCGCCGAGCGAATGACGGCTGATTATCTCCGTGTTTATGAAGACGCGATTGCGGCGGTGGCGAAGAGCGGAGAACGCCGGGTCGTACTCTCTGTTGCTCCGCGAGGAAAGACAAAGTGAGCGACCTGCGGCTTCGCGTTTTTATGATGGACCTGTGGGCGACCGTGCCCTATTACACGGCGTATCTTTCCAGGGCTCTCCTTGCGGAGGGCGCCGATGTGACCGTTGGGTCGATCTCCTACTACCTTGATTCGGGTTGCTTCTCAAGCCGTGGAATCAAGGTTGATCCGGGGCTTCTCGATGTAGTGGGGAAGTTCCGATTGCCGCGTGTGCCGCGCAGAGTGTTGAAACTATTGGAGGCGCTCGTAAATCTTTCTGCGTTGACGATGCGCTTTCTGGTGTCGCCCCCCGAGGTGATTCATGTTCAATTCCTGCCGATGCTGAAGTGGCGCTTGCCGCTGGATTTCTGGTTCCTGGAGTTCTGCCGCAAACGGGGCTCGAGGATTGTTCTGACGGTCCACGATCTTCTTCCGCACGATACGGGTGAGGCGCTCAAGGGGACTTTTCTTGAGCTCTACCGAATGGCCGATCGGCTCATTTGCCACTCGGATCACATCAAGGTGAGGCTAGGCAAGGAGTTTTGCGTACCTGAGGAAAAGGTGTCGGTGATTCCGCATGGACCTTTGTTTTATGACCTGCCTGTAGCCGGCCCCGAGCAACCGCCGCCGTATTGCGAGGAGAAGCCGGGCAGAGTGCTGGTGCTTTGCCAGGGAATCATCTCGCCTTACAAGGGAGTCGATCTCCTGCTGCGCGCGTGGCGGCGGGTGGAGGCCGACGGCGGCGACTGCCGGTTGGATATTGCGGGTACCGGGACACCCGAGTGTCTGGAGCATATTCGCGAGCAGGTGGCGAGCCTGGGGCTAAGGCGTGTGCAACTGCAGCTTCGTTTCATCTCAGCGCGAGAGCTGGTGGCATTGTATCGCGCTGCGGACGTGGTCGTTTATCCTTATCGTGCGATTACAACCAGCGGTGCTCTGGCAACTGGACTGGCGTTGGGAAAGACGATTGTGGCCAGCGATCTGCCCGTGTTTCGCGAGCTGCTGACACACCGGGAGAACGCGCTGCTGGTCGACCCTGAGGATTCAGCGGAGTTTGCCGATGCACTTATTGAGTTGGCACAGGATGGAGGTCTGCGGGAGAGCCTGGCAAGCAAGGTGCGCTCGATGGACTTTGGCGAGCAATCTTGGACCTCAATTGCGAAGAAGACTATGCAGGCTTATGGGAGTGCCTTGCGCTCCTCGCCGCATCCCTCAATCCCACCTGCACCACTGGGCGTATAACCATCATTCTCTGAAGGCTGTCCATAAATAGTATCTGGTATCATTCTCTGAAGACTATCCATAAATAGTTTCAATCCGATTCACTCTTGGTCAATTCCTGACTTCGAGCCCGCCTTGGCAACCGATGATGTGGATTTTGTATACCCACTTCTCGCACTAAGTGAGATTAGTGTGGAAATCTGTGCGCAGTTGCTACAGGAGCGGCTTCAGCCGCCCGCGGAGAAATACTCTGAAGAAAGAATTCGTTGTTCTATTTTTAATGTTCCTCGTCGTGTTACCAGCCTTTGCCGCAGCTCCGGTATGCCTGTATCAGGATGTTCTTTCCGGACCGGCATCTGGAGGTGAAGGCGGCAACGGCATCTACCTAACCATCTTCGGCAAGAACTTCGGATCAACCCAGGGAACATCGACAGTGACTGTCAACGGCACAGCCGTGGCGCAGTATCTTGTGTGGGGCTCAAACAACGATGTGACCGGAAACCACGACCAGATCAGCGTACAGGTTGCCAGCGGAACGACCGGGACGGGAAACATTGTGGTCACGACACCGGGCGGCTCCTGCTCCAACCTTTCGTTCACGGTACGCAGCGGCAACATCTGGTTTATCGGGAGTGGGATCGACAACGACAATGCCGGTAAAAATCATAAGCTCTGCGACGCGCTCAAAGACGGCACCGCCGGCAATGGACAAGGCGGTTCGGGGACCTACGCAAACCCGTGGACGTTGACAAATGTACCCAGTGTGCAAATACAGGGCGGCTCTGGAAACTATGGACCCGCGCCAGGAGCAAGAACCCCGTTCATGTACTACAACTGCCTGGCAGATGGGGATACGCTGGTTTTTCTCGACGGGGCAAGCTATCCATATGCTGACGGCAGCGGCCTCTATTCAGCCCTTGCTTTGGATCGAGGACTTGGTTCATCGTCCAGCTTCTTTACCTTTATGGCGCGGCCCGGCGCAACAGTGCAATTAGGCGGAACGGGATACGTTGATTTTGGTCTCCGGGATTATGACGATACCCATGTTGTAGTCTCAGGTCTAAGCATGACGGGCTCTGGTCCTTCTGGTGGAGTAGGAGGACTAGGATTTGGATATTCATCAAGCACCACTGGTCCGTTTTCTAGGCTCGTTGGCAACATGATCAAATGCCCCACTTGCTCCGGTTCTGCTGCGGCACTTGAGGTAGGAGTCGAAGCAGATGTTACTGCGGGCATTGAAATTTTAGGTAACTATGTTACAGACGCAAGTTGCTCCGTACCTGGCGGAGTGTCGAACAAGCAATACCACAGCATGTATTTTGGCGGCAACGGCATCGAGGTTGGCTGGAACAAAATAGCGGGAGTCTGTGCCTATAACGGGATCCAGATCAACTACGGTGCGGACAACTCAATCGGTTATGGCAACATAAGCATCCACGACAACGATGTCGAAGATGCGAACGGCAACGGCATCAACCTGGCATCTATCGATCCCACACAGGGGCCGGTGAACGTTTACAACAACATAATTCACCATGTTGGAATACAGCCTGCATCTGACGGTGACGGCTCCAATTCCTGCATATCGTTCCCGGGTGAAGCGCCCGACGCCGGGGCGGGAATTATCAACGTCTACAACAACACGATGTACGATTGCAGTTCCTACCTCAACACGATCGCCTACAGGAGCGCATGCGCCATTGCCTATGGCTTTGAGTCGTCATCGACCCAGACAGGCTTGACCGTCAACCTTGTCAATAACATTGTCGCCGCTCCCTCTTATACGAACACCAGTTCGGAGAACCCTTACTTATGCACAGGAGGATCGCCGGTGATGGCGACCTTGACCGGATCCGACAATCTCTTTTACAGTGCTGCTACTCCGGGCAGCACTTCGCCAGCTTCTTCGCTGACTTCACTTACAGTATTGACAAGTCCGCAGTTCACGAATGCGACGACGCCAGGATCGTGGACAAACCTCGAAATTCAGAGTAATAGTCCCGCAATTGCAGCGGGAAGCGCATCGCTTTACCCGGTACTCGACTTCGCCGGGGCGACTCGGCCAGGTTCCCCGGCAATAGGGGCGCTTGAGGATGGCAGCACATCATCGGATCTGCCGGTTACCGTGAGTGCTGCGCCAAATCCGGCGACTTGGGAGCAACCGGTTACCTTGACGGCTGCAGTCGCCCAAACTGGACAGTTAGTTCCGACCGGCAGCATCAACTTTTTGAATGGGAGCGCCTCTCTGGGACAGGCTTCCCTTGACAGTGACGGCACGGCGACACTGGTGCTTTCATCGCTGCCTGTTGATTCCTATAAAGTAATAGCGGATTATTCAGGTGACTCGAACTACCCGTCGGCTGAATCTGGCTACGCTCCTCTTCAAGTGCTCTCCAACACGACGACAAGCCTATCTGCGTCTCCGGATCCTGTCATCACTGGCCAGACGCCCACCCTGACCGCAATAGTTCAAGGAGGTGGCGGCACCGCGCCGGCAGGCACGGTCACTTTCCTGAACGGCTCTACACAGTTGGGAACGGCTACCCTCAATTCCTCCGGCGTTGCCACGCTGTCCATCGCGTCGCTGGCTGCCGGGAAATATAACCTCACAGCCCAGTATTCGGGCAATGCGCCCTTCCTCTCCAGCACCTCCAGTACAGTTTCGCTGACGGTGAACGATCAACCGACGGCGAACGGTCAACCGACGACGACAAGCCTATTTGCGTCTCCGGATCCAGTCGTCACGGGCAAGACGCTGCTCCTGGCCGCAGCCGTTCAAGGAGGTGGCAGTACCGCGCCGGCAGGCACGGTCACTTTCCTGAACGGATCTACGCAGCTGGGAACGGCTACGCTCAATTCCGCCGGCGTCGCCATCTTTTACACCACGTGGCTGACTGCCGGGAAATATAGCCTGACAGCCCAGTATTCGGGCAATCCGAATTTCCTCTCCAGCACCTCCGGTACAGTTTCGCTGACGGTGAACGGTCAACCGACGGTGAAAAATCAACCGACGACGACAAGCCTATCCGCGTCTCCGGATCCTGTCATCACTGGCCAGACGCCCACCCTGACCGCAGCTGTTCAAGGAGGTGGCCGCACCGCGCCGGCAGGCACGGTCACTTTCCTGAACGGATCAACGCAGCTGGGAACGGCTACCCTCAATTCCTCCGGCGTCGCCACGCTGTCCATCGCGTCGCTGGCTGCCGGGAAATATAACCTGACAGCCCAGTATTCGGGCAATGCGAAGTTCCTCTCCAGCACCTCCGGTGCAGTTTCGCTGACGGTGAACGATCAACCGACGGCGAACGGTCAACCGACGACGACAAGCCTATTTGCGTCTCCGGATCCAGTCGTCACGGGCAAGACGCTGCTCCTGGCCGCAGCCGTTCAAGGAGGTGGCAGTACCGCGCCGGCAGGCACGGTCACTTTCCTGAACGGATCTACGCAGCTGGGAACGGCTACGCTCAATTCCGCCGGCGTCGCCATCTTTTACACCACGTGGCTGACTGCCGGGAAATATAGCCTGACGGCCCAGTATTCGGGCAATGCCCCCTTCCTCTCCAGCACCTCCAGTACAATTTCGCTGACGGTGAACGATCAACCGACGACAAGCACAAATGTTCAAAGCTTCAGCTTGAGCTCGGGCGGGAACGCCACACCCCAGACGATTCAGCCTGGGGAGACAGCAAGTTACCCCCTGGGCCTCAGCCCTGCCCTTGGACCCGCACTCCCGGCAATAACCGTTACAGCCTCGGGTTCCCAGAGGGATCCACGGCAACCATTTCTCCCCAGACGATTGCTGCGGGCAGCGGTGCGATCAATGACACTCTGAACAACAACGAACGTCACGCTCATCGTCAAGTATGGGCTTGCCAGGACCAGGGCTGCCAGATTGAGCCATGGAGGAAACCTCTGCCGAACTTGGAACATTTCTCATAAGGATTGTGCGCGTGCAAGCCACCATCGGTTCGCACGCGCTTGACACTTGGTGCATAAGGCGGCTAAACGCTCTTGCCGTCGATGAAATTCGTCACAAGCCGGCCCGGATTCCAGCATTCGACGCACAGCGCTTCGCTATTGCGGATCCTTGCTACTCATCGTGAGTTGAGTCATACTCTTCAAGCCGCATCTTTAATCATTTCAAGAAGCTGGACCGAAGACCATGAACACTTCGTTGACCGCTTGTTTCAGGTATTTTTCATGCCTCGCGATTGTCCTTGCCCTCCTTGATTCTGTGCCGAAAGCGAACGGCACGCCCAAGGGCGTCTCACGCCCCGTCATTCTGTTCACTGACATCATTTCGGGGCCGAACGCGGGAGGCGAAGGCGATAACGGGATCTACCTTACGATCTTCGGGACTCATTTCGGCGCAACCCAGGGAACATCGAAGGTAACTATCTACGGCAAGCCTGTGGCTCAATACCTTCTGTGGTCCGACACCAAAATCGGTGTCCAGGTGGGTCATGTCTCGACGGGGCCAATCGTTGTGATCGTGGGCGGCGCTTCCAGCAACTCGAATCTAACGTTTACGGTTCGTTCCGGCCGTTTGTTTTACATCGGGGCGTCCATCGATAATTCCACAGCGACCTGCGCGGGAGGAACCTACGCGAAACCGTGGGGACTTGCAAATTTCGCGAGCAAGATCGAAACGGCCTATACCATGGCGATGCGGACGCCTCACTTTTATTACCACTGCATGTCGCCCGGCGACACGCTTGTTTTTCTGAATGGCGTCTCGTATCCCTACTTCGACGGCACAGGATGGCACTCGTCTTTGACTCTTGGGGATACGAGAGCTACTTCCAGCATGTTTTACACCTTCATGGCGCGCCCGGGCGCGTCGGTGCAGTTGGGGGGCACCGGATGGGCAACGGCGCCGATCCGCGACCATTCCAATGGTTACAACGTCATCTCGGGTCTTACACTTACGGGGAGCGGCCCGAACGGCGGGGCTAGTTTCAGCGCAGGAGGCGTTGCCCGGAACGATCGGGTGGTCGGCAACGACATCACTTGTCCAGACTGCTGGGGTCCGGCGGGAGCCGTCATGGGTGGGGACGGTTTCATCATGTATGGGAACATTGTTCATAACGTCTCAACATTAGATCCACGTGGATCGAACAAGACCTATCATGCGGTTTACGTGGGTGGGAACAACATAGAGATCGCGTGGAACAGAATTTATAACACCAGGGCCTACAATGGCATCCAGATCAACCACGACAAGTCTTCCGGTTTTTACAACCAGTCCTGGCACGACAACAATATCGCCGACGTGAACGGAAGCGGCATCAACCTTTCGACCGTCGATCCGTCCAGGGGATACGTCAAGATATATAACAATGTCATCCATCATGTCGGCGTCGCTATGGCACCCGATAGCCCTGGTCCTCATTCTTGTATTGCCATCAAGGGGTACGGGAGCGCGACTGCCGCCGGCACAGTCGAAATCTATAACAATACGATGGTCGATTGCAGTTCGTACCTCGACATCAATCCTTCGGACAGTTCGTCGTGCGCGATTCTGGTTCCTCGAAATCAGCTCAACGTCACCACGACACTTATGAACAACATCGTCTATCAGCCGGCCTACGCGGGTACGTCCAAAGAAAACGTCTATTTCTGCGGCGTAGGATCCATCGGCACGCTCTCCGGATCAAACAATCTCTGGTACAGTGAGCGCACTCCGCGGAGCTCGGCACCGGCCACCAGTTATGGAACCTTTGCGAATCCGCGGTTCGTTTCGGCCACGGATTACCACTTGCAAAGTGGTAGTCCAGCGATCGGTCACGGCATTCCCCGCGGCGATCTGGTTAGTGACTTTGACGGGGCACTACGCCACAATCCTCCAACGATCGGCGCTTATGAATAGTCCGAGACCAGAGTTTTGAACACGCTATCGATAGCTACAACGTACGTGTCAGAGCGGCGGACACATGCGTGCGGAACTTATAGCCTGGCAGCGACACGGATTTTAGTTTTTATGGGTCAAGTGGCGTGTTCATTATGCGGTGATTGGTCATTCCCATCCTGTCTGTGCCGTCGGTTGAGGATGGCGAAGGGCGCCGCACTTTTACCGCAGGGGAGCCATCTCTGGCCTCCTTTCGAGATCGGGTGCCAATGAAAATGGCGTGCACACAAAGAGGAGAGTTTAATGCGCGGTTTTTTGCGTTACGTGGTCGACTTGATCAAATGGAACTTCCTGCGAATACTCGGAGGGAATGTTCTTGCTGCCCGGGCTCAGGGAGTCAAAATCGGCAATGGTTGTGAAATCTACACCCGCCATTTTGGTGGGGAGCCCTGGCTAATCACCATCGGTGATAATGTCGCCATTTCAGTCAATGTTGGATTTGTGACCCATGACGGCACGGGCTGGCTGATCAGAGATGACCGCGGCCGACGCCACCATTATGCCCCGATTACCATCGGCAATAATGTGTTTATAGGCGCAAACACAACGATTCTTCCAGGCGTCAGGATCGGAAACAACGTGATTGTTGCTGCAGGCTCCTTAGTCAACCAATCGATCCCTGACAACTGCGTCGTGATGGGTTCTCCGGTCAAATACAGGGTGTCGTTTGAAGACTACAGACAGTATGTCTTGTCTCAACATGCGTCTGATGCCGATATGGTTGGGAAAACTCGTCGTGAAAGAGTAGATAGCATCGTAGATCATTATCCGGCGTCCTCAATCAAGACTCCACAAGCTGAGGCAATGGCGGAGAATGGTCAATCCTAAAAGATTCGTCGTGACGGATGGATTTGAGAATCGGGGCAGACCCAGCTGAGCAGGCATCACAGCATGCCCTCTCTCGCATGGGTCGCGCGTGGCAAGTTACTTTGCCTCCGCATGAAGATACGATTTGATCCGGGGAAATATTCTACGCTTGAAATTGTCTCGGAACATCCAGCCGACTGATACAACAAAGATTGGCAACAGCGTGATGGTCTGAAGGATGAACATGATCATATTACGCGCCGGAAAGAATACGTTCACCGCATAAGAGGCAATGGCAAACGGAACCGTACAGAGAAAGACGGGTCCCCATACTTTCAGAAAGACCTCACGACAGCTGATGCCGACAAGGTGGGAGATATATCTCGGCCACAGAATGAGGTTCACTGCCAGACTCGGCACCAGGGTTCCAACCGCCACGCCATAGAGTCCGAATGTCAGCGCCAATGTAGTGCTGAGCGTCAGATTTGCGATGGCTTCGCCCACTGCCCATTTGGCAACCTTCTTATGCTTTTCGACGCCAAACGCAATCGATGACGCAGGTGTATTCGGCAGAGAAAACAAAAGCGCGGTCGCCAGGATTGTCAGTACGATTCCTGATGTTCGCGAGTATTGAGGCCCCATCCATACGCCGATGAAGTTATCGCCCCGAAGAATAAGGGTGACCAATACCGGCAGGGAAACGGCCATTGTCGCACGCGTGCCGTTATAGTAAAGAGCGCGCAGGCTCGAAGTGTCGCCGGTCGCATCGTATGTGCTTGCCGCAGGAGTAAAGGTCGCCGTCATCGCGCCGACAAGCTGTTGCGTATAACGGCATAAAGAGTTTCCGATGGAATAGAATGTCACGGCGGAAGCCGATATAAAGGCGCCGACCACCAGGTTGTCTGTCTGGTAAATCAACTGAACTGCAACCATGACAAGAAAAACATAGACGCTATAGGACCAGATCTTCCTAAGTATTTCCCCTTTCGGCTTCTTCAGCCGGATTGTCAGTTCAGGGTAGATTCTCCTCGCAACATAGACGAACAAGACATTACCGATCGTGGCTGCGAAAAGTTCACAGCAGGCAATCGCAACGATCCCGTAACCCATACGCAATATCGTGACGACTCCGATTACGCGCAGGGTCAATTGCGTCAGCGTCACAAGGGTGTAGAGGTCATACCGGTTCAGCGCGGACAGTATCCCGGCGAAGACTCCAATCGACATGTAAATTGCCATGCTCAGGCCCATCAGAAGGACAGCCACGCGAGCATCGAAGGTTAATGCCGGAGAGACTTTAAAGATTATTGGAAACACCGCCGCGAGCGCTCCACTTAGCACAAGCACCAATGCGGCGATTTGTATCCGAACCCAAAGTGCCGCCGAAAGCACTTCGGAAGCTCCTTCGTGATCCCCGGTGGTGCGTCCTTTGGCAACGAACATGGTCACGGAATTCCGCAACCCCAGATCGAGGAGGCCAAAATAATTGACAGAAGAAATTGCCAGGACCCAGACCCCATAAGCGGCATTTCCCAGTCGATGGACAAGAAGAGGGGACAGAAAGAATCCGACAGCCATGGCGGCCGCCATCGCGAACCAATTCGACAGAACACTCCGTGCAATGTGCCTGGCACGCAGTTGCAAACGAGGCTCCTTGACGTCGATTCTGGCCCGGGATAAAAACATTCTACGCTTTAGGCTTCAAGGTACCGGCTTGCTTAAGAACCGCTACCGATCATTTGCGTGATAGAGTGATGGTGTTCCCGGCTGGCCCGATTTCTGAATGACGCATTTGATATCGGAATTATCAAGCCAGATGGGTCGAACGGAAGTGAAATTGTTTTGAATGACGCCGAAAAGGCGCAGTTCGGGATGAGTTCAGACGTTTTTTGAAGCGAGGCAGTCTGTAGAATTGAGCGCAGTCTCAGAGCTGACCTCTTGGCTCACCGGGCGCAGTCGCTGTCAGCGAAACGTGTGCTTCACGCTCCTGCTGGCGTCATGGAGGTTTTGATTTGGGCACGGGAATCGGGCACTTCATACCCTTGGTAGCGTACCTGGGTTTCTGGGTGATGTGCCTCGTGTCGTTGGCCTCGCGTCCTCTTTGGGGTCTCTACTTTCTGATTCCATTTCTCCCCTACCGCTCGATGCGGAATCACTTCCTCGATTATCCCCTGGGTACGCACATGCTGCTCATCCTCGTGCTTGCCGTAATCGTCGGAGCCCTCGTTCACGGAAAACGCCTTCCCAAATCAAATCTTTATATCATCTGGCTCGTCATAAGCGTCTACCTGTATTTCTCCATGTGGCTGGGCGCCGCGCTTGGAAATGCTCCGGCCCCGCTCTGGCTTTCCGACGCGAACCTCGTCGTCTGGAAAGACTATATAGTCATTCCGCTGGTATTGGTAGCGACTGCTTTGGTCGTCGAAGACCGAAAGGGGGTCAGGACGGTTATCCTCATTACTGCCATTACCATCTTGTTCATCGATAGGAGTTGCATACTGCAAAACAGAATGCATTCCTGGGGAAGCTTTGATGAGAGCAAGCGCGACCCGGGCCCGCTTATGGGCGTAAACACGACGGCCGCATATCTGGCCGAGTTTGCGATGTTTATGTGGGGCTTCCTGCAATTTATCAAGGCAAAGAAGTATAAACTTCTCGGCTACGGGCTAGTCGCTATGTCGCTGTACGCGACAATGTACACCTTTTCCCGCGAAGCGTATCTTGCCGTACTGTTCAGCATTCTCGTTCTTGGCGTAGTAAAAGACCGGAAACTTTTACTGATTCTTGGAATCTTTTTACTGACGTGGCAAACTGTCGTGCCTGTCGCCGTTAAGCAACGCGTCACCATGACCCAAGACGCCAATGGAGAACTCGACTCCTCCACCCAACAGCGCGTCGAGCTGTGGAAGGAGGCATGGACCTCGTTTGTTCACAGCCCAATCCTCGGGGAGGGCTTTGCCACCTATCGGTATAGCCAACACGCTGTGGCCAACCTGAAAGACACACACAACTGGTTTGTGAAAGTAATCGTGGAGACGGGTATCGTTGGGCTTTGCTTGTATTTGATCCTGCTCGCGCAAATGTTGACATTGTCGATCGGCCTCTTTCGACATGGCGTCGACCCGTTGTACAGAGGCCTGGGGCTTGGCATTCTTCTTACCATGTGCTCATTGCTTGTTACCAACTGTTTTGGCGACCGGTGGACCTATCTTGAAATTACCGGGCCCCTGTTTGTTCTTGTCGCGGCAGCCGTTCGAGCCTCCCATCTTATGGGGCCGAAGAAAGTGTCAGAACCAGCCATGTCATATGCAAATACCCCCGTAGCCTCGTATGCCAGCAGAAGATTTGATCACATATTGCCATCTTGATCCGCAATGCACAATTCGGGCGGCCATCGGCTAAAACAGAGACTTCGATTGAGAACGACGGATACGTGAGGTAACTTGCCACTCCGGAGGGTCTTTGACCCGGAGAAAGTCTACTAGGAGTGCCACCTGTATGGCAGACGAAGGGATGAGTCGGGGGAGAGTTCTTTTCCAACCGCGAACAGGTGCAGGTTTTGTGCCTCCGGGCGAAGCCGTGGTTGTCCGCCGGCCCCACTTCCGGTTGCAGGAAGATTCGTTGTTTTTCCTGATCTCGAAGCGTCCGTTTGCGGCTCTGACCCCAATGGAACAGAACTTGTGGAACGCGTTGGAGCAAGAGGCGACCGTAGGGGATCTCGAAGCGCGGTTGGGTGCGCAGGCAGCCGAAGGCATACGACGCCTTGTGGCGCTTGAAGTTGCCGAAGTCATCATGCCCGCCCCGTCGGGGAAACGGCGGCGCGTAATGGTCATCGAACCGCACATGGACGATGCGGCTTTGAGCGTTGGCGGGCTGATGTTGCAGCGGCGCGCCGAATGCGAATTCCTTCTCGTCACCGTGGCCACCCAGAGCGTGGCTACTTCTTATAGAGGGATCGACCGCGATTTCTTCGATAGGCAAACTATCTCGAATCTCCGCAAGGCTGAATCCCAGATTGTGGCGCGCATGGTGTGGGGACGCCACATTCCCCTCGATCTGGTCGAGGCCACTTTGCGCTACTACCCGCAAAAATGGACGCTCGACTGGTTCCAACGGCACGAACAGGCAGTTTGGGCGTATTTGGAACATGCTGCCGGGGGGGGCGAACTGGAACTGTGGACTTCGACCATCGCCAAGGCAATCGAAGATCTTGATCCGGAGGAGATCTGGATGCCTCTGGGCGTCGGTGTGCACGTGGACCATCAGTTGACCCGCCACGCCTGTCTTAATGTCCTGCGGGCCAATCCCAAGCTTGTTGAGCAACGCGTCTGCCGGTTTTTCCAGGACGTGCCGTATGCGGCAAACTTTCCCCATCACACCGCCGCACTGGTGCAAACGCTCCGGGAAGCCGGCGTCAAACTCGAAGAGGAGCGCGTGGACGTTACCGACGTCAAGCAGGAAAAAATGCACCTGCTTGACGTCTACCTGTCGCAATGGAAGACCAGGATCATCCAGGTGAGGGTGGAAGCGTGTTCGAAGGCTCTTGGCGGCCCGCCTGAGAGTTTTAACGAATTGTGGTATCGCGTGCAGGCCGCGTCCACGAAAAACATCGACATGATCGATACCTCGGCTACGAAAGAATCAATTTATCGCGTTGCACGAGACGTTACGCCCTGGTTGCGCCGTAACCGGAATGCCCGGAAGATAGGCATTGTGCTCGCCGCGCCCATGGGCCGCTGGGCAGACGACCTCAAATATCTGCTCGATTGCTTTCCCAACGCGCAATTTGAGGTGCACACGCAGACCAAATTCGCCGGCCATGCCGAGATGTTCGCGTCGCCCAGGGTCGAGGTCCGGTTGGGCGGCGATCGCTGGCGTTGGATCCTTGGCGACGCGCTGACGACCATCCTCGGGCGGCGGCTGCCGCTGGTGATCGTTACGGGACGCCAAAGGGAGAAGCACGGCCGCTGGCTGGCCCGCTTCGGCATGCTCTCTGACCCGGTGGTCGCGGCGACTATGAGCGATTTTGTTCAGGCGCTTCAATACGTCGCCCGAGAGGGCGCGTAGTTTTGACCTGATCCCTTTGTTCATCCTGTACTGTGTATGAAATCATAGCCTGTTTCTCGAACTCACCTTGGCTGTCGGAGCCAGAACTGCTCTCAAAACATGCAACATCGTTGAGTAACGCCGATTCCAATTAACGCTGGTTCGGCAGTGGTCTGCTGCGATTCCATTGATCTATTCTTGTATTGATCTCCGCGATCACCTCCCGCGCAGCCCGATTCGTCAAATGGACGCCGTCTTTGAAGTTATTCGGGTCGCGGCGGAAAGCGGCGAACTCATCGGATGTGAAATCTATGAATAAATCCTGATCCGACTTGTTCGCTAGAATTCCGCGCGAATAACTTGCAAGAGCATCGGCTTTTGAGACGAAAATCTGCTGCGAAAGAGGCGGCACGACGAAAACGATTTGAATCTTGGCTGCATGAAGTTCGTCGATGAGAGCCTTGTAGTTGCTCATGGCAATTTCGTCGACATAGAACTCGCTGCCCGGGGCCATCAGTTTCTGTAAATGCGGGTTCATCTTGTTGGGAATATCGCCGAAGTCATCTGTGCCAAATTCGTCGGACTCTTCTCTTTCCAAATGAAGTTTGACGCGAGCTTCGGATTTGTAGGCGTCGAGAAGGTTGAGGGAGCCAAGCGCTTCTAAATTCTCACGCGGCGTCAGTCGAACCGTATTAAAATCATGCGAGGCCGTGAGATACGGGTGCACGATCAGTATGGCAGCCTTTATTTCTGAACTGGCCAAAGCCTGATCTGCAATTGCCTTTTCTTCGACAATATTCCCCCCCTCTAGAGACTCGTTGTAGACCCGAAATCCGTCGATCCCGTGCGTATTCCAATTGGCGGAAACTGACGATCCGATGAGTATGGCATCGAAATTTTCCGGTACGTATTTCTCGCTCAACAAATACTTTGCGATCCGCTCGTCCCCGTATACCTCGCGGTGGCGCCCTTGGGCGCTTCGGAAAATGCCGTATATGTCGATCGACATGTTCAGCAGTACCACGGCGATTGACAAGCACGCCGTCAGGCCGATCGCTTCGATAAGCCACGCACGCCCGTTCATGGCTTTCTTTTTAGAAGGCAAAGTAGACAAACTCCTTTGCCACTGTGGAATTCATGAAGAAAATGCAAAGTAGAAAAAGCGTGGCTGTAGCAAAAGCGGTGACGTGAGTCGGCCGGAAGCTCTCGGCGAGTTGTTGCGAGGTTTTGAAAAAGAAGGCGAGCACAACGCCGATGGTGACTGGACGCAGGAAGAGGTAGGGCGTGATAGGAAGAACGCCCTTAAACGCTGCAGTTCCAAGCAGGTTCGCGTGTGGCAGCATCGCGTTGAGCATGTGCAGCGCCGAGAGTACATCGTGCGAACGGAAAAAGACAAGGCTGATGTCGACGAAGACAAAGGTCAAAAGCCAGCCTAGCCAGGGCGGCAACCTCATCTTGCGCCTTCTCCACACCTGATTGATTGCGAGTGCGCAGCCATGAAGCGTGCCGAAAATGACAAAGGTCCAGGCGGGGCCATGCCATAGCCCGGCAATGGTCATGGCAATGAGGATGGCTATCACAGATGTCGTAATGATTGCCTTTCCCATCGAACGCAGAAGCGGTGTGTAAAGATAATCCGTGATGAAATTCGAAAGCGATATATGCCAGCGTTTCCAGAACTCGGTGATCGATTTCGAGATATAGGGGGCGTTGAAATTTTGTGGGATGTCGATACCCAGTAGCCACGCGGACGCAACTGCCATATCCGAGTATCCGCTGAAGTCAAAGTAGAGTTGGAAGGTAAAGGAGAGAAGAAAATCCAGGCTTCAAGCGTTGAAAAGTTATGCGTCGAGCTGAAGCCTGCGTCGGCAATCCGAGCGAACGAGTCGGCTAGGACAACCTTCTTGGTGAGTCCGAGCGAAAAGAGATACAGGGCGCGGGCAATGGTTTCGACGCTGGGACCTGTCGTGCCGTTCAGCGCGGGAAACTGCTGCAAGATGCGTTTGGCGCGACTGATTGGGCCCATAATAACGTACGGAAAAAATGAGACGAAGGTCGCGTGATCGAAAAGGTTACTGGCTGGAATTAACTCCTCGTAGCAGTCGACAAGATACATGATCTGCGCAAGCGTGAAGAAGCTGATGCCGAGGGGAGGGGCAAGGTCAAGAGCTGGAAGTTTGTAGTGGGTAAGGGGGGGGGATGTTCCCTATTAGAAAATTGAGATATTTGAAAACGCAGAGGAAGCCGATGTTCAGAGCCAGGCCAAGTTGCAGGTAACGCTTGCGTCGCTCTCCGGAGGCGGCGTCCATCCGACGCGCGACCAGCCAATTCACCAGAATGGAACCGAGCAGGTAGCCCAAATGGGAAGGATTCTGCCAAGCATAGAAAAACATCGATGCCAGCAGGATGCAAATCTGCGGGGCTTTCCGGATCGGGAGTTTGTGCGCCAGCTGGCGGACGGCGGAAACCAC
>CAVTVL010000010.1:0-203855 GCA_963738095.1 Terriglobales bacterium
TACCATTTCTTGCTATGGGCGGTAACGGAGGCTTACCAGTAAGCCATGCGTAGGATTCAATGGCTTGTCGGTGACGGCCCGTAGAGAAGTAATAGTCCAGTGGGCCATTCCGCAGCACCGAATGAGTAAGTGCCTGCGGATTCTTTGCCGAAGTCGAAGCTGCTGCGCCAGGTATTGTCCATCAGAATGCCGACTGCGCGACCGGCCTGGTAGGCCATGAAGAAGGGAATGCTCTTATAGATGGGGTCGGTTGATTCCTGAAAGCGATAGGCGTCGGTATTCCATAACGTGAATGCTTCATCGCGGCGATCTAGCGGGCCGGTCTTACCAGTCCGAAGAAGTGTTCCTCGGCGCTCATGGTTTTGTAGACGCGAAATGCATCGTCATCGAAACGCGTGGGCCGGGCATCCTGTTGGAGCACATTGCCATTCAGATCGCGGATTGTGAGCGTCAGAGTTTTCTTGTCGATCTCGGCGTGCAGTGAGGCCGTTCGGAAACCAACGTGGTCAGCGGAGATCTCCGGCATAACACGGACTGAGCTATGGCGCGCGTCTGTGAGCACGGCCCAGGATGCATCTTCCGGCAGCTCATCCTTGCGCGCGATGCGAACCCGCAGGAGATCGTCGCGCAAAGCAACGATCTGCTCACGGGCATCTCCATCGCGCACTTCGATGCCATTGGGTAAAGAAGTGAATCCAGTCACGTGGTCAAGAAGAAGGATCCCGCTCTGATTTGCGGCCAATTGTCCGCAAAGAGGACTGGGCGTAATGCCGACAATCGTAAATATTACGAAGAGTGCCAGAGAGATAGAGCTAAAACGTTGCATTGTTGTTCCTGGATTGAATTGCGTGATATGTCGTTCGGATTGCACTGATTGCCGCGAGACGCTGTGGGTCGTTATCCGGAGCGGAAGATGTGAGCTTTCGATTTACGATGACTGTTCCTTAGCGAGCCCTCTCCAGATCAGAGACGCGCAAGTGGTAATGTACGCTGCCGCCGGCATTTCTTTCCAGTCCGAGCCTCCGTTCGTTGACTGGCTTCTTCGTCCAGCCGCAAGATATTCCTTGCTTTCCAAGCGGCATCCCATCAGACGCGGGGTGAATAGACACGTCACGTACCGGAGCATACTCGAATAGCTTAATCACAGTCGCGAGTGTGCGGCTAGGTTTGCGGGTAGGGTTTTCCCATGAACACAGGAGCAATATGTCGGTTGTAGAGGTTTTCAGTGACGTTGCGGGCGATGATGGATTCGTTTGCCTCGATCAGGTCAAGATACTCTCGGTCCATCTTTGCGGCGACTTTGAACCCGACATGGAGCAGCTGCCGCAGGCTGCTGTTATAAGCGGGTGATCCGGATTGTGGCGTAATGCCGAAGTGTATTGCTCGGAAGACCAGCGGGCTAGTTCCTGGGGAGCCGGGAGTTTTGCCGCATCGATATCAATGACGGTTGCATAGGGCGCACACAATTCTTCACGATGATCGTAGGCCTGTGCGTAAATCTCTTTCGCCAATGCCAGGCCCTCGCCTCCCGCTTCGGCTAACCCGATCAGTTCTTCGAGCCATGTAGTGCCAGCTGTTTTGAGGTGCACGCCCGCATCGAACTTTTGATGTCCGGTGAATCGGGGAGTAGATCGAAAACTTGTCGCTGCCGGAATGAACGCTGAGCTTCAGATTTTGCGGCAACCCGTACTGCTTCACGGCGTGCGCGATAGCCGCGAATCGAGAGCGAATTCCTTCTCGAATTGTGCGAGATCGCCCACATAGTCCACGCCCTTGTTGAATCGTCCATTGAATTTGGGGGCGATTGTCTGAAGAGGGATGCCCTCGTCGGCGGCAGCTGCGAGAATGATGAGAAGTTCGGCAGGCGTCTGCGGCGAGTCAGTCTCGTCCATAGAAACTTCGGTGATGAAGTTGCCCTGGCCCTTCTTCGACTCGATCTTCCGGTAGACGCCAGCCGCCTGCTGCACTGCAGCCAGGAACTTGCGAGTTGTCTCCCTGAAGAAGGATAAGTCCATCGTCAGAGGCTGATCGATGCCATCAATTTTAATTTTGCCTAGAAGCTCGGGATGTGCCTGCGCAAAGGAGTCGACTGCTGCCGGATCCGCCGGCTTTCCAATGAAATCGGCAACATCAATCGTGTAGAAGTCGCAAGCATCAAAGAAGCGGTCCACCGTGGCAAGGCCCACATGATCAGCGTCGCAGAAGTAAGGCTTCGTCCAACGTAATGCTTTTACGCTGGCATCCGCGGCTGCGCGAGTCGATCCTGGCTCGGAGCCTATGATCGTATGTTCGCGATTCGATTTATTCCAGACGGGAACAACTTCGATTCCATCTTCAGCAGCGAGTATGCAGGCCGCAAGCTGAGCCTTTGCCTGATGGGCAAAACGGTCTCCGACCCCTAAGGAATACTTTGGCAACTCGACTTTGCTGCTCAACGCTCCATGCTCCCAGGCTTCAGTGGTATGACCACTGTATCACGCGAGAGACGAGCCTTAAGTACAGAGTCAGGCAGATTCCATGGCCTGTAGAGAATTCTGAACGGTTGGCGAAAGTCCCGCACTCACGTCGCGGCGTCGGATTTCATGGAATCTGGAGAGGACGGCGTTGGCGTTTGCGAGTGTTTCGATCCGCTCGGCGTAGGCTTCCAGTTTCAGACCGGGAATCGCAAAAATAGCGATGTCTTCTGTGAGGTGATCAAGATAAGCACGAGCGCCGCAACATCCAAGACTCAGGGCCGCGCGGCCGGTATTTACTACCTGCGGCACGACGGCACATGCAGGCCGGCCCATCGCGGGTGCATTGTTGTGTTCCATCTGCTGTGCCGCTTCTGAAAGGATGAGCGTCTGACTGGCATTCGCGAAGAGCAGAACAACGTCCGGTGGAAGCGGAGTATCGGCGAGTGGCGCATAGACAATATGTGTGGGCTGCGTTTTCAGAACGGGGATTAGCGAAAGGTCTTCTTCCCGAACATATTCAAGCTGGCCAAATACCTTCAAGGTGTCCCTCAGGTCCGTTTGTTGCGCGGGGGTTGACTGCAAATGATGAGTATGGACTCCGATTGCGCATAGTTCATGGTCGATGGCTGAGGTAGCAAAGACTGCGGCTGTAGCATTTTCCCAGAAGCGGCATCCGGCAGGAACACGGCCAGCGTGATTCTGGACACCGTCGGGAATGGAATCCGTTAAAGAGATGGCAATAGGAGATTGACGAAGGCCAAGACTCATAGTGAGTGTCTCGGCAATCTCTGCATAGTTTGTGCCTTGTGACATGTTGTTCATAGGCTCGTCTCTGACTGGATCAGCTCAGATGCTGCGTTCGGGTGCAAGGCGCGTATCGCCGGCCTTTTGCAGAAAGAGGAGAGTTCGCCGAGAATCAGCCACCGTGCTCTGATTCTGCGGTAAACCCCATCTCGGCAATGAATGCTTTCAGCTGATCTTCCGTAATGGTTGCAGGCCGGTATTTGATGGCTGCAGATGCATCGGGATAGCTTGCCTTAGCCCATACCACGCCCTTCTGTTGGCGAAGCAGCGTTTCAAGACCAACGGCGCATGTGGTGCATGTGAATCCCTTCACCTGATATGTAACTATTTTGGTGTCTGCTGCTTCCAGAGTTCCGAGCGTCGCCATGCCGCCCGCACCTGCAACTGTCAAAAGCTGAATAAACCGTCTGCGCAACATGTTGTTTCCTCAGTAAATTACGACGTGTTCATTTGGCCGTCGCGATGCCAGGCTCATATTTCCAGGCGGTTTGGATGCTCGCCTTGTCGGAGAAGCGCGTATCCGTATATTCAAGAAATCAATCTTCTTGTTCAGGACGCCGGTTTCGATCATCAGGTCGCGGACCATATCGAAGTCTGCTTTGCGCGGGGCGAGCGGACTGTACATGACTCGGTCCAGCGGTTTGGTGAGCGCCCAGCGCAGCAGTGCCGGTTTCTGGTTGTAGTAGAAGCGGCCTACGAAATCGGCGGCATCTTCACGATAGGGCTTGCCCTTGTCGAGCCACAGGCCAGAGCGGGCGATGCCATCGACCAGTACCTGCACAGCATCGGGCCGCGTGTCGATCAGGTCCTGGCGCACGACGAGAATGCACGACATGTAGTCCGGCCAGTAATCGCGCGCCTGAAAGAGGACGCGGCCGAAGCCGGCCATTTCTGCCTGCGACGGGAAGGGCTCGCCCATCGAAAAGCCGTCGATGGCTCCGGCGGCTAGCGCGCCGGAAACATCGGGGGGCGCCATCTCGACCATCTTGATGTCGCCCGGTTTCATGCCCCAGACCTTCATGGCGCGAAAGAGCAATCAGGCGTTCGTCGGAGAAGCGGCTGGGGATGGCGACCGTGCGGCCTTTCAGATCGGCAAAAGTTTTGACCGGGCCGTTCTTTTCGACGACGACGGCGCTGCCATAGCGATGGCCGAGATACACCACCTTGATCGGAACGCCCTGCGCTCTCAGGGCAATGGCCAGGGGCGCAACAATGAAGGCCGCCTGCACCTTATTGGCGATCAGCGCTTCCTTGATTTCAGGAAAGCCCTGGAACATGCGCGGCAGAAACATCTCGCCGTTCTCCGAGAATTTCGAGATGTAGTCGGTCACCGGGCAAGTGAGCTGGCAGGTGACAGGAAGATAGGCGACAGTGATCTTGCGCTTGGCGCGGAGGCGATAGTCATTGAGAACGGCCGGCCCAGTTGACATTCAGATAGCCGTGCAGTACGGAGATGAGCACGAGCCATCCGATAGACCAAGAGCAGAATTTTGCTTTTAAGACTCATTGCGGAATCCCCAGCGAACGGATTTGATTTTTTCCAGCCTGCGGAAGCCGAAGTCGAGAACGAGGCCGATAACGCCGATCAGCAGCATGGCCGCCACGACAAGATCGTAACGCTTGCCTGAGTTGCGCGAATCGATGACCAGATAGCCGAGGCCGGAATCGACGGCGATCATCTCGGCGGCGACCACGACCAGCCATGCGATGCCGAGCGCGATGCGCAGGCCGACGATGATCTGCGGCAGTGCGGCAGGGAAGACGACCTTGGGCAGAAGCTGCGACGGGACTGAGCCCGAAGTTGCGGCCCGGCGACGCCGGAAGACTGAAGGCACATTCGAGACGCCATTGACGCAGGCAACGACGATGGGGAAGAAAGCGCCAAGAAAGATGAGAAAAATGGCGGCATCGATCGCCAACGCCGAAAAAGATGATGGCAACGGGAATCCACGCGATCGGGCTGATGGGGCGCAGGATCTGCATGACAGGATTCACGACCTGGTTTGCTGCCGGATACCAGCCGAGGGTCAGCCCGAGCGGGATTCCGAGCACAGCCGCAGCGCCAAATCCGATCGCCACGCGGCGCAGGGAATCGACAATATCGCCCCACAGAACATGCTTGCTGCGAGCAGCTCGGCCATGCCCTTCTCCACTCGCGCGGGCGAAGGAAAGATTTTCGTCGCCGTCCAGATGACGGAGAAGTGCCACAACGCGAGCACGCAGCGCGCTGACAGAGCAGCGGCCAGAAAAACTTCTCCCACTTTTCTGGGCTCGGCCAGAGGAGTTCATATTTTGTGCGCCAGGCCGATCTGCTTGAAGATTCCGTCGCGAAGTTCCAGATAGCGGGCAGAACTGATATCGCGCGGATGAGGGATATCGATGGTCGACGATCTGCTGAATGCTGGCAGGCCGTGCGCTCATGACCACGACACGATCGGCCAACTGTACGGCCTCGTCGATATCGTGCGTCACGAAAATGATGGTCTTGTGCTCGGCTTCCCAGATGCGCAGCAGTTCGCCGCGCATAGTGAGGCGCGTGATCGAATCCAGCGCGCCAAAAGGCTCATCGAGAAAGAGCATGTCTGGGTTGACGGCCAATGCGCGAGCAACTTCGAGCCGTTGCTTCATGCCGCCGGAGAGTTCGGCGGATAAGCCTTTTCAAAGCCCTCCAGACCAACCATTTTAATGTAGTGGGCGATGCGCTGTTCGCGTTCCGCAGCGCGGCATGCTTGAATAAGCCGAAGCCAATGTTTCCTTCGACGGTGAGCCAGGGAAAAACGCCGCGTTCCTGAAAGACAAAGATGCGGCGGGGATCGGGACCGCGAACGGCCTCGCCATCGATGCGTGATCTCTCCGCTGGTCGGGGAGAGAAAGCCAGCCATGGTGTTCAGCAGCGTCGATTTGCCGCAACCGGAGGGACCGAGCGAGACAGACGAACTCTCCATCGGCCACATCCAGGTTGATATCTTCGAGGACAGCGGTGTCTTTTGCCGTCGCGCGTGAACATCATACTGACGTGTTCTACGACAGCTTGGTTTTGAGCGCGGGAGCTCACGACGCTTCGCTTTGAACGACACCTCTAATCCTCCGAATAGCTCCAGCGAAACGACTTAATTTTTTCGAGCGACCGCATTCCTATATCGAGCAAGCAGACCAATGATCCCGATAATGACCATGCCGGCAACGACAAGGTCATAGCGGTTGCCGGCGTTGCGAGCATCGACGATCAGAAAGCCCAGGCCGGAGTTGACTGCGATCATCTCCGCGGCAACTACCACGAGCCACGCGATGCCCAGAGTGATCCGCAAGACCGACGATGCAACTGCGGAACGACCGCTGGGTAGAAGAACGCGGATACATGAGCGCGAACGGTCCCCAGACCGAAATTGCGGCCTGCATTGACATAGACCGCCGGAATGCTGCTGCACTGCGTTGATAGCGCGTCAGCAACAGTGGGAAGAAGCATCCGAGAAAGATGAGGAAGATCGCGGCAAGATCGCCTACGCCAAACCATAGAATCGCAATTGGAATCCAGGCAAGAGGGGAGATGGGGCGAAGGATTTGAATCATCGGATTGAACGCTATTTCTGCCCTGCGATACCAGCCGATGATGAGTCCCAAAGGAATAGCCAGAACGCGGCCAAGAAGAAACCCCAGGTCACGCGAAAGAGCGAAGCGACGACATATTTCAAAAGCAGTCCGTGTCGCACCAGGTCAGCGATGCCGCCAAGAGTTCCTATCGGTCCAGGCAAGAGGTGCGCAGACTGCCTTCTCGCGGCAATCTCCCAGATCACGAGCAAAATAGCGATAAAGACAAGCGGGCGAAGCCGGACGAGAGTGTTGGTGGTTCGCATTGTTTTCCGCATCGTCATTTAGAGGTGTCCAGCAAGGCTCGCATGATCTTAATTGGAAGGAGCTGCCTCGCGCCTCATCCAAGAGATCGAGTCCGGCGCCAATCTTTTGGAGGAGGTATTGATTGCGAAGCCAGTACAGGGATAAAAATTCACAGTGCCTCATCCGTCTTCACACATTGGGCTCATCACAAGTCTTGCGCAGGTGCGACAGGCCGGTTAGAAGATGAATCTGCTCGTGAACACCAGTCCGTGGTTAAAGGTGTGAAATTGTGATGTTGCAATCTGCATGCCTGCACCGATGGCGATCCCCGTCCGGCTTTTCGCGTCTTTTGGATGGAACTTGAATCTGTTTGTTGTAATCCCGGGTGTCAGAAAGTTCTGCATCTTGCCGTCGTTCTTTCCGCCATAAAACCAGGTGGCATTCGATTCAAGTTCCGGCCACAAGTATTTCCCTCCATGATATTGCGCAGCTGTATTCCAAGCGACAGAGCGGCCCAGCTTGTTTGTGTCTCCGGTTGGCAGTGACCCGCCAAGTGTGGAGATGATGTCGAACCTGCCGAACCCCTTGCCGGCAAGAAGAGCGGGATTAACGGATGCGTCTGTGCTGCCATTGCTATAGCTTCCAGTAGGGATGGTCGCTGTTACCTGCGCGCTCAAAAGATAATTGCCCTGTTTTTCATTCGCGGAGAGAATGCGGTACTTGTACAGGAATCCAACATCGCCAAAGCCATCCTTTGCGGCGGGCGTGTTGTGCTGAATGTAGGGCGGGTAGTAGAAGTCGAATTCGCTGTTAAGGCCCGGCACGAGGTTCAGTCCACGACTCGCTCCATAGTTCCAAGTCGAGGTGCCTGTGGGAGTGATCTGGCGAATGAAGTCCGCGCGGAAGACCTGAATCAGCATCGGATAAGGAGCGACAAGCGGCACGGACCACGACGGTTGTTTCGACTGAGTTCGTGATGTGCGCGCTTCCCACTTTTGAAAAAAATTATCCTGCGCCCACAGATGCCCCGTGAATGCAAGAAAGCAAAAAGAGATAGCAAATTTCTTAATCATAGTTTCTGCAAAGATTGACGGAGGCGACAGGAAAGGTCAACCACCTAATGGTTGAGGCTGATCTCAAACCTGAGATGCATTATACGGGCGAAGCTACCGCGAAACGCTACATCTGACATATCCACCGAAAGATGGATATATATTTCAGCTCTTTGACGGAAGACATTTCAGGCCTGCATTCATTAGATTGATCTGCGTCCCAGTTCCAGAATCGAATCTATACGATCGTTCCAGTGACGCAGAATGCGCTGGCCGATTTTCGGCGATCTCTACTGGACGCTTGCAGGCATTTCCAAATATGTGGTTGAACCGCTGGAGTTTGGATTTCTGCTACTTGGGTTGGCCGGATACTGGATGATCGGATGGCGTCGGGCTGAGCAAAACTCTGAAGAGCATACTCTTCGCGCCTTCGTACCGTGGCGGTGGTGTCACTTCTACTCGTTCTAGCTTCAGTCGGTCCTCCTTCTCCGATTATGGAAGACAGGAAGATCGGTCCTCTAAGTGTCGATGTCTGGAGCAATCCCGATATGGGCAGCGGAAGCTTTTTCGTGATCCTCAATCCGTTGCCTGGCCCGTCCGTCCCCGCAGATATGAAGGTTCAGGTGGCGATGAAGCCGGTCAGCAAGCGGCAGCCTGAGAAGATTTGCGGCGCATGGCGCGAAAAATTTCATGACCGCGTAGAGTGGTCTCACGATGCCACACTAGTGTTCTGATTGCGATAATAGAAGTTTGCATGAGAGCCACCACACATAACAAACGGGAAATAGACGGTACCAATAGAGTGAATCGATCACGGAACAGGCTTTTTATCTTCTCTCTGGTGATTCTGAGTTTGTTCCAGGAGGGATGCCGTTCCGGCGCGCGATTACCGGATCCGTCCTCCAAGGCATACGCCGATTTCGTTTCCACTTTCTATGTGGGGTTGGCAGCATTGCAGGTTGGAGATGATGTTCGCGCCGAGAGCAACTTGGGAAAAGCTGCGCAGATGGTTCCCGGAGAGCCAGCTGCATGGGCTGACTGGGGGATTCTGGCGCTGCGCCAGCGCAGTTATGACGCTGCTTCGCAACGGCTAGACCGGGCGCGCGAACTCGCGCCAAAAAATGACCGCGTTTATTATTTGCTGGGATTGGTTGAAAGTGGCCGCGGCAACTCAGCGAAAGCGATCTCCGATTTACGCGAAGCAGTCCAGTTGAATCCGAAAAATTTACGGGCGCTTTACCAGCTTGCATCGGAAGTGGAACGCCAGGGTGACGCGAACAGCGATGCAGATTTTCAACGCATCATCGAGCAGATTCTGGATGCACAGCCGAATAATCTGGCGGCGCTGCTGGAGTTGAGCCGTATAGCGGCAAAACGAGGAGATACGGCGACACTCCAGGCCACGGTGAATAAAATCGCGGCTCAATCAAGTGCATGGCCTGCAGACGTAAAGCAGCAGCTTGCGGCATTACAGACTGCGTCCACAAGCCCAGAACCGAGGGGAGCAGCCACGCGCTCAATTTTTTTACGCAATGTGCTGATGCAGGTACCGGAGTTTCGGACCAGCCTCTCGGAGATCAAACCACAGCCGGGAGAAGAGGCCGTACCCTTTACGCATTTCCTGCGGCTAGTCTCGCCAACATTTAACCCGGCTCCTGCCGATGATGCGATGTCGTTTGCCCCACAGCCATTTGCGAATCTGCCAGCAGGGAAGTGGAACTGGATTGGAGCCATTTCTTTAAACGGTTCCGGTGTCCCGGCCGTGGCAGAAGCAAATGCGCATGAGGTGCGCCTGTCGACCGGTGCCGTGTTGGCGTTTCCTGGCGGTTCTGCGAACGTCTCGCCTTCACCGGAAGGAGTTCTACCTGTCGATTTCAACTACGATTTCAAGACAGACCTTGTGCTGGCCGGCGCAGGAGGATTGCGCTTTTTGCGGCAGGATAAGCCGGAAGCCTTTGCCGATGTGACCGCGCTGACGAAGCTGCCTCGCTCAGTAACAGGGAGTTCTTATGTGGGCGCATGGGCAGTCGATATCGAAGCCGATGGCGATCTCGATGTCGTTGTGGGAGCAAAGGACGGATTACCGCTGGTGCTGCGGAACAATGGCGACGGCACGTTCGAGGCAATTCATCCTTTTCCGGGGATTTCAGGCATACGGCAATTGGTGTGGGCCGATCTGAACGGCGACGGAAATCCTGATGCTTCGCTGATCGATGGTTCGGGGCAGCTTCATGTTTTCATCAATGAGCGTTTGGGCAGATTCCATGAGCAACCTTTGCCTTCCGGTTTTTCGGCCACGAAGACCATCGCTGTTGCCGATGTGAATCGAAACGGCGTACTTGCGCTGCTGACTGTTCGTGATGACGGTGCAATTGTTGCTGTCTGCGAAGACGATGAGGGAAGCCGCTGGACTTCTGTCGTGATTGCCAATGTGCCCGATGCCGCAAAATATCTCGCAAATGACGTTCGTCTGCGCATAGGGGATCTGGACAACAATGGCGCTTTTGACTTGCTGCTTGCTCCGGTGGCGACAGCGCAAGGCGCGTTAATCTGGCTTCAGGATGGGCAGGGCAAATTTGTTCCAATGCATACGAGCGCTGACGCGGCAATGGTTTTTGACGCTGCGGATTTGCAGGGGAACGGTCGTCTTGATTTGTTGGAAATTTCCCCTGACGGTCAGGTGGTTGAAGGAGTCAACCACGGAACGAAAAATTATCATTGGCAAACTATCCGGTCGCGCGCGCGCCAGACAACCGGCGATCAGCGTATCAACTCCTTTGGCATCGGGGGCGATATTGAGATTCGTTCCGGATTACTGGTACAGAAGCAACCGATTACCAGCCCGGAACTTCATTTCGGTCTTGGAGAACAGACTGGCGTAGATGTGGCGCGCATCGTCTGGCCAAATGGCTCCGTGCGCGCGGAATTTGCGCTCAAAGCCGATCAGGAGATTGTGACAGAGCAGCGCTTGAAGGGATCGTGCCCTTTTCTCTTCGCTTATAACGGCAAGGGAATGCAATTTGTAAAAGACACGGTGCCGTGGGGTTCGGCGATTGGTCTGCGCATTAACTCACTCGGTCCAGCGCGCATCGAGGCAACGCAGGAATGGTACAAGATAGGGCGCGATCAACTTGTTCCGCAAAATGGCTTTTACGATCTGCGCATCACGGGCGAGCTATGGGAAACCTACTACTACGACTATCTTGCATTGATGACCGTTGATCATCCGGCCGGCACGGAAATATTCACAGACGAACGCTATGCCGTACCTTCCGTCAAGCTGGCCGTGACAGCCGTAACTACACCACAGCCGGTTGCACATGCCGCCGATGACAACGGACAGGATGTGACGGACATTATCCGGTCCCTTGATGGCAAATATCTGGACAACTTTGGACGCGGGCAATACCAGGGCGTGACACGCGACCATTATGTTGAGATCGATCTTGGAAACGATGTTCCGGCAAGCGGGCCGCTGTGGCTGATTGCCCGGGGCTGGCTGCACCCTTCGGATTCATCGATCAATGTGGCGATGAGCCAGGGACATCATGAAGCTCCTCATCCGTTGAGTCTTGAGGTTGCCGACGGACGAGGTGGCTGGAGAGTGGCCAAACCCAATCTTGGCTTTCCTGCCGGTCGCAACAAAATATGCCTGATCGATCTTACGAATGTCTTTGCTCCCGGCGCCCCACACAAAGTGCGCCTGAGTACGAATCTTGAAATCTATTGGGATCAGATCGAATGGGCAAAGGGGCTGCCTGATGCGCCGTTGAAAATCACGAAACTCGCTCCATCCATTGCCGATTTGCACTATCGCGGTTACTCCGTCATTCATCAGGCAAACGCATCTTCTCCGGAGATTCCGGATTACAACCGTCTCCTGGGGACAACGCAGATCTGGCGCGATCTCGCGGGTTACTATACCCGTTATGGTGATGTGCGTCCGTTGTTGTCCGGTATTGACGACCGTTACGTGATTATGAACGCGGGCGATGAAATGTCGCTGCGATTTGCCGCTCCTGCGCCGCCCCCTGCGGGCTGGGTCCGCGATTATGTGATTGCCGGCGACGGATGGATAAAAGACGGCGACTACAACTCAACCTATTCCCAGACTGTGCTTCCGTACCCCTACCACGCGAGAACGGAATATGACACCCCCCCGGGCAAGCTGAAGGATGATTGGGAATATAAACACCATGTCGAGGACTGGCAGACGTATCAAACTCGCTACGTGACGCCGGCGATTTTTGACAATGCATTAAGGAGTAACGCCGGAAAATGAAGCGCGTTCCTGTGGCCCGCATTTTAGTGAGTATCTTTTTTGTTGGGCTTCTACTGACTCCCATTGTGATGAAGCACCTCTCATCCAAACGTAAGGCGTCCGCAAACATAACATTGGACACAAGCGCTGCGCTTGCCCGGCGCGGGTTCTACCTACAGGAAGTCTCGCATGCCGCAGGCATCGATTTCGTACATCAGGGACCGACACTTGATCCGAAGCTTGCACACATCATGCCGGAAGTAGCATCGATGGGAGCTTCGGTGTCCATTGTCGATTTCGATCGCGACGGCTGGCCTGATATCTACGTGACGAACAGCGCATGAGGGCAGTAAAAATCACCTCTACCGCAATATGCACGATGGCACCTTCAAGGATGTTGCGGAGGTCCTGGGCATTGCCGACGTAAATCAGCCGGGTACCGGCGTTTCCATGGGAGCGGTCTGGGGCGATTATGACAATGATGGATATGAAGACCTGTTTCTGTTGAAATGGGGGCGGCCTGAGCTATTCCACAACAACCAGGGCCACGGCTTCACGCGCGTTAGCGAAGAGGCGGGATTACCGCCGTGGATCAACGCGAATACTGCTATCTGGTTCGATTACGACGGGGATGGGCTACTGGATTTCTTCGTTGGCGGGTACTATCCCGAGGACGTCGATCTATGGCATTTGAAATCCACAAAGATGATGCCGGAGAGTTTTGAATATGCGAAAAACGGCGGGCGGAAATATCTTTTCCATAACCTTGGCAATGGAAAATTTGAGGAAGTGAGCGCGAAGGTTGGCATCGTCAGCAGACGATGGGCTTTGGCAGCTGGTGCGGCAGATTTGCGCGGAACCGGACATCCGGATCTCTTCATCGCCAATGATTACGGAGTTTCGGAGTTGTATATCAATGATGGCCACCGTTTCCAGGATGCAGGAGAACAGACTGGAGTGGGCTTTGCTCCGAAAAGCGGCATGAACGTTGCCTTCGGCGACATCTTCAACCAGGGACGATACTCTGTTTATGTTTCAAATATCTCTGAAGACGGTGTATTAATCCAGGGAAACAACCTGTGGGTTCCCAAAGAAGGCACATCCGGCAACGGCATCAAGTTTGAAAACCTTGCGCGCGATATGGGTGTGGAGCTTGGCGGATGGAGCTTTGGCGCACAATTTGGCGATCTGAATAATGACGGGACACTCGATCTATTTCTGACAAATGGTTATGTGTCGCTCGACCGCAAGCGGAACTACTGGTATGACTTCTCGAAAGTTGCGGGTGGAAACTCTTCCATCATCGGAGATGCCAAAGACTGGCCAGCGATGGATGGACGTAGCCTGTCGGGCTATCAGCAGAAACATGTGTGGCTGAACGATGGCGCAGGCAAATTTGTCGATGTGGCTCAGGCAGTCGGAGTCACCGATACGCACGATGGCCGTGCCGTCGCGTTTGCCGATCTGTGGAATCGCGGTGTGCTCGATGTAGTAGTGGCCAATCAGCGCGGGCCATTGCTGCTCTACAAAAACACGGTGTCATCGGATAACAAGTGGATTGAGTTTGCACTCGCAGGAACAAAGAGTAATCGCAGTGCCATCGGAGCGCAGGTGGCTTTGTTCTGGAATGGAGAGGAGCAGATCCAACAGGTGTCAGGTGGATGCGGCTTTGCGGCACAGAACGATCGCCGCATCCATTTTGGACTGGGAAAGAATCCGAAGATCGAAAAAGTTGTTATCCGTTGGCCATCGGGAAAAGTGCAGACATTGAATAGCCTTGTGCCGGACAAACTCTATAAGATTGAGGAGCCAGCATGAGCCAGCCAGTTATCACCACGTCCGACGCGTCCACGGTCCGCTGGAAGCGCATCTTGAGCCTGGATAATCGGTTTGTCCCCCCGCTCTTCGTTACCCTCATTCTGCTGGTAGGCCATCTCACATTTGGAATTCTGGAGAGCTACCAGAAAACTTTGCTGGCCATTGGGACCGCCATGCTTGCGGAACTCATACTGGGTCGTGTCTTTGTTCATAAATGGCCGCATCTGGCCAGTGCCTACATTACCGGCATCAGTGTTGGCATTCTTCTGCGCTCGCCAGCCTTCTGGCCGTACGCCTTGTGTAGCCTGCTTGCGATTACTTCCAAATATGTGTTGCGTATCAAAGGCCGCCACATCTGGAACCCATCGAATTTTGGAATCTGCGTCATGCTTTTCCTGGCGTCAGAAGCTGTCGCGAGTCTGAGCATTCAGTGGGGTAACAACCTCGGAGCTATGCTTGTGATCTGGGCTCTGGGGTCGGCGATTATCTGGCGTCTTCGCCGCTTTCATATTTGCGCTGTTTACGTTGCCTCATTCATCGCTCTGGCATTCCTGCGCGCGTGGATCACGGGTGATCCATGGCAGTCGGAAATCTCGCCAATTACCGGACCTGAATATCAGCTTTTCATCTTCTTCATGATTACTGACCCTAAAACCACCGTGCGCTCGAAGCTGGGGCAGTGCATTGTTGTATTTGCCGTGGCAGTCGTGGAATTTTTCATGCGTCTGGATCAAAGCATCTATGCTCCTCTTTATGCGTTGTTTATTGTTGGTCCGATTGCGATGCTTATCGAGATGTGGAGAAACTCGCGCCGCTCACCCGCGAGCACCCAGACGGGTTCGCTCAACATGCGTCCTGCTTAGAAGTAATTGTGATTTGGATGTATAGGACAAAAAAGGGAACTCAATTCATGTTGTTATTACGGACTGCCCGCCTTCTGCCATTGGCGGCGATTCTTTTCATCCCAGGCTGCACGCGATCAACGTCTACCCCATCGATTCCTGAGAAATCTACGGCCACCAACCAGCCTTCTGCAACAGAGACACCAGCCGTACAAATGCCGACCGACGCTACTATCGCGCGTCCATCCGGCCCGATCCGTTTTACCGATGCCACGGAACTGGCAGGTATTCACTTCCAGCACAACAATGGAGCCTTCGGGAAAAAGTACCTGCCGGAAACCATGGGCAGCGGTGTCTGCGTTCTCGACTATGACAACGATGGCTGGCAGGATATCCTCTTTGTCAATTCCATGGATTGGCCCGAGCATGCGACGAAGAAATCTTTTCCCGCTCTTTATCACAACAATAAAGACGGTACCTTCACCGATGTGACTCGACAGGCCGGATTAGCTATCGAGGTATATGGTCTGGGCTGCGCGGCCGCAGACTACGATAATGATGGCTTCGACGATCTCTACATCACGGCACTCGACGGCAACCATCTCTTTCACAATCTCGGCAATGGAAAATTTACCGATGTGACTGCGAAGGCTGGAGTGCGTGACCCCGGATTTTCAACTGGGGCTGTGTGGTTCGATTATGACAATGATGGCAAGCTCGATCTGTTCGTTTCGCACTATGTTGATTGGTCAGTTGCAACCGATCAGTACTGTACGCTCGATGGAAAGCACAAATCCTATTGCACTCCAGAGCTATATAAAGGCCAGAGCGCAACGCTCTATCACAACAAGGGTAACGGAACGTTTGAAGATGTAACCAAGAAGGCTGGTTTGTACGACCCGACGAGCAAATCGCTGGGAGTTGTTCTTATTGATTATGACAATGACGGGTGGCTTGATTTATTTGTCGCCAATGACACGCAGCCGAACAAGCTCTACCACAACAACCACAACGGTACGTTCAGGCGATGAGGCGTTCGCTACAGGCGTCGCTTTCAGCGATGCGGGAAAGTCGCGTGCTGGTATGGGTGCCGATGCCGCGGACTATGATCTCTCTGGCAGGCCAAGCCTCGTGGTGGGCAACTTTACCAACGAGAGCATGGGGCTGTATCACAATGACGGCACCGGCTTGTTCACGGACAAGGCGATGGCAGATGGCATCGGCACGCCATCAGCCAATTCGCTGACCTTCAGTACGTTCTTCTTTGATTACGATCTTGATGGATTGCCGGACATCTTCGCTGCAAATGGCCATGTAGCCGACGATGTAAGCGTGGTGACGCCTACCATCCACTATGCGGAGCCACCTCTGCTTTTCCATAACAAAGGTAGCGGAAAGTTTGAAGATATAACAGAACGCATGGGTATAACACTGCGCCAGCCCATCGTCGCACGCGGCGCGGCCTATCTGGATTTCGACAATGACGGCGATCTGGATCTGGTGATTTCGACCAACAACGGTCTTGCCAAATTACTGCGGAATGACAACGGAAATCAGAACGATGTGTTGCGGGTAAAGGCAATTGGCACTCGATCGAATCGCGATGGCATAGGCGCAAAAATCACAGTGAAGACAAGTCGAGGATTGCGGCTCTCCGGCATGGTGAAAGATGGATCGAGTTATCTCTCGCAGAGTGAGATGCCGCTGACCTTCGGTCTTGGAAAACCCGAGCCAGACAAAGCTGCGAGCCTTGAGGTGATATGGCCGAGCGGTCGGAAAGAGTCAATCGCAAACATCAAGCCGAATCAGTCAATCACAATTGAGGAAGGCGAAGGCATGATCTCTGCTCAGCCGATCGTGTTCTCGCGTCCGCGCACGCAACAGTAATCTAGGCATAAAAACCGCAGCTATCGAGAAGCCGGACAATCTCATCGTGGGTCGCGTTCACCTTCGAGGCTGAATGGAAGAGATCCTGCGCATCGACCGGATACCAGTTACGTCGATCCTGTCTGCAGAGCCCGGCCACATCCAGAGGTTCAATAACTCGCAGAACATCTGCGATCAGGCGGGCTGCATCCTGCTCTTCATCAAGATGTCGGGAACGCTCCAGCAATTCCCGGCATGCAGGGCCAAAGGTTGGATGGTCGTGCAAAAGGAAAGAAGGAGCCAGTTGCGGTTTGTTCAATCGTCGCGCAGTTTCCGAAAAACTGGCAGCTGCGAAATAGAGTAATGACAAAGCAGAGAAGACAGAAAAATTGTTCATGTTTGCATAGAGGCCTGCAATTAAACGTGCGGTCGCCAGCAACTCATTCGATGTCTGCTCCGCATATTGCTGTATACGCTCGTTGAAGCGCGGTGAGTTCCAGTCGCGTTCAAGTATGTCAGCCAGCCGGCTGATTCCTAGAAGCGTGAGGGGAAATCCGGTAGAAAGAAGCGGATCGACGAAGCCCGCAGCTGATGGAAGGAGAGCCCAGTGATCTGCGCAAATAGTGCCACTCAGGAACGAAAGCCGTGGCACATGGATAAAAAATCGCTCTGCCTTTGCGTCCGCAAATTGCTCTTCAAGCACAGGAATGAGATGCAACAGTCGCGCCCATGCGGCTGCTCCGTCGGCTCCAGCCGCAAACCCTAACGCTGCGGCTGTTCTGCAAGTTGCTGCGATGCCGGCGCTGGTAATGCCATTGTTGAACCGCAGCATCCATATCCACCCGCCATCGAAGACGTGATGCACGGCCGCATCTTCGATGGGATACGGCGGCGTCTCCGGGGTCATCTCTGTCGGATTGAGACGTTTCACTCCTGAAAAATGGCTATACAGCGCCTGCGTGGATGGATAATGTGGCAGCTCTGCTTCGGGCAATTGCAATGCGCGATGGAGAAATCCGCGAGGTCCGGTAGCATCCACAACAAACTTTGTGCGAAAAGTTACCTTGCATCCATTTCTCAGCCCTGCCAACTCTACTTCGTTGCCATGCTCAATATATGTTTCCAGCTTGACTTCATCGACATACTCCACGTCCAGACGCTGTGCTTCACTGGCAAGAAACGCATCGAAATCCGCGCGATACCAGTGGGTGTCTCCGATTCTGTTGTGCGGGCTGGCTGCAACCAGGAGCTGTTTGCGCCGCTCAGGGTCCGGTGTGTCCGGCTGACCGAGGATGTGATGATAAAAGGTGAATCCCCGTTTTACTCCGCACGCGATTTGCGGATAGGTCTGCTGCCAGCTGCCCCACTTGGTCAGAGGCCGGATTGCGGGCAGATCATATCGTGTGGCCAAGTCTTCGAGAAGCAGGTTGGAGAGAGGCGTCGAAGACTCCCCGATCATGAAGCGGGGATGCATCCCTCGTTCGAGGAGAATGACAGAAAGGCCCAGACGCTGCGCAATCATGGCAGTGAGAGAACCTGCGAAGCCAGAGCCAACGATGGCGATGTCGTAAACGCGACTCAACTGTGACCTTCGCACCTCTGGCATGTTACTTGAGGGAGAATCTGCTGGGTGAGATTCATGGTTTGCAGGCGGGTTGTACGAAGCGTATGACACTCTCTGCAGGCATCAGGTCGTGCGTGTACATCCCAAAGGTCGGCAAATACCCGGCCTTGATGCAGGCCAATGCCATACTCGAATGCCGCTTCGAGTGTTTTCAGGTCTGGCACGGAGAACTCGTCGTGATGAGCCAGCACATCCAGGGCCCCGTTGCCCCCGCGCGTGGGAATGAGCGTTGCAACAGTGGCGCCGCATGCAAATGCGAAGTCCAGAGAACGCTCTGTCCAGTGAAGTGCTTCTGCAGACGGCATAAAGGGGGGTTGCACGAGAATGAACACACGAAGATCGATCGCATTCCTGCGCAAGAACTCTGCTGCAGCAGAAAATTGATCGAGCGTCATCCGTTTGTTCAAGCGGTCCAAAATCTCCGGATGAACGGTTTCAAGACCCATAGCTATTTCGAGCTGATTCAGCAAGCGATCACGAAATCGCAAACATGCGTCGCTTACTAAAGCAGGATGGTTCTCGACAATCGTCCGTTCAAACGCACTAACCCGGTTTGCAATTGCAGGGTAGTCCTCTGGCGGTATGGCTCTGCGGTCAAAGAAACTTCCGCTGTTGTAGAGCTTGATCTGTCGCGCCCACGGCAATTGCGCCAGGGCATAATCGATCTGCTCTGGAATCGCGCCTACGGGCAAGGTCTCTGTTAATGTGTTGCGCCAGAGATCGCACATCAGGCAGTGCCACGGGCATTCGCGGTTCGTGAGGAACACCGTTGCCACCGGGACTACTTCTCCTGCTGCGGAACATTCTTCTTCGACAAAAAATGCGTAAGGGCGTCGCGGATCAACTTTGTTATGCTCAGGCCGCCGCGACAGAATCCAACTGTCGCGTTCCGCAGCTTGTGTAGGGTAGAAAGGAAGCTGCGTCATTGTCACTGGTAGAGAGATAAGAACTGCTTTCGATACTCGGCCTCACGGAACGGCAGCTTTTGGCGCAGAGCATCCGCAGGCAAAGCTCCATGCTGGAAGCGGCGCTTGGGGAAAACAGGCATCTTCATCCCAGTGAGTCTGGCGATCCCGCTCGAAACAATCTCACCCTTCAATTCGTACAGCCGCTCCACGCTGTAATCCGTCAGATTGACGAAGGGAATCGCTTCCGCGACGGCCACGACATTGGGCTTGGTATACGGACTAAATCCGAGGAAATCATAGTGATGTGCGGGAGCATAGGTGCGTGTGTAAGAGCGGCTGAGACCGCCGCTATAAGTCAGTGAATGCTTGATCTTCCCGATGCCCCAACCTTCCTGGTAGAGCATGCGATTGTGAACAACGCTGCGGATGGTAAGTTCAGGATTCTCTTCGATCGGATAATCTTTCAGATTTTCATCGCCGCCATCGCCGTCCAGCAGGTAGCGCCAATCGGGGTAGCGCTCGCGGATACCACGGCATAGAGCCAGCGCCATCGTCGCCGATTCGATATCGAGCGGCTTGTAGTCTTCGACGACACGGATCGTTTGCTCTGCGTCCAGCGTAGCCGCATCCGTCTCGATGGTTTCAAGGAAGAGACCAAGATCGAGCGCATCGAGAAATGAGCGTGCCTGCTGCATATCGGGGCCATTGCCAAGGTCCAGAACAAAGGCTTTGAGACGGCTCAGCTGCATGCCGCGTTTCTGCATCAAATGGTAAGCGGTGAGAAAGACGCTGCCGCTGTCAATGCCACCGGAAAAGCAGACACCGATTGGTTCGTTTGACGGGATACGGCTGAGCCATTGAGAAATTTCGTCAGCCAGCGAAGCGATATAGGTTTCACCAATGCGGCCGATATCTGGAGGAAGTGTGCCCAGCTCAGGCGTAAAGAAGCGCGTGTAGACTGGGTCGGGATCGGGGCAGCCGACGAGCTGTATCTCCACCACGTGGTGCGCTGGTACCATGCGGGTATAGCTGGGATGAAACTGGCCCTCAAGCCTTTCGCTTCTCAGCCAGTCGTAAATCGTGTCGATACGCGAAGCAACAATCAACACCGGGCCTTCTTGCCTTTTCGCAAGAAAATAGCGCATCGGACGGTCCAGAGAGCGCGCCATTTTTACCGTCTTTCCCGAGCGAGCAATTAATGCAAAAGATCCGTCGACACCACCCATGGCGTTCGGCGGTTGCTCCAGCAGCAGGCGTCGCGCCTCTTCGACGGGCAGGTTATATATCTGGTTTGCTTCAGGCTCGATAAGATCGACGACTCTTTCAACATATTGCTGCACAGCAACCCTCTGAATGGCTTTATTGCAACAGTTTACGCCCTTTCCGCGCCTTGCAGCGTGCTGGTTTGCACACTGCCTATGCACACGGCGGATTATCATCGATGGTTGTTTACGGCGTCTTCTATAATCAGTTGCGTCAATGCGAGTCCATGTCTCCCGACCCATCTTTGCCAGAAATCAGCTGGGCTGTTTTTCCGCATCCCGTATGCTCTGGCGCAAAGCGTCCCTGCGGCAGTGCTTCGTACTTCTACTGCTGCTGAGCTTGAGTCTCACCGTGTCAGCCGCGGATGCGACGCATGATCCGATTGCCGCGGCACGAGTGAACAATACTGGCGTGGCGCTGATGAATCAGCAATTGATGGAAAAGGCGCTGGCGAAGTTTGAAGAGGCGCACAAGATCGATCCGACGTCCGCCGTTCCAATCCTGAATCAGGGTATTGCATTACTCTATCTCCGTAAGTTGCCTGAAGCGGAAGAAGCCCTGAAGCAGGCAGCGACTATTGATCCGGGCAATGTGCGCGCCTGGTACAGCCTTGGTTTGACGCATTTCACCGGCGACAATCCATCCCTCGCTATCGCCGACTTCAAGCACGCGCTCACAATCGACCCCGACGACGCCGATACCTACTACTATCTTGGCTCGTTGTATTTGAATCTGAAGGACTACGGGAACGCGATCAAGCAATTCGAAGCGGCGCTTCATCTGAACCCTCTGCACGCATCGGCCGAATTTGGCCTGGCAAGCTCCCTGCAACGTTCTGGAAGAGTTCCCGAAGCTCGCGAGCATCTGAGACGCTTTCAGAAAATCACGCAGTCAAAAATCGGCACGCCTTTGACTGTTACCTATGGCGAGCAGGGCCACAATGCCACGGTTCAGGACATGCTGGCGCCATTACAGCCAGTGGGCCCACTGATACCGGTGCATTTTATAGCCCAGGGTGAAACAACCCAATCCACAAATGCTTCGCCTGCCGCAAAGGATAACCCAGGCGGCGGGGCATGCATTCTCGATGTGGAAGGCAAAGGTGAAAAAGATATTGTCGTCATGAGCGAAGGCGACGCAGCGATTCGTGTTTATAGAATCCTGCAGAGTGGTGCTGTTGAAGAGATTCCCGCGCAGCAGACAGGACTTGCCGTCAGTGGTCAGGGAGTTGCCTGTGCGGTTGGCGATTATGACAACGACGGCCAGGCTGACCTAGCCGTCGCTTTGAGCGATCGCGTGATCCTCTTTCACAACCTCGGGCATGGCAAATTCGCTGATGTGACGAAATCGGCAGGTATTGAGCCTTTCAATCATCCTGCTGGACTTACATTTGTCGATTTCGATCATGATGGCGACCTTGATCTCTTTGTGACAGGCTCGCCCCTTGAGGCGGGTAAAGGACCGAGTGTTCTCTGGCGAAACAACGGCGACTCAACATTTACGGAGTGGACCAGTCAGACAGGACTTGCAGGAAGCGCAAATACAACAGGCGCCATGCTTTCTGATATCAACAATGACCGCGCTGTCGATCTGGTTGTAGCGGGTGCAGGAGGTGCGCCGACGATTTTCGAAAATCAACGCGAAGGCGCCTTTAGAGCCATGCCGTTATACGGTGACGCCGGATTGTCGCCGACCCAAGGCTTATATATTTTCGATTTCAATAAAGATGGATGGATGGATGTTGCGGTCACCCATGCCGGCACTCCCGGGATCAGCCTCTGGCGGAACGTGGAAGGGAAGCGCTTTGAGCGCGTACCGCTGCCTGTAACTGGTGCGACTGGTGCATGGGGAGTCACTGCGATCGATATTGATAATGATGGCTGGATCGATCTGGCAGCTATTGTTGGAACTGCAAAAGGGCCGGAATTGCATTTGTGGCGCAATCGCGGCGCCCAGGGATTTGAGGATGTAAGCGATGCTCTTGGACTGCATAAACTGCAACTCGAAAACGCCCGTTCTGTCATTGCCGCGGATGTTGATGGCGACGGAGCGGCGGATCTCATTGTTACGCGTTTGAATGCGCCGCCGCTCGTTCTGCACAATGTAGGAGGGAACCGCAATCACTCTCTGCGTATAGCTCTCACAGGTCTGGCGGACAATAAGTCGGCAATTGGCACGAAGGTGGAAGTTTTTTCCAATGGCCACGTACAGAAGTTCGAAGTGACAGGCGGCAGCGGATATCTGAGCCAGGGTTCAACGGAAATCATTGCTGGCCTGGGTCAATCGAACAGTGCCGATGTGGTTCGTTTGCTGTGGCCAACCGGTGTTCCTCAGGATGAACTTGACGTGGCGGCGAGCAAGCCGGCGGCATTACTTGAACTCGATCGGAGAGGAAGCTCCTGCCCGGTACTTTTTGCGTGGGACGGGAGCAAGTATGAGTTCGTCTCCGATGTGATTGGCGCTGCCGTTGTCGGCCACTGGGTTTCCCCGACCTCGACAAACAAGGCAGACGCGGATGAATGGATCAAAGTAGATGGCTCACAATTGAAGGCCCGCAACGGCTACTTCAGCCTCCGTTTTGGCGAACCGATGGAAGAGATCAACTACATTGACCAGCTGCGGCTCGTGGCCATCGATCATCCCGAAGGAACCGAGGTCTATCCCGATGAGCGCTTTCTGAATGAGCCTCCTTTTGCTTCTGGTGCTACCGTCGTCGCTTCTCCGAAAACGCGAACGCTTGCAGGTGCATGGGACGACCAGGATCACGACGTTCTGCCGCTTCTCGCGAAGCGCGACCACAAGTATGTGCGCGATTTCACCAATCTTAAGTACGCAGGCTATGCCAACATGCATTCGCTCACGCTCGACTTAGGGGACTGGTCGGCGGAAAATCCTCTGCGCCTCTTCATGCACGGGTTTATCGAGTACTTCAGCGCCAGCTCGATGTACGCTGCGTGGCAAGCCGGTTTGCAACCGATTTCGCCTTTCGTTGAGGCCCAGATGCCCGACGGGAGCTGGAAGCGTGTTATCGATGACATGGGCTTCCCGGCAGGGCTTCCACGGACAATTGTTGTCGATCTCACAGGGAAACTGCCGCAGGGTACGCGCCGTATTCGAATCAAGACCAACCTGCAGATTTACTGGGATCAGGTGCTGGTGGACAATGGCTCGGACAACGCAAGAAATGCACGACGGACCGAGTTACGGCTAGACACGGCGCATCTCGCATTCCGTGGATACCCACAGCAGGTAGACGGCGAAACACCGGGCGATCTGACGTATCACTACGACCGCATCAGCGCGACGGGGCCGTTCCAGTGGCAACGCGGCAGCTACACAAAGTATGGCGATGTGACGCCGCTGCTGCGACAGATCGACAATCACTACGTAATCTTTGGCAGCGGCGAAGAGATCGATGCCGAATTCAGCAATGCGTCACTGCCGCCATTGCCATCCGGGTGGAAACGCGATTACTTCTTCTATGCGAACGGTTTCGTCAAGGACATGGATTTTTATGAGGCGATGCCTTTTACTGTGGCGCAGATGCCATTCCATCAAATGAGCACTTATCCATATCGGTCCAGCGAGCACTATCCGGAAGATTCCCGTTCCGTGCAGTACCGATTGAATTGGAATGACCGTTTCGAATCAGGGGACCGCAAGCAGCGTTATCAATTCAATTACGCACCCACTGTTTCACAGCCAATTATGCACTAGTCTATTAGGCGATGCTGCTGAACGAATGGCATCGCCTTAGGGAAGCGGTGGCGGTCGATACCCGAAGTCGCGCTCGACTGCAGCCGCCACGGTCAACACAAGCTCATCGTCAAAGGGACGACCTGCGATCTGAACGCCGATAGGAAGCCCCTCGGCTGAGCGTCCGACTGGAACGACCGCGGCCGGCGCCGCCAGGAGATTGAACCACTGCATATAACGCATCGCGTCCAAGTAGTGCAATTCGCGGCCTTCGACAATCCACGTGCGCTCGCCGTGGCGAAAAGCTGGAATCGAACACACGGGCAACAGCAACAAGGGAAACTCCTGCATCTCCAAAAGCAGCTGGTTTCGTACTACATCACAGTCTGACCAGGCGTGCAGCAACGATTCGGCGGTTAAAGGAGTTTGCGCCGCCGCAATCTCAAGAAAGCCGCGAAAGGTAGGACTTAGCTCGTCCATATGCCCGGCAATGAATGGCTCATAGAACATGGCTCCGCATTGAACGAAGAAAATATGCCATAGCCGACGTGCAGCTTCTAAAGCCGAAGGCCGGAATGGGTGGATATTAAAACCCTGTCGTTCAAGAGCTGCGGCTGCATCCCGCACTGCCTGACGGGTCTCC
Source organism: Terriglobales bacterium (assembly GCA_963738095.1). Lineage (GTDB taxonomy): Bacteria > Acidobacteriota > Terriglobia > Terriglobales > Acidobacteriaceae > Alloacidobacterium. Next base: position 25,068 of record CAVTVL010000010.1, read on the forward strand.
GGCGTTACCGGAGTCAGTCCATCGTCTTCAAACCATCCGATTGGAACTTGTTTTGCATCGGCGATCGGTATATTACGAATGCCAACTGGTGCGCCGGCCGGATCGGACGGATGGCTACCACCTATCGTTCGAAATAACAATTCGACATCGGCAATGGTCCGCGCCATTGGTCCTATGGCGCCAAGAATCGAAAACGGCCCGGTACATGGTGGCAGATGTCCCGCCGCGGGTATGCGTCCTGTAGTTGGCTTGAGTGAACAGATACCGGAGAAATGTGCTGGCTCGCGCACTGAGCCACCGCTGTCGCTGCCCAGACCTCCAGCAGAAAGCCCTGCCGCAATGGCCGCAGCTTCGCCTCCACTTGATCCGCCGGCAGTCCGATCTGTTGCCCAGGGATTGTTCGTTCTTCCATACAACAGATTGTCCGTTTCATATGCCATCAGAAGTTCCGGGCAGTTAGTCGTGCCCAGAATCACCGCACCGGCGCGGCGCAGGCGAGCCACGGCCTCGGCATCCACTGGCGGAATCTCTCCGCGATGAAGTACGCTGCCGATCTCGCACTTATAGCCCTTTGTCGCGATGGATGCCTTTATTGTGAGCGTCAGCCCGCTTAACATTCCGTTTTGTACGTTGCGAGCCTGCTGGCGGGCGCGCTCGGGATCGAAATCGATGAGAGCGTTCAGGATGGGATTCCAACGCTCGATGCGGGTGATATGTTCCTCCAGCAGTTCAAGAGGAGAAATCTTTCTTTGTTGCAAAAGAGCAAGCTGTTCAACAGCCGAAAGGAGGGCAACACTCATAGATTACGTTCACGTTCTTTCAATACCGGCGATGTGCTCAATAGAGACGGGCTCATTCCAAGCAACTGGGGTGTGTTCCCACAGAACTTGATCCTAACCATAGAATCATTATAGAAAAGTTCATTTACAACGCAGGTGCTTGTGCGTGGCAAACCACGGTATCAACTCGGTGTACGGATGTTGTTTCAATTAGAACTCTCAGGCAAGGGATTTCGATGAGGCGCACTATTGCGGTGGTGACAACGTCACGCGCCGATTACAGCCATCTCTTTTGGCCATTGAAAGACCTTCAGGCGCATCCCGATGTCGATCTGAAGGTTATTGTGCTCGCGTCGCACCTCTCTCCGGAATTCGGGAACACGGTGCGCGAAATTGAAGCAGACGGATTCCCCATTGCCGCAAAGCTGGAGTGTCTTCTCAGCTCAGACACGGATGTCGGCATGGCGAAGAGCATTGGAATTGGCGTTCTTGCGCTTGCCGACGCACTTGGGCAGATAAGGCCGGATCTGTTCCTCCTGATTGCTGACCGATATGAAATGCTGGCTCCGGCATCAGTAGCGCTCGCGTTGCGCATTCCGATGGCACATATCGAAGGAGGGGAAATCAGCGAAGGCGCAATTGACGACGCAGTTCGCAACGCTCTTACCAAGATGAGCCATATCCATTTCACATCGACAGAACTGGCGCGGCAGCGCGTCATTAGTATGGGAGAAGAAGCGTGGCGAGTGCACCGGGCGGGTGCTCCATCGCTTGACCATTTGCGACGCAGCCGATTGCTTACGCGCCAGGAACTGGAAGATCAACTGGAACTTTGTCTCGCTCAGCCAACAACTCTGATCGCATATCATCCAGTCACGATTCTCCGGGATACTACGAGCGAGGCCGATGCTCTCTTCGCAGCTCTTGAACAGTTAACCGGCGAGCTCATATTTTGTTACCCAAATGCCGATGCGGGCAGCCGCCTTCTGGTTGAGCGTACAGAACGATTCCTCAAGCAGCGCGGGCAGGGGCGTTTATTTATTAATCTGCCTGCGGTTACGTACTGGAGCCTGCTGCAGCATGTCACCCTTATGGTTGGCAACTCCAGCAGCGGCATTATGGAAACCGGCTCATTTGCGCTGCCAACGGTAAATGTCGGTCTGCGGCAGCAGGGAAGAGAGCGTCCGCTAAATGTACTTGATGCGCAGCCCACAACAGAATCCATCCTGAATACGATCGATGAGGCAAGAAGTGCTGCGTTCGTGCAATCCATCCGAGAAATGGTAAATCCTTATGGTGATGGCTACGCGGCTGAGCGAATCGTAAAGTTACTGACGACCCTTCCAGCTTCAGAGCAATTGCTTATGAAACGCGGCGTACCGCCGGAGTGCGCATGAACATTCCGTTATCGCAGCCGGACATTACTGAAGCGGAGATTGAAGCAGTCGTGTCAGTACTGCGCGGTTCCCGACTGAGTCTTGGCCCGAAGATGGAAGAGTTTGAAGATCTTCTGGCCGCATATATCGGTGTTCCGCATGCGGTTGCCGTTAGCTCCGGCACCGGTGGATTGCACCTGTGCATGCGCGCCTTGGGCATTGGCAAAGATGATGAGGTCATTGTTCCTTCCTTTACCTTTGTTGCAGCTGCCAATGCAATTCGTTATCAAGGCGCTATTCCTGTCTTCGTCGATATCGAACCGGCAACGCTCAATATGAACTCTGCCTGCATAGAGGAGGCAATTACATCGAGGACACGCGCCATCCTTGTAGTGCACACTTTCGGGTGCCCGGCGGACATGGATGCGATCCTCGAAATAGCTCGTCGCCATCGACTCCTCATCATTGAAGATGCTTGCGAAGCAATCGGCGCAGAGTATCGGGGGCAGAAAGTCGGATCGTTTGGTGATGCCGCAGTGTTCGCGTTTTATCCAAATAAGCAAATCACTACGGGGGAAGGCGGTGTCGTAGTAACACATCATGCCGACGTAGCCCGTGACCTTAGAGCATTGCGGAATCAGGGCCGATACGACTCCGAGGACTGGTTTCAACACCGTGCTCTTGGCTACAATTACCGACTATCAGAAATGAACTGCGCTCTGGGTTGTGCACAGTTGCAGCGGATCGACGACATCCTTGTCCAGCGTGAGTCTGTAGCTCGCAAGTATGATGAGGCGCTGAGTGCCTGCAAGGGTCTGACACGTCCGCCGCTTTCGCTGGAACAGAGGCGCATTAGCTGGTTCGTTTATGCAGTGCGCCTTGCGGCGGATTTCGAGCAGATGCAACGGGATTCTCTTGTTCAATCTCTTGCTGGGGAGGGCATAGGCTGTGCCCGTTATTTTGCTCCGATTCACCAACAGCCGGCATACGGGCGATATACGGTCAGGCATTGGCTGCCCGTAACTGAATCGGTTAGTTCGCGCACGATTGCACTTCCGTTTTTCAATCGCATCGCTGACAGCGAGATCGAGTATGTCTGTGATCGCCTGGTGCGGTTAGTGGATTCGCTTTCGCTCGCAAATCAGTGAAAGCCCAAACGTACGGCAGCGGCGGAGCCCTGAGGCTGTGCATTCCCTTGATTTCCCCGGGGTGCGCTACACTTGATGGTTGCGGTACGCCCGGTGCGTGGCGCGGCGGCAGATATTCTGCGAAAATTAAGTAGGAGAAGCTACAGGCCTTCGCCGGAATCCTTAAAGCTTGATCTTCTTATCCGTCAGCAACTTCAGGCGGACGGACCTTGCATGCTCTCCGAGAAATGAATTCTATGGCTATGAAACTGGCAGTTCCCGCTCAGGCGGACTTTACGGAAGAAGTTGCAGAGTGGATAGAGGCGTTCGATCAGATTGTTGTCGACGAGGGCCCGGAGCAGGCAGCAGAGCTGATCGGCGCCCTGCGGCAGCGGGCACGCGAAGCAGGAATCAATACCCCCGGCGAAATTAGAACTCCCTACCTTAATACCATTCCCAAACATGATGAAGTGCCGTATCCGGGCGACCGCCAGATGGAACGCCGCGTTGAAAGCCTGATCCGCTGGAACGCAATGGCCATGGTGCACGGACAGAACAAGAAGGACGCCGGTATTGGCGGCCATATTTCCACGTATTCGTCGCTGGCGACCCTGCTGGAAGTCGGATTCAATCACTTCTTCCGTGCCAAATATGGCGATCAGCCTGGGGATTTCATCTACTTCCAGGGACATGCCTCACCGGGCGTATACGCGCGAGCCTATCTTGAGGGACGTTTGACCGAAGAGCATCTCAAGAACTTCCGTCACGAACTTCGGGGCAAGCCCGGTTTATCCTCCTATCCGCACCCATGGCTGATGCCGAACTTCTGGCGTTTTCCGACGGTTTCGATGGGCATTGGACCGCTGAATGCGATTTATCAGGCGCGTTTCATGCGGTATCTCGAAAACCGCAATTTGATCGAGAAAACGCCGCGCAAGATATGGGCGTTTGTTGGCGACGGTGAGACAGATGAAGTAGACACACTCGGTGCAATCGCAGTGGCGTCACGCGAGAAGCTCGATAACCTGGTTTTTGTAGTGAATTGCAACCTGCAGCGGCTGGATGGTCCGGTGCGCGGCAATAAACGCATCATCGACGAACTTGAAGGCATCTTCCGTGGCGCCGGCTGGAACGTCATCAAGGTTATCTGGGGCTCGGATTGGGATGCTTTGTTTGAGCGCGATCACAAGGGCCTTCTGCTGAAGCGGATGGAAGAATGTGTCGACGGTGAGTACCAGGCATTCAAGGCCAAGGGCGGCGAGTATCTGCGCAGGGAGTTCTTCGGCAAATATCCTGAACTGCTCGAACTGGTGAGCGACATGACGGATGAACAGCTGGCGCGCCTGCATCGCGGCGGTCACGATCCGGTAAAGATATACAACGCATACAAGCGGGCGACTGAGCACCGCGGCGGACCTACTGTGATTCTTGCCAAGACCGTAAAAGGCTACGGAATGGGCACCACGGAAGCGCGTAACGCGGCGCATCAGGAAAAGAAGATGACCGATGATGCGCTTACGACGTTTGTGAAGCGCTTCGATATTCCCGTGCCGGAAGAGGCCGCCAAACACGGTACTCCATACAAACCCGCTGACGACGCACCTGAACTCCAATACATGCAAGAGCGGCGTAAAGTGCTTGGCGGCTATCTGCCGCAGCGCGAGGTGCCTGAGCTGAACTTCAAGGCGCCCGAGCTTGATTACTTCAACGAATGGACAGCAGGCTCGAAGGGGCGAGCTGTTTCGACGACGATGGGTTTTGTCAGCATCCTGCGTCATCTGCTCAAGGACCCTGAGATCGGCAAGCTGATTGTGCCAATCGTCCCTGACGAGGGCCGTACGTTCGGTTTGGAGTCGGCAATTCGCCAGGTTGGCATTTACGCGAGTGAAGGTCAAAAGTACAAGCCGCATGACGTCGACATGCTCCTCTACTATCGCGAGGAGCAGGACGGGCAGATACTCGAAGAGGGAATTACGGAAGCTGGTTCGATGGCCTCATTCACGGCGGCCGGTAGCGGATATTCAAACTATCGCGTTCCTACAATTCCTTTCTACATGTACTACTCCATGTTTGGATTCCAGCGCGTGGGTGACATGATCTGGGCGTTTGCCGATTCACGCGGCAAGGGTTTCCTGATGGGTGGGACTGCGGGCCGCACCACGATGCTGGGCGAGGGGTTGCAGCATCAGGACGGCCATAGTCATGTCCTGTCAGGTACGGTTCCCAACTGCCTGAGCTACGATCCGGCATACGTATATGAGCTGTCAGTGATCCTGCAGGATGGCATCCGTCGCATGTACCAGGAGAACGAGCCGGTCTTCTACTACATCACTATGTACAACGAAGACTATGCGATGCCTGAGATGCCGGAAGGCGTGCGCGAGGGCATTGTGCGCGGTATTTACAAGTTCAAGCCCGCAGCCAAGGGCAAGGCCGATGCGTTGTTATTTGGCAGCGGCCCAATCCTGAATGAAGCGGTGCGTGCGCAGCAGATTCTTGCTGAAAAATACAACATACAAACGGATGTCTGGAGCGTGACCAGTTACAACGAGTTGCGGCGGGACGCTCTTTCTGTAGAACGCTGGAATCGCCTGCATCCCGCGGAGGCAGAAAAGACGCCATACATTGTCCAGGCACTGAAGGGCACGAAAGGCCCCATTATTGCCGCAAGCGATTATATGAAGTCGATGGCAGATCAGCTTTCACCCTGGCTTTCGAGCCGTCTGGTCGCGCTGGGAACGGATGGTTTCGGGCGCAGCGATAATCGTGAGCATCTACGCCGTCATTTCGAGGTCAATGCGGAATCGATTGCGGCGGCGACGCTTTCGAAACTGGCACGCGACGGCAAGTTCGATGCCAAGCGGGCGCAGAAAGCCTACGAAGAGTTGGGCCTGGATACAGAGAAGATCGACGCGGCGAAGGCCTAATCACTGTCTTTTTTTTCGTTCAAATCATAGCTGCAAAATAGGGAATAGAGGCGAACTAGATTTGCCTTTATTCCCTATCCACTTTTTGCAATCGAGATTGGGCGTAGATATATTTTTCGATCATCTGATGTGTTTGCTATATATCTGCATGGTGATGAGAAGCAATTGAGCGAAAGCAATGTCCGACTGCGGTGATGCCGGCGTGGGACGTGGGAGTGGCTTGGTTTGAGAGTTACGAGCCATAGGAGCGACCTTCCTCATCGTTCTCCCACGGATAGGTTTGTAGCGGGGCGAAGGTGCGTTGGAAAAATGTGTCGTCTACCACGTAGCATTCTCCATCTTCGCCACGAATGATCCAGTCGCCGCGCTGCACATTGCAGAAGCCGAGATCGGTGGTAATTGTTTTGGTTTCCGTGCATTGTTCGGCATCTACCAGCAAGGGTCTGCGAGTACGAAACGCGCTCATTATTCCTCCGCCGGGAATCCCGGCATCTTTTATTCAACCTGCGCAGCCATAAAAGAGCAGTAGTCACTTTCTAAAGGTTTTGTTAAAACCGGGAAGGCGAAGAAGAAACGAAAATCGCGGTAAAATGAGCGAATGCAGCTCCCGTACGCTTCACCGGAAAATCCCGCTCAGAGCGAGGCGATTCCGGAGAGCCTTGCGTGGGCGCATCCGGTAGTTCAGGAGTGGTTTGTTCGCCGCTTTCAAACGCCAACCGAGCCGCAGGAACAAGGATGGCCTTCTATCCTGGCAGGTAAGCCGACGCTGATCTCGGCCCCGACAGGTTCAGGCAAGACGCTGGCTGCATTTCTCATCTGCATCGATCAACTCATTCGCAAGGCGCTGGAGGGCGGGCTGGGACCGAAGACGGAAGTCGTCTATGTGTCGCCGCTGAAAGCCCTGTCGAATGATGTGCAGAAAAACCTGGAAGCGCCATTACGGGAGATCCAACAACTGGCTCTTGAGCGTGGCTATCTTTCGCCGCAAATCCGCACGGCTGTCCGAACAGGCGATACGCTGCCCGCCGAGCGGCAGAAGATGCTCAAGTACCCGCCGCACATCCTGGTGACCACGCCAGAATCTCTCTACATTTTGCTGACGGCAGAGAAGAGCCGTAACAATTTGCGGCATGTTCGCACGGTAATCGTGGACGAAATCCATGCTGTCGCCGATGACAAACGCGGCTCACATCTGGCGCTCACACTCGAGAGGCTCGACGCGCTGGTGTGTGGCGAGAATCGACTTTGTGTCGGTAATTGGGTGGCAGGATGCGGGGATGCGCCGCAAAGAATCGGTCTCTCCGCGACTCAGAATCCGATCGAGCTTGTAGCCGAGTTTCTACGTGGCGGTCGCGAGCAGCCAGTTCAGATTGTTCAGATAGGACAGCATCGGGTGCTCGATCTGGCAATCGAAGTTCCGGGAGAGGAACTAGGCGCCGTTGCCAGCAATGCCATCTGGGACAGCGTGTATCAAAGGCTATCGGAACTTGCGATGGAACACCGTTCGACGCTGGTTTTCGTGAATACACGACGGCTGGTCGAACGACTGGCGTTTCGCATGGGCGAACTGCTGGGCGAGACGAATGTGGCTGCGCATCATGGAAGCTTATCGCGCAAGTTGCGTCTCGAAGCGGAACGCAGGCTGAAAGAGGGAGAGATCCGTCTTCTGGTGGCAACGGCATCGCTGGAGTTGGGTATCGACATCGGCAATGTGGATCTGGTGTGCCTGATTAACTCACCGCGCGCAATCGCCGCGGCGATGCAACGTGTGGGCCGCGCCGGACACTGGCGTGGTGCGATTCCAAAAGGGCGCTTATTTGCGACGACACGCGATGACTTGATGGAGCAGGCAGCTCTGATCCACGCGATGAGATCAGGCGTACTTGATCGGCTGGAGATTCCGCCGAAACCCATGGACGTGTTGATGCAACAGGTCGTGGCTGCGTGCGCAGCGGAGCCGTGGGAAGAGGACGCCCTTTTTGATGTACTGCGGCGCGCGCAATCCTATCGCGAGCTAACCCGCGAGGAATTTGAAGAAGCACTGGACCTTTTGACAGACGGCATTGAAGCGAGCCGTGGTCGCTATGGGTCGTATCTGCTGCGCGACCGCGTGCACGGGCATATACAGGCGCGGCGCGGAGCGCGGACGATTGCTGTATCGAACGGTGGCTCGATTCCGGATACGGCGCTGTACGCGGTGATCGCGGAACCAGAGGGAGTGCAGATAGCTACGCTCGATGAGGATTTTGCTGTAGAGTCGTCGGCGGGCGACATCATTCTGCTGGGAAATACAAGTTGGCGTATCCAACGGGTAGAAAGCGCGGGACGAGTTCTGGTTGAGGATGCGCATGGACAGCCGCCGACCGTGCCCTTCTGGCGCGGCGAAGCGCCCCAACGCACGATGGAATTGTCGCAATTCGTTTCAACATTACGGCAGAAGTTAGACCAGCGCACGAAGAACGTTCTTCCCGGATACATCCGCCAATCGAATCCTGAGATTGCGGAGACTGTCGCGTGGCTCAAGGAGGAGTGCGGCGTCTGCGACTCGGGCGCGGAACAGATGATTGGCTACATTGTGGCTGGTCGAGCCATTTTAGGCACTGTGCCGACGCTCACAACCGTCGTCGCGGAACGCTTCTTTGACGAGGGCGGCGGTATGCAGCTGGTTCTGCATGCACCATTTGGCGGACGCATCAACAAGGCCTGGGGGCTGGCATTGCGGAAGCGCTTCTGCCGTGGCTTCAACTTCGAGTTGCAGGCAGCGGCAACCGATAATGGATTGAACATCTCGCTTGCCGAGCAGCATAGCTTCCCTCTGAGCGATGTCTTCCAGTTTCTGACTGAACACACAGTAACTGAGCTGCTGAAGCAGGCGTCGCTCACGTCGCCCATTTTCAAGGCACGTTGGAAGTGGGACGCGGGACGCAGCCTGCAACTACTGCGCTTCAGGAACGGCAAGAAGATTCCGCCGCAGATTCAGCGGACGCGAGCTGACGATTTGCTTGCGAGCGTCTTTCCGCAGGTTGCGGCGTGCCAGGAGAACATCGAGGGCGATATCGAGATTCCAAATCATCCTCTAGTCCGCGAGGTAATGAAGGATGTGCTCGGCGAAGCGATGGATCTTGAAGGTCTGAAACGCGTGCTTCAGGACATGCACGCGGGACGGATTCGCTGTGTTGCCGTCGATACTGCGACGCCATCGCACTTTGCGCACGAGATGCTGAATGCAAATCCGTATGCCTTTCTCGACGATGCGCCGCTTGAAGAGCGACGGGCACGAGCAGTCAGCATGCGCGGTGTTTTGCCGGACAATCTGCTGGGCGATGCGGGCAGGCTTTCACCTGAGGCGATTGCGTCCGTTCGGGAGGAAATCTTGCCGGACATTCGCGACGAGCATGAGCTGCACGATCTGCTGTGCTCACTTGTGATCGTCCCAGTCGATATTTTGTCGCACGCCGGCGCGCGCGATTGGGATGTTTTCATTGCGCGTCTCGAAGCACAGGGTCGCGCTGCCGTTGCGATTGCTGACGGACGCAGTTTCCTCTGTGTCGCAGAGCGTGTCGATTGCCTTCGCCTGTTGTGGCCAGAGATGCGAGTCACCGCTGCACTGCCTTCCGTATCTGCAACTGTTATGGATACAGAAGATGTTTTGTGCAAGGCTGTGCAGGGCTGGATGTCGATTCTTGGGCCCGTTTCATCCCGCTCGCTGGCAGAGAGGCTCGGCGTTTCTTCGAGCGAAATCTGGAAGCAACTGCTGTCGACTTGAGATGACGGGGACGATTCTGCGCGGGCGTCTTTGAGGGCACCACTCCCCGGGGTCGCTTGCCGATGAGGATGTGGAGTGGTGCGAGCGGCGGCTGTTGCAGCGTATTCATAAGCGGACGCTGGGGGCTTTGCGGAAGCAGGTTGAGCCCGTCACCCCCACAGTCTTTATGCAGTGGCTGCTGCGGTGGCAGCATGTGGCTCCTAACTCCCAGCTTTCAGGGGAGGCCGGGGTGCTTGAGGCTCTCCGCGGGATTGTGGGCTTTGAGGCTCCGGCCATTGAGTGGGAGCGGTCGATCCTGCCGCAGCGGGTAGCGGGATACGATCCGCGATGGCTGGATGCTCTTTGTCTCTCTGGAGTTGTGGGGTGGGGGCGCATTTCGCCGCATCCGGCGTTCAGTTCTATCGAGTCGGGCGGCCCGCGGAGGGTGGTTCCCACGAGCATGGCTCCGGTGACCTTTTTTGTAAGGGAAGAGGCGCTGTGGATGGATTGTGCCTGGCGGAGCGGCAGATTCCGGAGACTTGCCTGACTGCCTGCCTCAGCGGGTTGGCGGGGCGCGTACGCGACATTCTTTCCTCGAGTGGGGCGATGTTTGCCGGGGATCTCGTTCGCCGTCTCGGCGTTCCCGCTGCCGATCTCGATCTGGCGCTCTGGGAGCTAGTTGCCGCCGGGCTGATGACGGCTGACGGCTTCGACAGCCTGCGGATGCTGATCGACCCGAGACGGAAGCAGGCTGCGGCTTCGCGGGCACGAGTGAAGCAGGCTGCGGGACGCTGGAGCCTGTTTCGCGCTTTGGACTCGGACCCTCAGACTGGTGCTCAAGCGGTTACGCGGCGCGAGGCGGAGATCGAGTCGGCTTGCCGGATGCTGTTGGCTCGCTATGGCGTAGTCTTTCGCGATCTGCTTGCGCGTGAGACCACCACTCCGCGCTGGCGGGAACTGCTGGGGCTTCTGCGGAGGATGGAAGCGCGTGGAGAGGTTCGCGGAGGGCGTTTTGTCTCCGGCTTCGGAGGCGAGCAGTTTGCGCTGCCTGCGGCGCTCGATTCGCTGCGCGAGGCGAGACGCAGCGGAATCAAACTTGAACCGGTGACGGTGGCGGCTGCCGATCCGCTGAATCTGATCGGCATTGTCGTGCCGGGAGAACGCGCGTCTGCCGTTGCCGGGAACCGGGTGACATTTGACGAGGCGGTGCTGACGCCACTCGATGCCAGGGAGCCGGCGGCCGGTCCGCTGACTCCTCGTTCTGCGAAGTATGGGGCACCCATATCTTCTTTGCCGTTGCTTTTGGCAGAATCGAATCATGAGCAGCAACCCCCCACATCCTGAATCCGCCCCTCTGGTTGAGGGCGTGGATTACTACATGGACGGGCCTTACCTGGTCTTTACCGAGGCGTATCACCGGAAGCGCGGATATTGCTGCCAGTCGGGGTGCAGGCACTGTCCGTGGCGTGAGGCGGGCAATCTTGAAGAAGAGATGTAGCTCTAACCCCTCCCCAAATTGACTCAGGCGGGTTTCGGCGCAACCTGATGGAAGCCGAGGATGTTTCCTTCGGTGTCCTTGAAGGCGGCGATCCAGCCCATGCCGGGAGCGATTTCCCGTTTGGGCAGGACGATCGCGCCGCCGGCGGCTTCGACTTTGCTGCAGGCGTCGTCGATGGAGTCGACGGAGATGTAGTTCATGAAGGGCTGGCCGGGATTCATGCGCGGCATAAGACCTCCATTGATGCCGGGTTCGCCTTCGGCGCGCGTTTCGACGAGGAAGTAGTTCATGTTCCAGGGATCGCTGATCTTCCAGCCGAAGGCTTCTTCGTAGAACTTTTTGGCGCGCTGCACGTCGTCAGCAGGGATTTCGAAATGAACAATCGCATTTGGCATAGCGGGAGGATGATAAACGGGGGATGGATGGGGCGTCGAAAGAATTGCGATGAGCGGGTTGGAATTCCGGTCCAGCTTTTGATCTATCGGGCCTTCTTGCAGGCCTGTATCTCGCAGAGGCGCGGGTGGAAGGATGATGCCATGTCTCGGCGAGATGTGGCTCAACCAGGTTTGGGAATTGAGAGAGCTTCTCGGCTGCGGCGTGGATTTTGGGGAGTTGGAGCGGGACCGGCTGAGCTGTTGATTGCGGGGATGCTGCGGTTTGGTCGGCTTGCTGTTGGGCTAGTTGTTCTGTTTCGTGTCTGGCTTTTTGGGCTGCGAGTTCGGCGAGGAGGATTTCGCCGAGGCTGGGCGGGCGTTTTCTTTCGGCGACTTCTTCCGGGTCGGGGGTTTGTTTGGGCGGGGCGATGAGGGTGCCGTCTTCGTGCGGATGCGTTTCGCGGACCGTTTGTGCTGCGGCTGGTTCTTTGGCGGTTATGACGGTGCGGTGGCGGAGGTTTTGCGCGGCGACCTGCAAGCCGTAGATGAGGATGCGGGCGCGGCGCGGGTCGATGCGGTTGGCAGCGAGGGCGAGGACGACGTCGGAGAGGGCGAGCTGGATGGCGTCGGCGTCGTCGAGGGGGGTGAGGTGGTGGGCTGTGTCCTGAGGCGCGGTATAGGGGTCATAGGGCTCGGATGCGGGCGAGGGGCGCTTGCGGGTGTTCTGGTGGAAGTAGCAGAAGTTCTGGTGTTGGATCGCGGGCGACTGGCATTTTTTGCCGCTGGTGAAGATGTGGCGGCACTCGTTATACATTGGGTGACTCTCCCCTGTGTTTTTGTAAATTCCTGTTGTTATGGGTGGTTAGGGCTCAAAGTGGTGTGCGCTTCGCACGGTCTGGTCAGACCCACTCTAACTTCTCGAACGGATCGAGAAGTTAGAATGGGGCACCCTCGGGGCATATCGGCGTGGAATTCACCGGGCTGAAGCCCGGTGCTTCTACCCCGAAAATGCCCCCTGAAACACGAAAGCCCGGCGCATGGCCGGGCTTTTTTCTCTCTACTTCTATTTTATCAATTTGAGGGGAAATACTACGCCAACTTTCCCCTGCTTTCTTTCCTTTGGTTTGTTGGAGTTGGAAGATTTCTTGCGCTTGAGGGGCTTGACAACATTTCGCGAACTGCCCCACTCAAGCCAACAGATGGCTTGAATGGGGCACCGGCACCCGGCCCTGGCTATTTTTCGACAGGGCGGCCGAAGCACAGCACGTATCCATTGTTATCGGCGATCTCGAAGGCTCTTAGTCCGTCACTCGTGTTTTCGAGTTCTCGATGCATCGGGACTTGCCGGGACTGGAACTCTGCGTACAGCGCGTCGGGGTCGCTGGTGTTGACGTAGGCGTCCCACCTGGCCCATTCGTGGCGCGAATGGTTCGGCTGTGGATGGATCTCAGGGGCGATGGCCTTGAACATAAGCATGATCTGGTCGCGTCCGACGAAGGCCCAGAAGTCGTCGGGTGGTTCGTCGCCGCCTCCTTTGTAGAGGAGCTTGAATCCCAGTTTGGATTGATAGAAGTCGAGGGTCTTGCCCAAGTCGTCAACGATGAAGAAGGGGGTGATGCTGTTCAGCATGCCGGGAGGCTCCAGGAGGCGAATATAAAGCATCTGTCTGCGTTGTTGCCAGCGGTCTGTGGGGCCTTTGGGCGCGCTGATAAGGTGGCGCGTCGGTGCCCGACGCGCGTCGTGAGTGATCCGCTGCGGTCTTTGACCTTGAGCGGATGGGCCTGCGGCAGCAAGGTTGCCGTCTTCGACGGCGGTTTTATTCAGAGGGCTGAAGATCACCCCAAGACGCGAACACCGCGCGTCTTGGGGACCCCGATGGCCCTCTGCTTCTACCTAGAGGTGCTTTGCACCGCTTCTTGTCTTTTCTTGGCGTGCGTGGATGGGTTGGTTCTTGGAACTGCCCCACTCAAGCCAAAAGAAGGCTTGAATGGGCCACCCGCCTGCGGCAGCAAGGTAGCCGTCTCTCGACGGCGGTTTTATTCAGAGGGCTGAAGATCACCCCAAGACGCGAACACCGCGCGTCTTGGGGACCCCGATAGCCCTCTGCTTTTACCTGGAGGTGCTTTGCACCTCTTCTTGTCTTTTCTTGGCGTGGCTGGAACTGCCCCACTCAAGCCGAAAGAAGGCTTGAATGGGCCACCCGCCAGGGGTAAGAAAAGCAGATCCTTCGACTGCGCGCTTCGCGCTCCGCTCAGGATGACAACTCTAGAACCTTAGCCTATGACAGTAAGGCTAGCCTATCGGCCTGAAGGAGATGCGCCTGTTGGGGTTGTCGGCGTCGCTGGCGTGGCCGATGCTCCTTCGCGGATGAGTAGGGCCATTCTTGGGAAGGTGAAGCTGCCTCCGGCGTCGTCGATTACGTTGACCTGGCAGGTGTAGAGGCCCGGCTTCAGATCCGTTAACGGGACGTCGAACTGGAAGGCGATGGCGTCGCGGGTGGGCACGTTGAGTTGCGTGGCCTGGACGAGTGGGGTTTCGTAGACCTTTAACCCGTTGCTCAGAAATTCAATGCTGGTGAAGACTCGGACCGGCGTGGCGGCGGTGTCCTTACCTTCCCCACCCTTCGCCTTCGGCGAAGAATGGGGCACCCCAGGTTGTTCTCCCGGTACATTTCCCGCCTGATCTGTAACTGTGGCGGTTGCTTTTGCCGGGTTGTAGATCTCGTACAAGAAATATAGGTGCTGGTTCTGGCGGAAGACGTGCGGGAGGTTGGGCACGACTTCCTGGCCGTCGTGAATCAGAGGATTGTCGAGCGGGTTGCCGGACCGTTTGGCGGCGGGGATCTTCTGGCTGGCGAGGACGACGGAGCTGAGCTTGACGGGCGCTTTGCGCAGGTCGGGCACGTTGATGTCGGTCTCGAAGGAGCCCATGCGCCCGGTTTCGTTTTCGCGCACGACGAACTTGAGATGGAACTTTCCGGCGGGCAGGTTGAAGCTGGTGGAGTACTGGATGTTGCGCTGGCGCACCTGCTGCGACTGGTCGATGGCGAGCTTTACGGTGTCGCGCGCGTTGCCGATGATGCGGCCGGCGGAGTCTTTGACTTCGCCGATGACGTCGAGCGTGGCTTTGTCGCGGTCGCCACCTTTGACGAAGGGGATCTGCGAGCCGGGGACGAGGATGGAGATGGGGACGGAGTAGTGGATGTCGTCGATGCGGAAGTAGAGCGCCTGCAGGTAGACGGAGACGTCGGTTGCGGGGAGGTCGGTGGCGAGCTCGTCTTCAAGCTGGCGCTCGCGGTCCTCTTTGTTGGAGTGCTTGTAGTCGGCGGGGGCGTAGTAGCCGGGGCGGTATTCGAGCTTTACGTCGGAACGGTTGATCTTGATGGAGAGGCGGCGGTAGGAGCCGTCGCGGCGGGTGTCACTGGAGCGGAAGCCGATGACGTAGTAGGCGGACATATCCTGCTGCATGCGCTGGAAGGCGGGGGCGAAGTCGTTGGAGTCGAAGAAGGCCTTGCCGCCGGTGTCGGATGAGAGGTTGGCCATGACTTCCTGCGAGTTGAAGTTGGCGTCGAGGTTGTTCTGGAGCGCGCCGCCGTTGTAGGCGCTGTTGCCGCGGATGCTTCCGGTGCTGGCGTCGCCGAGCGGAGAGATGGCCTGAAGGCCGCGCGCGTCGACGCTATAGATGGCCATGTTGGAGCGCACGGCGGAGTTGATGGCGGCGTGGAGGGAGGCCTGGTTCTCGATGCCGTCGCGGGAGATGCCTCCGGAGAAGTAGAGCAGCGCTTTTTTCTGGTTGATGTAGTTGAGCGACTTGGCGATGGAGGCGATGGCAAAGAGCTCGCGGTCGGTGTTGATGTCGTTGTACTCGCTCTCGTCGGCGGTGTAGGCGGTGGTGTCTTCAGTCTGGTTGGTGGTGCTGGTGGAGCCGGGGGCGAAGCCCTGGGTCTGGTCGCCGGAGTAGCTGTTGACGGCGGCAGGAGCAGCTTTTTGTCCTGGGTGAAGTCCTGGTCGAGAGAGAGCGAGCTGTCGAGCGAGACAACGGAGACGACGTCGGCGGCCTGCATCTGCTTGTTGATGTAGTTGCGGGCGGCGTCCTGCGCGCGCTCGATGTCTTCGGGCTGCATGGAGGTGATGTCGAAGAAGAGGACGACGAGGCGGTGATCGCGGAGTGCGTCTCCGGTAATGATGGGCGATTTGCCGAGGACGATGGAGTTGCCGGCTTTGCCGCTGATGGTGGCTTCGTTGAGCGCGGCGGCTTCGTCGACGGTTTCGAAGTCGAAGGTGGTGATTTGCTGCGGCTTGCCGTTTTCGGTGATGGTGAAGTCTTTTTGCGTTAACCCTTTTACGATCTGGCCGGTTTTTTTGTCACGCGGGACTATGTTGGTCAGGACGATGTCGCTGTTTACTTTCAGAGTGAAGGATTGGTTTTGCTGGTCTTGCTGGTCCTGTGCTTTCAGGGTGGGGATAAAGAGCAATACTGCTAGAAAAGCTACTGCTTGGAGGCTGTGGGTCGTTGCTTTGCAACGATTCGCACGAACCCTTCGGCTTCGCTCAGGGCAGGCTAGAAGCGTGTTCCCGCGGGTTCCTTCGGCACGCTCAGGACAGGCTCTTCGGCTTCGCTCCGCTGCGCTCAGGATGACATCGTTATCTCTAATCATCGTTGTCTCCTAGAAGCGGTAGCGGGCTAAGAAGGTGAATTGGCGCATCTGAGCGGCGGAGGTGACTTGTCCGTAGGTGGCGGAGCCTACGGTGGTGTCGACGCCTGAATATTGCACCGTGTTGAAGACATTGCTGGATGTAGCGCGGACCTCCAGGGAACGCATGTCTCCGAAGCGGACGGACTTTGAGAGAGAGGCGTTGAAAGAGACGGTCCCGGGGCCGGGGATGGAGTAGCGCGTGGCTGTTCCGTAAGTGACGGCGGGCTGCGCGAAGGCGTCGCGGTTGAACCAGTTGCGGATGGTGCCTCCTCCAGCGGTGACCGATGCGCCTTCAATGCGGTCAGGGCGGAGAGAGCCAGCGCTGCCTCGGGCTACGTCGGCAATATTGGCCTGGTAATGCGGAGTGAGGGGCTCGCCGGTGGCGAAATCGAAGTTGCCGGACATGGAGATGTTGGCGAGTGCGTGGGAGAGCCAGCTTCCGTTGGTGAGCATGTGCGTGTCGGGGCCGAAGGGAAGCTCGTAGACGAAGTCGCCTTTGAGGTTGTGACGAAGATCGAAGCTGGAGTTGGATTCTTCGGCGAGGATGTTTTGCCAATTCTGCGCGACTACGCCGCCGACTCCGCCCACGGAGCTGGCGTTGTCGATGGAGTGCGAGTAGGTATAGGTTGCGCCGACGGAGATGCCGCGCTGCATGCGCTTGCGCAGGCGCACGGCGAGGGCGTTGTAGTTGGAGAAGGCGATCGAGTCTTCCCAGTCATAGAAGACGCCACTCAAAGATTCCGTTGCGGAGCGGCCAGGCGCGCTGACGACGTCGAGGCGCGTGCCTTTGGAGCCGTTATAGCCGACGTTAAGGACGATGCCGAGCGGGAGTGTTCGCTGAATATCGAGGTTCCAGACCTGTACGTAGGGGAGGCGGTAGTTTTTGTTCACAGCATAGTTGCCGGCGGCTGGCGGGTTCGGCAGGAAGCCGTTGGCGAGCGTGATGTCGGCGCCGGTGGTGGATTCGTTGGTCTGCACGTCGGCGAAGGGCGGCTGGAAGGCGAAGTCCTGCACGAACTTTGCGTACTGGCCGTTGGCGAAGTTGATGCCGTATCCGGCGCGGACGACGGTGTCTTTAATGGCGCGCCATGCCAGGCCAATGCGCGGGGAGAAGTTGTTGCGTTCGGGATTGATAAGCGTGCGCGGGTATTTGCCGGAGTAGGGGCCGACCTGGTTTGGCTGCACGGGGACAACGCTGGTGAAGTCGTTGCCAGCATCGAGGTTCACGAGGCGGTCGTCTTTTTCTGAGTAGGGTGAGAAATATTCGTAGCGCAGTCCGGCAAGGATGGTGAGGTTTGGGCGTGCCTGCCAGCTGTCCTGTGCGAAGAGATCGTAGACGTTCTCGCGGAGGTAGGCTTTTTGATAGGGAGCCTGCAATGCAGTCTGCTGCGGGAAACCGAGGAGCAGGTCGGCGATATCGGAGCCGGTGGTGGAGACACCGGAGGGCGTCGTTTGTGTCGAGCCGGGCTGGCGGGTGAAGAGTCCGGTGAAGTAGAAACTGCCGGTGGAGTTGGCCTGACCGATCATGTCGAGGTGCACGCGGCGGAAATCGCCGCCGAATTTGAAGTTGTTCTTCTTATGAATCCACGAGCTTGATTCGGTGATGGAGATGGTCTGGTTGACGTGCAGATTCGGCTGCTGCTCGTTGAGTCCCGTGAACTGGGTGAGGGTGAGGCTGGGCAGCCCGAAATTCAGCGGACTCGTGGCTCCATTGAAGATATTGATACCGAGCTGGCTGGCTACGTCGGTCGTATTGGTGAAGTAGTTGAGCAGCTGCGTGTCGCTGCGGTTCCAGCCTGCTGTGAGGTTGTTGGTGAACTTGTTCTTGCCCAGGGTATAGCCCGCCTGCACGGAATACTGGTGCGTCTGCTGCTTGCCGCCAAGATCGGGAAAGATGTTCAACTCATCGGCTGCATTGTGGCTGTAATTGAAGTTCGCGTTGATGGTCTGGCGCCATGTATTGGTGCCCTGGCCGAGGACCTGACGGATCATGCCAATGATGGGCGAGCCTCCGGCGCTGGAGCCAAAGTTATGGATGAAGCGCACGCCAACGTTGGTGGTGTTGGTCTGGTTGGTGGTGATGCGCTGGTAGTTCTGGAATGCTCCGGGCAGATTGGCTTGCGGGATGTATGTGAGCAGTCCGCTGGCCTGCGGGGCAATGCAGGCGGAGGGAATGACATTGCCAACAAAAGGCTGTCCGGGAGTGTTGCCGTTTGCGGTGCAGAGTTTTCCTCCGGGCGTGCTGGATGCCGGGGGGTTGTAGATGGTGACTGGCTGGCCGCTTTGTGTCGTTAACGCGGAGAGGTCTCCTGTACGTTCGGCAGCTGTGGGCACGGTTCCATACTGATTGAAGGGCGACGAGGAGCGATTACCTGCGAAGGTGAAGAAAAGGAAATCCTTCGTATCCTTTGTGAGGATTTTGGGAATGTAGGGCGCGCCGACGAAGGTCAGGCCAAAGTGATTCGAAGCATAGGCGGGCTGGTTCAGCTCCGCGCCGCGAATCGAAAATGGGTCCGCGTTGAGCGCAGAATTCCCGCCGTTCCAGAAGAAGGCTCCGTGCGGCTGGTTTGGCTTGAAGTTGCGGAAGTTGCCGCGTCCACCGAAGCCTCCTCTGCCGCCACCACGGCCCCCTCCGAAGCCGCCGCCACCGCCGCCAAACCCACCATCCTGCCCTCCGCGCGTACTGCCTGGTGTCTGCGAGAGCGACTGTTGGAATTCGTTGTCTTCCATGTTCTGGCGCATCTGGCTGAAATCGATCCCGGCAAGGGGGTTGGTTGTGCCGCTCTGTCCACTCACGGCGACAGACTCATTGGAGAAGTCGGAATTATTTGCCAGCGACGGAAGCTGCGTGTCGGAACCGCTGTTGCCAGCACCTGCCTGTATCAAATCGCCGGCTCCGCCCAGCAGGCTGAGATTCAGCGCGCCGCTGCCGGCATACTGCCGCAGGTTCTGCGCAAGCTGCGCAGTTTGGTCAGAGCCTTCCTGCTGGGTGGCGCGCGAGGACAGGGTAAGGACGAAGTCGGCTTGCTGGTCGTGCGATGTGGCGTTGAGCAAGGCTTCTTTCGTAGTGACGGCGAAAGCGGCGAAATCTGTTTTAAGAACGTAGCGGCCATTCTGCGGAATGGCGAGCGAGTAGGTTCCGACGGCGTCGGTTACTGTGCTGTATTTTTTCCCAGTCAGAGTGTTGGTTGCAGTGATGCTGACGCCGGGCAGCGGTGTGGTTCCGGATTTGACCGTGCCGTGGATGGTCCCGCCGGTTTGTGCGATGGTGGTTGACGCGGGCGCAGAGGTTTGCGCCATGCAAGTTGCCGAGACGGCCAGCAGGAGACTGAAGGTCAGCAATCGGGGCATGTTGCTCTCCCACCCTTTCGGCAACAAACGCCGAAAGGATGGGGCACCCGGCAAGAAACTGAAGGGCAGCAATCGGGGCACGGGGAAAAATCCTCTCACCATCACTTACTGCTGCGGCTGTGGAGACGCGTTGCTTCCATGGTCAGAACGGGCATCGGAACCCGCACCACCCGGCCCGCGACGCGGGTCTACGACGGTGAGAAGCGTAGCGACGAAGTTGCCGTCCTTCAGGGCGCCGCGTGATGTAACGGTGTCTCCTACTTTGATGTCTGCCAGCGTGATGCTCTCGCGATGCTTCTGGAAGGATGTGTTTTCGTCGACAGCGATGGTCTGGGTTTTCTTGTCGGGGCGCTCGATGGTGAGATTGAGGTCGTTGATGGCGGTAATTTTGCCTGCGGTCCAGGTCTTGCCGAAGTCGGCCTGCATCTGCTTCATGCGCGCGACCTGCTCGGCATCGAGAACGGCGAGGAATACGGCGCCCACGGTGTGCGCCTTCTCATCGACCTCACCGCCGGTCATGACCACGTCTCCAGCATGAATGTCGGTAGCCTTGATGGGCTGCCGGTCTTTCATGATGTGGGTATTGGGGCCGGTGGCAATCTTGTAGATGGTGCCGTCCTCAGTCTTGATGGTGAACTCGCTGCCTGCAATGGCGGTAACGGTGCCATGGACGGCGGAGCCCATACCCATGAAGCCGCCACGCCGTTCTCCCTGGCGGTCACGCTGTGGATTTGCCTGCGCATCTGGCTCTTGCGCAGAGAGAGCCAAGGCAGGTGCGAATGCCAGCGAGCAGAGAAGCAGAAGCGATGCAAGTCGGGAATGCGCTGCTTTCATAGGTTTCCTTATATCTTTGAGCGGATCACTGACCGCGTCGTCAGCAGAGGGCGATAGCTCACCGTTTTGCCGCTTTCGACTGCCTGATAGACGTAAAAAAGGTATCCAGAGTCTCATGGCCAGCATCTTCGAATACGAAGAGTCGAGGCTTTTTGTTCAGGGATTTCCCGCTCTGCGGTAAACTGCCGGAAATGCCGCATCATAAAGATTCTGCTCATATTGAGACACACTTTGAATCGAGCGAGGTGGTCCGTGACGTAGTGATTGGCATGGCCGACGGGTTGACCGTGCCATTTGCGCTGGCAGCGGGGTTGTCGGGTGTTGGAGCGTCGACGCACGTCGTGGTCATTGCCGGCCTGGCAGAGATTGCCGCCGGGTCGATTGCCATGGGGCTAGGAGGCTATCTGGCGTCGCGGGGCGACTCCGAGCACTATGCCAGCGAGCGCAGACGCGAAGAGATGGAGATTGTGGAACGGACGCGCGACGAAGAAGAAGAGATCTACGACATTTTTGAAGAGTATGGTGTCACGCGGGCGGAGAGCGATCCGGTGCTGCAGGCGCTCAAACGCAATCCAACGGCTTGGGTCGATTTCATGATGCGCTTCGAACTGGGACTGGAAGAGCCGGAAGCACATCGGGCGCGGCAGAGCGCGGCAACGATTGCGTGTTCGTATGTTGTGGGCGGGCTGGTGCCGCTGCTGCCGTACATGCTGGTCGACAGCAGCGTGCAGGCGTTGGGGGTGTCAGTGGCAATCACGTTACTGGCGCTGGTGGTCTTTGGCGCAGTGAAGGGGCGGCTGACAGGAGCGGGAACCTGGCGCAGCGGTTTGCAGACGGTATCAATTGGCGGATTAGCTGCGGCGGCAGCGTATGGTCTGGCGCTGCTGTTTCATTCTCATTGAGAAACAGTGCGAGAGTAAGATGCAGTTTTGCTCATGCGGGACAATGTTTACTTTGCAGGCAACATAGAGGCGCAAATGCTCTCTAATGAAGAGAAGGAATGAGGATGTTGATGACGTCACTGGCAACCCAAGCTACGGCGACTTCGCTGGCAGAGCAATTTTGTTGCGTGCGGCGGCAGAGCGAACTGATCTGCGCGCCGCTCACGCCCGAGGACATGATGGTGCAGTCATGCGCCGAAGCGAGCCCGGCAAAGTGGCATCTGGCGCATACGACATGGTTCTTCGAGACGTTTATTCTGCGGAAACTCGATCCTGCATATCGACCATTTCATCCGGACTATCTCTGGCTTTTCAACAGCTATTACAACTCCGTCTCAGAACAACCCGAGAAGAAGCTGCGCGCTTCGTTTTCGCGGCCCGGCGCGCAGGAGATTCGTGCGTACCGGGAATATGTGGACGCCGCTTTACAAAAGTGGCTACAGGAAGGGGTATCGGATGCGATTGAGCAGCGGGTGGTGCTGGGACTGCACCACGAGCAGCAGCACCAGGAATTGCTGTTGACCGATATCAAGCATGCGTTCTGGACGAATCCGTTGCGGCCGGCTTATCTGGAGATGCCGTTTGAGGGTCCTGGCGGCAACACAGCCAAGATGAACTGGAACGAATATGCGGGCGGTCTTGTTGAGGTTGGCCATACGGGCGAGGGCTTCTGTTTCGACAATGAGCTGCCGCGGCACCGCGCTTATCTGGAGCCGTTCGCCCTGGCATCCAGGCTGGTGACGTGCGCGGAGTATCTCGCCTTTATGGAAGATGGCGGCTATAAGCGTTCGGAGTTGTGGCTCTCAGAAGGTTGGCAGTCGGTACAGGCGGAGGGCTGGCGGGCTCCCCTCTATTGGCAGGAGGACAAGGCATCTGGAAGGTGGAGCGTCTTTACTTTGCGCGGGGAGGTTCCCCTGGAAAGGCTGGCACAGACGGCGGTTTGCCACGTCAACTATTTCGAAGCGGATGCTTATGCGCACTGGGCAGAAAAACGGCTTCCCACTGAAACGGAATGGGAGGTTGCCGCATCTGATGGCACTGTGCGTGGAAATCTGCTGGAGGATGAAGTGCTGCACCCGCTCAACGCGAGCGGAAACGGCGTGCAGCAGATATTCGGGGACGCATGGGAGTGGACGGCGAGTGCTTATCTTGGGTATCCGGGGTTTCATGCGTTGCCCGGAGCGCTGGGTGAGTACAACGGAAAATTCATGTCAAACCAGATGGTGTTGCGCGGCGGTTCCTGCGTAACGCCGCGAACACACATTCGCGCGAGCTACCGGAATTTCTTTTCTCCGGCGACGCGTTGGCAATTCTCAGGCATTCGCCTGGCGAGATAGTTTTCCGAGGAGTGGAGCGATGCACGTTCTTTCCGGCTGTCCAAATTTGTCTGAGGCGGCGCGCACTCCGCTGGGGTCCGACGTCTACCTGGGGTTGACGGCGCGGCCAAAGAAACTGAGTCCCTCGCTGTTCTATGATGCACAGGGCTCAGAGCTGTTTGAGCAGATCACGGAGCTGCCGGAATATTACCCGACGCGCACCGAACGCTCGATCCTGCACGCGCATGCAGACCAGATTGTGGCTTCTGCCGCAGGCTGCGAGCAGCTGACGATGATTGAGCTGGGTGCGGGCACGGCAACCAAGACCGGGCTGCTTTTGAAGGCGGCGGTCCGGCGGCAACCGGAGGTGACGTACCACGCCATCGACGTTTCCGGCACAGCGCTCGATGAAGCGAAGCGGCGCATTGAAGGTGAATTGGAAGGCGTTGCCGTGGTTCCGCGTGTGGGCGACTACACGGAGGGATTGGGGCAGATCGATGCGCGCGGGCAGCGCCGGATGGTGCTGTACATCGGATCGAGCATCGGAAACTTCGAACCTGCGGACGCGCTGCAGCTATTGCGTGACGTTCGCAGAGAACTGAACCCGGGCGAAAAGCTGCTGCTGGGCGTCGACATGGTGAAGGACCGGGAGATCCTTTTGGCGGCTTATGATGACGCTGCGGGAGTGACTGCGGCTTTCAACAAGAACGTCCTGACGCGGATCAATCGAGAGTTAGGCGCAAATTTCAACCTGAATCTGTTTCGCCATCGGGCGCGCTGGAATGAGGAGTGCTCGCGCATCGAGATGCATCTGGAAAGCCTGATCGCGCAGCATGTCACGATTCCAGCTTTAGAGCTTGAAGTGAAGCTGCAGCGGGGCGAAACAATTCATACCGAGAACAGTTACAAATTCCGCGACGAAGGCGTGATCCAGATGCTGGAGCGCGCGGATTTCCATTTAAGCGACCACTGGACGGATGAGCGCGAGTGGTTCGGAGTGTACCTGGCGACGGCCTGGTAAGCTACCGCGCATAGTCGCCGCTCTTGCCGCCGGATTTCTTTTCCAGCCGGACTTCGCGGATCACGATGCCTTTGTCGAGCGCCTTGCACATGTCATAGATGGTGAGAGCGGCGACGGAGGCGGCGGTGAGAGCTTCCATCTCGACACCTGTAGGGCCGGTAGTCGCTACTTTGCTGCGGATCGCGATGCCGTCGGATGTGATTTGTGCCGTCACATCGATGAAGCTGAGGGACAAAGGATGACACATGGGAATCAGGTCCGCGGTGCGCTTGGCCGCCTGAATTCCCGCAAAGCGGGCGATTTCCAGCGGATTACCTTTCGGGTTATTGGGCAATGCCGCGAGCACTTCTGCAGAGAGTGCGACAAAGGCTGAGGCTTCGGCTTCACGGCGCGTGGAGGATTTGGCGCTTACATCGACCATCTTTGCTTCGCCTGTTTCGTTGAAGTGCGTCAACTTGGTCATGCGAATAGCCTAAACCAGCAGCACCGAAACGTAATCACCGGCTGCGAGTCGTTCTGTATTCGATGGAATGACCGCGAAAGCATTTGCGTTGGCGGTGCTGGCGAGATCGCCTGAACCCTGCCAGGGGATGATGGCGGCTTGCGGCGAATCGATTCTGAAGTCAACGCGCGCCGGCAGGAAACGGGTGAGGCCGGGTTTGACGCGAAAATCGTGAGCCAGATGCGCCAGCGCAAAGCGCGGGCTTCCGTTGGCTTCTCCGCTGAGCGCCGCGATGAGCGGCTGGGCAAAGAGCAGGAACGTGACCATGGTGGAGACGGGATTGCCGGGAAGCCCGAAGAAGTATTGTTGCGGTAGCTTTCCAAAGACGATGGGCCGCCCCGGCTGAATTTTGGCGCCAGTGAAGAAGAACTCGGCATTCAGAGCCAGGAGAGCCTGTTCGACGAAATCGTACTTACCCATGGAGACTCCACCTGAGAGCAGGAGCAGATCGCAGCCCGATGCGCTGCGGATTGCGGACTCGATCTCTGTTTCGTCATCGGGTGCGATGGGCAGGATAACGGGCTGCGCTCCGGCAAGCGTAGTCTGCGTTGCCAATGAGTAACTGTTTGAGTTACGAATCTGATGCGTGAGCGGGGTTCGGTCAACGGGTACCAGCTCGTCGCCGGTGGCGAGGATGGCGACACGCGGGCGCGCATAGACCGGAACGGTTGCGTAGCCACAGGCTGCCGCCGCGGCGGTGTGCGAGGCGGCGAGACGCGTTCCGGCAGGAACGACGATAGTTCCGGACTGGGCTTCAGCTCCGGCAGGGACGATGTTTTCTCCGGGTTCCAGACTGCGGCCGGAATCGATGAACAGAACCTCTTCCCTTACTTTCACGTGCTCGATCATCACAACGCAGTCGGCCCCTGAAGGAACCGGCGCTCCGGTCATGATCTCAATGGACTCGCCTGCGGTGAGCGGTGCACCTTTCCATACTTCGCCTGCGCGTAGTTGGCCGAGGATACGGAGCGGCTTCGCTTCTTTGATATCCTCGGCGCGGCAGGCGAACCCATCGCGTGTGGAGCGCGGGAATGGCGGTTGGTCGCGGTCGGCAAGGATAGGTTCGGCAAGGATGCGGTGAAGTGCAGCCAGAAGCGGGACCTCTTCCGCGGTGGGTTTTTGGCTGCGCAGGATTTTCGCGTGGTGCTGGATGCTTTCAGCGGCTTCGGCGTACGTGAGGATGAGGTTGGTCACATGGAAATTCTAGTCAAAGTAAAAGAGCGCCGCTGATGGCAGCGGCGCTCAGGGTTGAAGTGAGTCCAAGAGCTAGCTCTTTTTGCCTGCTTTGTAGCTGCTCTTAATGGTCTGGCCCGATTCCTGAAGGACGCTTTTTACTTCCGGAGCAAAAGGACCGTCGGGAGCAAGGTCGAGATATTTCTGATAGGCCTCGGCGCAACCGGGAGGCAGAACGATTTTGCCGGTTTTCTGGTCGACGGTGGCTTTGTTGATCAGTGCTTTGCCCTTCAGGTAGTAGGGAATCGGTTTATTGGGATCGGCGGCGATGGCCTTATCGGCGGCGGCTACTGTTCCGTCAACCTGCCCGGCGCGGTCCATGATGATGGCTTCATTGGTGTAATACATGACCGCCTGGGTTGGATTGATCTTGGCTGCAGAGTCATACGAAGTCTGGGCATCACTGACTTTGCCTTCATTGGAAAGAACCTCACCGAGGGCGTTGTTGGCCCCGGCCTGAACCTCGGGATTGGGCTTCTTGCTTTGGCCTTCAAGATCGATGGCCTTCCTGAGGGAAGTTTCGGCATCGCTGTTCTTCTTCTGGCCAGCCTGTGCTATGCCGAGCTCAAGCCACAGGACGGCGGCATCAGGCTTGGCCTGTGTGTCGCGCAGCATCAGTTGCTCTGCTTCTGTGAAGTTCTTCGCCTTGTTGTCCTCGCGCGCTTTGAGAAGGTCGGCGTTCAGATTCTTGATGACCGCATTTTCCTTGAGCGCCGAGGCGTTTTTCGTCCTCACTTCTTCAAGTTGTTTGCGCTGCTCCGGCGTGAGCTTCGAGATGTACTCCTGACGAGTCATATCGAAATCCTGCGCGGTGTCGGCTCCGGCGGTGACCTTTACTTCGGGAAACTGGTCGAGGACCTTGTCTGGCGGTGTATCGGGCCGGCGCAGGGATTCAGTGTAGGTGGCGGGAGCAATGTCGTCGCCTTTGTAGTCGCCGCTGGCGTCAGACTTGAAGGTATATTTCGCGGTTTTGCCACCATCGGTCGACAGTGTAACGATGCCGTCAGCTACGGCTACACCCGCGGGGTCCTGAATGTGTCCGTGGATTTTGCCGTTCTGTTCCTGGGCGAATGCGGGGGTGAACAGGGCGGGCAGGAATGCAATAACTGCCAACGCTATCCAGAACTTCGTCTTTCTCATGTTCTTCTCCTTGAAGAAGTGCAGCGGACGAGTGGCCCGTCTGCCGGTTCTTCGTGTTCAAAAAATCTCTGGCTGTGACGGAAAATTCCGGTGAAGCCAGTTTCCAGGTTGCAATCACACTAACTGCGATGCGCAGCGTAGGGGATTTGGTCTTCTGCCCCGGCTTCAGCAAATGCGCGGAGACGAAGGACGCAGCTTTCGCATACGCCGCAGGCGAATTCCTCGCCTGAGTAGCATGACCACGTTAAATCCAAGGGCGCGCCAAGTTCAAGGCCAAGCGCCACGATCTCCTTCTTCCGCATATGGATGAGCGGAGTGGCAACTTCGATGTCTCCCTCTTTCGTTCCCGTGCAGATAAGTTGCTGAAAGGCTTCATAGTAGGCCGGGCGGCAGTCGGGATAACCGGAACTGTCCTGCTCGACGGCGCCGATGAAAATCTTTTTCGCGCCCAGCACTTCGGCCCAGCTTACAGCAGCGGACAGGAAGTGTGCATTGCGGAAAGGGACGTAGGTTACAGGGATTTCCGAGCCGATCAGGCCGTTTATTGAGACTTCCGGGACGGCAATGCTGGCGTCAGTGAGGGCGGAGCCTCCGATGCGGCGGAAGAGATCAATCTTCAGGTGCAGGAAGTCTTTGAATCCGAGCGTGTTAGCAACGGCTTGGGCGGAGGCGAGCTCTCTGGCTTCGGTGCGCTGGCCGTAGCTGAAATGGATCGCATAGGCGTCATAATCGCGGGCCGCCAGGGCAGCGCAAACGCAGGAATCCATGCCTCCGGAGAGGGAGACGATGGCTCGGGTGGAGGATTCGCGCGAGTGCATGATTTCTTCTTTTCTTATGGTAACGCGGATTGCTGGCACTTCTTATGCGAGCGGTATCAGTCTTCGTCTCCCCGCCGCGGAGTCGGGCCGAGAGGGAGCCGCGGCACAGAGGGGTCAAGGTTCTTTTGCATGACTTTCAGAAGCGAGTGGGGGTTGCTGGGGTCGTCCTGGCTGATTTCCCAGATCATGGCGCCGCCGTACTGCGCGCTGAGTTGCGTTAATTTCGCCACGGTGGCCTCGCCCTGATAATTCATAACGGCACCATCGCGATAACTTCCACCGCCAACCGTATCGACCGCCCATGCATTGGGGTAGGCGGTGAGGACGGTGCTGTAGTTGTGGAAGCCAATGCCCAGGGTGAGCTTCTCTTTCGGGACATGCATTCGGTTTGCCCACCATGCCATGTCGGCCACGCTGCGCTCGTAGTTGCCGTAGATCATGACATTGACGATGTCGAACTGGTTGAGGACTTCGTCCTGTACTCCGGCCTGAATGTATTGCGCGACGGCGGCAGTGACGAGTTTGCCTTCCGGGCGGAGCTTGGCGACCAGTGCGGCGACGAACTGCGTATAAGGCACGCCCATCTGCGTCGGCTGCTCGATATCCACGTCGACTCCGTCGAGGTTGTGCTTCTTGATGTAGGCGTCGACCGCGTCGGCGATCTGCGTGGAGAGCCCGGCGTTGTAGAACTGCATGTAATTGCGGTCGCCTCCATCGCCGCCGAGCGAGGCAAGGACTTTCGTTCCGTGCGCGTGAGCCGCGGTAACGATGGCCGCAAGGGCCTCGTCGGTAAAGGTTGGATTGGCGTGGAGCGTCATGTCACTCTGCGCGGTGCAGGGACCGTTGCAGAGCGGTGGGTTGATGAACGCGAGATTGAGATGCGTCATCCTGGTGAAGTCGAGCGTTTTGGCATACGAAACCCAGTCCATCGGCTTGTAGACGCCGAGATAACCGACGAGGTAAGGATGCGGATTCGGCGGACCGCTGGGAATTTCGCAGACACAGAGCGAATTGCGATTTTGCTGTGCGGGCGACAACGTGGCGGCTAGCGTCATAAATGTAAGCGCAGTGAGGAGGCGAAGTTTCATCCTGGGCTTCCTTTTTGGAATGTGGATAGCGACTTCGAGAACAACAATAACAAAGACGAAGCTCAGGGGAGTGCCTGTATGGACAAACTGCAGATCCTTCGACTCCGCTTCGCTCCACTCACGATGAGAAGCTGGTGGGGATGGCTGCCGAGTGCCACCAAGTATCGAACTTGGCTAATGAGCGCTCGCACTGCAGGCGGTGGCGTTCTTTCTTGTCGCGGATTTTCTTGCGGAGCTCTTCTTCGAGTGGGACTAAGAGATCGAAGGTGATGTTGGCGGGTTGGAAGTGCTTGGCGTCGGCCTGGGTGATGTAGTTTACGAGCGAGCCTAGTGCGGTTTCGCGCGGGGCGGGTGTAGGGCTTGCGCCTTGCGCGGCGGCTGCGGCGTAGAGCCCGGCTAGCAGGCCGGTGGCGATGGATTCGGTGTAGCCTTCAACGCCGGAGATCTGTCCGGCGAAGAAGATGGTGGGTGGTCGCGCAGGTTCAGCGTATCGGTCAGCACGCGCGGGCGCGTTGATGTAGGTATTGCGATGGATCTGGCCGTAGCGAAGGAACTTTGCGTTTTCGAGGCCGGGAATGAGGCGCAGGACCCGCGCCTGTTCGCCGAACTTGAGGTGGTTCTGAAAGCCGACGAGGTTGTAGGAGTCGGCGCGCAGGTTTTCGCAGCGCAACTGCACCACGGCCTACGGTAGTTTTCCGGTGCGCGGGTCGCGCAGACCGACCGGCTTCATGGGGCCGAAGCGCAGCGTGTCGCGACCGCGGCGGGCCAGTTCTTCGATGGGCAGGCAGCCTTCGAAGTAATCGAGCTTCTCCCATTCTTTTTCCTGCACGGTTTCGGCGGAGGTGAGCGCGTCGTAAAAGGCGTCGTACTCTTCTTTGGTCATGGGGCAGTTGATGTAGTCGGCGGTGCCTTTGTCCCAGCGGGCGGCGAAGTAGACGCGGTCCATGTCGATGGAGTCGGCTTCGACGATGGGGCTGATGGAGTCGTAGAAGGCGAGATGGTCGCTGCCGGTGAGTCGGGCGATTTCGCTGGACAGCGCGACGAAGTCAGCGGGCCGGTGGCGACGATGGTGATGCCGTCTGCGGGATCGAGCTGCGTGACTTCTTCGCGGTGGACGGTGATGCGCGGCTCGCGTCGATGGTTTCGGTGATGAGGCGGGAGAACTCGACGCGATCGACGGCCAGGGCGTGTCCGGCGGGGACGGCGCTCGCATCGGCGCAGGCGAGGAGTGGCGAACCGGCGCGGCGCATTTCCTGCTTGAGGAGCCAGGGCGCGGTGTTTTCGCTTTCGGACTTGAGCGAGTTGGAGCAGACGAGCTCGCCGAAGTCGGCCGTCTGGTGCGCGGGTGTGGAGCGCACAGGGCGCATCTCGTAGAGATCGACATCGACAGCCTGCGCTTGCGGCTACGAGCGCGGCTTCGGGGCCTGCAAGTCCGCCGCCTATGACGCGGATGCGGCTCACGCTGATACCTCATTCGATGCGGCGAGTGCTTTGATGGCGTCGCCGGTCATGCGCATGCGGCGCCAGTCATTGAGCATGACTGCGCCGATGGATTGGTAGAAGTCGATAGCTGGCTGGTTCCAGTCGAGCACGTCCCATTGAAGGCGGGCGCAGCCGCGCTTGACGGCTGCGGCTGCGACTTGATTCAACAGGGCTTTGCCGATGCCCTTGCCGCGAAATTCGGGGAGCATGAAGAGGTCTTCAAGGTGCAGGCTGGGGCCTTGCCATGTGGAGTAGATCGGGAAATAAAGCGCGAAGCCAGCAGGCTTGCCATCTTCTTCGGCAATGAGGCATTCGTAATAAGGATTCGGCCCAAAGCCGTCGCGCAGCAGCTGTTCCTCGGTGATGTGAACCGAATGGGGTTCGCGTTCGTACTCCGCCAATGCGCGGACCAGCGAGTGCATGAGCGGAATATCGGCTGCGGTGGCTGGGCGGATGGTGGTCATCGATCTATCTTATCGGGGCGGGTAAGGGAACTTGCAGCTCGCGTCCGGTGAGGGGTATCCCACCAAATCGCTGAAAACAGGGAATTTGTATCGAGATGGAGCTATCTATATGATTTCAGGTGGCTTGTGGGTATGTATCTGATTTTATTGGCTAATCCCAGGCACGCAAACCGCTCTTATTTGCCCCTTATTTTTCAGTATAGCGTTTTTGGGCATAATTCCATGCCAATAGTTGTTGCAACAAATGAAATTTACTTCCCAGAGGGTCTCTGGGGATTCTTCCTCGCGTTGGTCGTCAGAATGACGCTTCCGGTTGTTAGAAGGGATTCTTCTATTGCGTGATGGCAAAAAAAAGCGACAGCAGCATTTCGCTGCTGTCGCTTCAGGAGGCACTTCAACTTAGAACTGGTAACGCAGGCTGAACTGCATCTGGCGGTCGGAGGCGTAGGTGTTTCCTTTTGCCGTGACCTTGCCAAATGTGCTGCTCGTCGGATTCGTGGTCGGGTTGTCGAGATTGGGGTGGTTCACGAAATTAAATGCCTCGGCCTTGAAGATGAGGCGGTTATTTTCGTGAGCGGGAATGATGGGGAAGGCCTTCTGCATGGCGATATTCCAGCTCTGGAAGCCTGGGCCATAGACCTGGTTGCGGCTTTCGCTCGGCGCAAAGGTTCCCGGGTGGTTTTTAGGACTTACAAAAACGCTCTTGTTAAACCAGAGGTTACCGTTTGAATTGTTGGGCGAGCTTTGCTTCGTCATCTCGACCGGACCTGAGCGGAACCAGAGCTGATTGCCCGAGCCTGGGCCTACTCCGGCAAAGTCGTCGCCGGTGGATACGGAGAGGGGATAGCCACTCTGGAACTGGGAGGTTCCGGAGAGCTGCCATCTGCCGAGGACGTTTCTTTCCGCCCAGCTGGAAGCATGGTCGGCGAAGGAGAGATCCCAGACGTAGTTAATGACAAGGATGTGACGGGTGTCATAGTCGCTGGGGCCGTAGAACTCCTTCGGGTCATAGTAGTTGGGAATGTTGTTGCCGGCGTCCGAGGTAGTATCCGTGCTCTTGGACCAGGTGTAGGCAATACCGAACATCAGGCCATGGGCCACGCGGCGCTTGAGGTTCGCCTGCAGTCCGTTGTACATGGAGATGCCGTCGTTGGTTTCCTGCTGAATCACGGAGAAACCCTGGTAGGGGCGGAGGGCATCGGGCTTGGCAATGTTTGGATTTGCCTGCCGTGTGCCTGCCACCAGCTGATTGATGTTTTCAAGGTGTTGCAGATGGAGACCGCGGCGTCCGACATAACCCAGGGTGAAGACGCCTAATCCGGAAAATTCATGTTCGGTGGTGAGCGTCCACGTCCATGCTTCCGGAGAAGGGAAGTGATAGGCGTAGGACGTCATGTTAATGGGGTAATTGTTGGCTCCAATGCCGCCCGGGTCGTTGACGGCGCCATAGCTGACGGTTGCGGATGGCTGGAATGGCGGGTTTCCGCCGAGGTGCACGCTATCGCTCACACCGAGGCGGTCAAAATAGCGGCCCGCTCCGGCGCGGATGACAGTTCTCGGATCGAGCGAGTAGGTGATGCCGACGCGCGGCTGAATATTGGTCCAGACGGTCGGGTTATAGCCGCGATCAAAGCCATGGAAGAGATTACTGGACCCGCTCAGGATGCCGTCCGGCACATGACCTTTGGCTTCGCTGGGAAAGCCGCTGCCAGGGATCACGATGCCATCGTAGAGATTGCTGCCGGTGACGAACCCGGTAGTAGGATCCACGGTCGGCGCGGTTGATGGATCATACGTCGCTGGAGAGAAGACGGAGAGATTTCCCCAGCGCGCGTAATAGGGCTGCATGATGCTGTGGCGAATACCGTATTCGATGACGAGGTTTGGCTTGGCGCGCCACGTGTCCTGAGCAAAGTATTCGTACATGTTGGCCAGGAAAACGGTGTAGGCACGAATGCCGATTTCGCCGTAGGTGTCGAAGAGGCCGAGAGCCGTATTTCCAACTGCTGCGTTGGAGCTCGGGTTGCCGCTGCGAGTATCGGTAAAGGTGAAGAAGCCGTTCTGATTGTTGGTGGCGCCCGGCGTGGTGGAGCTTACGTTGATCTGGTCGAAGTCATTCTGGCTTTCGCGCTCATAAAGGAGGCCAGCCTTGAGAGTGTGGTTGACGATGATTTTCGTGAGGCTGTCAGAAAAATCCCACACTACGCCGCCGGAGTGCGAAGGGTAGGGACCACCGTCGAGCGTATCGAAGTTGGCGATCTGGATGGTTGGGATCTTGTCAGGAATTTCCTTGTCACCTTGCGGGAACAGGAATGGATAGTTGATGCCGTAATTTGTCCGGTTATAGAGCCCGCTGCTGGTGTCGATGCCGATTCTTACGTGGTCGGCGCTGCCTGAGACATAGGCTTCGTTGACCATGGTGGGGCTGATGGTCCAGGTGTAATGAAGCACAGCCACCTGGTTCGGGCGGTGCCAGACCTGCGGGGTGCGGTTGAAGTTGCCGTAGTGGGGCGAGACGCTGTCGTAGTTGTAGTTCAGCAGGGAGAAGCGCAGGTGATGACTGTCGGACGGAAGATAGTCGACCACGAGCGTATCTTTGCGCTGGTCTTCCGGATAGATAGCAGCATCGATCCAGTTATAAGTGGGGTTAGTCGCGTTGGGGGCCGGGTAAGCATTGAGCAACCCGAGACCGTTGGCGCTCAGCTGCCCCTGGGGAATGATGTTGCCCGGGTAAGGAGTTCCCGTGCTCGGATTCACCAGCTGGATGGATTTGCCGTAAAAAATGTTGGATGGGTTGAGAAGCTCACTGAAATCGCCCTGCCGCATCAAGGTGGTGGGGACTTTGCGAGTGTCGGTATCGACGTGGCGGTAGCGGATCCACTCCTGCCCGGCGAGAAAGAAGAGCTTGTTCTTGTTGGTGTTGAAATGCACTCCGGGAATCCAGACCGGGCCATTGAGGTTCCAGCCGAACTGGTTGAAGCGGAAGGCCGGCGGATGGCCATAGATGGAAGGGTCGGTCGATAGTTTGCGGCTCCACGTATTTGCGTTCAAAAAGGAGTTGCGCAGGTACTCGAAGGCCGATCCGTGAAAGTTACTTGTACCGCTCTTCGGGACGATGCGGATGATGCCGCCGGAGGCGCGTCCATATTCCGCGGGATAAGCCGCAGTCAGCACCTGCATTTCGGAAGTGGAATCAGTATCGGCTACACCGATGCTGGTGCCATTGCCACGGCTGCGCACCATGGGAGCGCCGTCGAAGGTCATGCCGTTTTCGCGGCTGTTGGAACCGTTGATGTTGATGCCGTTGTCGAGACCGAAATTAAAGTTCGATATCGACGAGCTGCGACGCACGCCCGGCTCCAACTGCGCCAGGTACATGGGATTGCGGCCATTGAGCTGAATGGCCTGCACCTGTTGCTGGGTTACGAGCTGGCCTACTGCCGCAGTCTGCGTCTGGACGACGTTTGCATTGGCAACGACGTTGACTGTTTCGCTGGAGCTGCCGACGTGCAGGGCGGCATCCACACGGAGGCCAATACTGGGGTCCAGATGGGTATGACTCTGGATGTAATTCTCGAAGCCCTGGGCTTCGACTCGCACGGTATAGTTGCCCGGCGAGAGGTTAGTGACGGTGTAAGAGCCAGCGTCATTTGAGGTGGCGGATCGAACTTCAGCGGTTGCTTCGTTGCGTATGGTGACAGATGCGTGAGGCAAAACCGCGCCTGCCGAGTCAGTGACTGTGCCGGAAATAGATGCGTTATCCGATTGGGCTTGAACAATGGGGGTCAGCAGCAAGAGCCCCAGAGAAAATGCAATTCTTACCCTAAAGCGAGTAAACATACATATCCTCCTCGTAAAAATTGATGCGCATTTTTCGGTGATTGTGGAAACGTTACCCCATGCGGTTTGCATAGGCTGGAATCGATACCAAACGTTCGAGCGAAATCTAGTAAATTGACTAAATAGTTGTCAAGTGGAACTATGCAATATCCATCGAAAGATGGAGTGTAAATTTTGTAAAAATTCGTCCCCGGCAACAGACCGTCTTGCGAGCGGTTGAGAGATGCCGTACTCTCGTGGCACGCATGACGAAACTCTCTGCTGTTGATGCTATTGGCCCGGCCTTCCGGCGAGCGCGCGAAGTGATGGCTGCGCCGTGCCGGCTGGGATTTTTTTTCAAAATCGCTTTGGTTGCGGCATTGACGCAGCCGGGATTTTATTCCGTCATCGTTTCGTATCCCCTGCAAGGTGTGCAACTGGCTGCGGGCGCGGCAGCGCAGCACCGCGGACGGATGCATTTTGCAGACACCGGCGCGAGCGGGCTTGCTTTCGCCATGCCGGGTTCGCTGGCAGGCTTCGCGGTGCTGGCGATTCTGCTGCTGGTCGGGCTGCTGGTGTGGGTTCTGGCGACCTATCTCTTTTGCCGTCTGCGCTTCACGCTTTTCGATCTGGTGGTGTACCGGCGCGGCAGGGTACGCGAGGCCTGGGCAAAATATGGGCGGCAGACGTGGCGCTATTTCGGTGTCGTGCTGCTGGCGTCGCTGGCTTTTCTGGTCTTGCTGGCCGCAACCGCCGGGCCGTTCTTCGTACGTATGCTGAAAGGGGCGATGCATACCGCCGCGCAGGGGCCGAATCCGAAGCCGTGGTCGATTCTGGGGCCCATGCTTCCCTTTTTGGGCATCAGCCTTCTTGTAGGGCTGATGTGGATGGTGGTGGACGCGATCCTGCAGGATTTTGTGCTGCCCCCCATTGCTATTGAAGATGAGCCGATCGAAGGAGCATTCAACCGGTTTCTGGCGTTGCTGCGGGACGATGCTGTTTCTGTGGTGGTCTATGTACTGCTGCGGTTCATCGTGGCCATGGGCATCAGCTGGGTGCTGATGATGGTTGTCTTCCTCATACTGGCAGTTGGAGGCATGGGCGGTCTCGGTGTCGGGTTCGGGCTGTATCGCGTGATGTGGCATGGCGGGCTTGGCCTGCAGGTCGTGTTTGTGGCGACTGTGGCGGCCATGGCGCTGGTGCTGATCGTGATTTATCTGCTGGCGATGGTCGCGGTCTATGGGGTGACGGCGGTCTTCAAGACGTCGTATGCGGCGTATTTCTTTGGCTCACGCTATCCGGGGCTGGGCGACGTGCTGGAGCCTCCCGAGGAGGACTTGGTTGCCGTCAGAATCGAGCCGCCTTTGCCGCCGCTGCCCCCGTTAAGGGAACCTCCGCCGGTCTGGTGAGGGCGGGAGGCACTTTTTTGCACAATCCTGCCCGAAAATGAACATCTTCGTCCGGATTTGGACAGACGCGAAGGTGTTGTAACTTCTATAAACATCCTGAACTACTTTATTTTCAAAAACATACACCCTAGTCCAGAAATGGCCACCGATGTGCGAGCAGTTTCTCTGCAGAGGTGTCCGTATGATTTTCTTCGAGGATTTGCGTTTCGCGCTGCGCCAATTGAGCAAGGCTCCCGGGTTTGCTTTGACTGCGATTGTGACGCTCGCGCTTGGCATCGGCGCCAACACAGCCATCTTCAGCGTGATTCATGCGGTGCTGATGCATCCTTCGGGCGTAGACGCGCCGGAGCGGGTCGGCATTATGCGCACGAAGTATGCGAACCTCGGCCTCGACTTTCCGGTTGTTTCGGTTCCGGATTTTGCGGACGCAGCTTCGCTCAAAGATCAGGTGCAGGCGGCGGCACTGGAACGGGCAGACAGCTACAACATCGTGCACGACGGACGCACGGTGCATCTGGATGGCTCCCAGGTAACGTGGCAGTGGTTCAATGTCTTCGGAGCAAGGCCGATTCTGGGGCGGACGTTCACAGCGGAAGAAGATCAGAAGGGTGCGAACAGCGTAGTCGTGCTCAGCTACGGGGCATGGCGGAAGGTGTTTGGCGGCGATCGCAATGTGATTGGGCAGACGGTGATGCTGAACCAGAAACCTTATCGCGTGATCGGCGTGATGCGCAGCGATTTTGACTGGCCGCGCGGCAGGGAAGTGTGGACGCCGATGGGGCTTGAGCCGAAAGAATACAATCTCGACAATCGATTCAATGAGGGCTCGACGGGTGCGGTGCGGCTGCAGCCCGGCGTGAACTTCGCGCAGTTCAACAGCGGGCTGACGGCGAAGTCGCGTGAAGAGTATGCGCGTGAAGGCCAGAAGGGATTCGCGCTCCGGGCGAACTGGGGAATGACGGCGACTCCGCTGACGGAGTTTGCCGCAGGGCCGCTGCGCAAGCCGCTCTATGTATTGTTTGGCGTGGTCGCGCTGGTGCTGCTGATTGCTTCGGCGAATGTGGCGGGACTCTTCCTGGCGAGGTCTTCTTCGCGGACG
Source organism: Terriglobales bacterium (assembly GCA_963738095.1). Classification (GTDB taxonomy): domain Bacteria; phylum Acidobacteriota; class Terriglobia; order Terriglobales; family Acidobacteriaceae; genus Alloacidobacterium. The sequence continues at coordinate 62,107 of CAVTVL010000010.1, forward strand.
AAGGAGTTTGCCATCCGCACAGCGCTGGGCGCGAATGCTTGGCGGCTGGCGCGACAGATCCTGACCGAGACGCTGCTGCTCGCCGGATTGGCGACGGTGGTGGGAATCGCTCTGGGGCCTGTCTTCGGCAAAATGCTGCTGTGGATGGTGCCGCAGAGTCTTGCGGAAGGCTACACGGTTCAGCTGTCGCTGGGAGTGCTGGCCTTTACCGCAGCGGCGGGCCTGCTGACATCGCTCATTGCCGGCATCGGTCCATCGGTGAAGATGGTGCGCACGCAGAAACGGCTGGAACTGCACGATGGAGGTCGAACCTCGACGGCTTCGGCAGATAAGCAGAGGCTGCGGAGCGTCTTCGTGATTGGCGAAGTGGCCATGGCTTTCGTGCTGCTCGCGGGTACGGGGCTGTTTCTGGCCAGCCTGCGGCAGATGCAACAGATCAATCCGGGCTTCAACCCGCACGGAATTCTGGCGGGCGTGGTGGTTTATTCGGGCGAGGGATACAAGGATAATCGCGAGCGGCAGGAGACTTTTGTCAATTCGGTCCTCGAGAACCTGAAGGCGCAGCCGGGCGTGAAGGCTGCGGCGGCTACGACTGCCTTGCCGTTCAGCAATCAGGATGGAGCGAGCTCGTTCAACATCGAAGGGCAGGCAATGGGGCCGAACGATCCGGGGCCGCACAGCCAGTTGAGCTTTACAACAGCGGATTATCTGAAGACGATGCAGATTACCTTGTTGGCGGGGCGTTGGATCAGCACGGATGACCACTCGAATACGCAGCCTGTGGTGGTGATTGACGAGAAGCTGGCGAAGAAGTACTGGCCAGGCCGGAATCCGATCGGGCAGCACCTGAGCTCAGCTGCCGGTCCAAACAACACGTGGGCTGAAGTTGTGGGCGTGGTCGCGGATGTGCGTCCCGACTCGCTGGAAGAGGATGTGAGCGACGGCATGCGCTACTATCCTTATTCGCAATCCACGAACGGGATCGCGAGTTTTGCCGTGCGCACGGATGGCGACCCGCTCGCCCTGACAACGGCTTTGACGCGGGCCATTGCTGCCGCAGACCCAACGCAGACTGCCTTCAATATCGGCACGCTGGAGTCGCGCGTGAATGCATCGATGGCATCGAGAAAGCTGATTGTCTGGCTGTTGACGGCATTTGCCGGGCTGGCTTTGGTGCTGGCGCTGGTAGGAATCTACGGCCTGATCAGTTATGTAACCGAGCAACGCACAAATGAGATCGGTATCCGCATGGCGCTGGGCGCGCAGCGGAGCCAGGTGGTAGCGCTGGTGATGAAAGGCGCGTTGGCGTGGGTGGGTATCGGCCTCTTCATCGGCATTGTGATGTCCTTCTTTGCTGCATCGATGCTGAAGCAGGCGTTCACGTCATTTGGCGGAGGGGTCTTCTCTTCGCTGGCTGTGTCGATAGCCGCTCTGCTTGCGATTGGCGGGCTGGCGGGCCTGGTTCCAGCGCGTCGGGCCGCGTCGATCGATCCGGCAAAGACGCTGCGGAGTGAGTGATGCTGGTACCCCACCCTTTCGCAGAGGACGCGAAAGGATGGGGCACCCTGGCATGCAGAGTCAGAGTCGGGATAGCACCTCATTTTATTGCTGAAATTTGCGGAACAGGCGAACAACTCGCTGCGTAAGGAGAAGATGTGCCGACCATTCTCGAAGACATTCGCTATGCCCTGCGACAGTTTCGCAAGGTTCCCGGTTTTACCGCGACGGCGATTCTAACGCTGGCGCTTGGCATTGGGGCCACGACGGCGATCTTTACGCTGGTGCATGCCGTGCTGCTGAAATCGCTGCCGGTAGCGAACCCGAGCGAGCTGTGGCGCGTGGGCGATACGGAGAACTGCTGCATCAACGGCGGCATGCAGGACGACTGGTCGCTGTTTTCCTACGACCAGTACAGGATCTTCCGCGAAAACAACCCTGAATTTCAGCAGATGGCGGCGTTTCAATCGGGCGCAAACCAGATCAGCGTGCGCCGACAGGGCAGCGATCATCCTGCGGAAAGCTTCATCAGCCAGCTTGTCTCGGGCAATGCATTCGATACGTTCGGCATCAACGCATATGCCGGGCGGCTGCTGCAACCTTCCGACGATCATAAAGGCGCCACTCCAGTCGCTGTGATGAGCTTCCGCACCTGGCAGCAGAAGTTCGGCCAGGATCCTTCTGTTGTCGGCGCCAGCTTCATCGTCAACGGGCAACCATACACCATCGTCGGTGTGACTCCGCAGGGCTACTACGGCGAACGCCTTACCAACGATCCGCCCTCGTTCTGGTTTCCTCTTTCGAGCGAGCCGCAGATTGACGGCGTGATGACGGTGCTGGATCGCCCCGATCTTCAGTGGCTCAACATCATTGGCCGGGTAAAGCCGGACGCCAATATCAAGCAGATCGAAGTGCGGATGCAAGTACAGCTGCGCCAGTGGCTGATGAGTCCGGCGAGCAAGGTCGAGCCGCGCAGCCAGTCGCTGATTCCCAAACAGACGCTGCATCTGGCTCCCGGCGGCGGCGGCGTACAGCGCATGCGCGAGGAGTATCAGGATGGCCTGCATCTGCTGATGTGGATCTCATCTTTCGTGCTGCTGATTGCCTGCGCCAACCTGGCCAATCTGATGCTGGTGAGGGCAGCGACGCGAAAGCTGCAAACGTCGGTGCGCTCGGCACTGGGCGCGCCGCGCACTAGACTGGTACGGCAGGCGCTGACGGAAAGCGTGGTGCTCGCAGTGCTGGGCGGAATCGTAAGCCTGGCATTCGCCTACGGCGGAACGAAGTTGATCCTGCACCTTGCTTTCCAGAAGACCTATGTGCCGATTCATGCCACGCCTTCGCTGCCGGTGCTGGGATTCGCCTTTGGCGTGTCACTGCTGACGGGAGTGTTATTTGGCGTGGCTCCGGCGTGGATGACAGCGCATGCCAATCCGATTGACGCCTTGCGCGGAGCAAATCGCTCGACCGGGCGGGGAAGTTCGATTACGCAGAAGTCGCTGGTGATTCTGCAGGCATCTGCCTCGCTGGTGCTTTTGTGCGCAGCTGGATTGCTGACGCAGAGCCTGCACAATATGCAGCATCAGAATTTCGGCTTCGACACTACAAACCGCTACATTCTGCATATCGACCCGCAGATGGCCGGGTATAAGCCAGAACAGATGGATGCGTTTTATCGCCAACTGCACGACCTGCTTGCCGCAATTCCCGGCATGAAGAGCGTTGCCTACTCGCTTTACAGCCCGATGGAAGGCGATAACTGGGGCACCGGAGTTTACATTGAGGGACAGGCACCGCCGCCGGTAGGAAGCAATGAGAACGGCGCTTCGTGGGTAAGAGCGAGCACGGGCTATTTCGATACGATCGGCACAAAGGTCATTCAAGGACGGGAATTCTCCGATCTGGACACATCGGCAACGCGACCCGTGGCGGTTGTGAATAAAACCTTTGCCAAAAAATTCTTTAAAGACGGCAATGCAATCGGCCAGCATTTCAGGCTCGATCTGAAGACGACGGTCAACTATGAAATTGTCGGCGTGACGGAAGACACGCAATATTGGCAGCCGACGAGCCATATCCGGCCGATGTTTTTTCTGGCAGCGCAACAATGGGTGAAATACGAAGACCAGGATATGGGCAGTTTCGAAAACGTGTCCCACACCAAGATGAATGCGATCGAGCTGCATACCTCGGGAAATGTGCCGGGACTTGAAGCGCAGGTGCGGCACGCGATTTCGCAGGTGAACCCGAACCTGACAGTGATCGATTTCCAGACCTTTGCCGGGCAGGTGCAGAACAATTTCAATCAGCAAGGGATGATTGCGCAGCTTACATCGCTCTTTGGATTGCTGGCGCTGGTTCTCGCTTCGATCGGACTCTACGGCGTGACGGCGTATTCGGTTGAGCGGCGCACGAGCGAAATTGGAATTCGTATGGCGCTGGGCGCGGACCGCACGGCAGTATTGAAGCTGGTGCTTGCAGGAGCGTTTCTGCAGGTGGTGATCGGGCTTGCCATCGGCATTCCGGCAACGATCCTGGGCGGACGCGCGATGGCGAACCAGTTGTATGGAATCAAGCCGTATGACCCGCTGGTACTCGTGATCACAACCGTTGTGCTGCTGGCGGCTGCTTTTGTCGCCGCCGTCGTGCCTGCGCGCAGGGCGGCGAATACGGAGCCGATGCACGCATTGCGAACGGAATAGGCCTTATCACTGACTCTACTTTTCTGCGCCTTTCTTCTCTCGCGCACGCACTTTGAACCAGATCGGCGAGCCTTCAAAGCCGAAGGCCTGCCGGATCTGATTTTCCAAAAAGCGCTCGAAGGAAAAGTGCAGCTTTACGTCGCGATTCGTAAAGAGAATGAATGTAGGCGGAGCGACTGCTGCCTGGGTCATGTAGAAGATGCGCACCCTTTTCGCCATAGGCACGCTGGCGCGCTGAAAATCGACGCGTTCGAGGAAGCGGTTCATCTGACCCGTAGACACACGCTTGCGGCGCTCGGCGGCGACGTGGATCACGGTATCGAGCACGCGGGGAACGTTGGTGCCATCTGCAGCGGAAATGAAGAGCACGGGCGCATAGTTCAGATATTTAAGCGTGCGCCGCAGCTGTTCTTCAAAAATGGCGCGATCCGCTGGAGGCTTGCCGTCGGCGCGCTTCGAAGTCACCAGATCCCACTTGTTGACGACGATGACAACGGAGCGTCCGCTCTCGTGCGCATAGCCTCCGATGGTTGCGTCGGATGCCGTTACGCCTTCGGTGGCATCGATGACAAGGACCGCAACGTCCGAGGCTTCCAGATGCTTGCGCGCCATAACGACAGACAGCTTCTCCGCCATCATGTGCGTTTTCCCCTTGCGGCGAATGCCCGCCGTATCGACGATACGAAGCTGCTGGCCTGCATGCTCGATGACTTCGTCGACCGCATCGCGCGTGGTTCCGGCAACGGGTGAGACGATCGCACGGGATGATCCCGTCATCGCATTGAGCAGGGTCGATTTGCCGACGTTCGGGCGTCCGATGATGGCGACGCGGGTCTCGTGCTGCTGGAACTCGCCGTGGGTGCGGTGGGGCGCGTCTTTTTCTGTTTCTTCCGCGACTGGCTCGTTCGTCTCTTCTTCTGCTTCCGGAAACTTGAGAACAGCGAAGACTTCCTCGAGCAGGTCGCCGATGTTGTGTCCATGCTCGGCAGAGATGGCGATGAGATTTTTAATTCCAAGACGGCGGAAGTTTTCCGCGCCCGCATTCGAGCGCCTCGGCATCGATCTTGTTAACGGCGAGAAAGATCGGCTTGCCGGTTTTGAGCAGCAGGCGTGCGAGGTCAATATCCGGCGAGGCCAGCTCGGTGCGTCCATCGACGACCATGACGATGGCCTGCGCTTCGTCGAGTGCGACTCGCGCCTGGCGAAAAATTTCTGCCGGAATCAGGGCTTCATCGTCGGGGACAATGCCTCCGGTATCGACGAGGCGGGCGAGACGCCCTTCCCACTCCACTTCGCCATAGATGCGGTCGCGGGTAATGCCCGGCTCATCGCCGACAATGGAGCGTCGCGATCCGGTGAGACGGTTGAAAAGAGTGGACTTGCCGACATTGGGGCGGCCGACGATGGCGAAAACAGGTTCTGAGCCTGATTCGGCGGACTGAGGATTTTTAATCTTTGCAGGGCGGGTTCTGCGCGTCGCGTGTTTCCTGGTGCTCAAATTCTTTCTCCTCTACGGTGACGCGGTGGGAAGGCGAACACTTGTCTATTATAGAAACCAGACTTCGCTGGAATTTCGCCTGTGCCATTAGACACCCAAACTACGCCTGCATTGCCCTCGCTCTACGACTTCTTCGCTCCGGGCGGGGTTCTGTCGCGTTCGAGCCTTGCCGTACGAGTTCCGCAAAGGGCAGCTTGAGATGGCGCAGGCCGTGGAACGAGCCCTGAAGGAACACAAGCACCTGATCGTGGAGGCTGGTACGGGCACTGGCAAGACGCTGGCTTACCTGCTGCCGGCGTTGCGCACTGGGCAGCGGATCATCATCTCGACCGGGACAAAAAACCTGCAGGAGCAGCTTTTCTTCCGCGACGTGCCCTTTCTTGAATCGCTGCTGGGGCCGTTGCGCGTCTCCTACATGAAGGGCCGGGCGAACTATCTATGCCGGCACAAGCTCTATGCCTGCGCGACCAGCCGATTCTGAATGGCCTGGAAGAAATTGAGCAGTATCACGCGATTGCTGAATGGGAGAAGACGACGGAGACGGGCGACCGCGTGGAGATCGACTCGCTGCCGGAAACGAGCGCAGTATGGGCGAAGCTGGATGCGCGCACCGATGCCTGCCTGGGCCAAAACTGCCCGAACTACGAGCGCTGCTTCATTACTGAGATGCGGCGCAAGGCGGCGGAGAGCGATGTGGTCATCGTCAACCACCATCTCTTCTTCGCCGATCTCGCCATCAAGCAGCAGGCGAAGGCGGCTCCCGATGCTGGCGTTTTACCCGAATCCGCTGCGGTGATCTTTGACGAAGCGCATGAGCTGGAAGATGTGGCGTCGAGCTATTTCGGCATCAGCCTGAGCAATGTGCGCTTTGAAGAGCTGGCGCGCGATCTGGAGACGATGATGCGCGCCAGGCAGGCGCTGAGTCCAGCGGCTTGCAAGGGCATGCGCAGACATCTGCGGGAGCGGGCGCGCATGTTTTTCGGCGCGCTGCCGATGGGCAAGAACGGCGAAGGCCGCATGCAGTTTGAGCAATCGCGAAGAGTTTCTGGAGGCGCAGGGCGATCTTTACATTGGCGTTGCTGAACGCGCTGCATCGGCTGGAAGGCGAGCTGGAGCGCGTGCGCGGCGTAGAAGAGGCTCCGGGGCTGAAGAAGCGCGTCGCGGACATTCGCGAGCACCTGCAAGTTCCTGATGGAAGCGGATGACCGCAATACCGTTTTCTGGCTGGAACGGCGCAATGCGGGCCGGGCGCGCGAGGCGGGCGCAACACCTATCTGCAGGCAACGCCCATTGATGTTTCACGAGCTGCTTGAGCGAATTGCTCTTCGAGAATTACCCCAGCGTGATTCTTACTTCGGCGACGCTGACCGTGCAGGGCGGCTTTGCGCACTTCCGCAAGCGGTGGGCATGCGGATGCGCGCGAGCTGGTGGTGCCATCGCATTTCCGATATGGCGAGCAGGCATTGCTTTATCTGCCCCCCGACATGCCGGATCCGCGCGACTCCAATTTTCAGGAGCAGGCGGCGAAGCAGCATTCGCCGCGTGCTGGAGCTTTCCGCGGGGCGCGCCTTTTGCCTCTTTACCAGCTATCAGCAGATGCGCGACATCTATGAGCGGCTGTTGCCGGAGCTGGCGTATCCGCTGTCTGCTGCAGGGCAATGCGCCGCGCAAAGCGCTGCTCGAAGAATTTCGCGACACGCCGAATGCCGTGCTCTTCGGCACGTCGAGTTTCTGGCAGGGAGTGGATGTGCAGGGAGAGGCGTTGAGCTGTGTCATCATCGACCGCCTGCCGTTTGCGGTGCCGACCGATCCGGTGGTCCAGGCGCGCATGCGTGCGATTGAAGAAGGCGGCGCCAGCCCGTTCTTCGAGTACCAGGTGCCGTCGGCGGTCATTACGCTGAAGCAGGGATTTGGCAGTCTGATTCGTTCGCTCGAAGACCGCGGGGTGCTGGTGCTGCTTGATCCGCGGATTCAACGGCAGCGTTACGGACGCGTTTTTCTTGACAGCTTGCCGCCGTACCGCATCACGCAGGATATCGCCGCCGTCAGCGACTTCTTTCATTCGAAGTGATTCCGGCTTGACCGCAGCCGAGGCTTGCCTCAAAGTGGGGCTGGCTTCTGAAACCTTCTTGCAAAGGCTGATCGATGCAATCTGCTACGAAGTTGATTGTGGGGATTTTGATTCTTTCGAGCGTCTGCCAAGCGCAGACGGCTGCGCCGAACCCGCTGAAAACCTATATCAAAGAGGATGCGCCCGTCATCGTGCTGAACAATGTGCGACTGATCGACGGTACGGGTGCACCCGCGCGCGAGCGGATGCGCATCGATATCGACCACGGGAAAATCACAAATGTGCAGAACGCCACGCTGCGCAATGCCTTTCCAGCAGGGGCGAAGGTAATCGATCTGGAAGGCAAGACAGTTTTTCCCGGAATCGTGGGCATGCATGAGCACTTGTATTACGCGACACCGTTGGAGCCGAAGGACGGGGTTGTCTTTTTTGGCGAAGCACCGGATTCCGCGCCTCGGCTGTACCTGGCGGCTGGCGTCACGACTGCACGCACAGCCGGCAGCGTAGAGCCATATGCAGATATCCAGCTCAAGAAGTCGATCGATGCGGGCGAACTGCCGGGGCCGAAGCTGCGATTTACGGCTCCATATCTGGAAGGCGCGCCTACGCTCGGACCGCAGCTTTACGAGTTGAAGGATGCGGCGGATGCGGGCCGCATGGTCGACTACTGGGCAGAGGAAGGCGCCACATCTTTCAAGGCATATATGCACATTACGCCGGATGAGCTGAAGGCGGCCATCGGTCATGCGCACGCAAAAGGGCTGAAGATTACCGGCCATCTCTGCTCGATTGGTTTTACCGAGGCGGCGGATATGGGCATCGACAATCTGGAACACGGCCTGGTTGTGGACACCGAATTTTTTTCAGGCAAGAAGCCGGGCGTATGTCCGGGGCAGCGCGGGCCGATGACGGAGATGGTGAAGAGCCTCGACATTGAAAGCGCGCCGGTGCAGAAGATGATTCAGGACCTGATGGCGCGGCATGTGGCGGTCACGTCAACGCTGGCGATCTTTGAGAGTTTCATCGGAACACGCGCTCCTCTGGAATTTGAGATGGAGCAGAAGCCGTCCATGTCTGACGAATCGTGGAACCACGTGCTGGAGACACGCGCGGCTATCGCAGAGCGCGAAGGCCAGTCACCGTGGGGCGCTCTGCTCAAAAAGGAGATGCAGTTCGAGCGCGACTTTGTGAAGGCGGGCGGTCTGCTGATGTCCGGATGCGATCCGACGGGCTTTGGCGGCATCCTGGCCGGCTTTGGCGATCAGCGGAATCTTGAATTGCTGGTCGAAGCTGGATTCACGCCGGTCGAAGCGATTCACATCGCGACGGAAAACGGCGCGAAGTGGCTGGGCGAGGATGCAAGCGTTGGGACGATCGCGGTAGGCAAGGCTGCGGACGTTGTGGTGGTCGATGGCAATCCTGCGGAGAAGATCGGCGACGTAGAAAAAGTCGAGACGGTTTTCAAGGACGGAGTCGGCTACGATCCGGCGAAGCTGCGCGCATCCGTGCATGGGCTGGCCGGAATCCGTTAGCATAAAGGCGGAGCCATGGCCCGCAACCTTTACATTCTCTCTGGTACGCTGCTGCTGTTTGCGCTGATTTCCTGCGGCATGACATTTCTTGGCGGCGCACAGCCCGGGCTTCCTGGCAACGGGTCGCTGTGGAGGACAACCTCGCTTTTTCTGACACTTGCCGGGCTGGTGATCGCTCTGTTCGCCGTGATGACAGCCATGTTTGAGCAGGTGGATCGCCGCGCCGAGCAGCGGCGCTACCGGGAACGGTCAGGGGAGCGCAGCCGCAAGCCGCGCCGCTGAGAAGCAGCTACAATGGATAAAGGGCCAATTTGCCCTGAGAGAGCAAGTAAACATGTATGAAGTGACTGTAGAGCGTGGGTTTTCCTCTGGGCACTACCTGCGCAATTACAAAGGCAAGTGCGAGAACCCGCATGGCCACAATTACAAGGTTCGCATCACGCTGCGGGGCGAGCGGTTGGATCATGCAGGTCTGCTGCTCGATTTCAAAGACTTGAAGCACGTGATGCGTCCGGTGATCGATCGCATCGACCACCAGATGCTGAATGAGCTGGAGCCATTTACGGAGATCAATCCCTCGGCGGAAAACCTGGCACGCTATTTCTACGACGAAACGAACAAGCAGCTCGCCGCGATGACCGATGGCCGCGTGCATGTGAAGGATTGCACCATTTACGAGACCGACACCACGACGGCGACGTATTACGAGTAGCCTGCCTTGTATCTGATCGAAATTTACAAATCCGTTCAAGGGGAATCGAGCTTTGCGGGGCGCCCCTGCATCTTTGTGCGCCTCGCGGGCTGCAATCTGCGCTGCTCGTGGTGCGACTCGGAATACACCTTCAAGGGCGGCTACAAACTGTCGGAAGACGAAGTCGTCGCGGAGGTTGAGAAGCTGGCTCCGGTCAGACTGATCGAGTTCACGGGCGGCGAGCCTTTGCTGCAGGAGCGCGAACTGGTTCCGCTGATGGAGCGGCTGCTGGCGTCAGGCTATGAGCTGATGATCGAAACCAGCGGCGAGCGGCAGCTGGACCATGTGCCTGCGGCTGTTCACAAGATTGTCGATGTGAAGTGCCCCGGCTCGGGCGAGGGCGGCAGCTTCAGGCAGGCCAATCTTGAGTTTTTGACCAAAGGTGATGAAGTCAAGTTCGTCATCACGAATCGCGGCGATTACGAATTTGCCCGCGACTTTATCCGACAGCATGCGCTTGAAGCAGGCACCGGCAGTGTGCTGCTTTCACCTGCGTTCAACAAGGCGCCATCCCTGGCACGCAGTACGGAGAACTGTATGCTCGATCCGCGTGAATTGGTGGAGTGGATGCTTGAGGATGCGCTTGACGCGCGGCTGAGTTTGCAGATTCACAAGTACATCTGGGAGCCGCAGAAGAAGGGCGTTTGAGAGCAGGGGGCCAGATTCCGGCTCCGTTCTCAAAGTGTTTATGCCGCCGTCATTCTGACGATCGAAGAGAGAAAGAATCACAAGTCAGTTTCATTTCAAGATTCTTCGCCTGCGGCTCAGAATGACGGCTATTTCTATCTCAAAACATGCGATTCACTGCGGTTGGGTCTGTAGGTATTTGTCGAAGGGGATCTCAAAGTAGAAGAGCTCTTTGCCGTCGGCATTTTTGACCTGGCGGAAGACCAGCTTTGCCCCGCGGAGAGGAGTCGAGCCCAGCCCCTGAATGTCATAGAAGAGAAATCCCGCGTGTGTCGTATGCGGTTCTACGACAAGAGCCGCATATTCAAACTCTGAGAAATCCTGCTCGACCTTACCATTTGGGTTCTTAGGCTTGGTGTGGATGTGGATGGGACCGACCGGAATGCTCGCGCCCTCCTTGTCCCGAAGCGAGATCCGTCTTTCAATGTCGTCAGGTTCTGCGGCGGGGATTCGGTCGCCATGCGCGCTGATGAGATTGATACGGGCGTCGTTGAGCGAAATGGGCCGGTCGCCGTTGTTGGTGAGGATGATGCGGATGGGGAGAAACTGGTGTTCAAGATAGTTCACGCGGAAGATCTTCACTTTTTCTTCCGTGTTATATGGCTCGGCGGCAATGGCCACGTGCTCATCCTGGTGAATATCGACCGCCGGATAGGTGGCCGCGTCTTTTGCCTGCGGCAGGCCATGTTCAAAAGCCAACGATGGTCCCACGCAGCCCGCGGCCAATACCAGTGCAAGAAAAGAACGAAAGCGCATCATCCTGTGGATGATTATCATCAACGGTTAAGACTTCAGTAAAGTGGGATTGGTAAGCTGATGCTGCTCTTCTACAGCCTGGCCCTCGCTCTTGTGCTCATTGTGGGTGCGCCATACTGGCTTTTCCGCATGGCAACCAGCGGGAAATACCGCGAGGGACTAGGCGAGCGGCTGGGATTCGTACCGAAGCGTCTGCAGACGCCGGGGAGCCGGCAGGTCGTCTGGGTGCATGCTGTTTCGGTTGGTGAACTGCTGGCCGCAGCGCGGCTGATCGAAGATCTGCGAAAAGACCCTGCCGGCTGGCGCATTGTGGTGTCGACAACCACGCGGACCGGGCAGACGCTGGCGCGGCAGCGCTTCGGGGAAGAGAACGTCTTTTATTTCCCGCTCGATTTTGCCTTTGCTGTACGCGCCTATCTCCGCGCGTTGAGACCCTGCCTGATGGTGTTGATGGAGACGGAGTTCTGGCCCAGGCTGCTTGTCGAATGCGGACAGGCCGGTGTTCCTGTTGCGGTTGTGAATGCGCGAATCTCGGATCGTTCGTGGCCGCGCTACCTGCGGCTGCGCTTTTTATGGAAGAGGCTGCTTGGCGGCCTCGCGCTCGTACTCGCGCAAAGCGAAACAGATATGGAACGGCTGCGAGCTATCGGTGCTGCGAATGCGCGCTATGGCGGCAACCTCAAATACGATATTCACGCCGCCGCGCCTGCCGCCGTGACAGAGATTCTTGCAGAACAGATTACGCCAGGAACCAAAGTGCTTGTCTGCGGAAGCACGCTTGAGGGCGAGGAGCAGATACTGCTCGATGCCGCGCCAGCCGATGTTCTGGTTGTCCTTGCGCCCCGCCATCCCGAGCGATTTGAAGCCGTGGCGCGATTGCTGGAGCGCAGCGGTAAATTATGGATGCGGCGGTCGCAATGGATGACCTCGCCTTCGTCTCTGAATGCAGGCTCGATTTTTCTGCTCGATTCGATCGGCGAGTTGGCTTCGGTGTATTCGCTGGCAACGATCGCTTTTGTCGGTGGAAGTCTGGTTTCAGGAGGAGGCCACAATCCTCTGGAAGCCGCGCAGTTTCATGTCCCTGTTGTGATGGGCCCGCACTATGAGAATTTCCGTGCGATCGTCGATCGGTTGCGGGCACAGGATGCGATTTGCGTTGTACAGCCCAGCGAAATCGGAAATGAACTCCAAAAACTTTTTGGCGATGAACCTTTAGCCCGCGCAATCGGCGAGCGCGGTCACGCTGTGTTTTCTGCGGAAGCGGGAGCGACGTCGCGAGCGGTTGCTGCTCTCGCGCAGATTGCGGGCGGGCAGGCATGATGCGCCGCGCGCTCTTGCCGCTGAACCCGTTGTATGCCGCTGCCGTGGCGGCGAAAAATGCCGCTTATGATCGCGGAGTGTTCAGGGGGCAGCGATTGCGGTGGCCCGTGATCAGCGTAGGCAACGTCTCAGTTGGCGGCTCGGGTAAAACACCCTTTGTCATCTCTCTGGCGAGGCTGCTCAAGCAGCATGGCGTACGCGTGGATGTCCTCTCTCGCGGCTATGGCCGCAGCTCCAACGAGATAGAACGCGTCGACCCTGCGGGGAGCGCAGCGCGCTTTGGTGACGAGCCGTTGCTCATTGCGCAGTCTGCAGATGTGCCGGTGTATGTAGGGGCGAGCCGCTATGCTGCGGGTCTTCTTGCTGAAAGCGGTCAGCCTGGTAGCGGGATACATCTGATGGATGACGGCTTTCAGCATCGCAAGCTGAAAAGGGCAGTCGATATCGTCGTCCTGCATCGCAGCGATTTTCAAGAGACGCTCTTGCCGGCGGGACGGTTGCGTGAGCCCGTGCGCTCGCTTGAACGCGCTTCCGCCGTGGTCCTGCGTGAAGAAGATGGCGACCTCGAACAGGAACTAAGGCAGCGCGGCATCGTGAAGCCAGTGTGGTGGATCAACCGGTCCATCATTGTTCCGGGCAACCCGGGCAAAGTTGCCGCGTTCTGCGGTATCGCGCGCGGCGAGGAATTTTTCGAGATGCTGGAGCGGCATCGGGTTGAGACGGTTGCCATGCGCGCCTTCCGCGACCATCACCGCTACAGCGACGCCGATGTTCAGGAGCTAATCAGGGAAGCGCAGGCGCATTCTGCAAATACATTCCTGACCACGGAAAAGGATTTCGTCCGCCTGTCGACAAGACATAGGGACATGCTTGCTTCTGCCGCAGCTCTTGAGGTGGCAAGACTGGAAACACGATTCCGGGACGAAGCTGCTGCTGTGCGTGATCTTGAGGCACTGCTGCCGGCTAACTTCGCGTAATCGTTATGAGAAAATTGAAGTTTGCCAACAGAAAGTCAGCAGTTACGGGTGCTCATTCTGCGGCTGGGCGCGATGGGCGACATTCTCCATGCCCTGCCGGCAGTCACGGCATTGCGCGCAAAGCATCCGGAGTGGTTCATCGGCTGGGCTGTGGAACCGCAGTGGCGCGGCCTGCTTGCAGCAGAAAGTGCTGGTGCGCGAGGCCCGGGAATGCCCGTCGCCGATCAGCTTCACGTTGTTCCCGCAAAGCGGTGGGGGCGTCACCCCTTCAGCATGCCGACCCTCGAGCAAATACGCCAGACACGCCGCGAATTGCGCGCCGCGCGGTACGATGTCTGTGTCGATCTGCAGGGAGCGGTACGCTCGGCGGTGCTGGGAAAATGGGCGCATACGCAGCGTCTTATCGGAGAGGAAAAGCCGCGCGAGTGGGCGGCGCGGTATCTTTTCGACGAACCTGTTCCGACCCGGGGGATACACGTGATCGAGCAGGCGGTGGAAGTAGCGGGTGCTGTTGCCAATGAGGGGCTTCCGACGATGCTGCCTTGGCTGCCTGTGAGTGAAAATGCCGAGCGGCAGTGCGATGAACTTGTCGCGGCGTTCAAGGGGAGGCGGTTTGTCATTCTGAATCCCGGTGCGGGATGGGGCGCGAAGCGATGGCCGACGGAACGCTATGGCGAAGTGGCACGACGGCTCGCGGAAAGGGATTACGGCGTGGTGATCAACTCCGGCCCTGGAGAAGAAATATTGGCAGGAGAAGTGAACGCAGCAAGCGGAAATATTGCTCTGACGCCTTCACCGGCGCTCAAAGAACTGATTGCGCTGACGCGTCGCGCATCGCTTGTGATTGCGGGCGATACCGGACCGCTGCATCTTGCATCGGCGCTGGGCAGGCCCGTAGTGGGCATCTTTGGCCCGACCGATCCGGCGCGCAACGGACCTTTCGGCGGCAATTTCCGGGTACTTCGGCATCCTGAGAGCAAGCGCGATCACAGCCGCCGCGCGGAGCCGGAAGCGGGCCTGCTGACCATTTCGCCCGACGAAGTGTGGAATGCGGCAATGGAGCTTTTAGAAGATGGCCGTTGAGTGGAGCAGAATCGCGCGGCGCATTCGCGTGCCCATGGGCTTTGTTTTCGCCGGTGTCTACATCTGGCTGGCTCGTCCCACATTCACGTCCATGGCGTGGAGCCTGCTGCTGGTGCTGCCCGGCCTGTGGCTGCGCGGCTACGCTGCCGGATACGTGAAGAAAAATGCCGAGTTGACCGTGACTGGACCATACGCACACACACGGAACCCTCTGTATCTGGGATCTATGCTCATTGCCTTCGGATTTGCCGCTGCTTCGAAAAGCATTGCGATCGTGCTGCTGCTGGCCGTTCTCTTTGCCATCATCTATATTCCCGTGATTCGTTCGGAAGAGGCGTTCCTGCGGTCAAAATTCTCGGCCTTCGACGCCTATGCCGACAACGTTCCGCGCCTGGCGCCGCGCCTGCGTCCTGCACGCTTCACGGAAGGCGAACCCAATATAGAACGCGGCAGCTTTTCTTTCCCTTTGTACCGGAAGCACCGCGAGTACAATGCACTCATGGGTGCGACGGCCATCTATGCTGTGCTTGCCCTCAGAATTATTTTTAAGCATTAGAAGAGTGAGCACGGATATTGAACTGGCGTCCTGGATTTTCCCCAATCTTTTTCTGTCTCCTGTTGCTGGCGGGCGCGGGAGCCCAAACAACGCAGAACCAGACCGTACAGAGCGCGCCACAGCTGCCCGCTCCGCATCCGGGCCTTGGTCTTCCGGCAAAACAATCTCTCACCTATAGCGTGGATTGGCGGGTCTTTCCCGCGGGCACGGTCACGTTTCGCGAGGAAGCCGAGGGCGATGTGCAGCACATTACCGTGGTGGGTGATTCGATCGGCGCTGTGAATCTGATCTACCGCGTCAGCGACCGCTTCCAGTCCTCATTCAATCGGCGCACCGGATGCTCCATCGGATTCAGCAAGCAGCTCATCGAAGGACGCCGCCAGGTGAACAGCGATCTGAAGTTCAATTACGTGCAAGGCAAGGCAATCCTCGACGAAAAAAACCTCGTCTCCAGTATCAGCAAGCATCAGGAGACGGCAATTCCTGCATGCGTCTCCGACCTGCTCTCGGCAATTTTCTACACGGCGTCGCAGGCATTGCAGGCGGAGCAGAGTTTCCAGCTGCCGATTTTTGATGCGGGAAAAACCATTCCTGTGACCATGAAGATTGAAGGCAAGGAATCAATCAAAACGCCTTCCGGCACATACCAGACTCTGCGCGTGCAGCCTACCGCAGACGCAGGCGTGGTGAAGAACCGCGGCAACATCTGGATCTGGTACACGGACGACGAGCGTCATATGCCGGTGCAGATGCGGGCACGGCTGTTCTGGGGAACGATCACGTTCCAGATCACCAGCGTCGATCAGAAATAAGTCATTGGATTCGATATCGCTCGCGCATCAGGCGCTGCAAGCGCGGCTTGTAGATCAGGTTGTAGGCCAGCTCCTTGTCAGGAAACATGGCGAGCGCAGCGCGGCGGCTGTCGGCTACCATCTCGGCCGCTTCATCGATGGTGAGCGTGCTGTCCTGGCTGATCACGGACATCACCATGTTCATCATCATTTGCAGGCGGCGTATCTTGCGCTGTTCTTCAAGGAGTTCTTCAGGGGTCTGATGCGAGGGTTCGTTGGTTGCGGGGGAGTTGATGTGTGGATGCGGAAGGTCACGGTTGCCATCAACTTCGCTTGGGCCCATTGCTAATCCTCCACTGGCGGTTGGCGGGCTTGCTTTTCGCCATCGTACAACGGTAAGGATGCGCTGCAAATGGAAAAGATGCCACGCGTTGCCGAACCGGTATATCTACGGTGACGAAAGCTGATTCCATCCGGATGCCGTCACATGCTTTCCATCCAGATAAAACGTGGAAGCTCCAAGCAGATCTGTGCGATAGGTATGTGCGTGCGCGGCTTCCAGCTTTTCCAGCGTCTCGAGTTTCGGATGGCCATAGTAATTGTGCTGCCCGACGGAGATGGCGGCATAGGATGGTTCCACGGCTTTGAGAAATCCCGGCGTGGTAGAGGTTTTGCTGCCGTGGTGGCCAACCTTCAGCAGATCGGAGCGCAGCCCACCCAGGGCAACCATGTGCGCTTCACTGGACGCTTCAGCGTCACCTTCAAGCAGGGCAGACGTATTGCCGTAGGTCACTCGCAGGACGAGTGAATCGTCGTTGCCTGGCGTGTTTTTCGGAAGATAGCCGGGGGCTGGAGAAAGCACACGTATCTCCGTGCTGCCGAAGCGAAATATGTCGCCTGCCGCATGCTCACGCATACCGATGCCTAACGTTTCCGCCTGGCGGATAAGGCGGTCATAGGCTGGAGAGTCGGGGTTGCGGCCAATCCATAACTCGCGCGGGTGGAAATTACGGAGCACTGCGGGCATGCCGCCGATATGATCCGCGTGTGCGTGTGTGATGGCAACCGCATCCAGCCGTTGAATGCCGCGCGTCCACAGCACCTGCGATACCACATCTTCGCCCGTATCGAATTTCGAATCCGGAGAAGCACCTGCAATGCCGCCAGCATCCACCAGCAGCGTTTTCCCTTCCGGCGTGACCACCAGCAGCGAGTTGCCCTGATATGGAGTGACCGTGTCAACTCCGCGCAACAGTGGGGTTGTCGTTGTCGTTGCTTTCCTTTCCCGAAGACAGAGCGAGCAGCAGTCGGAGCAGTTTTTGAGCGACGATTGATCAGTCTGATATTCGCGGGTCGAAACCGCATAATCATGATCCGTCGGGAGCTGCCTCTGACTGTTATCGCGAGTCCGGTTGAGCCTGTCGCATAGGGCGAGCGAGGGTTCTCCTTCGTGCTTGCCCTGGCTGCTGCCGGCTCCGTGTTCGAGATGGATGTCAGCGTTCATCGATTCGGGGTTCTTAGCTTTTCCTTTTTAGGAAGTCGTTGTTTTGGTTGTTGTCAGGCCGCAACTTGCTGCCTGGAAATAGTCTCGGCTCTGGTTCCAATAGCCCAGATAAAGCCCAGCAGCTCTCGAGCTACTGCTGTAACAATCTTCCTCTGGTCCTTGCCGGCTGCGCCCAGCTTCAAATACCGCTTATGCAGTCGGTGTTGCGCCTTCCACGCAATCTCTTTCGCCTCTTCTGAAATGCTCTCTTGTCGTCTTCGCAGACCGTACCAGATCCCTGGCGGACGACGATAGCTCCATGCGGCTTCGACAACGATGCGTCGCAGGTGCGCGTTGCCGGTCTTGGTGATGCTTCCGCGTCTGGTTCGCTTGCCACTGGAATCCTCGCTTGGTACTACGCCGCAGTAATCCATAAGCTGGCGAGCACTCCCAAAGCGAGATACCTGGCCCAACTCGCTCGCAATGGTTACAGCCGAGATATCCGCGATGCCGCGCAGTGCTTGTAGATCGTTAATGACTTGTTGCAGCGCCGGCGAGGCCAGCTTCACCGCTTCCATGATGGCTTGCTCCAGCCGCGCAACCCGCTCCCGCATGTGCTCGACCTCGTGCAGATAATCCTGGCGTGTGGACTCTTGAGCTATCTGTGTGAAACGAAGCTGCGCGACCCATATCAGATAAGGGCGTGTCCACGGCCTAACTCCGGTCGGTGCACGCTGACCGGAGCGTAGAAGGAACTTGCTCAACCGATGCCGCGCTCGTGTCTGATCCTGCTTGGCTGCTTCGCGGGCACGCACAAGATCGCGCAATGCCTCGGAACCTTCATCGGGAACCCACACCGCCGTCAGATCCCCGGATCGAAAGCAACGTGCCAGCTTCTCTGCATCGCGCCGATCCGTCTTGACTCGATCACCTGCCTTCACCGGCACCAGCGTGGGTGCTACAACCTCGCACTCGACGCCCAACTCGGCCAGCTGCCAGTACACAATATAGCCCGTCGGTCCGGCTTCGTAACATGCTCTCAACTTGCCTGCAGGCCCGAGCTTCTTGATCAACTTGCGGATAGACTCAGCGCGGTTCGGAATCGTTCCCAGGCTCCGCACTTCACCTTCTGGCTCCGCGACCGCTACGGCGATCGTCTCAGCATGGACATCCAAACCCAAAAATCGTAACTTCTCCTTCATGACCGGCTCCCTTCCGCTTGTGGCTCTGAACTGTGCGTCCTTCGGACGCTCACAGCTTAACCCACGGTCGGCGCATCGGCGCCGGTCACTCCATACTGACTGTCCCACATCGATGGTTGTCACTTCCAGCACGCCACTTCGGTAGAGCATGCGGTGCGGCAGGATTGCGATGGACGCCGCTGCGGCGAGCGCTGTGAGGGCAGCAGCAATCGCAATCCTGCGCTGCCGGATGACCCATATCGCGAAGGTCGTGGCGGCTATCCACAGGAGGATGGCAACTGTCGACGGGGTTGGAGCGCGCAGGTCCCCCGTCATGGAATTTGCGAACAGATGTACCGCCCATAGCACGGCATGAAGCACGGCTGAGGTAACTACGGCAGGCACAAATGCAAAGGCAGGCACGATGAGCACAGCCAGAAGAGTGAGAATCGCCGACGGCAGCAGCACGCCAAGCAGCGGTACGACGAGAAAATTTACCGGCAGCGCGACCGCGGTGATGCGATGGAAATACAGCGCCATCGGCAGGGACATGACCAGCTCCACAATCACGGATATCAGTAACAGCTCCAGCGCGCGCAGCGATATGCGCACAAGAAATGGAATGCAGTGGGACAGACGGCGACCAACGAACAGGCGCGCGTGCTCAATGATCAATCGCAGGCTTACGCGGAACTGCGCCACGCCTGGAGGCAGCGATGGATCCATCTGCAAGGTCCACAGATTGCGCAAGGCAGAGAGAAAAGGCGCAAAGGTCTTCTCCGCAATGGGTGCGGCAATACCCGCGATAGCGAGCACGGAGAGCAGCGTCATCTGAAATCCAGCTTCGAATAGAGCATGCGGGCTCATCGTAAGCAGGCCAAGAGCGGCAAAGCCGATGGCGTTCAGGCTGCTGCGTTCCCGCCACAAGAGCCGCCCAAAGAGAAAGAGGGCGATCATCCAGAATGAACGCTGGACGGGCTGGCCATATCCGGTAAAAAGCGCATAGCTGAATGCGAGGAGAATAGTGATGCAGGTGGCGGCGACGCGCGACATGCGAAAAGTTTTTGCAACGAAGAAGACAAGTCCGGCGAAGATTGCCAGGTGCATTCCGGACACCACCAGCAGATGGAACGACCCGGTGCGCTCAAAGCCCGTACGTATGCCGCGCGAGAGATAGCTGCGATCTCTGGTCAGCATTGCCGTCAGCATGGTGGCGTCTTCACGGCTCAATCGGAAGACGGCAGGCACCTTTGCGCGTGATTGTTGTTCATCCGCAAACGCAAGCAGGCGCGAGCTTGTACGCTGTTGTATCGTATGCAGCCAGCATGAAAGCGTTGCGTGGGCTGCCCTGGAAACAATACGGAACGCCGCGACTTTTCCGCTGCCAAATGCGCCGATGCCTTCGTTGAGCATGTATCCGCGCTCATCCCACACGCCGGGATCGAGATACCGTTCCGGCTGCCGCATCGTCACCGTGGCGCGTATCTTGTCGTTGCAGGCAACGCGTGGGAAGTCTGCATCGAGCGGCGCATAGAGAGTGAGCGAGAGACCGCCTGAAAGTGACCGCACCGTGCCATCCTCCCCGGCCACAGAGGCCACCTTCACTTGAATCTGTTCGCTCTGTTCTTCACGTGTTTTTTCGGAGAAGGGAAGAGTGGATTCGATGCGACGCAATGGCCCCAGCCGGATCACTGTTCCTTCGATGACGCGCTGCGTTCCGTCCGCGAGTTGCACAAGTTGCGTTTGAGGAGCAGGGCGCGGCGCAACTTCCGCGCAGAATGCGCCAAGAAGAAGAAAGGCGGCACCCAAGGGCAACAGGGAAACCCCATGCGCCTTATAAGCGGCAAAGAGTGCCACGATGCTGCAGAGGAGGAATCCGAATAACAGCAAAGCGGGCATCAGCCATACAAGGCGCTCAGCAAAGATTCCGCATGAGAAGCACACAGCCGCAAACAGAAGAGGGAGAAAATGGAAGCGCAGCGGTTCAGAGACTGGAGAGAACCGCTCGGCTTGTTTTGCTGCCTGAGGCATAGTGAACGGTCACCTCAGCAGAATTTGCGCAGGCTTCAACCAAGCGACAGCGCCGTGACGCTTTCCAGATGAAAGGTCTGCGGAAACAGGTCCACCATATGCATGGCTCTGAGATGATAGCCGGATTCTACCAACGCGCGCAGATCGCGCGAGAGTGTTGCCGGGTCGCAGGAGACATAAACGATAGCCTGCGGCCTTACTTTGGTAAGCATCGATACGACGCTGCCTCCAAGGCCGGTGCGCGGCGGGTCGACGACGATCAGGTCAGGAGCGGTGAGATGCGATCGAGAGGTACGCTGTTTTTGCAGAAACTCAAGCGTTTCGTTGTGCATGGTTTTATTAGCGGCGTGAATGTTTTCTTTGAGATCGTGTGAAGAATACGAAGAGCCTTCAACAGCCAGGACGCGCTCGAATCGGGTAGTCAGTGCCTGGGAGAAAAGGCCGACACCGGCATATAGATCCCAGGCAAGTTTTCCGGCATGACGCCGGAACGACCAATTCAAGCAGGCGGTCAACCAGGAATCGATTGACCTGAAAAAATGAGCCGATACTTACGCGTAGGTGTATCCAGCCGACACGATAGGTGAGCGATTGCGCTCCCCACTCGCGCCAGCTATTGATGCATTATCGTAGAAAGACAGCCGCACCGGTCAGAGCCGGAAGCTCCTGCCGCAGGGCCTCGCAGAATGCTCGTAGTTTATTCGCTGCTTGCCTTTCTCTGCTTGCATTCGCAGCGAAACAAGCAATTCAGTCTGAGACTCATTTGTGAAGAACTCAATCTCTTCAAATTTTCCGCCAGCTGAAGCCTTCGCCGATGCGGGTAACGACGGCATGGCTCTCTAAATACAGGCGCTGCAATCGGGCAACGAGCACAGGAAGATTCGATGAGATGATCGCCTTTTATAGCAGAGCGCAAAGGGCTGCCGTTGAAGATGCAGCGTATGCGTTTCCGTAGCCAAGCGGTTCGGCGTGAGACCGGGACGATCTCGGGCAAGCGCAGAGATGCGGGCCCGTTCCAGAGTCTCCGCAGAATGTCCGCTTTAATTCAACTTTGCGTGTACTTGCGTGCTGATACTGGCATCCGCCGCATTGGCCGAAATATGCACACGGTGGAGTAGCTGCCATTCGCAGGTTGCAGCACCGCATCCAATTCCGCATTGGCAAAGCTGCGCTTGTCTCCGCAATGTGTGCCTCCACTGTCTTCATCCGGCAGCGTGAAAGGGACAAAGATTGTTTTGCCATCCGCGCGTGCCAGCCCTGCGCCGCCATAGATGCACTTCTCGATGCGCAGCTTCATGCACTGGCTCATGTAGAAGAGGCTCAATCGCGGCAGCTTGTATTTTTCCAGCAGGCGCTTATGCAGAAACTGCTGCTCGATCTGACGGATCTGTACCGCCTGCATGCGTCTGCGGTATGGAGCCAGCTCGCGCGCAGCCTGTTCGCGCACCGCGGTCAGATCGGCTTCTGGCGTGGTCGTCAGAAGCGTAGCAAAGAGCTTTTCTTCCAGCACAGTGAGCGTACGTTCCAGCTCCTCGAGTTCGGCTGTTCCGTGCTTACCTGTGGCAGATAGTCCTCGTAGACCGCTGGCGCCATCTCATGCGGCCGTTTCCTGACGCAATGACCTTGCCAGACGTTGCCGCAGTAGCTCCGCCGCGCACGGCTCCAGATGCGCCGCGATGCGTTCTGTTTCAAAGCCAGGCGCCGGTTCTTCTTTGTCGCGTGGTTAGTAGCCGCGCCAACCGAGGCCTCTTTCATATCTTCGACCGCAGACATGATTTCCTGCGTGCAGTAGGCCAGGCCATTCACGCGCCGAACGCGCGCTTGCGTCTTGCGCGCATCGTATTTTTCAAATGCGGCATCGATGCCGCGCAGCACTGCCGCAAGCGGAACTCCGGCTTCGCGCCATGTTTCGATCAATGCCCAGTCAAGCGTGGAAAGCAGCAGCAGCGACCCGCGCCGCCGCTGAAAGTGCTCTTCGATTTCCGTGAAGTAGTTGAAGTAATTTTCCAAAGTACGACGATATCAGGAGCGTGCTGAGTGCGCCTCATCGATGCTCGCCTGATCTTTGCGTTGCGGTTGCGCTCGTAGATGAGGCGCAGACCGTCGAGCGTGAGCATGTCATCGATCTTTGTGATGTATTTTGATTCTTCGGCGATGAGCCGCGCCAGTCCGCCAGTGGCAACGATGTTGGTGTCGGCGCCCGAGGTCTTGGCGATCATGCGCTCCAGAATGCCGTCGACCAGGCCGATATAGCCGTAATAAAGGCCGCTTTGAATGTGGGCGACGGTATTGGTGCCGATGACTTTGCCGGTTTCTTGATGTCGAACGCGAGAGAGCCGTGCAGCGCGCGCAAACAGAGCTTCCGCGGAAATGCCAGGCCGGGCGCGATCGCGCCACCGATGTATTCGCCTTTCTGCGGAGATCACATCGAAGGTCGTGGCAGTGCCGAAGTCGACCACGATGCAGGGGCCGCCATAGCGTGAAACGCGCCGACGCCATTGGCCACGCGATCCGCGCCCAGCTTCACCGGGATTGTCGATCAGGATCGGCATGCCCGGTCTTGATGCCGGGCTCGATGAAGAGAGGTTTGAGATGGAAGTAGCGCTCGCAGACAGCGACGCAGCGTCGAGTCGAGTGGCGGCACGACGGAGGAGACGATGATGGCCGGTCACCGTCGCTGCTTCGATCTGGCGCATGCTTGCAAGAGGCTCAGCAACAGCACGCCGTACTCATCGGCCGTCTGCGTGCTGACGCGTGCTGATGCGCCAGTGCGCGACCAGTTCCGACGTGAGCCATCTCCGGATCGGATAGAGGCGCGAAGACCGTATTGGTGTTTCCGACATCGAGAGTCAGCAGCATTCATCACCGGATGGTTCGAGTTTGATTTCGCGCACGCCGCCGGAGAGAACCGTGCGCAGGCCCTGCGGCGTTCGCACCTGAAGAAAGCCGCGCGCGTCCAGACCCGTCGGTTACGCCGGAGTAGCCTTCCATCTCTTCCACGCGCACTTGCTTGCCGCGAACCCAGCTCGAAGCCCGTTCGAGCCGGCTCAAGAATGGACTGTGTGGCCGCCGCGTGCTGTGATCGCCGGATCGGCGAGCGCGAGTACCTCGCGATGAAGCGATTGTAACAGGGCGATAAGCAGGTCCTGGCGCGGCCAAGCGCGGCCGGTTTCCATATGCAGCGACGTGCGATGGTCGCGCAGCTCCGGCGGAAACTGCTCCTGATGCACATTGATGCCGATTCCGACGACGACATGCCGGATCCGCGTGACCTCGGCATTCAACTCGGTAAGAATGCCGCAGAATTTCCGCTTGCCCGAAGAGCAGATCATTTGGCCAGCGCATGTCGCATGCGAGCGAAGTGACCTGCTCGACGGCGTCGCGTACAGCAAGCCCTGCGGCGAGCGAAAGCCAGAGAACATCCGCAGGTGGAATCCGCGGCCGCAGCAGAACGCTGACGTAGAGCCCGGAACCCGGCGGCGAAGACCACTGTGCGCGCCGCGTCCACGCCCGGCCGTCTGCTCATCGGCAAAATAGACCATGCCTTCCGGGCGCGCCGTCCTCGGCCTCCTGCATCGCGTGCGTATTGGTGGAATGAATCGGGAAAGAAGCGGAGCTTGCCCGCAAAGGGAGTATCGTGCAGAGGGCCGCATCGAGCGCGGGAATATCGAAGAGATCGTCGTCAATGGCTCTGTCATCCTGGCCGGATCGTGAGGAGTTGTCCCTCTTCGACTTCAGCTGAATCCGCATGACGACAAAACTATTCGCTAATAAATCTCTGCTGTGATCGCATGCTCAGGTCCATCGCGACCGCGGAATGAGTGAGCGCTCCGACCGAAATATAATCCACTCCGGCCAGCGCGTATTTGCGGATATTCTCAAGCGTAATTCCGCCCGAGGCTTCAATCGGAATCGTAAGTCCGCGGCCGCGCACGATGCCGACCGCTTTCTTAACTTCTGCGGGTGTCATGTTGTCCAGAAGCAGCGATTCCGCGCCGTTATCCAGCGCTGTGTCCAGCTCATCGAAAGTGCGCACCTCGATGTCGATGGTCTGTCCCGGCTTGCGCAGTCATGGGCGCGTGCAATACCTTGCACGATACCGCCGCCTAGCGAGATGTGGTTGTTCTTGATCAGAATGCCGTCGGAGAGATCGAGGCGATGGTTCTCGCCGCCGCCGCAGCGCACCGCGTACTTATCCAGCACGCGCAGGCCGGGAACCGTCTTACGCGTGTCGAGCACTGTGCGCTTCGGTTCCGGCAGATCGCGTCCACATATTGCCGCGTAATGGTGGAGATGCCGCTCATGCGCTGCATCAGGTTCAGGATGACGCGTTCGCAAGCCAGGATCACCGCGCGTTGTGGCGGATCACAGCGATCGCCTGACCCTTCTTGACGCGCACGCCGTCAAACATCTCCGGATGGTTGACGACTTCGAAACGGCCAGTGTTACGTTTATCGAGCCGCGCGAAAATTTCAAGAAAGCGGGGAATGCAGCCCAGGCCGGAGATGACGCAATCCTGCTTGGCGATGATGGTGGCCGAAGCGCGCAGGCCGGGTTCGATGGTGATGGCGGTGGTTACATCGCTGGTGGCCTTGTCTTCGACCAGCGCCTGCTCCAGAATGGCCTCAACCCGCCTGCTTTTCCAGTCCATGGGTGTTCCTCTGTTCTACGCGATGCTGTCGTCCAGCTTCGCACTTGCGTCGCAATGTTTCCAGGCAGCAGTCGCCGACTCTTCTGCGCGCCTGCGCGCAATCCTTCGACGACATTTGCCGGAGCTTTTGCCAGGAAGCCTCGTTGCCTAGTTGCCGTTCGGCATTGGACAGTTCTTTCTCAAAGCGTGCCAGCTCCTTACACAGGCGCTCGCGCTCGGCCGCAACATCGATCGTACGTCTCATAAGACGAACGGCACGTCAAAGCCGCGGTCGAGCGGACGCTCGCAGCCTTCAGGCGCCAGCGCGCCGACAAATTCGATCGATGGAGACCCTCGCCAGTCGTTCGCACGATGGCGTCGATTCGCTGCTGCAAGAGCCTGCTCACTCCACTGCGACGCGCATCAGGATCGGGACAGTGGCCTTCTCTTCCACGCCGAGATCTTTCGCGCATATCGCGCACCGCGACGATCAGCTCCTGCAACTCGCTACATCTGCTTCTACCTGCAGCGTCCAGCGCTTCGTCCAGCGGCTGCGGATAACGGCGTCAGCGCGATCGATTTGGCCGGCGGACTGTTGTCGTACAGCGCATGCCAGAACTCTTCGGTGAGAAAGGGCATGAAGGGCGAGAGCAAGCGCAAGGCGGCTTCGAACGTGCTCAGCAGCGTGGTGAGAGCGGCTCTGGTCGCAGGTCGGCGTTTCGCTGAAGTCGAGCCGCAGCTTGACGATCTCCAGATACCAGTCGCAGAAGTCGCCCCAGAAGAACTGGTAGACGATGTTCGCGGCTTCGTGGAAGCGATACTCTGCCGAGAGCCTTATTCACCTCAGCCGCAGTGCGATTCAGGCGGGAGACGATCCAACGGGCCTCAATCGGAGCGTTCATCTCCGGGCCGCAGCGCATCTGACCAGTTTATCGGGATCGACAAAAATACCAGCTTCCGCCGCGCGGTCCATGTTCATGAAGATGAAGCGGGCGGCATTCCATATCTTGTTGGCAAAGGCGCGATAGCCGTCGGTACGCGTCTTCGCTGAAGGCGATGTCGGTTCCGGGCGAAGCCATCGCCGCCAGCGTGAAGCGCACCGCGTCGGTTCCGAAGCGGCCTGACGATCTCGATGGGATCGATCACGTTGCCCTTGGTCTTTGACATCTTCTGCCGGTCGGCATCGCGCACCAGCGCGTGAATATATACCTCGCGGAAGGGCACGGCGTCCTTGAGCGTGCGCTTGCAGCCGTCGGCCATCGGCACGTCGAGCATGAAGTGGCAGCCCAGCATGATCATGCGCGCGACCCAGAAGAAGAGGATGTCGAAGCCGGTGACCAGCAGCTGCGTGGGATAGAAGATGTCGAGATCGTGGGTATGGCGCGGCCAGCCAAAGACGGAGCAGGGCAAGCAGGCCGGACGAGAACCAGGTATCGAGCACATCTTTTTCCTGGTCGAGCTCGTCGCTGCCGCAGTGCGCGCAGGCTGGGGCGTCTCGCGCGCCACGGTGATCTGCTTGCACGTCCGGCAGTGCCACGCAGGAATGCGATGACCCCACCAGAGCTGGCGCGAGATGCACCAGTCGTGGATGTTGCGCATCCACTCGAAGTAGGTTTTCGCATACTGCTCGGGCGTGAACCGGATGTAGCCCTGTTCCACGGCGGCAATGGCCTTGTCGGCCAGCGGCTGAATCTTGATGAACCACTGCGTGGAGAGGCGCGGCTCGACGACGGTCTTGCAGCGGTCGCATTTGCCGATCGGAGTTGATGTGGTCGCTTTGCGGCGACGAGCAGTCCCTGCGCTTCAAGATCAGCGAGAATCCGCTTGCGCGCCTCGTAGCGATCGAGCCCGGGATAGGCTCCGCCGCCAGCGTTCATGTGCGCTGTCTCGTCCATCACGTTGATGGAAGGCAGGCCATGCCGTTGCGCCCAGGGCGAAGTCATTGGGATCGTGCGCCGGGGTGACCTTGACGGCGCCAGTGCCGAAGTCGCGGCTGACCCAGTGCATCGGTAACGATGGGAATTTCGCGTCCCGCGAGCGGCAGGCGCAGCGTCTTGCCGTGCAGATGCGGGTAGCGCTCGTCGTCGGGATTCACGGCGACGGCTACGTCGCCCAGCATGGTCTCCGGGCCGGGTGGTGGCAACGGTGACAAATGCCGGGCTCTCCGACACCGGATAGCGAATCTCCCACAACTTGCCCTGCTGCTCCTCGTGGACTACTTCAAGGTCGGAGATGGCGGTCTGGCAGCGCGGGCACCAGTTGACGATGTAGGCGCCGCGATAGATCAGCCCCTGCTCATGGAGCCGGACAAAGGCTTCGCTCACGGCGATGGAGCAGGTTGTCATCCATGGTGAAGTATTCGCGCGACCAGTCGACGCTGGCGCCGAGGCGCTTCATCTGGTCGAGAATGGCTCCGCCATAGTGCTGCTTCCACTGCCATACGCGTTCGATGAAAGCTTCGCGGCCCAACTCCTGCCGGGTCTTGTTTTCTCGAGCGAGCTGGCGTTCCACCATCAACTGCGTGGCGATGCCCGCGTGGTCGGTTCCGGGAAGCCAGAGCGCCAGATCGCCAGACATGCGCCGCCAGCGGGTCAGGATATCCATCTCCGTCTGGTTGAGCATGTGGCCCATGTGCAGGCGGCCGGTGACATTCGGGCGGAGGCAGCAAAATGGTGAAGACAGGACGCTGCCTGGAGCGCCGTCGGGTGTGGGCTACGTCGAAAAGTCGCTCGCGCACCCAGTACTCTGCCCAGCGGTCTTCAATCGCGGTCAGGATCATAAGCTTTCGGGAGATCGTGGGACATTTTTTAAAGGAGACCTAACCTTTCACGATAAAGCATTTCTGCAACGGGTGCATGCGGACCGTCATCACGAGTGCACTGCTGCAGGGTTGCCGGAAGCAGAAAGGCCGCCTGAAGAGGCGGCCTTTGCTGATTTGCAACTGCTTCCGTTTTAGAACGGGTTCAGCTTGTCGAGGCCGTTCTTTTTCTTCTTGGTGGAAGACTCCTTGCCCTTGTCGACCGGGACATTCTTGTTTTTCTTTCCGTTGGCAGTACCGGTCTGGACCTGAGCGGGTTGGCTACCAGACTTGACGTCATTAACCTGGTCCGGAGCCTCGGCCGGCTTGTCGACAGTAGGCAGAGCCGCGTTGGTGGCCGCCGGAGCAACTGGCTTCAAACCATAGTTATCCGCAGCCGGGTTTGCCGGTGGTGCTCCTTCACCTGCGGGAGCCGGAGCGCCAGCTGCCGGAGCTGCTTCGTTGCCGGAGCTGCTTCGTTTGCAGGTACCGCTTCATTCCCTGCGCCTGCCGCTGGAGCCGCCTCGCTGGTGGATCCGGCGGAAGAATTGTTACTGGGATTTATGATCTCAACGCTGGTAGAGTTGCCCCCGCTGTTGCCTGTAGGGACAGCCTCCATTTCAACGGCTGCGCCGCTGCCGGTGCTGGCGGGAGTGCCGCCCGAGGCAGC
Organism: Terriglobales bacterium; assembly: GCA_963738095.1. Classification (GTDB taxonomy): domain Bacteria; phylum Acidobacteriota; class Terriglobia; order Terriglobales; family Acidobacteriaceae; genus Alloacidobacterium. Next base: position 91,120 of record CAVTVL010000010.1, read on the forward strand.
TGCGGCTGCCGAAGCAGTGGTAGCTCCTCCGCCGTAGCCAGGGGCAGCCGGTACAGGCTCACCTTTCATGGCGGCATTAAACATAGCGACTGTGTTCTCGCGAACCTGGGGCGCCGTTGTCTGGCTTGGATCAGTCATCGTAGGCTCACCCACGCGCGCTGAGCGCACGGTCGACGGGCCCTGCTTGACCAGCAGCATAGCGCGGTCCTTCAGCTTGACCGTGGTGCGGCTTCCTTCTTCTGCTTCACTTTCGGCCAGTTGCGTCTGCGTTGGCTCGGGAACCGGACGGCCCATGGCGATCAGGCGATCCTTGGCGTCTTCAACGTGCGGAGCCATGGCATACCGTGTAACGACGCGGCCATACGCGTCCGCTGCACGGTCGTTGTATGCCTTCAACAGCTCTGCTTTGGCCTTGGGCGGAAGGTTCAGTCTTCCTGCCATCTGGGCCTGCGTCACGTAGGCATCGCCCAGCGTAATCAGCGTCTGGTCGCTATGGCTGAAGAGCGGATAGCTGTCGGCCACGGTCTGCAGACGGGCGATCGTAGCCTGCCAGTTTTCGTGCGAAGCGTAGAACTGTCCGATCTCAAACTGGCGCTGCGCTAGTACCTCCTGCACATCGCGGAGGCGCTGCTTGGCGCGCGGAATGAGCGGCGAATCCGGGAACTGCTGAATCATCTGGCGGTATTCCGACTCAGCGTGCATCACGTTCTGCGGATCGCGGTCCGGCTTCTGCATCTGCTGGAAGTAGATATCGCCGACTTTCATCTGCGCCTCGGCCGCCTCGGGGGTATTAGGGAAGAAGGTGATGAAGTCCTTATATTCCTGCTCGGCCTGGGTCAGCGCCGCCGAACCGCCTTCCTTGTACCAGGTGTCGCCGACGGCCAGCTTGGCGCGCATGGCGTATTCGGTGTCGGGATAGGTATTCAGCAGGGTCTGCAGGTCCAGCCGGGCGACGTCATACTTGCCCTTCTTCATCGCCTTCATGGCTTTGTCAAAGAGTTCTTTGTCCGGCTGTCTCGAGTTCACATTGGCCAGCGGGTTGGCGCTCAGGTCCGACTGCTTCTTTTTCTTTTTCCCGATGGCGTTGGCGGCGGGCACCATTGCCAGACACAGGCAAACGGCCGAGACTTGGGTCACAAAACGATTCATAACACCTCAAAACCGATACAGGCTCAGCCTGTATTCATTACGAACTCAGACGGGGATAGAAGCTGTCATATCGAACCCCAGCTTTCGACTTCCGCTGCCTTGCGTGCGGCATTTAGTAACTCGCGGGCATTCTGCTCGGCGTTGCCGTCGCCAAAGACAGCATTTCCGGCCACAAGCAGTTCCCCTCCATTTTCGACGATCGCAGCCATCGTATCGTGAGCCACGCCGCCATCTACTTCAATCCTATAACTTAGGCCCAGTTCCTGGCGAAGTTCTCTCAACTGCCGCATCTTGGTCAGCGAATAGGGGATAAACCTCTGTCCGCCAAAGCCCGGATTCACGCTCATCACCAGAACGTGGTGCACCATTCCGAGAATGGGCCGCAGCACGGCAACCTCGGTCGCCGGATTGATGACCACTGCGGGTTGCATACCATGCTGGGCGATCAATTCCAGCGTGCGATGCAGGTGGCGGCAGGCTTCATAGTGGACGCTGATCCAGTCCGCGCCCGCGTCCGCAAACGCAGGGATAAATTCGTCAGGATTCTCGATCATCAGGTGGCAATCGAGCGGCAGGCTGGTTGCATTCCGAAGCGATTTAACGACGGGTGGCCCGAGGGTGATGTTGGGCACAAAATGTCCGTCCATCACATCCACATGTATGACCGTGCCGCCACCGCGCTCCGCAGCCGCAACTTCGTCTGCAAGACGGGCAAAATCCGCCGAAAGTATGGAGGGAGCGAGCTCAACCATGACACCGCCAGTGTATCAAGTTTGGCGTGCGCCGTAAGAGCCCACCGAAAACGTAAAGAAGCGTTACCGGCCTGAAGTTCACGATAGGTTGTAGAGATTACTCATGTCCGGGAGCAATGGCATCCGCTACAATGACCGTCTCCCTCATTCTGAATCGATGCAACCGCGGAGAAGTCTATGAGCAAGAACATTGTCCTCTGCTGCGATGGCACAGGGAACGGCTTCGACAATCCTGATTCGGACTCGAATGTTGTCAAGCTGTACGGCACCCTCATCATCAATCGGGAGCAGGCTGGGTATTATCATCCCGGGGTCGGCACCATGGGCTCGCCCTCTGCCCGCACCCACATCGAAAAACACTGGTCGCGCATCAAGGGCATGGCTTTCGGAGCCGGCCTTCTGACCAATGTTGGCGATGCCTACCGTTACCTGATGAACACTTACGAAGATGGCGATCGCATCTATATCTTTGGCTTCAGCCGCGGAGCGTATACCGCCCGCGCCATCGCCAGCGTTTTGCATGTCTTCGGGCTTTGTTGCCCCGGGAACGAGGGTTTGATTCCCTATCTCCTGCGCATGTATTCGCAGCTTACCCGGAGCCAGAATCAGCCCACCTTCGACTCAGAAGAAGCTTTCAAGCGCACCTTTACTCACAAGAATCCGGTGAACGTCCACTTTTGCGGCTTGTGGGATACGGTCAGTTCCTACGGCTGGGCATACTCTCCAATCAAGTTGCCCTTTGCGGGCCGCAACCCCATCATCATTATCGGACGCCATGCGGTTTCCATCCACGAGCGCCGCTGCTACTACCAGGACAATCTATGGGGCCCGCCCTTTCCCGGACAGGATATCCGTCAGGTCTGGTTTTCCGGTGTGCACTCGGACATAGGCGGCAGTTACACCGAAAGCGAAAGCGGGCTGGCGAAAATTACGCTGGAGTGGATGCTGGTGGAAGCGGAAAAAGCGGGCCTGCTGATCGATTGCGAAAAGGTGCAGCAAGTTCTGGGCCGGAGAAATCCTTCAGGAACTCATCCTCCGGAGATCTCTGTGTTTGCTCCGCCGGAGGCGAACGCCATGCTCCACAAATCGCTAAAGTCATTCTGGTGGATTCCCGAATACCTGCCGCAACGGGATATTCATGGCACGCATGAAGGCTTTCGCCTGCCGCTAGGGAGATTTCGCGAGATTCCACCCGATTCTTATATTCACGAGAGCGTCTTCCAGGGCAAATGGAAGCCCGAAACTGTGCCTGCGCATTCCATCGAGCCGTGGGTTCCCTTCAAACCGTCCTGTTGAGGATGAATTGAGCGTGCGGCTATCGAAGCTTCCATAGTTTCGTGAGCGCACCAGTGCCGCCGTCGACTGGATCGGATTCAGGAAAAGGGAGCTTTGCCATCCGTTGTATCGCCGCTTCCGCTGGAGCGCTGCGGCAGATGTCCCAGTTCTGGTTCGGGGGATACGCGCCCACGACCAGAAAATCTGCACTCGCCTCCAACTTGCAATGCCCGGTTCCAGTTGGAAGGACAGCGACATCCCCGGCTCGCACTACGACCTCATGGCCGTTCTCGCCGCCGAGCATGAGCCGCGCCTGACCGCCTGCGAAACCGAGGACCTCGTGCGCAGTCGAGTGATAGTGATGAAAGTCATAGACGCCATTGCGCCACTGCGGCGGCCAGCCATTGCGCTAAAAAAGATTTTCAAAATGAGGTGCGGGATCAGTTCCCGTTACAGGAACAGCATTCCGATAAAGGAGCACTGGAAGGTGCTCATTGTTCGGCATCCAGCCATTGCGCGACAGCTGCAGCGTTTCAGGCCTGGAGGTGCCGGCGAATCCGGACCCGGCGGAAGTGAATCCCAGCCCCGCCAGCAGCGCATTGAACCGGCGACGGTCCATGTTGGTCATGCCGAATTGGATGCGTGCAAATAAATGGTGTTGCTGAAAATAGACAGCCAGTCATTCTTCATCCGGTTTGCACGCTGCCCACTCATTTTCTCTTTGCCAGTTCTGCGGCGTACTGGATCGACCAGATCGCTCCTGGCCGCATGTACATGCTGGCGCGGTACATGCCGTCCTCGTCATACGCTTCCGGAGTGCGGAAGAAATATCCGCGATCGCGCCAGACTACGTTATACACACCCTCCGCTGTTTTGAAGGCTTGATCGCGCATGCCTTCTGAAAGCATGTCTGAGGCAATGGCGAAGGTCGTGCCTGTCCACACCTCGTTGATTTGCGGGTTCTGGTCCAGCATCTCGCCTTTCGTCCCCACGCCGTTCACCGCGCCCATCTCTCCATTGCCAAAGAGCATCACGTTGTTGTCATAAACAGTTTTCAGGGCGGACAGGCGCATGCGTTTGGGAACGAGATCGCCAAGCCCGGTGAGGTTGGCATACCACTGTCCAGCCAACTGCTCCGCCATGATGTCGGAGCGGTATTCGCCTCTCGTGTCATAGTCGAAGTATTTTCCATTCCAGAGCTTTGTCAGGTAAGCAATCTGCGCCCGTCTGAAGAGCGTGTTGTATGCGCTGGCGGTGTTCGCATCCCCAACCTTCAGCGCGATTTCTGTCGTCGCACGCAGCGCTGCCAGATACAGGCCGCCGCTATAGGCGCTCTCGCCCGTTGCAATCCAGTCATCGTATGTCTGATCGGGAAAGCCGCCGTTTTCAATCAGGCCATCGTCGTCGGTGTCGTACTGCCGCAGGTGCTCCATGGCGGCCTTCACGGCGTTCCATGCATAGTGCAGGAAGGTGTTGTCCTTGCTGCCCGCGAATACGTAATCGCGCCAGACCATCAGCACAAACTTGCTGTTCAGGTCGCGCCAGTTCGACACATCCTGGTAGTTGTACTGGTTCACATTCACGAAGGGATCTTCCGCCGGAGCGCCAAGATCGTGCGGTACTGCGCCCGCCGTCTTCCGCTCCATGGTGACAAGCTTATGTTCCTGGTCTGTCTTCCAGCTCCACACATACTTCTGCGGATTACTCTCCTGTACGGTATCCGCATATTCGCGCATCTCCTGCGTCTCAATTTCCGGCCAGAAGCGAATCAGCGGAAAAGAGCCGTAGAAGCGGACATCGGAGGTGCCGTAATACGGATAGTCGAAGCACTCCAGGTAGCTGAAGGTGTCTTCCTCTTTCGATGAAAAATGTTTCTCGTCGCCGATGCCGTCCAATTCGTGCGCCCACACGGTTCCGCCATCGGCCAGGATGTACATCTCATTGAAAAGTTCGCCGCGAAACCAGAGCGGCTTCGATTCGTCTTCGATATACGGCTTCTGCCACGCGTCGATGGCCTTGCTCCACGTTTCATCCTGCTCGAGTGCAGCTTTTGCAATCTGCCAGGCGTGATCGCCCTCCGCGCCGAAGAATTTCGTGTAGTGCCGTACCCACTTGCGGCCTCCGCCGAACTGAATCAGCGGGAGATCCCAGGCCAAAGCCATCGGCACTATCTTCTTCTCGCGCGGATCGAGCGTGAAGCGCACAGCAATCGCTCCGGCGATCGGCTCTCCGCTGCTGGATACGTCCAGATTCGCGTTTGGCAGCCGTCCGTCGGTTGAGAAAGGCTTCCACACCTCGTCGCCCGTTCCCTGCGGGATGTAAGTCGTCAGGTAGGTTACTTCGAAGCCCGGGCGGCTTTCAGTAGCGATGGCAAATTGCCCGTCCCACTCCTCGCGCACCGCGCCGGTTCGCGGCCGGTCAAAGACAATGCCCTGCATGGAAGCGCCCGTGCCGCTTTGGTCGCCTGAACCCTCGAAAACATAACGGTTCTTGTCCTGAGTGCTAAACGCGGAGCTGAAGCCACTGGTAGTGTCGCGGAACCAGCCAACCATGTTTGTCCAGGAAAAAAGCAGCGAGACGGTGACGGGCGCGTCCGTCGGATTCTCGGCATACCAGTTGTAGAGCGCGACCGGGTAGCTTGTCTCCTTGTAGTTGTTCGGCAGCACGGGCGAGAACTGCTCCACCGTGAGCTTGATGCCAAGCTGCTGCGGATCGTAAGCAAACCACGACTTGGGATAGAGCGCCGCATACTCGCCCGCGCCCGCCGGATACGACCAGTTCCAGCCCGAGAGAGCGCCGTTCAGCGGCTTTCCGGTGGAGAGCGCCACGGCCTTTGAAGGCCGGTCTGCCGGCTGCACAAAGACTGCGAATTGGTTCGCGGGGACATCTTCATATTTGTGGACGCCGGCCTTGATATGCCAGCGTTCAAAGTTGCCGCGGTAGCTTCGCGAAAAAGTGCCCGCGCCAAATCCACCGACCGGTGCGCCTTGCCAGTATCCATCGTCAATGTTCGTTGGCAGGGAAGGCTTGCGCCCTCCCGGATTGGGGGGTGGCTGGCCGATCGCGATGCGCCAGGCCGCTTGTGGAATCTGATCGTCGGCAAAGAGATTCAAGCAACTCAGCAAAAGCAGGGCAAAAATAAAACTGAAGCGATTCAGCGGCAACTTTCCGAGCCCTCCGAACGCTGCCATCATACATTGCTGGCGCTACATTCGTGAAAATAAAGTGCTTAGAAACAATATGCGGCCATGCACGAAAGGCATCTCCGGGATGAGAGAATTTCACAGGATGTCTCGATTCGCTCTTGCTGCCCCATTGGCTCTCGTTGTTATGTTTACCGGTTGCGGATATCACGCAGTCAGCTCGGCCGTGCATCTGCCTAAAACGGTACATACCCTGGCTGTTCCCACTTTCGCAACACACACGCAGTCCTTCCATACGGAAGTCTCTTTCACCAATGCCGTGATCCGCGAATTCACCAGCCGCACACCGTACAAGGTTCTTGCGACTGACAAGCCGGATGCCGCCGATGCCGTCCTGGAAGGCTCCGTGAACAGCTTCCAGGTCATCCCGCTTACCTACAATATCCAGACCGGCCAGTCGTCCAGCTACCTCATCACTATCGGAGCCAGCGTGAAGGTGCTTGACCGCGACAAGCGCGTCCTCTACGAGAACAAGACCTACAGCTTTCGCCAGCAGTACCAGACCACGCAGGATCTGGTCAGTTTTATTCAGGAAGACCCCGCGGCCGTGCAGCGTCTTTCTCGTGACTTTGCGCAAGACCTCGTCTCCGATATTCTGGAGTCCTTCTGATGCAAGCCAGTCACTCTCATCGTGCTGTCATTCTGAGTCCTTCGACTTCGCTCAGGGCAGGCTTCGTCGAAGGATCAGCTTTTTCACTCCTGCAGGAGGCGCGCTGAATGGGTGCAGGTTTCGCCTCGACGGATCGCTTCCTCGCCGAACTCCGCGGCAATACGCTGCGTCCGGGATATGTCCTCATCGGCGACGAGATCTTTCTCTATGAGCGCTGCCGCCGCGCGCTGCTCGAAGCCTATGTTCCTCCCGATCTGCGCGACTTTTGCCTGTCGGACATCGATCTGGCTGAGACAAACATTTTCGAAGCGCTGGACCGCGCGCAGACGCCGTCGCTGATGTCACCCTTTCAGGTTCTCTTCATCCGCAACCTGAAGCAGCTGTACACGCGCGGCGCGAAGAAAGACGAGTTCGCGGCAATCGACGGCTATTTTCGTTCGCCCAATCCGCAAGCCGTGCTCATCTTTGTCGCCGATCACCTGCGCATTCCGTCCGACCCGCGCCGCATGGACATGACAGACAAGGACCGCTACGAGCGCATCCGCGAAACACTCGGCGACCACTGCGGCATTGTCGAACTGGCCCGCGTCGATGAAGCCGATGCTCTGCGCTGGCTCCTCGCAGAAGCTGAAAAGCAGCAGATCAGGCTCGAACAGGACGCGGCCAGAGAATTGGTAGACGCCCTCGGCGCGGACATGATGATGATTGCGAGTGAATTCGAAAAGCTTTCGCTCTATGCCGGACCGAAGAAGCACGTCACGCTTGGCGACGTGGAAACGATGGTGCTGGCGGCGAAACAGCGCTCGCTCTACGAATTGACCGACGCCATCTCCGCCAAAGACAAGCAACGCGCTCTTGTCTTGCTTGAGGGGCTGCTCAACGCTTCCGATGGCGGCGAGGACGCAGCGATTGGACACCTCTACATGCTGGCGCGCACATTCCGCCAGATGCTGGTGATTCTGGAGAAGAATGTGCGCGACTCGCGCGCTATCTGGCAGGCACTATGGCAGGGCTTTCGCATGCCGCCTTTTGCGGCAGAAGACTTGATCCGCCAGGCCCGCCGCTACAAATCGAAAAGGGAACTGACCCGCGCCCTGCGCCTCATCGCCCGAGCCGATCTGGAGCTGCGCTCGCAACCGCCGGATAAGAAGTTGGTGCTCGAACGCCTGGTCATGGATTTAGCCAGCGAGCCGAAACCAGCGCAGCTGGCTGCTACTTCAACACAGTATGCGATGGAGCTGTAGCTCATACGCCTTGACCAGCCATAGCGTTGTTATCGATGAAACTCATCACCTCAAAAAAATGACGGCGCAGGTTCGCGCCGTCATTCGCAAAATCTGGTTGTTCTAAATCCAGAAAAAATTAGTACCGGGCCGTGCCTTCATCCTGCATCCAGACCGCATTCACACCGAGAGGGGTTGGATAGGAGATGGCATTGCCGCTGTTATCCAGCATGGTGACCGGGAACGATCCTGCGCTGCCCGGATCGACTGCGGAGTAGCCGAAGTTATAGGCATACGCATCCGAGAAGTAATCTGAAATATAGTTCGCCAGTGTTGCCAGACCACCGCCAACACCCGGCCGCTCCACAATCCACTCTGCGCTGTTTCCAACGAGCTGGGTTCCCGGAGGCGCCGAGAAGTTAACGATCACGTACTGATTAGTGTTGTAGTTCACCAGATAGGCATGACCTGCGGTTGAAGAGGTGCTCCAGACTTCGACGAAGAGATCATCGCCGGGAACAATAGGCAGGCTGGTGATGCGTGTCCAGCCATAGGGATACCACTCATACCATGCGGAGTAATATGTGGATTTAGTAGTTCCATTGCAATAGGCATCGGCTTCATTGCCGGCCTGCAGCACATCGCCCGATCCCCAGCCGTCGATTCCTACCCACGTTACTGCATAGTCCCAGGTTCCGTCACATTTGCTATATGCCTGGCGGGCAATGGGTACAACATAATCGCCAATAATGTAATAGAACGAAGAGGTGCCATACTTGGTGACTCCGTTTGTGTTGACGTAGCCGCTCCAGTTATAGGAACTGGCGGCAGCGCCTGTCGCTGGAGTGCCGGCGCTGGTGCCGGCCTTCATCTTTGCCGGGCCAGCGAAGTTCTTGGTGACTTCAAGCTTGGGCGCGACGCGGAGTTTGGATGCGGTCATGGCCTTCTGCCAGCTCGCAAATGCTTTGGGAGCTGCAACCTGATCGGGCCGCGGCGGGAAGCCGTAGTATTCCAGGTCCTGATCGGAAGCGTTCAGCGGACTGAAGCCCTTCGGAGGAGCTGCGATTGTGGTTACACCCACGACGTTGGTCGCGAGTTCATTCGGCTTCAGCTGCTGTTGCTGGGCTGTCCCTGCCATAGGCGCAGCAATCAGAAGAGCCGAAACGATAGACAAGATACGCTGATTCATCGTCTCACTTCTTTCCTGCATAAATTGGGTGGGGGTGGGCCTGAGAGCCTTGATGTTACAGAAAGTAGTGAACGCAGTAAGCAATTCGTTACGGCAGAGAAGAAATAATAATCAGGAAGCAAAGAAAAAAGAGCCCGGAAGCGAAAGCTCCCGGGCCCGGATGCCTGTTAGCAGCAGTTGTGACCGCAGCATGATTTGTCCGCGCAGCAGGCACTAGCGCAACAGTCATCGCAGCTACTGGATGAGCAGATCGCGCAACAGTCCTTCGCTGACGCTGTTGTCATCGATGCCGCGGTCATGGTCCACATCGAGGCGACAAGCATTGCCGCCAGCATCCATACTTTCGTTTTCATACTTTCCTCTCAAGGTTAAAGAAGCCAGACGTTCGCGCACGCACGAAGCCCTTTGCGCGCGCAGATAGGAACAGGCCGCTTGAGAGTTATCTAGGTACGCATTTCCATCTTCAGATCGAAGACGGGGCGCTCATAACGAAAGCCCGCCAATAACAGCGGCGAAGGCCGCGCGATTCGCGGAGGAGCTGCAAGCGCCACTGCACGCATACAGCTGGGAGCGTTGCTGTGGCTACCCGGTTTTACCGCAGGAACCGCGTCCTGAGACGGCGCGGATTGTTCACAGCAGCTTTCGCCAGTGGAACGTCGTACCGGAGGAGCAGTGGGCAGCGGACAGCAAGCTACTCCTGCAGGCGGCGGACCGGAATGGTGCCCGAGCCGCTGGCAGAAAATCGCCGGAAGGCTTTTCAGCTCCGGCACGCTCGCTGCATAGTCCCACACGACCGCAGACAACAGCAGGCAGAGCGCCACGGCACGCGTAGCCAGCACACGTATGCCCGGCATCGTGCCTTGTTTTCTGACGCTGATATTTCGCAGCTTCATGCTGGGGAAATTATAGCGGCATTGCAGGTCCTAAGCGCACTATGCACAGCCACTGCCGGAGAACCGCTTCGTCTACACCGTCACCGGGCCGAAGTCTTTCGATATTTCATGGGAGATGCGCAGGGATAAAAACAGCAGCTTTCAATCGTCCGATACGCTGCACTGCCAACAGGAGAATTAAATCGATTTCCCAGATGACGTCGGGTTCGCTGCAGAAATTGCCCCACGCCAGCATAAGCCAAGCGCGGGGCAGAGACGATCAGAAGGTCTTGTCCGGGTCTTTAAAGAGAAAGAGGTAAGCAATGCCGCCGGCGATGCCGCCCAGGATAGGAGCAACCCAGAAGAGCCATAACTGCTGGAGTGGCCACCAGTATCCGGCAAAGATAGCTGGTCCGGTGCTGCGCGCCGGGTTGACTGACGTATTTGTGACCGGAATGCTGATGAGATGAATGAGCACGAGGCAGAGGCCAATCGCGAGTGGTGCGAACCCTGCCGGTACGCCGCGCTTGTCCGTTGCGCCCATGATGACCCAGAGGAAAAAGAAGGTCAGAACAAATTCCGCCACAAAGCATGCCAGGAGTGAGTATTGCCCGGGTGAATGCGTTCCATAGCCGTTTGAGGCAAAGCTGCTGGTAGCTGCATTGAACGTTGGATTGCCGGTCACGATGATATACAGAACGCCGGACGCGACGATGCCGCCCAGCACCTGTGCGATTACATAGGCGGGAAGGTCCTTGACCGGGAAGCGCTTGCCGGCCACCAATCCGCAGGTAACCGCAGGATTGATGTGGCAACCGGAGATATGTCCAATGGCGAAAGCCATGGTCAACAACGTCAGACCAAAGGCAAAGGCAACTCCGACAAAGCCAATTCCCAGCTCAGGAAAGGCAGCTGCGATCAATGCCGACCCGCATCCTCCGAAAACCAGCCAGAAGGTGCCCAGAAATTCCGCAATTGCACGACGAGTCAGTGTTGGTGACACAGACGATTCCTCCTTGCGTACGCCTCATCGGCGAGTTCTGAAACCGCCAAAACGCTACCACGGAATGAGTTGCGAAAGCGAAGGATTTTGCTTGAAATTTTGCCCGGCAGCTCGTCGAGCCGTAGGGTTCTTCTGTATCTAGCTGAATACAGATTGTTTAGGGAGTTGACTCATTCCACCACCACCTCGTCAACGCCCTTTCCGCCACTGGTCAGGGTAATTGCAGCGGCAAGAATCAATCCGCCGCCGACCCATGCCAGCGGTCCCAGCCGTTCGCCCAGCAGCTTCACGCCAAGAATGGAGCCCAGCGCCGGTTCGATATTCAGGAAGACGCCCGCTCGCGATGCCGGAACGCGGTGAATCCCGGTGTTCCACAGCAGCATGGCGGCAGCGTTGCACAGCAGGCCACTGGCAATCAGCGCCAGCCACGCCTTCACACTTACGCCATGGATAGGCGGAAGGCCATCCCTGAGCACCACCCACACCGCCAGCATCGCCGTGCCGGTGAGAAGGCCATACGCTGTCACCGCCATCGGCGAATGACCCTGCATCAGGTACTTGTTCAGCAGGACCCATGACAGGGCAATCAGCAGGGAAACGACAATCAGCAGATCTCCCGCCAGCGTAGGCCCCTGTCCGGAAGCGCCCCGATGACCTCCGCCAAGGACGATCATCGATATTCCCGTAGTCGATCCCGCCAGCGCCACCCAGCCCATCCAATCCAGCCGTTCCTGGGCAAATATGGATGCGCCCACGGCGAGGATGACCGGCATTGTTCCCACCATCAGCGCCGCATGGCTTACTGTCGTCATCGAAAGCCCCTGAAACTGCAGCAGGTACTGCACGGGAATTCCGAGAAACGAAGCGATGAGCAGCAGCGACCAGTCCCGGCCTGAGAACCCGGGCCGACGCAATACAAAAAATAACGGAGGGCAGGCAAAGAGAAACCGGTACAGCACCATGTGCCCGACCGACATCTCAGCCAGCGCAATCTTGCCAAAGTAAAAGCCAGTGCCCCAAAGGCATCCCGCCAGCGCGCAGGCCCCGTAGCCGAGCAAGGCTCGGGTGGGCATCTTTGCGTTATCGGTTGCAACTGAAGGCATATATTCACTTTGGCACAAGCCGGCGATTCGCGCTCTCCGTGACATGCTGTGGAGTTTTAACCACGGAGGCCGCAGAGAACATAGAGGAGCCATTTGCCTGAAAAGCAAGCCCGGCGCGAGGCCGGGCTTGGTGCCAAAGGCGTTCTTCGACTGCGCTCAGGACAGGCTTATGCCTTGATGGCAAATTCGGGGTCCCCGGCAAGCGGTCTTTGCCTGCTGGGGTGACTCACCAGATGGCGCAGCGTTTTGCCGGGGCCATCGGCTGACCAGTTTTGCAGCCGAAGGCTTTCTGAAACTCCGGCAGGTTGACGACGACGCCGTTGACTCGAAACTCCTCCGGCGAGTGCGGATCGGTCTGCACCCGCAGCCGCAGGTCTTCCGGACGATTGTTCTGGCACCACCCTTGACCGTAGGCAACGAAGAATTGCTGGTTCGTAGTCAGGCCGCCGTATTCGGTGTCGCCTTTTTTCGTCAGATCGACGCCGGCCTTCTGTGCCCGGTCGAGATAGGCAAGAAAAGCCAGCTTCAATCCGCCGAGATCGGCAATATTTTCGCCCAGCGTCAGCTTGCCGTTTACGTGCAGATCGTCGACAGCGATAAAGCCGTCATATTCCTTCACGACACAGTCTGCGCGCTCGGTGAATTTCTTTTCGTCTTCCGGAGTCCACCATTCCTTAAGATTCCCTGCTGCATCGAACTGCCGGCCTTCATCGTCAAAGCCGTGCGTCAGTTCGTGGCCGATCACGCCACCCGCGTCACCATAGTTGACCGCGTCATTCTGGCGTGGATCGAAGTAGGGCGGCTGCAAAATTCCGGCAGGGAAGTTGATGTCGTTCATCTGCGGGTTGTAGTAGGCATTTACCGTCGGCGGAGTCATGCCCCATTCACCGCGATCAACAGGCTTGCCGATTTTGTTGATCTGGCGGTGTACCTCGAATGCTGTCGCACGCCGCGCGTTGCCCAGAGCGTCACCGCGCACGACTTCCAGATTTGAATAGTCGCGCCACTTGTCGGGGTAGCCAATTTTGTTGGCGACGGAATGCAGCTTTTCTTTCGCGCGCGTCTTGGTCACAGGGCTCATCCACTCGAGCTGATCGATGTCGCGGCCCATCGCTGCTTCGATGTCGCGCGTCAGCTCAAGCGTGCGCTGTTTGTCCTGCGGGCTGAAGCGCTGGGCAACATAGACCTGGCCCAGAGCCTCGCCCAGGGCGCGGTCGGTCGAACGGACACAGCGCTTCCACCGCGCCTGCTGCTCCGGCTGCCCCTGAAGAATCTTGCCGTAGAAATTGAACGACTCCTCATCGAGCGCCTGCGGCAGCGCTGTGCTCGGCGTCTGGCGTATCGCCGCCCAGCGCAGATATGTCTTGAGCGAATCGAGATCGGTCGACGCCAGCACCTCGTTCAGCCCGGTAAAGAATTTCGGCTCTGTCACATTCAACGATTCCACTGCAGGAGTGTCCAGGGCGCGCAGATACTTCGTGAACCCAAAATTCGGTGTGTTGCTGTCAAAGCTGGCCAGCGTCATCTTGTGATACAGCGCCTGAGGATCGCGCCGCTCGACATTGCTGAGCGAGTGCTTTGCCAGCTCGGTTTCGATCTTCAGAACCGTGTCCGCATCCTTTGCCGCCTGCTCGTGCGATTCGCCGAGCAACTCAAAAGTTCGGGCAACGTGTTCTTTGTACTGGTCGCGCAGCTTCACCGATTTCTCGTCGGTTCGGTCGTAATAGCCTTTTTCCGGAAGGCCAAGCTCGGCCTGGTCGAATTCGGCAATCTCCTGGGTGGCGTCTTTAAAATCCTGATCGGAGCTGAAGCCGAAGAATGTACCGATGCCGAAGCTGTCCAGATATGCTGCCAGTTCCGGCAGGTTGTCCTTCGATTTCAGGTCCGCGATCCGGTCCAGCACCGGCTGCAAAGGCTTGAGTCCTGCTGTATTTACCGCCTGTGTGTCTACGCAGGTCGCGTAATAGTCGCCGATCTTCTGCTCGTTCGGGCTACGGTCCGCGCCGCCCGCCGCCGCCTTTTCCAGAATGGACTTCAGCACCAGCCGATTCTGGTCTTCAAGCTCGGTGCCGCGCCCGTAGGAAGATTCGTCGGAGGGAATCGGATTCTGCTTTGCCCATCCGCCGCATGAGTACTGGTAGAAGTTTACGCATGGATCGGCGCTGGTATCCATCAGTTTAGGATCAAGCGCTTTAAGACTCTTCTGCGTCTCGGGAGCATCCTGAGCCCCGGAACAGAATGGAATCAGACAGCCGGCAAGCATCATGCCGGCAACAACACATGTTCTTAAAAGGTTCATACTGGCCTCAAAAAGTTGCCGGAGAGGTAAATCAGGCAAGCTAGCGTTTATCAAAAACATACGGAGGAGGAAAGTCAATCGTTTCCTTTTTGTAAGAGAATGTGGGCATGGGCTTGAGAGTGGACCTGCGCGTACCGGCCCGGATACGGCTGGCGTTTTTCATGTCCCTCTTGTGCGTCTTGCCGTCGGCATATGGCGAACACGAACAGAAAAAGAACGAGCCGGGCCCGAAGCCCGATTTACGTATTCCGGTAGGGCCGCTGGGTTATATGGCTCCCAGCTCTTTTTACCTGACCTCCCGCCTGTCTTCCACCTCTCTCGATTTCATCGACAAGAATCATCTGCTGTTCACCTTTCGCCTGCCGGGGCTGATGAAGCGCCTTCCCGACGAGCCGCCCGACGATGAAGATCAGAACATACGGGCCGTAGTCCTTAGCGTGCAGGGTGGCGATGTGGTTGCAGAAGCCGACTGGCGCATGCACGACCGCTCGCGATATCTGTGGCGATTGGGTGAAGGCCATTTTCTTATCAGACAGCGCAGCAGCCTCTTTCTTACCGATGCGTCGCTGGAACTGCGGCCCTACCTCAACAGCGATACCGCTCTCGAATCGGTCCAGATATCACCTGACCGAAAGCTTGTTGTCATCGAGTCGGAGGGCAGAAAAGAAGATCGCCGGACGCTGGCCAGCACAGTACCGTCACTAGGAGACGCCGTTCCTCAAGCCAAGCCGGTGCAGATATATATTCTGCATACCGACACCCGATCGGTGATCGCTCATGCCGAGACGCTGAACGCTGTCGAAATTCCGATGATGGGCGAAGGTCGTCTGCAGGCCGTTTCCGGTAACCAGGATAAGTGGCTCATCCGCTATCTGCCCTTTCACGGAGAGCCGCGGACGCTCGTCGAGGTACAGTCATCCTGCCATCCGACGGAAGAAACCATCAGCGGCAACGTCACGCTGATCGTGACCTGCCCGCGCTCCGGCAACGATCATCAGGTGTCTGCCGTCAACCTTGACGGCAGGATGCTGTGGCAGCAGCGCTGGGAGAGTCGTTACATCTGGCCGACGTTTCAGCTCACGCAGGATGGAAGTCGCTTCGCGTACAGCTCTCTGCAGGTCTCGCATCCTGTCGGCACCATGGATCCGATCGATGAAAGCAATATCGTGAACCAGATGGTGGGAGTCTTCGATACGCAGACCGGGCAGCTGCGGATGGTGAAAAATGCGATGCCGATTCTCAGCGCAGGACAGAATTACGCGCTCTCGCCGGATGGTCTGCGTTTCGCGATTCTGCGCGAAGACGCGATTGAAGTCTACGATCTTCCCCCCGTCTCCGCGCCTGCTCCATCCACGGTGAATGCCGGTCACTGAAGCCCCAGCGGCTACAGCTTGAACAGTTCGCGCAGCCTGCGCGTCTGCGCCCGGCTTACAGGGATTTCGGTCTGCTTCTTGTCGTCCATGCGCAGCTGGTAGCTGCTCTTGAACCACGGCACGACTTCCTTGATGTGGTTGATGTTCACGACGAAAGACCGGTGCGCCCGCCAGAAGATGGACGGATCGAGCAGATCGAGCAGCTCTTCGAGCGTCCGGCACTTCGATTGCCCTTCGATCGTCGGGGCCACGACCGTGATGACGCCCTCGTCAATCGAAGCGAAGCAGATGTCTTTCTGGTCGACCAGCAGCAGGCGGCTCTGCGCCTGCAGAACGATCTTCCCGCTGTGACGCTGCGGCTGTTGCTGCTGTTCGATAAGCTTGAGCAGCGCGCCGATGCGAATGTCTCCACTCAGATCGCCGTGTTTCGCAGCGCTCTCTTCGTGGGAATGAATTTCATGCAACCGCTGCCGCGCGCGCTCCAGCGCCTGCAGCACGCGGTCGCGGTCAAAAGGCTTCAGCAGGTAGTCGATGGCATTCACATCGAATGCCTTGACCGCATACTGATCGAAGGCTGTGGCAAAGATGATCTGCGGAAGATGCTCTCCATCGCTGTGGTCAAGCAGCTTCTTGAGCACGGCAAAGCCATCCAGGCCGGGCATCTGTACATCGAGAAAGACAACATCGGGCTGATGCGTGCGAATCAGGTCGACAGCCTCGATGCCGTTTGTCCCCTGCGCCAGCACTTCCACATTGCCGGTCGTGTCCAGCAGATACTTCAACTCTTCACGAGCCAGCTCTTCGTCATCGATGATGAGCGCGGTCATTGCCATAGGGCACAAGCCTCAGTATAGGAAGTGGTTGAAAGCGCGGTCAAACGACGTTGCCTTCCTTAGCGGGAATTCTTACGCCGCTTTGCGTCCAGTCTAGGCCAGTACTGAAACTCATCGACATACAATTCACCGTTGAGATCGGAGACGCGCTGCTGCATACGGGCCTGCGCCTGAGAGATGGCGTGGTTGTAGATAACGGGTCCAATCTCCTCGACGAAGAAGTTGAGCAGCAGACCTGCGGCTAACTCTCCGACGGGCTCGGGCATATTTTCCTGGAAATAGTGCTGAATGGAGGCGATTGCGTCCGCGCGGACTTGCTTCGGAAGTTCGATGACGGTCATCAGGAAGACAGTCTACCGCTTGAGAGCTTATGTCAGACAGCCTTTGCGTTGCTAGCTGCGAAAGACATGCAGCCGTGCCGGACGATTGTCCGAGGCGAGATCATGTCCGCAATGCACGCAGAAGAGATCGGTAATGCGCACGCTGCGGTAGCAGTTTCCGCAGGAGGCGGAAACCTGATACGCGCACTGCGGGCAGAAGTGGTATTCGCTCTCCACTCGAGCACTGCAGGCCGGGCAGAGGGAGATGACCGCTTGCCGCAACAGAAAATAAAGCACAGCGCCAATGCCTCCCGGCATCACCAGGCAGATCGCCATCCAGATGCGCGCGCTCATGCCGCGACGCGGAGAATCGTTGCTGACGTAACCCACCATCAGCATGTAGAGCGATGCCAGTGCGCCCCAGGACAGCGCAAAATAGAGCCGTAAGCCAAACGGTGCGGGCGGGTGATGGCGTCCCTGCGGAAAGACCACCCAGAACAGGTACTGCATCACCACGAAGGCAAAGATCGCCGCTGCCACGGACCAGCGTGGGATCAGCTTGAGCTCACTGGAGAAAACTGCAGTCTGCTCTTCGCGATGTGGTGTGCGGCTCGCCATGCCTGCTTATCGCCGTCCGTGAGAGATTTGCCATTGGCCGCGCAGGCCAACAAGGAGCGCGCCCAGAACCGTTAAAAACAGGATGAGGCTAAGCACCATCATCATACTGTGCGCTTCAAAGAAATCGCCGCCGCTGGAAAAATCATCCATCGTGCTCCAGATAGCGGGAGTCAGCAGCATCACCAGCACTGCGATCGTCAGCACCGCAATCGCTGTATTCCGGCGATTCCGGCTCCGCTGTTCGCGCAATTCAGCCGCAGCCAGCATGACCGCGCGCCGCGTACGCTGAACGACCAGCATATCGGCGCTGGCATTCATACCCGCAAGCATCTCTACGAGCTGCGGATCGGGCTGTTGATTGATTTCGGGGCCCAGTTGGTTCACAACGCCTCCTGTTGCCGTGTCATCGCTTCAAGCCTGGGCTTCAGCGCGGCCAACCCGCGATACAAACGCGATTTCACGGTGGAGAGCGGGGCGGCTGTCACCTGGGCGATTTCATCGAGTGAAAGCTCTTCGTGGAAGCGCAGCACAAGCACTTCGCGATGCAGCGGATCGAGCGTCAACAGCAGTCTGGCGACCAGCTGGCCGTTTTCGTAGCCCTGATAAAGATCGAAAGGATTCGGGCCGTGGCTGGGAACCTCGAATGTGCGCTCATCTTCATTGTTCTCGCACAATTCATCCAGGCTGATCATGGTCCGCTTGCGCCGCATGTCGATGACGAGATTGCGGGCGATTGTGAAGAGCCATGTGTCGAAGCGGGCGTTGCCGTTATATTGCGCGCCGCGCATCAGCACGCGCATCCATGTTTCCTGGAAGAGGTCTTCTGCGACTTCGCGGTTTCCAGTCAGATAAAGCAGGTAGCGCAGCAGCCGATGTTGATACTGCACGATCAGTTCATCCAGCAGACCTTCGTCGTGGCGCTTCAGTCCCTGCGCGATCAGGGTATTTTCCTGCCGCGACTGTGTTGTCAGTGATATGGATGCCGTGCTCATTCTAGGTTGTGAGACGGGAATTATTCCGCCAAAGACTCTTCTGGAAAGAAAATTCTGCACTTTTTCTCTTGGACTCATGACAAATTCCCTGACGGCGGATGGGAGCCACACGGCGCAGTTGGAGAGCGATCCGCTAACACTCTTATTATCCGGCAGATAAGTACCGCGAAGCAAGCGATACACTGGATAGGATGGATGTTCTTTACGGCCTGCATCCGGTCGAAGAAGCTTTACGTGCCGGAAGCCGCCAATTCGACCATGTCTGCGTCGCTCGCGAGCGCCACGACCAGCGCCTGCAGCGCGTCATTGACGCCTGCCGCGAAGCCGGTGTCCGCCTGCGCTTCGAGCCCCGCGAACATCTGACAAAACTGGCCAAAACCCCGGGCCATCAAGGCGTCGTAGCCGTCGTCCGGGCCAAGGCAGTGCTTGAGCTCGAAGACCTGCTCGACGCTCCCGAGCCACGGCTATTGCTCGCTTTGGATGGGGTGGAAGATCCGCAGAACCTGGGCGCGCTCCTGCGGACCGCTGACGGAGCCGGAGCCGATGGCGTCATCCTCACGGAGCGCCGGTCTGCTCCCCTGAGTCCGGTAGCCATTAAAGCCTCAGCCGGAGCGGCCGAACACGTCCCCATCGCGCGCGTCGTGAATCTCAGCCGCGCGCTCGAACAGCTCAAGGAGCGGAATCTCTGGTGTGTGGGACTCGACGAACGCGGGACCATGTCTTACGACGAGTTCGATTTCACGTCTAACTGTGTGTTGGTTCTGGGACGAGAGGGCGCAGGTTTGCACGATCTGGTACGGCGGCATTGCGATCACCTGCTGCGCATTCCCATGGCCGGCAAGGTGTCTTCGCTGAATGTGTCTGTCGCCGGCGCGGTGGTTCTTTATGAAGCTGCGAGGCAGCGACGCGCAGCGCAGGCCCGGCCGGCGGCAGCCGCATCCCCCGGGAAGAAAGTGCAAAAAGGTTTAGGTTCATGACAGTAGTAAGGCCGCTTCTCGCGGCAGTCCTATGCAGTGCTGTTGCGTTTGCCCAGCAGGCCCCAACGCAGCAAAGTCAACCTCAGTCGTCCACTTCACAGGAAGATCATCTTCCTCCGCCTCGAGGAAACGTTCTCTTTTCCCGCTCATCGAGTGACGCGAAGCCGGCCGACGTAAAAGAACCGCAACCTGCGAACACCAAGGTGACTGACGCGGACCGGTCGGCGCTCACCTTCACCGCATACGACCTCGACGTGCACCTTATGCTCAAAGAACAGTCGATCGCTGTGCGAGCGCATGTGACTGTCCGAAACGACAGCAGCCAGCCCCTGGCGCAGCTGCCTGTTCAACTTTCGTCGGCGCTTACCTTCGAAACGGCCAGCATCGAAGGACGGAAGATCGCCTTCACGCAGCAGATCATCAACAGCGACGCCGATCACACCGGCCAGCTGCGTGAGGCGCTCATCGCGCCGCCCCAGCCGATCGCTCCCAAAGCAGAGTTGACGCTCGATCTCGTCTACAGTGGCACGATCCCACCTTCAACGAAAAGATTGGAAGACATCGGAACGCCGGTCGACCTTGCGCAACAGTCTGACTGGGATGAAATCTCCGAAGACTTCACCGGGCTGCGCGGCTTCGGCGATGCCGTCTGGTATCCGGTGTCGTCTGTGCCTGCGGCGCTGGGCGATGGGGCAAAACTCTTCACTGAGATCGGACGGCAGAAGCTGCGCCAGCAGAATGCGCGGATCGCCGTTCGCGTAACCGCGGAGTATATAGGTGCCGCGCCCAATACGGCCGCCATCGCTGGTCATTTCGTGCCTGTCCCGGCTCCCGCAGTTACGCCAAGCGCATCCTTTCCCGGAGTCGTCAATTTCTCGCTGCCTGCCACACGTCTCGGCTTTGGGACCCTCAATCTCTTCCTTGCAACCCGCGCCGTGCATGAAGGCAGCGGCCTGCGCGTGTTTGCTGCAGACTACGATGAGCCGGATGTGCAGGGCTATCTGACAGCCGCAACCATGGTGCAGCCGCTCATCCAGCAGTGGCTGGGCAGCAAGTCAAAGGAGATGCTGACCATCTTCGATCTGCCCGACAAGCACGACGCCGCCTTCGAGCAGGGTGCGGTAACCGTAAGTGGCTTGCAGGCACTTGAGCCGCAGGACCTGGCCGACGCTGTGAGCCACGGCATGGCGCATGCCTATTTTCAATCGCCGCGGGAGTGGCTGAGTGAGGGTGTGGCCAACTTCATCGGCACACTTTGGATCGAGCAGACGAAAGGCCGCGAGACGGCGCTCGAACATCTCGAAGCGACACGCGGAGCGCTGGCTGTCGGCGAACCGTCAAGCCCTGGAGAGAGCGGAGGTCAGTCGCTGATCGATGCGTCCGATGCCGTCTACTATCGCAGCAAAGCGACCTATGTGTTCTGGATGCTGCGCGATCTTGCCGGAGACAAGGCCGTCTCCGCCGCGCTGCGCGCATACGACCCGAAACAGGATGCTGCGCCTGAATATTTTGAGCATCTGCTGGAGCAGGCCAGCGGCAAAGACCTGAAATGGTTTTTCGATGACTGGGTCTATCACGACAAGGGCTTGCCCGATCTCTCCATTGTTGCTGTCTACCCATCGACATCGGCGCAGGCAGGACAGTACCTTGTTGCGATCGACCTCGCCAACGACGGGTATGCCTCTGCTGAAGTGCCTGTCACCTTGCGTTCCCAGGGCGCGTCGCAAACCGTGCGCGTACAGATTCCGGCGCGATCGAAGACCACGCATCGCATGCTCATTCAGGGCTTGCCGACGGAGGTTATCGTGAACGACGGTGTCGTGCCGGAACTCCAGGCCAGCGTCCACCGGCGCGACATTCAGTTGACTGACGGCAAGCAATAAATTCCCCAGGCGGTAAGCTGCTTGTATCTTCGTAACAAGCAACTCAGCATGATCTGGCTCGGAGGCCCGATGTTTTTCTGCTCGTCCCGATGGATGCCACGCAGTGTCTTGCTATTCGCTGCGGCAATCTTCTCAACGTATCTTTTGCCCGCCCACGCCCAGGCAACCGCTCCTTATCGCTATTTCAGAGCAGGCCATGCGAACGATATAACAACCAGAACACAGCCCGGATTTGCGCTCATGGGCGGAGGCAAAGATCTCGACGCGGCATTTCGCTGGCTTTGCCAGCACTCCGGCGGTGGAGACTTCCTCATTCTGCGGGCGACCGGAACCGAAGACTACAACCCATACATTCAAGGCTTGTGCCGCGTGAATTCCGTGGCGACGCTGATCATTCCAAACAAGGCTGCGGCAGCAGACCCCTTTGTGGCCGAAGCCATCGGCAAAGCAGAAGCCATCTTCATCTCCGGTGGCGACCAGGCCAATTACATCAACTTCTGGCAGGGCACTCCGGTACAGGCACAGATCAACGCCGCGATCAAAAAAGGGGTTCCGGTTGGCGGCACCAGCGCCGGGCTTGCCGTGCAGGGCGAGTACATCTACTCCGCGCAGAACGATCCACCCGACGGCCCCGACCTAAGCTCGAAGATGGCGCTGGCCAACCCGTTTCTTTCACGCGTTGTAATTGCTCGCGCATTCCTCGACGATCCCGTGCTGAATGACACCATCACCGATACACATTTTGTTACCCGCGACCGCATGGGACGGCTGCTGGTCTTCATGACGCGTATTCTCGCCGATCATTCGCTGTCCTCAGTAAAGGGTGTCGGCATCGACGAGCGGACCGCTGCACTTATGGAACCCGACGGCCACGCAACCATCGTCGGCTCCGGCGCGGCGTATTTTCTCTCGACTTCGACGAAGGCAGAAGTGCTGAAAGAAGGAACTCCCCTGACCGCACAAAATATCTCGGTGCAGAAAGTGCTGCCTGGAGGCAGCTTCGATCTGCAGTCCTGGAGCGGCAGCGCGGAGAAGTATCAGCTGAACGTAGATGCTGGAGTGGTTCACTCTACAAAGAAGGATGGGAAGATTTATTAAATCTGTCTGCTGGGAAATTGGCAGAGTCTGTCAGGGCGACGCAAGCCACCCTGAGCCAGGTTAGTTTGCATTCAGAGACGTCATGTCGATCACAAAGCGATAACGCACATCGCTTTTCAATACCCGTTCGTAAGCCTCATTCACTTTCTGAATCGGGATCAGCTCAATATCGCTGGCAATGTTGTGCTTGCCGCAGAAATCGAGCATTTCCTGCGTCTCGGCGATGCCGCCAATAGCAGAACCGGCAAGGCTGCGGCGTCCCAGCACCAGCGAGAAGGCGGCGACCGCAGCCGGCTTTTCAGGAATGCCGAGAAGGACCATGGACCCATCGATCTTCAACAGGCCAAGGTATTGGTTCAGGTCCATATCCGAGCTGACCGTGTTGATGATGAGATCGAACGAGCGTCCCAGCTTCTCAAATGTCTTCGGATCCGATGTCGCGTAATAGTGGTCTGCGCCGAACCTCTTGCCGTCTGCCCGTTTGCTCAGAGACTGGCTCAGCACCGTAACCTCCGCGCCGAGCGCATGTGCAATCTTGACCCCCATATGGCCTAGTCCGCCCATTCCGATGATGGCGACTTTCTTCCCCGGCCCGGCTTGCCAGTGCTTCAACGGTGAATAAAGCGTAATTCCAGCGCAGAGAAGCGGCGCGCTGGCATCGAGAGGAAGGTTCTCCGGCATGCGCAGAACGTAATTCTCATCGGCCACAATCTTGTCGGAGTAGCCGCCCATGGTCGGCGTGCCATCCTTTTCCGCGGCATTGTAGGTCCACACGGCTCCCACGGCGCAATACTGCTCCAGACCCTGCTTGCATTGTTCGCAATTGCGGCACGAATCGACGAAACAACCGATGCCGACCTTGTCGCCAACCTTGAATTTCGTCACCTTGCTGCCGACTGCTGTCACGATTCCGGCAATCTCATGCCCGGGAACCATGGGAAAAATGGAGCCGCCCCACTCGTCGCGCAGCTGGTGAATGTCGGAGTGGCAGATGCCGCAAAATTTGATGTCGATAGCGACATCGTGTTCACGCGGTTCGCGGCGATTGAACGAATAGGGCGCAAGTTGAGCTTTGGCCGAGACTGCGGCATAACCCTTTGCAGAAGGCATATGTATGGTTCCTTTCCAGAAGAGAGGTTCAGAGATTCAGCATAGGAAGAGAGTGGCGCAAAGCGCCTGAATGGCAGCTATATTCTTAGATGCTCGCCGAAGATGAGGGATGCGAATTTAACCGCGTACGGAAACGCCGGAGAAGGACAGCACCACGAGTCCGCGCACAGGCTGGCCAAAGAAGCGGGCCGGCTCAAAGACGCTGAAGAGCAGCTGATTCTCGATCTGCGAGCGAGTATGAGCATCGTTGGGACCGGAGACGATCGCGTAATCGTAAACACGTCCGCTGCCGTTGATATAGGCCTCAACGATGACAGGATTGTCGCGGTCGCCAATTGCAGATGTGGACGCCGCCAGATTTGAATACAGGAAGTGCGGCCCGGAGGCATCGCCCAGCGGCTCATCGCCGGCAGCAGCGGATTCCGGAGCGGCGACCGCTCCCACCAGCAGCCCGACGGTGCCGATCAACAGGATGGCGCTGGCGAAGCCTGCCGACGCCTGCAGCAGGAAAGGAGCAACCGTATTCTTCCAGCGCACCTGCCAGCGTGCCAGATTCTGTTTCGGCGAGTGCGTCTTCTCCTGTGAAATAGCCACACGCAGACGCAGTGCGAGATCGGCAGGAGCCTTCGCCGGACCAAGATCGGCAAGCATGTGCTGTGTGCTGCGCCAGCGGCCGAACTCTGCGGAGCACTTCCGGCACGACTCCAGATGTGCAGCCATGTCCTGCATGGCGACTCCGGTCAACGCTCCGTCAAGATATTCCGAGAATAGCGAACGAACGCTGCTGCATTTGCTCATTGGGCCTCCTTTACCAGGCAGGCAACCGCAGATACAGGCTGCCGCGCCACGCCGGACGGGCGCTTCGCGGCGGCTTCAGCAAAGGGGGCAAGACGCGCCTTGATCTGGGCGCGTCCGCGCATCAGGCGCGATTTTACGGTGCCCAGCTGCACATCGAGTATTTCGGCGATCTCCTCGTATGCAAGTCCTTCAATATCGCGGAGGATCAGGACCGAACGGAACGGCTCGGTAATCTCGCGCAACTCGGCTTCCACCCGGACGCGGATTTCTTCATGCGCCGCCAGATCGAAGGGCGACTCGTTCCCGTCAATCAGTGTGTCTTTAATGCACAGCGGCTGGCCATCCGCCGAGTGCCCTGTTTCGGCCTCGATGGTGACTTCCTGCCGGCAATGGCGTGACCACCAGCGGCGTTGATTGGAAGCCTCGTGCAGCGCAATGCGGTACATCCACGTGCGCAGGCTCGATTCGCCATGAAATCCGGAGATGCCGCGAAAGACTTTGATAAAAACATCCTGCGTCACGTCGGCGGCATCGGCAGGGTTCTGCAGCATGCGCGCAATGACGCTATAGATCGGTTGGTGATAGGTCGAGATCAGCCACGCAAAGGCCTCTTCAGAGCCCGCCTTCAGCTCCGCGACGACATCGGCCTCTTCGGACCGGATTGCTACAATGCCCGCCAGATTTCCCACAACCGTTCCTGCTTGCACCTCGGAATATCCTCCTACAGTACCAAATAGGCAAGGGGTCTGGCATCTCCCATGCGCCGGTAGTGAGCCCTGCCACCTGCGTCAGCGGCCCATCGCATGCTGAATTCGCTTCTACGACTAAACCGCCGGCGGCCGAGTGTCTCGCTCACTCTACCTGCTTAGACACCGGAACAGGGGAATTTGGTTCCTGGAATAATGCAGCGAAGAACCGGCTGGCTCCTTCAGCTGAACGCCTTGCCCGCTGAAACCGGCAGCTCCAACTGCTCCGAATCGGCAAACGGCTCAAAATGAGCGCGGCAGCGTGCTTCATACATCCCGGCTGCCCCCACCACGACTAGTTCCTGGCTCCCGCCCAGCCGCTGGGTGTGAATCGCAGGAGCGCCGCAGCGCATGCAGACCGCGGAGAGCTTCTCGACCTCATCCGCTACGGCCATCAATTCAGGAATCGGCTTGAAGGGCTCGCCGGCAAAGGTCGTGTCCAGCCCCGCGATAAGAACGCGCTTGCCCAGGTGCACTAACTCCAACGACAGCGCAAGCAGGCTCTCGTCAAAGAACTGCGCTTCATCGATCCCGATCACTTCCACGTCATCGATTTGCGCAAAAAGCACCTCCCGCAGGCGGTCTACATTTGCCACCACGCAGGCATCGAGCGTCTGCGCGCTGTGCGAGGCAATCGCGGTTTTGTGGTAGCGCAGATCGATATCCGGCTTGAAGCAGACCACGCGCTGTTTCGCGATCCTCGCCCGCTTCAGCCGCCGGATCAGCTCTTCCGATTTCCCGGAAAACATGGGTCCGGTAATCACTTCAATGCGCCCCGGCTGTTCGGCTGCCGTCATGGGTTCACCGCCTTCACCCGGGCGGCCTCGTGAATCGCCAGCAGCGTTTCCAGCAGCGGGCGCAGATACTTCAGGTCGAGTGCATTGGCTCCATCCGACTTTGCCTCCGCCGGGTTGTCATGCACTTCAAGAAAGATGCCGTCCACGCCAGCCGCGACCGCAGCCCGTGTAAGGACGGGAATAAACTCCGGCTGCCCTCCGGAAACGCCATTTGCCGCCGAAGGCGTCTGCACCGAATGCGTTCCGTCAAAGACTACGGGTGCAAGCTTCCGCATGACAGGCAGCGAACGCATGTCCACGACCAGGTTGTTGTATCCAAAGCTCGCCCCGCGCTCTGTCAGGAAGAAGCGGTTGTTCCCCGTGGTCAGCAGCTTGCCAATCGTATGCTTCATGTCCCAGGGCGCGACGAACTGGCCCTTCTTGACGTTTACCGCGCGCCCGGTGCGTCCCGCAGCCAGCAGCAGGTCGGTCTGGCGGCAAAGAAATGCCGGAATCTGCAGCACATCCGCCCCCTCGGCAGCAATCTCGCATTGCGACGGCTCATGCACATCCGTCAGCACCGGCAAGCCGGTCGCCTCAGCCACACGCCGCAGGATGGCCGTGCCTTCGGCCAGACCGGGTCCGCGAAAGCTGTCCACAGAAGTGCGGTTGGCCTTGTCGTAGGAGGCTTTGAAGATATAGGGAACGCCGAGATCGGAGGTGATGCGCTGGACGGCGTCCGCCATTTTGCGCGCATGCATTTCGCTTTCGATTACGCAGGGGCCGGCGATCAAAAAGAGCTTGCCCGAGCCAATGTGTACATTTCCAACTTCAAATTCGTGACTCACATACTTGATTGAATCACAAGAAAAGGCCCGCCGGTGAGAGCGGGCCTTGTGAAGAAGTTGAGGAAATAATCTAATTGCCAGCCGTTGCTGAAACCGCCTGGGTAGAGTGGTTGCCGTGCGGAATGGCAGCAGCGCAGGTTGGCTGTCCTGCGGACAGATAAGGCGAGTTCTGATTCGCGGTCAGCGCGCCGGTGTTCGAGTTCAGTTCCATACCGGTCACCGTGTTGTCGATGAAGTTCGCGGTATAGACGAAGCGCCCCAGCCCCGGTTCCACAATCACGCAGGAAGGACCCGCGCCGGTGGCATAGGCACTGGCGCCAGCGATTGCCGATGGCGTTCCGGTGGACTGGTTGATGGCATACGCCGTGATATCCGCCGAGTTGTAATTGGCGACGTAGATGAAGTTGCCGCGCGGGTCGACAGTGATGGCCATCGGGAAGGTATCCGTTTTGATCGGAGGATTCTGGCTTGGGTTCAAAAGGCCGGTCGAAAGGATCGTGTACGTAATCAGCTGATTCTGGCGGCTGTCGGTCACATACAGGAAGCGGTTGGTCGGATCGCTGGCAATCGCCGACGGCGTCGTGCCCGTCGGATAGGTGGTGATGGTGGACAATGTTCCGCTCGAGCTTACGTCGAACGCATCCACAACGCCCAGCGTGCTCGGCGCAGTCGGCAGACCATCCAGAGCGCTGACAAACACGGCGTTACCATTCGCCAGAGCATTCACGCCCGAGGGACTGAAGCCGATTGGCACATAGGTAGCTGTCTGCGTCACGTTGTTGGCATCGACAAAGGTCTGCTGCACCGGAGCGCAACCGCTGCCGCCGAGGTTTCCGGAGGTCTTGTCGACCGGATAGACCACCAGCGCACCCGGCCCTGGGTTGGCGCTGCTGTAGACCGGGCCTCCAGGAGTGGTTGGCGAGTAGAAGTCGACCACATAGAAAAGGGTCTCGCTTGCATTGATCGCCAATGCAACCGGCGCCGATCCTGGTGTATTGCAGGTCTGCTGCGGATACAGTTTGCCGTCGGTCCCGATGGCAAACTGAACGATGCTGTTGTCGTCCTTGTTGATGACGTAGAGAAACTTGCCGTCAGGCGATGTGACCGCACCCACCGGATTTCTCCCGCCCGAAGGATAAGGCGAGTCCTGGATCTGCGTCAGGGCGCCGGACTCGGAGTCAGCTTTATAAACACTGATTTGCCCTGGATTGGCCTTGGAGGCAGTGACAAAAACGTAGTCAACCGTATTGCTGGGACTGCAAGACGTAAGACCGACACCCAGTCCTAAAGATGCTGCGGTGGCCAGTAGCACCCGGCCGGATTTCCTCAACTTCATGCGCTTCCTTCATCCTGTCCTGTGCGGCACAGGCTTCTTTTGTAAGGGATTGCTCCCGCTTGCATTGTAAAAGTTCGGGCCGCTTTCGGCTACATAAGGTGCGGCCACTCCTGAGCAGCGCGGCTCGCGGCTATCTGCGAACCGCCTGCTGCAGGTCTTGCCTGGTCTCCTGGCTAGGTCGTGCGTCCGCTGACCGAGCACCAGGTTGGATTACCCACCGCGTTGAACGTCGAGCCTCGACGCAACAGCGTCAGGCTGCCGGAATTCGGATCGAGAATGCGTCCGGTGATCTGGCTGTCATTAAAGCTCGTCGTGTAAATGTACTGGTTCGATGGGTCCTGAACGATGCAATCAACGCCAGAGCCGCTGCCGAAGGGTTCCCCTGCAATGTGCTGCAGAGTGCCATTCGTCGGGTCAATGGTCCAGCCCGTGATCTGGCTGATTGGGTTCACAATGCCCGTCGTGGGTCCGGCGCTGACTACGAACAGATATTTACTCTTGCTGTCCACCACCAGCGAAACCGGATTGGATGCGGTTGAATCGTTGGCCACCGCGCCATTGGTCAGCGCCTGTAGCGAACCGTTCGTGCCCGCGGTGAAGGGAAGAATCTCACCCGAACCGTTGTTGGCAGCCGCGTCCAGAATGTAAATGTATTTGCTGCCGTTCAGGTTCGACCCCTGCGCCGTGCTGATCGTCGACATGCCCTGCGTGCCCATCACCAGCGGAGAGTTCTGCGTCAGCGTCAACTGGCCGCTCGACGCATTCAGCTGGTACGGGAAGACCGTCTGCACATCGTTGTTCGTCTTGCTGCCCGCGTCCGCTGAAAAGATAAAGCCGGAGGAATAGGTAAAGTCGACCGGGGAGCAGCCGATGGGGAAGTAGGTCAGCTGCGTGCCATTCGAATTCTGCTGCTGCTGGTTAGTGATAATCGACAGGCGGCCCGTGTTTGGATCGATGCTGAATACGGTAATGTCACCGGTCGGATAATATTTCCCGTCCGAGCCCTGGCAGGGATAAGCCGCGCTGTAGCCTGTCTGCGGAGTAACCCCGGCAGCCGCAATCGGCGCATACGTATCCAGCACGAAGAGGAATTTCCCCGTCGTATCAGGAAGAATGCGGATGGAATTCGTGCCCTGGCTGGTGTAGCTGGCCTGGAAAGCGAGAGTGCCGTTGCCGCCGATGCTGAAGAGCGAGAGATTCGCGCCCGTATAGCTGATGTTGCCGCTGCCGTCGACCTGCTGTGCTCCCTCGTTCAGAACGTAGAGATAGCGGCCTCCGCTGAGGACAAAGGTGCGAATGGGGTTGGTGCCGCCTGAGCCGAAGGGAGAGCCGGGTGCGGCCCGCAGCGCGCCGGTTTCGGAACTTTCTTTGAATGAGCCAATCTGGTTGTACTGGGTTCCAACGGTGAATACGAACGCCACTGTGTAGTCATTCATGCACGACGTGGTTCCGAACATCAGAACAAGGGAAACCACCGCAGCCAAAGATATCTGGCCAATTTTTCTAAACTTCATGCGCTTCCTTCATCCTGGCCATAAAGGATGGCGCAGGCAACTGGATCGGGAGATGCTCCCGTCTGCATTGTAAAACAGGCAAAGGTGTTAAGGGCACACTTCACACGTCTCAGGTCTCAGATGGCAGGACTTAATTACCTCCTTGACCCCATAAACGCCGTCTGTTTGTTCTGTATTTCAGACTTTTTAACGCTTCGACTGTGAGCATACAGGGCGCAGAAACTTTCTGCGCCCTGTATGCGCCCCTTGCTCAGTGCTCCGGTCGTTTACCAGACGCGGCAGGCGTTGTCCGGCATCATCGGCTGGCCTTTGTGGCAGCCAAATGCGTTTCCGAACTGCTCAAAGTTCTGAACGACGCCGTTCACGCGGAACATGCCCGGTGAGTGCGGATCTGTCTTGGCCGAGACGCGCTGTACCTGCTCGGTGCGGTTTTCACACCAAACTTGCGCATACGCGATGAAGAAGCGTTGCGGCGAGGTATAGCCGTCGATCTTCGTCCCGGGATTCTTGCTTTCCTGTTTCAGCGTATCCAGCAAAGCCTGGTAAGCAATGCGGATGCCGCCGTTATCGGCAGTATTTTCACCGAGTGTCAGCTTGCCGTTCAAATGCGTTCCCGGAACCGGCTCGAAGCCATCGTATTCCTTCACTTCGCAGTCCGTGCGCGCCTCAAACGCCTTCTTATCGTCCGCCGTCCACCAGTCTTTGACATTCCCCTTGGCGTCGTAGCGGCTGCCTTCATCGTCGAAGCCATGCGTCATTTCATGGCCAATGACCATGCCGACCGCGCCGAAGTTCACCGCCGGGTCCTTGCTGTTGTCGAAGAATGGCGGCTGCAGGATTCCGGCAGGGAAGTTGATGTCGTTCATCGCCGGATCATAGTAGGCGTTGACCGTCGGCGGCGTCATGCCCCATTCGGTCTCGTCTACCGGCTTGCCCATATGGTTGATCTCCCAATCCCATTGAAAAGCGCCGGAATGGCGCAGATTGCCGATCAAATCGTCGCGCTTCACTTCAAGCTTCGAGTAGTCGCGCCACTTGTCCGGATAACCGATTTTCCGGCGAAAGGCATCCAGCTTTACTTCCGCCTGCTTCTTGGTCTCAGGGCTCATCCACGGCAAGGACTGAATATCGTCTCCCAGTGCTTTTTCCAGGGCTGCGACCAGCTTCTCCATATTCTCCTTGGCCGAAGGCGGAAAGTTCTCCTTCACCCAATCCTGGCCCACCGCTTCACCCATGGCGCGATCGGTAAGCGCGGTGCAGCGCTTCCAGCGTGCCGTCTGTTCCACCTGGCCTTGCAGAGTCTTCTGAAAGAAGTCGAAATTCGCATCGGCAAAATTACTGGAAAGCCACGGAGCGACAGTGTTGGCGACGTGGAAGCGCAGGTAGCTCTTCAGGCTATCCAGGCTTTCGTTGGAGAGAATCTGATTCAGCGCCTTGAAGTATTCCGGCGTGGCCACATTCAGTGTGTCGAAATGCGGGGCTCGCAGTTGGTCGATGTAGGCCGTCCAATCGAAATCCGGCGTAAGTGTATTGAGGTCGGTGACCTTCATGATGTGATACACATTGTCCGGATTGCGCAACTCAACACGCGGCAGAGAGCCTTTGGCCAGCGCTGTTTCAATGTCGATCACGCTCTTGGCTTCGGCAGCGGCTTTGTCGTCCTGGTCGCCGAGGAGCTTGAAGATCTGAACCACATAGTCGCGATACTGCTCGCGGATCTTCGCCATGCGCGGATTGTCTTCAAGGTAATAATCGCGGTCAGGCAGCGACAGGCCGCCCTGGATAGTGCTGGCAATCTGCTTTGTCGAGTCTTTCTGGTCCTGCTCTACGCCAAACCGCATGAAGGCGGATACTCCGCCCTGTGCCTGCATATGGCCGACAAGCTGCCCCAGCTGCTTCTTGTCGCTGATGCCGTCAATGTGCGTCAGAATCGGCTGAATCGGCTTGTCGCCGAGCTGGTTGGCAAGGTCGGTATTCATGCACGCAGCGAAGAAGTTCCCATACTGCTGCTGTAACGGAGTCTTCGGCGAGCTCGCCGCTTTTTCCAGATCGGTATACAGCAAGTAGCGGTTGTGCTCTGCCAACTCGTTAAAGCGTCCCCAGCGTGTCTGGTCTCCGGGGATGGGGTTGTTCTTCCGCCAATTGCCGCAGGCATATTGGAAGAAGTTCGTGCAGGGGTCAACGGTTGTGTCGATGGCTGAGAGATCGAAGCTGTGTGGAGCTTTAGGCTCAACGGGAGCGCTGGAAGGCTGGTCCGCCGCGGCAATGGCGGCGCGCGTTCCAGCTGGATTTTGCGCAAAGGCGAAGCCGGTGCATAACAAAAGCACCGAGGCAATACGAATCGGCTGCATAGAGTCCTCAAAGATGCAGGAAGCACCTCTGCGTGCGTGTTACGGGTGCTGACCTGGAGTAGCACAGCATCATGGCTGTGTCCGCAGAAAAGCGTATCACGCAGGCCGAGCCTTCGGTTTTTCAGGGATGAAAACGAGGCAGGGAATGAAGCGCCATCCTGAACGTGGCAAAGGACAAGTAGCTCTCCTCCCGAATTTCAGTAAGGGCGGAACACCCGTTTCAGACGGGTGGACGAGATCAGAAGATCTTCAGATGAATCGTCAGATACTTTTTCGGATTCTGGCGTATCGCAGTTACAAGATTGTTCGTATTCTGAATCATCTCGTCGGAGTGGTTGTAGAGATCCTTGTTCACCATCAACTGCCCGATCGTGCCCTCGCCGCTGTCGACACGATTCAGAATCGAGTCGAGCTTGGTCACCGTATCGTTCAGCCTCTCCGCAAACTTGGGATCTTTGGCCAGAATGCCGATGCTGCCTTTGCCGGCATTGATGTCTTTCAGGAGCGTGTTCAGGCTCTGTGTCGATTCGCGCAGATTGTTGTACAGCGTATCGTCTTTCAGGAGCTTGCCGATGCTACCCTTGCCGCTATCGAGTTGGGTCGCCATATTCTGCAGTTTTCCCACGGTGTCATTGGCGCGGTTGTACAGCGTGTCATCGGCAATCAGTTTCCCGATTGAGCCTTTCCCATTGCCCACCTGATCCACAAGGCTCTGAATCTCATTCAGAGCCGCAATCGCTCGGTTATAGAGAGTCGGATCGTTGATGAGCATACCGATCGACCCTTTTCCCGTATTCAGCGCATCGACCAGGTTATCGACCTTGGCGAGAATCGTATTCAGCTGCTCAATGGTTCCCTGGCTGGACTTGATCACATCGGTCAGGTTCGGCGTCTCCGTGGTCTGCAGTTCGGAGTTGTCCTGAACCTGCCCGCCTGTAGCGAATTTGCTATTGATATCGACGACCGTGTCTCCGAGAACGCCAATCGTTTCCAGGCTGGTCTTCGAATCGGTGTGCAGCGCAGGGACAAATTTCTTGCTGATGCGCATCACCACTTCCACCGGAGTCAATTTGCGCTCCGGTACGATGCGTATGCTCTTCACATTGCCGATGGTGACGCCTTCCAGATTCACCGGCGCTCCCACTTTCAGCCCCGCTGAATTCTCGAAATACGAACGTACCGTGATCTTGCCGGCGAGGAAGCCGCCCGTGTTGCCGGACATCAGGAACACCAGCGCAGTCAGCGCGGCAAGCGCTACCAGCACCAGCACGCCCACTTTTAATTGTGACCACTGGACTTCCTGCTGGCTCGGCACAGTCCTCCTCGTTCAATTCCGGGAATTTCACGAACACTGCCTACTGCGACTTGAGGATATCAAAGACAACGGCTACCGTTATGGCTTTCGTTGGATGACATCACCAGGCAAGCCGTTGCAAAACGATACAGGCCACTATCTTACCCCGTCATTCTCAAGATGGACCGAAGCCATGGCCAGCGTCCCCGTATGAGTGAGCGAAAGTGAGACATGCGCCACTCCGAGACGGTTTGCGATCTCCAGCGCCTTCCCGCTCAAATGCAGCATAGGGCGCTGCCCCGGCCGCCGCCGTACTTCAAGCTCTTTCCATGCCACGCCATGCTGGATG
The DNA here is from genome assembly GCA_963738095.1 of Terriglobales bacterium. Lineage (GTDB taxonomy): Bacteria > Acidobacteriota > Terriglobia > Terriglobales > Acidobacteriaceae > Alloacidobacterium. The sequence continues at coordinate 125,014 of CAVTVL010000010.1, forward strand.
CCCGTCCCCAGCGCCTTCGCCCCCGCCTCCTTAGCCGCAAACCGCGCGGCAAAGCTTTCTGCGAAGTTCTTTTTCCGGCGGCAGAAGGCAATCTCTTCCGGAGTAAAGATTCTTTCCAGAAAGCGGTCGCCATAGCGGGCAATGGACTGAGCAATCCGTCCGATTTCCACAATGTCGATCCCCGTCCCTACCAGCATGAGCAGATTTTTCCTCCATGCACGTTAGCACACCCGGTTACCGATCTATACCAAAGAGTGTCAAGGTAACCATGAAGATTCGGCCCTTCCTCTCCGATCATTGTAGATGTGCAAGACATAGAAGAACTCGTAGATTGGGACCTCAGATTGACCGCAAGCTGTGCCGATGACCCGCAGCGCGCCATGCGCCTGCTTACTGCCGCCATACTCACGTGCGGCGGATGGGTGCTATCCCGCAGCCTGCCCGGCTCCGACGCCGCGGAGATGAGTTTTGAATTCGCCCGTGCCGTCAGCCTTGAAATTTACAGCGTGCTCATCGCCGCCGGTCTGGAACTGAGCCGCGATGCCCACATCAGCATGACCGAGCTGTGTCAGTGCACCAAGGACCTGATCGCTACCAAAGCCTTCGACGTAGCCCGCGTCCGCCTGCTCATCCTCGCCGCTCCGCTCGAAAACAGTGACGGCAAAGATCATCAACATTCCACCGCAAAAACAGGTGCCCCAGGTTCGCGAAGCTAACCTGGGTTCTCTTATCCCGCATCAATAGTCGGGTGCCCCACCCTTTCGCGCAGTCTGCGAAAGGGTGGGAGAGAAAAATGTGAGTTTCCACAAAAAGGTAGAAGCACCGGCCTTCAGGCCGGTGAATACAAGAAGACAGAAAGAGGCGGACTTTAGCCGCGGGATTTTCTAAGTTCGGATTTACCCATCGCCGGGGTGCCCCATCCTTTCGCGCAATTTGCGAAAGGAGGGGAGAGAAATCATCCCGCTTCTACCAGCCCATAGCGCCGCTGCCACGCCTCCCGCAACCGCGTACGAACCAGCTTCTTCTCCTCGTCCGTCGCTTCCGGATTCTCCACAAACCCCGCCGCCTCCGCCTTTGCCAGTTCCAGCAGCTCCCGATCGCGCACAAGATTCGCCACGCGAAAATCCGGCAACCCGGCCTGCCGCGTTCCAAAAAATTCTCCCGGTCCACGCAATTGCAAATCCAGCTCCGCCAGCTCAAACCCGTTCTGCGTGCGCACCATAGCCGCCAGCCGCTCCTCAGCCTGTTCGGAGACTTTCCCGCCCGTCATCAAAATGCAATACGACTTCGCCGCCCCGCGCCCCACGCGCCCGCGCAGCTGGTGCATCTGCGCCAGTCCAAAGCGCTCCGCATGCTCGATCACCATCACCGTCGCATTCGGAACGTCGACACCCACTTCAATCACTGTGGTTGAAATCAGTACATCGATCTCGCCCCGCTGAAAGCGCCGCATCACAATTTCCTTCTCATCCGAATCCAGCCGCCCATGCAGCAACCCCAGCCGCAATCCGGATAACGCCCCGGCCTTCAAAGCTTCAAACATATCGGTAGCGGCTTTCAGTGAAGGCTTCTCAAATAAGGACTGCGCCTTGGTTTTCTTTGCAGCTTTCTTCGGTTCAGCTTCTTCGGGATCAGGGGGAGCAAAATCCAGCTCGGGCTGATCGTCCTTCGCGCCCTCAATCACCGGATAGACAACATACGCCTGATGCCCGCGCCCCACCTGCTCGCGCACAAACTTCCACACATCCTCCGCGCGCTCGTCTGCAACCTGCCGCGTCACAATCGGAGTGCGCCCCGGCGGCAGCTCGTCGAGCACGCTCAAATCCAGATCGCCATACAGTGACAACGCCAGGGTCCGCGGAATCGGCGTCGCCGTCATCACCAGAACATCGGGTTCCGCATCATTCGGTTTTTTCATCAGACGGAAGCGTTGCAGCACGCCAAACCGATGCTGCTCATCCACAACAATCAGCCCCAGCTTCGCGAACTCGACCTTCTCCTCGATCAGCGCATGCGTGCCGATCACCACATCCGCCTCGCCCTGATAAATCCTGCTCCGCGCCAGCCGCTTCACATCGTCATCGAGCGACCCCGTCAGCAGCACAATCCTGTACCGCTTCGACGACTTCTCCAGCAGCTTCTTCGCCGCCAGATAATGCTGCGTTGCCAGAATCTCCGTCGGAGCCATCAACGCCGCCTGGTAGCCGTTCTCAATCGCCACCAGCATCGCCTGCAGCGCCACAATCGTCTTGCCCGACCCCACATCGCCCTGCAGCAGCCGCCGCATGGGCGAAGGTCGCCGCATATCGGCGACAATCTCGCCCAGCGCATTTTTCTGTGCCGTTGTCGGATGAAACGGAAGAATCTCGCGGATCGCCTCGCGCACCTTCTCCGTCGTCTCAAAGCCAATCCCGGCACGCTCCCTAAAACGCCGCCGCTTCAGCTCTAATCCCAATTCAAGGTAAAACAGCTCTTCAAAAATCAGCCGCCGGTGCGCGACAGTCCCCGAAGCCTGCAGCTGCGTCATCGGCGTCCCCGGAGGAGGAAAGTGCACATGGCACAGCGCATCTTCGCGGCTCGGCAGCTCTAGCCGCTCGACCAGCGCACGCGGCAGCGTCTCCGGAACATGCCCCTTCAAATCATCAAGCACGTTGTAGACAACCCGCCGAATCCACCGCGTCGTCAGTTTGTTGCCACCCAGCGATTCGTATACCGGGACAATCCGCCCAACCTCCAGCAGGTCCGATTCATCCTCGTCCGCCGACAAAATCTCCACCTGCGGCTGAATCATCTTGAAGCCGCGCCCGGAGCGCGAAGCCTCCACCTTGCCGTAGAGCGCCAGCATCTGCCCTGACTTAAACCTGTCCTTGAGATATGTTCCGTGAAACCACATGCACTTGACCGAAGAAATGCCCTGCCCCACGGTCATCTCGAAGATGGGCATCGAGCGCGTCCGCAGCAGCACCGTGCCCCGCACCTCGCCAATCACGCTCGCCATCTCACCCGGCTTCAACTCATTCAAAGGAATCGGATGCAGCCGGTCCTCATAACGAAACGGCAGGTGATACAGCAAATCCTCAACCGTCGCGACGCCCTTCGCCTTCAGCGATTCCCCAATGCGAGGCCCGATGCCTTTTACAAATTGAACGTCAGTTTCCAGCCCTGGCACAAAATGGATGCTATCAGGGACCCGCCGTCCAGGCATACGCGCGCGGCGCGCGCCATTCGTGCCACTACAAGTCGGGTGCCCCATCCTTTCGCGTAGTTGCGAAGGGGGTGAGAGAGCAAATCGTGAATGTGGCACGAAAGGGCAGAAGCACCGGCCTTCAGGCCGGTGAAATAAGCTGCTGATGAAGAGGGGCTTTAGCCCCGGGCTCTCCGTAATTAGGGAAGTCCCCTGCTAAACTGACATCGTCTCAAGGGAGCGCTTTTTCATGGCCGCAGTCGTAGAGCTGGACCACATCTCAAAGTCATACGAAAACAAAATAGCCGTCAAAGATTTAAGCCTTCGCATCGACGCCGGCACTATGTTTGGCCTCCTTGGTCCCAACGGAGCAGGCAAGACCTCCAGCATCCGCATGATGGTCGGCATCACCATGCCCGACTCCGGCACAGTCAATCTCCTCGGCAAACCCTTTGCGCGCGAAAGCCTCAAGAACATCGGTTACCTCCCCGAAGAGCGCGGCCTCTACAAAAAGATGAAAGTCATGGACCAGCTAATTTTCATGGGCGAACTCCGCGGCCTCGAAAAGACAGTCGCCGGAAAGCGCGCCCACGACTGGTGCGAACGCCTGCAAATTCTCGACGCGGTCCAGAAGAAAACCGAAGAGCTATCCAAGGGCATGCAGCAGAAGATCCAGTTCATCTCCACGCTGCTGCACGATCCCGCGCTCGTCATCATGGACGAGCCCTTCTCCGGCCTCGATCCCGTCAATACCACTCTGCTGCAGGACACGCTCATCGATCTGAAGAAATCCGGCAAGGCCATCCTCTTCTCCACCCATCGCATGGACCAGGTCGAGAAACTCTGCGACGCCATCTGCCTTATTCATCGCGGACAGGCCGTGCTCTCCGGCAGCATGCGCGAAGTCAAATCGCGGTATGAACGCAACCACGTCCTCATCGACTTCGAAGGCGACAACGGCTTCCTCAACCACCCCGCCATCGCCGAATACAAAGACTACGCCGGGCACGTCGAGATCCAGCTGAAGCCGCACGCCGACGCGCAAAGCCTTCTGCACGCGGCCGCCGGGAAGGCGACCATCTACAAATTCGAGCTCGTGGAGCCGTCACTCGAAGAAATTTTCATCAAGACCGTGGGAGAAAAAGTCGATGCGTGATATCTGGCTCATTGCCAAACGCGAATATCTTGAACAGGTACGCGGCAGGGCATTCAAGATCACCACCATTCTCATTCCCGTGATCTTCGGCGTCATCATCGCCATCTCCGTGCTCGCGGGCAAATACTCCGGCTCGGGAAAGCATTTCGTCGTTGCCGCCAACGACGCCACGCTGGCCGAGGACATGCGCGCGCAGCTGCTCACCGACAAGGATGCCGACCTGCAAGTCGACGTGCTCGCTCCCGCCGCCGCTTCCGATCGCCAGCAGCTTGTCGACAAAGTTACCCAGAAGCAGATCGATGGATTTCTGTGGCTCAACCAGGATGCGAACGGTCGTACGTCCGCTATCTATGCCGGACGCTCTTCCGGAGACTTCACCACCGCATCGCGCCTCTCCGAAGCGCTCGATCGCGCCATTCTGCAGCAGCAGCTTACCGGCCACGGCGTCGCCGCAACCGATGCCGCCGCCTTCACCAAAGGCGTCGATATCAAGACCCGGCAGGTGCGAGACGGCAGGGAAGTCGACAGCAGCACACTGGGTTCGTTTATCGGCGCCTACGTCATGGCCTTCCTGCTCACCTTCACCGTCATGATGTACGGCATGAACGTAGGCCGCTCCGTCATTCAGGAAAAGACGTCGCGCATCTTTGAGGTCATGCTCTCCACCGTCGAGCCCAAGGACATGCTCGCCGGAAAGCTCATCGGCATCGGAGCCGTCGGCCTTACGCAGCTCGCCATCTGGGCCGCCGCCGCCGCCATCTTTTCTTCCACAGCCCTCGCCGCCAGCCTCATGACCGGCGAGTTCCAGATCCACGTCTCCATTCCCGAGATCATCCTCTTCGCCGTCTACTTCCTCCTCGGATACGCCCTCTACAGCACGCTCTTCGCCGGCCTGGCCGCCACCTGCGAAAGCGAGCAGGAACTGCAGCAATACGCCCCGCTGGCCGCCGTCCCCGTCTGGCTCAGCTTCAGCATGATCACCTTCATCATGAGCAACCCCAATTCCTTCTGGTCAGTCGTGGTCTCGCTCTTCCCGCCCTGCGCGCCCATCGCCATGTTCCTGCGCATCGCCGCCCAGTTCCCGCCGATATGGCAGATCGCACTCTCACTCGTCCTGCTGCTTCTGTCAGTGGTTTTCGTAGTCTGGTTCTCATCGCGCATCTACCGCATCGGCATCTTGATGTACGGCAAACGAGCCACCCTCCCAGAAATCTTCCGCTGGCTGCGCTACAGCTAAACTGGACGTCATGGCAGCTGCGCTTCGCGCCATTTCTGCCAACTCTAACGATGTCATCCTGAGCGCAGCCGAAGGAGCCGCACGAGCAACGCTCGTGCCTGCCCTGAGCGATGTCGCCAATGCGCCTTTCGAGGAAGATCTGATCTGGAAGCGTGCGCTGGCACGTTGCCGCCATGCGTACCTATTCGTCCCAATCGTGCTCTATTGGAAGGCCTCGACTAAGACGCGCCTCATTGACGGCACTGCGCAAGAACGAGGTTTTCCCTTCGGTATATCGTGGCATGTCGTCGCCGTATGCTGTGGCCAGGTTCACCTTCAGCGCTTCGTAGGCGCGCGCGACCTCCGGGTGTTGGATGAGCCAGTCGCGAAGCAATAGCTCATTTTTGAGCCGCCAGGCTGGGGAAACGACCAGGTGCAGATGGTACGCGAGATCCGCACCGTCTACTTTCCTGCGGAAGAAGCGTCGTTTGAAGAACCCTGCATCGATCTTGCGATACCCCGCACTCGCAAGATGCCTGCCAAGTGCGTCTGCATGATCGAGAGAAGTAACGGGCGCCATCATGTCAATAATGGGCTTTGCTCTGAGCCCAGGAACGGCGGTACTCCCATAGTGTTGAAGCTCATCTGCTATACGGCCCATAGCTGGCCGTAGGCGCTCGCGTTCTTGTGAGAAATGTTCCGGCCAGGACGGGTTTGGACGCACGATCGAAACAGGGCCGAGTGTCTGCCTCGCATGTTCGGGGTCATGCATTCGATTAGTCTATTCGCTTGGGCACCGCATCACGTCTGCGAGTGCCGACAAAAACAGCTGCCATCAGATATTGGGCTCGTAAGTCAGAGGCGCCGCCGATTTCGTGAAACGCATGCGGCGTGCAAATACACAATTCAATTGAGTGCCTCGATGTTTTTTGATCCATCCACTTTGCTCAGAATGCGCTGAATTCGTCTAATACGCTGCATTTTCGAGAATGGGTTGTAGGTTGAGATTTCGCTTCATGCGGATTCTCCAAATGCTCGCCTTGCTTGTCCAACTCCTTCTTTCACTGACACGCCACATTTGCCAGCATCAAAGGAGCATTATGCCTGCCATCCCACAATTTCCTTCCGATCTGTCTGATCTGCATCACGCCTGGCATGAGCCTTCCGCACATCCCGGTTTGCCCACCCGAAGACATCCCATGGGCTCAACAGGCGGTGGCACTGAGTTTCTTGCATTTCATCGCGACTTTATGGCGATCGCTTTGGACTGGTACAACCATCACGCGTTTTCCGAAGATCCATTCAACGACCCCGCGCAGAAGGCGTCTTTGGTCGCCCCCTGGGGTGTGGTACCCGCCGAAATGCGAAATCTAGACCCGGCGGAGTGGGCCCACTGGGCAGGCGATGTCGCGCGACTCGACCCCAACCCAAAAAATCCTCCCGCCGCTCCAGATTTCGTTGACGATGACGACATAGGGTTTTTCATCGAATCGGGTATACACGATCACTTTCTGCACGCCGCGGCAGCCGCGGTATACCACGAACTGATTGTCGGGTCGTTCCATTCGCCCCAGAGCACATATTTCTACAAAATTCATGGACTGGTCCAACACTGGTGGAGTCTGTGGGCAAGACGTGGTGTCCTTCACGGCAAGGCAACTTTCAATCCGAATGAGCCTGTGAAAAATCTGCTGCCCGATTTTGCAAAGGGGAGCACTGTCTTTCATCCTGACCGGCCCGTGCTTGCGCATTCAGCAGAGTCTCAATTTGATCCGAGCAAAATAAACAGCCTATTGGAACGAGTACAGCGGCTTGAGCAACGTGTGTTCCCTATGTCAATCAAGACGACTGGTGCTCACCGCATAAACAAAACAGAATAGTAACGCCGAGTGCCCAGGTCTCGCGCCTGAGACCTGGGATCAATGAAGACCTGGTCAAAGACGGCGCACAAAAGGGTAGAAGCACCGGCCTTCAGACCGGTGAACAAAAAACGGCTCGAAGTGCCGCGCTATGCTGAGCGCAGTCCGAAGGACGAAGCGACCAGATAAGAGAAACAGTCGAAGTAAAAGGCGATACTCTTCACCGAGGAGAACGCCATGGACATATTCGAGCAGCAACGCCGATCCTTCCTCCTCGGCATGGGAGGTCTCGGCCTCAGCCACGCTTTACTGCAAGGCAACGTCTCCGCGCAGGCCGCCGCGCCACAAGGCTCTGTAATCAACGCCACCGAAAGCGAACATCTCATCCACTTCCGTGACCACGGCAACATCTTCATCAAATTCGGCGCGGCCACAGGCTCCAGCGATCTTGCCATGGGAACCCAGCAGGTGATGGTCGGTACCGGCATTCCGATCCACCGGCACTTCAAAATGGATGAAGCCTTCCACGTTCTTGAAGGCAGCGGAACCGTCATCTTGAACGATGTCCGTCATTCCTTTGAAAAGGGTGGAACGATATTTATTCCAAAAAATACCTGGCACGGATTCGAGAATCCCGATCACGAACTTCTCCTGCTCTGGGTCGTGTCGCCTGCAGGCCTGGACGGCTTTTTCCGCGACACCTGCAGTCCGCCCGGCATGCCCGCAAAGCAACTCACCCGGGAAAAGATCAGGGAGCTTGCCCTGAAAAAATACAACACCGAGTTCCGATGATCGCCAGCGTACGACTAAAAAGTACGACGTCATCGGAGTAAAGCTAAGGGATTGTTCTCTCTGCGAACCGTCCTCACATTTTTCGTCTAAAAATGCACCTGCCTCGTCTCACCTCAATAGAGGACGCTGCTTTACCTCGCGCCAACTCCTCACGCAAGTCCTGAACTTTTTGCTCGTGCAGCAGGCGCACAACAATGACTTGGCGTTCCCCCACGATTCGCCGAGCAGCTGAGTTCGTGTGCGAATCGGAAGGATCATCACTACACGTCCGTCTGCAATGGCGAGTTTTGCATTTCTTCTCCTGTGGATACCTCCACTCGCGACAGAAGCGCAAACGGGCCAGAAATCAGCGAGCCCCTGCGCCCAGTGCCACGCAGAGGCATTCTCGCAACCTGCCACCAGAATGGCGCATGCTCTCGAAACCGCGGCGCAAAGCGACGTTCTTATCAGGCATCCACTTCTGACCGCGGCCTACGGCAATTACACCTACCGCATTGAGCGAAAGGGAAACCAAAGCCTCTACTCCGTCACCGACGGAACGACAACGGTAACCCTGCCCATCCGCTGGGCACTCGGAGCAAGCTTTGCCCTCGGCCAGACCTACATCCTCGAAAAAGATGGCGAGCTATACGAAAGCCGAATGAGCTGGTTTCAGGCATTGAATGGCCTTGGTCCCACGCTGGGAAACGCAGGCTATGTTCCCACCGGCATTCATGATGCCGCAGGACGCCTGATCAGCCATGACGAAAAACTGCTTTGTTTCGGATGCCACGCCACCAACGCCGTCCACGGAACGCAGCTGACGCTCGATAAGATGACCCCGGGCGTGCAATGCGAGCACTGCCACCAGGCGGCGGACGCGCATCTCGCAACCATGCTCCGCGGCAAAGGCGATCGCATCCCGCCAGTAGCGTTGGCTCAGATCGATCGCTTTTCTACCGAGCAGATGTCCAACTTCTGCGGACAGTGCCATCGCACCTGGGAAGAAATTGCGATGCAGGGAAAGCCCAGCATCGCCAACGTTCGCTTCCAGCCTTATCGCCTGACCGGCAGCAAATGTTACGACCCCGACGACGCGCGGATTAGCTGCGTCGCCTGCCATAACCCGCACGAAGAAGTGGACGATCGCATCGAGGATTACGATGCCAGGTGCCAGGCCTGCCATCAGGGCGGAAAGCCCGGAGCGAAGGCATGCAAAGTCGCCAGAAGCAAGTGCGCGACCTGCCACATGCCGAAGATCGACTTGCCGGGAGCCCACTATAAATTCTCCGACCATCGCATTCGGATCGTGAAACCCAACGAGCCCTACCCCGGTTAACCGATCGGCCCGAACGCCTTCGAAGACGGCGCACAAATGAAAGGACGCAATCCGGCCTTCAACGCCCCGTCATCTGCTCCAGCTTTTCCGGATACCGATCTCCCTGTACCTCAATCTTGGAAGCAGCGCTTTCGATTTCCGCAAGATCGCTGGCCGTAAGCTCCACCTCAAGCGCTCCAATATTCTCGTCGAGCCGATGCAGCTTCGTTGTGCCCGGGATCGGAACAATCCATGGCTTCTGCGCAAGCAGCCAGGCGAGCGCAATCTGAGCCGTCGTCGCCTTCTTCTGCTCTGCGATCCTGCCCAGCAGATCCACCAGCGCCTGATTTGCTTTCCGCGCCTCCGGCGTAAAGCGAGGGAGAGTGTTGCGGAAGTCATTGCTGTCGAACGTAGTGTTTTCGTCCATCTTGCCCGTAAGAAACCCTCTGCCCAAAGGGCTATAGGGTACAAAGCCGATACCGAGCTCTTCGAGGGTCGAGATTACTTCCGCCTCCGGGTTTCTCCACCAGAGAGAGTATTCGTTTTGCAGCGCCGTTACGGGTTGCACGGCGTGTGCGCGGCGAATCGTCTTTACCCCCGCTTCAGAGAGACCAAAGTGCTTCACCTTGCCCGCCTGAATCAGATCCTTCACCGCTCCCGCTACATCTTCGATCGGCACCTCAGGATCGACGCGGTGCTGATAATAGAGATCGATCACATCCGTCCGGAGCCGCTTTAACGAGCCTTCGACAGCCTCCTTGATGTGTTCCGGCCGGCTGTCCACGCCCACCCAGCCCGGACTTCCATCGGGCTTCAGCCTGAAGCCGAACTTGGTCGCAATCATCACCTGATCGCGCAGCGGAGCCAGCGCCTCACCCACCAGTTCCTCATTCGTGTACGGCCCATACACTTCTGCGGTGTCGAAGAAGGTGATGCCGCGTTCCACGGCCGTCCGGAGAAGGGAAATCATCGCCTTCTTATCCTGAGGCGGCCCATAGGAAGCACTCATTCCCATGCATCCAAGGCCGAGAGCCGAGACTTCCAGCCCGCTGTTTCCCAATCTGCGCTTTTTCATGACCTGTTTCTCCTGTCAGTCGTTTAGAAGCGTTGTGTCGCAGGACATCAGAGTACGTCAGAAGCTCTGTCAAGCCCCTGAATCCCAAAATAATTTGTAAATCAAAGAAAACAGAGCACATAAAAGTGTCTCAATTTGGCGTGTTATTTCGCCGAAACTGCTATTCTGGATATAGAAGAAAAAAGCCCGCCATGTGCGGGCTTTTCCATTGCGCCGGAATATGGACCCCTCGCTAAGTGATTGAAAACACTAGAATCTCCTTAACTCCAGCAGAATCATAGGGATAGCAGGGGATGATTCCCCGCTAAACTGTTGAAAAATATGGAAAGAGAAAGAAACAGGGGAGAGGGGGAGGGGGTAGGTAGAATCAGGAACGTGACCCGGAAAGAATTCACCTTCTCGCAGCGGATCGCTCTCGCCATCGTCCCGCGCTTGACCGCCGCGATCCTGGCCGCCATCGGCTCAACGCTGCGCTTCGAGGTCATCGCCGAAGAAGGAGCCACCCCGGCCGCGCCCCCAGCCCGGGGAATCTTCTGCTTCTGGCACCAGTGCACTCTGCCCTGCGGATGGTACTTCCGCAAGTTCCGCTGCTCCATCCTCATCAGCCGCAGCTTCGACGGAGAGCTGATCGCCCGAACCCTCGGCCTGCTCGGCTTCCAAAGCGTGCGCGGATCGAGCTCACGCGGGGGAGCAGCCGGATTGCTGGCCCTGCAACAGATCCTGGCGCAGGGACTTCCCGTAGTCTTTACCGCCGACGGCCCCCGAGGCCCCATCTACCAGACAAAGATGGGCCCGGTAAAGCTGGCGCAGATGACGCAGGAAGAAATCGGCAACTTCTACCTGCTCCCCGAGCGAGCCTGGACACTGAATTCATGGGACCGCTTTCTGATCCCAAAGCCATTCTCAAGGGTCATCGTAAGCTGGACGCGCCCGGTAACGCCCCCAGCCCCCGATGCCGACGCGACAACCCTCGAAGTCAAACGTCAGGAACTGAACGAAGCCATAGAAAGAGCACGACTCAACGCCGAACGCCGCATTACACCAGGGATGTCATCCTGAGCGGACCTGAACGAAGTGAAGGGGAAGTCGAAGGACCCGCGCGAGTAACGCTCGTGCGAATCGCTGCAAAGCAGCGACCGCTTTTAGCCAGCAAACCACGAATGCAACGGCAAAAGTAAAATCGAAACAGTGCAAGTCTCCGATTTCAACTTCCACCTCCCCGAAGAACTCATAGCCCAGAAACCACTCGAAGACCGAGCTGGAGCACGCATGCTCACGCTCAACCGCCAAACCGGAGAATATGAAGACCACCATTTCCGCGAATTCCCGGAGATGCTCCGCGAAGGCGATGTGCTCGTCCTGAACAACAGCCGGGTCATCCCGGCGCGCCTCTTCGCCCATCGCGCCGGACTGCACACGCAGGAAGGTCACAGTACAACTGGACGCATCCAGGTCCTGCTGACCGAACAAGTGAGCGAATGGGAGTGGAAAGTCCTCGCCCGCCCCGGACGCAAGGTGCTGACCGGAGAACGTCTCACCTTCGGCGATAACATCCTGCACGCGGAAGTGATCGCTCACGGAGAGTTCGGCGAGAGAACCATCCGGTTTGAACCAGCAGCGGATTTCTACGGCGCACTGGAGCAGCTGGGCCACATGCCCCTGCCCCCCTACATCCACCGCGAAGACGAAGCCACCGACCGCGACCGCTACCAGACTGTCTACGCCAATGAACGCGGATCAGTCGCCGCACCCACTGCAGGACTGCACTTCACGCCGCAAATTTTGCAGAAAATACGCGAAAAAGGCGTTCAAATCGAATACATAACGCTGCACGTGGGACTCGGAACCTTCCAGCCAGTACGAGTCGACAAGGTCGAAGACATCCACCTCCACACCGAGCGTTATACTCTGCCCGAAGAAACCGCAGCAGCAATCAATACAGCCAAACGTGAAAACCGCAGAGTCATCGCAGCAGGCACAACCACAGTTCGCACACTGGAACACTGCGCAAACATTGCCCTCGACGGAAAGTTGGAACCGCACTCAGGAGCAACCAATATCTTCATCTCACCCGGAAGCGAATCAAGATACAAGTTCCAGATCGTCGAAGCACTGCTGACCAACTTCCATCTGCCGCAATCAACACTGCTCATGCTGGTCAGCGCCTTCGGCGGACGCGAACAAGTGCTTGCAGCCTACAAACATGCGGTCGAAACAGGCTATCGCTTCTTCTCCTACGGAGACTGCATGTTCCTGTCGTAAGCCCCTGCGGCTATGAAAACAGATAGACTCGAATTCGATGTCTTCTGCCGATAAAAAGCCTGTCTTCCTGCTCGATTCGATGTCCTTCATCTTCCGCGCCTACCACGCGATGCAGCGGCAGCGGCCCATGTCCACGCGTAACGGTGTGCCAACGGCTGCAACCTACGTCTTCGTGAACATGATCAACAAGCTGCGCCGCGATTTCCAGCCGGAATACTTCGCAGCAGTCTTCGACATCAGCGGACAGGTCTTCCGCGACGAACGCGCACGCGCCATGACTTTGCGCAAGTACAACTCCAAAACCCAGACCTTCGACGAAGTGGATTACGGCGGCTACAAAGCCAATCGCACCGAAATGCCGCCGGATTTAACGCAACAACTGCCCTACATCCGCCGCGCCCTTGAAGCCTTCCACATCCCAATCCTGCAAGCCGAAGGCTTTGAAGCCGACGACGTGATTGGAACCCTGGCGAAGAAGGCTGCGGAAGAAGGGCATGAAGTCTTCGTCGTCTCGAACGACAAAGACATGCTGCAACTGGTCAACGACCGGGTCAAAGTCCTGAACCCGGTGAAAGACAACCTGATCCTGGACCGTGCGAAGGTTGAAGAAACACTTGGAGTGCCGCCGGAAAAGGTCATCGACGTCATGGCCCTGCGCGGTGACTCCATCGACAATATCCCCGGCGCGCCCGGAATCGGCGACAAAGGCTCAGTCGAGCTCATCCAGCAATTCGGGAGTTTGGACTCGCTGCTTGATCGTGCAGCCGAGGTGAAGCGAAAGACGTATCGTGAGTCGCTGGAAAACAACCGCGATACGGTTCTATTAAGCAGGGAACTGGTGACAATCCACTGTGAGGTCCCTCTGGAACTGGACCTGAACGCGATGCGTGCGCAACCGCCCGATGTGAACGCATGCAGGCAGCTCTTTACCGAGCTTGAGTTCACAACCTTACTGAAAGAACTGGCTCCTGCTGCATTGGAGCATCCTGTCCGATACATACTCGATCCAACAACGGAACAGCTTGAAACATTTGTCGCGCAGGCAAAACGAGAAGGCTTCGCTCTCGCGCTGCCCAGTTCGGAGCTGGAAGCTATTGCTGAGCAGATCAGTGAACAGGAGGCTGAGGCGATCGAAGAGGAAGAGCCATTGTTGAAAACCATGTCTCTTCTGGACCTGGTCGAGTCTGTTGAGGAGCAGCCTGTTCAAAAGCAGGGGCTGCGTTTGGCTGTCGCGGTGAATACGGAAGAAGCATTGCTGATACCGTTGGATGCGGTAAGAGGTCTACTCGAAGACGAATCGGTTCCCAAGCGGGTGCATGACTTGAAAGCCGCGCTGCGCGCATTTAAGCGCAACGAAGTCGTGCTCAGAAATGCACCGGATGACCTGATGCTGTATTCGTATCTCGTCAATCCCACGCATGCCTCTCACCGGCTGAGTGACGTGGCTGCACGCTTCAGCGATCATCCCCTGCAAGAGACGGGAGAGAATCAACTACTGGAGGCGGCGCACACCGTGCAGGCGTTGACTCCGAAGTTGCGCGGCGAAGCGGATGCGCTGGAGACTCGCAATGTTTACGAAACCATTGATCTTCCACTTGTGCCTATTCTGCAGCGCATGGAAGAGGCTGGCGTGCGGATCGACTCAGGCGTTCTGCAGCGCATGGGCGAAAGACTTTCAACAGAGATTCATCGTGTAGGAGAAGAAATTTACGAGCGATCCGGACATCGCTTCAATATCAATTCACCAAAACAACTTGGAGACGTCCTCTTCAACAGGATGAACCTGCCGAAGCCGCTCAAATACGGTAAAGGGAAAGTGGTTTCGACAGCACAGGATGTATTGGAAGAACTTGCGGAACACAACGATGTCCCGAAGCGGGTGCTCGAATACCGGCAGCTCGCCAAGCTGAAATCGAACTATGTGGATTCCTTGCCACTGCTGGCCGACAGCGACGGCCGCGTGCATACCACGTTCAACCAGGTAGGCACGGCGACGGGCCGATTGTCCTCTACAAACCCGAACCTGCAGAATATTCCGATCCGTACCGAACTGGGGCGTGAGATTCGCGCGGCATTTATTGCTGCACCCGGACGCCTACTTTTTTCAGCCGACTATTCACAAATTGAGCTGCGTCTGATGGCGCATTTTTCCGATGACCCTCTCCTGGTGCAGGCCTATCAGACAGGCCAGGATATTCACACACTGACGGCATCGGAAGTTTTTGGCGTGCGCAGCAGAACACATGAGCAAGGAGACACGGAATCGCGCCAAAGCAGTGAACTTCGGTATTGTCTATGGCATCTCGCCCTTTGGATTGGCACAGCAGCTCAGCATAGACCAGCACGAAGCAAAGCTCTATATCGAAACATACTTCGCACGCTACCGAGGAGTGCGCGTCTATATTGACCGTCTGCTTGATGAGGTTCGCCGCGAGCAGCGCGTACGTACCTTATTCGGGCGTGTGCGACCTATTCCGGATATCCAAAGCCGCAATGCCAATCTGCGCGGGTTCGCCGAACGCACTGCCGTCAATACGCCGCTGCAGGGAACAGC
The DNA here is from genome assembly GCA_963738095.1 of Terriglobales bacterium. GTDB lineage: Bacteria > Acidobacteriota > Terriglobia > Terriglobales > Acidobacteriaceae > Alloacidobacterium. Next base: position 140,409 of record CAVTVL010000010.1, read on the forward strand.
AGCCGATCTGATCAAACTGGCCATGATCCGGATTGATCGCCGGCTCACAGAAGAAAAATTGAAGACGGTCATGACCCTGCAGGTGCATGACGAGTTGCTCTTCGACGTACCGGAAAATGAAGCCGATCAGGTACAGGCTTTGGTTAAGCATGAGATGGAGCACGTCATCGAATTGAAGGTGCCCGTTGTTGCAGACTGTGGGATTGGGGCGAACTGGCGTGATTTGAAGTAGCATGCATCCCGAAAGAGAAAAGCAGATCCTGCGCGAAGTGAAGGATCTGCTTTTCTTTGTGTCTGAAGCAGGCATAGAAAGAGGCAATAGCTATCTCATCAGCCCAAAGCCTCGCGGATAGCGCCCGCGATACGATCGGCGTGATGCTGCATGGCCGTTTCCGACTCCGCCTCGATCATCACCCGGGCGAGTGCTTCCGTACCGGAATAGCGCACCACAACACGGCCATTTTCCGCCAGCTCTGTTTCCGCGTCATGGATTGTGTTCGTGACAGTTGCAATTTCGCTGAGCGGTTTTTTTTCTTTGACGCGAACGTTGACGATCACTTGCGGAAAAACTTTCAGATCGGCCACAAGCTCGTGTAGCGGCTTGCCTGCGCGACGAACGATATCCAGCACGACAAGTGCGGTTAGCAGTCCATCGCCCGTGGTTGCAAGATGCGGAAAGAGGATATGTCCGGATTGCTCGCCGCCCAGGGAAGCGTCCTCCTGTTGCATTCTCTCCAGTACATACTTGTCCCCTACCGGAGCACGCAACATCTGGATGCCATCGCGACGCAATGCTGCTTCAAGGCCCATATTCGACATGGTTGTTGCCACAACCATGTCGCCTCTGAGCAGATTACGCTCTCGCAGATCACGCGCAGCCAGTAATAGAACGGCATCTCCGTTGACAACTTTACCTTTGGCATCGGCAAACAAGGCACGGTCGGCGTCGCCGTCGAAGGTTACGCCAATATCCGCGCCTAACGATCTGGTTTCAGCAGCCACGACTTCCGGATGCAACGCGCCGCAACTTGCGTTGATATTACGGCCATCGGGTGAGATGTGCGTGAGATGAATCTTGCCCCCGATGCCAGCAAAGAACTCGGGCGCTATGGCAGAGGCCGCCCCATTGGCGCAATCGAGCACAAGGTGCAAGCCATCAAGATTCAGGTCCGGAACGGCAGCACGTAGAAACTCCTCGTAGTCCGCACGAAAGTGCGCATTGACGGGAGGCGCAGAGATCGCTGCTGTCTCGGGCGCAGTTGCGTTCTCCAGCCGGCGGAATATCTCCTCTTCGATGCGTAACTCAGTTTCATCGGGAAGTTTATAGCCATTTCCGCCAAAGACCTTGATACCGTTGTCCTGCCAGGGATTGTGAGATGCTGAGATCACTACTCCCGCGTCGAAACCATGCTTGCGCGCAAGATAAGCAATGGCCGGGGTCGTGATTGTACCGGCGCTCTCGACGTTTGCTCCTCCATCCGTGATTCCCGCACTCAATACGGCGGCGATCCAGTCACTGGATTCACGTGTATCCATTCCGAGCAGCAGACGCGGATGGCTGTTGCTGGCCTTTACCTGATGCGCAAGAGCAAGCCCGACTGCGTAAATTGTTTTAGGATCGAGCGGCGGCTGGCCGGCCACGCCACGAATCCCGTCGGTGCCAAAGAGTTTTCTCATAGATTCAGTTTGTTCTTTCAGAAATGATTTCGGTGACACGGCTTTCGACGCTGCCTTCGGCGAGCTGTAGAACGACGTGTTGGTTGAGTGCTAAACTCGACGCTTTTTTTACAACGGAGCCTGCATCATCGAATACAAGCGCATAGCCGCGGTTCAGGACTGCCAGCGGCGAGAGAGCGTGGAGTTGCCGTGTCAGTCCCTGAAGATGAACAGTGTCATTGTGGATGCGGCTTCGTCCTACACGCACCAGGCGACTTTCCGCAACTGCCAGTCGCTCACGTTGCAGCCGTAAACCGTGTGTCGCGTCGTGCCGTAGCAGGCGAGCCGTGAGTCGATGCAATTGCTCGGTCAAGGTGCGGTTTGCGGCATTCCAAGCTGCTTCGATGCGAAACCGCAGTTCATCCATGCGTTGCTGGCGTCGCGCAAAGCTTTCATGCAGACGAGCAAAAGTTGCATCTGCAGTGACCCTCGCGAAGCCATCTCGCGCCTGCATCAGCCGGTAACGAATGGCGCGTTGCAATCGCGATGCCAGGGATTCAAGATGATTCTCGATGTTGTACAGTGTCCCCGTGATGATCTCGGCAGCGGCGGATGGAGTGGGCGCGCGGAGATCAGCGACGAAATCTGCAATTGTGAAATCAGTTTCGTGACCAATGGCGGAAACGACTGGCAAATCTGACGCGGCGACAGCTCGTGCGAGCAACTCAGAATTAAATGGCGCAAGATCTTCAAGCGATCCGCCGCCGCGCGCAATCACGATCAGGTCTACCGAACGCACGCGATTGAAGAAGGCGATGCCTGCAGCAATTTCAGCTGCCGCGCCTTCACCCTGCACTAACGCGGGATAAAGTAGAACGTCCAACGAGGCATGTCGCCGGCCAGCGACATTCAGGAAATCACGAATGACGGCTCCCGCAGGGGACGTAACGATCCCTGCACAACGAGGAAAGGCTGGCAGCGGTTTTTTGCATGCCTGATCGAAAAGCCCTTCTCTCTTCAGTTTCGATTTCAACTGCTCGAAAGCGATTTGCAGGGAACCTGCGCCGACAGGTTCCATGAATTCCGCAACAATCTGCATCTGTCCGCGCTGTTCATAGACAGAGACTTTGCCGCGAACCAGAACATGCAGGCCGTCTTCCGGACGGAAGCGCAGCAGCGATGCCTGCCTGCGAAAAAGAACAGCCGGAAGCTGTGCCTCGCCATCTTTCAGAGTGAAATAAACATGTCCGGAAGGGGCCGGGCGGAGATTAGAGATTTCGCCTTCCACCCAGAGGTCGGCATATTCATGCTCGATGTGGGTACGAACTTCGCCAACGAGCTCCGCAACTTTCCAGATGCGTCTTCTTTCCGCATGCGGGGTCTCAAAAACAAAACCCAGCTGCGGACCGGATTCAGATGCGTCTTGATTCACAAAGAAATAGTTTATCGCCGAAAGCGCGAGATCAGGTAGAAGATGAGTGAAACCAGAATGCTGAGAAGGATGGAGCTGGCCAGCGGAAAATAAAAAGAAGTGCTTTTGCCGCGATAAGCAATATCTCCGGGCAGCCGTCCGAAAGGGATGCCAGTTTTGCCGAGGAACAGGATGAGTGCTCCAAGAATGAGAAGAAATAGTCCGAATCCGACGAGCATGCGGCCAATCTCATTCATGTGGCCAGTGTAGAACAGCATCTCATCCGTTGACTTGGAGTCTCGAATCCTGCTCTTCTGGATACAGGCTTCCCGCGTACCAGAAAGCGAGAGACGTGTGCATATTCTGACCCTGATTGCCGGCATTGCGTGTTTATTTTTTGCGCTGCTCGATGCGTTCCAGACTGTCATTCTGCCGCGGCGGGCGACGGGGAAATTTCGCATTACCCACCTCTTTTACGCCATTACCTGGGCACCCTGGTCCTGGTTTGCAAACAAGGTAAGGAATGAACGCAAGCGCGAGACGATGTTGAGCTTTTACGGCCCTCTTTCGCTCGTATTGCTGATCGTTATCTGGGCCGGAGCGCTGGTAGTCGGGTTTGCGCTTATCTTCTATGGATTGGGTTCTCCCTTTGCCGACCCGCTGGGCCGCACTGTCGGTTGGCGTTCCGATATGTATGTGAGCGGGACCACGCTTTTCACCCTTGGACTGGGAGATGTCGTGCCTCACCGGTACATCATCCGCGACCTGGTGATTCTGGAAGCCGGCATGGGGTTGGGCTTTGTTGCCATGGTAATCGGGTATTTCCCAGTACTCTACGGGGCATTTTCAAGACGCGAAGTCAGCATCTCATTGCTCGATGCTCGCGCAGGCTCACCGCCTACCGCTGTAGAACTGTTGCGGCGGCACTCTTTTGAGGGAGGCAATGCCGCGCTGATCTTGCTCCTGGAAGAGTGGGAGCGCTGGTCTGCGGAATTGCTCGAGAGCCACATTTCCTACCCTCTGCTTTGCTATTTCCGCTCACAGCACACGCATCAGAGCTGGCTGAGTGCCCTCACCGCGATTCTCGATACGTGCGCCCTGCTTATTTCCGGCGTACAGGAGCAACCTGCACGACAGGCGCAGCTAACATTTGCCATGGCGCGGCACGCTCTGGTGGATCTGGCGCAGATCTTTTCGCTCAATCCGGTCAAAGACATGCCAGACAGGCTGTCAGAAAAACAGTTTCAGCTGGTCTATGACCAGATGTGCCAGTCTGGAGTGCGGCTATGCCGCGATGCGCATTCATCGGTCCATTTGCACCAGATGAGACAGCTTTATGAAGCATATGCAGAAGCGCTGAGTGGTTATCTCTGCATGCCTCTTCCACCTGGGTGGCGGAGCATCCGCATAAAGACAATTGGCTTTCTGTTGCCCGCCTTCGAGCAGAAGCGGAAGCGGATACTCCTGCTGAAAACGGGCCAAATGACGCACGCACTCTACTCTTCGACGAAGAGCATCATGTCTTTTAATCAAAAACCTTAAACTGCGCGCTGCGTCTTGTGGACTCGCAATTCCAGACCGCGTTCAAGCGGAATAAGGTCGGATTCCTGTGTATGTTCCAGAGAGGAGTGGTGAGAGCGGATAGCTGCCCGGCACAAGTACCGAAACCAGAGAAAGCAAAGCAGATATAAACTGCCGATGGATGTAAGGATCAGCAACATCGCAGAAAACTCCGTCGGGTAAATGAAACAAAGAAAGCGCAAACAACCTTCATTCATTCCGCGGAAAATGTTAATCCATCGTTAAAACGATTGATCAGCAGTTTGAGAAAGTAATTCTCTTTTTATTAAGAAAAGGAGAATATCCCATTTGAAAAGGAAAAGCCGGGGGATGAGCCTCCAGCTTTTCCCCCAGCCAGCAGAAAATCAGGCCGTGACCGGTTCCAGCAACCGAGCCCACCGGCGCTCGGGCCGGGCTTCATAGGCTTTCTTATGGTAGGCATAGCCAGTGATCAAGGGCAGGGCCAGTGTGGCCTCGCTGTAAACCATCTGTTCAAAGGTGGTATCGACCTTACCCCACGAACTGGCTTCCTTCAATGTGCTTGAAGACAGGGCGCCATCACGAACATCGGCAACCGTGATCTGGACAGCATATTTATGCATGGGAGCTTCATTGCCGAGAATCTCCGCGGCAACGACAATATCCTGTGCAAAATTCTTCGGCACGCCGCCGCCGATCATGAGCAGACCCGTGGTCGGATTTGCGATCTTAAGCTGCGTGATTTCGTAGAAGTCTTTCGCCGAATCGATGGAAACCCTGGGCTTGTCCTGACGCGCATGCTGGTGGGCGACGAGACCGAAGCCCGCCGAACAGTCGCTGAATGCCGGGCAGAAGATGGGCACATCCTTCTGATAGGCGGCATATACGATGGAGTCCACCCCACCGTTTTCTGGAATTTTCTCGTTCGCAGCTAGATAAGCACCCATGGCACGGATGAATTCACGCGAGCTGTAGGGACGCGGCTCGAGCCCGTTAGCGATCTTTTCGGTGGTCTCGTCGCAGATGCGCAGTTCTTCTTCGTCGATGAGCGTGTCGTAGATGCGGTCAATCATCAGCTCGCGCAATGTTGCATCTTCGGTGCCCTGCTTGAGGAGGTCGTTGGCGATCCAATGCTTAAAACCAAGAGCCTCAAAGAAATCCTGATCGACAATATTCGCGCCGGTCGAAACCACGGCATCGACCATATTATTGCGGATCAGATCGATGAAGATTTGCTTCAGGCCTGCGCTGATAAGCGAACCGGCAAGGCAAAGGATGACACCGCAATCCTTATCGCGAAGCATGCGTTCATAAATCGAAGCCGCCCGGTTCAGATCACGGGAGCTGTAGGCCATGTGCTCCATGGCGTCTACCAGCGCAACGACGTCGTGCTGCTTGATGTCGATGTGTTGGATGGAGTTGGTGAGGAGTTCCTGTTTCGTAGGCATAGCCACTCCAGAATATCAACAAACCCGCGTCATTACAGGCGATATGTATGAATTTCCTGCGACGGCAGAGGCGAATTGAAGGCGAAATCAATCGACCTGCTTTATTGTCGTCCTTCGCGTTTCTGGGCTACGACGAGGCCACGTGGCGTGGGCAGCAGCACAACAGAGAGAAGTCCTTCGGCTTCCATCTTGAGTGCTGCGTCGCGCACGATTTTCAAGTGTGAACTGGCGTCGTGCATCAGGATAAGTCCCTTAGGATTGATCTGTGGCAGGAAGCGCTTTACTTCCGGTTCGCGAATCGGCATATCGCTGTCGCTGAAGAGTATGTCGATCTGCCCGTCGATTTTCATCTCCAGGCTCGATTCGTTTCGTAGCTCAATCCATTCTGAAAGTCCGGACGCGGCTACCTTTTCCTGTGCTTTCGCGAAGACGAGCGAATCGAGTTCGCAGCTAATGATTTTTCCGAAGCCATTCCGCTTCAATCCTTCGGCAATCCACAAAGTGCTAACGCCAAGGAAAGCTCCCGTTTCGACAACCAGTTGCGGCTTGACCGTCGTAACCAGAGTACGAAGAAATTCCAGGACCTCTGCCTCTGCCGTCATCGAGTCATACATACTCCAACGTTCCGGATGCGGACATTCCGGCGTTGCGCGATGGTACTCGGGCAGCAGTGCGCCTGCTGCGCGCTCAGCCTGCAGCATGACCTTGTGTTCCTGTTTCAACTTCTTTTTGCGGAAAATCATTGCTTCGATCATAAATGCGGATGGGAGCCGGTGTTCTGTTGTCAAAGAGTCATTTTTGCTACTCCTGGCGAAACAAAGCCGATTTACAGTCGTGGCAAAATCTGCGTTTATACTCGCTTGTGATGAACAGAAATGCTTTCATATTGTTGCGCAGTGTTACTGTTGCCGCCCTGTTGCCTCTGCTTGCCGTGCCGCCATCGTTTGGATGGGGCAACGTTGGCCATAGCATGATTAACAAGCTGGCGGCGGAAAACCTGCCCGCAGATATGCCTGCCTTCATGCATACACCGGCTGCCATTGACGAGATTGCATACCTGGGGCCAGAGCCGGACCGTTGGCGCGGTCTTGCTGAACCGGAGCTGAATGCGGTGCAGGCTCCCGATCATTTCATGGACCTTGAACTAGCGGACGTGATCCAGCCATTGCCGCATCTTCGCTATGAATTCATCGCTGCAGCTTACGCCGCAAGTCTGACCCATCCATCGCAAGCTCGCGATCTTCAGCCGGAGCACATCGGTTTCCAGCCCTACATCACGAATGAGGTGTGGGAGCGGCTCAAATCCGCTATGCGTGACTATCGCGACCTGAGCGCGAAGCATGAAGACACAAAGCCGGTTGAAGCTGCCATCCTCTTTTATACCGGATGGCTTGGCCACTACGTGGGCGACGGAGCGCAGCCTCTGCATACAACGGTGAATTACAACGGCTGGGTGAACAAGGAAAACCCCAACGGATATACGACGGATCACAAAATCCACTGGCAGTTCGAGGGTATTTATGTCGGCGCCAACCTCAAAGAAACCGATGTAAAGCCGCTGGTGGCGGCGTTGCACCCGGTGAATGATGAGTTCAACGACTACATGGCCTATCTGCGGCATTCGAACACACTGGTGGAGCATGTCTATGAACTGGAGAAGGCGCACGGATTTGAAGGCGCTGGCACTCCGGAAGCGAAGCAGTTTACCGCTGAGCGTCTTGCTGCAGGCGCAAGTATGTTGCGTGATCTGATCTACTCGGCATGGCACGAAAGCGCGAAGTCTGTTCCTGAGCGCCATTACGAGTAAGGGAACGGATCCAGCTACGAATGGCCCGCTAATCCATCCAGAACATACATGTCATGGGCAGCGAGAAGCTGTTTCTTTCGCAGCGCGCTCAGGACCTGTTCCACCGACCAGTCAAACGATGACGTTCCGTCGACAATAAGATCGGCATATTGTGCCGATGGCCGGACAAACTCTTCTGCCATGGGACGTACTGTCTCGATGTAATGTCTTTCCACGGACTCCGAACTGCGTCCACGCTCCTGAACATCCCGTGCGAGACGGCGTTGATAGCAGATTTCATCCGGCGTATCGACGTAAACGCTGAGATGATAGAGCCGCCGCAAAGCCTCATAGTGCAGCGCGAGAATCCCATCGACCAGCAGAAAATGCGGTTCATAGACAGATATAAATGCTTCCGGAATACGCGTGTGCGCAGTGAAATCGTATTGAGGGCGTGCAATGCTATGTCCGGAGGCAAGCTGGCGGATATGTGCGACAAGAAGATCGGATTCAAGCGCATCCGGATGGTCAAAGTTCTCGCGACAGCGCTCTTCATAAGTCAGATGGCGTAGATCGCGATAGTAGTGATCCACGTGGAAATGCGTGCCTTCCAGTTCCCGTGCCAGTTCCTGTGCCAGGGATGTCTTGCCGGAGCCGGAACATCCGGCGATACCTATAACTACTGGGCCCCGATTCGTTCCGTTCATGCGTTGCTGGATTCCTTTTGCATCAACGGTATCAGCGCGGTAAGCAACTGGGTAAATCTGGCGGATACACGGCGGCCCGTCTCCATCACCTCTTCGTGACTGAGCGGCTCGAGTTGAATACCGGCGGCAAGATTCGTCACACAGGAGATGCCGAGAACCTCAATCTCCATTTGTCGTGCCACGATCACTTCCTGAACAGTTGACATGCCGACAAGATCGGCTCCTATCGTGCGAAAAGCGCGAATCTCGGCGGGAGTTTCAAAACTGGGTCCGAGTACACAGAGATACACTCCCTCGGCAAGAGAAAATCCTGCACGTTCAGCAGCCGCTGCGGCAAGCCTGCGCAAACGCTTCGAGTAAGCCTCTGTCATATCGAAGAAACGCGGTCCAAAACGCTCGTCGTTCGGTCCCGCCACCGGATTGCGTCCCGTAAAGTTGATGTGATCGGAAAGCAGCACCAGATCGCCCTGCTTCAGGCCAGGACGGATACCCCCGGCAGCGTTCGTCACAATCAGAGCCTTGATGCCAAGTAGTCCCAACGCGCGAATGGGAAAAGTGACTTCCTGCGGCGTATAGCCTTCATATGCATGAACGCGTCCCTGCATCGCGGCAACGGACACGCCGTCGAGAGTGCCAATCACCAGGTGCCCGCTGTGACCGGGCACGGTTGATTTGGGGAAGTGAGGGATTTCAGAAAAGGGAATCGCGACTGCGTGTGCAATCTTGTCGGCGAAATCGCCGAGCCCGGATCCGAGAACGACGCCGACGGTGGGCGTCAGAGAAGTCCGTGCACGCATATAGGCGACAGCAGCTGTAGCTTGTTCAAACAAAGAAATGTCGTTGTTCACGTCTATGTATGTTTTATCGCATCAGGATGCCAACAATCGAGGCGGACATCAAATTCGCCATCGTTCCGGCCAACATAGCGCGCAGTCCCAATCGCGCCAGATCGTTTCGGCGATTTGGCGCAAGTGCCCCGATGCCGCCAATCTGAATGCCGATCGAACTCAGATTGGCAAAACCGCACAGCGCAAATGTAGCGATGGTGAACGAGCGGAAATCCATCATCGTTTTCTGCGCCCCCAGCAGTGAATACGCCACGACTTCATTGAGGACCATACGCGTTCCCAGCAGATTGCCGACGATCCTCACGTCATGCCAGGGAATGCCAATCAGCCATGCTATGGGCGAGAAGAGGACTCCGAGAATGATGTCCAGCTTCGCCGGGAACGGAATATGGTGCGGACTGAGCCAGTTGTGTATGCCTCCAAGGATTCCGTCGCACAGCGCAATCAAGGCTAGAAACGAGATCAGCATGATGGCGACATTGAAGGCGAGCCTGCCGCCGTCAATCGTGCCGCGGGTAATTGCTCCCAGGAGGTTTTCTTCTTTGTGTTCAGCATCCTTGGGCATCCGCACAACGCCCTCGGTCGCAGGTATCTCGGTTTCAGGCACAAGCATTTTCGAAATGAGAATGGTTCCCGGAGCCGTCATGATGACAGCGGCCAGCAGATGCTGTGCCTCAATACCGTACAAAATATAGGCCGCCATAATGCCGCCGGAAACATGCGCCATGCCGCTGGTCATGATCGTCATCAGCTCAGAGTTAGTCGCATCGGGCAGAAATGGACGAATGGTGAGTGGCGCTTCCGTCTGCCCCATGAAGATACTGGCTGCAACGTTGAGGCTTTCCGCGCCGCTTACCCGCAATGTCAGCTGCATTAGCCGGGCAAAGGCGCGAATGAGCAGCTGCATGATGCCCAGGTGATAGAGCACTGCGAAAAAAGCCGAAATGAAGATGATCGTTGGTAGTACCTGGAACACGAAAATACTGCCAAAAGCCGAATGCTGTTTGCCCAACTCGCCAAAATCAAAGGTCGACCCGGCGAATGCATATGACAGCAGCTTTGTCACGGCATTCCCCGCTACTGCCAGAACCTGCTGTCCCCAGGAGAAATCGAGCACGATGAATGCAAACAAAATCTGCAACCCGAGGCCCCAGATGACGGTGCGCCAGCGGATGGCTCGGCGATTGGTAGAGAAGATCCATGCCAGCGACAGCATGGTAAGCAAACCAAGAACACCTGTAAATCGCCCCAAATCGTTCTCCTGTCCTCTACATCCTAAGGTTGACGTGCGGCTTCGAGGTATTGTTTTCTGTTTTCCGCAGTAATGATTTCCTGAACTAAAGGATCGACATGTGCTGGCTCATCGGTAATGACCAAAGCCTGGCGAAGCAGCATCTCCGGCTCGGCAAAGCGTGAGTCATCATCCGCGAAGAGAGTGCATATCGGTGTACCAGCCTCGACTTTATTGCCCAGTTTGACATGCATCTGCAGTCCCGCATGCGCCGAGATCGGCTCTCCCGCACGCTCGCGTCCTGCTCCAAGCCGCTGTACTGCCCAGCCAACCTGGGTGCAATCCACCCGTCCCAAATAACCCGACCGCTCGGCCAGTAAGTCTTTGCGGGCACCGGGGCGATGGAATTTTTCCGGCTCAGCAAAGATTGTCACATCGCCATCCTGTGCCCTCACCATTTTCGTGAAAGTGTCGAGCGCTTGTCCGGAAGCGAGAATTTGTTCCGCGCGGTTGCGGCCCACTGCCGGCGTCTCAGACTTGCCGCCGAGAAAGATCATCCATCCAGCCAAAACCAGTGAAAGCTCGCGCAAATCCTCATTCAACGGATGGCGTTTGCCTGCAAGCAGATCAAGAGACTCCCGCACCTCGACCCAGTTGCCGGCAAAGCGCCCGAGTGGTTGATTCATGTTTGTCAGTAGAGCCGCAGTATGCGTTCCCGCGCATTCCCCGGTTTCGACCATCAGCGCTGCCAGGAAAAGGGCATCTTGCTTGCGTCGCAGAAAAGCACCCGAGCCAGTCTTTACATCGAGCACGAGCCCGTTCAACCCGGCGGCAAGCTTTTTGCTCATGATCGAAGCGCAGATCAGGTACGGGCTTTCCACAGTAGCTGTTCGGTCGCGCAGCGCGTAGAGCACGCGGTCGGCAGGCACAAGGTTCTTCGTTTGTCCGACAATGCTGACGCCGACTTTCGACAGCACTTGCTCCAGTTCTTTCAGTGACAGTTGTGTGCGGTATCCGGGAATGCTTTCTAGCTTGTCCAGAGTGCCGCCCGTGTGGCCCAGTGCCCGCCCACTGATCGTAGGCACAACCAATCCCGCAGCGGCCGCGATAGGAGCGACGAGAAACGATGTCTTGTCTCCCACCCCACCAGTAGAATGCTTGTCGACGGCAAAGCGTCCAAGTGGAGAGGGGTTGAAGACTTCGCCCGAGAGCTTCATTGCCGTCGTTAACGCATTGACTTCGCGAAGACTCAAACCGCGCAGGAATGTGGCCATCAGCCACGCCGCCAACTGGCCTTCCGGAATGGCTTCCGTAGCCGCACCTCGGACAAAGAACTGGATCTCCTCAGGCGCCAGTTCTTTGCCGTCGCGCTTTTTCCGGATCAAGTCAACCGCGTGCATTGCCGTTCTTCCAATTGCGGAAAGTGTGAGGCAGCAGCTCTGCAAATAAAACGGATACGATCCCCTGGCCGTCCGGAAAATAAACTACCGCATCCGGAGCAGCAAATTCGCTTAGCATCTGGCGACAAGCTCCACATGGCGGGCTGGCCGCATGATTGAGATTTGTAACGGCAATTGCGACGATTGTACGATGCGCGCCATTTTCCGCGACGGCCCGGCACAGTGCGGCTCGCTCCGCGCAGATGCTGAGCCCATAGGAAATGTTCTCGATATTGCAGCCGGAAACGATCGTGCCGTCATCAAAAAGCAGCGCCGCACCGACTCGAAAATTAGAGTAAGGCGCATATGCCTTTTCCGCAGCAGCAGCCGCCCGTGCCTGGAGTTGTCCAATGTTCTCTGGAATCGGATTGGCCATCGCTCTCTGAGGCTATCGGGAAAGACAGGGAAACGGCAAGGCGTTCAAGTTCCAGCAACACCGCCCGATAACGTATCTGTGGACGAACTGACGCGAGAGTTTCTGATCGAGAGCCAGGAAGGCCTGGACCGCATGGAGCGGTGTCTGACCGAGCTGGAAGAACGCCCTGAGGATCGCGAGCTTCTGGCTGAAATCTTCCGTGCAGTGCATACGATCAAGGGCACAACCGGTTTCCTGGGCTTTTCTCGCCTGGAGTCGTTGGCGCATGCGGGAGAGAATCTGCTCGGTCTGCTCCGTGACGGACAGCTTCAGGCCAACGCCGAGATCGTCGGCGGCCTGCTGGCCCTGCTCGATATTCTGCGTGAAATTCTTGGGTCGATTGAAGGCACGGGTAACGAAGGACACGGGGACGATGCCGCGATGATCCATCGTCTGCATGCGTTGCAGCATGGTGTACCCGAAGACATGAGTGCAGCCGAACCTCGCGGGCCAGCCGGGCCTCCATCATTGCCTGAAAAAAGCTCGCAAACACAGCCACAGAAGAAACGGGCACGCAAGCCGAAGGCTGGAGCGATTGGGGCGATTGCTCCGTTGAACGATGCGAAAATCGCAAGAGCGCAAGAAGAAACAAAGGCTATCGAGGTCTATCAGTCTGAGCCGTTGACAGCGCAGATGCGTAGCGCGGTGAATACAGCTGAATCGACTTTGCGCGTCGATGTGGATCTGCTGAACCGCATGATGAATCTGGTGGGCGAGCTGGTCCTCACGCGGAACCAGATTCTGCAAATGGTCAGCACGGATGCCAACCTGGCCATGCTGTCGCGACGTCTGGACATGGTGACTGCAGACCTGCGCGAAGCCGTCATGAGGGCGCGCATGCAGCCGGTCAGCCACGTCTTCTCCAAATTCCCGCGCATGGTGCGCGATCTCGCACAGCAGCTGAACAAACGCGTGAGGCTGGTCATGGAAGGGCAGGAGACGGAATTGGATAAGAGCCTGCTCGAAGCAATCAAGGACCCTCTGACACATTCGGTTCGCAATGCAATCGACCGCGGTATTGAGGTCCCGCACCTGCGCGAGGCTGCGGGTAAGGACTCCGAAGGCATATTGCGCCTGCGCGCATTTCAGGAGGGAAGCCATGTAGTCATCGAAGTCTCGGACGATGGCGGCGGCCTGAAGGTGGAGCGTATTCGCGATAAGGCTCTGGAACGCAAGCTGATGACACGCGAGCGCGTCGCACAGCTTTCCGATCGCGAGCTGATGCAGTTGATCTTCCTGCCGGGATTCTCGACCGCCGAAGCAATTACGAATGTCTCCGGACGCGGTGTCGGCATGGACGTGGTACGCACGAATGTCGAAAAGATTGGCGGTAAGGTAGAAATCGACAGTCGTGCGGGCAAGGGAACGACGCTGCGGCTCCGCATACCATTAACGCTGGCCATTGTGCCTGCGCTGATTGTGCACAGCTGTGACCAGAGCTTTGCTCTGCCGCAGGGAGCGCTCTCTGAGCTTGTGCATCTTTCCTCTGAGCAAGTCAGCGCGCAGGTGGAATGGATGGAGGGTGCCGCGCTCTATCGTCTGCGTGGCAGGCTCCTTCCGCTGATCTTTCTTGGTTCTCTTCTGAAGCAAATGGAACGATTGCGCGGACCGCGTGAAGTATATATCGCCATCCTGAATGCGGAAGGCCGCCGATACGGCCTCGTGGTCGATAGCCTGGACGACCCAGAGGAGATCGTAGTCAAGCCCTTGTCTTCCGTTTTGAAGAAGATTGGACTCTTTTCCGGTGCGACCGTGCTCGGCAATGGTGAAATGGCTTTGATTCTCGATCCTGGCGCCATCGCTACGCAGTCGAATATCGGCATGGCGCTTGAAGATGACGAACCGGAGGTTCTGGAAGCGAACGTAATAGATGGCTCAACGGAATATCTGTTGATGCAGTCTGCAAACGAGCATGTGGCCGTGCCCCTCGACAACGTGTTGCGTATCGAGCGCATCCCGCGTGCGCAGATGGAGTGGGTGAACGGTATACCTGTTCTCCGTTTCGATGGCGCATTGTTACCGCTCAAAGACAGTACCAGTTACAACTCTGCGGCTTCGTCAGAGGAGGAGATGACCGTCGTCGTATGCCTGGACGGTGAGCGACATGTTGGAGTTGCCGTGGCGCAGGTATTGGATGTAGCGTCTGGCAAGCCATTGAACGAGGCCGGCACAAATGCAGTGGCTCACAATGTAATTCTGTTGAAAGACCATGTGACGAACCTTGTCGATCTTCGGCGCATCCCGGCATTGCCCGGTGTGCGCACATCTGAGGATGAGTTGATGAAAGCGTGGGAAGCAGACGGCGTTGTTGAGGTACAAGCATGACTCCGGCTCTCCTGGTACAAACCACCACACAAGACGAAGGCATCGAGATGTGCTCGGTTCGCGTGGGTCAGACGCTGTACGGTGTTCCTGTCACGCGCGTTCTTGAAATTCTGGGAAGGCCGGCGAAGCAGCCGGTTCCACTTGCGCCCAGATACATCGGGGGTCTTGTGCACTATCGCGGGGAAGTGTTGACGGCCATTTCGTTGCGCAGGTTGCTGGATATGCCTGCACACGATGGGGGAGAAGACATCCTTGTCTTTGAAGGAGCGGACGGATATTTTGGCCTGCTTGTCGACGAAGTGGGAGAAGTCATGACAGTGTTGCCGACGGATTTCGAGGGAAATCCCTCAACCCTCGATGATCGGCGCAAGGCGCTTTTTGCCGGAACGTACAAGCTGAGTAGTGCTCTTCTGGTGATGCTCGATCCGGGACGTCTAGACCCGGTCTGCCTCGCAGAAACTGCTCCTGCATGAGGGGATGGGAGACTAACTATGCGCGCACTTATCGTCGATGATTCGCGCTCTATCCGAAGTTATGTCCGCCTGTTTCTGGAAAGGCACGGGATTGCGTGCTTTGAAGCGGAAAATGGACAGGCGGCCTTAACTTTACTGGAACGATACGGGCTGTACGATCTCGCTCTGGTGGATATCAACATGCCCGTGATGGGCGGCTTGGATTGTGTGAAAACGATGCGCAACCTCCCTGCAATGGACTCGATGAAGATCATGATGGTGACCACGGAAGCAGACCACGAGCTCATCGAAGCTGCGCCTGAAGCTGGAGCCGATGAATATCTCATGAAACCCTTCGATGAGGCTGCCCTGATCGCCAAGCTTCAAATGATCGGCATCGCGTAAAGGTTGAACGCCATGGCACCGCCCATCCGCGTCCTTGTGGTGGACGACTCCCTCGTAATGCGAAGCCTGCTCCGCATGGTGCTGGCATCGGATCCAGCTATAGAGCTCGCCGGGATGGCCAGTGACGGTATCGATGCACTCGATGCCCTCGATCGCCGGAAGCCAGACGTCATTCTTCTGGACATTGAGATGCCGCGTATGAATGGCTTGGAGGTGTTGGCGGAATTGCGTTCCCGGCACGCTAAGGCAAAAATCATTATGTGCAGCACCCTGACGCGGCGCGGTGCGCGCATCACCCTTGAAGCACTGGCGCACGGTGCAATCGATTACGTTACCAAGCCAACTGCGCAGAATGGAGCTGTGGACGCCGTCGCTACGCTCACACGCGAGTTGCTTCCCAGAATCAAAGCATTATTTCCCGCACAGGAAACTAGCAACCTTCGCGCGGGAAATGTCCGCACGAACGACTCTCTGCATCTGAAGCAGCCCGAGATTGTTGCGATTGGAGTGTCAACCGGAGGGCCGGCAGCTCTTCAGACCTTATTGTCGATGTTGCCTCCGGATTTTCCCGTCCCGATCGTCATCGTCCAGCATATGCCGCAGCTCTTCACCGCACTCCTGGCAGAAAGATTGAACCGCGAATGTGTCCTTACCGTGCGCGAAGCAGCATCTGCCATGCTTCCTGAGCCGGGCACTGTTTCTATCGCCCGCGGTGACTGGCACCTCGAATTTGCCAGGCATCCATTTGGTACCGGTCAGATGCTGCGCCTTTCGCAGAGTCCGCCCGAGCATCATTGCCGTCCCTCGGTCGATACGCTCTTTCGTTCAGCGGCGCGGGCCT
Organism: Terriglobales bacterium; assembly: GCA_963738095.1. Taxonomy (GTDB): domain Bacteria; phylum Acidobacteriota; class Terriglobia; order Terriglobales; family Acidobacteriaceae; genus Alloacidobacterium. Next base: position 156,912 of record CAVTVL010000010.1, read on the forward strand.
TTGGTGACGCCGTGCTAGGCGTCGTGCTTACGGGTATGGGTTCCGATGGTTTTGAAGGTTGCAAATCCATCCGCAATGCTGGCGGAAGAATTCTGGTACAGGACCGTGCCAGCAGCGCTGTGTGGGGTATGCCCGGAGTTGTGGCTGCCGCCGGGCTTGCACACCGCGTTCTGCCCCTTCCGTCAATTGCAGCTGAATTGATGCGGCTTTGCCCGTCTCCGTCCTTTGCGTCCGCGCTGAAAGGATAACCAGACATGCCCTGCAGTGAAACCGATTACACCTTTTTGCGGCAGTTCATTCTGCGCGGTTCAGAAAATATTCTTGATCCGTCACGCAACGATCTTTTTGACGCGCGTCTTTATCGTCTGTTGCAAACCCAGGGCATGGAAGGTCTTGATGAACTGGTCTCAAAACTAAAACTGGCTGTAGATCCGGCACTGGCTCATGCCGTGGTTGAAGCAATGACCATCAACGAAACCAGTTTCTTCCGTGATTGTGCGCCTTTTGAGCTACTGCGTCAGAAACTCCTGCCGCAATTGATCGAACGCCGCGCCCGCGAACGTCGCCTGCGCTTCTGGAGTGCTGCCTGCTCCAGCGGGCAGGAAGCTTATTCGCTCGCAATGCTGATCCGATATCACTTCCCGCAACTTGTGGAATGGAAGATAGAAGTTGTCGGTACGGACATCCATGCGGAGATGATTCGCCGCGCTCAGTCTGGACGGTATCAACGCACGGAAATCAATCGCGGTTTGCCCGCACGTTTTTTGCTCAGGTATTTCCCGCGCCATGGCGAAGAATGGGAGGCCGCAGCCGAGCTGCGTGCTATGTGCCTCTTCCACCAGCGGAACCTGAGTCACGGTTTGCCGGCGCTCGATAGATACGACTGCATTCTGATGCGGAACGTCCTTTTCTACTTTCCGGAGGCGGCGCAAACGCGCATCCTGCAAAGTGTGCATGCAGCATTGCAGCCGGATGGGTTCCTCTTTCTTGGATCAAGCGAACAGTCTTCATTACGCGATCTCTGGCAGCCGGTTCTCGACGGCAATACCTGTTATTACAGACCACAGTAGTGTGTGGACACCGTTGGATTGCATCCAAGCCTTGATAAGCATCTGAATCTGCATGCAGGTATTCTGCTTGCTGAGGCAATCCGGTGGCGAAGCGGCAGAAAAAGAAGAATCCAATATCAGAAACCAGTGCGGACGAAGTATTAAAGCTCTTTCATCCGGTCACGGCGGAGTGGTTTCGTGCTGTTTTTGACAGACCAACCTCGCCGCAACGTCTCGGCTGGCCAGCGATAACCCGCGGCGAAAGCACTCTGATTCTCGCGCCGACGGGAACCGGAAAGACATTGACGGCGTTTCTCTCATGCCTTGATCGCCTCATGCTGCAACGCAGCGCCGAAGACGCTGGAGGCTGCCGCGTTGTCTACATCAGCCCGCTCAAAGCGCTCGCAGTCGATGTGGAGCGCAACCTGCGCTCGCCTCTCGCGGGAATTGCCAATATGGCTCGAAAACTGGGTGTAGCCGTACATGAACCGGAGATCAGCGTGCGCACCGGAGATACTCCGCAGAAAGAGCGCAGCCGGTTCCGCCGCCATCCTGCAGAAATTCTGATCACAACTCCTGAATCGTTGTATCTGCTTCTGACTTCCGAATCCGCCGCATCACTGCGTACCGTCGATACCGTCATCGTCGACGAAATTCATGCTCTTGTGCCTACCAAGCGCGGGGCGCATCTTGCCTTGAGCCTGGAGCGCCTCGAAGCGATCACAGAGAGGCGCATCCAGCGCATCGGTCTGTCTGCAACGCAGCGCCCGCTTGAGGAGGTGGCGCACTTTCTGGCTGGCTGTGAGCCAAAACGAATGACAAAGCGTAACGATTCCGATGACCTCGTAGCACTTGAAAGCGAATGGATATCCGACACAGAGCTGGAAGGCAAAGATCGAGGCCCAATATTTCGGCCGATCACGATTATCAATGCGAATGAGCCCAAAAAACTTGACCTTCATATTGAAGTTCCCGTCGAGGACATGGCCAGGCTTGGCCAGCAGGAAGAAATACCGAGTGGCGCCGCGTCACAAGGTCCGAAGCGCACGTCGATATGGAGCGCGATTCACCCACGGTTGCTTGAAATCGTTCGCGAACGCCAGTCTACCATTATTTTTGTCAACAATCGCCGCATCGCCGAGCGGTTGGCTGGAGCGTTGAATGAACTTGCCAACGAGCCGATTGCACGCGCACATCATGGGTCGCTCGCCGCATCGCAGCGTACTGAAATTGAAGAACAGCTGAAAGCCGGGAACATTAAAGCGCTCGTGGCCACTTCGACATTGGAACTTGGCATCGACATGGGTGCAGTCGATCTCGTCATTCAGGTAGAAGCCCCGCCATCCGTGGCCAGCGGTATGCAGCGCATCGGACGGGCAGGTCATCAAGTGGGCGCTGCGAGCGAGGGTATCATCTTCCCCAAATATCGCGCCGATCTTGTCGCCTGCGCGGCTGTCACACGCGCCATGCACGAAGGCCTGGTAGAGTCGACGCGTTACCTGCGCAATCCCCTCGACGTCCTTGCGCAGCAAATTGTAGCCACAGTCGCGCAGCCGCCGCGGACTTACATACCGCGTAAAAAGGGAGCGCCGCCTGCCAGCGCGGAAATCTCAACCGTGGATCTCTTCCGAATTGTCACCAGCGCCGCGCCATTTGCGTCGCTTAGCCGCAAAGCTTTCGACGGCGTTCTTGACCTCCTTGCCGGACGCTATCCATCCGATGAATTTGCTGAACTTCGGCCACGAATCACCTGGGACCGCATCCGCAATATCATTACTCCGCGTGAAGGCGCAAAGAGTCTCGCCATTCTTAACGGCGGCACGATTCCTGACCGGGGTCTTTACGGTGTCTTCCTTTCTGGAACGGAAGGCAAGCCTGTACGCGTTGGCGAGCTTGACGAAGAGATGGTCTTCGAAAGCCGCACCGGTGAAACATTTGTTCTCGGCGCATCCACATGGCGCATCGATGAAATCACTCATGATCGCGTGCTGGTTTCGCCTGCTCCGGGTGAGCCTGGCAAGATGCCCTTCTGGCATGGAGACAGCGCTGGACGCCCTCTTGAATTTGGCAAGCGCATAGGGCAGTTGATTCGCGAGTTGCGCGAGATGCCGAGAAACGCCGCAATCAGCCGTCTCGTTCGCGAACATGACCTCGATCCGAGCGCTGCAGAAAATCTCATCCGTTTTCTCGCTGACCAGGAGATTGCCACCACCGCCGTTCCCGACGATCGAACAATTGTGATTGAACGTGTGCGTGACGAGTTGGGAGACTGGCGCATCTGTGTGCTCACTCCTTTCGGCAATCGCGTGCATGCGCCGTGGGCTATGGCGATCAGCGGAAAACTTCGCGCTGAGGGATTGGCTGATGTGGAAACCATGTGGGCCGACGACGGATTCGTTCTGCGCTTTCCGGATACCGAAACCCCGCCCGATACAGAAACTCTGTTGCTCAACTCAGCGGAGGCAGCGGATTTCGTCCTGCGTCAGCTTGGAGCCACGGCTCTCTTCGCAGCAAAGTTTCGTGAGAGCGCGGCGCGTGCGCTGCTACTGCCGCGTCGTCGTGCTCAAGGTCGTGCGCCACTATGGCAGCAGCGCAAACGTGCATATGATCTGCTGTCTGTCGCTTCGCGCTATCCCGCTTTTCCTATGCTGTTAGAGGCATATCGCGAGTGCGTAAGAGACGTCTTCGACATGCCGGCATTTCTTGAAGTTTTGCGTGCAATTGAAAAGCGTCAGATCCGTGTGCATGTTGCCGATTCGCGCAAGCCTTCACCCTTCGCCTCGTCACTGCTCTTCAGTTATGTGGCGAACTACATCTATGATGGCGACGCACCGCTGGCAGAACGCCGTGCGCAGGCGCTTTCTATCGATCAGGAGCAGCTTCAGGATCTACTGGGGGACGCTGATCTCCGCGAACTCCTGGACACAGATGCGATCGCTGAAGTCGAGGAACAATTGCAAATGCTCGGCGAAACCTATCGAGTCCGTTCTGCTGATGGGATTCACGATTTGCTGTTACGTCTCGGAGATATTTCGCGGAAAGAGCTCTCGCCCCGGCTTGCATCGCAGGATTTGCTCACATCGCTGGATCGCCTTTTGCGCGCGAAACGCCTGATCGAGATAAAAATGGCGGGCGAGAAGCGCCTGATTGCAGTGGAAGATGCTGCCCGCTATCGCGACGCGCTTGGTATTCCCTTGCCTCCCGGACTCCCCAGGCAACTACTTGAGGCGGCGGCATCGCCAATGGTGGAGTTAGTTCGCCGTTACGCCCGCACTCATGGTCCATTCATTTTGCAGGATGTTTCGCACCGGTTCGGACTAGCCGAATCGCAGATAGAAGCGACACTGCGTGCGCTGGTTCTTGATGGCCGCATCATGGAAGGCGGATTTCGGCCAGGGGGCGTCCATCGCGAATGGTGTGATGCGGAAGTTCTGCGCATGATTCGTAGAAAGTCGCTGGCGCGGTTGCGTAAAGAGATCGAGCCGGTTGAACAGCAGATGCTCGCGCGGCTTGAAACTCATTGGCAGGGAGTGCTTCAGCGAAGGCGCGGCCTGGATGCTCTGTTAGATACGATTGAAAGTTTGCAGGGGGCACCGATTCCGGCGTCACTGCTTGAATCGACGATTCTGCCGGCACGTATCGTCAAATACTCTTCCTCCGATCTCGATACGTTGATTGCCGCCGGAGAACTCGTCTGGTGCGGGCTTGACCCGCTGGGAGAGCGCGATGGACGTATCGCTCTCTATCTCGCCGACCAACTCAACATTTTGCTTCCGCCAGCTCCTGCTCAATCGAAAGAAGGAGTAAGCCCTCGGGAGGAAGCAATCGTCGCGACTCTTCAGCAGCGAGGCGCTCTCTTTTTTGGCGAACTGCATGAGATTGTCGGTGGTGGTTATCCCGGAGAGACGCTTGATGCCTTATGGAACCTGGTGTGGCAAGGACGGGTAACGAACGACACATTTCACGCGTTGCGCGCCTACGTCGCCCGTCCTTCTCCAGCACGTCCGGCGAAGCGCCAGCACAATGTCCAGAGCTTCCGCTCGCGCAGAACCACGCCGCCCAGCGCACAGGGCCGTTGGGCTCTGCTTCCGGTTACGGCAGCTTCTCCCACTGAATGGAGTCACGCCATCGCACAACAGCTGCTGAATCGGTATGGCATCGTATCTCGCGAAACGGTGACGCAGGAAAATATTCCCGGGGGATTCAGCGCGATCTACGCTGTGCTCAAAGCGATGGAAGAAAGCGGCCGCATCCGGCGCGGATATTTTGTCGCGGGACTGGGCGCCACGCAGTTCGCGCTGCCTTCCGCAGTCGATCTGCTTCGGTCGTTGCGTGGCAATCCACCGATGGAAAGAGCGGAAATTCTTTCTCTCGCGGCAACCGATCCGGCAAATCCTTATGGTGCTGTGCTTCCCTGGCCAACGATGCAGATGGAAGGGAGCGAGGAAGGCGGCATGCGCTCGCTGACGCGCAGTGTGGGAGCAACAGTCATTCTGCGCAATGGTGAGTTCTCCGCTTATCTGCGGCGCAACAACCCGAATATTCTTATTTTTCTCCCACCCAATGAGCCTGAACGAACCAAAGCGGCACGCGACCTCTCTGCGTTCCTTTCCAGCACGGCGCAGTACGAGATGCGTCAGGAAGATGAGGCGCGCCGCCGCGGCGGACTCTTGATCTCAACAATTAATGGACAGGCTGCACATTTGCATCCACTCTCCGGTTTTCTACAGGACGCTGGTTTTCAGGCCGCCCCACTTGGCTTGAATGTACGCCGCATTCCATTGCCGGTGGAGACAGCGTCAGCAGAGGTGCAATAGATATGCCCGAAGGCGATACCGTCTTTCGCGCCGCCCGTGCATTGAACCGCGCACTGGCGGGAGAGAAGGTCATAGCCTTTGAGACAGCCTATGCACCGCTTGCCAGTGTGGATGACAACACGCCGATTGCAGACAGGTTTATCGATCGCGTCGAATCACGTGGTAAATGGCTTCTTATTTACTTCTCAGGGGATCTCATTTTGCTCACGCATATGCTCATGCACGGCAGCTGGCACATTTATCGTCGTGGCGAACGTTGGCAGCGGCCCCGTAGGCACATGCGTATCGTCATCACGACTGAGCACTTCGAGGCGGTAGCTTTCGATGTGCCCATAGCTCAATTTCATACATCGCGTTCGCTTGAACGGCACGCAGCTCTGCCAAAACTTGGACCCGACCTTCTACAGTCTTCCTTCGACGAAGACGAGGCCGCACTGCGTTTGCGCGCTCATTCTGGCGAAGAAATAGCCAATGTCCTACTCGATCAGCAGGTAATGGCGGGGATCGGAAATGTTTTCAAGTCGGAGATATGTTTCGTCTGCGGTATTCATCCTTTTCGCTTGATTGCCACTTTGACTGGAAAGGACATTCAATGCCTGGTGGATACGGCACGCAGACAGCTATCCGCCAACGTCCTCGAGTCGTCAACCGACGGTCCAGTCACATATTCAGGTAATCGCCGAACGCGACGAACATCAAATGAGGGCGAGCGTTTGTGGGTGTACCGTAGGCAGGGACGCCCGTGTCGGCGCTGTGGGACCGTCATTCTCATGCGTAAACAGGGAGCTGGGGCGCGGTCTACATATTGGTGCCCTGAATGTCAGCCGATGACAGAAGGCAGTACACCAACTGGCGCTTCATCGCCGTAACGAAGGTTGCAAATAGGTGAGCCTCAGGAAAATCGACTGTGATATAACAATGCCGCTCACTTGAGGAGGCATTTTTCATGCGCATACTTCATGGTTGCCTGAGCTTGATCGCTGCCTGTGCAGTGGCTGCTTCAGCCCAGACACAAATCCCCTTCAAAACAGGACTTTGGGATTCGAACTTCACTTCTACCGTCACCGGAATACAGATGCCACCGGATATGCAGGCTCGCCTTGCCCAGTTGCCACCAGATCAGCAGGAGCACATCCGGCATATGATGGGTGGCGCGCCAAATACAAGTGAAGCTCACAGCTGCATGACCAAAGAGCAGTTCGATAAGTGGAACGATTCATTTGCTCAGGATAAAGACAAAGATTCGCAATGTTCGCACACCGTCGTTTCTCAAACTGCTCAGGAGCGAATCGTTGACTTGAACTGCACTTCAGCCCGGGCAAAGACTACTGGGCGTGTTGAGATGTCTTTCGACAGCGACGAGAAGGGCCACGGTACGGTCCATATGGTCAGAACCGCATCGGATGGACCCCAGGCAGGGAAACCAGTCACCATCGACGTTAAGTTCGATACGCACTTCATCGGTGCGGACTGCGGCGATATCAAGCCAGGAGACGCACATCCGGTTCATTAGAATACTGCGCAGGTAAAGCAGATATTATTGAGGGCTTTGCGGCTGGGGTTGAGGTTCCTGCTGATCGTCTTTCTTGCCCCCGCCAAATATTCGGCCCCAGAAGCCGCGCTTTTTCTTGGGCTGCTGCGCATTAGCGTCCTGGTTGTTCGCAACCGCGCCCTGTGCAGGGTTGGGTACGGGTGTCATGGGATTAACCGGCTGCGGTATAGGTTGTTGTGCCTGTACAGGTGGCGGCGCAACGGGTCTCTCTCCAATCCCGAAAATTTTCTGGAAAAGGTTTCGCTGGTCGCCGTTCGCGTGATCGCAGGTGTCGGTCGGTTGCGTGCCATCCAGAAAGGCAGCCGTATACGAATTCGGACACGCGGTATCGGAAATAAGGTTGGTAGCTTTGTCGAGCTGTACTTCGGTCACTCCCGTCGGAGGGTCAAAATTCTTGGTGTCCGAATATTGCGGCAAGGCCACCGCGCGCTTCATGAATGCAGCCCAGATGGGCGCTGCGGCCTTTGCGCCGTCCATCTTGATGTCGGTGTAATCGTCGTTACCCACCCAGACGATGCAAAGCAGGTTGGATGTGTATCCCGCGAACCATGCATCGTTCGATGTGCCGGTTTTGCCTGCGGCGGGAGCTGAAAAGCCCAGCGAGCGGACGCCTGCTGCAGTACCGTGATTGATGACATTTTCCATCAGGCTTGTCGTCAGATAAGCAACCCGCGGATCCAGGATCGGCTTGCTGGTTGGAGCATAGTCACTGATTACATCGCCGCTCGTGTTGCGTATGGAGGCGAGCATCCAGGGGTCAATTTTTACGCCGCCGTTGGCGAAGATAGTGTATGCGCCCACCATGTCAAGGGGCGTCGCGTCGTAAGCCCCAATGGCAACCGATGGCGTACCTCGCGCTGACTTAACGCCGGCGTCACGCGCCAATGCAGCCACGTTATTGAAGCCCACCATCTGCGCCAGAGCGATTGTCGCCACGTTCTGCGACTGCTGCAACGCAAAACGCGCCGTTATTTCGCCGTATTCTTCGTTATGGTAGTTGTGCGGCGTATATTCCTGATCTCCGACCATGTATGTTGTCGGCTGATCGTTCAACATGGTGACCGGAGTGAACACTCCGCTCATACCGTCGCTGTTTGTGAGCTGCGCTCCAGAAAGACTGGTGTTGAACGCGGCTGCATAGACAAATGGCTTGAAGATCGAACCTGTCGGACGATGCCTTACCGCATGGTTCAGCTGACTCATGCCGTAGTTGCGTCCCCCAACCAGCGCCAGTACCTGTCCGGTATGCGGATTGAGCGCGATGAGTGCCACCTGCGGGTAAGTAATATTGCTGTCCACTGTGGCAGGAGCTTTCTTAGATGCGCGATGCGTGTGCATCTTCGTCACCAGTTCATCGACACGCTGCATCCCCTCATTCACGGCATCGGACGCCGCCGCTTGCAGCTGTGGATCGAGCGAGGTATAGATGCGCAGGCCCTGCTGATTGTATTCTGCGTCGCCCAGCTTCTGCACAATCTGGTCCCGCACCAGATCAACGAAATAAGGAGCCTCGTTAGCATCGACACTCTGTGTCGCCAGCTTCAGCGGGCTCGCCTTCGCCATCTCCGCCTGGTCCTTGGTGATGGCGCCTGTTTCGACCATCGAATCCAGTACGATATTACGGCGTTCCATCGCGCGTGCCGCGTGCCGGTATGGATTCAGCCTGCTTGGACTTTGAATCAACCCGGCCAGCAAAGCGCATTCCTGCAGATTGAGCTGGCGTACATCCTTGCCAAAATACGCCTGTGCCGCCTCACCAAACCCGTTGATGGCAAAACTGCCCTGTTGCCCCAACGAAATCTCGTTGGCATAAAGCTCAAAGATTTTCTGCTTGCTGTATCGATGTTCCAACTGAAAAGTGATGAGTATCTGGATGAGCTTGCGCCGTATCGTTCTTTCCGGCGTCAAAAAAAAGTTTTTGGCAAGCTGCATTGTCAGCGTGGAACCGCCCCCGCGATAGCGTCGGTCACCTCGCAGGTCATGCCATACCCAGCCGGTCATGCTGTAGTAGTCGACCCCGTCATGTTCGAAAAACCGCCTGTCTTCAATTGCCGTTACCGCAGGTACCAGATATTCTGGCAACTCGCCGTAGGTTACCAGGCGTCGTTTGATGCGGTTCTGATCGGACAGTCCGGTAATCAGCAGCGGCTCCAGCTCATACGCGGCCAGCTGCTCGCCATTAGAGTCGGTCACCTTACTTACTGTGTTGCCCGAAAAGCTGATAGTCGCGCTATCCGGCGCGTGGTAAGACTGTGTCCCAGGATGGACTGTGATGCTCCCCGCGTTCAGAGAATATGTGCCCATGGGTGACGTCGGGGTTGCGCCGTCTTCCGTGTAACCAGCCGACCGCAATTCCTGCGCGATAAAACTGGCGGTCAGTTTCTGCCCGGGACGCACTTCGCGCGGTGCCGCGTAAATCTTTGCAGTATTCGTGAATAGCGGTTTTTCCAGCCGTTCATCGACGATGTGCTTGTACTTGATGTAGTAAAAGCCCAAGACCGCACAGAAGAATAGAAAAACGATACCAACCGCTACGGCGGCTATCTTTAAGACAGAGCTGTTAAGCAATTTGTTGGATGCAGACAGGGGTGCGAGTTTTACTTTCAGGGCCAATGCGGACTACCACCTCTAATTTTAACGGTTTCAAGCCGTTTGCGTTTCGGCCGGCAGCCGCAGACAGCTCTTCGAACTCAATCGACTGGCCCGGATGTCAAGATAACCACCTGTAAGACGCTGAATCAGGGCAAGAAGTAGTCTCGTTTGTCATGCAGCGCCGCGAAAGATGTATCTTTTTCGCCAAGATTTCCCGGCTCGCGCTGAAAATACATGGTTAGAAGCGAGGTAGAGAAGTACTGCTAGAATGGCCGCACCTTTCCGCTCCTGGAGCCTTGCATGCCTCTCGTCCGTGCCGCCGCTCTTTTTCTGTGCCTTATTCCGATTCTGGCTTCGCCTGCCTGGTCTTTACAGACTCCTCTCGCTCCCGCCAAGCCGACAGAGACACCACAGATGCCCGCGAGCGGGCACGTTCTGGAAGCCACCGATCTCCAGGCTTTCTTCGACGGAATCATTCCCATGCAACTGGAACGCAGCGACATCGCTGGCGCATCGGTTCTGGTAGTCAAGGATGGGAACATTTTGTTGAAGAAGGGCTATGGTTATGCGGACGCAAAGACGAAGAAGCCGGTCGATCCCAATATCACGATCTTCCGCCTGGCGTCGATTTCAAAACTCATTACGTGGGTTTCTATCATGCAGCTTGAAGAGCAGGGCAAGCTCGACCTCGATACCGATGTCAACCGCTATCTCGATTTTCAGATCAGGCCCGCTTTTGGCAAGCCCATAACCTTGCGCAACCTGATGACGCATACAGGCGGGTTTGAAGAAGAGAGCAGGGACATTATTATTACCGATCCGAGGTGGTCGGTTTCTCTCCGCAATTTTCTGATTCAAAATCAACCCCGGAGATTGTTTCCTCCCGGAATCATTTCCGCTTACTCGAACTATGGAGTAGGCCTTGCCAGTCATATTGTTCAGCGCATCAGCGGAGAGCCGTTCGAGCAGTATGTCGAGGAGCACATCTTCGTTCCGCTTGGAATGACGCATTCTACGTTCTATCAGCCGCCACCGAAGGTTCTGTCGGCATTGCCGTCTGAGGGCTATCGCGAAGATACAGGAAAGCCTCCGGTGGGGTTCGAGATCTTCAACCCTATTGGCGCGGGCGGCCTTTCTTCCACGGCCTCGGACATGGGGCGCTTTGGCATGGCGCTGCTCAACGGTGGGGAACTCGATGGGCAGCGCATTCTTAAGCCGGAAACATTGGCTGCTATGTGGACGCCGCAATTCCGCGCGAACGATCAGATGCCCCCGCTATGTATGGGCTTCTATCAGGTATGGCGCAATGACCTGCGTTGGATTGGTCATGAGGGTGATCTGATCGCTTTTCATAGCCTCTTCTTCGTCGAGCCAAAACAAAAACTCGTGCTCTTTGTCTCCTACAACTCCGCAGGCGGTGGTGACCAGCCACGACCGGAAATCATCGATATGTTTTCCGATCGCTACTTCCCCAGCGATAAGAGCAGGTGTTCATCGGTCTCTCGCGCAAGGATTTTGACGCCATTGCAGGAACCTATCTGACGACCCGGCGCGCCGACAGCACCAGGTTGAAACTTGAAGACCTCTTCAGCCAACACAGCGTTAAGGTCGATAAGGATGGAATTCTGCACGTAGAAGATGTGAAAGACCTTCGCGGTCACCCAATCAAGTGGAAGCCGATTGCGAAGGATTTATGGCAGGCAATCGACGGTCAGCAGAGACTTTTTGCAATTCGCGATATAGAGGGTAAAGTGGTTCGCCTCGCCTACGATTTTCCCGGCGTTCAGGCAGAACGTGTGCCGTGGTATGAGAACAGCAAGCTGGTATTGAGCGCTGCAGGAGGCAGTCTCGCCGTTCTCGCAATGGTGTTGATTGCGTCGCTGAGCCGCTTATGTCGACGAATCTTTCTGCGCAAGCGGAGCCGCCCTTCACCACAGCCTGGAACCAAATGGCTTCCTTTCGTCTCGCAAGCTGCCGCGTGGGTGTGGGTGGGGATGGCGTCTGCCAGTTCTATCTTCTTTGCGGCGACGGGGGACGATCTTTTGCCGCCCACGCCGGCGTGGGATAAATATCTTTTCCTGATCGACGTAGTGACTGTGTTGGCTCTGAGTTTAAGCCTGTTTGCGATCTTCTCAGGGATTCGCGTCTGGCGGCGGACCGGAGTACGCCGCATTACGCAGGTGAAATTCACGCTGGTGGCAGTCGCCTGCCTGCTGTTGAGCTGGGTCGCGATTCACTGGAACCTTCTAGGCCCAGTGAAACGCATCTAGCGGCAATTTGCGCGACGGGAATCTGTTGCCGCCGTACACTCTGCATTTCCTCAGAAGACAGCGCCTGCACTGCACTATTTCTTGCTGCCTTGGAAAAGACGTGCTACAAACAAATTCACCCTACGATGTAAACGGCCTTATCCAGAGGGATTCAGTACATTACGACTTGAGAACGGTTCGATCGAAACGTTAGGACGCGGTGTTTTCAATGAGCACAACGATTCCGCAAGGGCATTCTCAAAATCCGCTTCTGCGCGACTATTGCCTTGACGGCGCGTATGATGAGATGTTTGCGACCGACGGTGAAATCCGGCCGCAGTACGAAGCCTTGCTGAAAGTCCTCACTTCTCTACCCCCCGAAGAGCTGCAACGCCGCAAGCACTATGCAGATGTCTCCTTCCTGATGCAGGGCATCACTTTCACCGTGTACGGGCAGGAAGAAGGCACAGAGAGAATCTTCCCCTACGATCTTCTGCCGCGCCTCATCAGCGCCGAAGAGTGGGACCGGATTGAACGTGGGCTCACGCAACGCATCACAGCGCTCAATCTGTTTCTGCACGATGTCTACCACGAAGGAAAAATCCTGGCGCAGGGCATAGTTCCGCGCGAAATCGTATACAGTTGCCAACACTTCCGTCGTCAGATGCGCGGACTGCAGGTGCCCCGCAATGTCTATATCGCAGTAGCCGGGACGGATTTGTTGCGCTTGGAAAACGGCGAGTATGTCGTGCTTGAAGACAATCTGCGCGTGCCCAGTGGTGTTTCCTACATGCTGAACAACCGCCGCGTGCTGAAGCGTACTCTGCCGCATCTCTTCCGCAGCTATGGCGTGCGCCCCATTGAGAATTACACGCAGGCGCTGCTGAGTACATTGCGCTCGCTCGCGCCTGAAGGCCGCGCGGAGCCATCGATCGTATTGCTGACGCCCGGCGTTTATAACTCCGCTTATTTTGAACATACTTACCTTGCACGCCAGATGGGCATTGAGCTGGTAGAAGGCCGCGACCTGGTTATTCACGACAATATCGTCTATATGCGGACAACCGGCGGCCTGAGGCGCGTGGATGTGATTTACCGTCGTGTGGATGACGACTTCATCGATCCGCTATCGTTCCGTCCGGACACCATTCTGGGAGCGCCAGGATTATTCAACGCATACCGCGCCGGCAATGTCACTTTGGCGAATGCCTTCGGCACTGGAGTTGCCGACGACAAGGCGTTGTATGCATACGTGCCGCAGATCATCCGTTTCTATCTGGACCAGGATCCCATCCTGAATAATGTCGAAACATATATTCTTGCCGATGCGAAGCACAGGCAGCATGTGCTCTCCAATCTTGACAAGCTCGTCGTAAAAGCAGTGGGCGAATCAGGCGGCTACGGCATGCTGATCGGACCACAGAGCACAGAACAGGAGCGCGAAGACTTCAGGCTGCGCATTGAAGCGAACCCAAGAAACTACATCGCGCAACCGACGCTCGCGTTTTCCCGTGCTCCGTGTTTCCAGGAGGACGGCTGCATCGAACCGCGTCACGTGGATCTGCGTCCTTATATCTTGTTTGGCGACAAGGTGACAATTGTGCCGGGTGGGCTGACACGAGTCGCGCTTCGTAAAGGATCGCTGGTCGTGAATTCCTCACAGGGCGGTGGCAGTAAAGATACCTGGGTATTGAGTCAATAAAGCTATGCTTTCACGAGTTGCCGAGAGTCTCTACTGGACAAGCCGCTATTTGGAACGGGCAGAGCATACCGTGCGCCTGCTCGATACGAATCTCGGCCTAATGCTAGATAAATCGCATACCAGCGCAGAGCGCCGCTGGTTGCGGGTGCTCGCGGCACTCGGAAATCCGCCAAATATTGAGTGGGACGGTGATGCTTATAGGTTGGTGCAGCGGCTATGTTTTGAAGCGGCGAGCCCGGCGTCCGTGGTGAACTGCATTGTCTCCGCCCGTGAAAATGCGCGGCAGATACGCGAAGAGATCAGTACGGAACAATGGCAGCGGTTGAACCGCCTGTTTCATGAAGTATCTCGCGCTCGCACAGAACGGTATTCCGATCTTCAATTCGCTGAGTTCCTTCCGACGGTGATCGATGGCGTGCATCTATTCCAGGGTGTAACCGACACCACACTGAGCCACGGAGAAGGCTGGCAGTTTCTTCAGGTAGGGAGATTTCTTGAACGCGCATCGGCAACGGTCATGCTTCTGGATGTGTACCACCGCCAGGTGGTCCGCTCACCAGAAGAGTCTGTGGATGCGTATGAGTATCTGGAGTGGGTGGGAATGCTCCGCTGTTGTACAGCTTTTGAAGCGTACTGCAAGGTCTACACGGTCGACCTGACCTATGAGCGGATGCTCGAATTCCTCCTTCTCAATCCGGAGTTCCCTCATTCGATCCGTTATTCAATTGATCATCTGCACCGGTCCCTGACATCGATTCAGCAGCAGAGCCATCAACAGAACTTCGATGAGTTGATGCGTGTCTCGGGCAAGCTCCGCACGCTTCTTGGCTACGATCAAATTTCGGATGTCTTCGCCGCCGGACCGGGCAACTATCTGCAGCGCATTCTGCATGAATGCTACCGCATCCATGACCTGATCTACGAGGTCTACATTCAGTATTCGGTGCAGACAGCCCTGGCACTGTAGCAGAGAGGAGAGGTCATGCCGTTTTATTCCGTGCGACACCTTACGAAGTTCGTCTACAGCAACCCTGTAAGCGAGAGTGTCAGTGAAGTACGCATGCATCCGCGCAATGATTCGAACCAGCGCTGCCTGAGCTTTGCTCTGTCTGTGAGTCCACGCTGTCGTGTCTTTTCCTATCGCGACCACCTGGGAAATCAGGTACACCATTTCGATATCCCTGGTCAGCATGGACAGTTGGTAATGATCGCTGAGTCGCTCGTAGAACACCAGCCTCTCTCAGATATCCCATCGTTCCTTGCGCCTGATGCATGGAAAGAACTGGATGCACTGGTTGCGGAAGGCGACTACTGGGAGATGATGCTCCCGAGCGAATTTGCTCAATTCACGCCAGCATTGCTAGATCTGGCAAAAAAAATGAATGTAGTACGACGGGATGATCCGCTGATGTTACTGCACGAGTTGAACGGGAATCTCTATGACTATTTCACTTACGTGCCGCGCAGCACACGCGTCGATTCACCTATCGACGAGGCGTTGACAACCCGCGAAGGTGTCTGCCAGGATTTCGCGCATGTGATGATTGCGCTGGTGCGAAGCCTCGGCATTCCCTGCCGCTACGTCAGCGGATATCTGCATCACCGGCAGCAGGACCAGGACCGCTCTACCCATGATGCCACGCACGCATGGGTCGAGGCATTCCTGCCGCACCTTGGCTGGGTAGGTTTCGATCCCACGAATTATCTGGTCGCGAGTGACCGCCACATCCGTGCCGCACTAGGCCGGGACTATGCCGACGTGCCCCCCATGAAAGGGATTTTCCGCGGCCGCGCGAATAGTGAGCTATTCGTCGCCGTGCGTGTAGAGGAATCCCGGCTGGCCCCGTCGCTCGATCAGGACATGCCGATCCCCGAAGACTGGACGATGCTCGTCGAGAAAGCACAAGCTCCTCCGCCTCCGCCCGCTGAACCGCTGCTGCTCATTCAGGCACAGCAACAGCAGCAACAATAGTGGAGACGTGTACCGCTATACGGGAATAGCAGGTGCGCCGCACCCATACACTGACAATTGGCGTAGAAGCTGCGATAGCCTGTCCTGCGGAGATGAAATAGATGCGAGTTCAAGCGTGCCTGAAGTGTCTTGCTGGTTGTGTTCTTTCGATTACCGTATTTTCTGCGAGCTGCGCGATTTATGCGCAGCATCTGCCCACGCCGCAGGAGCAGAAACGCATCGATGAGGCTATAGCCCAGCATATCGGCGATGTTCCGGACAACGCCGGCCCACTGGCGAAGGGCCTGTCTCCAATGCTGACTCCGAAGGCCGTGGAGGCGGCGATCCATAAAGTAGGGGACTGGGAGCTACAGCGCTCGCAGCCTTACTTCGGCAATGATTGGACGTGGAGTGCGCTGTACACCGGCTTCATGGCTGTCTCGAATGTCACAGGCGACAGCAAGTACAGCGACGCCATGCTTAAAGTTGGGAAGAAATTCAACTGGCAACTACGGTCGCATCTTCCCAATGCCGACGACCAAAGCATAGGCCAGACATACACCGAACTATATATGCAGAAGCACGATCAGGAGATGATCGCCGGAACGCGCACCGAGTTCGATGAACTTATTGCGCATGAGAATGATCCGGCGCCCAGAATTCCGTGGTGGTGGTGCGATGCGTTGTTTATGGCGCCTCCGGTGTGGGCGCGCATGAACGCGATCACTCACGACGGCAAGTATCTCGACTACATCGACCGCGAATGGTGGAAGACTTCCACTCTGCTCTACGATCAACAGGAGCACCTATACTTCCGCGACGCAACGTATTTGCACAAGACAGAACAAAATGGAAAGAAAATGTTCTGGTCGCGCGGCAATGGGTGGGTGCTTGCCGGCCTGGCGCGCCTGCTGCAGTACTTTCCGAAAGATGATTCTCGGCGCGAGAAGTACGTGCAGCAATACAAAGAAATGGTAGCCAGCCTCGTCGCTCTTCAAGGCAAAGACGGCCTCTGGCGTTCAGGTTTGCTCGACCCGGATTACTACGGCTTGCCGGAGAATTCTGGCTCCGCGTTGATCACCTATGGCCTTGCTTACGGTGTAAATGAAGGCCTCCTCGATCGTAAAACCTATACTCCGGCGGTTGAGCGCGCGTGGAAAGGCCTTTTGTCGCACATTTACGCCGACGGTCGGTTGGGCTGCATTCAGCAGGTAGGTGCAGCGCCTGCATTCTATAAGCAAACGTCGAGTTTTAACTTCGGAGTTGGCGGTTTCCTGCTGGCGGGATCAGAAGTAGATCGCATGGCGAAGGATCGAAAGCATAAATAGACCCCGCTTGTAGGTTGATCCCTGGCTTTGCCCCGCAAGAAATACGGTGGGCATAACACCATCGACGGCTGCAATGAGCCTCGGCATTGGTATCCGCAAAACCATTCGGCGCGCAGCCTGTTTCGAAGTTCATCTTCCAGTTCTCCTGACCATCGTATGGGGCGCATAATATCTGCACCGCATACCTCCTCCAGGGACTTGTCCGGGCCACAATCCGGGCAGACTGTCTCTTGCGCGATAGATTTTGGAGTGAAAAAGAGTCTATGGGATTGAGTCGGCGTGAATTCCTGATGAGGGTAGGACAGGCGGGCGGCTATGGAGCCGCCTTCATGATGATGCAAACACTCGGCTTGCTGCCTCCTCCTGGAGCGAATGCGCAGGATACGTTGAAGCCGATCCCTGGTAAAGGCACGCGTGTGGTAATCCTCGGTGCAGGCATTGCTGGTCTGGTTTCGGCTTACGAACTCGGCAAAGCAGGATACCAATGCATGTTGCTCGAAGCACGCGATCGAGTCGGTGGGCGTAACTGGAGTATTCGCCGCGGTACGCAAATACAGTTTGTCGATGGCACGCGGCAGACTTGCAACTTCGAGGAGGATCGCTACTTTAACGCGGGCCCTGCGCGCCTGCCTGCGATTCATACCACCATGCTCGGATACTGTAGCGAACTGGGTGTGCCACTTGAAGTAGAAGTCAACACCTCACGCGGAACCTTGTTGCAATGCGACAAAATGAATGATGGAAAGCCGGTCGAGCAGCGCCAGATGGTCAATGACACGCGCGGTCACGTCTCTGAGCTGCTGGCAAAATGCATCCGTAAGGGAGCGCTCGATCAGGACCTGAGCAGGGATGACCAGGAAAGCATGCTTGCTTTCCTGCTCGAGTACGGAGACCTCTCGCCGGAATATGTTTTCAAAGGATCGGAGCGATCGGGCTTCAAAGTCTATCCCGGGGCGGGTCCCGTTGCTCCTGAGGCAAAAGACCCTTTGCCCATGCACGCGCTTCTAAGCGCAGACCTATGGCAGGGGCTTCTTGCCGAAGACATCATCGATTGGCAGGCGACAATGTTTCAACCAATAGGCGGCATGGATCGCATTCCCGCAGCCTTTGAAAAGAAGCTGGGGAGCGTCATCCGTTATGGAGCCGAAGTGACACAGATTCGCCAAGCGCCGACAGGCGTCAATGTCACCTATCGCGATCGCAAGACTGGCAAATCAGAAACAGTCGCCGCAGACTTTTGCATCTGCGCCATGCCCTTCAGCGTGGTGAAGACAATCGATGCCGACTTCTCGCCGGACGTGAAAGATCTGATCAGTGAGTGTACCTATGACTCGGGTTATAAGGTTGCATGGGAGTCACGCCGTTTTTGGGAGCAGGAATATAACATCTATGGCGGCCTCTCCTACCTGCGGCAAACAGTCGATGTCGTGTGGTATCCGAGCACGGCATTTTTCTCGCAGAACGGCATCATCGTCGGCGGTTACTCCGTCGAGAATGGCACCGACTTCGGACGTCTGCCGAATATGAAGGCGAAGCTCGATGCATCGCGCGCTGCAATCGAAAAATTGCACCCCGGTCACTCCCGTGAATTAAAGAACCCGGTCTATGTCAACTGGGGTGAGATTCCGTTCAATCTGGGCTCGTGGATCCACGGCTACGGCAGCGACTACGAAAAGACCTACAAGCGCATCATCTTTCCCGACCGCCGCGTCTACTTTGCGGGCGACCACACCAGCCACATCATTGGCTGGCAGGAAGGCGCAGCGCTCTCCGCGCATCGCACGATCAATCAAATTGGAGTCGCGGTGCAGGGTGATACGAGTGCAGCCTGATCTCTGACAAAGAAAACCCCCGGAAACCGGGGCTTTTCTTGTCTGCGGCACGTTCAGGAGAGATGCGTATGAGGTGCATTCCGGAGCCGCTCAGGCAACGGAAGAGGTTCAAGCCCGGCCGTCGATGAACTCATGACTTCCTTGTAAGCGGTACGGAATTTCTCCATCTCAGTGCGTGTGCCTACAGTTACGCGCACATAGGTAGGCCATGCAGGCCACACGCGACCCACGTAGACATTCTTCTGTTGCATCGCCGCCAGCACTTCTTTGCCCTGTCGTCCAGTATCGAGCATGAAGCAATTGCTTTGCGAAGGCGTGAACTTGTAGTTGTTCGCCGTAAGCCATTCGAAGGTTTCCTGGCGAATATCAGAGTTGATCTTCTTGCGTTGTGCGACCAGATCTTTTTCCTGAAGGCTTGTGGTCGCCGCTGCCACCGCCATGATTGGCAGAGAGTTCATGCCGTACAGCTGAATCTTGCTGAGCAAGTCAGGTCGCCCGATCGCCAGGCCGCAGCGCACTCCCGCCATCCCATAGAGCTTGGAGAATGTTCGCAGCACGATGACGTCCTTGTCTGCTTTCACCAGATCGAGGGATGGGCTCGTATCCGAGAAATGGATGTAGGCCTCATCGATCAACACAATCGCACCCTTTGGCTTATTGGCGACTGCGTATTCAATGTCCTCGCGCTTCGTGACCGTCCCTGTCGGATTATTCGGATTGCAAATGTACAGAACGCCCGCATTCGGGTCGGCGGCTACCATCGCCTTTACATCATGCGCATAGTCTTTTGTCAGCGGCACCATCAGAATCTTCGCGCCATTCAGCTTCGCCGCATACATGCCTGCTTCATAGCCCGGATCGCCAGTGACGTAAGGCTTATCTGCCGAGGTAAAAGCAAGCACGGTGTAGTGCAGAGGCTCGCTCGATCCCGCGTAGGCCATCACGTATTCCGGCTTGAACCCTTCCATCTCGCTGAAGGTTGTCACCAATTTTTCTGTCAGGTCGAAATCATAGCGGCCGCCCTCCGGAATCAAGCTGGAGATCGTCGCGCAGGCGCCGGAGCAAGGGCCGAGCGGATTTTCATTGGCATCGATCCGCACTGCATCTGCAGGAATATTCTTCGCCGCCCTTCGACGTTGCGCATGCGCCAGATGGGCTTCTGTGAGTATCGGAATGGAGGCGGCGATCGAAGCTGCTGCGGAGTAGCGTAGAAATGAGCGGCGAGAAAAACGCTTGAAAGTGTTTCTTCCATCAAGCTCGACAGGACACATGGCTATCTCCTGAATTCTGGTTACAGCAAATCTAGTCCTGCAATGCATGCAGAACAAGCACGGAATCGCTCTTCTCGCCTTTATTTTTAATGCTTTCTCGCGAAATGAAGAACTGGCTATCAGACGAGCCTATTGAGCATCGATCTGCAGCAGAATCTTACCGACATGCGAGCTTGCATGCATGCGCCGATGTGCTTCTGAGGCCTCGTCGAGCGGGAATACGCGATCGACAATCGGACGCAACCTGCCCGCATCGATTAACGGCCAGATCTGCTGCTCGATCTGGTCGCGCAGAGCAGTTTTCTCCAGTACGGAACGCGGGCGGAGAGTTGATCCCGTAATGACCAGGCGTTTTGACATAACGGCACGAAGGTCGGTCATCACTTCCGCACCTCCCATCGTGGCAATGTGGATCAAGCGCCCTTTTTGCGCAAGCAGCTTCAAGTGCTTGGGAAAATAATCTCCACCCACCATATCGAGAATGACATCGATGCCTTTTTGCCCGGACCACTCCAGCGCACCGGCAGCCCAATCCTCTTCGCGATAATTGAAGGCGCGTTCCGCGCCGAGCGACAGACAGAAGTCGCACTTTTCCGCCAACCCAGCCGTCGTGATCGCGTGTGCTCCAAGACTTTTCGCCATCTGAATCGCGGTTGTGCCAATACCGCTCGTGCCGCCATGCACAAGGAAGCGCTCACCTGAATGTAGATAAGGCTGTGCAAACAGGTTCGCCCAGACGGTGAACACTGCTTCAGGCAAGGCGGCAGCGTCGGTCAACGGCACATTTCGAGGCGCTGGTAGACAGCATCCAGCACTCGCGATGCAGTACTCAGCGTATCCGCCTCCTGTTACCAGAGCGCAGACAGCGTCGCCCACTCTCCATCGAACACCCGCTTCTGCGCCTACCGCGGCGATGTGTCCCGAGACCTCCATCCCCAGAATGGGTGAAGCTCCCTGAGGCGGCGGGTAGTGACCTTGTCGCTGCAGCAGATCTGCGCGGTTAATCCCCGCGGCAGTGACTTTGACAAGAACTTCCCCAACTCCAGGCCTCGGAACCGGCGCTTCAGCAACGGCAAGTACCTCGGGCCCGCCAGACTGGGTGATCTCGATGACGCGCATAGGCCTTCAGGATACGGCATCCGAAAAAGCCGGGGCCTTATCTGAAGGGTTTTCATCGGCGGATGGCCCGTAGATCGAAGGCACAGGTGCTTCGTTCAGTCTCAGATACACCGTAAGCTGGCCGCGATGATGTGCCAAGTGACTGAAAACGGCATCGCGGATCATAATGTGCCGTGGATTTTCGCTGGCCACGTGTCCGCCCACGACGAACTGCCAGTTTGTGAGCAGATGCTGATCCGTTGTGTTTTGCAATGCGGCGCGCGCCTTGGCGACCGACTCATCGAGAGCTGCCAGTAGTTCGCTGTTCGTCTTCAACTGCTTGGGTTTATGCTTTGAATCGCCTTCCGGCGTCATGTCAAGCCGGTCTTCATTCACCATGAACTCAATCCAGCCGAGAATTGTAGCGACTAAAGTCGCCAGATAGCCCAACCGCATCGACTTCTCATGCGGTTTCCAATCGTCGCGTCCTTCGGGAACGCGTTCCAGCGCGCGGCGAGTAGATGCGGCTTCGCGTTCGAGATCAGTCAGAAACATATCAGTCATCTTCATAGTGAAATCCTCTCTTTGCAGGCTGAAAGCACTTGTTACCCAAACCATAGCGCGGCATATATGACATCCTGTGTCATAATTCTCGGGGTCCCTTCTTAATTTCTGAAAGATTATGCGAAAAAAACTGCCATGAGAGCCGATCGCCTGTTGTCCGCCCTGCTGATTTTGCAGGCGCGCGGACAGATGACTGGCCGTGAGCTGGCGCAGAAACTTGAAGTTTCAGAACGTACGGTGCATCGCGATATGGAAGCGCTCAGTGCTGCCGGGGTGCCCGTCTACGCCATGCGGGGAGCGCATGGAGGCTGGCAGCTTGATGAAGACTGGCGCACCCAGGTGCCCGGCCTCGATGAAGCGGAACTGCGGGCTTTGCTGATGGCGCAGCCGCGCATGTTGGGAGACAAGCGCCTTGCCGCGGCTGCTGACCGCGCTATCGGCAAGCTGATGGCATCGTTGCCGCGCTCTCTCCGCGAAAGGGCGTCGTCCATCCGCGACCGCCTTTTCATCGATACAACCGGCTGGCGCGGTACAACCGAAAATCTCTCCATGCTCGCCATCGTGCAGGACGCCGTCGCGCAGGATCGCAAGCTTAGCTTCTGGTACTGGCGTGCTGGCCGCGAGCGCGTCGAGCGCATCGTCGATCCTCTGGGTCTGGTTGCGAAAGGCAGCACCTGGTATCTGTTCGCAGTCACTGACCGCGGATATCGGACCTATCGTGTCTCGCGCATGGAAGAAGCAAAGCTGCTCGATGCGCCAAGCACACGTCCATCGAACTTCAATCTTGAAACAGCATGGAAGCTTTCCGCTGAGGAATTTCGCGATGAGGTAAACCGCGAGTTGCAGGCAGCGCGACGTGCCTATGAGGCAAGACAGGAAGCTGAGCATCGCGCCGCGCAGGAAATGGAAATTGCCCGGCAGGTGCAGGCGCGGCTCTTTCCGCAGAGGCTTCCTCTCAGTCAATCGCTCGATTATGCCGGCATTTGTATACAGGCGCGAAAAGTAGGCGGAGATTACTACGATTTTCTCGATCTCGGTTCGCAGCGTCTAGGACTGGTCATCGGCGATATTGCGGGAAAGGGAATTGCCGGCGCTCTGTTGATGGCCAACCTGCAGGCCAATCTCCGCGGCCAGCTGGCATCGGTTTTTGATCAACCGCAGCGGCTGCTGCATTCCGTGAACCAGCTTTTCTATGAAAACACCGCAGAAAATGCATATGCGACTCTGATCTTTGCCGAATACGACGATAAGGCGCATGTGCTTCACTATGCAAACTGCGGACATCTCCCGGTTCTCCTGTTGCGCAGCAACGGCGAAATGGATCGCCTCAACTCTACGTGCACGGTAGTCGGGCTATTTGCTGACTGGGAATGCGAGGCTACTAAAGTATGCCTTTTACCCGGAGATACGCTCGCGCTTTATACCGACGGCGTGACCGAGGCATGCAATGATCACGGGGAAGAATTCGGCGAGGAGCGTCTCATTCAGGCGTTGCGGCAGTATTGCCATCTGCCTGCCAGCGGACTGCTTGCTGCAGTGGTGGATGAAGTACAGCGCTTCAGCGCGCAGGAGCAGCAGGATGACATTACTCTCATCGTTGCCAAGTGCCGCGAAAGCGATCAGCAAATGCTTTTCTCACCTTCGATTTAATGCAGCTCCGCCCTCTGGTTGCAGAGGGCGGAGCTTGCTCTAGTAGGAGTGTGGATAGCCGCGCATCAGGTGCTCGACGCCGACCTGATAGCCGCGTTTGAAGCCATGCCGATAGGCTTCCCGGTCGCGATGGGGAACTGACGGGTGGCGAAACTCATCGCGATTCTCAACATTGGGCTCTCGATGATTCTCATAGTCCTTGCGTGCGCCTTCAATGCCATCGTGAAAACCTTGTGCTTCCACTCCCTGAACCTCGGCGGGCGGAGCTGCCCACGGTTCCGGCGCATAACCCGGAGGTGGTCCTTGCTGTGCCTGCGCTGCAGGAATGCTTATGAGAGTAGCCGCTATGAGAGCAGCCAACGATAGACCTGGGATTGTTTTCTTCATCGTGTTCTCCATTTTTCTGGCGAATGGGTGAAAATCCCATTCTGTTATGTCAGACCCTACTTACGATGAAGAGACGCGGAGTCGTGTTGCACATGGAATTTGTTCGCGGCAAGGCAACCCGCATGCGCGAAATGGCCTCTCGAGTCGTCTGCTCGAACTACGGCATTCCTGCAGAATCATGATGAGCATTTCTTGACGGTCGCCAGCAAATGTGAAAAGCTTCTCGCCGAAGACAATGGCGCTGATCCTCTTCAGGGACTGAAGCTGCCCGCAGAGTTGGTCGTTCAATCGCGAGATGTCTCTCCTGGGTTGGCCGAACTATACCAACGAATCGAGTATCAAAAGATGATGGATCAGGATCCTCTCATAAAGAAACTGGAAGAGTCGAAACGCAAAACTGCGGAAGCCTTTCAGTCTGCCGCCGATAGCCTTAAAAACGCGAAGGACGCATTTACCCAGGCCGGTTCCGCGGAAAAAGCTGCGGATGCTGAGGCGAAAGACGCGACCGCGAAACCCGATCCGCCTGCCAGTGGCGCGTGATCTCTCTGCAATCCAGCGCTAGGGCGCTGCGTTCTGCAGCTTTGTCCATGCTTCATCGGATTCCGCGTTCACCGCTCCGTGCGCGAGCGCGAAGGCCGTGAATCCGTCGGGAGCATTGCGCGCTCCAAAGATATTTGTAAATCGCATGGAAGATATCTGATCCCAGCGGATGCCTTGGAGATCTGTATTGCGCAGGTCTACGTTTGTCAGGTCTGCTCGTGACAGATCGGATGAGTTGAGGTTTGCGCCGTTCAGGTCTGCGTTGTGCAGGTCGGCGTCGCTAAGCTTTGCATGTTCGAAATCGGTCTCGCGGAAATTGGCCGACTTTAAATTGCAGAAGCTGAGATCGGCATCGTGCAAGACGCTCATGCGCAGGTCGGCTGCTTCGAAGGAGCAGCGGCTGAGCATAGCATGTGGAAGCTGAACGCCGCGCAAGAATGCGAGCGAGGCGTCGAGTCCGGTGAGGGCGATGCGGTCACTGTTCAGCTCCTCAAGTGCCTCGATGCGGCCGCCGCTGCCTCCTTTGCCCTGTGCTGTGTTGATGACCGTCCATGCCGTGTAGTGGCGCTGACGCGTGCGGTCGCCGCTCTCGGCGAAATAGAAGATGACGGCGATGAGCACGGAGAAGGTTCCGAGGTATTCCAATACCTCCAGCAGCGCCCAGTTGCCGAGTGCCCATGCGATCCACTGCATGCACCATTCAAACTTGTGAAACGGAAGAGTCCAGGTTGCGCAATGGGCTCTCCGTTCGGACCATGCGGGCGGACGAGTGGGCTGTTTCATTCGAGACATGCAGTGGAACGTTTATAGGGTTTTTGTCGCGAGGAAGCCAGTTGAAATTGGCTTGCGCTGTCCAGGTCCTTGAAGGTCTGGGGCTTACCCCTCCCCCTCCCTCCAGGGGTGGCTTTCCATTTCTTTTCAATCACTTACGAGGGGATCATCCCTGCTATGTCATTGATTCTTCAATCGCTTAGGGTCATTTGAGTGTTTTCAATCACTTAGCGGGGGATGCACAACTTGATTAACAGCTTCAGACGCTGTCGTTTCGAAAACTCTCTATATCCAGTTCTATGGTAATTGTAAGTCAACTATCCTATTATGATTGACTTACACTTTTTCAAAAAGCGTTGGGTGTATAGTTTTTTGTACACAAACGCAGAGAAATTTTTTAGGCGCAAGGAGACGACGACATGGGACTAGTGCTGAGAGGCAGGATCTGGTGGTACAGATTCAGATTCGAAAAGCAGTTGATTCAAGAGAGCACGAAGACAGGCGACAAAGTGCTGGCGAAGCGCGCTGAAGCGAACCGCCGCAGAGAACTGATCGAAGGCGTGATCGGCGTCGACAGCCGCGCAGGGCGCGCGCGGCTATTCAAAAACGTGGCCGACGAGTACCTTCGCGACTACAAAACGCGGAATGTGGCGGTGGCGGAGAAGGCTGGTTGCGAGGAGTACGGCCTCAGGCATCTGAAGCGTCTGCTCGGCGGCAAGGCGGTCGGCCAAATTAACGTTCGCGTCGTGAGCGATTATCAGGCGACGCGCAAGGAAGAAGGCGCGATCCGGCGGCCACGATCAATGGGGAAGTGGGGGTACTGCGTAGAGTCCTCGACGCGCGCGGCGAAGTGCTCAAAGGGGAATTGAAACGTAGAGGGAAATTCAAACTGCCCACGGGTGAGAACATCGGCAAATCGTACTGGTTCTTGAGCAGGACAGGCTTCATGCGGCTGCGAAGGAATTGAATTCGCCGTATTTCGCCTTCGCTTTGCAGCTGGTGTTGAATGGCGGGTTGCGCGACAAGGAAACCAGAATGCTGACGTGGCAGCAGATCGACTTCGCGAAGAACGTGCTCACGGTAGGCAAATCGAAGTCGGCGGCCGGAACCGGACGCATTGTGCCGCTGAACGGCGAAGTGCTCGAAGCGTTCACGAAGCATCGCGAGTGGTACATCTCGAAATTCCACGAGCTTCGGCCGCACTGGTACGTCTTCCCCTTCACCAAACACCGTCACATGGATCCGTCGAAGCCCTGCGCCACGATGAGAAGCGCATGGGTCAAGGTACGCGCGGCAGCAGGAGTCAAGGGCCGCTGGCACGATACGCGGCACACAGTCGTCACGCAGCTGGGCGAGTCGGGCGCATCGCCGACAACCATCATGGCGACGGTCGGACACGTCTCACGGCGAATGCTGGAACGCTACAGCCACCCGAACCGCGACGCGCAGCGCAGAGCGATGGAACAGATGGTCGAGTATCGCAACCAGCAGCGCGAACGCGAAGTCGCAGCGGCGCAGCAATTCGAGAACAAGCCCGAGAAGCCAGCGACCGTGAACTGAGCAAAATCGTAGGTAGTGGGTCAATTCAAGTTTCTACGAAGGTTGCAGTTACGGTGGGCGACGACACACTCGGAACCTGATTCGCGGTCTCATTCTGTCGATCTAGGCAGTACGCCGTTTGGCATTTGGACCGTAATACACTTCCGTTGTGAAAAAAAGAGAAGATATTCCGCCTCACGATTCTTTGATCACCATCAAACCCGGCGAATCCTTGACCATGAACGCCACGCTCAAGGCCGAGTGGGACCGGCTTAAGCAGGTCATGCGGGAGTATCGCGGCACCATCCTCGCCAACGCCTTCCGAATCGAGATGCAGGTCGACCGGCTCCTCTGTGAAATTTTCTTCCCAGCTTCCGACGACCCGAACATCAAGCCCGAGCAGAACATCCCACTCACCAAAGGGAGCGCGACAGCACTTCGCAACCTATTCGATGAGTTTGTACTGAAAGCTAGTACGATGCCGACCATATCGTTCGGCTACAAGATCGAACTGCTCGGGAATTTGGCCGAGCAAATTGGGGAGGTGAAAGCTGTCGTGCCACCAAGCCTGATGAAAACCCTGAACAACCTTCGCAGGATAAGGAACAATTTTGCGCACTACCCAGTCACCTTTATCCCGAAAGGCCCTGCCGGGGGAGCAGACCCTTGAAATCGTGCTCGCTACCCACAAGGCACAATACAAAATAGATCAGGCATATTTCGAGAGCACCGGCGCGATGTTTCACGAGGCGGACGAAGGGCTCAAGGCCGCCAACGAAGCCATGAGGAATGAATCTCAGTAGGGAGCAGGACGCCGCTCCGAGAGAGGCTGTGGGCGAGCGACCGGCAACCCGGAAGTAACTCTGTAATGCCCTGTGAAGTCTGTTATCGGTAACTTCACGCCCAGATCAAACTGACACACTACCGAATCGTGAGGACTTCGCGATCTGAACGCCGTCAGCGATCTGCTGGCGCGTTTCTGTTCTTACACCGCGATTGACGACTGCGACTGATCAAGCGCTGTTCACTATTGCATACGCGGCTCTCTGACGCGTCGCTCGATCAGCGACGCTGATTTCCTCGTCGAGAGTGCCAGAAACAGCTTCTAGGCGGTGCTACGCTGGTTGGTCAGGGTCTGTCTATTGCGGGGTGAGATAAACAGACGATGGCGAACTGGCCGTCCGGCAGTTCTTCGACTGAGAAGTCGCAGCAGTGCTGCCCGATGTGAAAGCCTAATCTCCTGATGATCTGACACTCTCGCTCCGCTTCCTCGCGAGTTGTCATCTTCCAGCCGTCAGGAGTGACGCTGTACTTCACAATCCTGGGTTCGATGGGCTCAGAGAGCCCTCTTCTCGACCTCTCTTCAGCGAGTTCCTTCTTCAGTCATCGACCGATAGCCGTACACGTACTCTTTCATGAACAGAAGTCTATTGTGGTGTGCTGCAAAAGGTCCCAGAGCGACCGGTTGAACGGATGCCGACTTCTGGCCGATAGATGCGATAGAATGCAAACCCGGAGAGATAATGGCCGAACTCATCACAATACCGATTTCTTATTTCGAACTTTCAGTCATATTTCAACGGCCAAACCTGAAGTTGTGGGCAGATCGCGCTGATGTCGTTCAGGGTTTATTTGACGTGCTCGCTCCATGGAATGTGAAGATCGAAGATATAGAAATCCGGACCACCGGTACTATTCCCGAACAGGGAATAAATATAAAAATTCCGCAAAAACAAGCAGCATTTTTCTTTGGCGCGGCTCATTGCAAGTTTTCACGAGACGGTGTCGATTGGGCTACGGCAGAAGAGACAATCCAAATTCTCGATACTGCGCTCTCGAATTTGCTGCGACTAAGCGGCGTCGCGATAGGCACTCAGCAAACGGTTATTGCGTTGCATTTTCAGCCGTAAGAAAAGCTTCAGCTCATGGAAATTTTCTTAAAACCGTTTGTCGCCCAGCAATTCGCGACACTCGACTCTGGACAAGTCCAAACCATGGCGACCATTGTGAAATGGGATAAACGCAAAATTACAATCGACGGGTCGGGGCAATTGGCAAACGGGGTATTTGTGAGGCTCGAGAGGGAGTTTGACCACACGGCTACCGATACGGCAGATTGCGGAACAACTCAGAGCAGACGAGGACGCCTTATTTGACGCGCTCGGCGTCAAAGAGGACATTGCATGAATGTTTTGTCAGGAATTCAGGAACCCGTCTATAAGCCCGAACCCTACTGGGCGAAGAACAGTGGTGCAATGATCGATGAGGATTTTCAAAGAACGACAACCTATCCCGATATCGAGCAAGAACAAACCAGATTGGAGAACATCGAAACGTCGTGGATATTAGTGCAACAAACTCTCACGAGGATGTCGTGAGGTGGCAGGCGCAGATAATTAACGGTTTCGAAGAAGCGATGTCGCAGCATAAGCGCGAGGCGGATGCGGCTCTTGATTCGATAAGAAAGATTTTCACGATGCCGGATGATCCTTCAGTGACAACCTACCTGCATGAACACCGAGCAATTCCTCAAATTCTCCTTGAAGCAGCACCACACCTGAGGGAGCACTTTGGCAATGCTGTTTTCACACTAAGAGCACCCATCGACGATTCAGGATCGCAGACACTTTATGCCGTTGTTATGTGGCATGGCCCAGTCGATGACGTAGGAGATGCACTAGATCGATTTGATGAAGTCTGGTGGATTCACAATGCCCGTAGGGCCTCAAGCTATCTAACTTTCACCTACGAGTTGGTGTGATGGATGATCCGGTGCCTTTTGAATGGCGCGAATACTTCAAAAATGGCACATTCTTCTTGCCGAGCAAAAAGACATTGCAAGTTTCAGAAGCTCAGTCAGTCGAGCATACTACTTTGCCTACCATTTGGCCCTTACTCGCGCTCAGCGAAACGGTTTTGTAATCAAGCGAGGTGAGTCTACCCATGTGCAATTATGGAAACTGTTTAAAGACAGTCCTGATCTGAACATGTACTTAGCTCGGCGAGATGGGCTTCCGGCTAAAAGAAAAACGTGAGCGAGCTGATTATGAGCCGTTTTATGTGGGCCTTGAAAGTGAGCTTCCAAGGATCCTAAATGAAATTGAGAAGTTTGCGATCACTCTGTCACAAGTCCCAGAGCGCTTTCCTGATCCCGCGCAAACGCGTCAGTAGCGGTCCGGTAGGATTCAGTGGCGACTTTTCCTTTGAGGCCCCCAGTATCGACGTCCGTGTCATTTGCCTCTCCGAATTCGTGCTGAAATGGCGGCCGATTCTCTGGCGGCCAGCTACCTCTTCCGCTTTGGAAGTCATCTTTTTCAACATAGCGATGACTTCGCGCTCGTCGTCGTTATTGCTCTTAATCGACTGAACCATTGCAGCTGGGTTCATCGGAAACGTGACTAAACTGCCTTCCCAAAGCCGAAGTTGCTTTCAGGTAGCGCACACCATTCTCGACCGAGTCCTTGATGGTGTCGTAGCCAATCGAGAGTCCAGAAATGATTTTGCTCTGCAACAGCGTGTATGCCTGCTGCGCTGTCGGCAGATCCAGCAGCAACTGCCCTTGCACCTGTAGCGCGGTCGGCCCATCGATGAGCGTGAACGTTCCGATCGGCTCATCCGGTCTTATGCTGCCAGAGCAACGGGACCTAGTAGAGCCTTGATTCCTGAAGGGTCTCCGAGTGAATGCCCCCGCGAAGGATCGACATCGCCGCCTAAATCAACGTTGTTGTAGACCGCAAGCAGCCCTTCGAATGAGCCATGCTGAGCATCGTCGAGCCGCTGCTTCACTTTGAACCGAAAATCACGTTTCAGCATGGTTAGCTTCCGTTACGCTGGCGCTAGCGCCGTAACTGTAGGGTGAACCGCCGTTCGTCGGACCAGCCAGCGACAGGCCAGCCGAACGAGCCAGCGACATAGCTGCCGGGACGTTTTACCACAAGCGCTAACCGCTTTTCTGCCCTGATCGCAACAAGGTTCTTGACGAAGAAGTCCTGATGCTCAGTCGAGACTTCGACTTGCATTTCCATCCTGTCGCTGAATTTCGCTGGCAATCGGCGAACCGCTGCCGACCAAGAACGTGTGCTGAGCGATGGACGTCGTCGAGACCACGTCCAGACCGAACAGACGTGGGCGATACGACAGTCTGCGGGTCGCCCAAGATGTACTGACCGAAACGTGTTCTTCAAGAGCCGCATGCTCCACCAATCGACAGGGTTCAGGACAACGAAGCTCGGTGGCAACTCCTTCGCTGCTGGCGATCTGACCGATGGCCGCGCCGATCGCGTCGATGCTTCGTCGCGCCTGTCTGGGCAGACGACTTGAGTTGAAGGGCGTCGCTTGCGGAATGAAGACCATGAAGATTTTCGCCCGTCCCGTCGCCGCTCAAAAGCTGAAACTCTTCTTCGAGGTTGACGTAGTAGGGCACGATCGATCTGAGAAGATCCCATCGAGTTCACGCAGGTCGTCAAGGACCTGTTCGCTCGCGGGAATCCAAGTTGCCAGCGTCCTGAATCTTCTCCGAGAGCGAATTGAAGCTCAGCTGGTTTTCTGGCTTCAGACTCGCTTCAGGAACAGGCGAAGCAATCGAGAGCGGAAACAGCAACGCGCACTTTGACAAAGTCGACGCAGCCATTGTTGGTCGGTGCGTGCCGAGAGCAGGTCGCGAACAGAAAGTTGCTGTCTCGCTTCGGGCGTGATTCCCGGGACGCGATCAATCGGCATGACGCCTGTCGTCGCGAAGCCCAGTCCCGTTTCAGTGATCGTCGTCTTGCGCGCATGAACTCCGACATCGCCTTTTCTTTGAATTGAATCACCGCTGTTCCGCGACGGTCTTTTAACAGCCTCTGCAAACTGTCGGACTCTTCTATCGATTTCCTCATCTCGCCGCTTTTCAACGGCCCACCGGTCAGCCTCTCTTTGGAATTCAGTTCGATAGTATCGACCTGTTTTTGAAAGCCGTTGAACTTCTGGTCCGCGTCGTTCATGCGGTCGATGAGCACGTCGAGCGAGCTAGCCAGAGGCGCAAGCAGTGATTTCATTTCTGATGTTTCCATTGTGGACACTCCTGAGAAGGAATTTCACCAGCGCGCTCGTCGCGGCTGTGTGTGTGAATGCTGGGATTCAACGGGTCCGACAGCGAGTGTCTTGTGACGGGTCGCCGCGCAGAGTGTCTGGTTCGCATTATGAACCTGACTCCGGTAAAAGTTCCAGCAATTCTTCAGCGCGTCGTTCGTCCTCGGCGCTGAACTCGTCGGTGCGGTCGTCGAATTCTCGATGGCAGCGTTCAGAGAAAGCGATCAGCAACGCGCTCTTCAAGCTGATCAACTTTTCGCCCTCGGCGACCAGCTGCGCCATCTGCCCGTTCAGAAATCGAGCGTGAGCTTCGAGCTGGGCGACTTTGCGGTCGTATTTGCTCACTGGATCGTGTTCCCTTTTCCGAAGAGCGACTCGATGGCTGACAGTCGCGCGTGAAGTGCATCGATCAGACCTTGCTGCAGGATCTTCGCCGTCTCCTGTTCCTCGACTCGCGACTCCAGAGACTCAATCCTGCGCTTGTAGGCCACCAGAGTCATGCTCCACACGTCGATTGTGCTCTGAGCGAACTGCTGGGCTGCTTCTTCGTCTGACTGCGGCTGTATCGGGTTTTCCTGATCGTTCTGCATGTTGCGTTCCCTCCTGTTTTCAATGTTTTGAGCTTCCGACTGGCTACTAAAACGTTTGACCCCCCCCTACCGAAACCAAAAAAAATTAGCGAATGGCTGGCTAAGTGGTTCGAAGGGGCCACCGCTAGATATTTGGCCCCCTCCAGCCGGGTGGCTGCCCGTCCTGCGTTCGGCTATCCCGCTGTCAATGCTGTACGCGCCTTGATCGATACTCGCGATCCGTGATGTGATCCGCGCTCCGCTGCATACGGGTTATAACTGGTGCCGGAAAAACCCGAGTGATCTTGGTGCGGCCGAATGACGTCTTTGACGTACTGATCGACCGCGTGTTGATTGCGAAGGATGAGTCCAGCAGCTTGCGTGCTGGCCGATGCTTCCAGCCTTCGCCGTGTGGAATACATCCGACGACTAATCGCGTTTGCAAAGCCAGTCAGAAATGAATTCTTCCAGATGCGACTTTGTGCTGCCTTTTCTGCTGCACTCAGTTCGCCGACTTGCGTCCGCATTGGCTGATGTGATCGCTCACGGACTCGCGCCGATCGCTCACGGACTCGCGCCAGCGCGAGTTATTAGGTCGTTCGCCGGGGGCTCGCTGACTTGTGACTCGACTTGTCCCTGAGCTTTGTACTGCTGAAATTCTTTCTCGCAAAGTGCGTTCGCGGTGCGTACAAGATGGCCATACATTTCGACTGCGGCCGCGCGGTCCGAATTACGGCCAACAAAGTTAATCTTTCTACTAGCGGAAAAACGCAGTGCATGACAGAAGAAATTCTCTGCAATCGCGCTAGCTAAGCAGCCAAGCCAATATTCAAATCGACCATCTTTCATACCGACCTGATCCGCGCCGACAACCTCATTGCCTATTGGGTCGAATTTCTCCTGTTCCTGATATTCCACTTCGCTCATAGAGAGCTTGTGTTCTGTCAGAAGAGTTTGTATCTTGACTGCGAATGCTTCCGCTTCAGCAATATTTCCGATGCTGCGTGCGCTGCGCTCATGATTGATCAGCTTCTGAAGCAACTCGATGATATTTTGCATTGCTGCTCCTTTCGGGTTGATGGTTGCGGTTGTGCGCTGGTGACGCAGCGCAGGTTATCGTGACCAAATCTCAAGCTCATCGATCAGCGTCAGCAGCTCCGGTCGCTTCATCCGCTGGCAGCTTCGAGGCAAGCTCACGCAGCGACATGCCAGGATGCTCGTCCGCGATCTTCTCGATGACCGCGTCGATCTGTGCGCAGCGGTGCAACCTGGCCTCATCGCTGGCGATCTGTTCACGCGTTCGCATGCTTGCCTCCGTTGGCCTTCAGCGGCTTGGTTTCCGCAGCGATGCCGCACTCTGCAAGGAACTCAGCATCTGCTTCTACCCCTCTTTCTTTCGCGCGCTGTCGAGCAGCTTCGTGCTCGAAGAACTTCTTGGCTTCCGCCTCGCTTGCATCAATCTCGACAAGACGTTTCGATTTCATGGGCTCTGCTATGTTCCTCGCTTGTTCGCGTCGCTGCTCAAGTTGCATTGCATATCCCGCTGGCCCGAGGTCTTTGAACGTTGTTGCCAATGCGAAAGTCGAAGCTGGCTCTAATCCTATCGGCTTTCGCGGCTGAAGACTGACCGAATAGGCCGTTACATGATTTTCTGCGATGTTCCTTGTCGCTCTATGACGACGAACTCGAAATCGACCATCCACGTATTGCCGGGAGCTTTTTCCGATGCAGAAGTACTTTTCGCGTGGCCGCTGTCGAGCATCTCTGCGAATTTGCGCGGCGTGAGCGGATAGCTGTTCATGCGCGCAATCAGCAAGCGCTTCAGATCTGTCTGTGAAGTCCGTCACTGGTTCGAGCGGATAGCAGTGCCTGTTCCAGTACGCCACGTAGTCCTCGGGCGTTGGATCTTTAAATAGTGCTTTTGTTTTTTTGCTTTTAGTTTTCGAAGAATCAGAACACATACCCACATCGGCGGCAGCCGATGGCGGCGAAGCCGCGTTGCCTTTGTATTTGTATTTTTTTTTCTCTTCTGGCAAAGGCAAAGGCAAAGGCAAGGCAGAGGCAAGGGGCAAAGGCAAAGGCAAAGGCAAAGGCAAAGGCAAAGGCAAGCATGAACCGTTCACGACTGGTTCATGAACTGGTTGTGAGCTGCTGTCGTCAGTTTGTGAATTCCGCGATCTGTTGAACGGTGGGTAGCCATCAGCGAAGCATTCGCCGCGCTTTTTCAGGTACTGGTGGACGCTGGAGTCGGCATGCTCTGACCAGAGTCGTGGATCAGCAAACGCCCGTCGCTCAGCCGATCGATGAAACCAGCATGAATAAAGGCTTTGAATAGCTTTGGGTCATTGTTCGGATAACCAATCGCTCGTGCTAACTATGTTGGATTCGTGCCTGTCAGATCACCGTTGGGCTTATACTTTGCAACCCATTGAAAGAGGCACTCCTCGAGGCCGACTGCATAGCACTCGGGTATTCCCAGCGCATCTGCCAGCCTGAAAGTCTTCTCGTGTTCGAGGATTCCGCGTTTCGCCATCACGCGCCGCCGTTTCTGCGGTGCGCGGCTTCACTGAAATTTTTTGCGGCTGGGAATCGACAACGGGCGTAGACTGGAAACGGATTCATGGACATTCCCTCCTGTGGAATGTGGAGAGCCGCCAGTCGTCGTTCTGGCGGCTTTTTCCGTTTATGTCGTCGTCGTCGGGAACTCTTCGATGCGCTGTCTGGCGGTGAAGGGGTTATTGGGAGGATGCAATGTTGTGCGTTGCTGCCGGGAAGTGATTCCACCCACTCCCGGGCGCTGCGCAGGGAGTAGAGGATGATCTTCGAACTCAAGCGCCAAAACGGGCAGGTCCGCCGCCATCGCGTCTCAGCTTCCGCAACTTCCTGCGGTCAACGCTCAAGCGTCGCTCGAACTCGACGGGTGTGATGTAGTCCGGCTCAAGCGGCGGCGATGGACTCTTCTGTGTCTTAGGCATGTCAGCCAACCTTTGAGCAAAGATATTGGCCCTACTTGACGTAAAACGTCAAGCCCCTGAGGGGTTTAACGCTCGAATCGCTGTATACACTTTTGCGCACATACAACGGTCAAAATACGCAAAAATACGAGAGAATAACGTGCGATCTGCACCGCTCTCGACGCTCAGCGTGAACATGCGTGAAGACCGCGTAATCACTGATTATTCCTTTGTTTTCAGGGGTCGAAGCGAGAAGATCGTAAAGTTTGAGCGCTCTATATCCAGAATAACAAAATGAGCGAAAGAGTACGTCAAATTCCTTGGGTTTTAAGATCAATGTTTTGAATGGTTTACAGGAAAACGACAGTTTGGGTGCTTGACAGGGATCTGGGAGAAGCGGCCTCGGCAGATCGTTACAGGTCGGAGGTTTCCCTGATTCAGATCCGTTTTGAAGACGACGATAATGTTGCACCCGGTTCTGTGAGAGCGCCTACTCTATGCGGCTTTAGAAAATCTGCTGGGCGGAGGTGATGGCGTCATTCTGGGTGATTTGCGAGAAGATCTCGTATCCCGGGGCGCGCAGCACGCCGACGATCGTCATATAACTCCCGCCTCCTCCCAGACCATTGGGATATCCGGGGACGGGGACATTGGTGCTCGATGCGGCACCATAAATGCTGAGCGGGTTGCCGCCCGCGGCGTTGGCAAAATCGCCGTTCACTCCATTGTGATTTGCGATGCGCTGCGCGACCTGCGTACCGGTGAGGATGGGAGCGGCGGCAGCGGCGGGCAGATCTCTTCTCGGGGCGACGTGGGCGCAGTACACATGGCCGCCATGCTGCTTCATGCAGAAGGCGCAGCCCGTGAACTGCGTGGTCACCATGAATTGGGATGCGAGCTCAATGGCATCGATCTGGGAGAAATCGCCTCCCGGAGCCCAGCTGTTGGGAACCGTGGTCCAGTTCTGCGCGGTGATGCTGTCGACGTTCACAGCGATGAAGCCAGGAGAGGCAGCGATGTCGAATTTATAGCGATCGCGGCTGGTGTCATAACCGAAGTAGAAGGGAAGAACGTTCTGGTCTCCCTGGGTTAAGTCGCGCGCGGCAGAGCCGTTGACGATGAGCTTGTTGGTTTGAAGGAAGGTGAGCGGCTGAAGGAAGAGAGCCTGCATCGCCGCCTGCGCGGCGGTGGTGGCGCCTGTGGCGGCCTGCCGCTGATTGGCAGCCTTGCGCAGATAGTTCTCGAAGGTGACTCGCGCCGAGGCATCGGAAATCTGGCCAACGTTGAGATTCCCCAAAGTTCCGAATGCGGCGGGCACCGCATCGAGGAGCGCACGGTCGAGCAAATACGCCGCACGCTTCATCTGGCGGAGGTTGTTTGGATCGCCTGCGAGATGGAAGCCGAGGCTCATGGCGTTAGAAAAAGTATCGTACGGGCCCTGTCCTGCATTGGCGGGAGGATAGCGGGCGGCGATGAAGTTGGTTGCCAGCTGGTGCGCGCTCTGGCGCTCGTTGGGGGAGAGCAAATTGCAGGTCGTGATAAAGCCGACAACACTATTGATGCGAACCGTTACGTCTTTCATGCGTGGGGAGCCCTCGGCAAAATTGAAGAAAAATTTGGTCTGCAGGTGATGGTAGGTGACGAAAGAAAGTGCCGCAAGCAAAAGGCCCACATTCGCTTCGCAAAGGTGGGCACCTTCGTAATCGTTGGATTGGTTTAGACGATCCAGCCGCCGCCGACTACTTCGTCGCGGTCGTAGAAGACGGCGGACTGGCCGGGCGTGACGGCGCGCTGCGGGTCGTCGAAGGTGGCGAGGACTTCGCCGTCGCCGGACATTTCAATCGTGGCCCAGGCGGGGTCGTGGCGGTGGCGAATTTTGGCCTTGACGCGCATGGGGGCGTCGAGCGCGGGGATCGATATCCAGTTCAGGTCGCGGGCGCGGAGGGTGCGGATGGTCGTCTCCGACTCGCTGCCTACGGTGACCTTGTTTGATGCGTTGTCGATCTGGATGACGTAGAGCGGCGTGGGCGAGGAGAGGCCGAGTCCCTTGCGCTGTCCTACGGTGAAGTTGTGGATGCCGTGATGATGGCCGATCACTTCTCCCGTTGTTGACACGAGCTCGCCCGAAGAGTCGGGCATGGGCTCGCCCTGTTCGTCGAGGTAGGCATCGATGAAGCGCTTGTAGTCGCCGCCGGGAATGAAGCAGATCTCCTGCGAGTCGGGCTTGGCGGCGAGGGCCAGCGCGTGCTGGCGGGCGATCTCGCGGACTTCGGGCTTGGTGTAGGTGCCGAGCGGGAAGAGCGTGCGCGAGAGCTGGTCCTGCGTGAGGCCGAAGAGGAAGTAAGTCTGGTCCTTCGAGGTATCGGCGGGACGCTTGAGGATCCAGCGGTTGCGCTCGGGGTCGTACTCGTTGCGGGCGTAGTGGCCGGTGGCGATGCGGTCGGCCCCGATCTGGCGCGCGCGGATGAGCAGCTGATCGAACTTGAGGTAGTTGTTGCAGAGCGAGCAGGGAATGGGCGTGCGTCCGGCGAGGTACTCGCGGACAAAGGGGCGGACGACCTGCTCTTCGAAGCGCTCCTGCTCGTTGAGCAGGTAGTAGGGGATGCCGAGCGACTCGGCGACACGCCGCGCGTCATACACATCGTCAATGGAGCAGCAGCGGCCCTGGACTTCCTCGGGCATGCCCTCCTTGCCGGCGAGGCGGCGCTGGTTCCAGAGCTGCAGCGTGAGGCCGACGAGCTCGTAGCCCTCGTCCTTGAGCATGGCGGCGACGGCCGAGGAATCGACTCCGCCGGACATGGCTACGGCTACCGTGTTGTTGAAGGTTTCGGGCATGGGAATGCGCTGCTTCCAGTATCTCATTTTCCACAGGTGAATAGCGGGGCACCCGGCGAGACCTGGAGCGGGTAGGCGGAGTCGACGATCATGATCCAGTTGCGGTGGCCGAGGAGCGGGAGTTCCTGATTGAGCTTGATGCGCCAGACTGTTTCTGTGTTTTGGGGCCTGGGCGTGGGATGGTTGAGCGATGAAGATGAGGGCGAGCGATACGGCTAGGATGATTTTTTATGTCAGGATGAGCGCTTCCATTCCGCCATTCAATATATGCACTCCCAGCCGCTGGCGTATACGTTCGTCCTTTGTGTTGACTTGTCAGGTTGTGAATCAACTAAATCCTAGAGACGGTAGTTACCGATAACCGCGTTTTCCGGGAGGACCGTTTGAGTTCCGCCGGTTTAGTTCCTACAGCCCGACCAACCTTTTCAGATTTCGCTCTGCTGACAGCAAAAAGGGGGCACTATATATCTAAATGGACCGCCCTTCGCTCCGACAACTCGGTCTGGTGTTTCTTCGTTACGGTAATTGGACTTTCGGCGGCGGGAGCGCCACGGTTGCAGTTCTGCAGACGGAACTGATAGATCGTAAGCAGTGGGTAGATCCTGAGACATTCTCGCTCTCCTTCGGTTTGGCGCGTCTCACTCCAGGCACAAATCTTCTTTCGTTTGGCACTGGAATCGGGTGGTTGCTTCGGGGAACCAATGGAGCATTGGTGGCTCTGTTTGCAGGATCGATCCCGTGCTCGCTGGTTGCTTTGATTGTCACTGCCCTTTATGAAAACTGGAGTCGTAACGCGTGGGTGGTGGTTGGTCTACGCGGAGCCTTGGCCTCGGCTGTGGGAGTCATGATCGCTACCGGCTGGACGCTCATTCGTCCCTTCTGGAAGGGGCTCTCGCCCGTGCGGTTTGTTCTCTTTACAGGTGGAGCTTTTGCCTTAGCCTTGTACGGCCTCACACCGATAAGAGTTCTATTTCTCGCCGCAACCGTCGGTCTTCTATGGCCGGAGAGGAAAGAGGCGTGAACTTGTTCGTACTCTTCCTCTATTTCTTGAAGGCCACTCTCACGACGTTCAGCGGTCTCGCATCGCTGCCGGTATTGCGACAGGACCTCGTGTTGGACCATCACGTCATCACCGATCAGCAGCTCAATACTGCGATTGTCGTCACGCGAACGACACCGGGACCGGTGGGGCTCTACGTCGTCAGCGTTGGATATTTCGCTGACGGCATACCGGGTGCAATTGCGGGTTGGCTCGCAATGATTGCCCCTGCACTGTTGATCATTCCATTGATTCACTTCGTCGGAAGGCACGCCGCCCATCCACGTTTGCGCTCCATGTTGCAGAGCGTTGTTCTGGCCAGTGCTGGATTGCTGTGGGTATCCAGTATCCCGTTGGCGCGGGAAACCCTACGAGACCCGCTTACGGTCATCATTCTGCTTGTGACCGTGGTCCTGCTCGTCATGCGTAGGCTGGACAGTTTATGGATCATCCTCGGGGCGGCTGCCGTTGAGCTAACGGCCGCATCTCTCCACCTCGTCCAAGGAATCTCCTCTCAGTGAAGGGTATCAACCTGCCGGATTAGTCCCTGAACGCACCTGTGTTTATCAATCCGCACTCCGGCTGCAAAGCAGCGCAGGATCAAAGCTCCTGTGAAGTCGGATTTTCAGTAACTTCACCTTATTCATGCCACCATCGCGTGCAATGGTCAGTTTGGGCAGGCTGAGCAGCTGTGTTACACTAAAACCACGCTCAGTGATTTGGTTGTGAGCCGTTCTCGCCCTCCAAAGCAAGACCGCCTGGCACGTAATTTCCCAAGCCCCTACAGCGTAGCCGCTCCGTGATGGAGTGGAACCATGTGAGCAATGTGCTTCATGGTGAGAGGCAGCGTCCGGCAGAACCTCGTGTCGAGAGGTAACTTCGATCTCGACCATTGGATTTGATTCACTCGGGTTTTCCCATACGCAGACATTCTGATTCATCGGGACAGTGAAGCTGTATCCGGATGAACCACATATACCGGCAGTGCGCCTGTGCATCTGTGTGCGTCGAGCCGGACTTAAAAGGACAAATGAACCAATTTTCAGATTTCAATTTATCGCCGGCGCTGAAGACGCGCCTGGCTGCAGCAAATTTCACTACGCCAACTCCTGTTCAGGAGAAGGCGATTCCTCCGGCACTTGAAGGCAAAGATGTTCTGGCGACGGCGCAGACCGGTACAGGCAAAACACTCAGCTTTTTGATTCCCATTATCGAGCGGCTGCAGCAGTCGCAGAACAAGAACGCGAAGGCGCTGATTCTGCTGCCGACGCGTGAGCTGGCGATGCAGGTTGAGCAGGCTTTCCGCAAGGTTGCGGGCGGCTCAAATCTTCAGGTTGCACTGGTTTGCGGCGGCATGAATGAAGGGCCGCAGCTACAGTCGATTCGCAAGGGAGCGCGGCTGATTGTGGCGACTCCGGGGCGGCTTGAGGATTATCTCAAGCGTAGAGTCGTCAAGCTCGATCAGGTGGAGATGCTGGTGCTGGACGAAGTGGACCGCATGCTGGACATGGGCTTTCAGCCCGCGATCCGGCGCATTTCCGATGCGATTCCGGCGAAGCGGCAGACGCTGTGCTATTCGGCGACGCTGGATGCGCAGGTCAAGAATGTGGTGCGGGATTACGTGAAGAACCCGGTGCGGATCGAGATTGGATCGGTGCTGAAGCCTTCAGAGAATGTCGAGCTGCAGAGCTTTGAAGTGGAGCAGGAGAAGAAGCTGGAACTGCTGGAGCACCTGCTGCAGTCGGAGAAGGGAAGCTTTCTGGTTTTCGTTCGCACGAAACATGGAGCGGACCGCGTGGCGAAGAAGCTTTGCCGTTCGGGCTGGGGAGCGACGCAGATTCACGGCGATCGTTCACAGTCGCAGAGGAATGCTGCTCTGCGCAGCTTCTCGGAAGGCAAGCATCGCGTGCTGGTGGCGACGGATGTGGCCGCTCGCGGTATCGATGTAGCGCATGTGGCTCACGTGGTGAACTTCGACATGCCGAAGGTTGCCGAAGACTTCGTTCATCGTGTGGGACGCACGGGCCGCGCTTCAAGCCGCGGCGTGGCTTCCACGTTTGCTGCTCCCAACGAAAGAAGGGACCTGCGCAGGATCGAGAAGACACTTTCGATTCAGATGAAGCGTTTTCGGGTGAAGGGCCTGGCTCACCCAACGCCGAGGAGTGCAGTACCGGCATAACCTCAGGGCTAACGCTGAGATGAGGCGGTCCGTGTTTACGGACCGCCTTTCGCTTTTCTAACCCTTGAATTGCAGTAACTGCCAGACGCGTAAGCGATACCGGGTGTTATGCTTGCAACGTTATGAGCACGCCATCCCAGCCAACCCTGCAGATGCAACTTCAGGCGATTCGTTCTGACTTCAAGAAGTTTCAACTCTGTGACTGGAACCAGAACAATTACGACACCCAGGGATCGGGGGTTTGCATGGGGATGTGCCTGGACTGGCTGCGGCGCATCTACAGCCCGAAGCGCATAGCCAAGTCCAAGTTCGGACAGCCCGGACGTTCTGCGATCTACAACGAGGACGAAGAGTTGAGTGGTTTCAACCCCAAAAAACATTACTACGGCGCTAAATCCGCTACACGCTTTAACAAACAAGTTGCAACTCAAGAAGTTTATCGGAAGGCCAAAAAGATAAATCTGACTAACATGGCCCTGGACGTGATCAAGCCGGAAGTGGATGCTCGTACGCTCTCAGATGCCCGCCGTCATTTTGGCAAATCGGATAAGCAGTTGCCGTCACTCTCCGATCAGGACATGGAAGCCGCTTTCCCATCCGGCGAGCTGGAGAAGGCAAAAATCTGGATAGGCGCCCAGGAACAATTACTCTACGCGGCAGTCATCATTGAGAAGACTCCTCAACTGATCGCGAAGGCGCATACCGCATTCACGACGCAGTGGGCGCTGGATAATTTCAAGAAGACCTCAAATTACGACAAGATAGCGTATGACGGTTCCCGCGCCGGACCGACCCTGGTACAGGAAGACGCCATCGATGGCGCGTGGATGTGGAAGCAATACATTTTGCCGAATCTCGACGGCTCGACAAATGGAGGAAGCGCCATCCTCAGTTCCGGCAAGGTGGGCGGCTCCGGGCACGATGTCGCCTTTCACGTCCTTGGGGGAAATATCTACTTTTTCGAGCCGAACTTTGGGGAATACAGCTTTGCCGAAAAGGACGATCTTCAACTGATGTTTTGCCGGATCTGGGACTGCGTTTATCGAGCCAGAGGCTATAACTGGGCCTTCTGGGCGAACTATCTCCAAACGTGAAATTTCATTTAGCCAAGAGTTCCGGCGTTTACCGGAGCAAGTTCGCGCAGGCGGCTCGCAGCGGTCGGGATTATTTCCAATGCGAAGTCGACGTCTTCATCCGTGCTGAGTTTGGTGAGGCTGAAGCGCAGGCTGGCGCGGGCTCTCGCCGGGACGAGCTCCATTGCTGAGAGAACGTGAGATGGTTCGGCGGCGCCGGAAGCGCAGGCCGATCCCCCGGATGTGCACAGACCCTTCAAGTCGAGAGCGATGACGAGGGCTTCGCCTTCGAGGTTGTCGAAGTAAATGTTGGTAGTGTTGGGAACACGGCGGACGCTTCCACCGTTGACGCCGGAGTCTTTGACCTGCGCGAGAATACCCTGTTCGAGCCTGTTGCGGAGTGCGGCGATCTTTTCCACCGTACCGTCAATGAGTGCGGCGCTTGCGAGCTCGGCGGCTTTGCCCAGTCCAACGATACCAGGGAGGTTTTCCGTTCCGGCGCGGCGCTGGCGCTCGTGCGTTCCACCAAAGAAGAGGGGTTCAAGTTGCGTTCCGCGGCGCACGTAGAGAATTCCGGTTCCCTGCGGCGCGTGCATCTTGTGGCCGGAGATGCTGAGCAAGTCGCAGCGCAACGATTGCACGTCGATAGGCAGCTTGCCTGCGGCCTGCACAGCATCGGTGTGGAAATAGATGTCGGCTTCGGCGGCGATGCGTCCGATTTCGCTTACCGGCTGGATGGCTCCGGTTTCATTGTTGGCCATCATGATGCTGATGAGTTTTGTGTTCGGCTTGATGGCGCGGCGCAGATCCTGCGGGTTGATGACGCCTTCGCCCGAAACTGGCAGAAAAGTGACTTCGGCTCCGCGGTCGCGCAGCTTTTCGGCTGCGTGGAGCACGGCATGGTGCTCTATCGATGAGGTGATGAGATGGTCGCCGGGCTGGACGAGGCCGAAGAGCGCGAGGTTATCGCTTTCTGTTCCACCTGAGGTAAAGACGATTTCTGCGGCGCGGCAATTGATGAGCGCGGCTACGGTTTCGCGCGCCTGCTCGACAGCGGCGCGGGCCTGTTGACCCTGCTGGTGGATGGAGGATGCGTTGCCGAAATGCTCGATGAAATACGGGCGCATAGCGTCGAGCACCTCGGGTACCAAAGGTGTCGTCGCATTCGCATCCATGTATACCCGTTT
Source organism: Terriglobales bacterium (assembly GCA_963738095.1). Taxonomy (GTDB): domain Bacteria; phylum Acidobacteriota; class Terriglobia; order Terriglobales; family Acidobacteriaceae; genus Alloacidobacterium. The sequence goes on from CAVTVL010000010.1 coordinate 200,710, forward strand.
CATTTTTTGTACAGTCTCCCGATTCTCTATTCTACGACCTTCGGAATCTGACAAATGGTGGAATACCTGCGGATAATGGGATTGTGCCTCCGGCAAGCCGTAAGAATTAACGACACGCTTATACAGGCCGCAGGAAACGCTGATCCGGCGGCCTGGCGAAGCATCGGCTGCATTCAACACTCGCTACAACCGATACGTCTCATTTCGCTCGTCTCCACAAGGATTTGACACATGCCGTCCTACGATTCTGCTAGGCTGCTTGCGCAGTAGCTCAGGAGGAAGAGACGTGAAGATGATTCGTATGTTTTGTGTGGCGCTGCTATGTTGTCTGGCCGTTCCGGCGACGTTCACTTATGCACAGGCTACGCAGGCTGTGCCCGGAGATACCTATAACCATCTGATGACGATGATGGAAAAGGAAATTGTTGGCGCGGCCGACGCCATGCCCGCCGACAAATTTGATTTCGCGCCCTCACAGGGCGAATTCAAAGGTGTGCGCACCTTTGGCCAGCAGGTAAAGCATCTGGCTGAGGCCAACTACGAGTTTTTTGAAGGCTGGAATGTGCCCGGCGCGGTGAAAGAAGCCGATATCGAGAAGCTGACCAGCAAAGATGACATCGTGAAGGCGCTGAAGGATTCCTATACGTTTGCGCACAGTGCTCTGAGCACGATCACGGCGGCGAATGCTTTCACGGTTGAAGGATCGGGAGAGAGAAAGTGGACGCGGGGTGGACTGGCGGCGTTCTGCATCACGCACTCCATGGATCATTACGGGCAGATGGTTGTGTATCTGCGGATGAACGGGATTGTGCCTCCTGCAAGCCGCAAGGGCGGCATGTAGGACGCAGTCGGATTTGCCGGATAAGTCGAAAGAAAAACCCCAGGTTACCCTTCGACTTCGCTCAGGGGAACCTGGGGCACCCGATTTTGTACTTACGTTATTATCTCTGAGAAATCGGTACGTACTTTGCTGGATATTCCGGCCCGATGTAGTCGGCACGCGGACGGATGAGGCGATTGTCGTCGAGTTGTTCGATGACGTGAGCGGCCCAACCGGAGATGCGGCTGACAGCGAAGATGGGCGTGAAGAGATCGAGGTCGATGCCAAGCGTGGTGTAAGTTGAGGCGGAGTAGAAGTCGACGTTCGCGTTGAGCTTCTTTTCGCTCTTGATGTACTGCTCGATCTTCTGCGACATGTCGAACCACTTGGTGTTATTTGCCGAGCGGCCCAGGTCTTCTGACATCTGGCGCAGGTGCGTCGCGCGCGGATCTTCCGTGTGATACACACGATGACCGAAACCGGAAACCTTCTTCTTCTGCGCCAGCATGTTCTTGACATACTCGACCGGGTCCAGGCCTTCCTTGTCGATAGCGAAGAGCATGCGCATCACAGCTTCATTTGCGCCGCCGTGCAGAGGACCTTTCAATGCGCCGATGGCTCCGGTGATGGCGGAGTGGACGTCGGACAGCGTGGCGGCGATGACGCGCGCGGCAAAGGTCGACGCGTTCAGCTCGTGATCGGCATGCAGAATGAGCGCTACATCAAGGGCGCGGGTGGCTGTCTCGGATGGCTTTTCCCCGGTGAGCATCCAGAGGAAATTTCCGGCGTGCGAGAGCGATTTGTCAGCTTCCACGACGGGCTTGCCTTTGCGGACGCGGTCGAAAGCGGCAACGATCATAGCGATCTGCGCGGTGAGATCGAAGCTCTTGCGCACGTTCGAGTCGTGATCGACAGCCTTCTCGTCCTTGTCATAAATACTCAGCGCGGAAACGGCGGTGCGCAGTATTTCCATCGGGGTGGCTGATTTTGGGAAGGATTGAAGGAGCTTGAGGATATCGGCTGGAAGCTGGCGGGAATCGGAAAGTTTTTTCTTGAAGGTTTCGAGTTCGTTTGCGGTGGGCAGCTTTCCATGCCAGAGAAGATAAGTCGTTTCCTCAAAGTTCGATTTCTCGGCCAGCTCATGAATGTCGATACCGCGGTAGGCAAGAACCCCGGCATCCCCATCGATCCAGCAAATGCCAGAGTTGGCTGCAACAATCCCTTCAAGACCTTTTGAAGCTACTGCGGTCGACATACGTCGCAAATTCCTCCACTTTTTTTCCTGTATCAGGCGGACTCTATTGGATGCCGCCAAGAGTTGGCCAGATGCTGATCCTTCCCCGCTGAGGGCGTCGCGGAACGCTCGCGGCCCGAAAACGGGCTAAATACTGTTTATAGCAGCGTGGAGATTGCGTTGTCACTTGCACCACTCTTTCTTAAAAGACGGCTGCATCCGCAAATCGGTCGCATCGGAAGGGCACAAGGTCTATGTCCGGCTGCTCGTCCAGAATCAATTCGCGCATGATGCGTGCCGTGGCGGGTGCGAGCAGAATACCGTTGCGGAAGTGTCCCGAAGCGATCCAGCAGTTTGCAGCCCCGCATGTGTCGATGACAGGCAGCCCATCGGCTGAGCCAGGGCGCAGCCCTGCCCATGTTTCTACGATTTCAGCTTCCCGCACGGGCGGCCAGAGCACGGCAGCTTCATCGAGCAGCTTCTGAATGGTGTCTTCGTGAACGGATTTATCGAAGCCGGCGCGTTCAACCGAGGCTCCGATGATGATGCGGCCATCGCCACGCGGAACCAGGTAGAGCTCCGGCGTGCGGATGACGCAACCCAGGCTGTGATGCGGCGGCAGTTTCACAGTCGCCATCTGGCCTTTGCGGGGCTCGATCGACGGCAGACTGGAAACGGCTCCAGCCCACGCGCCGCAACAGTTGATGAATCGTGCGGCGGACCACGCAGCCCGCGGCGTTGTTACTTCAACGCCGGATGCTGAACCCCTGACGGCTGTAACCGGGGACTGTTCCACCAGGGAAATCCCCGCTGCAGCAGCTGCTTTAGGCAATGCGGCGCAGAGATCACGCGGGTCCAGGCTGTGCTCGTCGAGCCAGCAAAAACAATGGCGGGTGATATTGAGCTCAGGGCAATGCAGCGCTATTTCCTGCTGGGAAAGCGCGTGGTCGAAAATGTGAGCCTGTTCTGCGCCCTGCAGTGTGCCGCGGGTGCGGAGCGGCACATGCAACCCGGAGAGGCGCTCGACCGTATTCAAATAGTCGGGGTAAAGAGCAATGCTGAGACTCGAAAGCGGACGAAGAGCAGCGGGAT
>CAVTVL010000011.1:0-70338 GCA_963738095.1 Terriglobales bacterium
GAAACAAAACCATCCATGCTTACGAACGCGTATGGTCCTGATGCTGTTTTAGGTCCCGAGAATTTTCGCATAGAGTGTTTTCCCGAAGCCGCTTCATTTGGCTCTAGCGCTCTCCCTCTCGCTAATCGCCGCTTTATACAACGATTTGCGAGCGGGCTAATTCGAAGCGAGTAATGACGATGACATTGTTCGGATTTCGTGGGCTCAATCTAGATGATCGTTGCTTGATCCTTTTAAGAAAACTCAGGCATTTATCGCAGAAAATTCCGTCGTGGCTTTTGCATCGTAACGTGCAAATGTTGTTGGACAGTATCGTAGCTGTAACAGCCCTTTGGATTGCCTATCTGCTACGCTTTGATTTTTCGATACCTCCAACCCAGCAAAGAGGGATGGTGGGATGGCTGATCGTTATCGCGGTTGCTCGCCCCGCCGCAATACTTCTAACGAACGGCTACAAGTCTACCTGGCGCTTTTTCGCGCTTCGGGATGCGATACAACTAGGAGCGCGCTCCGTACCAGTCACAATCGGGCTACTACTGTTCCGGGCTGCAGTCCACAATGGCACGGCAATTCCTTACTCAGTACTTTTATTGGAATTGCTGTTGTTCCTTTGGCTTGCGAGCGGTCTTCGTACCATCAGACGATATGAGCACGAATTCTTAAATCGTGTTGGGAGTGGTCCTAATACACTCATAGTCGGAAGTGAGGCCACTTTAGCGGGCGCTGTACGGCATTTGCGGTCCTCTGGCAATACCAATATTTTAGGCTTGGTAACCGAGGATGAGCGTCTTGTTGGGCTCAGAATCGATGGAGTTCTAGTCCGCGGGCATACCGCTGCTCTGCCAAATCTTCTGGCTGCGCACCCTATTGAATTGGTGATTATTGCAGGAGCCGATATACAAGCCGCCGAAGAGGTAATGCGCGTAGCGGCCCAGTTTGGAATACAAATCCGACTTCTTCCCTCGTGTGTTGACCTGGTTAAAGGAAAAGTGCAGGTGCGACGTATTATCGGGATCGATCAGATTTCACATGTTCGTCAGCGAAAATTAAGCGCAACCGCACATCCTGCTGTCATGGAATGCTTCGCTGATCGGGTAGTTTTGATTACTGGGGCAGGCGGTTCGATCGGTTCAGAACTGGTGAGACAAGTAGCCGACTTACCCATAGAAAAGTTGATCGTGTTGGATCGAGACGAAAATTCCATTTTCGAATTGATGAATCAACTCAAAGGTGAAGGTAAAGACCGCATTGCTGTTCCAGTTGTCAGCGATATCCGTGACCGTTTTGCGATTCGCCATGCCTTCTCAAAATTTAGGCCGAACATCGTATTGCATGCTGCTGCCTATAAGCATGTACCGGTCATGGAAGATAACTGCTGCGAAGCTATCCTGAACAACGTTTGCGGCACTCGCGAACTAGCAGACGCTGCTATTGATTACGGTTCCGAAAAGTTGGTGATGATATCAACGGATAAGGCCGTGCATCCCTCGAGCGTAATGGGGGCGTCAAAGCGCACCGCTGAAATGCTCATTCAACAACGAGCCATTGAAGCTGTACAGCGACGTCACCGCACGCAATTTGCCTGTGTGCGATTTGGCAATGTGCTTGGAAGCCGCGGTAGCGTAGTGCCAATTTTCTTACGCCAGATTGCGGCTGGCGGCCCAGTCACGATTACTCACAAAGAGATGACGCGCTACTTCATGACCATCCCGCAAGCTGTGCAGCTTGTGTTGCAAGCAGCCACGTTGGCGTCGACGGGGGATATTTATATGCTCGAAATGGGCGACCCGGTGAAAATTATTGAGTTCGCTAAAGAAATAATTGAAATGTCAGGATTAACCCCAGGAAAAGATATAGAGATAAAGGTGGTAGGAATGCGTCCGGGTGAAAAGCTTCATGAGCAGCTTTGGAACGAAGACGCTGATGTCGGCCCAACGAGTTTCCCCCATGTCTTTCGGGTTAAGGCAGCCAGGGTCCAGAGCGACTTTTCTGCTATGTTGCGGGATCTGGAGAAAGCAAGTAGGGACAGGGAAAGCAACGAGATCATTCAGGATTTGTTGCGTGAACTGCCAATTGACTATCAGACAAAATCGGATCGTGACATGGTAAATCTTATGACCTCATAAGTTTACAAGATATGCCGATATGCTTTCTGACTGTGTAGAACACATCGGAGAGCAGATGAGGTTCCCTGGCAATAGCGATCAAGCTGATTTTGTGCGTGTGTTGACATTAGGGCTGCGCGAAACAGAGGCAGTTCTGGCTGACCTTGTCGGGATTGACCGACTTCATGAATTCGACCTGGATACCCTCAAGGCTGTATTCGATCAAGCTCTTGAATGGAATCAATATGCGCAATACCTAATGGGTGAGATGTGCAGCCGCGGGGGCTATGACTCACTGGCAGAGATGTGGTTCATGCTCGCCGCCATGGGTGGTTATGGCGACACGCAGGAAAGTTGTGAAATGCCGTGATCACGAAGCATATTTCACAAATTGATTTAATAAATTTTTTTTAAGAAATCAAAAAATGCAGGTAAGCAGGATATCAGCAGAATAAACACACATGGCATCTTAAGTTGGTCTGATGACTTCTTTAAGCACTCCCATCAATTCAGGAAGGGTTTGAAACTATTAGACTTCTATTGATCTTCGTTTCAACTCCAGCCAGAGGCGCAGTTCGCAACTGCGCTAGCAATTCGTATTCGGGACGGATAATAAGAATCGCCTGTGAACTAGCTGGTTAGAAGCTCAGCTTCGCAGCCAGTTGGAACGCGCGAGGCCCTCCGGAACCGAGGACTCCGCCAGCGGTCGAAACTGGCTTCCCAAAGCTCGATGAAAAAGCGGGATTACCGTTGTCAGGAGAGAGTGTGTTGGCGAAGCCGGAGTAATTGAGATTGCTGACGCCGAGGATATTTGTCACATTGAAGATATTGAAGGCTTCTCCGATGAGATTCAAACGAATACGATCTCCAAACGAAAACGTGCGATCAAGACGAAAGTCGAGTGAGTTGAAGCTATCACTGAAGTGCACATGATCGTCGACTTGCGGCAGGATCACGTAGCTGCTAGTAGTTGCTTCATACACGCCTCCCGCTGCGTTGGTGTGGGTGATGAAAGCATTCAGTTCCCGCGCATTGTGAAATTCGCGGCCGCCTGCATTGCGTTGCATGGTAGGCACCCGTTCACTGCCATCGGGCAACAGGATGTCCATGGGGACCCCGGATGCAATGGTCCAAATGGGTGCGAAACGCAGCTTCCAGGGAAGATTGCCAACTCCAGAGAGAACCAACCGATGGCGTTGGTCGTTTGGCGGCGGTCCGTATTCGCGCTGCAGATTATTGGGGTCGATTGGCGAATATTCAAAAGGAATCTGATCATCGTTCGCGTAATTGAACGCTTTGCCTAACGTGTAGGCTGCATTGAATTCGCCATACCTGGTAAAGCGTTGACGGGCACTGATCCAGAGTGCGTCGTATTTGGTATTCACTGCGGATTCAAGATCGGTCACGCCATCCGGACCTCCGGTGACCGGGTTATAGTCGATCTGCCCAACGGGGCGTCCGATGATGAAGCGCGTACCGAGGTTATGGATACCGTCAATTTTCAGCACGAGACCTTCGCCAATCTGCTTCTCGATGCCGAGGTTGACCTGCTGCACCATGGGACTTCTCAGGCGGTTATTGATAACATCGATTCCCGTCGAGCCCGCCCCGGTGAAGAGAAATCCACTGAACGGACTGGAGATTAATTCGGGAGCACCGGGTCTGAAGGTACCGTCGGGGTTCAAATAAACGGGGTTGCCGGATGGGTCTGTTATTGCGTTGCCGGCGGTGACGTTCAACGCGAGGGCGCGTCCGTCAAATCCCTTTTCCAGAGACATGATCTCCAAAGTGATGCGGTCATAATAGACACCGTAGCCGCCATGGACGCTGAACTTGGGATTAACCGCAAAGTTAAATCCTAGGCGCGGACTCCAGTTGTTGTAATCCCTGTGTCTCGTTCCTTGATAGAACGACTCGACAAGGGGATTGCGCTGCGGATACCAGCTTAGATTATTGAGGTTGGTATCCATTTCCCAGCGCAACCCGAGATTGAGAACGAGATTGGGCAAGACTTTCCAATCGTCCTGTGCAAAGCCGGCAAGATGGAAGTTGTCATTGTCCGGAAGAAAAAGCGGCCTTGTTGGGGTTGAGCTACGCAACGCTACCGCAAAGAGCAGATCGTTATCATCGACTTTGCCGTCTCCGTTGCGGTCGAAATCGGGGAAATTTTCTACCGCTTGAATATTGCCCTGTTGAAAAACTCCGAGATTGAAATCGGCATCTATGGCCTGCAATTCCCCACCGAAACCCAGTGTATGGTTATGGAACACCCACGTAACCGTGTCGTCTCCTTGCAGGCGAAATTGTTTTGTTTCCTGGGGGACGCGGTATGTTGCACCGTCGTCAAGATCGGGATAGCTGATCTGCGGAGCGGCCGATATCGGTGAAGTCGTGTTGATGAAGTTATTGTCGGCAAAGCTCATCCGATTAATAACGGAGGGCGTAAAGATATGGACCCAGTCTGCAATCAGGCCCTGCAGATGGTTAATCGCGGTCTGGCGGTAGGCAGCGGTACCAAGAGAACGATCAAGTTGGCTCTGACTTAAATCATCTTCCAGTTCGAGCGAGTGACGGAACCCAACGCGGTCGTGCGGTGTAACCTGCCAGTCCAGCCTCTCTGTAGTGAGGTAATCATGCAAGGGCGCCGTCGTGAAAACTCTGTGGATAGCTTGATTTTCTGTGTCACGCACCCCTACTAAATCTGCGCCAAGCTGCTGGCGATCTTCCATTGCGACGAACCACCAAGCCTTATCATGCCGCAACGGCCCACCTATATCACCAGCATATTGCTGGCGGTGGAAGGGCGGCGTCGATCCAATACTGGGATCGTAAGTTGCAGGAAGACCCTGAAGAACCTTATCGCGCTCGTACAGGGCGACTCCGCCGTGAAGATCATTTGAGCCCTGCTTTGTAACTACATTGATTACAGTTGAACCCGAGCGTCCCAGTTCAGCTGAAAACCGGTTCGTAGCGGTTTGAAATTCCTGCACTGCATCCTCAGGAATATTGACCAGCGAACCGCCGACTACATCGTCGTTGTTATCCGCCCCATCGATAGTTACATTCCCGCCCCGCCCTACCTGTCCTGCCGAGGAAATGACGACGGTATTCACTTTGGTAGGGTCAAAGTTGGGAGCAGGTGCGTTGCCAGGAATCAGGAGGGCGAGTTCAAGATAATTGCGCCCATTCAAAGGAAGAGTGTCGATCTGGTGTGCATTAATAACCCCGCCCACAACCGACGTTGTGGTGTTAATACCTTGTTGCGTATCCGCAGCGACCTGAATGCGTGTTTGATTTCCCGCTATCTGTAGCTGAATGGGAATATTGAGACTCTGGCCAACATTGAGGCTGATGGACTGCGTCCAAGTGGCAAATCCTGAAGAAACAGCGGCGGTAAGGCTGTAGTTTGCGGCTTCGAGCGTCGTAAAAGAGAACAACCCATCGCTCTTTGTCGTGAAAGTACGAACGGTCCCCTGTGAGCTGTTTGTGAGAGTCACGGAAACATTCGCGATTGTGCTGCCTGATGGGTCGGTAATCGTTCCTCTGATATCAGCTACAGCCACTTGCTGTCCATGCAATGCGAGGGGAATCAGGCAGACAAGTATGCCTAGTGCGATGCAGGTGACTCTGCAAATTGTGAGTTTGTACAAAGATTCCTCCGTTGTGCCGGCCCCAATGAAATAACTTCAGTGTCTGCTCAGCTTCTGAAATGCGGTGGGTCTGTATACGGCACATTACGCAATGGTCGAGAGAAAGTCTTGCTCCCGAAGGATGGGGAATTTATCCATCAAAAGTCTTACCGCCCTTCTATCTAAAACGCCGATTGCCTCAACCTTTTGGTGGATGTTTCGATTCATTGATCCGCGTAGGATTCTTCTCTACATGGAACAACGCAGGCAGATAGGATTGGCCGCAGCCATAGCCATCGTCACGGGCGAGTCAGTCGCGCTTGGCATTTTTCTTACTCCTGCAGCAATGGCAAAATCGCTGGGATCGCCTGCATTGCTCGCTGCTGTGTGGTGCGGAATGGCAGTCATGGCCTTTTCCGGTGCGCTTTGTTATTCCGAACTGGCGGTTCGCTACCCGCAAGCAGGCGGCGAATACATCTATCTTCGCGAAGGCTACGGCGGCTGGGTCGCATTCCTCTACGGATGGATGTCCGCCGCAGTGGTCGATCCCGGCATTGCAGCCGCGCTGGCCGTTGGCGCAATCCCCTATGTGCAGACTCTGGTCACAATGTCTTCGCGATTGGTAGCATTTTTCCCAGCCGTGGTGCTGCTGATTCTGGCTGCGGTGAATTATGCGGGTACCCGTCTGAGCAGCCGGGTTATGGCTACAGCTAACCTGCTCAAGATTGCGGTCCTGTTTGCTCTTGTAGCATGGGCTTGGCTCTCCGGACACGCATCAACGGTCAATCTGCTTCCGCTTACGACGCGCCGTCCCGGCTCAGACACGCTCTTTGCTGCTGTGGCAGGGGCAATTGTGAGTGCCTTCTTCAGCTTTGGTGGCTGGTGGGAAGCAAGCAAACTCGCTGGAGAGGTCCGCAATCCGCGCCGGACGCTTCCCCTGGCCTTTACCTGCGGCGTATTGCTGGTTACGGCGGTCTATCTTCTGGTCAGCTTTGCATTTCTTTCGGTTGTCCCGCTTGAGCACATTGTTTCGAATACGGCCTTCGTGGCGCAGTTCGGTGAGGCTCTCTTTGGATCTGCCGGAGGTAAGGTCCTATCCGCGTGCGTGCTGCTTTCCGTATTGGGCGGACTCATGGCTCTCACCATGGCCGCGCCCCGCGTCTACTATGCAATGGCCAGGGACGGCGCATTCTTCTCCATCTTCGGGCGACTGCACCCGCGCTTCGGAACTCCCGCCAACGCTATCTTCTTACAGACATCGATGGCGCTTCTCATTCTTCTCTTCGGAGCATTTGATCGCATCCTGGCTTACATCATTTTTTCCGCAGTATGCTTCCTGGCGCTATCTGTTTCTACGCTCTTTCGTTTGCGGCAGCCCGTTCGTCGCTGGTGGTATCCGTCGGCACCGATTGTGTTCCTCTTTTGTGCCGCAGCGATTGGATTGTTAATCCTTATGCATGATCCACTACCAGCGCTCGTAGGAGTCGCCGTAGTGCTCACGGGCGGATTGTTGCAACGCCGCTTTGTTACTGCAAAAGCTCCACCTGCTGCTCCGGCAGCGGAATCTTCTCTTCCTTGAAAGGATGAAAAATCATGGCCCACATCGCATTGCCTGAAGGATTACCCGGAATTCGCGGCGCTATGGCCTTCCGCCCCGAAACTGCCAAACCACTCAATGAACTTGTTGAAGTTCTCCTACGCGGCCCCAGTACTCTCTCGCCTGGCGAACGCGAACTGATCGCGACCTATGTTTCCTATCTCAACGACTGCTACTACTGTCAGATGAGCCATGGTTCGATCGCCGCTGCCCATCTGAATGGTGATGAAGATTTGGTGAAGCGCGTTAAGGCTGACTTTCAACACGCAGAGATCTCAGACAAGCTGAAAGCCTTGCTCGTGATCGCAGCCAAGGTGCAGAAGGGAGGCAAGAACGTCACAGCGGAGGATGTCATACATGCGCGCAGCTTGGGCGCGACCGATCTCGAAATTCACGATACGGTTCTCATCGCCGCCGCTTTCTGCATGTACAACCGCTACGTTGACGGCCTGGGAACGATTCAGCCCCGTGATGAAGCCTCATACCGTGAGCGAGGCAAGATGGTTGCCCGCGACGGATACATCGCCGTAAGCAAGACATACCTACCCGTCGAAACCGCAGCCCGTTAAGGAGAACCTATGGCATATATCGCTCTTCCCGAAGGACTCCCTGGCATCAGCGGCGGGTTCGCGTTTCGTCCTGAAACAGCAAAACCAATGCGCGAATTGGCGCACGTTCTGCTCCATGAGCCGAACAGCCTCACTCCGGGAGAACGGGAACTGATCGCTACCTTCGTTTCTTCACAGAATGACTGCTATTTCTGCCAGACAAGTCACGGCGCTGCAGCCACATCACATTTCGGCGACGATGAGATCGTGAACCAGGTCAAGACGGATTTTCTGAACGCACCCATCACGCCCAAGCTAAAAGCTTTACTCGCGATTGCAGGAAAGGTACAGCAGGGTGGCAAGAATGTTTCTGCAGAGGACATCGAACGAGCACGTTCTCAAAGGGCGACAGATATTGAAATCCACGACACAGTGTTAATTGCTGCCGCTTTCTGCATGTATAACCGCTACGTGGATGGGCTGGGAACATGGCAGCCGCAAGATCAGACAATGTACGCGGATATGGGTAAGCACCTTGCAGAATACGGATATCTGAAGCCCTCTCGCTGAGGGCCAGACAGGCGGAACTCAGTGGGCAACGACTTTCTCGCCACCCCTCGGATCGTTCTTCTTCAAGACGAACGTCAGGCAGAACATAGCTCCCGCTGCCACTGTAAGCAACCAGAATGTGTCGATGTATGACAGGGTAGAAGCCTGCAATTGAAGAGATTGATAAATGCGTCCATAGGCGTGGTTAAGCGCATCCGCCGCACTGAAACCTGACTCCCGCATCTGTTGCGCTAAACCGTTGAGTGCGCTGCTAAAGGTTGCACTGCCGGGTGTGATATGGCTGGCAAGCCTCTCTTCGTGAAACTGGCTGCGTCGTGCAAGAACCGTGGTGACAACGGAAGTGCCCACACTGCTGCCGATATTCCGCATGAAATTTATCAATCCCGCAATGGCGTTGTTTTTATCCTTGGACATGCCGTAATAAGCGGCTGCGGTTGTCGGAATGAAGACCAGTCCCATCGGCGCATATTGCGCGATGCGAAGTAGCGTCGCCGACTTGAAACTCATTAGCAGATCGACGCGCTGAGTCGACAAGTACATGCTGCCTGTCAGCAGGATCCATCCCACAGCAATAAGATAGCGTCCCTGAAAACGGCCCGCCAGCATGCCGATAAAAGGCAACTCCACCAGCAAGACAAAGCCCGCGGCGGAAAGAACCATCCCCGCGGCCTCTGCTGTGTATCCCATGTTGGCCTGCAGGAACTGCGGCATCAGCACAGTTGTCGCAAATGACATACCCCCAACAATGAACATCATGATGCTGGAAGTCGCGAAATTGAAATTTGCGAAGAGGCGGACATCGACAATGGGCTCCTTCTGAAAGAGTTCCCATATCACCAGCGTCACCAGGCACACAGCCGCAATTGCGATCAGAGTGACAATAAAGTGAGAACCGAGCCAGTCATCTTCCTGCCCCTTGTCGAGCAGGATCTGCAGTGCGCCAACGCCAAGTGCCAGCAACAAAAAGCCCACGTAATCGAGGCGTACACGCCTGCCAAGAGCCCGCGCTCGGGTCAGATACGGCGGGTCTTCCACTAGTTGATAAACAAGGAAAAACGCCAGAATACCCACAGGCAGATTCATGAGAAAGATCCAGCGCCAGGTGTAGTTATCGGTAATCCAGCCGCCGAGTGTCGGACCGATGGATGGAGCGAAGATTGCCGTTACCCCGTAGAGAGAAAATGCCAGTCCGCGAAGCCGGGGCGGAAACGTATCAGCAAGGATGGCCTGTGCCATCGGCTGCAGGCCGCCTCCACCCGCACCCTGGATCACGCGCGCAATTAGCAATAGCCCGAGACTGGGCGCGATACCGCAGACAAGAGAACTGGCGGTAAAGATGACGATGCAGGTCATGAAGAACCGCTTGCGTCCGAAGATACTGACCAGCCAACCGCTGATTGGCAAAACGATGGCATTCGAAACCAGATAGGAAGTCAGCACCCAGGTGCTCTGGTCCTGGCTGGCGCCCAAGTTCCCAGCGATATGCGGCAGGGCCACATTCGCAATGCTGGTGTCGAGTACCTCCATGAACGCCGCCAGCGATACGACGAAAGCAATCAACCACGGGTTAGTTTTAGGTTGCCAGTCGTGATCTTCCTGCGTCAGTGTTCCGGTTCCGGCGCTCATTCATCCCCTTGCTGCGATATTGGCAAACGCAATGAGGACAAAACCTAGCCTTCATTGCACCGAGCGGATGGGCAGGCGTTTATCTGAATTCCGCGCTCTCACACACAGCTATACAGCTCTTGTTTGTTGCTGCATCTTGTGTGTGATGAAAAAAGAGAAAATCTCAAATACCTGCAACATCCGCAACTTCATATGGATGCATCAGGTAGGCAGGTAGATTCGGATTTACTGGCGGTTCCTTTCACCCTGAGGAACTTACTGGAACTTCAGATAATCTGAAGCGCAAAAAAACTGGTCGAAATCATTTCAATTTATTCTGCCTCAGAAATTACATTAACTTTCGACATCGTGGTACAAACGGTATTTTTCGCTCCCGATGGAAGCAAACGGTTTAAAATCCGTTTGCCCTGCATCGCCTTGTACCCGCCACGTATCCGATCGCTGTGAGAGCCGCGCAACCGCCGCCAATTGTTTGCGTGTTGCATGCATGGGCTCATCACCGATCGCGAACAATGTCAGCGGACCAGTGAGCAGAGCTACCGTATTTGAGTGCTGCGGATCGACTGCCTCAAGCCGCGTCGTCATATCGAACGTGATCTCGATGCGATCGCCATTCTTCCAGGTGCGCTCAACCGGGAAAAACTTTCCGGGTGTGGGTTGTTCTGCCACGCTGCGCCCATTTACAGAAACCCGCGTCTTCGGGCCTGCCCAGGCGGGAATTCGCAGCATCATCGTGAACTGCTGCGCACGATCCAACTGCAGTTCCATACCTGTTTCAGACGTGATGGGATACTGAGTGCGCTGCGTAAGCGTGCATCGCGCACTTCCCTGCCGCCATGTGACCTTTGAAGGCACATATAGATTTACATAGACGCCGCGTGGGCTGTGGAAGTACGAGCTGATTCCGTAGTCCGCTGTGATCTGCGGAAATGTTCCTGAGCAGCAGGGCCATTTGTCCGGGTGATAAAACTTGCTGGCCGAATTGTTGTAGTCGGAGTAGTAGAAGGTGTGGCCGTCTTCGAGTATCGGCTTTGCGCCGAGAATGGTGTTGTAGAGCACTTTTTCCATACTGTCGCCGTAACGACTGTCGCCGGAAACACACATGAGATAACGCGAGACTTTGAAGTGGCCGTACGCGCCGCAAGGTGTTTCAAAACTGGCATGTGTTTTGGTGAGGCTCTCGCCTAACTCGCCGCTGCCGGTCTTGCGGAAAGTCTCATCCGGTCCCCACCCTCCGGTGGCAAAACTTTGTGTGTTGAGAACAAAATCAAAGCCGTTGCGTGCAGCCTGCAGATGCTTAGCGCTGCCGTTGACCAGATATGCCTGGAACGCGGAGCAGAGTGCATTCACATGGCTGTAGGCATGCTGGCCAGGCAGGACATTTTCTCCTTGAGCAAGCGGATCAAAGTAGTCATGGTCCTGCAGAAAACGCATGGCCAACTGGCGGTAACGATCGCCTGCACCTCGCTTGTAGGCAAGAAAGAGATTCTCCGGCAGCGTGTACGTTTCATCCCAGGTGAAGGAGATATTCGGATGGGGACGCGCATTCTGTTCCGCCCTCGTAAGGGCCTTCTCCGGCAGGAACGGGAGCACCGCATCCGTCGCATGGTTCAGAACCGCCAACGCCTGCGGATCTGCGGCGAACTGATGCGCATCGATTAGACCACAGTTCGTTTTATCGAAGGTATAAGCCGGCAGCGGATAGTTCACATAGAACTTTTCAGTAATCGTTGGCGCAAAGGCGCGCACCAGGCGCTGGACCTTCTCCTGCGTTGGCTTTGAACCTGTGACGGCGTATGCTCGTGCAAGTCCTGACACGTACTGTCCGAAGGTGTGCCCGGGTATGTAGCCGGTCATATTCTTTGGCGGATCGAACTCATCTGAAAAGCTGTACCACCCACCCATATCCTCGCCCGGCGCAGGTAGTCCCGCACGTTGACGAAATGGCTTAAGCAGACGATCGTCGTCAAGCGCGAGGAAGAACGCATGATTGCGATTGAACTGCTCCAGCATCGGACCGTCCAGCAATTGAACATCTGCATAGTCGAATTGTGAAAGCTGGGGTACGACCTTATTTTGCAGTGCGGGTGCGGCGAAACTACGCATAGACCGCGCGGTCACAGCTCCAGCGCCGATCACTGCGCCGGCTTTCATGAATTGTCTGCGGGAAGTCTTGTACAAGGATCTCTCCATCTAAACGGACGTTCCATGCAGTTGCGGGAACGCCTGTTTCAACTCTCTATATATAGGGAATCCATACCTGCATCGAAGACTGTTCACGGTTCGCCCATGCATAGTATGGGATCAACTTCAAAGATGTATTGTGCACAGCACTCCTGTTCGTAGCCGAGCTGTACAAAGCACCGGAAGCCGGGGCATCGGCAATCGCGCCGGGATGTTCGAGCGTGACGACTCCCTGCAATAAATCTTCCTGATACTTAGCTGATGCATACTCGGGATGCTCGAACTCACATTGGCCACGCGTCGCTTCGACCAGAACCCTTCTTGAATAACAACAGCGCTTACTGGAATCGGCTTCAATTTTGCGTGCGGGGACTTCGTAAGATCGATAACAGCTTCTGACTTCCAGCGCTCATCAGAGAGCGATGCAGGCTTTGGGTCGTTCAAAAATGATGTCAGCGCGCCGCGACCGCGAGCCGCAAACAAGGTAGTAGCAGCCACACCACTTGCGCTTGTCAGAAATTTCCTGCGGCTAAATTCTTTGCCAGATTTCATCGTTCTCTCCTCCACTTCAATTCGATATGACGCCTGCGGATTCGCGCATTGGCCGAAGCGCGCTTCGCAGTGAGAGAAAGTGCACTGCGGTTTGGATCATTCGGGCTCGATACTGAGTATGCAAAACACGATCTGAATCTTAATTTTATTGTGCGAATCGCATGCGGCAGAATCCTCCGGAATCTGTCGCTTTGCCAAAATTACCATCAGGCAGGTTTGTATCCATATTGGTAAGGTTCGGCCTATCGAACAGCTTATAGAACTCCAAGCGCAATTGCAGCGAGGTGCCTTCTGTGATGGCAGTGTTTTTCAGCATGGCAACATCCCACTTCTCAAAGCCAGGACCACGGAAGCGGCTGTACTGCTCGTTGCCTTCCGAACCAAAGGTACTCGGCTGCGGAAAGTTACTCGCTGGAAACAGGCCATGAAGGTAGTCATGCCTTCCGGTCGAATATTTGTAGCTGGTGACATCGGGGAAGTCAAAGTTATCGCCATCCGCGTTGTAGTCGCCACTGTCGGAAGCGTAGCCCGTATATGTGCCACCTGCGCCAACAAATGGCGCGAAGGCTGCGTTCGTCGACACGACAAATGGGTAACCATCCTGCAGGATCGTTGTTCCGCTGGCCTGCCAGCCGCTTGCCACTCTGCCCACCAATCCAAGCCCTCGATTATAATTCGGAAATTGATAATTCCAGGCGAGTGAGAAACAATTCGGCGCATCCCAGATCGAACCGCCGTATTACTGGTGCGGATTAATATACGTGGGGAAAACCTGTGTATCGTCGAGGTACCAAGAACTAAAATTCTATCTTGTTTTCACCACAGACCTCCTTAACAAGTTAAGCTCCTGTCTCTTGGTAAACGTAATTCCTTACTTCTCTGACCTTTGCAAATATCGCGTATTCTATCCATCCTTTCCCTGCATGGAAAAAAATTCTGTTAGCGTTCTTATGGCGGTCATCCATTTGTGATTCTTCGTTGCTTGATACGAGTGAATTTACCGCCATCACCACAGAAACAATTCACTGAAGTGCAGTGATACGTTTTCTCCTGCGTAGATTAATGGTTGTTTTGATCCCTGCAAAATATACGCAAACCTTCCGGCAACTGTCCAGAGGCTTACGTTCTATTGAAGTAAAACCGATTCGATCTCTGGTAACTGCTTATGACATTCCTCGCGTTGCCATGTTCAATCTTGAAGTGCAACCTGAAGTGGCCTCGCTCGGTCATCTAGGTTGTGCAATATGTCGGCAATAACCCCACCGCGGCCGATCCTCCTTTGGCCCTCATGCATTGCGATCTGCAAGTTGTATGCGCCAATCTCGGATGCGAGGATGGAGCGATTCAGGAAATGATTAAGGAGACCGATCAGGAGTTGGCCAAAAGCCAGGAAGGAGTCAGTCCAGCCCGCCATAAAAGGGTTCGCGCTCTTTCGAAACTCTACTCTTTACGCATTCTTTCTTTCAAGCTCTTAGCCAGCTTCTCGATTTCTTCTGCTTTCTTTGTGACAGCGATAGAGAGGGTGTTCTTGTCGCTCTTGGCTACTTCGGTTTTCAGTTCTTGAGCGAGCTGATATAGCTTCTGCGAATCGGCAACAAATTGTGCTTGACGTGCTTCAGATGACGGTGTCTGACTGGCTGTTGTCTTCGGCATCGCAGCGTCGTCGGCTTTTTTGTCGGGCACTGGCGAGATTGAGATTGAGATGAAGATTCAGACTGGCCATCTTGCTGCGGTTTCTGCTGTGCCTGCGCAGACGCTCTGATTGAGAATGTCAACAGAAGCAGTACAATGAGCACGCCTGGAACCCGCCTGAAGGTTGTTTTTCTGCTTCGCATCTTCCTTCTCCAATTATGCAAGGCGCATACTGCACCGCGTTTTCCTACACGTCTTGGTGAGCTTCTCAATTTGTTCTGCCTCGACCACCTGAGGAACCATGGCAGAGCTATTGTCGCGTTTTTCCACGTCAGGCTTCAACTACAGTGTCAGCAACAGCTACTTGTCACTTGCCACAACTGCCTGTTGTCTAATCTGTGCAGCTCTGAGCAATGCCAAACTTTGCCCCGTGCCAATTCTTCTGAATCCGTCCCGTATTTTCTTAAGATCTGGTGGTCTCGACGTTGGTCGGAAAGATTCAGCTGCGGTTGTGTTGATTTAGTGTATTTAACAAACATGCTTGTCCAGCAGACCACAATCACGATTACCAACGTTCTCCAGCCCACGTGCGGCCTAGAATTGGGCGTTTACATCCATGTGAATGGAAACAGAAGCAGTTGGACCCAGTCCAGAAAAATGTGGCCAGGCCTCGAAGTCGCTTTGCCGTGATTGTAAAGCGATGGTTATGCGGTTTCGCTCAATGGTTACTGCATGCGTGCGCCCGAATAGACCTCGATCTAGTGGTTCCTCATCGTTGCCCTTACTTCTTTTCCTGCAGTCTGACCGGATTGGCTCGAGTTCACCACTCCCTGACTTTCCTGCACCGTGAAGAATCGGTCTGAGGGCAGCTGAGAGAGCACCTCTTTTATCCCAGACGGCCAGAAAATCTCAACTTTATCGATGCGTTCGTGTTTACCGAGACCGAAGTGCAGACGAAGATCATTTTGCGAGAGGTAGCTGCCGCCGCTATGGACTTCGTCTTCTTCTATGAGTTCACCGGCGGTCACGCGCACCCGTGCATTCAGGGCGAGTCGATTGCTTTTTCTACCCTGCAAGGTAAAGCTTATCCAGTGATTCTGCGGTCCGCCCTCTGGACGAAGGATCATCGGGCCGCCTTCGACATTCTCGATAATCAGTTCAAGGCGACCATCGTTGAAGAGGTCTCCTACAGCAAGCCCTCGGCTTATCTGTGGAATCTGAATGGCGGCACCTGCTTCCTGGCTGATATTGCGGAAGCTCCCGTTGTGATTATTGAGGAACAACAGTTTTGGCTCGCGATACTTTGTGCCCACTCCCGCAACATTCACTTGCGGGTACACATGTCCATTCACTATGAAAAAGTCGGGCCACCCGTCGTTATCGAAATCGAAAAACGCATCTCCCCATCCGACATACGAAGTGGTGCTTTGCGCGATACCCGATGCGTGCGAAACATCGGTGAAATTAAGCTCGCCATCGTTGCGATAGAGCGCCGCATACTCCTCGCTGAAATGAGTGATTCCGATAGAGAAGCGGCCAGTGTGAAGGTAATCGCCTAAAGCGATGCCCATGTTAGCCTGCTCGTTACCATCTTGATTGACGGCCACACCGGCCTGATAAGCAACGTCCGTGAAATGACCATTGCCGTCATTGCGATACAGATAATTAGGCTCGCCGTCGTTGGCGACAAATAGATCGAGATGTCCGTCTCCGTTCAGATCGGACCATATGGCAGTCAACCCGAAGAAGCGCTGCGCATCGTCCACCCCTGCTTGCTTTGAAACATCAGTGAACGTTCCATCGCCGTTGTTGTGATACAGGTTGTCCTGAGAACCCTTAAGTCCTCTCGGCCCACACTGCACAGCAACGTTGTGATACTGGCATGTTTTGCGTGAGCCAAACGTCGGCAGATCATTGAGATGAAAGTCCACGTAATGGGCGACGAAGAGATCCAACCAGCCATCGCCGTCATAATCACCAAACGACGCTCCTGTGGCCCATGCCGTGTCGTTCCCCAGGCCAGCCTGACTGGTTACATCAGTGAACGTGCCATCGCCATTGTTGCGATAGAGCACGACACCGCCAAAGCATGTGACCAGCAGATCTGGCCAGCCGTCATTGTTGTAATCCCCAACAGCTGCTCCCATAGCCCAGCACGGATAACCTGTGCCGCTTTTGTCTGTCACATCGGTAAAGGTGCCGTCATGGTTGTTGTGATAGAGCGCGCTCTTTGCCTTCTTTCCCGCAAGCGCCATCTCAACGTTTTGTGCATTCGTGAAATAGATATCGGGGTAGCCGTCGCGATCGTAGTCGATCAGGGCAACGCCGCCGCTCATAGACTCGACGATATATCGCGCCTCGGGAGTAGATAGGTGATCGAAATGAATTCCTGTTGAGGCGGTGATATCTATGAGTTGAGGAAACTCCGTTGAAACAGTATGAGATGCCGTCGGTGCCTGATGCGCAGTCTTTGGGCTCGTTTGAGAAAACAATTGCGGCTGCAAAGATAATGCCAGGAGAAATGGAAGAAAGGCTTTCAGAGACGGCTTATGCCATGCGGAGTTTATGAAGTTTAGAATTGAGCCCGTGGCGATATCCATCACGTTGTTATTACTTGGGGAGGTCTGTGTCATCAGAATTCTTCTGGCCTGACTCGACCCGCATGTCATGAAAGATTTTCTGTAGCTTGTCTTTCATATCCTTATATTTCTTGTATTCTGCGATTTCCTTATTTGCCTCCTCGGTTTTTCCCTGACGGCGATAGAGCGTGCTGAGCCGATAATGAGCAACGGAATTGGACGGATCGATTTGGAGTGCGTGCTCCAGCATCTGTTGCGCCTTCTCGTTCTGGTTCATGGTGACGAGAATCTTCGCCATTTCCAGATTTGCATCTCCATCGTCCGGCTCTAATTGCAATGCGTGCGAGTAGTAATCGTAAGCCGTCTTCGTGTCCCCATGTTGAGCCGCAATCATTCCCAGCATCAACAACGCTTTTTCATCGTTAGAATTCCCAGCCAGGGCCGCTTTGAATTCTGCCTCGGCTCCTGCTTTAAGCTTTTCATCCGTTGAGTTATAGAGAAGGTTTCCAAATTCAGAATGAATTCCTGGTAGCTTGGGATCGATCTTGATCGCTTCGCGATAGTTTGCTATGGCTGGAGCCTCGTCTCCATGCCTCGCCAGTTCGCGCGCCATTACCTGGTGCATTTGCGCGCTATTCGGCGCAGCCAGTGCTAGCGTAAGCATCGCCTTGTCCGCAAGATCGGAGTAGAGCCGGTACGAGGTATAGAGCAGAGATGCATCTGTGGGCTGCGATGCCAGCAACGCAGAAATAACTATCGCCGCTTTCTCAAGCTCACCGGTCGCGCTGTAATTGTCAATCAAAACGCGTCCCACTTCAGCTTTGAACTTTTCTTCTGTGAGGTGAGGAAACGCGGTTTCCAGATCCCGGCGACTGGCGTTTATATCACCTAATCTCCCTTCTGCCAATCCCAGCAATGCCTGAATCTTCCATAGATCAGGCTGTGTTTTGACAGCGGCGCGCAGATGGGGAGCAGCACCTGCGTAGTCGCCACGAAAAAACAGCAAGACGCCCAAATTTGCCTGAGCATCGATATTCTCCGAATCGAGCACAAGGAGCGCCTGCAATTCGGGAATGGCCAGATCGGGACGATTCTGTCTTAAGTATTGTTGTGCCAATTGCGCATGCTGGTTGATTTGGTCTTGTTTGCTCAGCGTTGCCTGGCAAAAAGATGAAAGAGAAGCCGCGGGGAGAAGCAGCAAACTGAAGAGCACAGCCTTTACGAACATAACAATCACATCATACCGGGGGCGCAGAGGCACCGAGCCAGGAATACGAAAAGGACGGCGGGTTACGCCGTCCTTTTTCGGTTGCAAGAAGTAATGTTAGAAGAAAACGCGCCCGTAGAGTTGCATGGTACGGCCCAAAACGGTGAGGCTATTGATCTGGCCTTCAGTCCCACCGTTGATCGTGGAATTCGGTATATCGAAACTGGGATGGTTGATGACGTTGTTTGCCGATGCGCGAATTTCGATTCCCATATTCTCCCAGGGAAGATGGAAAGTCTTGCCAACCGCCCCATTAATAAGGAGGTATTTCGGACCGTACAGGTTATTCCTTTGCGTATTACCGAATGTGCCAGCTGCTGGTTGCACGAAAGCGGAAGTATTGAACCAGTGACTGAGATCCTGGTGACCCGACAATGGGCTGCCAACCTGATTCGCAAACTGCTTATTGTTACCCGCCTGCGAGAACGAATTGTCTGCGCTCATGATCACGGTATACGGAACGCCAGAGCTCCATGCAATGGTTGGTGAAACCTGCCATCCTCCAACCAGTGCATCCAGCCACGGATTGCTGTTCAGGAATTGGCGACCTCTACCGAAAGGCAGATCGTAGAGCACCGCAGTCTTGAAAGCGTTGCGAACATCGAAGTTCGACGCTCCATAGTTTGCGGCTGGACTATAGGATCTTTGGTAATAGTCATTCCCCGAACTGCTGCCCCATCCGGAGGAGTCAATGGTATCCAGCATGTGCGACCACACGTAATTTGCTCTGAACTGGAGCCCATGCGATAAGCGCTGCTCGATTTTGGCTTGCAGCGAGTTGTAGTTGGAGACGGCGTTGTTCGTCCCACCTGCCCCGGTACCACTGTTGATTCCCTGGAACAGTGGGTACGGCCGCAGCGAAGAATCATTCGGGCCCAGTTGAGCTTCCGGCACCTGGTTAATATCAACCGGGAAGAGTAGATCATATCCGTGACTGGCAACGTAGCCAAGCGTCACCATCGTGCTGGGTCCGACCTCTTGCTGTACTTCTGCGTTCCACTCCAGAATCTTCGGAACCGGAGTATGGTAAGCCTGATAGCTTACGCCCTGGCCGTTTCGCGAATCTGCACCCGTTGGAGAGTCAAGATAAGCCCCATTCACGCTCAGCCCGTTGGGTTGATTCGCCGTGTTCCCGTCCGAGGAGAGAATGACGACCGGGTTGGTCCCGGTTGTATTGTCCGAAACACTGCCGCTGGACCCGAATGCCCCACCCAGGCCGGAACCATACGTATCGGCACTCCACGTATAGCCATACAAGCCGATACCGCCACGTATTACAGTCTTGGGCTTGTAGTTATACGCAAACCCGAAGCGAGGCAGCCAAGTGTTCCATGACGGCGCCATCAGACTGTCGCGCCCGTTTGCTTTCGTCGTGCCGAACCACATTGCACCCAGCGAGTTGTCTGCAGGATTCGTTACTGTTGGATCGAAGGATGCCAGATTACCCTTCACTTCATGCCAGCCGGTCATTCCCTGCCAGCGCAGCCCCAGATTGATCGTCAGGTTGGAACGCAGCTTGATATCGTCTTGAACAAACACCTGTGGGCTCTTCAGACGTCCGCCCCACTCTGGCGTTACCTTCGCATTCCAGTAGTTCGTATAGCCCAGCAGGAAATCCGCGAAGCCCATTCCCGTGGTCGAATCTCCATTCGTGGAGTTTGTGTACACGCCGGTATAGCCCATCTGGCCTGCGTTCGTGTTGCCCCACGCGGTAGAGTCCGCGCGGTTGATCAGGAACTCGCCGCCAAAGTGTAGTACGTGCCGGCCGCGGATCAACGTCACAACATCCGAAGGATCGAAAACAAATTCCTTGTACACCGCGTTCGACGCGGGTTGTAATTCGTAGATGTCGCCGTTTCCTGAAATCTGGACGTCAGGGAATGTATCCGCCTTGGCGAATTGCCAGCCCAGTTTTGCAGGGAAACCCTGATTGATCGAGAATGGCGTAAAGAAGTTCAACTGATCGGTGAAACCCATGCGTGCTTCATTGATCGTGCGCGCGCTAATCGTCCATACCCAGGAAACCTGCGCATTGTCGCGGCTCACATCGCCATTCTGGCAGTTGATCGGGCAGATTCCCTGGTTGTGATACTGCGCCGGGTTATCGCTGTTCGTTTCCGAAACAATGATGTGATTGGTTGGATTGATTTGCCAATCGAGTCGGCCGAAATACTTCGTGAATGGGTTTGAACTGGGTACGTTGTAAAAGAAGTTGTTGCTGATACCCGACCCGGTGTTTGGCTGCGGATAGTACTTCGAAATGGCAGCCGCGACCGGGTCAATCATGTTCGCGGGGATCTTGTTGCCGTTGTGATACTCCGAATCGAAGGACTGGCGGTGAACGACGCCGCTCGCATCAACCGTCTGCGTTGTCGGATCGTAGATCGTGGGAAAACCGGTGAAATCGCCGCTGAGCAATGCAGCGGTGGGTACATTTATAAAACCAGTTGAGGCGCTTCCCGGGTTAATTGTCTTATCGTAGTTGAAGAAGAAGAAGATCTTGTCCTTCCATATCGGACCGCCAACCGAGAAACCGAAATTGTTGTAACGGACAAGGCCAACTTGGGTCTTCGCGCCAAACGCATAGTCCGCGGCATTCAAGGCATTGTTCTGGAAAAATTCATAGCCCGCGCCGTGGAATTGGTTCGTGCCGCCTTTGCTGATCTGGTTGAAGGTCGCGCCACCGATACCGTACTGCGCTGAAAATGCTGAGTCATCGACCCTCACCTCTGCGACTGTATCGAGCACCATCACGTCGGCGTTCTGGCTCATCGGCAGAGTCGTTGTTGCGCCATCCGCCAGCACCGTGTTGTAGGGCAGGTTGCCGTTGATCGAAGCTGTCTGACCCGTTCGGTAGTTCTTCGTGGATGCGCCGGGCAGCAGTTGTACAAAATTCTGCCAGTCAGCACCTACCTGCGGCAACTGGAGGAGTTCCTTTGATTCAAGCGAAGTCGATTGCGCCCCGCTTTCCGTCGTCAGAAGTGGAACCTCAGTCTTAACGACAATTTCCTGTGTCGCAGCGCCTATGGTCATCTGAGCGTCGATCGCGACCGTCTCTGCGCGCAGTGTGATCGGACCGCGAACGTAGGTCTGGAATCCCCCTGCCGTAATCGTGATTAGATAATGGTCCGGAACAATAGAGCCGGTGTCATACAGACCCGCTCCGTCGGTTGTGTATTCGTGAGAGATGCCTTTATCGACATCTTCCACCTTCACCGTGGCACCCGGAATTACCGCCCCAGTGGCATCAGTAACCGTTCCGCGGATGTTACCGGAATTGGTGTTCTGCGCAAAGCCCGCTATGCCTGACAATGTCAAGACAGCCACAAGGCTACCGCGAATAAACTTCCACATACTTGCCTCCTGAAATCTTCCATCTGCTTGCGCCACGTTTCCATTTGTCCGAAAACGCGACGGTCCTGTTTATGTCCAACCCGTCTATCGATGCGACTACTTATCGCAACTGCTTCCGCTGCGGTGAGGAGGAGTGCAGATTGTCCTGACCTCTTTCCGACCGGAAATGTGCTTGTCGCATAAAGTCCTGCGCACGCGCCTATCCACAATAAAGACAACCGTTTGTTTAAGGACGCGAAAAGCTCCCACACTATGGAGCGTTGACGATCAAATCAATTCATGAATACGGTTGTCAAGCGAATTTTTTTTGTGTAGGTTCAAGACAAACCTTTGCCTTATACATTTTCAGACAAAGAAAACTGACCCTGCTTCAACCCGTTGATGAATCATGGATAATACAAATCGCCGTACCTTCCTGAAGCTTGCTGCTCTCGCGGCCTCTTCAACCACCTCCAGCCGGTTGACCGCCTGGTCTATGTCCGATGCTCCTTCGCCTGTCGGCCTGCTCAAGGCGTGGCGGACTTCAGGAGAGCAGCGGTATGTACCTATAGAGGCGCCGGTGTGGCGCACAGGCGCAGCCACATCTCCGATGAGTATTCGCCTCGATCCGGAGCAGCGCTATCAACAGGTACTTGGTTTTGGCGCGGCGCTCACCGATGCCTCCTGCTATTTACTCGAGCAGCTCGATGCCGAAAAGCGAAAAGCCCTGCTCGATGAATGTTTTGGCGCTTCGGGCCTGCGCCTCTCCGTCGCTCGCACTACGATCGGCTCCAGTGATTATTCGCTCAGCGCCTATAGCTATGACGACGGCGAATCGCCTGATCCCGAGCTCAAACACTTCAGCATCGAACACGACCGCAAATATATCCTTCCACTGCTTCGAGACGCGCAGCAGGTCAATCCCGAACTGTTTTACTTTTCCTCTCCCTGGAGCCCCCCAGGCTGGATGAAAGCCGGCAACTCTCTGCTCGGCGGATCGATGCGTAAGCATTATTTCAACGCATACGCCCAGTACTTCGTAAAGTTCCTTCAGGATTACGCTGTTGATGGTGTCAAAATCAGAGCGGTTTCTGTACAAAACGAAGTGGACACCGATCAGGATGGCCGCATGCCCCAGGCTCTCTGGGGGCAAGAATACGAAATGGACTTTGTGAAGAGCTATCTGGGTCCGGCGCTCGAAAAGGCCTTACTCGACACAAAGATCTGGATCCTCGATCACAATTACAACTTGTGGGGCCGCGCTATCGATGAACTCAGCGATCCGGATGTCTACAAATATGTCGATGGCGTCGCGTGGCACGGATATTACGGACCCCCATCGGCCATGACGCGTGTGCACGACATGTTTCCGGAAAAGAACGCGTACTGGACCGAAGGCGGTCCGGACTTCAAAGCCCCAGACTATGCAACGGACTGGACAAACTGGTCCAGCGCGTTTACCGGAATCCTGCGCAACTGGGCGAGATGCATCGTTAGCTGGAACCTGGTTCTCGACGAGAATGGGAAGCCGAACATCGGCCCCTTTTCATGTGGAGGAGTTGTCACTGTTAACTCACAAACGCATGCGTTGACGCGCAGCGGCCAATACTGGGCCTTCACTCATTATTCAAAAGTCATTCAGCGCGGTGCACAGGTTTTTGCATCGTGGGGAGATATTAAGGATGTCGATCACGTCGCAGTCCAGAATCCGGACGGAAGCCGCGTTATGATTCTCACAAACAAGGGCCCTGAACAATCCGTGCAATGCGCCCTTCGCGAACAGTCGATCGAGGTTTCCCTTCCGCCGGATTCGGTCACGACGTTGGTCTGGTAGCCGGGTCGCCCGAATTGA
The DNA here is from genome assembly GCA_963738095.1 of Terriglobales bacterium. Taxonomy (GTDB): domain Bacteria; phylum Acidobacteriota; class Terriglobia; order Terriglobales; family Acidobacteriaceae; genus Alloacidobacterium. The sequence continues at coordinate 23,475 of CAVTVL010000011.1, forward strand.
GTTTTCGGCTATAGCGAAACTGTCTGCTTTTTGCTCTTGGCTGGAGTTTTCTTTTCGCTTGTTTGTCGCGGCGGGCTGGTCGTCTCGCGAACAATGAGTTTAGGCTTGACTGCGACTTCCTGTGCGATTGCAGCCGGCGCGCGAAGCCTCTCCAGTAACAGCTCCGCTGCCAATTTGCCCATTTCGTGCAGCGGCTGCCGAATTGTGGTTAAACTTGGCGTCTGGAAAGCCGCCTGTGGAACATCGTCGAAACCAATGATGGAGATATCCTCCGGTACACGGAGTTGCGCATCATGAAGGGCGCGAATTGCACCAATCGCCGCCATATCATTGAAACACACCAGGGCCGTGAATCGGCGATGGTGAGCCAGTAGCTGTTGTACCACCGGGTACCCCAGTTCGGGTGAAGTCAGATCCTTCGTGAGCTGAATCGTCAGCTCTGGACGGATTGCGAGCCCCAGATCCCGCGACACTTTTGCCATGGCCTGCCATCTCACTTCTGAGTCGGAACTGTAAGGCTGACCACGCATAAAGGCGATGGTGCGATGTCCCAGATCATACAAGTGCCGAAGCGCCATTTCCGCCGCGGTGTTATGGTCCAGCACAACATTGGTAACGCTATTGATCTTGCGATGTCCTGCTACCGCAACCGCGGGTACTGCAAGCTTGTGGTCAAGATGGGTATCAATTGCGATAATCCCCTCTGCACCTCGGCTTACGAGCAAGTTTGGGTATTGCTCAATCAGATCAGGGCGATGCCGGTGGTGGGCTATAAAGTAGAAATAATTCTCTTCCAGCAAATGATCGCCGATACCGCTCATGACCTCAGTGTGGTAGCCATCGGCAAGCACAGGAACCAGAATACCGATCGTCATTGTGCGGCGATTGCGCAGCGATCGCGCCACAAAACTGGGCTGATAATTGAATTTCTGCGCTGCAGAGCGGATGCGCGCCCGGGTCGTCTCCGGAATCGAACGCCCGGGCACATTATTCAAAACTACCGAAACGGTGGCAGGATCAAGCTTTAGGTGCGCGGCGAGAACCTTGAGCGTGACCGGTTCGGCAGAGTTGCCATTACTGATTTTCTTCTTCCCCATGGTGTCGCAACAACCTTACAGACGCTCGATACAGAGTAGTTGTTCCCAAACGCAATGCAAAAGCCACGTAGCAGATCCGGCATCTCCCTCGATGAATGCTTTTTCCAAACTCCTCACACGGCTCATAAACCCGGCACTTTGGTCTTCACAGCATACAGGGATGCGTGAGTCAGGACATAAAGCATATCGCGGTCTGGACCGCCAAACACAATATCTATCGGTCGCTCAGGTACGTCGATGCGGCCCAGCAGTTCCCCTCGCGGGTTGTAAATCAGCACCTGCCCGGCTGCCAGATACACATTCCCGTCCTTGTCCTGCGCGACACTCTCTCCGCCTCGTTCGGCAAAGAGCTGCAGGTCGGAAATTGTGCCTTTGTCAGTTACATTCCCTCTGTAGGTTCTCTCGTCTGACTCATCGCTCACATAAAACGGCTGCCCAGGCATTGCTTTCGCCAGACTGAACGCGCGCAAAATGTCAGCCATTTTCGTTCCGTAATAGAGCTGCCCCTGCACAAAATCCTCGCCGGCAGAAATAAAGGCGGTGTGGTCCGGGGATACATACTGATACGGTCTATCTCCTGGAATGCTACGGCTGCTCCAGACATCGACGGGCAGCAGCGGAGTCATGCCCGGTCGGGCCGCCACAGCCTCAGGCTGCAACAATGTCACTTGATCCGCAGGCGTGCCGGGCCGGAACGTATACACCGTCCCCTTTCCCGCATACGACACCACCATAAGATTTCCCGCTTTATCGAACGCCAGATTCACCGGATCCAGCGGATTGTCGCGCACCACGACCGCCTCTTTGTTTTCGGGCGACCATTTGTAAATCCGTCTGCCAATGCGCATCTACGAAAAACAGCTGCCCCTTCGGATCGACCGCCGCTCCAGAAAATTGAAAAACCCTGTTGCTAGCTGTTCCAGCTGCGCGCCCGGCGCCAGCGTTGGCGCAGATTTGCTTTCGGCTTGAGCGGAATCTTGTTCCGGCACGTTCAGCCATGCGAACTCATAGGCTCGCACATCAGTATGTCTGGTTGCGTCGAAAACGGAGTTGTCGAACGAAACCTTGTTATCGCCATCCACATGCACATTGCGAAAACGAATGTCATGCGAGTCCGACACTGGATCGCATACGGAAAGGCTGATAACTACTCACCACGCGATATCCGTGATAGTTGGCAACAGTAATGTTCTCCGAGTGTCAATTCCAAAGCGGCAATGCAGAACGGCACTCTCGCCCCGCTCCTCCTCCGTCTGTATGCGCATAGCTGCCAGTTCGCTACCTGGTCCAGCTCGACCTCATTGCGAACATGATGCTCACTGGAAAGCTCATACACCTGACCCGGCGTCGTGGTGTTGGAAATACAACATTCCCGCCTGCGCGAACGTACTCGGCGTCCAGATATTCGCGAAGGTTCCGCCGCCGCCATTCGTGACCCATAGACTCGGATACTGCCCATCCCACCGCCGATTAAAATCCGTATCTGCCGTATGCGTGTTGTTGTAGGATCATAGTGAATGCCATCCGGCAGCGTAGTGCCATGCCCGCCGAGGAAACGTACATCATCCATCAGCGAATCTGCGCCCGCCATCCACAACGCAGCCACCGCGCGACTATTGATGCCTCCGTTAGAGGCCGATTCCGGTCACAATATTCCGGCCACCCTTCGGAGCCTCCAGCAGCGGCTTCGGGGACCCAGGGCCCTGAAAGGCAGCCGTTCAATCCGGTAAATCAAACTGAGTCATGCTCGGGATGCAGCCCGATCAGCACCGTATCCGGACGTAAGCTGCATCGTGTCGCTGACAATATATCGACCCATTGGGATATACATGGACACGATGCTCTGCGATCGCCTTCTGTACGCAGCTGTATCGTCTGTCACGCCATCGCCTTTTGCACCCAGCGATCGCAGATTCACCCATGTCCTGCGGGCGGCAGCGCGGAATATCCTCGCCCCAAATGACGGCATCTCTTTCACCGCATCGCATCGATGTTCTCTTCATCTCGCCCTGCGCACCCGGCGCGGTCAATCGTCAGCCCATGGGAAAATGCTTTCACACGATAGATCTCACCTGGTCCCTCAACCTTTTTTCGGTCTCGCGAAACACCACAAAGACTGGAACGCGACGGCATACAATGCCCTCGAGATTGATCTCCGTCCGCAGGCCATTCTCATTGCTCATAGTAATCGCAGGCCCGCTGATGTCTTCGAAGCGCACGTCCTTCACCCACAACTCCTCGGCATAATTCGGATCGATGGAGATCGCCGTCAGGCACATTGCTGATATGCTCATGAATCAGCGTCAAGCCCGCCTCATGCTCGCGGATTGCCGCCTTCCTCTGACCCTCAAACGTTGAATCCAGCAACGTGAACTGCCAGCCCGGAGAAGGCTTCCGCGTAATAATGCCGTAATGCGCCGCCATAGAAATGCAGGTCCTCAGCCTCATTGCCAATGTCTTTGAGTGCCGCCTGCCCCGAGCCGATATGAAAATCCATGTGCGCCAGATAGCAGTGCTGCGCCACATGAAAGCGGATTCCAATGGCTGCGGGGTTTCCGTTCCCGATTTCAAAATCGACATTGCTCATCGCGGAATAAAAGGTCCCCGGATTTGCATCGACTACGTTGCTGCTTGGAGGAACAGTTCCCTCCATCGGTGGACGCACGCCACCCCCTAGCCGCTCTCTCCAGTGCCTTCCGCCGGGCCGTCCTCCGGTAAAGAAAACCATGTATCCGATGCCCTGCTGGTAACCGGGCGTGTTGTCTGCCAGCACGAAAACCGGACGATTCGCACCGTAGCCGATCACTCGCACGCCGGGCCAAACATAGATCGTGTGTGTAATGCGATACCGGCCTTCGGGAACTAAGACGATACCTTCGCCATGCTCAGCTTCTGCTTTGTCAATGGCCGCCTGAATGGCGGCACTATCATCGGCCGAGCCATCTCCTTTTACTGAGAACTGCTCCTTTGTCAGATAGATCGCCTTGGAGTCCTCAAGCCGAAGAGGGTAGTAAGACGCGCCCCGAAGAGGAAGCACAAGTCCAAGCAGAATAGTCCCAAGGAGAATGGTATTTTTCATCACTGTTCTTTCCCTGTCCGGTGCTTGCTGGTTTTGCCCTGAACCAGATTCTTCACCAGAACCAGCACGGCAATGGGGAGAATCAGACCATCCTATTGAGCCAAAAGAGTTCGAGAGCTGTCAAGCAATATCGTTTGAAACAAACGTTTGTCTTGTATTGCGTTGTTTTGCGCCGAGCGCATAGGGCGGCAGAAACCGTTTCTTATGCCGTTAACTGTGGCATGGGCGATCTCGCCCGATATTCGCGCATCATTTACAGTGACAATATGACCAAAGTGCCGAAGGTCGATCTTGTCGGTGTTGGGCTGAATGCCACGGACACACTTATTCCCCTAGAGACCTACCCTGCTCTCGGCTCCAAGGTTGAGTTTCGCACCGCGAATGTGCTGCCTGGTGGGCAGGTGGCAACTACAGTGGTTGCCTGCCAGCACTGGGGCATGCGTTCTCGATACGTCGGGAAACTGGGCGATGACGACGCTGCCCGGCTTCACCGCGAGGCGTTTATGCGCTCCGGCGTGGAAACTCAGCTGATCACGGTTGCGGGAGGCGCAAGCCCGCAATCCCTGATACTGGTCGATGGCGCAGGGGAACGAACGGTACTGTGCCGCCGCGATGAGCGGCTTGTTCTTCAACCGAATGAAATCGACCGCGAATGGATCGTAAATGCGCGTGCCCTTCACGTCGACGGCCACGATACCGCAGCGGCAACCCTGGCGGCGCAGTGGGCTCGCGCTGCTGGTGTTTCGGTGATTGCTGATCTGGACGAGCTCTATCCAGGGATCGAGGATCTCCTGGAAAACATCGACTACCTCATCGTAAGCAGGGATTTTCCCTGCCGACTCACCGGTGAGGCCGATTTGGAGAAAGCGCTGCGCAATATGCAACGCCGTTACGGATGCCTTCTCACTGCTGCGACGTTGGGGCCTGAGGGAGTCTTGGCATGGGATGGAAAACAGTTTCATCACACGCCCGCGTTTCGCGTTCCCGTAGTGGATACAACCGGAGCCGGAGACATCTTCCACGCCGGATTTATATATGGGCTGCTTCAGGGATGGCCGCTCGAACGGCAACTCGATTTTGCCTGTGCTGCCGCAGCGTTAAACTGCATGGCAGTGGGAGCTAGAGGCGGCATTCAGACGGCCGAGGCGATCGAAAATCTGATGGCGACGGGGCCGCGATATTATGCCGCTTACTGTGTATCGAGCTCGGATTGAGTCGCTTGACGGCAACAAATAAAAAGGCGCGCGAATCAATCGCGCGCCTTTTTATCCTTTACTGGTTAGTGACTAGCTAGCCGTAAGTTCCGCCGCAACCTTCTCGGTGACAAAGGCTTCGACAGTATCGCCCACCTTGATGTCGCTGAAGTTGGACAGTCCAACACCGCACTCCATACCGTTTGTAACTTCCTTCGCATCATCCTTGAAGCGCTTGAGCGACGTAAGTTTGCCCTTGTAGACTTGCGCTCCATCGCGCATCAGGCGAACTTCGGCATCGCGTCGCAGCACGCCATCGAGCACGCGGCAGCCCGCGATGGTGCCAACCTTCGGAATCTTGAAGACGTTGAGCACTTCGGCGCGGCCAAGGTAGTTCTCCTTGAAGACCGGTTCGAGCAGTCCGAGCATCGCTTTGCGAATCTCATCCTGAAGTTCGTAGATGATCGAATGCAGGCGAATCTCAACGCCTTCCTGCTCTGCCAGATCGGCGACCTTGCGCTCCGGACGCACGTTGAAGCCAATGATGATGGCGTTGGAAGCCGATGCCAGCAGCACATCGCTTTCCGTGATAGCGCCGACGCCTGAGTGGATGACCTTGATGCGCACTTTCTCGGTCGACATCTTCTGCAGCGAATCAGCCAGAACTTCGACCGATCCGGTAACGTCGCCCTTGAGAATAAGCGGGAGTTCCTTAACTCCTGCCTGCTTGATCTGCTCTGCCAGGCCTTCCAGCGACACGCGTGAGGATTTCGCCAGCTGCGCCTCGCGTTCCCGCATTCTGCGGTACTGTGCGATACTCTTGGCCTTATCGCGGTCACTGACGACGAGGAATGTATCGCCAGCATCCGGCATACCTTCGAGACCAAGAATTTCAACCGGCGTCGATGGTCCGGCTTCTTCTATGGCGCGTCCGCGATCATCGAACATGGCGCGGATTTTGCCGAAGGTATTACCGACGATGAAGCTGTCTTGGTTCTTGAGTGTGCCGTTCTGTACGAGGACCGAAGCAACAGCGCCGCGCCCACGGTCGAGCTTTGCCTCAATCACTGTTCCTACTGCCGACCGTCCCGGCGTTGCCTTCAGATTGCCGAGATCCGCCACGAGGCAAATCATTTCAAGCAGCAGATCGAGATTCTGGCGCTTCTTCGCGGAAACATCGACGAAGACCGTTGAACCACCCCAATCTTCCGGAACCAGTCCGCGATCGCCAAGCTGCTTTTTCACGCGGTCGGGCTGGGCTTCCGGCTTATCGATCTTGTTGACGGCCACGATAATCGGCACATTGGCAGCCTTGGCGTGGTCGATGGCTTCGAGCGTCTGCGGCATCACGCCGTCATCAGCCGCGACGACGATAACAACGATGTCCGTTACTTTGGCACCACGCGCACGCATGCGGGTAAATGCTTCGTGGCCCGGCGTATCGAGGAAAACAATCTCGCGCCCGAAAGCAGGTGAGTCCTGCTTACCGATCCGTACTTTGTACGCACCGATGTGCTGCGTAATACCGCCGGCTTCGCCGCCCGCGACATCCGTCTCGCGAATCGCGTCCAGCAGTGAGGTCTTACCGTGATCGACGTGGCCCATTACAGTGACAACGGGCGGACGAGACACTTCAAGCTCATCCGGGTTCTCCTGCAAGAGCATGCTCTCGATGGCTTCATTTGCCATCTGGTCTTCAAATGTGATGAACTGCGTGTCCGCGCCGAACTGATGCGCTACATCCTTCACCAGCTCTGCATCCAGCGACTGGTTGACGGTGACAAAGACTCCACGCATCAACAATGTTGCAATCAGATCTTTGCCGCGCACACCCAGCTTCTCGGCCAGGTCTTTTACGCTGATGCCTTCCGTCACCGTGATGGTACGGGTGATCGGCATCGGCTCAGAAGGAACCTGCACTCCGCCAAAACGCGACGGCGGTGCAAAGCCCTTCATCGGACCTTCTTTGGTCTTGGGGTATTGCTGACGGCCGCGACGCTGCGGGCCACCCGGACGCTGTGGACGCGGCGCTTCGCCTGGAGGGGGAACCAGGCCGCCTGCGCCACCCATTCCGGGGCGAGGTCCACCGAAGCCGGGACGGGCGCCGAAGCCTGGACGCTGGCCAAAACCAGGGCGTGCCGCTCCCGGAGGGCCACTAGGCTGGCTGCGCGTTGGATGCATCGGACGGCGGCCGCCGGGGAACTGTCCCGGAGGACCACCCTGCGGACGTTGACCGGGAGCACCTCCGCCCGGACGGCGATCAAAAATTGGTCGCCCACGCTGTAGCCCACTACCCTGCGTTTGTCCTGTTGGAGCAGTAGAAACCTGCACAGGAGCTGGAGGTGGAGCAGTATAGACCGGGCGCGGCCCCGTCTGCGGCATAATTACACGGCGCACAGGCGCCGAAGACGGTGCTGGTACGGCCGGAGAGGCTGCAGGAGTGGTCGCAGCAGCGGGAGCCGTAGGCTGCTCAGGTACTGCGGCAGAAGTAATCGGAGGCGCTGACGGCGTAGCGGCAACGGAAACCCCAGGTGAAGCGGGTACACTCACTGGCGCAGGCGACGGCGTTGGCGGCTTCACTACAAGAGGCGATGCGGCGGCAGTCGCCGGTTTCGCTTCAACCGGTGGAGCGACAGGCGGCTTGGCCACAACTGGGCCTGTCGGCGCCTTGGCGGCAATCGCTGGAACCTGCGGCGGTGGCGGCATTATAACGGCGGGTGCCTGCCGTGGCTGTGGAACAATCCTGCGCGGCGCAGGTTTAGCTGCTTCCGCCGGAACCGGCGGAGGCGGAGCTTGCGGAGCCGGCTGTTTGGGCGCAGCAGGCGTGACTATGGAAGCAGCCGCAGCGGCTGGTTTTACAGGAACCGGTTGGGGCGCAGCTGGACGGCTTGCAGCAAGCGCTTCTTCTTCTTTGCGCTGCTGAATGGCCTTCAGGACATCGCCGGGCTTTGAGACTCGCGACCAGTCAATCTTCGGTTTCGCCTCGGCTTCAGCGCGGCCTGTGGACGCACTGCTCGCCTTGCCGCCGCGGTTGAAGTGCGCGCGCACACGTTCGGCTTCATCGGCCTCCAGCGAACTGGAGTGCGTCTTCTTTTCCGTCACACCGACATCGGTCAACACATCCAGGATTGCCCTGCTTTTTACTTCGAGTTCGCGTGCGAGATCGTTAATTCGAACTTTGCTCATCCGCCCCTTTTGCTTCTCTATCCCAAGCCCTCAGCTGTTCATAGCAACCTCATGCCTGTGGAAGTCGACCCTGTTTGTATTATCGCCTGAAATGATGCGCCTCGGGCTCATGATCTCAGACCTGTGCATCTGTGAACGGCGCATCTTATGCGCCGTCCTCATCAATTTTTTCGCCCTCGACGGCTTCGTCCTTCGGCTCATCGAGATTGCCTTCCCCCACCGCGTCGTTCTCTGCATGCGGGTGGTGTTCTGCTAATACTTCACTCGTGTCTTCCCGGCCCGGTGTCAACGAGGCAGCACCCTCGTCATCCAGCGCTTCGCCGGTTTCGGTCACTTCGGCCAGACGCTCTTCAGCCATTTCATCGCGAATGAATCCGGAGCCATCCTCGCTCGGCCTCTCTTCACCGGCCTGGGTCAGGTCCTGCTCCAGAGCCTCGATCTCTTCCTCAGCCTGCACATTGGCAATATGCGCGGCCTCGGCAATGCTCGGCTCCGTCGTTGCCGGACGCTCCTCGCCCTCTTCATATTGCCCGAAGTAATGGCGCACGGCAGTACCAATCTTCTCCAGCGTCTTCTCACCAATGCCCGGAATCTCTTCCAGTTGTTCGGGTGTCATGTCGGCCAGCGCTTCGACGGTCGTAATGCCCGCCGCAACCAGTTTCTGGATGATCGATTCGCCCAGTTCACTGACCTGCTCGATCGGCGTCGCCGGACCACCCGACATCGCCTGCATCTGTTGTTCAACTTCCTGGCGCTTTTCTTCCTCGCTCTTGATGTCGATCTTCCAGCCCAGCAGCTTCGCGGCGAGGCGGACGTTCTGGCCCTTCTTGCCGATAGCCAGCGAAAGCTGCGTATCGTCGACGATCACTTCCAGCTGCTTCTCGCTGAGGTCGGCGATGCTGACGCGGCTCACCTTGGCTGGCTGCAGAGCTTTTTCTGCAAAAGTGGTGATCTCTTCGCTGAATTCAATAATATCGATCTTTTCGCCGCGTAACTCGCGAATGATCGACTGCACGCGCATGCCCTTCATACCGACACAGGCGCCGACCGGATCTACATCCTTATCCCGCGACATGACTGCAATTTTGGTGCGCTCGCCGGCTTCGCGGGCAATGGCGCGAATCATCACCGTACTGTCGTAAATTTCAGGCACTTCGCTTTGAAACAGGTTCTGCACCAGCTCCGGCGCAGCGCGGGAGACGATCACCTGTGGCCCCTTGGCAGCACGGTCCACACGTTGCAGTACAACGCGAATGCGCTCACCCACGGCAAACTGTTCCAGCCTCGACTGTTCGCGCTTGGGCATGCGCGCCTCGGCCCTGCCCAGATCAAAGATGACATCTTGAGGCTCAAGACGCTTTACTGTCGCCGTAATCACTTCGCCTACACGGTGGTTGTATTCCTGAAACACGGTGTCGCGTTCGGCCTCGCGAACTTTCTGGAAGATCACCTGTTTTGCCATCTGTGCCGCAATACGCCCCAAGACATCGGTCGGCTTGTAGTAGCGGATTTCGCCACCCACCTCGACCTCAGGCGCAAGCTCGCGCGCCTCATCGAGGGCAATCTGATTGACCGGATCTTCGATCTGTTCTGAGGTTTCTACTACCGCCTTGTAGACATACGCGCGAATCTCACCCGTTTCTTTGTCGAGCTCGGCGCGCATGTTTTCCTGCGTTTTGTAGTATTTGCGCGTCGCCAGCGCGATCGCATCTTCCACTGCAGATACCACGATGCCCGGATCTATGCCCTTGTCACGGCTCAATGCTTCGATGCTCTGATACAGCACACTTGCCATATGTCTCTCTTTCGGATACTTCAGCGATCGTGCATCGCAGGCGTTATCGCAATCTGCCGCAGCTTCGTTTCAAAATTCGGGGACAAGGTTCGCCTTCTCAATGTTGGCAAACTCGATCTCCACAGTCTCGTTCTCAGCGTTCTTTTTCCTGCTCGTGCTCTTTTGCCGCACGGCAGCAACATCCACCACAATGCCATTCTCTTTTACTTCTGTGAGCCTGCCCTGCCAGTGACGGTTGCCCGCAACTGGCTCAAAGGTCTGCACCTTGATCAGGCTGCTCGTAAAACGTCTGTAATCTGCACGCTCATAGAGCTTTCGATCCAAACCCGGCGAGGAAACCTCAAGCGTGTATTCCGTCCCTGGGATCAGATCTTCCACGTCCATAACCGTGCCGAAATCGTGACTGAATTGCTGGCAGTCTTCATGCGTTATACCCGCAAGCTGGTCCGTTTCCACCCGCAAGGGTGGTGCAGCTTCCGCTTTGGCAATTTCGGCCAACTTTGCCCGTTCTGTGGCGTTTTTTTCGATAAATACACGGAGAATGCGATGCTTGCCGCCGCCCTGGTATTCAAGTTCCACCACATCAAAGCCATGCGAAGCAGCAACCCGCTGCGCCGTGGCGCGAATTTGGTCCAGGTTCAAAGCCATGATACGGATGAAGTTTGCAGCAAAAGAAAAGTGGGCTTTCGCCCACTCATTCCTCCGCGCCCCGGCTGATTCACGACAAGCGCGGACAAACTCGTCTGCCATTTCAGAATACTCCTCTTTGCACTTGATTTCAAACATTCCGGCGAATCGTACGCTTCGGTGTTTGCAATCGCGGACAAAGGCATCTACCATCGTCGCAGGATGGCGCGAGCAATCAACATAACCGCGGCGCTGCTTTGTCTGATCTGCGTGATCGCGCTATGTATTGCGCCCTCCGTCGATATACCCGTCACTACGCTCAAATCCCTCCAAACCATTCTTCTCATGATGCTTACGCTGGTTGGCGGCATGCTCCTCTTTACGGGCGTCTTTCATCTGGCATTCTTCGGTCCCAGCCTCAGCGAGGGGCGGAGCGTTGCTTTGGTCCGATCCTCCGTTTCTCCGATCCAGACGAACTGCGTCCAGCAGTGCTAGTGGTTCGCATTTCCTCCTCGATTTCCGTTACGCGTCTGTAAACGTCGATAAAGAAGCCGCCTGTGGCGAGCTTCAGGGGAATAGATGAAAGCCCAAGAACTGCTCCAGTCCTGGTCCACCATCCTCAGCGGTCGAAAGCCTCTGCTGTCCATTGAAATTACACGGGAATGCCCCCTTCGTTGCCCCGGCTGCTACGCTTATGACGAGGCGCATCTGGGGGGCAATGGCGTCACCCTCCGCGTTCTTTCCGACTTCAAACAGGACGCTCTCGTCCAGGGAGTGCTCGACCTCGTCGACGAATATCGCCCTCTCCATGTCTCGCTGGTTGGAGGGGATCCGCTGGTCCGTTACCGGGAATTAGAAAAAATCTTGCCAGAACTCGATGCGAGAGGTATTCATGTTCAACTCGTAACGAGCGCGTTTCGTCCGATTCCAGCGCATTGGGCAAAGATCTCGCGGCTCAATGTGGTCGTATCCATCGACGGACTTCAGCCCGATCACGATGAGCGACGGAAGCCCGCTACCTACGAGCGCATTTTGCAGAATATTCGGGGCAGCAAGGTGACGATTCACAGCACAATTACCGGCCAGATGATGAAGCGCGAGAAGTATTTTGAAGAATTTCTCACCTTCTGGAGCCAGGTACCGGAAATCAAGCGCATCTGGATGAGCATTTTCACGCCCCAGCAAGGCGCCGTTGGCCCCGAGCTGCTTACTCCGCAGGAACGCGTCCACGTCATTGAGGAGTTGGCCCGGCTGCGAACCCGCTTTCCTGTGCTCGACATGAGCGAGCGGGTGCTGCGTGAGTTCCTTAATCCGCCAAAGTCTCCTGACGAATGCATCTTTGCGCGCACTACGCAGATTGTCTCGGCCGATCTAAAGACCCGCGTCACCCCCTGCCAGTTCGGCGGCAATCCAGACTGCTCACAGTGCGGCTGCATGGCCTCCATGGGCCTGGCCGCTGTCGGTCATCTCAAGGTTGGCGCCGGCATCAATCTCGGCAGAATATTCCGCGCTTCCGAGCGTATCGGGAAGGGTATCGACAAACTCAGAAATTATCAAAAAGAGGTCGCATGAAATGATGTCTCAGCCTGCAATCACCCTCATGGAATCACATGCTCCGGCTCGTCAGGGCTCAGTCGTCACTATCGAACGCTCGGAACGCGAGCTCCGCCGGCATCTGACCCGTTTCTCAAAGTGGATGTACAGGCTCGGCTTCGCTCCTGGAACATCAGGCAATCTTTCCGCACGTCTCGACGACGAGCGCATTCTTGCGACGCCCACGGGTTGCAGCAAGTATTTGTTGCGCCCCTCAGATATGGTCGTGGTTGATCTCAACGGCAAGCTGCTTTCCGGCACGCGGAATGTCACGAGCGAAATCGGCATGCATCTGGCCGTATACAAATCGCGTCTCGATGTACAGGCAGTCGTCCATGCACATCCTCCCATCGCGACCGCTTTTGCCTCCTGCGGCATGGCCCTCGATATGCCCCTTTGTGCCGAACTCATCATGACGCTTGGCAAAATTCCTCTGGCGGCCTACGCAACCACCGGAACCGATGAAGTCGGTGCCAGCCTTGCGCCCTATCTGTGTGACCACGACTCAATTCTGATGGCGAACCATGGTCTCGTCACCTATGGCAAGGACTTGCTCGATGCATTCATGAAACTTGAAACCACAGAACATTTCGCTCAGGTATGCCTCGCAGCGCACGAGCTAGGCTGTCCTCAACTGCTCGAAGAAGATGCCGTCAGAAAGTTGCAGCAGGCCCGACTTCGGTACCGGTCAAACTGCAGAATTTAAGCCCATCCCAAACACAGCTACAGTGTGCTACAACGGGTGTACTTCAATCAGGCGGCGGACTGTGCTGAATCCTTACGCGAAATTTCTTGGAGATCTTGATCCACAAGAAGTTCTTTCCTCTACTGCGGTAAAACTGGCGGACTTTTATAAACGCCTCGGCCCTGATGACCTTGAGAAACCTCTGGCGCCTGGCAAGTGGTCTTCCCGTGAAATTTTTAGTCACCTGGCAGATTGTGAAACTGTCTTTGCCTTCCGTTTGCGGCAGACTCTGGCCGAAGAAAATCACACCATCCAGCCCTTCGATCAGGAAAAGTGGGCAGCCAGATATGCGATCTATGATGGCAGCGCTGCTCTCGCCGCCTTCTCAGCCGTACGTCGCTGGAACCTGTATCTTATCGGCCACACAACCCAGGAAGACAGGGCAAAGTCAGTGATCCATCCGGAGCGCGGCACCATGACCTTCACAGTTATTGTGGAAACGATGGCCGGCCATGATCTCAATCATCTGCAGCAATTGGAAAGAATCGCGCTCGAGATATAAATACCCGCTTTCCCGAAGGCACGCAGCCAGCCAGGAAGAATGACGCGCGTAGGAGACGGCCGTCAGTCCTGCACGACGTTCACGTCACCAATGCCGACGGTCGCATGCAATTTGTAAATCCCCTGCAGAGAAGTGCGCTTCGTCCTGGGAAAGAATCCATCGGACCGCTGGTGGGAAACAGCATCTCCGGCATCGCCTATTTTTGTGCCAGTGCTGATTTCGTTATATTTCGTGCTGTCCGTCACACCCACCGTCAGATCGCCAATGCCCACATGTATCTCTTTGTTGCCTTCGATCCCCTTAACCATTAATCGCCGACACCGAGTTCCAGTTTCAGGTTCGTTTGCGATGGAACATACACGGTGACACTGGGGCTGGAATGATTGTCATTGTGCTTCGGCAGCTTCATGTCAATCGACGCACGATCACCCGCCACATCAAATCGCCTGACCCACGAATGCACGGTTGCATCGTCATAAAATGCGCGCGGATCAATCGTCACCCGTATTGTCTTCTCCTCATCGCTGCGCACAACTCGCACTTCGCCAACATTCACTTCCATCACCAGCGTGCCATTTGTCGGAAGGTTCTTGCTGATAACCAACTGCCCCGGCGTTGGCAAATTGAGTTTTTTTCGCGAAGTATCCTGCGCAGGTGACAGGCTGGCGCCTGTTAGAACAATGGTCATCCATATCGTTGCAGCTCTCATATGTATCCTCTATTCCTGAGCGATGTCCAAGCTTCCCATGCCAACGTTCACCTGCAGAGAGCCGACACCGCTTCCGCTGTAGCTTTTACTCACAACAAAATGCCCATCATGTCCGCCGGGCCGATGATCGTGAAGCGATCCCAGGCCGATATTGACCTTCATATCGGAGTAACTCTTATTCCCATCGAGCAGCAGCTTGGCGTGTCCGTACCCTACATTGATCTGTCGTTCCCCTGCGCTTCCGATCGCATCAAAGCTCAAATCTCCTTTTCCAAGATTGAACTGGCTCTCAAGTCCTTTATTCATTGGAACGGTCAACGTCACAACCGCGTGAGAGTTGCTGGGAAATTTCAGGTGAACCACCCCGTTGTCCGGAGCCACGCGCAGGATATGAATGTAATCCTCCGCAGGCTTATATAACTTCTCGCCAAGCTCTACGGAGAGCCTCAGATCTTTCGCATCCGGCATCGTACGCACGCGCAATTGCGCATTGCACACGCTCACGTTGAGCGAGCCAGTTCCCGTAAATGAGCGGACAACCTCAAGATGTCGCGGCTCAAGTACATCTCCAGCCTGCTGCTGATATTGGCGATCCACAGACGTTAGCGGCTCACCATCGCAGCTCATGTTGTCAGTCTTCATATCATCGGCACGCATTATTGTGCCGGCTGCGAAAAGGAGAAGGACCAACACGTATCCTGTCCTGCGAATCGATTGAAAACAGTCACGATAGGCCATAGTGGCTCCTGTTTCTCGTCAACCGATAATACGAAGACGCACGCGATCCGGTTCCGGCAAAGTTTGCCGTGTTTCTACAACCCCTCTACAATCGAATGAACCATTAAGAAACTGCTGTATCCACCGGCCTCTAGCCCGCGAAGAGGGTTCTTCGCACCTACGGAACACAATGATTGAACATCCCGTCCCCGAAGCCTTAACGTTTGACGACGTTTTGTTGGTACCTGCCTACAGTGAAGTTGTGCCTGCTCTGGTTAGCACCCAGACTCGCCTCACAAATCGCATCTTATTGAATACACCACTTTTAAGCGCCGCTATGGACACCGTGACGGAGTCGCGCCTGGCCATTGCCATGGCCCAGCAGGGCGGCATCGGCATCGTACACCGCAACTTGACCATCGAGCAGCAGGCCAGCGAAATCGACAAGGTAAAACGCTCAGAAAGCGGCATGATCGTCGATCCGGTGACCATGACCCCCGATCAGTTAATCTCCGACGCTCTCAATGTCATGCGGAAGTACAAAATTTCCGGCGTACCCGTCACTAAGGACCGGAAACTGGTCGGAATCCTGACCAATCGGGACCTGCGCTTTGAAACTCGGACAGATATCCCCATCGCGGATGTCATGACGAAAGAAAATCTCATCACCGTCCCGGTAGGAACCACGCTCGAGGAAGCCGAACTGATCCTCCACAAACATCGTGTAGAGAAGCTCCTCGTCGTCAATGACCACTATGAGCTGAAAGGCCTCATCACCGTAAAAGACATCCAGAAAAAACTGAAATATCCAAACGCCTCGAAGGACAACCAGGGCCGACTCCGAGTGGGCGCAGCCATCGGCGCTACAGGCGACTTTCTCGAACGCGCCGCGGCGCTGGTGCAGAATCGTGTTGATGTTCTATCCATCGACTCAGCTCACGGCCACTCATCGCGCGTTCTTGAAGCGGTCCGCGAAGTCAAGAAGCGATTTCCGGATGTGGATCTGCTTGCCGGAAACATTGCGACCTATGAAGGCGCCAAAGCCCTGATCGATGCCGGAGCCGATGGCGTAAAGGTGGGCATCGGACCCGGTTCCATTTGCACCACGCGCATGGTTACCGGTGCAGGCATGCCGCAGATCACCGCCATCAGCGAAGCGTATAAGGCAGGCCGGGAGCACAACATTCCTGTCATCGCCGACGGCGGCATCAAGTATTCAGGCGATGTGGCAAAGGCCATTGCAGCGGGCGCCAGCAGCGTCATGATCGGCTCGCTTTTTGCGGGCGTGGACGAAAGCCCCGGCGAAACCATCCTCTATCAGGGCCGCTCCTTTAAGGCCTACCGCGGCATGGGCTCTCTCTCCGCCATGTCGCAAGGCTCCGGCGAGCGCTACTTCCAAAGCAGCCGCGATCTCGAAGAGTCCTCGACGAGCACGGAAGGCGTTGTCGCACGCGAACGCAATGGACAAAACCGTCTTGCCAAATTCGTCCCTGAAGGCATTGAAGGTCGGGTACCGCATCGCGGACCCCTCGAAGCGATGGTGTACCAGCTTGTCGGCGGGCTTGCGCTCCGGAATGGGATACCTGGGTTGCGCCTCCATTGAGGAACTGCAGACGAAATCGCGCTTTATCCGCATCTCGAATGCCGGACTGCGCGAAAGCCACGTACACGATGTCATCATCACGCGCGAAGCCCCGAATTATCATGTCGAATAGCTTCGAGCTCACTTCCCTAACTTTCCGGCGTCTGAAGATCAGCTTCAGACGCCATTTGCTTTTTCGGGTAGTTCAGGGAAAATAGCGGCGATACTGAACTACGGCTCAGGTTTATTCTGTGATCTGCATGGCTCATCCGCGGACGATTCCTCTGCTGTGCTCGATGCTGTTCTTCGTTGCTCCACCTCCATGGCTCCACTCGCAACTGGAGAACAGTAGCGCTGGACAAAAAACATACGTGGTGCGCGGGATTGTCGTAAACAGCCTCACCCACGAGCCGGTTGCGCGCTCGCTGGTTACGATCGCCGGAGATGCCTCCAGTTCTCAGCTGACGGACAACGAAGGCCGTTTTGAATTCCTGAATATTCCTGGAGGAAGATGTATCCTGCAGGCGAAGAAACCCGAGTTCTTTGCATCTCGATCGGGTAGCGATGTATACCTCCCCATCGAAGTCGGGCCCAATACCAAGGACCAAACCTTGACGCTTGAGCCAGCGGGCGCGATCATCGGCCAGATAACGATGCCTGCTTCCGATCCGGCTGACAATATCCGCATTCAGTTGATGCGCCGTACTGTGCAGGAGGGCCGGGCGCGCTGGCAGCCCACCGAAACGAAGTTAACGAATAGTGAAGGCGCATTCAGGTTCGGCGATTTGCAACCGGGCGAATACAAGCTCTACACCACGAGTTCAATCGACCCGGATGTCTCCTCGTCGCAAGCCCCTGTTCGTTCGGGATTTCCTTCTGTCTCATATCCGCAGGAAGGCGACAGCGACACAACCGGCTTTTTGAGAATTGGCCCAGGACAGCATCTAAATGCAGCGCTGACACTCACTCGTGAGCCTTTTTATTCTGTAACAATTCCAGTTGCAAATCGATTGCCTCAAGGGTATGCGGTACAGATATCCGATGGAAGAGGCCGCCTCAACGACGTGTCGACATTCTATGACTCGCGGCAGCAGCAATTTCGGTCCTACCTCCCGAGCGGCAACTATACAGCAACAATCCAGTCCTATATGCCATCACCGAGCTTCGCAAGCGAGCCTGTTACGGTGCGCAACGCACCCGTTCAAACACAAAGCCTTGTCGTCCTGCCAATCCATCCCATTTCGGTGACAATCCGCAAAGAATTTACTGCTCAAAACGGCAGTGGGCCGCAAATTTTAGAAATCGAGAATGGTAAGCAAGTTGAGATTTCCCGTGACGTAAACCTGATGCTCTTCTCGACTACAGCCGAAGAATTTGTCGGCGTGAACCTCCGCCACGAACCTGGAGGCGACGATTCGTCCTGGATGCTGGAAAATGTGCTGCCCGGAAGATATTGGGTGCAGTCCTATGCGAATCAGGGATACGTTGCGTCGATCACTTCTGGTGGAACCGATCTCGCGCGAGATCCATTGGTCATCGGTCAAGGTGGCGCCTCTGCTCCTATTGAAATCGTATTGCGTAACGACTCAGCGACTCTGTTCGTGCGTTTGAAAGAATCTCGACCCACCGACGCAGCGTCGACGAACGAGGCTTTCGAACTTCATCCCGGCGTGCAATCCCTGCTTGGGTTTCTCTATCTCGTTCCTCAATTTGACACATCGTCCGTCGTACAGCAGGCGGTCCCTTTATCGCAGACGACGAATATTCCCAATCTTCAGCCCGGCACCTATCGCGTCTTCGCCCTCGACCGTCCGCTTGATCTTGAATACCGCAATCCCAAAGCGCTGGAGTCGTATGCGGGCAAAGGGCAGACAATGACCCTCGAGCCAAACAGCACGGCGAACATCGACCTCGATGTAGTTTCTGTGGAAGCGGGTACGCAATGAGGTCCCTTCTATCGTTGACCGCACGACAGTTTTACGTCTGCATAGCTGGGATCGTATGCGCAACTGCTCTGTTCTGCATGGATATATCACCGCTGCAATTGCAGGCCCAGCAAAAAACCGATGGACCGTATCGCATTTCGGGAATTGCCATAAATGCTGCCACCGGTGATCCCCTTGATCGCGCAAGTATATCGCTCGCTCTTCCAAAAGACTTCTCTACGGTTCAGTCGACGCAGACAGGCGCCGATGGCCATTTCGTCTTCGACCACTTACCCGCTACAAAATATGCCCTGACAGGATCACGTCGCGGATTCATCACCGCATCGTATGACGAGCATGATCAGTACTCGACAGCGATTGTCACCGGCGAGGGTTTCTCTTCAGAAAATCTCGTATTGCGCCTTGTTCCCGAGGCAGTCATCTCTGGTATTGTCTCCGAGGACTCTGGTGATCCTGTAGAAAATGCAAGAGTCTCGCTCTACCGCCAGAGTCATGACAGCGGCATCGAGAAGATTCAGCTCGTGAGTAACACCAATACCGATGATGTCGGCGCTTACGAATTTTCCGGCCTCGCGTCGAGTGAATATTTCATCGCAGCCACAGGACGTCCATGGTACGCGGACAACAACGCGGGGATGATGCGGTCATCCAACGAATCTGGAATGCCGCAGAACACGCAGCATTCACCTCTTGATCTCGTCTACGGCACAAACTTCTACTCCGACGCTACCAATGCAGACGACGCCACGCCGATCCCACTGAAAGGCGGTGACAGGCTGCAGATCAACTTTGCGCTGCATCCTATTCCTGCCCTGCATCTTCTGGTGCATACGCCCGTGCCTGAAGATCCGCGCCAGGCAAACATGGTACCGATGCCGGCTCTGGATCAGCAGGTGTTCGGCACATCGGACAATGTCGAAATGAACAGCCGTTACATTGCGCCCGGATTGACTGAAATCAGCATTGCGCCTGGCGAATACCGTATTCATCTCAGCGGAGGCCCCAGCGCTGCGGCCGAGCGGCTCACCACAGTCAACGTCACTTCGGACCAGGCTGTTGACGTAGGCAGCGGCGGCCCGCTTACGGCAAACATCACCGGGAAGGTGGCTATGGCATCAGGCGAAACATTCCCACAGAATTCGGTCATTGCCCTCACCTCTTCCGATGGACAGAGTCACAACGGCTCCGTTGTAAACAAAGACGGGAATTTTGAACTGGCCAATGTCCTTCCAGGAAAATATCGATTGGACGGATGGATCAACGGCAAACATCTATTTCTGGCTAGGCTTGCGGCGACCGGAGCAGAGGTTGAAGGCGATCGCATCACCGTCGGCAGCAACCCCGTGATGGTTGCCGCCAGAGTCTACGCTGACCCAAATCTGGAAGTGACAGGTTTCGCGAAAAAGGACGGAAAACCAGTAGCGGGGGCAATGATCGTGCTCATTCCGCAGGATCCTGCCAACAACCGCGACCTTTTCCGCCGCGATCAAACCGATTCTGACGGAAGCTTTTCATTGCTCGATGTCATTCCCGGCAGGTATTCAGTGGTCGCTATCGAAGATGGCTGGACCCTCAATTGGGCAGAGGCCGATGTGATTGCGCATTATCTCGCGCGCGGGCAAGCTGTAACCGTGACCGAAAGAAATCCAAAGACGACTGCAATGAAAGAACCCGTAGAAGTTCAGCCAAAATAAAAACGCACCTCACCTGGAACAACCGGAAGGTGCGCTGCGCCCTCGTACAACGGGCTGAGCTATCAAACTATCAAACGAAACTAAGCCTTCTCTTCGCCGCCTTCGCCAGCCGCCTGCTGCTCTTCGGCCATGGCCTTCTGCATCTCTTCGCGGCGCTTGGCGCGCACTTCGGCGCGCTTCTGACGTTTCTCATCCAGAAGCTGCTCGGCTCCGAGAAGCTCGATGAAGGCCTTCTCGGCGCCGTCGCCACGCTGGAAGCCGGTACGCACGATGCGCAGGTAGCCGCCGTTGCGATCGCCGTAGCGCGGAGCCACGGTATCAAAGAGCCGCGTGACTGCTTCGCGGGTTTGCAGGTAGGAAAGCGCCTGACGCCGCGATGCAGATCGCCCTTCTTGCCCAGCGTGATCAATTTTTCAACGTGAGGCCGCGCCGCCTTCGCCTTGGCGATGGTCGTCTCTACGCGGTCTTCCAGAATGATGGACGTGACCAGATTGCGCAGCAGAGCGCGGCGGTGGCTGGTGTTGCGTCCGAGTTTGTATCCTGCATTGCGGTGGCGCATGGCAAATCTCTCTATCTAATCAGGTCTCAGAATTCAGATCTCAGAGCACAGTCTTTTCATCCAAGACGCGTGCTCTGAGCGCTGTGCCCTGTTAAAAGTTTTCAGGCTCCGACTGCAGCGGAAGATCCGCCTCATCCAGCCCTTCATCATCGTCGTCGAACCGGCTGTAGCTGGCTGCCAGGGTGGCCGCAGGCAGAATGCTCGTCGGTCCAGGCACCGCATTGCCGTGCTCGTCAATCTTCATTCCCAGCGAAAGGCCCATCTGCGCGAGAATTTCCTTGATCTCATTCAAGGACTTGCGGCCGAAGTTCTTGGTCTTCAGCATCTCGGCTTCGGTCTTCTGCACCAACTCGCCAATGGTCTGAATATTGGCGTTCTTCAGGCAGTTGTAGCTGCGAACGCTCAATTCCAGCTCTTCGACCGAGCGGTTGAGATTGTCGTTCCGCAGCAGCATGCGGCCTTCTTCAGCCTGCGCTTCAGCTTCGATCTCTTCCTCGAAGTTGATGAAGATGCTCATGTGGTCCTTGAGCAGCTTCGCCGCGAGGCCAACCGAGTCAGCCGGAGCCACTGTACCATTGGTCCAGACTTCCAGCGTCAGCTTGTCGTAGTCGGTGATCTGACCCAGACGCGCTGCTTCAACCGTGTAATTCACCTTGCGAACAGGTGAGTGAACCGAATCGACCGGAATAAATCCGATTCCCAGATCGGAGTCGAAGTTCTTGTCAGCGGAGACATAGCCACGGCCGCGCTTCAGGCGCATTTCCATGTCCAGCTTGCCGCCTTCGCTGACGGTTGCGATATAGATATCCTTGTCCAGAATTTCCACGTCGCCATCGGCTTCGATCATGCCCGAGGTTACGACTCCCGGCTGGTCCGCGCGCAGATAAAGCGCCTTTGGTCCTTCGCCGTTCAACTTGAAGGGAATCTGCTTCAAGTTCAGGATGATATCGGTTGCGTCTTCCACGACTCCAGTGATCGACTGGAACTCGTGCAGCACGCCTTCGATCTTGACTGCGGTCACAGCCGCGCCTTCGATAGACGAAAGCAACGTGCGGCGCAGTGCATTGCCAATGGTGGTGCCGAAGCCGCGCTCAAAGGGCTGAGCGCTGAACTTCCCGTATTTCTCGGTCAGCGTGTCGGTATCGACTGCTAGACGTTTCGGCTTTTGAAATCCTCTCCAAAGCATATCGATTTGCTCTCCTGACCCAGGGCCGCGAAGCATTCTGCAGCGGCTGCGTCTGTTCTCTCCGTTGAATTGAATTCACCGCGTTTCGGCGGTGTACATCTCTCTGGATCAGCTATCCAGAAACCTTTATTCGGGGCCATCTTCATTCCCACGTCTCGAAGAGACGTGGGACACTATCGAGCCCATTCAAACTCTGATTACTTGCTGTAAAGTTCGACGATCAGCTGCTCGTTGACCGGCAGGTTCACGTCTTCACGCTTCGGCAGCGCCAGTACCTTGCCTGAAAGGTTTGCATGATCCACAGTGCAGCCATGCGGAGCCGGCTGGTGGCTGGCGAACTCCGCGAAGTCTCCAGCACCGTCAGCTTCTGGCTGTTCGCGAATCTTGATCTCATCGCCGACACTCACCTGGAAGGAAGGGATGTTTACCTTGCGGCCATTCACTTCCACGTGTCCGTGGCGAACGATCTGGCGCGCCTGACGCCGCGAGGTGGCAAAGCCGAGACGAAAAGCAACGTTATCCAGACGGCGCTCAAGCTGCTGCAAGAGCAGTTCACCGGTTACGCCCGGGGCGCGCGACGCCTTCTCGTAGTACTCGCGGAATTGGCTTTCAAGGGTGAAATAGATGCGCTTCGCTTTCTGCTTTTCGCGAAGCTGCAGGCCGTAGCCTACAATCTTTGCCTTGCGGTCGCGGCCATGCTGGCCGGGGGCGAAATTGCGCTTCTCAATCGGGCACTTGTCGGAAAAGCACTTGGTGCCCTTCAGAAAAAGCTTGGTGCCTTCGCGACGGCAAAGGCGGCAGACTGCTCCGGTATAACGTGCCAATTCTTGTCTCCTAAGATTTCAGAGGCCGACCGGTTTACGCGCTGGCAAGCGCTTCGTCCCAGTCCAAACCTTCTTAATTTTACCGCAGTTTCACCACGTAAGCGAGTGCCTGCACGGTGAAACGCGAACTTACACTCTGCGACGCTTCGGCGGACGGCAGCCGTTGTGCGGAATCGGCGTAACGTCGCGAATGGAGCGGACATCGAGACCAGCCGCTGCCAACGCACGAACCGCCGATTCGCGGCCGGATCCAGGACCGGTGACGCGGACATCGACCGAGCGCAGACCATGATCACGCGCCTGGTTGGCGGCGTTGATCGCCGCCTGCTGCGCGGCAAAAGGAGTACCTTTACGCGACCCGCGGAAGCCGAGCGAGCCCGAGCTCTTCCACGAGAGGGTATTGCCCTGACCGTCGGTGATGGTCACGATCGTGTTGTTGAACGAAGCCTGAATGTAGACCAAACCGTAAGGAACGTTCTTGCGCTCGCGCTTTTTGAACTTCTTGTTCTTGGCGGCCTTTCCGCCAGCGCCCTGCTGTGCTTTTGCCATTAGGTCTTCGCCGTCGCTTTCTTCTTGCCTGCGATCGTGCCCTTACGCGGTCCCTTACGGGTGCGCGCATTGGTGTGCGTGCGCTGGCCGCGGATCGGCAAGATTGCGGCGATGGCGCAGTCCACGATAGGACTGAATGTCGATCAGCCGCTTGATGTGCATCGAGACGTCTTTGCGCAGATCGCCTTCGACCTGGCCTTCGTTCTCGATAACCTGGCGGATGCGGTTTACCTCGTCTTCGCCCAGATCCTGGACCTTCTTGAACGGGTCAACGTTCGCAGCTCCAAGGATGCGCAGCGCACGCGGGTTGCCGATCCCGAAGATGTAAGTCAGCGCGATCCGTGCCTGCTTGTTGCGGGGCAGATCGACGCCAGCAATACGTGCCATGCTTGTCCTTCTTTAATGCTCCAGGTAGCTTCGCCACTCGGAGCGGTTAAGCTGTTCCGACTCTCAGAACAGCGTTTCTGACAGGCTTTTCGTTTGAATCTTGGGGTTCATCGCAAGCCTTTCCTGGCTAACTAGCCTCACCGCTTTCAGATTCTCGCCTGTCCGGATCAGGCGTCCACGGGCTTAGCCCTGACGCTGCTTGTGCTTCGAGTTCTCGCAGATCACCCGCACCACACCGCGGCGATGAATGACCTTGCACTTGTCACAAATCTTCTTTACTGATGCACGAACCTTCATGATGCTCCCATCTTTGTGCTCTGATCCCAATGCTCTGAGCCCTGTTTTTACTTGTAGCGGTAGACGATGCGCCCGCGGGTCAGATCATACGGGCTAAGCTCCACCGCAACCCGGTCACCCGGGAGAATGCGGATGAAGTTCTTCCGCATGCGGCCTGAGACATGCGCCAGAACCTGGTGCTTGTTCTCAAGCTCGACCTTGAACATGGCATTCGGCAACGTCTCAAGGACAGTTGCCATTACTTCAATCGCGTCTTCCTTCGACAATCCGTATCCCGATTCCGCCTGCCTTCTACAGGCTTCGCCTCAAACTTCACCACGTCAGAAACTTACTGGGTCAAAACGACAGCACCATCGGCCGTCACCGCCACCGTGTGCTCGAAATGAGCGCTCAGACTTCCGTCCTCCGTCACTGCTGTCCAGCCGTCGCTCAGCACCTGCACACCCGGCTTGCCCGACATTCACCATCGGCTCGATGCGAGCACCATGCCTTCCCGCAGCTTCAGACCCTGTCCGCGCGGCCATAATTCGGCACCTGCGGATCTTCGTGCATCCGTGTCCCGATACCGTGCCCCACAAACTCCCGGACCACGCTGAAGCCGTCGGCTTCGACCACTTCCTGCACCGCGGCGCCGATATCGCCCAGCGTATGCTCCCGCCTTCACTGCCCTGAATACCGCTTTCAAGCGATGCCTGCGTTACTTCCAGACAGACGCTGTGTCTTCGGGCGCAACCTTTGCACCCACCGGCACCGTGATCGCCGAATCGCCGTAATAGCCGTCGAGCACCACACCGCATCGATGGAAACGATATCGCCTTCGCGCAAGACACGGCTCGCCGAAGGAATGCCGTGCACAACTTCGCTCATTCACCGAAGTGCACAACACACAAGGATATCCGCGATATCCCTTAAACGCCGGCGTCGCTCCCAACTCCGCGATCTTGCTTTCTGCCGCATTTTCCAGATCCAGCGTAGTCACGCCCGGCTTCACAAGCCGCTGCACATGATCCAGAACCTCGCGAACCACCGCTCCGCTGCGCCGCATCTTTTCAATTTCCTGCGGCGTCTTAATCATGATCGCCATTGGCCGGTCATCCTCCTCAAATCGCATCGGAACTAGCAGCCATCACTGCGGCTGCCATACTGTCGTCCACCGGCTGTTCGCCATCCACTTCCTACGAATCGACCCAGGCACGATAATGTTCCACACCGGAGCTGTTTGCGCCTCATAAGTCCGCATCCGCTCCTCAAAAACCGCTTCCGTATCGTCTGCGCGCCGCGACCAACGGCGTACCGTCCACGATCGCATATTCGTCGACTTTCGGCGGCTGCAAGTAAACGTTGTAAATGCGCTTGCAGGTTGGACAGTTGCGCCGGCCGGTAATACGACGCAATAACTGAGTATAACCTACCTTGATGCTGACCGCAATCGACCGGGAGGCTGCCCGAGCTGCTGCCGCCAGATACGGAATCCAGCCATTCAGCCTGCGCCAGGGTACGCGGAAAACCGTCCAGAATATAGCCGTTCGACGGTATCGGGCTGCTCAGCCGTTCCGCGACCATCTCGTTGACCAGATCGTCGGGAACCAACTCGCCGCGATCCATGATCGCCTTGGCCTTTTTACCTAGTTCCGTGCCGCCGAGCATGTTGTCCCGCAGAATATCGCCAGTAGAGATCTGCGGAATTCCCCAGGCTGCCATAATCTCTTTGGCCTGCGTTCCCTTACCCGACCCCCGGTGCACCCAGCAGCAGCATCGGACCGGGAACGTGACACGAATCTATCTTCCCGTCTGCTCGATCCGTTTCTCGATCATCGGCAACTGCCACTTACCAGGCCCGCCTTCCGCGGATACGTCCACTGCGCGGCGAAAAGCCCTCATAGTGCCGCATGATCAGCTGCGACTCGACCTGGTTGACCGTATCCATCGCCACGCCAACCACGATCAGCAGCGAGGTTCCGCCAAAGTAGAAGTTGAAGCCAAGACCGTGCGTGACCCACAGTCGGCAAGCTGCTCGAAGAAGCCGACCCATCAGCCAGAGATCATTCAGGTGGATACCGCTGATCAGAATCTGCGGAATCAGCGAGATGACGATCAGGTAAATCGCGCCCACCAGCGTGATGCGCGTCAAGATATCGTTGATGAAATCGGAGGTGCGCTTGCCGGGACGAATGCCAGGAATAAAGCCACCGTACTTGCGCATATTGTCGGCAATATCGTCGGGACGGAAGACAATCGAGATATAGAAGTAGGCGAAGAAGACGATAGCCAACCATGTACAGCAGCTCATACCACGGCTCGCCGGCACGCAGACCGTCGAAGATGCGCGTCAGCAAGCGTGCTGTTGCGGACAAAGCCGACATTCGCAAAGAGCAGAGGAGCCGACAACATCGAAGCTGGCGAAGATGACCGGCATCACGCCGCCGGAGTTGACCTTGAGCGGCAGGTGTGTCGACTGTCCACCCATCAGCCGGCGTCCAACAATGCGCTTGGCATATTGCACCGGGATGCGTCGCTCGCTGCGCTCCACAAAAACGATGAAGGCCACGACGGCGATCATGGCCGCGACCAGCAGAATCAACGCTGGAACGGTGAAGGCGCCAAACTTGTCTGTCCGCGCCTTGTCGATCAGATTCCTGCACGGCGCGCGGCAGTCCAACCACGATACCGGCAAAGATCAGCAGGCTCATGCCGTTGCCGATGCCGCGATCGGTGATCTGTTCGCCCAGCCACATGATGAAGGCGGTGCCGGTTGTCAGCGTCAGCACCGTCATCAAGACGAAGCCCGGCGCCGGGATTCAACACCAGTTGCAAGCCGCCCGAGCCGTGCGACAGGGTCAGCGCAATGGCCAGCGACTGCACAACGCCGAGCAGGACGGTCAAGTAACGCGTCCACTGCGTGATCTTCCGGCGGCCCAGCTCGCCTTCTTTCTGCAGTCGGGCCAGCGGCTCATAGACCACGGTCAGCAACTGGAAGATAATCGATGCCGTGATGTACGGCATGATGCCCAGCGCAAAGACCGTCAGACGGCGAAGGTTACCGCCGCTGAACAAATCGACGAGGCCGAGAGCGCTGCCCGCCTGCGGATCGAAGAATTGCTCCAGCGCTTGGCGATTCACGCCCGGGGTCGGAATGAGGAGCCCAGACGGTAAACGGCCAGCATGCCCAGCGTGAACAAAACCCGCTTGCGCAGGTCGGGGATGCGGAAGATATTGGCGAATTTCTCAAACATGAAAATTTCCCAGGTGTCCTCGACTATACGAGCTGCAGCCGCTTATCGGCGAAGCCCTACTCGCCCTTACGCTACCAGAACTGCCTTGCCGCCGGCCTTCTCGATCTTTTCCTGCGCGGATTTCGAGAATTTGTGCGCATGCACAGTGATGGCCGTCGTCAGTTCGCCATTGCCCAGCACCTTGACCAGCCCATTCGTTCTTCTTGAGCAGGCCCTTGGCCGCAAAGAACTCCAGCGTCAGCTCGCTCTCGCCCAGTTCGACCAGCGCGCTCCAGGTTCACAACGGTGTATTCGGTACGGAAGATGTTGGTGAAGCCGCGCTTCGGCAAACGGCGGTGCAGCGGCATCTGGCCGCCTTCAAAGCCGCGCATCATGCTCGAACCCGAACGGGAGCGTTGTCCCTTGTGTCCACGGGTCGATGTCTTGCCCATGCCGGAGCCCATACCACGGCCGACACGCTTTTTGTTCCGTGTTCGCCTTCTTCGGCGCCCGGAGATTGGAGAGATTCATGTATGTCCTCGCTATACGCCGGTCAGGCTTGCCCTGACCGACTCGCTTGGCTGGCTGAGCCACTGTTTGATGCGCCGAAGGCGCGTTTTAAAACTGGTACTTACTCTGACGATCCGAACCAGGTGCGGCACTGCATTGACCATACCGCGGATCGACGCCGTATCTTCACGCTCGACAACCTGGTTCAGCCGGGTAAAGCCCAGACCCTTGATCACCTTCTTATGCTTCACCGGGGCCTGGAATATCGAGCGGTAATACTGCAATGCATCTTGATCTTCGCCTGGTTTTCTGCCATGACTATAAGCTCCTGTACCTGCTTGCCGCGGATGGCCGCCACTTCCGCACGATCGCGCAACTGCACCAGCGCATCGAAGGTGGCCTTGATCACATTGTGCGGATTCGCTGTGCCCAGGCTCTTGGTCAGAACATTCTGCACGCCGGCCGAGGTCATCACCGCGCGCACTGCGCCGCCGGCGATCACGCCCGTTCCTTCCGGAGCCGGCTTCAGCAGCACATGCCCGGAACCGAAGCGTCCCAGTACCTGATGCGGAATCGTTGTCTCCGTCAGGTTCACGCGGACCAGGTTCTTCTTGGCCGCCTCGATGCCCTTGCGGATCGCCTGCGGCACTTCCTTCGCTTTGCCCGAACCGTAGCCCACGACGCCGGCACCGGATCGCCCACGACCACCAGCGCCGCAAAGGACATGTTCTTGCCGCCCTTGACGACCTTGGTGACACGATTGATCGCAACGACCTGATCCTTCAGGTTGTACTGCCCGGCATCCAGTTTCTTTTTCAGTATTGCCATTCGCTTCCTGATTTCCTTCTGGCCGGCCTTACGCCGCGCCCATCCAGAAACCTTAGAAATTCCAAACCTGCTTCGCGTGCCGCATCGGCCAGAGCCTTGATGCGTCCGTGATAGAGATAGCCGCCGCGATCGAACACAACCTTCTTGATGCCCTTTTCCTTCGCCCGCTCGGCCACCAGCTTGCCTACTTCCTTCGCTGCCGCCACGTTGCCGCCGGTCTTCAGCTTGGCGGCCTTGCTCGATGCGGAGACCAGGGTCTCGCCCTTGGCATCGTCGATGACCTGGGCATAAATGTGGTTCAGCGAACGATACACATTCAAACGCGGACGCTCGGCGGTGCCTGCAATCTTTGCGCGAATGCGGAAGTGGACACGCTGGCGAATTTCATTTCTGTTTCTCTGCGAAATCATTTCGTCTTCCTTCCTAACAGCGGAGCTGCCCTGCAGCCCCGTTCGGTGTTAAAGCAGCTACCAGTTTCTAGCCACTGCCTGAAACTTACTGAAATCAATGAGCTGCACGCTAGCCGAAGAAGGACCGTGCAGCTAAAACTACTTCGCGCCCGTCTTGCCGACCTTCTTCTTCAGCTTCTCGTCCGAGTAGCGCACACCCTTGTTCTTGTACGGATCGGGCTTGCGCAGCGAGCGCATATCCGCCGCTACCTGGCCGACCTTCTGGCGGTCGATGCCGCTGACGGTCACGCGCGTCTGCTTGGGATCGATGGTCGCCGTGATGCCCGTAGGCAGCGGGAACTCGATCGGGTGCGAAAAGCCCAGCGTGAACACAACCATGTCCTTACCCTTCAACTCAGCGCGATAGCCGATGCCGACGATGTCCAGATCCTTCGTCCAGCCCTTGGTCACACCTTCGACCGCATTGGAAACCAGAGCGCGGGTCAGGCCATGCACCGCCGCGTGCGACTCGTCCTCGCGGCTGGCGATGATGTGTCCGTCCTTCCGTCTCCAGCTTGATGCCGGAAGGAATGACCTGCTCGACTTTGCCCTTGGGGCCTTCGACCACGATGGTGTTGCCCTGGACGGTGTACTTCACGCCCTGCGGCAACGGAATCGGTTTCTTTCCAATACGCGACATTTCAAATCCTTTACGGCTTGCGAGTCCCGGATTTCTGATCCGTTCCACTGCAGCCAGCGAGCTTTTCACGCGCTCAATCTCATTCCCTGCATACACGCCATAGGCGCGACCCATATCATCCGCTCAGGCAAGAATGGCGCGCGAAGCGCGCGTCCGCATGGATGGCAAGTCCTACCAGACTTCGCAGAGAATCTCGCCGCCGACGCCTTCTTTGCGTGCCTGACGGCCGGTCATCACGCCCGCGGGCGTAGTCATGATGCTGATGCCCAAGTCCGCCCTGTACGCGCTTGATCTCGTCGCGGCCGACATAGACGCGGCAACCGGGACGCGAAATGCGCGACAGATCGCGGATGGCAGCTTCGTTGTTGGCGCCGTACTTCAGATACACGCGAAGCACATTGCGGCCGTTCTCTTCGGTGGCCTTGTAGTTGGCGATATAGCCCTCTTCCTTCAGAATGCGGGCGATCTCGGTCTTCAGCTTCGAGGCCGGAACATCCAGCTTCTGGTGGCGCGCACGGATCGAATTGCGGATGCGCGTCAGGAAATCTGCTACTGGATCGGTCAAACTCATCGTTTCTCCTTCATCCCCCGTTCGCTCTGCTTGGCAGAGAACCTGCGGGAATGTTTTGTGGCTGTCAGCTTCATACTCATAGCCAGAAATTGTTTTGCGCCAGACGCTTATTACTGAATGCGCGGTCCTACCAGGAGGACTTGACGACGCCGGGAATTTCACCCTTAAGCGCCAGCTGGCGGAAGCACAGACGGCAGACGCCGAACTTGCGCAGATACGCGCGCGGGCGTCCGCACAGCTTGCAGCGATTGTGCTGGCGGCTGGAAAACTTCGGCTTGCGGGCGTCTTTTACCCTTTTTGCTGTCGTTGCCATGTCTCTCTAAGTTCCTCTACTTCCTTACGCCGTCTGGCGGAACGGCATGCCAAACTGCTTCAGCAGCGCGCGCGCCGAGTTATCATCGTTGGCCGTGGTCACGATGGTGACGTTCATGCCCTTCAGCTTATCTACCTTCGCATAATCGATTTCAGGGAAGATCAGCTGGTCGCGCATGCCCAGCGTGTAGTTGCCGCGACCATCAAAGCTCTTGGTCGAGACACCGCGAAAATCGCGCACACGGGGCAGCGCCACGGAAATCAGGCGATCGAGAAATTCGTACATGAGTCGCCGCGCAGCGTGACCATGGCTCCGATCGGCATGCCTTCACGCACCTTGAAGGCGGCGATCGACTTCTTCGCCTTGGTCAGTACCGGCTTCTGGCCGGTGATCGAGCCAGATCGGCCACCAGCGGATCCATCATCTTCGAGTTCTGCGTGGCCTCGCCCAGGCCCATGTTCAGGACGATCTTCTCCAGGCGCGGAACCGCCATCGTGTTCTCAAGGCCGAGTTCCTTCTGCAGTGCCGGCTTGATTTCCTTCTCGTACTTTTCTTTCAGTCGTGCTGCCATTGACTTCTGTCTCATTTCTCTTCCGGTCTCGGATTGGCTTCTTGTCGTCTACCGTTGCGGAAGGTGTTCAAGTTGCGCCGCAAGGCGCGTTCTTGCCGGGACGTGATTACTTCTTCTTCGGTGCCAGGGTCTGTCCGCACTTCTTGCAAACCCGAACCTTGGTGTCGCCCTCAAACTTGTGACCGACACGGCTCGGCCCGCAGTTCCGCAAACCAGCATCACGTTCGAGATCTGAATCGCAGCTTCCTGCTCGGCGATGCCGCCCTTGATGTTGCGCTGCGGATTCGGGTGAACATGCTTCTTGACCATCCGGACGTGCTCGACCAGCACGCGGTTTTCTTCCGCGAGCACGCGCAGCACGCGGCCCCGCTTGCCCTTGTCGCTGCCGGTGATCACTTCCACCGTATCGTTGCGCTGTATCTTCAAACTCATAACATTCCCTTTACCTGCCGGCCCGAGTTAAATAACTTCCGGGGCCAGCGAAACAATCTTCAAAAACTTCTTCTCGCGCAGCTCGCGAGCACCGGACCGAAGACGCGTGTTCCTACCGGCTCACCCGCATCGTTGATCAACACCGCGGCATTCTGATCGAAGCGGATATAGGTGCCGTCGCGGCGGCGATATTCCTTGCGCGTGCGCACGACGACTGCCTTCACCACCGTGCCCTTCTTCACCTGGCCATCGGGCGAAGCTTCCTTCACCGCGGCAGTAATGACATCGCCCAGGCCGGCCTTCTTGCCGCTCGAGCCACCCAGCGGCAGAATCATCTGCAGCTTGCGCGCGCCGGAGTTGTCGGCGACCTCGAGCATGGTTCTCATCTGCACTGCCATGTCGTATCTCCCTCTAGCTCAGCGCGGTCTATTCGCCGTCGACTCCTGTAAACAGCTGTGCGCTTACTCAGCGACCGGATGCTGCTTCCACCTGCGCCAGCGCAGAGCGGCGGACAATTTCTTCCAGCTTCCAGCGCTTCAGCTTGCTCAGCGGACGGGTTTCGCGAATCCGGACCAAATCGCCCACACGGGCCGAGTTCTGCTCGTCATGCGCATAGAACTTCTTGCTGCGTCCGACCACGCGCTTGTACATCGGGTGCGCCTTGCGCATCTCTACCTCGACCACGATGGTCTTCTGCATCTTGGTCGAAACGACTTCCGATCTTCTCGTTGCGGCGCGATTCTGCTGTGGCTTCGCTCTGTGCATCTGCCATGGCTTAACGAGCCTCCTTCTTCGTTGCCGTCTTCTTTGTCGCCTTCTTTGCTTTCGCGGACTTGGCCGGCGCGCTTGACTCGGCCTTCAGGGCTTCGCCATGCAGACTGCAGCTCGCGCTCGCGGGCGATGGTCTTGATGCGCGCAATATCTTTGCTGCAGCTCGCGCAGCTTCTTCACGCCTTCGTTCTGCCCCAGCTTCATCTGGAAGCGCAGGCGAAAGAGCTGCTCAGCAGTCTTGCTGCTCCTGCGCTTCAGCTCGTCATCGTTCAGGTTGCGAATCTTTTCCAGTTTCCATCTCTCTTCTTCTCTCCGGGACAGCGGCACCTGCATTCACAGTTGCCGAGTCTCGCTGAAATCTCTGCGGCCTTACTTCGCCGCGACACGGCCTTCACGTGTGGCGCTCCACAAAGCGCGTCTTGAGCGGCAGCTTGTTGCGAAGCCAGGCGCATGGCTTCTGCGCGATCTCCGGCGCCACGCCTTCCATCTCGAACAGGATCTTGCCCGGACGCACAACGGCGACCCAGTGATCCGGAGCGCCCTTGCCCTTACCCATACGGGTTTCGGCCGGCTTCTTGGTGACCGGCTTGTCCGGGAAGACAGCGCAGCCAGATCTTGCCGCCGCGCTTGATGAAGCGCGTCATGGCGACACGGCTGGCTTCAATCTGCCGGTCGGTAATATAACCGCACTCCATGACTTTCAGTCCGAAGTCGCCGAAGACAGCTCGGAGCCGCGCCACGCCTTGCCGCACATGCGGCCGCGCTGCTGCTTGCGGTACTTAACCTTCTTTGGCATCAACATAATGAAATCCTCAATGCTCAGCTATCAGTCATCAGTTCCCAAGACTCGAGCTCAACCGCTTTTCAGTCGACCTGTCGCTCTGACGACCAGCGTGCCGACTAGCCTTAAAATACCGACGTTCCCACCGCAGCCTGCGGCTCGCGGCGCTTCTGCTGGTAAATGTCGCCCCGATAGATCCAGGTCTTCACGCCGATGACGCCGTACGTGGTGCGCGCTTCGGCAAAGCCATAATCGATATCGGCGCGCAGCGTGTGCAGCGGCAGACGTCCCTGCAGATACCACTCGGAACGCGCGATTTCGTTGCCGTTCAAGCGGCCGGAGACGCGAACCTTGATGCCTTTGCAGCCGAAACGCAGCGCCGAATCCACCGCCTTGCGCATGGCGCGGCGGAAGCCGACACGCTTTTCCAGCTGCAGCGCGATGTTCTCGGCCACCAGCTGCGCATCCAGCTCAGGCTTGTTCACTTCCAGAATGTCGATGAACACGTCGCGGTTGGTGCGCTTCTGCAAGTCCTGCTTGAGCTTCTCGATCTCAGCGCCCTTGCGGCCGATGATGATGCCCGGACGCGCGGTGCGGATGATGATGCGCAGCTTGTTGCCCGGACGCTCGATCTCGACCGAGCTGACGCCTGCCGCCTTGAGCTTGTCCTTCAACTCGCGCTTCAGGTTCACATCTTCGATCAGCAACTTGTCGTAGTCGCGCTCGACGAACCAGCGCGACCGCCACGGCTTGTTGACGCCCAGTCGAAATCCGTAAGGATGGACTTTCTGTCCCATAATTTCCTCTGAATCCCCTACTTCGCGGCCTTTCTTGGCAGCACGTTTTCTTTGCTGCGGTCTTCTTGGCCGCGGTCTTCTTTGCCGCAGCTTTCTTGGCAGCGAGCTTTCTTCTTCGCCGTCTTCGTCGCAGGCGCAGCTTCGGTTCCGCCCGTCACCGTCTCGACCAGGCCTGCCTGCTTGCGCTCCGCCACCGCGATCACGATGTGCGCCATGCGGCGCTGGTAGCGATACGCCCGTCCCATCGGCGCCGGACGGATGCGCTTCATGCGCGGACCTTCGTTGGCGATCGCGCTCTTGACGTAGAGGCTGTCCACATCACGTCGAGGTCCTTCTCCTGGCTGAGATAGTTGGCGTTCTCAACCGCCGAGCGCAGCAGCTTCTCGACCAGCGGCGCGACACCCTTCTTGGTGAAGGCCACCGTGTCCAGCGCTTCTTCCACCCGGCGGCCCTTGATCAGCTCCAGCACCAGGCGCGCCTTCTGCGGCGATACCCGCTGACGTAATTCAGCCCGAAATTCCCTGTGTCCAATTGCATTGGCTTGCCTCAATCCTTCTAAAAAACTTCTGTCAGCGCGGTTATCGCGGCTTCGCCGTCGATTCCGCAGCCTTCACCGAGTGGCCTTTGAAGGTGCGCGTTGCTGAATTCGCCCAGCTTGTGCCCGACCATGTTCTCGGTCACGTACACCGGAATGAACTTCTTGCCGTTGTGCACCGCGAGCGTGTGTCCCACCATATCCGGGTGGATGGTCGAGCGGCGCGACCAGGTGCGAACGACTTTCTTGTCATTGCGCCGCGTTCAGCGCTTCGATCTTCACCATCAGGTGCGCATCGATAAACGGACCTTTTTTTGTCGAACGTGCCATAGAAATCGTCTCAGTCCTTACTTCTGCGCGCGGCTGACGATGAATGTATCGGTCCGCTTGTTGTTGCGTGTCTTGTAGCCGCGTGTCGGCTGGCCCCACGGGGTCACCGGATGACGTCCGCCGGAGGTCTTGCCTTCACCGCCGCCGTGCGGGTGATCGACCGGGTTCATCGACACGCCGCGGTTGGTCGGACGAATGCCCATCCAGCGGTTGCGTCCGGCCTTGCCGATCGAAACGTTCTCGTGATCGGTGTTGCCTACCTGGCCAACCGTCGCCATGCAATCCACCAGCACCTTGCGGGTTTCGCCGGAAGGCAGCTTCAGCAGCGCGTAGTCGCCTTCCTTGGCCACCAGCTGCGCCTACGCTCCAGCCGAGCGCACCATCTGCGCGCCCTTGCCCGGCTTCAGCTCGACGTTGTGCACCGTGGTGCCGGCAGGAATGTTCTTCAGCGGCAGCGCATTGCCTACCAGGATGTCGGCCTCAGGGCCGCTCATCACGACTGCCCAACCTTCAGGCCAACCGGCTGAACGATGTAGCGCTTCTCGCCGTCCGCGTAGTTCATCAGCGCAATGCGCGCCGAGCGGTTGGGATCGTATTCGATCGAGGCCACTTTGCCCGGCACGCCGAACTTGTCGCGCTTGAAGTCGATCATGCGCAGCTTGTGCTTGTGGCCGCCGCCATGGTGCCGGATGGTCAGGTCGCCGGAATTGCGGCGTCCGCCGGTGCGCTGCTTGATCGTCAGCAGCGGCTTGTACGGCCGGTTCGTCGTCATGTCGTCGTTGACCATCGAGGTCTGGAAACCGCAGCGTCGGCGTGATCGGTCTGTAAGTCTTAATCGGCATCGTTATCTTCTCTCTCGCCGCCGGCCTACTTTCGCCAGCGTTTGCTCAGATAGCTTGTTCCTGAGCAGCAATCAAATCTTGGCCCGCGATCTACTCTTCCGACTACAGGTTGTTCACGTACTCGGGCATCTTCTCGCCCGACTTCAGACGTACATACGCCTTCTTCCAATCGGGACGAAAGCCGGTAAACTTACCCCGGCGGCGTTCCTTGCCCAGAAAGTTGGCCGTGCGCACCGCGTCCACCTTCACCTTGAAGAGCGTCTCGACTGCCTGCTTGACTTCGGTCTTGGTCGCCTTGGCGGCCACTTCAAAGACCAGCGTGCTTTCGGTTTCCTTTACGCCCAATCCTTTTTCGGTGATCAGCGGGCGGCGAATGACTGTATATAGTAGTCGGCATTACGCCACCTCCGCCTTTCTACGCTTCGAAGCTGACTTCTTCAGCGATTCCTGCAGCTGCTCGAGTGCGGGCCGCGAGAACATCGCGCTCTCGTAGCGCAGCAGATCGTACGGATGCACTTCGTTGCTCGGCACCAGCTCAACACCCTTCAGGTTGCGAGCTCCGAGAATCAGATTCTGGCTCAGGCTCCTTGCCATTTTCCACCAGCAGCGCGGTCTTCTTGGCTTCGAGCTTGTCCAGCGCCTGGCGGTAAGCCTTGGTCTTCGGCTCTTTCAGCTCGAAGCTCTCCACCACGATCAGCTTGCCGTCCTGCAACTTGGCCGCCAGCGCCGAACGCAGCGCGCCCAGCAGCTTCTTGCGGGGAAAGCATAGTCGTAGGAGCGGGGCTGGGGTCCGTGGACCGTGCCGCCATGCCGCCACAGAGGCGAACGGACCGAGCCATACGCGGGCGCGCCCGGTACCCTTCTGCTTCCACAGCTTCTTGCCCGAGCCGGTAACCAGCTTGCGGTTCTTGGTCGCGGGCGTTCCCTGGCGCAGCGCGGCGCGATAGTGCTTCACCGCTTCCCAGAGCAGCGCCTCGTTGACCTCGCTCGGCGCAAAGACTTCATCGGCCAGCTCCAACGAGCCAACCTTCTCTCCACCGAGATCGACTACATCAATGTTTGCCATCGTTTTCTCTTTCAAGCCCGAGACATCCGTCTCGGCTCTCAATGCCTAAAATCGCTATCCATGCATTTGGCAGCCCTTAGGTGCGCGTATCGCTGGATGCGCAGTCCCACTACTTCTTCTTCGCCGAAGCCTTCTTCGAAGCCTTCAACGGATCGACCGTGCCGGCGCCCCAAATCCACGACGCTCACGCGGCGGATCCTTCGCCTTCGAGATCAGCACGTATCCATCCCGAGGACCCGGCACCGCGCCTTCGACCATCAGCAGGTTCTCGTCCAGATCGATGCCCGCGAATGCGCAGGTTGCGAACCGTCATCCGATCCACGCCCATGTGTCCCGGCATGCGCTGCCCGGGAAACACGCGCGACGGAAACGACGAAGCGCCGATCGAGCCCTGCACCTGGAACATATGTCCGTGCGACTTGGGCCGCCGCCGAAATTGTGGCGGCGAACCACGCCGGCAAACCCGCGTCCCTTGCTGGTACCGACCACATCGACATACTTTTCATCGTAGAAGATATCGACCAGAACTTTGTCGCCAGCCTTCACGCGCCATTCGAGGACTCTTCACCGTCTTCCGACTTCTTCGCAGCCGCCAACTCCACCGGAACTTCCTTCACCAGCTTCACCGGAGGAACGTTGTTCTTGGCGAAGTGGCCAGCCTGCGGCTTGGTCACCTTCGAGTCTTTCACGAACTCGACCAGGCCGATCTGCGCCGCGTCGTAGCCGTCTTTCGCCGCAGTCTTCAGCTGCGTCACCACGCAGGGACCGGCCTGCAGCACGGTGACCGGGTGAACTTCACCCTTCTCATCGAACACCTGCGTCATGCCGATCTTCTTGCCTAAAATTCCTGTGACTGCCATCGTCTTCTCTCCCCTTCATGACTGCGCAGTTTCCGTAGCCACTGAAGGCTTTTAACTGTCTAAGTTATTTCTCGAAAGCCTTGATCTCGACGTCCACGCCAGCCGGAAGATCCAGCTTCATCAGAGCATCGACCGTCTGCTGTGTGGGCTCGAGAATATCAATCAGCCGCTTATGCGTGCGGATCTCGAAAGCTCGCGCGATTTCTTGTCCACGTGCGGCGAACGCAGCACGCAATACTTGTTCTTCACCGTCGGCAACGGAATCGGCCCCGCAACCTGCGCGCCCGTGCGCTTCGCGGTGTCTACGATCTCGCCCGTCGAGGTGTCGAGCACCCGATAGTCATAAGCCTTCAGCCGAATGCGAATTCTCTGTCCAACCATGACTTCGTTTCTTTCTTCGCTGGAGAGCCGTCAGCTCTCCAGCGATTAAATCTGTTGCTTAATTCAGGATTTCGCTGATGGTGCCGGCGCCTACGGTGCGTCCGCCTTCGCGGATGGCAAACCGCAGGCCCTTCTCCATCGCCACCGGCGTGATGCAGCTCGATCTCCAGCGCACATTGTCGCCCGGCATCACCATCTCCGTGCCTTCCGGCAGCTTCGCCGTTCCCGTCACGTCCGTCGTGCGGAAGTAGAACTGCGGACGATAGCCGTTGAAGAACGGCGTGTGACGGCCGCCCTCTTCCTTCGACAGCACGTAGATCTCGCCCTTGAACTTGGTGTGCGGCGTAATCGATCCCGTCTTCGCCAGAACCATGCCGCGCTCGACGTCTTCCTTGGCAATGCCGCGCAGCAGCAGACCGGCGTTGTCGCCCGCCAGACCTTCATCCAGCTGCTTCTTGAACATTTCCACGCCCGTTACCACCGTCTTGCGCGTCTCCCGGAAGCCGACGATTTCGACTTCTTCGCCCACCTTCACCTTGCCGCGCTCGATACGGCCCGTCACCACCGTGCCGCGGCCCGAGATCGAGAAGATGTCTTCAATCGGCATCAGGAAAGGCTGGTCAATCGCGCGCGCCGGCAATGGAACGTTCTTGTCCACCGCCTCCATCAGCTCGTCGATCTTCGCTTCCCACTGTGCTTCGCCGTTCAGGGCTCCCAGAGCCGAGCCGCGAATCACCGGCACATCGTCGCCGGGGAAGTTGTACTTCGACAGCAGCTCGCGTACTTCCATCTCGACCAGGTCGATCAGCTCAGGATCTTCAACCGCATCGCACTTGTTCAGAAACACCACGATGTACGGCACGCCTACCTGGCGAGCCAGCAGCACGTGCTCCTTGGTCTGCGGCATCGGACCATCGGTCGCCGCCACCACCAGAATCGCGCCATCCATCTGCGCCGCGCCCGTGATCATGTTCTTGATGTAGTCGGCGTGGCCCGGGCAATCGACGTGCGCGTAGTGACGGTTCGCCGTCTCGTACTCGACGTGCGCCGTTGCGATCGTGATGCCGCGCTCCCGCTCTTCCGGCGCGTTGTCAATCGAGTCAAACGAGCGAAACTTGATGTTCGGGTTGTGCTTCGACAACACCTTCGTGATCGCCGCCGTCAACGTCGTCTTGCCGTGATCGATGTGCCCGATCGTCCCCACATTTACGTGCGGCTTCGACCGGTCAAATTTCTCCTTCGCCATTACCTTGTCCCTCTCTCGTGTGACTGCTAATGCTTCATTTCACCGGGCCGCAAATGAAGCCCAGCCATTCCCAAACTTTTACTTGCCCTGGTTGCGGCCGATGATCTCTTCGGAGATCATGCGCGGCGCTTCTTCATAGCGGGCAAAGTGCATTGAGTACGAAGCGCGGCCCTGGGTCGATGAGCGGATATCGTTCACGTATCCAAACATCTCCTTCAGCGGAACCATCGCCTTGATCACCTGTGAACCGGCCCGAGTGCTCCATGCCCTCGATGCGTCCGCGGCGCGAGTTGATGTCGCCGATGATCGTACCCATGTACTCCTCCGGAACCATGACTTCGACCGCCATCACCGGCTCCAGCAGCACCGGGCTTGCCTTCCTCGCAGCTTCCTTGAAGGCCATCGAACCGGCAATCTTAAACGCCATTTCGTTCGAGTCGACATCGTGATAGCTGCCGTCGAAGAGCGTCGCCTTGACATCGACCATCTCGTAGCCAGCCAGCACGCCACCCTGCAGCGCTTCGCGGATACCCTGCTCGGTCGGCTTGATGTATTCCTTGGGCACCACGCCGCCCACGAATCGTCGTCGACAAACTCAAAGCCCTTGCCTGGCTCGTTGGGCTCCAGCGCGAATCTTGACGTGTCCGTAGTTGCCCGAACCACCCGTCTGGCGGATGTACTTGCCTTCCGCCTCGGCCAGCTTACGGATTGTCTCGCGGAACGCAACCTTGCGGCTTGCCCACATTCGCCTCAACCTTGTACTCGCGCATCATGCGGTCGACAAGAATTTCGAGGTGCAACTCGCCCATGCCGCTGATGATCGTCTGACCTGAATCCTGATCGGTGTGAACCTTGAAGGTCGGATCTTCCTGCTGCCAGCCTTGCCAGCGCCAGCCCCATCTTCTCCTGGTCAGCCTTCGTCTTCGGCTCAACCGCGACGTGAATGACAGGAGCGGGAAAAGTCGATAGACTCCAGCACGATGGGATGCTGCGGCGTGCAAATGTATCGCCCGTCTTGAGTTCCTTCAATCCAACGCAAGCGCAGATGTCACCGGCATAGATCTCGGTAATATCTTCACGCTTGTTGGCGTGCATCTTTACCAGTCGGCCAATGCGCTCCGTCTTGCCGGTGCGCGGATTCAGTACCGTGTCGCCCGTCTTCAACGACCCGAGTAGAGACGGATAAAGATCAACTGGCCGAACGGGTCAGTTAATCATCTTGAACGCCAGGGCGGAGAAAGGTCGCTGTCATCCTTGGCTTCGCGGACAATAACTCTACCGAATGATCCGAAGGATCGATACCCTCAACCGCAGGAACATCCAGAGGGCTGGGCAGGTAGTCGACCACCGCATCAAGCAGCGTCTGCACGCCCTTGTTCTTAAAGGCCGTTCCGCACATGACCGGGAAGACCTTCATGCCAATGGTGGCGTCGCGAAGCGCCTTCTTCAGTTCTTCCGGGGTCGGAGTCTCGCCTTCCAGAAACTTGTGCAGCATGTCGTCGTCATTCTCGGCGACCGACTCGATCAGCTGCATGCGGAAGGCTTCCGCCTTCTTCACCAGGCTCTCTGGAATTCTTCGATGTCGTATTTCGCGCCCATGGTCTCGTCGTGCCACACAATGGCGCGCATCTCGATCAGGTCAATCACGCCCTTGAAATTCGCTTCCGCGCCGATAGGAATCTGGATCGCAACCGGACGCGCGCCGAGGCGCTTGCGGATGGTGTCGATCGGCATGCTCGAAATCGGCGCCCAGCTTTGTCCATCTTGTTGATAAAGCAGATGCGCGGAACCTGTACTTATCGCCCTGCCGCCAGACCGTTTCGGTCTGCGGCTGTACGCCCGATACGGCGTCGAACAACGCAACCGCACCATCGAGCACGCGCAGGCGAACGCTCTACTTCAGCAGTGAAGTCGACGTGGCCCGGCGTATCAATGATATTGATGCGGATATTGTTCCAGGTGCAGGTCGTCGCAGCAGACGTAATTGTGATGCCACGCTCCTGCTCCTGCTCCATCTAGTCCATCGTCGCCGTGCCTTCATGCACTTCGCCGATGCGGTGGGTAATGCCCGTATAGAACAGGATGCGCTCAGTCGTTGTCGTCTTCCCGGCGTCGATATGCGCCATGATTCCGATATTCCGGCAACGATTTAACGGTACTTGGCGAGCCACTGTCTCTTCTCTCTGCTCTCTCAGGCCTTAACCAGCCCAAGGTGTTCAAATTTTTCCTGGGAGCCACTTGCTGCTCCCACCCTCTTACTTCTTAGCCAGTGCGCCGAAGGCGCGATCGCCTGAACGGCCAGCTCACCAGCGATAGTGCGCGAAGGCCTTGTTGGCTTCGGCCATGCGATGAACGTCTTCTTTCTTCTTCATCGCAGCGCCGCGGCCATTGGCCGCATCGAGCAGCTCGTTGGTCAGCTTGTCGATCATGCCTTTTTCGCCGCGCGCGCGACCATAGGTCACCAGCCAGCGAATCGCCAGCGAGGTGCGCCGCTCGGGGTTCACTTCGATCGGCACCTGATAGTTGGCGCCGCCGACACGGCGAGTCTTCACTTCAAGCAGCGGCTTGCAGTTTTCGACTGCCTTCTTGAAGAGCTTCAGCGCTTCATCGCCACCCTTTTGCTCCAGGTTCGTCATGGCGGTGTAGAAGATGCCCTGCGCGGTCGACTTCTTGCCGCCCCACATCATCGAGTTAACGAACTTCGTGACCAGCGTCGAGTTGTAAACCGGATCGGCTGCAACTTCCCGCTTCGCAATGTGACCTTTTCTCGGCATAAACCTTTAACCTTGCGTTTCTAAACTTTTGCTTCAATCGCCAAATCCAGGGCGCCGCGAGGCGCGATTGCCTGGACGGCCAGTCCTATTTCTTGCCTGGAGCAGCTCCGCCCTTGGCGCGCTTTGCGCCGTACTTCGAGCGGCTCTGCGTACGCTTCACCACGCCGACCGAGTCGAGCGTGCCGCGCACGATGTGGTAACGCACACCCGGCAGATCCTTCACACGGCCGCCGCGGATGAGCACAATCGAGTGCTCCTGCAGGTTATGGCCTTCACCGGGGATATACGACGTGACTTCAATGCCATTGGTCAGACGAACACGGGCTACCTTGCGGAGCGCCGAGTTCGGCTTCTTCGGCGTCTGCGTGTACACACGGGTGCAGACTCCGCGGCGCTGCGGCGAGCCCTGTAATGCAGGCGATGCCGTCTTATAATTCGGCGCCGTGCGCCCTTTTCTCACGAGCTGACTGAATGTAGGCAATCCAAACTCCTTACCAACTCAAAAACTCTTTTACCGCCAAACGCGCAACAACCGCTCGCGCACGGTTACCGACAGCGCAAAATCCGCTATCAGTTCGCGCGAAGTCCGGTGTTGCTTCGCGTCTGCACTGCTTCAATCCCAGACGAGAATCAGGACGGTGGCCGCACGTTGCTTTGCCCCGCATAATCGGGAACGAAAGAAAGCCGACTCCGTTTCGCTGATTCCGGCCTGCATAGTCCTTCAAGGTGAAGGGGGTCGCAGGCACCGATGCGATTCGCCCATCTCACGAGAACGATGGGGTTCGCAGATACCGTATCTGCCAGTCCTTAGCTTCTCCGACTGGCCTTTCTGCGAAGCTTTTTAGGTCGTAACTGCTCCTCGGACGATACGCACACGAAGAGCACTCTCATGGAACCTTCTAAGAGTACCAAGTACAGTGTTTAGAGTCAACAAACCCCGCGAAAAATTCATATTTTTCGCGCTTTTCACTGCGCCAGCTTCATTATGACATGGAAATTCGTGGCTTTCATCTGCCAGGGATAGGTTGATGACCCGCCGCACGCCCAATCCCGTCTGCTACCATCCGGGATTATGTCCTTTCGCACGCTGGCTGCGTCTCTCGCCTGTCTCTGCTCCGGCGCCATCGCCCTCGCACAAACTCCGGCAGCTGCCCCGGCAAAAGATCCCCGTATCGGCCAGATCATCACCCAGCTTGAATCCGTCCGCGCACCGCACCAGACTGTTATTTCACCTGACAGTCAGTGGGTCGCCTGGGTCGTAACCGATAAAGACGGCGGTTCTGAAATTGACGCCGCGCAGCTCAACAACCCCTCTGCGGCTCATCGCATTACTGCCTGCTCATCTGATGGGGAAAAAGGCAGCGAAAACGAGATCGCCTGGTCTCCCGACTCCAAGGAACTCGCCTTCTTCTCGAGCTGCAACAGCGAGCACCAGCAG
Organism: Terriglobales bacterium; assembly: GCA_963738095.1. Lineage (GTDB taxonomy): Bacteria > Acidobacteriota > Terriglobia > Terriglobales > Acidobacteriaceae > Alloacidobacterium. The sequence goes on from CAVTVL010000011.1 coordinate 67,089, forward strand.
GGACTCTACCTCGCCGAACCTGCGGCAAAAACTCCCGCGAAGCACCTCGTCACATTTCATGGATACGCCGACTCGCCTCAATGGTCGCCCGATGGCAAATTCATCGGTCTCCTTTATGTCGAAGGCGCAACCCGCCCCTCCGGCGCGCTGGCCGCGATGAAGCCGCCGTCAGGTGTGATCGGTGTGGAAGGACTGGAAATCCAGCGCGTTGCCGCAGTCGATGCCGCATCCGGAGAACTCGCTCCGATCACGCCCGCAAACCTGCATGTTTACGAATTCAACTGGGCTCCAAATTCACAGCAGCTGGCCTTTGTGGCGGCACCACCTCCGGGTGAGAACAATTGGTGGGTGGCGAAGCTCTATACGGAAACGCTGCATGGTCAGCAGCCGATGAACTCCGATCAGCCCAAAGTCATCGTTGATCCCAACAGCGGTCACAGCCCCATCTTCGGTCTGCAACTCGCCGTTCCTCGTTGGTCGCCCGACGGCTCACAAATCGCCTTCATCAGCGGTCTCATGTCCGATCAGGGCTCAACCGGCGGCGACATCTATCTGATCCCATCCAATGGCGGCGAACCTAAAGACATAACCCCCGGCCGCAAGGCCAGCCTCGCATGGTTCCTGTGGATTGACGACCACACTCTCGGCATCTCCGAAATCGCGGGCGGCTCCTCGCATCTCTTCACTTACAACCTCAACACCCAGCAGGACGATGAGGACAGCGCGACCTTCGCCGAAGGCGTAGGCTCTGGCCAGCAGATGATGTCTGTCTCCGTCGCCAGCAACAACCAGATTGCGCTCATCCGCAGCTCATTCAGCACGCCCCCGGAAGTCTGGGCAGGCCAGCTCAACGACCTCAAACAAATCACCCACTACAACGACAACCTTAAGCCCGTATGGGGCAAAGCCGAGTCCGTCAGCTGGCAAAACGACGGCTTCGATGTGCAGGGATGGCTCATCCAGCCCGCCAATTACGACCCCGGCAGGAAATATCCACTCATCGTCATGGTCCACGGCGGCCCGTCCGCAGCCGTCACCCCGCGCTGGCCGGGAGCAGGCTTCGGCGGCGCGCCCTTCTCGGCGCTCGGCTACTTCGTGCTGGAACCCAACCCACGCGGTAGCTATGGACAAGGTGAAAAGTTCACCCAGGCCAACCGCAAGGACTTCGGCTACGGCGATCTGCGCGACATACTCGCTGGCGTCGATACCGTTGTTAAGAATTACTCCATCGATCCCCAACGTGTTGGCATCACCGGCTGGAGCTATGGCGGATTCATGACGATGTTCGCCGTCACGCAGACAAACCGCTTCCACGCCGCAGTCGCTGGAGCAGGCATCGCCAACTGGCAGAGCTACTACGGCGAAAACTCCATCGACCAGTGGATGATCCCGTTCTTCGGGGCCTCGGTATATGACGACCCTGCCGTCTACGTCAAGAGCTCGGCCATCAACTTCATCCAGAAGGTCAAGACGCCCACGCTGGTCGTCGTAGGCGACCGCGATGGCGAATGTCCGATGCCGCAATCCTTCGAGTTCTGGCATGCCCTGCGCGATCAGCATGTGCCGACCGAACTTGTCGTCTATCCCAACGAGGGGCACCATTTTGCTTCTCGCGATCACCAGCGCGATGTGCTCGAACGGGCTCTCAGCTGGTTTGGACAATATATGCCGGCGCAGTAACCAGGAAGTTCATACGCACAACAAAAATGGCCCGATCCTTCCACAAACATGGAGAGGCGGGCCGTTTCTACTTGCGATGAAGCCGCAGAACCGCAAGTCCATCCCCTGCAGTACGGCGACCATTCTCGAATAATTTCTGTTGACGCCTTACCCACCTTGTGCCAGATTTATCTCGCTGTCTCATGACAACCACGCAACAATCGGTTGCCCTTTGCTGTTGCTGTTAGCTTTTTCCCTTGCCTCTCTGCCGACGTTAGCGAATCCGTTCAGCCCATCAGTATGTGGTGCCTTGCTGTCACTGCGTTTGCTGTTGTACGGGCAACCGCACACACTCACACCTACCCACGCAGAACATGGAGTCTTCATGTTGCACAAAGCAAATCTTTCGGCATGGACATGGATAAGCAGTGCATCACTCGCATGCGCTTTGCTTACTGGTCCCGTAGTTAACGCACAGGCTCGCATTGAGCCTCCCGGGATTGCACAGATCTCTTCGGATCACGGGCCCATTCAACCCCTTCAGCAACTCACAGTAACCGTGCACCTGAACATGCACAATCAGGCCGCCTTCGACAGAGCCGTGGAGGATCTCTACAAGCCCGGTTCGCCAACCTACCATCAGTGGCTCAGCAATAACGACATTGCCCGGTACGCGCCTTCCGCAGCCGAGGTGGAAACCGTTAAGAAAGAACTTCAGTCGCACAGCCTTTCCGTTCTCTCCGTAAGCCCGGATAATCTCTCGATTCGCGTACGCGGCTCAGCATCGAGTATGGAGAATGCTTTCCACACGCAGATCCATGAATTCGAGCGTCAGGGCAAGGTCTTCCATGCCAACGTCACCACCGCGACCCTCGCAGGACCTGCCGCCACTCTCCTGCACGGAGTCAGCGGGCTTACCAGCTTCAACATGAAGCCTCAAATCCGATATCAGATCGATCCCCGGACCGGGAAGAAGCGCACCACTCCTCCCCACCCCGTTGCAGCAGCAAAGGTGAAGCAAGCTGCTGGCGGCTTCGCTGCCATAGCCACCAATGTCTGTTTCCAGAATCCTGCAGCCGTCTCCCTCACCACGGCTGGGGCTTCGTTGCCAGTTGGCCAATACTTCGGCAACCTCTATGACAACAGCACCCTGATCTGCTCATGGACGCCCTCGCAGCTTCAGAAACACTACGGCCTCGACGCCGCTTATAAGCAGGGTCTGGACGGCACCGGCGAGACGGTCGTCATCGTCGATGGCCCGACCGACGGCACCCAGTTGACGAGCGATCTGGCTCTCTTTTCCACCCAGGCAGGCCTGCCCGCCACCAATGCCTCGAACTTCAAGGTCCTCTATCCCGATGGAAAGCCTTCAGCGCTCTCCCTTGAGGTGGACAACTGGCAGGACGAGGCATCGCTCGATGTCGAGTGGGTTCACTCCATCGCTCCGAAGGCAAAGATTGTCATCGAAATCATGCCGACGGAAGATTGGACGGAATTTGAGTTCGCCATCGATTATGCCCGCCAAAATAAGCTCGGCAACGTCATCTCCAACAGCTACGGTCTTCCCGAAGCTCTCTTTGGAGCCTTTACA
>CAVTVL010000012.1:0-122006 GCA_963738095.1 Terriglobales bacterium
TTTTTTTTTTTAAGTTCTACGGCGCGGAACACAACGATGCACCGCGATGGGCCGGCCTGCGTGTGTGGCGGCCGTAATCCCGGCCGCGCAGCCCTGGATATTTGCGGCGCTGGTGCCTTTGTTGATCACAGAAGACATCGCTATTTTCGATCGTATGAAACTGGAAGCCTACGCCGAGCGAAACACTCGCAAACGCCAACGCCGTCCAATTCCATGAAATCCGACGCCGCGATGGAGTGCGGGACTTCGCCAACCGTTCAGAATTCTCTACAGGCCATGGAATCTGCTTTCTGTACTTAAGGCTCATCTCGTGATACAGTGGTAATACCGCTGGAAACTTGGGAGCATGGAGCGTTGAGCAGCAAAAATATTACCAAAGTATTCCTTCATCACCGTTTTGCCCATCGAGCAAAGGTCACTTGCGGCCTGCATACTCGCTGCTGGAAATAGAAATTGTGCCCGTATAAATGGAATCGCGAACATACGATGGTGGGCCCGAGCCAGATCAGACTCGCAGCCGCGGATGCCAGCGTAAAAGCGTTGGACGAAGCCTTACTTCTGCGACGCGGTCATCTGGGGCCTTGCCACGGTGAAGCTGCACTTTGATGCTTGCGGGACTTTCTACATTGATGTTGCCGATTTCATTGGAACAACAGAGTGCAGCAGTCAGCTTGCGCAGGCACATCCCGAGCTTAGGCAAAATTAAAATTGATGGCATCGATCGTCTGACGATGGACTTATCCTTCTTCAAGTAACTCGCAAGTTCCTGGCTGCAGTGGAGCGGGCGGCTGGCGTCTACCGGAAGATGAGTCAAAGAAGGGCCAGGGCGACCGCCGAAGTTTCTATCAAGCAGCTGACTCGCCGCGGACGCCTGCCGAACGCTCATCATTCTCGCAGCTGCCGCCAAGGGCATCCCTCTTCAACAATGGAAACTCAATGGACGATTCAACAAGGACTATGTGGCGATCTCGCACAATTCAAGGAATTCGCTCTCAATGTCGCGGCTGCGCGCACGCCGTGAACGGATCCGGTTGCCGCAAAATCTGAAGCTCGTTTCATTCCGGCAGCGACAGACTCGATCTACTCCCGAACTCACCGGACCATCAGAGACGATGCGGGCGTGCACCTCAAAACAGGCACTGCGTCGCTCGAAGAACTGATTTTGCTGCAAAACTCGGAGGCGAGGGCCTTGGCAAAGAGATTTACGCCTGGATGATCATGAAGGTTGGCCTATGCAACCGTCGTCATCGATGCGGCAAAACTCCGGCTCCCCAGGAACTAGCTCGCTGGTATCCGAGCAATACACTTCGGCATTACACCACAATCCCGGATCACCCGCTTATAACAGCAGCCTGCGGCAGCTGCTCCATGTCGGGTTCAAAGTCACCGCAAAGATGGACCGAGAGTATCTTGACCTGATCGAGGCAAACGAATCCATCATCGCCCGCAACGTCACTGAAAACCTCTACAACCGACATATTGCTCCTGTGTTCATGGGAAAACCCTGAACCTAGCCGCACACTCGCGACTGTGATTAAGCTATTCGACGTATGCTCCGGTACGAGACGTGTCTATTCACCCCGCGTCTGATGGGATGCCGCTTGGAAAGCAAGGAATATCTTGCGGCTGGACGAAGAAGCCAGTCAACAAACGGAAGCTCAGACTGGAAGAAGAGATGCCAGCAGCAGCATCCTCTTCGCACGTCTCTCATCTGGAGAGGCTCGCTTGGGACAGTACATCGTAAATAGAAACTACACATCTCCACTCCAAACTGTAACAACCACAGACGTCTCGCGGCAGTAGGTAATCCGAACGACATATCACGCAATTCAATCCAGGAACAACAATGCAACGTTTTAGCTCTATCTCTCTGGCACTCTTCGTAATATTTACGATTGTCGGCATTACGCCCAGTCCTCTTTTTGCGGACAATTGGCCGCAAATCAAGAACGAGATATTCTTCTTGATCACGTGACTGGATTCACCTCTTTGCCAAACGGCATCGAGGTCCACGATGGGTCGGCGCTGGAACAGATTGTGGCTTTGCGTGACGATCTCTTGCGTGTGCGCATTGCACGCAAAGGCTCGTTGCCAGAAGATGCATCCTGGGCCGTTCTCACAGCTACGCGGCACAGTTCCATTCACATAACATCCGAGACGACCGCAGATCACGCTGGTTTCCGAACGAACGCATTGCAGGTTGAGTTAGACAAGAAGACTATGGCGCTGACGGTTCGTGATTTGAAGGGCAACATCCTCCAACAGGATGCAAAACCAACTCGCTTCGATGGAAACGCATTCCGTCTTTACAAAGCGATGAGTGCTGACGAGCATTTCTTCGGGCTTGGGGACAAAACTGGCCCGTTTGATCGCCGCGATCAAGCATTCACATTATGGAATACAGATGCCTATCGTTTTCAGGAATCGACCGATCCGATTTACAAGAGCATTCCCTTTTTTATGACCTACCGAGCCGGTCGAGCTGTCGGCATTTTGATGGACAACACCTGGCGCAGCAGTTTCGATTTCGGCAAAGAGACAGAGGGTGTTTATTCGTTCGGCGCGGCAGACGGGCCAGTCGATTACTACCTGCTCTACGGACCTTCGCCGAAGCAGGTGGTTGAATCTTATGCATGGCTTACTGGCAAACCACCGCTGCCACCACAGTGGATGCTCGGCTTCCAGCAGTCGCGCTACAGCTAATATCCGCAAGCACGAGTGCTTGAAATTGCAGATCGACTGAGAGCTGACCACATTCCCGCGGATGCCATTTATCTCGACATAGATTTTCAGGAAAAGAATCGTCCGTTCACCATCGATCGCACCAGGTTTCCCGACTGCGAGGGCATGATCGCCAAGCTCCAAGCCAAGAACTTTCACGTTGTCGCGATCACCGATCTGCACATCGCAAAGCTTCCGGGCCAGAACTATGCACCCTACGACAGCGGCATTGCCGGCGACCATTTCGTGAAAAATCCTGATGGCTCCATCTATTCCGGCCGCGTGTGGCCAGGCCCAGCGTCTTTCCCGATTTCACCCAGGCACAGACACGCGCATGGTGGGGCACACTCTATCGCGAATTTCACGATATGGGTGTCGCCGGCTTCTGGAACGACATGAATGAGCCATCCGTCTTCAACACCGCCTCCAAGACCATGCCGTCGAAGACGTCCATGCATCGCATCGACGAGCCTGGCTTCCAACGCGTACCGCCACCCACGCAGAAATCCACAATGTCTATGGCATGGAGAATTCACGTGCGACCTTCGAAGGGCTGAAAGAACTCGATCCGGATAGTGCGACCTTTTGTTCTGACACGCGCAACCTATGCCGGTGGCCAAGATACGCAACAACGTGGACCGGAGACAACAGCAGCAGCTGGAACCATCTCCGCATGACTACGCCGATGCTCGAAAATCTCGGCCTGAGCGGGTTCGCCTTCAGCGGCGCTGACGTGGGCGGATTCGCGGGCACTCCAACGCCTGAGTTGCTGACCAAGTGGCTTGAGATCGCCGCCTTCCAGCCTATCGATCGCGATCACACCGAAAAAGGCACAGGCGATCAGGAGCCATGGGTCGGTGGTCCGGAGCAGGAAGCCATTCGCAGGCGATTCATTGAAGAGCGATATCATCTAATGCCATACCTCTATACGGTTGCCGAAGAGACCTCGCAAACTGGATTGCCTATGGTACGCCCTCTGTTTCTCGAATTCCCGGATGCGATCCCGGATCGCCATCCAATCGATGTCGATCCGGAAGCTTCCGGCGAATTTCTTCTGGGCCCCGATCTGCTGATCGCGCCTCCGCACTATCCTGATGAACTGGATGCATACACGGTAGAGTTTCCCTCAGCCGACTGGTACGACTACTGGACCGGGCAAAAGATTCCCAAGCCCCCCATCGCCACAGCCTGTAGATTCACCTCAGCTCATAAATCCTGCGACTCAGCCTCCGCTATCCATTCAGATCCGCCCCGAACTGGCAACGCTTCCCGTCTTCGCTCGCGCCGGATCGATCATCCCTGTTGCGCCGCTTGTGCAGAGCGTTTATGAAAAACCAGACGGTCCTTTAACGTTGCGTATTTACGCGAGCAATCCGGGCAGCCCATGCCAGGGAGAACTCTATCTGGACGACGGTAAATCCTATGCCTATCAGCATGGGGACTACCTGCGGATGAAATTTGCCTGCGAAATTACGAACAACAGCCTTCGTCTTCATATCGGTGCACATGACGGCTCTTATCCATCGTGGTGGAAAGAGATTCGTGCCGAGGTTTACGGATGGAAGCCGGAACAGAAGGTCGTTTCGTTGAATGGAAAGACTGAACCACTGTCCATACAGACGTCCGGTACTGCAGCCATCTTTACGATTGCTGACGACGCGAAGGGTGTGGACGTGGAGTTGAAATGAAGAAATCACATTCATTCCACCGTCATCAAGAAAAATCGAGAGCAGAGGCGAGAATGCCCTTGTAAGTTCTGCATGCCACTTTAGAATTGCTGTGCCTCCTGGCCCTAGGACACATATGCAACCAAATGCTGTTTCTTCATTGAGTGGTATTGGGAATTGAGTGTGAATTCACCGCTGAGCTTTGCCCTGATTGCTGTATGGCCTCAACCGCTCACGCCGGTACACTCCGTAGCGCTATCCGCGCTGGTAGCCGTGCTTCCACTCATCCTCGTGCTCGTGTTGATGGGTGTCTTGCGCAAAAGCAGCCTTCTGGCCTCGTCGTGCGGCCTCGGGGCAACAGCCTTATTGGCTCTCCTTGTCTGGCGTATGCCGGTCAAGCTCGTCGCGTCCAGCATCGTGCACGGACTTATCTATGCGGTGTGGCCGATTTTATGGATTGTTTTTTGCGCACTCTGGCTTTATAACCTCGCTCAGGACGCCGGAACCTTCGAACTCCTTCGCCGCTGGATGGCGGAACACGCTTCCACAGACCCCTGCATCCAGGCAATTCTCGTGGCTTTCTGTTTCGGAGCTCTGATGGAAGGTACGACGGGGTTCGGAGCACCGGTCGCAGTAACTGCGTGTCTGTTAGTCGGTTTAGGCTTCGAGCCGCGCCGGTCGGTCATCGTCTCTCTGATTGCGAATACCGCGCCCGTGGCTTTCGGCGGACTCGGCATCCCTATCGTGGCTTTGGCCGGAGTCACTGGGCTTAGTCTTTCCCAGCTTTCATCTATGGTCGGGAGGCAGGTTCCATTTCTCTCATTCATCCTTCCCGCCTATCTGGTATTGGTCATAGCCCGGGGCAAAGGCTTGCGACGGACCTGGCCAGCAGCACTCGTTGCCGGCGGTAGTTTTGCGATTGCCCAATTTCTGGTCTCAAATCTATGGGGACCATCTGCAACGGACGTCATCGCAGCATCGGTGTCGATTGCCGCCCTGGTAGCTTTTCTCAAGATCTGGTCTCCGGTCGATGCCAGCAAAAAGCTCGCACGGGATGGAGAAGCCGGTCATCCATCCGCGCTTACCTCAAAACAATCTTTTGCGGCATGGCTGCCCTGGGCTTTGCTCTCTGTGGTGATGGTCATCTGGTCTTACTTCGATATCTCAAAAATGGGCCAGGCCACGCTTCCGATTCCGTGGCTTCACAACAGCGTTCTCATCACCCTTTATCAAAAACTTTACTCGGCACTCTACACGTTTCAGCCGCTCGGCTCGGGCACTGCGGTGCTGGTTGCAACCGTGCTCACCGCTCTTTGTCTCGGCGTGCACATCAAAGTCTTTTACAAATCGGGAAGGAAGGCCCTGCAACAGTTGCGCCTGCCCGGACTGACTGTCATGGTGATCTTCGGGCTGGCCTATCTCTATAACTATTCCGGCATGGCCTTCACTTTAGGAGCGGCAGTGGCCCGCATCGGCCCGGTCTTTCCTCTACTGAGCGGTTATCTGGGCTGGGTCGCCTGTTTTCTCAGCGGCAGTGATACTGCCAGCAACCTGCTCTTTGGCAATCTTCAGGTAGCAGTAGCCCACCAGCTTCATCTTAGCCCCGTGCTGCTGGCTGCCACCAATTCTTCCGGAGCGGTGGCAGGAAAGATGATCTCCCCGCAAAACATCGCAATTGGAGTAACAACCGTGGGCCTGATCGGTGAGGAAGGGCAAATTCTGCGCGCCACATTCTGGCACAGCATCCTTCTAGCCGCGATACTTGGGCTCATCGCGCTTGCTCAAGCCTATTGGTTCACAGGGATGATTCCGCGCTAGTCTAAGCAAAGCGCACACTTATCCCCGTCAGCCCTCAGTGATTCTTCTTTTTGCGGCTTCCCAGTGCCAGATCCTCGGCCACGTTTTCATCGATATCTTCCAGATCCGCCAGGAGACCCTCGTCCGTCAGGTCAATCGGTTTTGAGTTCTCCCAATCCTGGTGCACGACTTCGTGGATGCGGCTGGTAATGCTGTCATCGCGTACTTCGATGGCAAGTTCGCGACGGCTGTCGAAACTGCCCGGCGCCAGGTTGATGGACCCGATAATCGTCCGCACGCCGTCAGCGAAGAGCAGTTTTGCATGAAGCTTCAAATCCTTCAGCTTATGCACCTTGATGCCAACATCATCAAGAATGCGCACGCCTCCAATGCCCTCGACCAGCTTTTCCTTTTTTAATGCGTGCGGAGGCCGCATCATCACCCTGACTTTTACCCCACGTCGGCTCGCCCTGACCAGATGCTCAATAATCACTGGGTCTTGATATCGCTCATTCTGCACCCACAGCGAATGCCTCGCCTCATCGATGAATTGTGCGATTCTCTGCCGTCCATTACCGATGCACCAGATGAGGTGTGACTGATCGTCCGGCTTAAATTCCTGGCGGCTCCAGTCTGCGTCGAAGCATTCAATCACCTCGTCAACTTCATGCTTATGCCGGGTTACGACCGCATAATCACGCGTTTTGGTAAAGTTCTTGGTCTGCCAGTTCAGCGACTGAATAAACGCGGACTCATCGTCGATCACCATGGATTTTTCATGGGTAACGTCGAAAACGGGATTGCTATCGAGCACAGCGATCCCCGCATCGGTCAGGACCTGGTGGGTGACGTCGTTTTCCTTCTCTCCGCTGCGTCTTGCAGGGTTGAGCATGATGCGCACATTAACGCCGCGATTGTGTGCCGCGATCACAGTCTGAATGAGAACCGGGTCGGAGAAAACAAACATCTTGATCCGTAGCGATTTTGAAGCCTGATGGATGGCATCCAGCAGCGGACGAGCCGAATCATCAGGGAGTACAACCAGTGAACGGGACATCTATTCTCCTTCCTCCGAAGGTACAGCCTTTAAACCGGTGTGCACGTCAGGTTGTACAAACACTTCGCTCTTAAAAGCTTTCACTGGCTCGTCACTGAACTGCGCATGATAGAGTCCGGAATAAATACCACCGAGGGCAAGCAACTCATCGTGTGTACCAGCCTCAGCCACAGTTCCGCCGCTGATGACGATAATCCGGTCCGCATCGCGAATGGTGCTCAATCTGTGCGCAATCGTAATGACGGTTCTTCCCTTCATCAGTCGTTCAAGAGCATCGATCACCAGATGTTCTCGATTCGGTGTCGAGAGCTGCCGTAGGCTCATCTAGCAGCAGAATGGGGCTATTGCGAATCATGACGCGAGCAATCCCGATTCGCTGCCGCTGGCCGCCCGACAAGGTGGCGCCGCGCTCGCCTACCATCGTACTGTAGCCACGTGGCATTTTCTCTATGAACTCATCGGCATTAGCCAGCTTGGCCGCCGCGACAATATCCTCGCGGGTGGCTCAGGGTGGCCGAAGGCAATATTTTCACCTATCGTTCCGCGAAAGAGCACCGTGTCCTGCAAAACGTAGCCTATCTGGTCGCGCAGGTCTTTGAGTTTCAAATCGCGGACGTCTTTGCCATCAATTCGCACAACGCCGGAGAGCGGATCGTAGAAGCGCGGAATCAGACTGACAATCGTAGATTTTCCGGCGCCCGTTGGACCGACAACGCCAATGAACTGTCCCGGCTGAATTGCGAAAGTCACATCACGCAGCACCGGAACTTCCGGATCGTATCCGAAAGCTACATGCTGGAATTCGACAGCTCCCCCAGAGGTCCCGGCTCGATCGCATCCGGCTTTTCCTCGATGATGGTGTCTGTATCCAGAATGGCGCGCACTCTTTCAACTCCAACTGCCGCCTGCGCGATCTGGTTTGTCATGGTGGCAAGATCCTTGACCGGCTTGAAAAACCTGCTCAGATAGGCCAGGAAAACGGTGAGCGCACCGACCGTCATTACGCCATGCACAATAAGCCACGCACCGCGCCACAACACAACAGCTGTGCAGGCAGCTACAGTTACCGTAACCACCGGAGATAGCAAAGACTTTATCCTTCTTGCCCGCAGCGCTGCATCAACAGTCGCGTGACTTACTTCGCCCAGTTGCTCCTGCTGCAGTTCCTGCCTACCAAAGGCCTGAATGACTTGCATGGACTCCAGGCCCTGCTGCACCACGGCGACAATCTCACTCTGTTCCCTGCGGACTTCGTGCGTCGCCTTCTTCACTGCTTTCTTGAATCGTGAAACGAAAAGCAGCAGGAAAGGCGTGACCCCCAGCGCAATCAGCGTGAAATCCCAATTGAGCCAGAACATCAGCCCCAGCATGCTGATGATTGTGAGCAGGTCGACCAGAATGTCGAGGCTGGAAGAAGAAGCGAACCCTTGAATCGTCTGGATGTCTGTTGTGATCGTGCTCAGGAGAGCCCCGGTCTGATGCGTGTTGTAGTAACCCAGGGAGAGACGCTGCAAATGGTGGTAAGTACGCATGCGCAGGTCGTGCGCCACCCATTGACCTACGCTTTCGGTGTAGTAGTTGTCGACATAGCTTGCGACAGCTCCAAGAATTGCGATCAACAACGCGGCCAGAGCCGCGAGTGCCGCAACATGCAACTCCTTTCCTCCCTCAAGCATTGGCCGGAAGAGGTGATCAAGCCATGGCGCGAGCCGGTGATGCCCGACAACGTTATCAATAATGATTTTGAGCGGCCAGGGAGCAGCAAGGCTCATCGCCGTTTCAACCAGCATCGCCAGCAGGACGACCAGCAACGAGCCCCGGTAAGGCCTCACCATCTCGCGTGTCAGACGCCACATGGTTCGTGCTCCTGGATCACAAGGTAAGTCGAATGCAGCAAGAGTAACAAAGGCGGGCAGCATAGACTCGACTATTTAGGGGTCAACATCCCGGGACTGGGATCCCAGCGTAGAAGCAATCCATCAAAAACATTCATTGCCTCCTCAATGGTTTCCGTGACAATATACGCATCCATGAAGCCCGGTAATCCATACGGCAAAGATGCATTTAGGTACGGCAGCGAAGACAACCAGGCCTTGAGGAATCTCCAGGCCGCACGTGCAGAAAGAGTAAAACTGGCCGCGCCAGCCCCGCGACGGGATCCTATTCCTCCTCCTAGTGCTCCTTTTTACCCAAAGAACGATTCCCCATCTTCGGCAACCATTGGTCCCAATCGTGAAGCGGGGAGGGCCAGCGGCGGAGGTGGATTGATTGCCGGCATCGGAAAGCTGATTTTGATCGGATTCATTGCCTTGGCTGTCATCGGATACTTAAACAGCAAATCCTCAGGATCTGCGCCGGGTACGACTCCCGGGAACGTGCCTCCTTCTACGCAACCGGATGCTTCGCCGTCCGCATCGCCATTTGCGTCTGATTTACCGAATGAAGCTTCAACGCCAAGGCAATCCTCGAATGCGCCACAAGTTGTAGACACTGCGCCAGCCACGGTACCGGCAACTGAGAACCCGACCACTGCTCCTGCCGAAGATCCAATTGGCAACGGAGGCTTCATCTCCGCTGTGCCGACGGCGACTGACGTGAATGTGTGCGTACCACCAGCACTAGTCGACAGCTACTCTTGGGATTCTCCTGCAACAGGCTCTGCAATGCTCGCCTTCAAGAACTGCATCGCAAACGTCATACGTCAACATGGCGATGGGAAATCTCAATACAAGATCACAGACGATGCATTCGACAGATTTGAGCAGGGACAACAATCTCCCAATCCGTATATCCCGGACCCATCGGCTGTGATCCAAACCATCCCTCTTGGACAACCTTGTCCCGCAACAAACTACACATACACGATCCAGGTACGGGGTTAGAGCAAGCGGTTTATGAGTTGCCGCTTGTGCCCGCTCTATTCTGGAAGTCTCATGCCGGCGAGAACCTCACCGAGGTGTTAAAACGTCGACAAGCAGCGTTCCCGCGCGCTCTCGGAATTGAGCCGGGCGACAGAGCGATGACGGAGATGGATCGTTGGAATTCGCCTGCTTGTCCCGATGGACCGAGGCGATTTGTATACTGCGCATGACGGTCGAACAGACGGAACGGCAGCGGCTAAGTTTTTCTGTTGCCAGAACAATCGTCGGCAATCATGCGACAGTATGACAAGTAGGCGGTGCCTCTGACATCTGATCCGTTTATAGACCGATCGAGAAGGGAATGAGGAATGCTTCATCGGGGTGTCCCGGTAATGCTCGCTGCGGTCTTCGCTTTTGCGCTTATTGTGATGGGCCAGGAAGAGCCGGGCGGCGGGCAGAATGCCGCGCCGCAGCAGACGCCGAACAAGGACATGACACCCGAACAACGGGCCGCTGCCACGCGCGCTTTTCTGGGCCTTGGTCCGGAGCCGGATAAGGCAGCCGCCGCGCGCGGGACACCGCTATACCAGAAAAACTGTGCCTTCTGCCACGGGCCACAGGCACGTGGCGCAACGGGCCCCAGCCTGATCACCTCAGACGAGGTGCTCTACGACGATCATGGGGAACGACTGACCCCGTTCCTGAAGAAGGGACGCCCGGAGAACGGGATGCCGGCGTTTGCTGCGTTGTCGCGCAATCAGCTGAAGGATATTTCTGAGTTTCTGCATTTGCAGGTTGAGGAGGTCGCGAATCGCGGGACGTATCATGTGCTGAACATCCTGGTGGGAAATGCGGCGAAGGGGCAGGCCTATATGGCGGCTCACTGCATGTCCTGCCATTCGGCGGCAACGTTCGCGCATATCGGCAGTAAGTTCCGTTCTGCCGAACAGCTGCAGCGTGGCTGGATCTGGCCGATGCGTCCTGGGGACAGTGCGCCCGCGACTACCGCTACCGTGAAGATGACGGATGGCACTCAGATAGCGGGGCGTGTCACGCAGGTGAGCGATTTCCGCATCACGCTGGTGGACCGCGCGGGCCAGACGCACGTGATCGACCGGGAGCCAGGAATGGAAGTAGAAATGAAGGATCCGCTTGCAGCGCATCAGGAGATGATCATGACGCTGACGAACGATGACATGCACAACGTGACCGCTTACCTGGCGACGCTGAAATGAGATTAGCCAGCGGAGTTTGCGCGGCAATCGCAACTGCGGCCCTGGCGGGTGCGGGGCTCGTCGTCCCCCATGTTTCAATCGATCCGAACGCGATCGGCAAAGCGCCAATCACCAACTGGACTACCTTCAACGGCGATTACAGTGGTCGACGCTACAGCACGCTCACCCAGATCGCGCCCGGCAATGTGAACCAGCTTGCCCGGCAATGGGTTTTCAAGATTACGGGAGTTGGGGCGCAGCGGGGTGCGCCCCTTCCTGTGATCAAGTGCACGCCGCTTCTGGTTGATGGCGTGATCTACATCACGATTCCGGATCACGTGTGGGCGCTCGATGCGCGGACAGGAAACCCGCTGTGGCACTATGGCTGGGTCGATCACGGCGGGCATCTCATAGGGCAGCGCGGAGTAGGGATATGGAAGTCGACAGTCTATTTCCTAACGCCGGATAACTGGCTGATTGCGCTGAATGCGAATACCGGACACGAGCTGTGGAAGAAGAACTATGCCGACGCGCGCAAGCAGTATTTCTCTACGTCGGCGCCTCTCGTCGTGAAGAATCACGTTATTGTCGGGGTGGGCGGGGATGCGATGGACATGCCTGGCTTCCTCGATTCCTTCGATCCGGAAACGGGCAATCTGCAATGGACCTGGTGGTCGACGCCGCGCAGTGGCGATCCAGCGCTGAAGACATGGCCAAACGAGGCGACATCGGATCATGGCGGCGGCATGACGTGGATGCCGGGCACGTATGATCCTGAACTTAATCTGCTCTATTGGCCCACCGGGAATACCAATCCTGTGTTTGCTGGCCAGGGACGTCCGGGGGCCAATCTATGGACGGAAGCGATTGTCGCGCTCGATTTGGACACAGGGAAATTGAAATGGTATTTCCAGGTTTCGCCGCACGACACGCACGATTTCGACAATACGACGGCTCCAATTTTGTTCGATCGGATAGTAGACGGGAAGCCGCGCAAGTTGGTCGCACAGGCAGCCCGCAACGGCTTCTTTATAACGCTTGATCGAGTTACAGGCAAATATCTGGTGGTCAAGCCGTATGTGCCTCTGGATTATTTCTCGGGCCTCTCCCCGCAGGGTGAACCTATCCCGATTCCGGACAAGGACCCTACGGTCGGTGGTTCCATAAACATCGTAAATGCGTCAAACTGGCCGGCCCCTGCGTACAATCCGCAAACTGGTTTGGCCTATGTCAATTCGGTCGAAGGAAAGGCTATCTATTACCTCACCGATGACAGCGAAGAACCCTCTGGCTATGGGGGCACAGGTACGAGCATCGGCTATTCGCAACGAGTGCTGCAGGCGATCGATCCGCTCACAGGCAGTGCCGTGTGGAAGCATGCGTATCCGAACCTGAATAATGCCCCGACCACAGTTGGTCCGAGCATCTTGACGACCGCGAGCAATCTGCTTATTACGGGTGACGACCAGAAGAATGTGATCATCTACAGCGCCAACAAAGGCGAGGTGCTTTGGCATCACGAAATCAGCGCCAACGAATCGGGTGGCGTAATTACATACATGCTGGATGGCAAGCAATACATTTTGTTCGGAGCAGGTGACAGCCTGTATGCCTGGAGCCTGGCTCAGTGAAGGCCAGCCGCACCCGGTACAGCGTGGTTGTATTGGCCATTGGTCTTGCCGTGCTCTCCTATGTGCAACGGGTCGCGATCTCCCAGGCGGCCGGACCCATTTCGCGCGATCTGCATATTTCGAAGCAACAGATGGGCCTCATTTTTGGAGCCTTCGGACTGTCCTATGCGTTGTTCGAAATTCCTATGGGGCTGCTCGGCGATCGTCTGGGAGTCAGGCGAGTGCTGGCGCAGATCGTTCTTGCATGGTCTGCTTTTACTGCTCTGACGGGAGCAGCCTGGAATGTTGCGTCATTATGGGTGATTCGGTTCTTGTTTGGAGCCGGTGAGGCGGGATGCTTTCCCAATCTGACGAGGATGCTCAGTACATGGCTGCCGGCACGGGAACGCGTGAGGGCGCAGTCGTTGATGTGGGCCTTCACGCGATGGGGCGGCGCGGCGACCCCGCCGCTGGCCTTGCTTTGCATCAAGTGGTTCGGCTGGAGATGGGCCTTCGTGAGCTTTGCTGCGCTGGGGCTCGTGTGGTGCTGCGTATTTCTGTTCTGGTTCAGGGATGATCCGGCACAACATCGCGCTGTAAACGCAGCTGAACTGAAAATGCTGGAGGCGTCGCGCGTTTTAACCACGCATGAGGCAGGTCAACAACACTGGATGTCTCTGCTGCTGACACGCCAGGTGTCG
This sequence comes from Terriglobales bacterium, assembly GCA_963738095.1. Lineage (GTDB taxonomy): Bacteria > Acidobacteriota > Terriglobia > Terriglobales > Acidobacteriaceae > Alloacidobacterium. The sequence continues at coordinate 13,629 of CAVTVL010000012.1, forward strand.
CTGTTAGTCTTGCAGTATTTTTGCTTTTCGTATGTATGGTACTTCTACATCACATGGCTGCCCACCTATCTGCGCGAGGGGCGCGGGCAGACGCCGGCGCGCGCTGCCACGCTAGCTGTGCTGCCTCTCTTGTTCGGCGGCTTCGGCTCACTGGCCACGGGACTTGCGCCCGTCCGGTTGCCGCGACGGGCTATCGCCATTTGCGGATTTTTCGGAACGGCCATCCTGCTGTTTAGCTTTATGCATATCCGATCGGTTGTTCTTGCCATGCTGGTCATGGGACTGGCCAGCTTTTGCAGCGATCTGACCATGCCGATTTCATGGGACGCGTGCGTGGAAATCGGTGGCCCCTATACTGCGACGGTGGCGGCGTCGATGAATATGCTGGGCAATCTCGCGGGCTTTGTAGCGCCGGTCGTCGGTGGGGTAATTCTGCAGCGGACTGGCGGCGACTGGAACATTCTCATCTACACGATGGCGGCGGCAGCGACGGTGTCGGCTGTCTGCTGGTTTTACCTCAATCCAGAATCGGCACGGCGGCAATGGGAGCTTGGTTTGGATGGAGCAACAGCTCATAAACAGGAGATGCAACGATGATCATCAATCTGAAAGGCCGTACAGCGGTCATTACGGGTGGAAGCCGTGGTCTGGGTGAGGCGATGGCGAAGGCCCTGGCCGAAGCAGGCGCGAACATCGCGCTGGTGGCGCGCGATAGCAAGCGTCTGGAACTGGTGCGCGACGCCATCGCGGAAACAGGCGGAACAGCTGCCGTCTTTACCGCCGACGTGACGCAGGAGAAACAGGTCGCCAGCCTGGTGGAGGCTGTAAATCAGCGCTTCGGAGCTGCACAGATTCTGATCAACAATGCGGGAACGAATATCCGCAAGAATCTGGTGGATTTTTCATTGGAGGAATTTCGCAGCGTTCTGGACTCGAGCCTGATCTCAACGTTTCTGATGTGCCGGGCGTTTGTGCCGGGCATGAAGGGTTCCGGTTACGGCCGCGTTCTGAACATGACTTCGATCATGAGTCATGTGTCGCTGCCAGGGCGCACTGCGTATTCGTCGGCAAAAGCAGCCCTCCTCGGTTTGACACGCGCGCTAGCGCTGGAGTTCGCCGTCGAAGGAATCACCGTCAACGGCATCAGTCCGGGGCCTTTCGGAACGGACATGAATGCGGCGGTGATGAACAATCCGGAAGCCAATGCTTTGTTTCTCTCAAGCCTGCCGGTTGGGCGATGGGGCAAAATCGAGGAGATTGGCGCGCTGGCCTGCTATCTGTGTTCGGACGCGGCGGGATTTATTACGGGGACCGACATCCTCATCGACGGCGGGTGGACGGCTAAGTAACTCGGCTGAATCTGGCTATTTTACTGCATGTGGCTGCGTACGCGATGGCTGCGGCGGCACATAATCGACCAGCGTGTCGACGGGCTTTTTCCCAGCCCATGCGATGCCACGCAACAACATTTGCTGAATTTGATAATTGCTGAAGTTCGCGTACTCATGCCCCTGCATCCAGACAAACGCTCTGGCCGGCTCGCCACCCGGCAAAGTGTGTTCATAGGTCCAGATCTGCGGCACAACTTCGCCTTTGTGCGCGCCCGCGCTTGGCGTGCCCGGTATGACTGCGGTAGCCAACACATGCAGGCTGGGATTCTGCGCCCAGGTCATGTTATAGAAGGCTTCGTCGAAGATGGTGATGTTCGACATGCTCTTCATGATGGGATTGGCAGTGTCGACCACCGTGTAAGGAATGGGCGCTCCCAGGGTGTAGTTGACCTCACCGTGTTTCTTTGCCCCTCCGACAAGTGTGGCGAAATATGCAGGGTCAGGACCGCACAATGAATCGTGAATACTGACGAGTCCGCCTCCGCGCTTGATATATGCTTCGAGCGCGGCCTTCTCTTCATCGCTGAGATAACCTGCATCTCCCTTGTAGATAATTACGACGTCGGCGTGCTCCAGATCCGCGGCGCGAGGTGCGTGTAATGCCCCGTCGACAACAGCGCCATGTTCGGTAAGAAGTTTGCTCCAGTCAGCGAGGAACTGAGGATAGTCGTGCTGTCCGGGCTGGTGGGATTTGAGCCCGGCCCATATGTAAATGTGCATTCCGTCAGGATTCTGATCCCACGGATGCGGCGCCTGTGCGTTGGCGACGCTGGTGGCCTGGCTCTTGGCAGGTTGCGTTAGCGGAGAAGTGAACGCAAGCAAAAAAACGAGAGCCAGCGGCATGTGGCTGAGCGGAATCACTTCGCGGTATCTTCTCTCTCGATTGTTCTTTACATACAGCGCGGCAGTGGTCCGTCGCGGTGGAACTGAAGATCGGGGACAACCTGGTCGGATAGTCAAGACAGGGCTCTCATTAAAGTCTACTGGTTTGAATGGTTAACGGAACGTCTTAAAAAGCGCACCATAGATACTAGATTCAGATTTGGCCTGTCAATCCACCGACCAACCGAAAGCATCCAGAGTCGTGATACCATTGCCGCAAATCGCTGGCTGCGCGGACCAGGCGCGGAGGTTTTAATGAGCCCATTCACACGTCGCGACTTCCTCAAAACTTCAATTGCCGCTGGAACCTTGGCCAGCTTCGGCACGCTTTCTCTAAACGCCACACGCCGTACAGCTACGGACGTTGTCACGCTGGGCAAATCAGGCATGCAGGTTACACGCCTCGCTTTCGGCACCGGCAGCAACGCCGGCCAGGTACAGGCCGCTCTTGGGCAGCAGGAGTTCACGCGGCTCGTGCATTACGCGTACGACCACGGAATCCGCTTTTTTGAAACGGCTGAGACTTACGCCACTCCCGCGATGCTTGGTGAAGCGCTCAAGGGCTTCCCGCGTGATAGCTATCAGCTCATGACCAAAGTGACCACTAATCAAGGCGTCGATCCGCAGGAGCGCTTTGACGATATGCGCCGTACTTCGCAGACTGAATACTTTGACATTATGCTGCTCCATTGGCAGCACACAGCCGACTGGACTTCCGAAACAACCCGCTGGCAAGATGGCATTCTCGAAGCACAGTCAAAGAAGACCATCCGCGCACGTGGTGCGTCGGTTCACGGCCTGCCTGCGCTGCGCCAGGTTCCCGGCAACCAGTGGCTCGAAATTGCAATGATTCGCATGAACCACAGCGGCGCCAGCATGGACGGACCCAGTTACCAGGACACCAACAATCCGGATAATGTGGGCGAAGTCGTCGAGCACGTAAAGCAGGTGCACAAACAAGGCATGGGCGTCATCAGCATGAAGCTGATCGGCAACGGCACATTTACTCGTCACGAAGACCGTCAGGCTGCAATGCGGTTTGCGTTCCAGAACGCCGGGGTGGATTGCGTTACCGTTGGATTCAAGAACACGCAGGAAATCGACGAGGCAATCAACAACCTCAATCTGGCGCTGGCTTAGCGACTCATAATCGGCATCGGTTGTCAGCGCGGCGCGTGTGCTCCCGAAGCTCCCGATTTGGGAAAAGATCGTGCCAGATAAGCGGAGATTTCATCGAACTCCTCGTCGCTAGCAACTGCTCCACGACCAGCCATCGTCTGAACAAGATCATTCCACTCCTTCGCGTCCATGCGTCGGGTGGCCGACCAACTCGCCGAGTGGCACTCGGAGCATACCCTGAGCATGACCTCTCGTCCCGGACCGGGAGGAAAGAGAGATGCCTGCTTGGAATTCGGTCCCACGGAAATATAAGGCTTGTCTGAAACTGCGGAGATAGCCGGCTCTGACTGCATCGGTACATGGCTCTCCAAAACAGAGGAGACGGCATTTGATCCTGATAGTGAATAGGCAATCACTACATCGCTGAGGAGCGGGGCACCAATCAGACCGCCTCCAGTTGCAACAACGGCCACGTATTGCGTCCCGTGTGCATCTGCGTAGGTGATCGGTGTGGACTCAGCCGCAGCCGGAAGCTTTACTGTCCAGATTTCCTTGCCGGTTGTTTCATCGAAAGCACGGAAGCGAGCGTCGTCAGTGGCGCCAATAAAGATCAGTCCGCTCGCCGTAACGATGGCTCCGCCCAGACCGGGCCGCCCTGTATCCTGCTTACCTTTGGGCAAGCTGTCGGTCACTCCGAGCGTGGACCTCCAGGCAATCTTCCCAGTGTTGACGTTCACTGCGACCAATTGTCCCCACGGAGTCGGTGTACAGGGCAGGTGATTGGCAGGATCCCAGAAGCGTTGCAAACCTGCGAGAGGGCCTGAATTGACATAACTTCCGTCCGGATTGCGAATAATTCGCATCGGCTGCGCGAGATTGTTGACGTTCACGATGAAAAGACCGGGCGTCGGATCGAACGCTCCGCCGTAGTAATTGACGCCTCCCTGGGTGCCGGGCATGGGGACGGTGTAACGGTTGAGTTGAGGTGGGGTATATTCAACCTCCCCCAGGAGCATATTGTTGTCGTCGACGTATTTCTTGCACCACGCTTCATGGTCTGGCGTGTCTTTGTAGAGATTCGACCGGCTGAGCGTGACCTGAGAGAGCGGTTCCGGCAGAACCGGAACAGGCTGGGTAGGCGAGGTCTGCTCACCGGGCACGTTGCTCTTGGGAACAGGACGCTCTATGACATCGTAGATTGGTTTGCCCGTGACGCGATTGAGGATGAACATCAATCCATTCTTGTTGACCGTAGCGACAGCCGGAATGATTTCGCTGTCACGCCTAACATTGAACAGGGTGGGAGGCGATTCCGTGTCCATGTCCCAGATGTCGTGGTGCACGACCTGGAAATACCACAGTAACTTGCCGGTGTCCGCATTGACGGCCACGAGAGAGGAGCCAAATAAATTATCGCCGTGGCGATCCACTCCGACGCGATCATTGTTTGGAGCTCCGAAAGGCATGTAGAGAATACCGCGCGCCACGTCGACGGTCATGTAACCCCAGACATTTACGCCCGAACGGTTCTTCCAGCTGTCTCCGGCCCAGGTCTCATGTCCTTTCTCTCCGGGAAGAGGCACGGAATGGAAGGTCCAGACAAGTTTGCCAGTCTTTGCATCCCAGGCACGCGTGTCGCCCGCTGGCCCTAAGCCTCCATCCTTGCCACCCGGTCCTTCACCGGGGCCTGCGCCTGTGATGATCAGGTTCTTATAGATGGTAGGCGGGGACGGCAGGATATAACTCCTGTCCATGCCAGTCCTCATCACCTCTGGCGTCTTCAGGTCAACCATTCCGTTGACGCCGAAGCCGGTGTTGAGATGACCGGTTGCCGCGCTGATTGAATACATTCTTCCACGACGCGTCCCGAAGATGATCGCCGCCCCAGACCCACCATCTCCGGGCCAGTACGCAGCACCACGCAACGAAGCGTTATCGCCATCCGGAATTTCAAAGACCCACTTCTCCTGGCCAGTGGATGAATCCAGAGCAACCACACGACTGTAGGGGGTGACCACATACATAGTTTGGCCGATCACCAGTGGTTGATCTTCAGATTGATGAAAGCCTGCTCCGCTGTAGGAATGGTTGGCGTCAGCGTGACTCGCATCTAGCTTCGCGGCGGGTCTCATGTGATAAACCCAGGCGATCTTCAAGTCGCGAACGTTTTTCGGCGTGATCTGCGTCAGAGTCGAATATCTCTCGCCTCCCGGGTCATGGCCGGCCATCGGCCAGTCTGCGGGTGCGTCCAAAGGCGTCGACCCGAGCATCGAGCCGCTTTGGCCGGGGCCGCCTGAAGCAAAGAGCGGCATAAGCAAGAGCAGGCAAACCAAGCTGCTCGACGATATCTTTCTCAGGCAAGGCAGGTGACGAATGGTGTGCACCGGCGCGAAGGTTTCCATGAGTGTTTGTTTCCTGATCACCGGTGTTCCTGGCTCACGGAAAAGCGTATCAAATTTGTAAAAGGCAAATCATGGTTGGGGCTGCAGATCGCTTCGCGGCTGCATGTTCATTGTGCTTTTAACGCTTAAAATCATCGAACGTGCGCAAATCTTGTCGCATCCTGGCACTAATAGGAATATTGTCGACTCAAAAATTCGTGGTTAAACGCAGACCGAAGCTTCGATCAGGTCCGATCGCATTCCCCGAAAAGAGTCCCCCAAAATCGATAACATTTAATCGGCCATTCAGATTGTCCCCGTCTGCCTGGAAGTGCATATTCATGCGATCACTCTTGTATATGTCGACTCCTAATGAAGCACTGATGGCAAGGGACGGTCGGATGCGTCCACGGTCGAAGTTGATGCGGCTGATCACTGCCGGGCCATATTGAGCCAAGGCGTCAGCTTCATCACCCTCATATTCAAAAGGTAAACCCGACCCATAAGAGGCCCCGCTGGCAACCCACCAACGTTTCGCCACTTGATATTGGAAGCGCGTTCGTAGCGTGTTGCGTTGATCCTGCGAATTCGGAAAATGTCCTGAAAGCTGGGAAAGTGCGTTATCAACGTCATCTCCCAGGAAAAGACCTCCTGTGACTGGATACCACACGTTGCCAACCATATAGGAATAGCTCACATACTCGTTAAGCTTGCCCAGACGAACGAGACTCAGTTTGCCTTCGGCACCATATATGACGGCCTTATCGAAGGCAATCGGGTAACTTACACCTGTATTTAAGAGTTGATCGTCGTCGGCAAAGTTTCTCGCGGCCCGGCGATAAACATTCGCGTCGATCCGCAGTCGGTCGGAAAAGCCCTTGCTCAACCCGCCTTCGTAGTAGTTTCCATTGGATGGCTTTACGGGCAGGCGAAGAAACTCGTCACTCAACGCATCGATCTGGGTTGAGCTCGAGATAAGAATGTTCTCGAACGAAGGCGTCTGGAAGACGCGATCGTAGGAGGCGTGCAAGACCATATTGAGAGAGGGCAAATATCGGCCAATCGAAACCCGCGGGCTAAAGGCATTCTCGTTCAGAAGAAGCTGATAATGGTCCCACCGCAGACCTGCGCTGACCGTCCATTTCCCTAGTCGAATGAGATCTTCAACAAATGCAGACTGCTCAAGGTCTGGCCGGCTGTCCTGGAAGGTGAGGCTCTTGGGCGTGTCGTCATCGAATTGGTCCGGGTCGGTGATGACGTAGCTGAAGTCTTCATGCAGGAAGGCCGTATCGGATTCCACGCCAGCCTTGAACTCCTGGTTGCCGTGGTGGTAAGAGAAAGTTCCTTTGAAGTACCCTTCGCGGAAGTAGTTGTGCTGAAAGGCGATAATGGGCGTCGAATTGTCATTCGAGTAGAGATTGTTGGCATTGTCACGGACCATTCCGGCAAGCGTGCCAAGGCTGTCCGGCGAAAAAATGTGCTGATAACTGACAGTGCCCATCGTTTCAAAGTTGTCGCCGTTCTGCAGTTGTCCCGCCTCCTGCTGTTCCAGCTCATTGGGAATTTCGAACCGCGAGAGCTCATGGCGAACGCTAAGAATCAAACGGTCGCGATCTGTCAGGTCCTTCTCATACCTGACTGAAAAGTCTCCGGTTGTTCCATCGTTCGTGTAGTTTTCCGGCACGACCGGGTTGAGATAATGGCTGGTCATGCTGCCGGAAGCGGTTGCTCCCAGAGTGTTCTTCCCCCATGTGTCTTGCATCTGGGCGTAGCCCTGAGCTGTGTCGTAGCTGCCGCCCGCGAAGACGAGCTTGCCGTGCAAGCCGGGATGGGTGTTGCTGTTGGTATTGAGCTCGACCACCCCTCCCATCTTTCTGCCGTACTCGGCGGGAAATCCAGCAGTGTAGATGCTCATGGAATCCAGGTCGGCGGCTTCGATCTCAGGGCCGAAGCTTGGCGAACGGTTATCCGTCAGGGGGATTCCGTCGATCACAAATTGAGTCTGGTATTCCGAACCTCTGGGGTGGAGCACGGCATTGCCTTCATAGAGCCAGCCGGGCTGCGTATTCACCAGGTCCTGAACGGACCGGCCAGGCAGAGACTGTACTCTGTCCTCAATCTGAGCGGAGCCGACTCGCATTACGGAAGAAGGCTGGGCTGGATCGATGAGTGTCGCCGCATCATCCACCTTCACAACCGTACGTACAGGAGCAACCTCGAGCTTGAATGTCGATTCGACCGGAATTGCCGATCTCACCTCCAGTGTCCTTGAGGCTGTCAAAAATCCCTGCTTGTCCACGGTAACCCGATAGATTCCATACGGGAGTATGTGGAGGGCAATTCTCCCGTTATCGTCGGTTTCGAGTACATTCTTGTATTCGTTTCCCTCACTCAAGACTTCAATCGAAGCTCTAAGGCCCAAACCTGAAGGGTCCGTCACCGTCAGGCGTAATTCGCCTGTGTTTACCTGGCCAAAAGAAAGCGATGCATAGGAGAATAGGTACAGCACCAAGACGAGAATTGGCCGCATGCATAGATATTCTTCGGAGTGTCATTTTGTTCGGATATTCTGTCGAAATAAATTAATGTCGGAAATGTTGTGAAAAAATTGAGTTGAACAGGCGGGGTGTCCGACGGCATCTCTGGAGATTTTGAGAAGCGATGACCCTACCATCTCAAGATTCGGCAATCGAGCAGGAGTTATCTGCAAGCGCGCCTGCCTCAGCACCGGCTAATCGGTCGGAAATTGAAACCGTGGTCATTCATCTTTTCGATCACCTCCAGGAGCGCGTATTGAATTATGTGCTCACTTTTGGAGTGTCATTTCACGATGCCGAAGATGTAGTGCAGGAGACCTTCCTCTCGCTGTTTCGACACCTGGTGCTCGATCGGCCGCGCTCGAACCTCAACGGCTGGCTCTTCCGCGTCGCTCACAACCTCGCATTGAAACGGCGGAGCTCAAATCGAGTTGTCGAAAGTAGGCTTGACCATGCGGGAATATTGGCTCGGCAAGCCGATCCCGCTCCCGATCCAGAGGGTCGGTTAGCGTTTAGTCAGATGCACCAACGGCTGCGCGCGGTCCTTGATGCGCTTCCCGAACAGGAGCAGCGTTGCTTATATTTACGCGCAGAGGGCCTGAAATACAGAAAGATTGCGCGCGTGCTCGGAGTATCGTTGAGCACGGTTTCTACTTCATTGACCCGGGCACTGGCGCGTATGATGCGCGCATCGGGGACTGAATGAACATGCGAAATAAGCATGCGCACCTTTCCGATGAAGAACTTCTGCTCTTCATCGACCGGGAATTGTCTTCGCGCCGTGAGGCCAGGGCACGCGAACACTTGGCTCAATGCCCGCCATGCTGCAACCGCAGAAATGAGATTGAAAACACACTGGCCGAGGCTGCAAACATCCACGAAGATAGGCTCAACTCGTTGGAACAGCTCCCTATCGATTCTCACTTTCAACTAAGAGCCCGGATGGCCGAGACCGCCATTCGAACAGATGCTCTAAAAGAGAAAGTTTTGGCAGCTACGATATCTCGACAATTAGCATGTGCTTGCATCGCCCTGTTGCTCGTCGCGGGTGGTGTCTGGGCGCTAAAAAATAATGCTTCGAAAGGTCGGAGCAGCAAAGGAATCAGATATCAGATTTCCGCTCTTCCGCGAAGAGAATTGACTCCGGGAAACACTCGCGCGATCCGAATCGACGAATTATGCCGTACCCAAAACCTGGACAACGATCCGCCAGCAAGTCCCTCCCTGGAAACGGCCGTATTTAGAGAATATGGTCTGCCCGACTCCTCACGCCACGCTTACGATTTGGATTATCTGGTCACGCCCGCGTTGGGAGGAACGAACAACATTCAGAATCTATGGCCTCAGCCACGCTCCTCTACGCCATGGAACGCTAAAGCAAAAGACCAGTTGGAAGACCGCCTTCACGAACTAGTCTGCGAAGGGAAGGTCCAGTTGGCAACCGCACAAAAAGATATAGCTGGCGACTGGATCGCGGCATACCAGCGGTACTTTGATACAGACAATCCGCAATCAAGCTTTCCGACTCGAGCCACTGTATCTCGGAAGAGGATCTTTGGCCACCGTCATCGCGCGCGGCTATGGTCTGGGGATCCGGTTTTCGTACTCCAACATCGCAGCAATGAGCTCTTCTAAGGACAGGAATTTGCACCGCCATTACGCCAATAGCACTATTGCATCACTTAAGCGACAGAGGGCAAGGACATCCGCACTACATTCTTCCTGAAATCCGGTATAACCCGACGGTGCCATGCTTTGAATATCGGGTTGCCTGAGTCTTCAATCAGGGTGGTCTCACATTCATTCCAATCCTTCTCAAGTGAGCATTCGCGATGAACGTTGGTGCATGCGCCAGGGAATTTTTGCTCGCTGTGCACAATCCAATATGCAACGCTGAACGCAGCAGATAGTCTGTACGCCAGATTGAATCGCTGACGCACGGAGGGACGACCGCATCATGAGTGGCGCGCATCGAATCGCACTCGTTCTCGCAGGACTGCTCGCAGGCAGCCTGGTCCATGCGCAAGATGCGGTGAAGATAGCCCCCTCGAACCCTAAATACCTCTTATTTCGCGATAAACCTCTGCTCCTTATCAGCGCCTCAGAACACTATGGCTCGGTGATCAATCGTGCCTTTGACTATGAGAAGTATCTGGCAGATGCGGCCAGTCATAAGATGACGATGACGCGTACGTTCCTGCTCTATCGCGAGCTACAGAGTGCACGCAATCCATCATCGCCCTGCAAGCCAGAGTCGCCCGACTATATTGCCCCCTTTGTTCGCACAGGGCCGGAATCCGCCATGGATGGCGAGCCAATGTACGACCTCGACCGCTGGAACCCTGAATATTTCGATCGTCTACACCATTTCCTCGATATGGCATCGAAGTTGGGTATCGTCGTCGAACTCACCGTCTTCAGCAATACATATGCCGACAACATCTGGGCGCTCAATCCGCTGCGCGCAGAAAACAATTTGCAGCATGTGGGCCATGTGGAATGGGAGGACTACACCTCATTGAAGGACGCGGAACTGGTCAAGCGGCAGAGTGCATTCGCCCGCAAGATCATCCAGGAGACGAGCGGCTACGACAACGTCTACTACGAAATCTGCAATGAGCCCGGAGGAGGAGTTAACGGTCATTCCTCCGTGGCAGAGGTCAATGCATGGCAGGACTACATGGCGAAGGTCATGCGGGACGAGATGAGCAGATCGGGCCGCCCTCATCTGCTTGCCGGGCAGGGAGCCTTCACATACGCGGATCATGTCGATCTGCCCATGGATACCGCGTTCAAGAACCCCTCGTTCGATATCGTGAACGATCACCCGCTGCCGAATACGCATCTGGACGGGCACACGTATCAGATGGGAAATTTCATGTCGAAGGAGTTGAAACTCGATCAGGTGAAGGATTTTTGCCTGGAGGCATACCATCTGCCCAAGCCGACGGTGCTCGATGAAGACAACGCAGCCAGCATGTATCGCGACATGACTGGCTGGACGATTCACCGCAAGCGCTCGTGGACGGCGCTGTTGAGTGGATGCCATTACGACTACATCGACTTCTCGATCACGGTGGGCAGAGAAACAGGCACACTTGCATCGCAAGCCGCGATTCGCACATGGATGCAGCATCTCTCCGAGTTCATGTCATCCGTCGACACACGGCATGCGCAACTCTCGACTGCCTGGATTCATTGGATCAGTGGATCTTCGCGGCAACCGGTTATATCCGGCATGTTCACTGCCAATGGAGACTATGTCGCATATCTGGCCGACGCCCGCGAAGTCAGCGACCCGCAGGCAGGAGCAAAGATTCGCGGCTCCGTCACGCTATCGCTGCCGCCCGGAGAATATGCGGTGGGATTGTATTCGCCTGTAAGCGGGGAATACTCGCCCATGCTGACGATAAAAGGCGGAATGGCAAATGAACTTGCGTTGCCGGAGTTCAAGGAGGATATTGTCATTCGGGTCACGCAGCGCAAGCGCGCAGACTAGTGTTTCAACTTCTAATCTACCGGGCCTTCAGCGGTCGCCAGATAGCCTCCATCCACAACAAGCTCCGTGCCAGTGATACCGGACGCTCGGTCGCTGGACAGATACAGGATGGCATCGGCTATCTCGAAAGGAGAAAGCATTCGTTTCAGCGGCACCCGCCGGCAGCGCTGTTGCAGCGTTCGCACGGGATCGCTGGTGCTGTTCACATGCGAGTGAAACATGGGCGTGTCTGTGATGCCCGGACAGACGCAGTTCACACGTATTCCGTCGGGCGCGAGGTCAAGCGCCAGCGCTTTCGACAGCATCAGCACAGCGCCCTTGGACGCCACATAAGCCGGGGTGCCCGTCTGGGCCACCAGCCCGGAAACCGAGCTTACATTTACGATGCTGGCGCATGGCGAAGCCCGTAAAGCTGTCAGCGCGTGCTTTACTACGAGAAATACAGATCGAACGTTCACGTTGAAGACGTGATCCCAATCCTCGGCCGTACAGGCATCGATACTTTTCACCATCACCATGCCTGCGTTGTTTACTACATGGTCGAGGCGCTTAAATCGTTCCCTGATCGGTGCGAGTGCCGCAACGATCTGCTGCTCGTCCATGAGTTCAACGCGAACAAACTCGCATGTGCCTCCAGCTGTGGTGATCTCTTCCGCTACGACGCGGCCTTTGTCTTCATCGCGATCGAGTATGAGAACCGAGGCACCCTCTTCCGCAAAGCGCAGGGCAACGGCGCGGCCAATTCCCGAGCCAGCGCCGGTTACGAGAGTTGCATGGCCAGTAAAGGAAAACGTGCTCAAGCGAGGATTCCGTTCGGGTAACGTGCGAAGACTTCGGGATCGTAGATCGAGGCGTAGATATCGGCTTCTTTGCGGATGCGCGCCCACGTTGCGTCCGCTTCCATCATGCTCTCCATCACGCCGAGATAGCGACCCGCTTCAACGTTGCCATATTTGAAGAAGGAGTCTGTGATCAGGACTGTGCCGGCATGGGTTTCAATACACACTGCGAGCGAAGATCGATGATGCACGCCCGCCCAGAAAACACGAAGCCCTGGCAGGATTTCATCTTCATCCGCGAGCAGGCGAACTTTCTCCCAGCCCTCATTCTGCAGGTAGTTGTTTACGTCGGGCGGTATGCGCAGATGACGCGGCACGTGCAGGTGATAGGAGGGAGCCTGAAAGTCCTCAATCCATCCCCGCCGCGATATGCAGATGGTTGCTTTGCGGAAGAGCGGGATATTCGCGGTCGCGTAGGCCTGCAGAGGCGTCACAATTACCGTCGAAATATCGTCGGGAGTAATGCCCTCGGAGAGCAGAATATTTTGGGGTAGCTGAGATTCTGTCCTGACAATCTGCGCTTCTGGGTAGCCGATAAAGTTGAGCCAGGCCTGATTCAGGATCGTCAGATCCTGCGGCGGACCGGTATTAATCAGAATGTTCCGGTCACCGCCGCGCACGAGATAGATGATCACGTTCATCTCTTCGCGCTGATTCCAGTTCTCCATCCAGTAGACCTCCGGACCCGGCACCCAGAACGTGCCTGCGTTGAATGCCTGCACCGAATACTTCATCGTTATTTATCCTTTGCTGCGGAACCAGCCACCGAGATCGCGTTTACTACCTGTTCGCGAAAGCTTTTGATCGCAGTCATGTACACGCCGATATCGCTGCCGAGACTGATTGCGCGAAATCCTTTGGAGATCCAGTGGATCGCATTTGTTGGGTTTGGCGGAAGAAATCCGGGCGCGACACCATACCTTTGACACTCTACGAGGAGCGCGTCCATGGCTTCGAGGAATCGTGGGTGGCTAAATTGCGCCGGGATTCCCATCGACACAGTCAGGTCATAGTGGCCCATCCACGCGATATCGATGCCTGGCACAGAGATGATCTCCTCGAGATGGTCGAAGGCCTTTTCCGTCTCGAGCAGAACGATCACGCAGATTTCCTCATTTTGTTTCGCAAAGAAATCTGAATTGCCGGCCTGATAAAGATCGTGCGCAATGCCCATTGCCACGCCTCTGCGCCCTTGTGGCGCATACTTTAACTGGTTGACGATCTCCTCCGCTTGCGCACGCGATTCCACTCTGGGCACCATAATGCCCCGCGCGCCGAGATCCAGTACGCGCGACAACGGAGCAAAATTGAGGTCAGGCACGCGGACCAGAGGAACGATGCTGCTTCCGCGGCAGGATGCGATCATCTCTGCCACCCGGGCAATGTCGCAACGTCCGTGCTCCATATCGAAGATCACGAACTCCAGTCCACAGGCCGCGAGCATGGGACCGATGCCTGGAGTGAAGAGTTCCAGGATCATCTGGCCCAGCACAACCTCACCTGATTGCAGGCGTCTGCGCAAGTCAGGCATGGCGTGACCCGCGTGGGCCTGAAGCAGCTTTGTATTGTTCCAGCTTACGCAGAAATCCCGGACGCGAGAGCACATCCCGGTTCACAACATTTGCCGGAACGTCACCGCGACGGACGGCGAGAGCGCCTTCGCAATCCAGCCGCCCCATGTCACGGAACAGCTCTTCCGTCCATGCGATGGAGTGGGACGTGAGAATGACTTGTTCCATCTTTGTCAGCGGCGAGTCAGCCGCAAGCGGCTCTTTTTCGAAGACGTCGAGAGCCGCGCCGGCGATCTTGCCGCTGTCCAACGCGCGAATCAATGCGGTTTCATCCACAATCGGTCCACGAGCCGTGTTGATCAGGAATGCTCCCGGCTTCATCAATTCGAACTGCTTGTCGCTCAACATGCCGCGTGTCTGCTTATTCAGAGGGCAGTTGACCAGCACGTAGTCCGATACCTGCAACAGTTCCTCAAGCGATCCCAGAAGTTCAACATCAAGGCGACGGGCGTGCTCCGCGCTCGCAAACGGGTCGAATGCGACGAAGCGGGCAACATCAAACGCATGCAGGAGTCGAACCGCCTCGGATGCAATGTTGCCCAGTCCGATCGTGCCGATCACACGTCCTCGCGGCTCGCGGCCCAGGCGACGTGTGCTTTGCGGCCAATCTCCCCGGCGAACCAGCCTGTCCTTTGAGGCAAGATTGTGAGAGAGGGCAAGCACGAAGAGCACGATTGATTCCGCGACTGGTCGAACCACCCCTGCTGGTGTGATGTAAACAGCAATGTCGTGCTGCGTACACGCCTCAAGATCGACGTTATCGTAACCCACACCACAGCGGCCGATAGCACACAGCCTGGTGGACCCTCGAAGAGACGCGATGGTGACGCGCGGCTTCAGCGATATGAGAACGTCAAAGCCGTTGAGCTGCTCGGCGATATACTCCATTCGATATTCACGCAGAAACTCATAGCTGAGGCCCGGAACGCCATCGAATAAGGCAAGCCCGAGGTCGGGGTATAACTGCGTTCCGAGTTCATCGCAGAAGTCAGCAGAAAGACCCACACGGAAAGAGGCTGCTGCATCGACGCCTTCGGAGACGGGACGCGACGTCATTTTTTCAGCTCCAGCACGACAATCCAGTCGCGGAAGATGGGGAATTCCGGCGCTATCCATTTTTTGTCGGCATCGGGTGTAAATGTCCCAATCTCCTGCTCAGTCGCGTCGCTCGGATTGAAGAAGAATGCCCGATAGGATCCTGTCTCAAGGCTATTGAAAGAGGCAGCTTTCCATGCGGACGGATAATAGGCAATCACAACCTCGCCGGGGATCACGGCGGCATACGGCTGCCAATAGTCGTCTTTTGTCCAATGAGGCTCAATCAGATCGGGATGCGGTTCCAGTTTCCACCAGGAATAGCGCAGCAGAAACGCCTTGCCGAGACCCAACTGGCCCGAACCGGGCAGCTGTGAGGCCACATCCCATGGCGGGCCGCCCCACGAGTGTCCATGCGGCGAAAGACCATAGGGCGCGAGCCGAGTATTCACCTGCCAGATGCCATTCGCGCCGTAAGTGTGGCCAGCCGTCCCGCTCAGAATACTTGCCCAGAACATGAATCGTTGTACTTCCTGGCGGCTGGCCTCCTGGATTCCCTCGTAGCACACTTCGCCGACCAGTACCGGCATCCTGGGGCCGGCAGCGAGTGAGCGCTCAATGGTTTCGATCGTATTTCGCGCGCTCTTCCGGTCATCATGTCCGGTCTGCAGCATGTCGAAGTCGAGAACCGATGCGTCATCCACGCAATCGCGGGCGCTGCGGGAAGGGTGAAGCGTGATTGGATGATGGTGCGGATCGGTGGCACGAACATAACGAGCGACCTCTGTCCATCCATGCATCTGCATCTCCGCGTCCTGCTCCTTGGTTTTGGAGAGGTAATAAGGCATCGTGGCTTCTCCGGCCAGGCACCATACAACGGGATACGCGCTCCAGCGTGCAATCAGATATCGCCAATGTTTTTTGATTTTGGCTACTCCCATGCGCGGCAGAAAATATCCCCAGCAGCCCACAACGCATGCGGCCAGACCGCTCTCGGCGATATATTGCATGCGGATGTCCGCCATATCGAAATACGCTGGATTGATGCGTGAAAAATCCTGCTCCCACGGATATCCCGCCTCGTTCGCGCCCCGGGGGTCGTATGGCTCCATGTCCGGATAAAGTCCCGCGACAATCTGCACCATGGTGAAGCCCTTGCGCACGCGATCGGCGGCAAGATTCTGGAAATCGTCCGGCCAGCGCAGTCGCTTGCATAGCCCCATCCACCACGTATCGCCCAACCAGAAAAAGGGAGTTCCGTCTGCATACTCAAAGTGACGGCGATCCGCAGCGATCTTTAAGACCCCGTTTTTGAAGTGGGGATTCCGCCCCGCGTAGGGCTCAGCCTGAACGCTACCGCTCTGTCCGTGGAGATCACTATTCGACATGTCGGTGCAGATGGTTCGGAACTTGTATGTTCCGGGAGTTTGAGGCGCGTAACGAACGCGCCACGTGGATCCTCCTGCCCAGAATGCGGGCACGCGTTCTTCCCTGCCAGACGGCGTGACAACAACGACGTCGAGATCGACTTGGTTGAAAGGGTCTGTGTATTGCTTTCCGCTGGTGTAGGACCATTCAAACGGGACGCCAGTAGAGGCGATTCGTACCTGCCCAGAGGCTCTGGTAGTTGCCGCGGTAATGGCCAGCGCTTTGCAGAACGAGCGTCTGGACATGGCGTGGAGCATGCACTCATCTCCGGAGGGGATCAAGTCAAGCCCCCCGATAGTAAGCAGCTACCGGTAAGCTGTCAAGCCGCCGCTCCGAGATCTGATCTCGTCAGTTTTCATCCAACTTTCTGCCATCAAACGTATCTCAACACTCGCCGGATCAGAAGCTTCCGGGTCCAATATGCCGAACATGTCACCCGCAAGATGCTGAAGGGGTGCAGCCACGCCGCATAGAAGCCAGGCGCACAACGAGGGAACATCAGCGCAAGCACCAAACAATGGGTGATGACATAAACGCCTTGCTTGTGAACGCTCGCCTTGTCTAGATATTTAAATGTTTGGTGGACCTGGTCGGGATCGAACCGACGACCTCTTCCATGCCATAGTCCCAACGTTAGGCTTTTCAATAACTTACAAGATCCCGGTGGCTGCCTAAATCCTTGTAAGCTAGTACCACCCTGAGAACGAACGTATCGCAAAACGTATCGCATTTGGGCGACTAATTTCTTAGCTCGGCAGAAAACCTCGTCGCGCCCGGATCTCCAGGCGCAGTTCTTCGCGAAGCGCCTTGCTCTTTTTGAGCCGCTTGAAGAACTCCTCCAGGACGCTCACCACGATCGCATTCACGCTGACGCCTTCCTCTTCGGCCCAGGCTCGGATCACGGATCG
Organism: Terriglobales bacterium; assembly: GCA_963738095.1. Classification (GTDB taxonomy): domain Bacteria; phylum Acidobacteriota; class Terriglobia; order Terriglobales; family Acidobacteriaceae; genus Alloacidobacterium. Next base: position 31,219 of record CAVTVL010000012.1, read on the forward strand.
CGCCTCGGCCCCAACATGCAAAAGTTGGGGTTTGGATAGCGGAAGCCCGGCCTTGCGGGTCTGCGTGATCGTTACATCTTTTCGTTCGACATTACGGAGGGCGAAAAGAACCACCCGCGAAAGATCGCCGGCTACGCGCGCCTCTTCCGTGACCGCCTCCCGGAGATCGATTGGGAGGCGCAGAGTCATCCCGGCTCGGTCTTCCGTCCACCGCTGCCCTTCGCGGTTCACGTTTCTAACGATTTTCTTTGTTGCCAACCAATCCCTCTTCCTAGTGCGAGTCATCGGCGCAGTCGAAGGACGGCGACCTCAATTCAAATCTCACCGTTCTGTTTTCTCTGATTCTATTGAAATGAAACTTTCAACAGAAGAGGCAATCTTACGGTAAAGGGGCGGAGGTTCGCTCGATGACCGGCCGTCCCGCTGACTCATTTATGATGAGGACGCATGTTTGGAGCTTCCTTTCAAGAATGAGCGACCTAAACGAGGGCCTGTACGACCAGCTCGTCACTCGCGGCGTTCGTGAGTCCCTCGATCTGCAAGCCACCCTTGGCCTGAAATCGTTGGTTGAAGCGATCGAAGAGAACGATCACCCGGATTATCTCGCACGTCACCTAATTCGACAGATAAAGGCCGCCCTTCGTGGATTACCTGCGGAAGACCGTAATCGTCGACAGATCGACCTGGCGAACTCTCTTTTGGACTTCGTGCGAGATCCGGCAGGCGCGATCGAATTAGATCCTGTCGATGTACCTGGCCAAGTTCTTCGCGCTATCTACCGCGGCGCTGATGCGCCAAAGCCGCCATCCACGCCCCTTAGCGTTACTAGCCTGCTCATGAACGCGCTGGATGAACCTCGTCTCGGCTTCGAACTTGAACGCGAAATGGCCACCGCCGATCGCGTATTTATGGTGGTCAGCTTCATCCAGTGGCGCGGGTGGCAGCGACTCAAAGGTGCATTTCACGAACTCGCGGCCCGCAAGGTTCCAATTCGACTCCTCACGACGACTTATATTGGAGCCACCGATTTCCGAGCTATCGAGGAAATTTCGCGGCTGCCGAATGTCGAGTTGCGAATCTCACTAGATGGACGCCGGCGACGTCTCCATGCCAAATCATGGCTGTTTCAGAGGGACAATGGCTTCAGCAGCATCTATGTCGGTTCTGCCAACTTGTCTGGACCCGCTCTTGAAGACGGAATCGAATGGACAGTAAAGCTGAGCGAAGTGGAAGCACCTCACATTGTCGAACGCTTCCGCGGAGCGTTCGACTCCCTCTGGTGTGATGAGGAATTTGAGGAGTTCCGACCAGATGATGAAGAATTTTGCCGGCGGGTGAAGCTGTCATTGGAGTATGCGAAGCGCGGGCCGGGAAGCCGCGACTCCGGACCACCAGTGTTCTTTGATCTTCGGCCGCATCCTTACCAACAAGCCACCCTCGATCAACTTGAGACAGAACGGATCGACAAAGGGCATTTCCGCAATCTCGTCGTCGCCCCTACAGGGACGGGCAAGACGCTGATCGCGGCTTTCGACTATGCGCGGCAACCCTTCTCCGGACCTAGGCCGAGGCTCCTGTTTCTAGCGCACCGAGAAGAGTTACTGCGCCAGGCCCGCGATCGCTTCCGCCACGTATTACGTGACGAGTCTTTTGGAGATTTGTTAGGGGGCGGAGAAGAACCGAGCAGTTACGAGCACTTGTTCGCGACGATTCAGAGCTTTCGAAGCCGAGGTCTGCTCGAATCCCTGGGCGCGACACATTGGGAATACGTCTTGCTCGACGAAGCACATCACGTGCCAGCGGAGAGCTATCGCGAGATCGTCGCTTCTTTGCGGCCGCGCATTTTGTTGGGACTGACCGCTACCCCAGAGCGCATGGACGGGGAGAGCATCCTGCCGTGGTTTGAAAATCGAATCGCCGACGAGATGCGTCTCTGGCATGCAATTGAGCGCCAGTATTTGGTGCCATTCGACTACTACGGTGTTCACGACGGCACCGACCTAACTGGACTTTCCTGGAGCCGCGGTTCATACGCCATCGGCGAACTCGAACAACGGTACCTGGGCAATACGCGGCGGGCGAACCTAATCATAAGGGAGTTTTGCGAATTCTATGGCGACTGGCGTCTTGCGCGAGGACTGGGGTTCTGCGTCAGTATCGCCCACGCCCAATTCATGGCTGAGTCGTTTCGTCAGGCAGGGATACCTGCCCTCGCTATTACCAGTGAATCCACTGATGACGAGAGGGCGCAGGCCGCCACGCGATTGCGCAATCGAGAGGTGAACGTTCTATTTACCGTTGATCTCTTTAATGAGGGGGTCGACATCCCGGAGGCAGATTGTGTCCTTTTTCTGAGACCGACAGAGAGCTCAACCGTCTTTCTCCAACAATTAGGGCGCGGACTTCGTCTGGATACAGGCAAGACGACTTGCCTCGTCCTGGATTTCATTGGAAACCAGAGGCGAGAATTCCGATTTGACCAGAGGTTCCTTGCTCTGTTCGGCGGAACGCGCCAGCAAGTAATTCGGCAGATTGAGACGGGGATCACACGGCTGCCCGGCAACTGTTACTTCCGGCTCGACAAAGAGTCCAGAAAAGTAGTCTTGGAGAATTTGAAAGCACAGCTGCAGGTGAGTCGGGCTCGGATGGTCGCGGAGCTAAGCGCCTTAGCTGGTCACCTCGGACGGCGGCCTACACTGATCGAATATCTTGCCGAAACACACTATGAGCTTTCAGACGTTTACAAGCCTTCGATCGGTGGTTGGTATGCGCTCCTCAATGAAGGACGGTTCCTTGAAGACCCGCCGACGGAAGCCGACGTTCTTTTGTCGAAGCGTTTCCAGCTCTTGCTTCACATCGATTCGCCCCGCCGGCTGCGATTTTACCTAGATCAATTGGCCGGGAGACACGTTGGTCTTAAGACGATTCCGCCTTTGGAACAGCGCATGATCCAAATGCTCACCTTTCGCCTATTGCAGAGCGAGGCGCGACAAGCGGACACCGATTGGGACGCCGGATTGGTGCGCCTCCAGCAAAACAACTCGGCTAGAGGTGAGTTACAGGAACTCTGCGAAGCACTGTTGGATCTCGTGAAGCTGCATACCGACGAAAGTCCGCTGATGGATGAATGTCCTCTCTTCCTCCATCGGCAATACACGCGCGATGAGGTGCTGGTTGGACTAGGTCTGCCAAATCTTGTTGGAACGCGTCAAACCCAGACCGGCCGTCTTTGGATTGAAGCATCAAATACGGAAATCTTCTTTGTGACGCTAGACAAGTCCGAGAAAACTTTTTCTCCCTCAACCCGCTACGAAGACTTCGCGCTGAGTCCTACCCGATTTCATTGGCAATCCCAGAGCACTACCGGTGAGAACTCTCCTACCGGTCAGAGGTACTCACGTCAACGGGAGAATGGCGCTAGCTTCCTCTTATTCGTGCGGCCGAAGAAGGGTGATTCGTTCATATTCCTCGGACCTCTGCGATATGTTTCGCATTCAGGAAGCCGGCCAATGAGCATTTACTGGGACTTAGATTTCGCTATGCCTGCCTGGTTCTTCGAGCTTTGCGCCTCACTGCGTGCGGCCTAAACGAGGAGCGCTTTAGAAAGCAGGTCGATGGTTTACCTTTTCGCCTGGCGTGACATTTTTTTGAGTAATCGTCCAGAGGCATGATCTCTGTCTTTGCGTCGTGCTTGTAGCTCTCCTGTCCTGGGTAAACGACGATCTGATGATTGGCTTTGACGTCGGCGCAGCCAATATAAAAGCCCTTACTCGGCTTCGGATCGTTTAGGGAACGCTTGATCTCGATTGCCCACCGCTCATTTGGCGCGGTCTCCAGGACCAGGTCAATCTCAGCTCCAACAGAGGTACGGTAAAACCATGCCTGTGTGTTGGCCGGTACCGTGCTCAAGATGTTCTCGATGACCATTCCCTCCCAGCTCGATCCGACCACAGGATGCCCCAATAAGGTCTCCTGATCGCGTATCCCCAGCAGCGTATGCAGAAGTCCGCTATCCCGCACATAGACCTTTGGGGAACGCACAAGACGCTTGCCGACATTGAAAGCCCACGGCTGGAGACGACGCACAAGCAGGAGGTCAACCATGATGTCGAGATATCTGCCGACCGTTTGGCCGCTGATTCCCAAGCCCGCTGCAAGCTGCGCCGCGTTCAGCATCTGGCCCTGATTGTGTCCGAGCATCTGCCAAAAGCGGTGAAGCGTCTCGGCTGGAACGCGTGGACCTAACGAGGGAACGTCCCGTTCCAAATAGGTCTGGATGAAGGCCGCGCGCCATTCGAAGCTCTGAACTTCGGTTTCTGCGAGAAAGCTGTCTGGGAAGCCGCCACGCACCCAAAGAGCCTGGCTGGCATTGGGGGAGAAACCAACTACTTCGCTTTCCAGGAATGGGGTCAACTCCATATAGGCGATTCTGCCTGCAAGCGTCTCCGCAGATTGCTGCAAGAGATCAATAGAGGCCGATCCGAGTAAAAGGAACTGTCCGGTGCGTTTCCCTTTTCGCTTTCTCCGGTCGATCAAGCTACGCAGAGTTTGAAAGATTCCTGGAAGACGGTGGATCTCGTCCAGGATCACGAGCCGATCTTCGTAATCGGAAAGGTAGAGTTCTGGGTCCGCAAGCTTGGCACGATCTGAAGGAAGCTCCAGGTCGAGGTACAACGCTGAATTGTCGGCCTCGCTGGTGAGACTAAGGCAAGCGTTGTTTTGCCAACCTGCCTGGGCCCGAGCAAAGCAACGGCGGGAAACTGACCTAAAAGCTGAAGGAGCCGGGTTTTGACTGCACGCTCGAATCATACCTTGCAATTATTCCACAACGCGGAAGAAATGCTAGGTAAATCCTGCGTCCTCTAAAAGCCCGTAATCTCGAATGCCAATCGCCAAACGAGTATCGAATAGGCTCGCAAGCGACACCCATTGTCGTGCGCATGCGCAAGATCATTCGGACAGCGCGAAGACCCTCAGCAAAGGGACTCTGATGCTCGCGGGCCATAGCAGAGTGGCAGTCCGCAATTTGCGCCGATAAATGTGCAATCGTGGACGTGACGCACATGGCCTTTTAAAGGTACACATGTGCGGCAGGATATCTCCCCCAAAACAAACCGGATAGAAGAGCAAAACCCTCAAAGTGCGTCTGCGCTTTATGTTCCACTACCGCTCTTTCCCTGAAAGACATCTCGAACCACAACACTCCTCCGCCGCGTCTTCGAGCCTGGGAAAGCGCGGCCTTCGGCCGCAACAAAAAGCCGCACATGGCAGACAAAGTCTCATTCAACCTCACCACTTTGAAGGCGAGGCAAAGTGCTACGGAGTGATGGAAAGTGCTGCGAAGTGAGGGAAGGTGAGGACCGACAAAAGAGATAAATGGACGACCATCTTGCACGAATAAAATCCAATGGCAAACTATTATTGAAATGTACTCGTCAATAAATAGGGAATGTGGCCGAGGTGAACGCACTGGTCGAACGGTTCCGGGCAAGAACGGATCTTCTTCCGCTCAAGGCCAGAGGTCTGAAGAGACTTACTGCGGAGTTAAAGGCTATCTCAGAAGTCGGCCTGCCCTGGAAAGAGGTTTGGCGGATATTACGAGATGTTGGATACCAGGGGACATACCGGCAGTTCGTAGCAATGGCGAATCGGCTTACAGGTGGGCCTCGCCGGACCAGGACGAAGACCAAGAACCTCCCTGCACCAAGCGCAGAAAGACAATCACAGCCCACCGCCATACCTATCGCGAATCAGGCGTACCGGGCAAAATAACAAACCCGAATGGCAAATACGAAGAGAAGAAGAAATGGCGAGATTGGATCGCCAGGCGGAAGAGAACCGGGCAAGGGAGGCCCGGCTCAATCGACCGAAGATCTTCAAGCCTGCGCCTTTCAAGGGCAGGCGTGAGGAATGATTGAACTAAATCTGAAAGCCAAGGAAAGCAGTGTTGTTGCATTGCAAACGTCCAGATGAGGTGAGAGATGGAAATCCTGAATATTCCCACGACCTACGAACCGTTCGTTGCCCCTGAACGTGCCGCGGCTTTCCTGGCCTTGTCACGAAAGACTGTGCTCAAACTGGCCCGGAGAGGCGACCTGCCGGCGCATCCCGTAGGTCGCGGAGTGCGCCAGATGTGGCGTTTTCGCCTCTCGGAGCTCTCTCGGTGGTTGGAGCGTGAAGCGGTAAAATTGGACCAGCCATCGGGGTCGGAATGAGAGGAATGTCTCTTGAATCGACCACGGTATCAACACGGCTTTTTCAGCCGTCATCAGCGTAAGAAGGGGCCGGAAGTCTGGGTTTATCGATGGCGGGATATTGACGCCAAAGGCAATCCCAAGATGCGTGCTCTTGTAATTGGTTCAGTGAAGCAGTATCCAACGGAAACGGCGGCATGGAAGGCTGTTTCGACACTGCGCCTCGACGTTAACCATCACACCTCCCGTCCTGAAGGCTTGCCGGAAACATTCGAGCAATTGGTAGAACATTACCGGTTGATCGAATTGGATCTGGAAAAGGAATCCGAGCGGAAGGTCGTACAAACGAAGCAGACCTACGCTGTTTATCTGAAGGCGAGAATCGTTCCGCGTTGGGGCAATTACCGTCTTCGGGAGATCAAGGCAGTGCAGTAGAGCGGTGGCTTGGCTCCATCGACGATTTAGCGAATGGGACCAAAGCGAAGATCAAGGGCATCATGAGTGAAGTCTTTCAACACGCGATCCGCTATGGCTGGCTCAACGATGGGGAGAACCCCATCTTTGCCGTCCGCCAGAGCACCAAGCGGAAGCGGGTCACGGAACCATTGGAAGTGACGGAGTTCCGTGCGCTCATGCTGGAGTTGCCGCAGAAGATGCGCGTCATTGGCATCGTGGCGGCGACAACGGGGCTGCGCATCAGCGAAGTCCTGGGCCTGAAGTGGATGGACATCGACTGGAAGACTTTGCAGATGGACGTTACCCGGTCGGTCGTGGACGGCATTGTCGGGAAGTGCAAAACGGAGACCTCCCGCAGGCCGGTTCCCATCGATGAGCTCACCACTGCCGAGTTACTGGCTTGGAGGAGGGAAACCTGCTACGCCGAGCCGGAGGACTGGGTTTTCGCGAGCGAACGAGTCCAGGGCAAAATGCCGCCCTGGGCCGATACGCTTCTGGATCGCTTCCTGCAACCTGCCGCAAAGCGGGCCGGGATCACAAAGTGGGTCGGCTTCCATACTTTCCGGCACACCTACTCAACGCTGCTCAAAGCTAACGGGGAAGATGTCAAAGTGGTGCAGGAGTTGATGCGCCACGCCAACATCTCCACAACGATGAACATTTACACAAAGGCTCTGACTTCAGCCAAGCGAGAAGCGCAAAGCCGGGTGGTCGATGTTCTTCTGGACCGTTCGAGGAATGTCGTAGAAAGTGCTGCGGAGGGTGCAGCATGAGAACCAACGTATCGAAAGCGTATCGCGTTTTTTCTGCCAATTCGCTAAGTTGTTGGGTTTATTGGTGGACCTGATCGGGATCGAACCGATGACCTCTTCCATGCCATGGAAGCGCGCTCCCAGCTGCGCCACAGGCCCACATAAGGAAGGTGTTCTCTTTATTTTCTTCGACCATCGACGTTTCGTCAAACGGCGTCGCAGAATATCCGGATTATCGAAGCGAATGACTATATCCAGCGTCCAGCAACCATTTTGGCGTTGTGCTGCATCGGGACTCTTATATGTCTTTGATAAAATCTAGTTCTATGAAGCGTTTTCCAGACGCCTTCCCGCTGGCACTTTTTCTCGCAATACCGATGTCTATCTGTCAGATCGGAGCGGCTAGCCCGGTCCCTCAAAATCAAGCGACTCAAGCCGCTCAGCCGCCGCCAAAGCCTTCTGACCTCCTGCATCCTGCGCTTAGCCTGATCAGCCAGACCATGGTTTCCCTGAACATATCCCGCTGGAAGGCTCCCAGTGAGGTACGCGCCGCAACGCAGCAAAATGTCGACTCGATCCAGCGCGATCTCAACGGCACTCTGCCCGGCCTGTTGGCCACAGCAGATGGAGGGGCAGAATCGGTTTCGGCAGTTTTCCCGGTATATCGCAATATTGACGCGCTTTATGATGTACTCCTGCGCGTAGCGCAAACAGCGAACCTTGCCGCCCCTGACAATGAGGCCGGCAGCATCGCAGAAGCTCTCAGCAAGCTCGAATCTGCACGAGCCGACCTTGGCAACGCCATCCTCAACGTCTCAAAAAATAACGAAGCGGAAGTGATCAAACTGCGGACTAGCGTTCAGCAGGCGGCGGCAGTGCAGGCAGCACCTCCTCCTAAAACGACCGTAGTAAATGACGGTCCTGCCGCATCCACTTCAACCAGCACAAAACGGAAAAAGAAGGCAGCCCCGAAACCTTCAACCACTCCATCCCCGGACTCCACGCAGCCGCAGCAGCAGTAATTGCTGCATCCCCTTTCGCTTTCCCGCTCAGGAAACTGCGCGGCAAATACTCGCGTCCAGGGACTTCTCGGACCCCTTCATATCGAATTGCATATCACCGTTTCTCCCGATGGAAATCTGGTTGCGACCGTTGATAGCCCTGACCAGCAGCTATATTGTCTGTAATGCTCTGATATACGCATCAACGGTCCAGCCCTTAGCTTCACTGAGCCGAATGTGCGAGGCGAGTGGATTGGAACCATGAGTCCCGATCGGACATCGCTCTCCGGGATCTGGAAACAAGGTGCTCCCGTAGTCTTGAACCCTACCCGAAGCGGCGGTTCAGAGCCGGCTCCAGCAATCACCGCGCCCACAATGCCCGCAAACACGTCCACAACGCCGCTGCAAATTCATCACAGCACCCGCCATGTAGCATGACCTATTGGGAGGGCTCCGCATGGAAACCGATGATCCTGGCTGCGCACATGGGGTCTGATCGTGGAGTGTCCTTCAAGGAGGGCTCAGGAATCCATTCAACCCTCGCGCCGGAATTATCAATATTGTCGTCTTTCAAGAACCCGGGCAGCGACTCTGTCGCTGGAATCCAAACCAGGCTTCTGCATCACAATCCCCCCAATTTTGACCCCACCACAGTGATCATGATTGGTTCTATTGACGTAAAAAAGGATCATCGGGAACTGGAGACCTGTTCAGGACCTTGCGCCTCAAAAGGACGCAGTTCCGATCACTGGATGCCCGCAAAGAGAGTCCAGGCTGTCGACATAAAGCGTCTGTCGGATACCGCCGTCGAGATTACGCCCAGCGCAGGATTACAGGCTGGTCAGTACATGTTGGTAGGATCGCCACTGGTTGGCTACTTCGATTTCGTAGTAAAGGGAGACACGCCGGCACAATAGAAAGTTAAATCAGGGCAAAAAAAGGGCCCCTCGGGGGAGGGGCCAATCTGCCTTGGTTCTCTCGTTGTGTGAGAGCTTGGTTGCGGACCTTTTCTAGTTATTGTTGTGGAACCACTGGTTGCGACGCAGCACCCTGAGGGGAGGGCTGCGCGGAAGACTGCTGCGTCGCACCAATCGGTGAACCCGCATTCGAAGATGTCGAGTTCAAGGCCGCTAAACTGTTTTGCATCGTGGACACCCGTACCACACTACCCGTGGTCGCCGTGCCATCTGCGCTTTCGATCTTGGCATTGCCCATCGCTACCTGGTGGATGCGATAGACCGGAATCTGATGTTCAGTGACGAGGTACCGGACAACGGCATCAGCCATATGCTGCGAACTCTGGATTCCTGCCTGCCCATGTGCCCGTGAGTACCCTTCCACTTCAACGATGTAGCCCTTCTGTCCCTGCAATTGCGTTGCAATCTGGTCCAAAGCATCTTTTGCCTTGGCATTCAGGGCAGTCTGGCCGGAGCGGAAACGGATCTCCGTATCGCTGACTTTCTGATATTGATCGAGCCCGGCAACAGTCGTATTCAACTTGCCCGTCTGATCGCTCGCATTCTGAGCAAGTGACTGGGCCTGGGTTGCGGTGCTGTTGGCGCTTTGTGCTGTCTGGCTTGCCTGGTCCGCGGTGTTTTGCGCCTGGTGGATGCCAGCCTGCGCTCGCGAATCAACATCCTTGATGTCATTCGCATTCTTCGCAGTTAGCTGGTCGAGTTCATTCAGGCGGTCTTTTACTGGACTCAGCTGCCGGTTTACCCACTTCTTGCGAGCAAACGGGTTCATGTGCCCCCAGAAACCCTCATTCGACTTGGTCGGCAGTGGCTGGCCAGTTGCATACGTGCTGTTGTCGCTCGGATTCATCCCGGTCGACGTGCCGCTGGCGGAAGCTCCTGTCTGTACCTGGGCGTTAGGAGAGGGGGAGGGGGGGGGAAGACTGATTCGATGTAGAGGACTGCGCAAACGCTGGGATTCCCAAGCTGGCTGCCAGAACGAATGTTGCTACCATTCTGAGATCGAGATTTTTTTGAGTCATTTTTTTCATCATCGTCTTGTATTCCTTCGTGACTACCGCTAGAACACACTCCGGATGCTGCGCAGCGTCCCTTACGCAAGAACAATGAGCAGTTGGTATGCCAAACTCCGCCACCTATTGGAAAAAATGTATACGTTCCTTATTTATCAATAACTTGTCTATGAATTTAACAGGTAAATAATGAAGAAATGGAATGGACTACAGCCTTTTTCATACGGCCGAGGGAGAGCAGTTTTCGCTAGAAGCAGGAAAAAATTGCGTAGTGATGGCGGGGTAAAAGTTACTTGCCGGCGACCTGGATGACACGGACTTCCGGATACTGTCCATTCCAGTCCTGTGCCACATGGTCCAGAACCAGTCGGAAGTCCCGCTGTTCACCCGGTTTGATGGGATCGGCACCGACTGTCTCGGTGTCTACATAAGGCTCACGCATGCGGATCAACGCCAGCGGCATGGTTTCCTTCTGCACCAGTTGGTTCCCGAAATCGTGAAAAGCCAGCTGGACGGTAATTCCAGTGATTGTCTTGTCGCCGTTGTTAGCAATATGACCATCCACATAAGTCACCTTGCCTCCGGCAAAATTGCTCGCTTCGCTCATCTTCAGTGCCGTAACCGGCAAACTGGCCGCGTAAGGATCGGCTGGCGCAAGCCCTGCCCCGCCCGGGTTCGCGGGCAGCTGCTTTTTGCCTCCAAAGACGAAGAGGAGTACCACACCCAGAACCACAACTGCACCCGCGACAATCCAGGGAAGATAAGACCGACGTTCATTTTCGGTGGCGGACTTTTGCAGAAATGCCGGCGCGTTTTGTTGATCGGCTGCCATCACGTGGATTTTACATCCAGAGCCATAACTCCGACCTCCTGCCAGGAGAACTCTCTTACCAGGAGAACAACGGATGTGATCGCAGAGAAAACGCCCCCGTAACCGATGTGACAATGAATTGACAAAAAGATTTTGCAAAAAACGCATCGATTGGGGGGACAATGTGTCTAAGCTGGATAGGGTGGCCAATCTGCCCGTTTCTTCGAAACGTATAGACAGTGAGAGACACAATATTAACGTAGTTGCTATGACGAACTCTTTGAGGCTGATATGGACCAGACTCCCGATGAATCCCTCGCACGAACCGAGTCCGGAAGCGGAACTGCACCGCGCAGGAAAACCGCGGATTATGTCTATCAGGCAGCCACGGTCGCAGCCGCGCTGCTTTTGCTGTTAACTGCCACGGTCTGAATGAACGGCTACGCGAACCTTGCCCGGCGTACGCCGCGGCGAAAATCGTTCCCGCTCATTTCCACGACCACACACATCTCCGCTAATCTCGATCGCATGCGTTCCCCAATGCGATCCCCCAGCGTCTCTTCCCGCATTGCCCGATTGCCCCTGCCTGTACCCCCGGGCGGCTGGTCTGCGTAATTCGTCGTAATAATCGTCGTCCGCTTGTCGTTGTAGCGGGTATTCAGAATGTGCGCGACTGTATCCCATACCCAGTCGGTAGGCTTGGCCGCGCCCAATTCGTCGATTACAAGCACTTCCGCATTGAAAACCGGCCTCAAAATCTCCAGTTCTGTCGTCGCCACTTGCGGGTTATAGGAGTTCTGAATCTCCTTGAGCAGTTCGCGATAGTCGCAGAAAAGCCCGTGCACGCCCTTTTCCAGAATGAGGGCCTGCAGAATACCCACCGCTAGATGCGTCTTACCCACGCCGATCGAGCCGGTCATCAACAGGCCGCGCCCGTCCGTGTCCGCTGGATAGCGATCCACAAAGCGGCGCGCCATCAGCGCAGCTGCGCTCAGGGAACGGTCTGCCCCCGGGAAGTTCGACTCATAACTGTCCAGCGAACAATGCTCATAACGCCGGGGAATTCCTGCCCTGTGAAGCAGCCGTCCAACCCGCTGCTCGTGCTGGCACTCGCAGGTTTCTGCCACCTGGCTCCCATCGGCGCGCCGGCTCACGCGCATCCCCATTCCCTCGCATTTTGGGCAGATTTCGCTCATCCCTTCGCCCAGTATCGCAGGAGAGCGTGTGCATATCCAGACGCCATTGAAACGGGCGTCAGAATTGGGATTTATGACGCCACCCGGCTCACCGCCGTCCAAAATCATCAAACGGGCTGTAGAAACAAAGAGGAAATGAGAATATTTGTTATCCAGAAAAAACACAGGAGACCAAACGATGAAGAAGGAATATTCGCCGATGGTAAAGCGAGGCCTGGTATTGGCCGGACTCATGGCCATGTGCGCTTCGGGCAGCGCTTTTGCTCAAAACCGGGCAATCGGCTTTACCCCGGGTATGCCGTTCAGTGAAGGCTACGTTGCCGGCAACACGCTCTATGTCGCAGGTCAGCAAGGTCCTGATACCAACGGCAAAGTAACGGGCACCGACATCACTTTACAAACGACAAACGCAATCGCTGCGGTGAAAAAGGTCGTCGAAGAAGCTGGCTTCGAGATGTCCGACATCGTATCGGTCACGGTCTATGTGACCGACCTGAAAGACGTCCCCAAAATGAATGATGTCTACAAAAAGCTCATGCCCGACCCCAAACCCGCCCGAGCTACGGTCAGGGTTGCCGGATTGATCGGCAATGCAAAGATTGAGATTTCGGCAATCGCCGTCAAGCACTAGCGTTCATTGCCTCATCCATCTGTGCAGTGGACCACCCGTTCGAGCAAGAATCATCAGCATCGTGCTCGGACGGGCGGTCCACAGCACCCCGTCTTGGTTCGTCCCCTGCTGATTACTTTCCTAAATGCGCATCGAAGAAGTGCGCCATGATCTCGTCTGCCTCCCGGGACTCGGGCAGATCGACATCATTCCAGAAAGCATGCGGCAGCCCTTCAAAGACCACCAGCCGCGCATCCGCTCCGGCACGCAGGAACGCCCGGTGCAGAATCGTCGTCCCGCTCAGCAACAGATCGCGGCCACTGGTCACAAAAAGCGTTGGAGGCATCCCGCGCAGATCGGCATACAAAGGAGAAAGCACCGGATCCTTTGGATTGGTCGTGCCTACATATTCCGGATCGTGCACGCCGTCGACCGGCGGCGGAAGATATCCCGAGAGCCCCCGCAGTGAGTACATCGCCTGCGAATCCCCAGCCAGGCTGAAGTCTCCCATCCCTGAAAAAATGCCCATCGCTCCCGGCAGCGGCAAACCCAGTTGCTTCAGCTTCACCGCTGTTTCCGCAGTCAAAATCGCCCCCGCCGAAGTCCCATAGAGCGCAATATTCTGCGGCTTATAGGTTTTCAGCAGCTCCTTGTAAACGGCGACGGTATCTTCCACAGAGGCGGGAAATGGGTGCTCCGGAGCCAGCCGGTAAAGAACTGCAATCACCTTCGTCTGCGTCAGATTGGCAATGGGAATCGTCTCGGTCAGCGATCCCGAATCGGAATTGAACCCGCCCCCGTGCACATTGATCAGCACCCGCGCGTTTTTGCCGTTTCCGATCACCGGAGGCGTGATGATCCGCACCGGCACATCTCCGATGGTCCCCGACGTCACCGTTGCCGGATAGGCTTGCCTGTAAGCCTCTCCTGCCTTCGCCTGCCAGGTGTCCGTCTTTGCCCGGCGGTCAGCCAGCGATTCCGCTGCGGCAGCATCCGATTCCGTCCGCGCAAGGCTCTTCTGCGCCTCGGGGCTGATCGTCTTAGGCACCGGCACAATGCGCGAAACATGTGCCGTTCCCTGCGCGTCAATATAGCTGGCATTCGCTTGCGGTGCAGTAGCTGAGGTAGTCTGCGCCAGCATGCTTCCCGCCAGAGTTACAGCAGATAAACCAACAAAAACACTGAAATTTTTCATGCACGCCAATAGAACACAGCCATCGCGGGAAGTCGAGAGCTTGTAGGTCTGGTATCTCGCGGCCCGCCACTATGAATCAATCGGACTGGCGGCAACATCTAAAATTCAGGCGTCAAAGAGTGCGCGTGGGAAGTTCCATTAAGGACCGTGATGTTTTGTCTGCACCAACCGATTGCCAGTCTGGCAAAATCCGCTTAAAATAAAGGGATTGCAGGGAAAGGTTTTATAGAGTCATGCCAAAGCAGGGTATTCATCCAAACTATAACGAAATCCGGGTTCTGTGCGCGTGCGGCAATAACTTCGCGACCCGTTCGACCCATAAGGGCGACATCCACGTAGAAATCTGCTCCGCTTGCCACCCGTTCTTCACCGGCAAGCAGAAGCTGATCGATACGGCAGGCCGCGTCGAGCGCTTCCGCCGCAAATACGCCAAGGTGGAGACGGCTACCAAGTAAACGAAGCCTTCGGTTTCTCGAGCAAAAGCCTCCGCTGGCCGGAGGCTTTGCTGTGTTGGCATAGTGATCTGGTCCAATGAAGAAACAGTGGGACAATCCGCAGGAACACGCCATGCCCGAGGGCGTGCGCGTTCCTGCGTCTGTTCAGATCGGCAACGTGACAGTTGCCCCGGCAACCGTGCTCGCGCCCATGGCCGGAGTCACCGACACAGTCTTCCGCCGCTTCATCCGCAACGCCAGTGTCTTCACAACCGATGCAGGAGCCGATGCCTCGGTAGACAAGGCCATCAGCAACCAGCAATCAGGCTGCGGCCTCATCATGACCGAGTTCACCTCGGCCGACGGGCTCTCGCGCATGCGCGAATCGAAGCGCAAGCGTTACCTGACGTTCTACGAAGACGAGCACCCGATTTCGGCCCAGATCTTCGGCTCGAACCCGGTCACTCTGGCTGATGCGGCACGCATCGTCGAGCAGACGGGCTTCGACATGGTGGATTTGAATCTCGGCTGCCCCGCCAAACGTGTCGTTGCCTGCAACGGTGGCAGCGGATTGCTCCGCGACCTGCCTCTGATTGCAGAAATCTTCAAGACCGTCCGCGCGGCTGTGACCATTCCCTTCACCGTCAAATTCCGCCTCGGCTGGAACGATAACCACATCATCTGCGTCGAGCTTGCCAGGCTGGCACAGGAAAGTGGCCTGCAGGCCGTCGCGCTGCATGCGCGCACTCGCGAGCAGGGCTACTCCGGCCAGGCCCGTTGGCACCACATCGCGGAAATCAAGGACGCGGTAAACATCCCCGTCATCGGCAACGGCGATGTTCGCACTCCGGAAGACGCCTGCGCCCTCGTTGCCAAGACGAATTGCGACGCCGTTATGATTGGCCGCGCCGCGCCGGCGAATCCGTGGATCTTCCGCCAGATCGCGCAGTACACGGCAACCGGCCGCTATGACGAGCCCACCCACCTCGACCGCTACCGCATGATCCGTACCTATTTCCAGATGCTGCTGGACGAAGGCAACCCCGAGGCGCAGGGCAAGATGAAGCAGTTCGCCTCCTGGTTCACCCACGGAGTACCCGGCGGCGCTGCGCTGCGCAAATCGATCTACGAATCGAAGACCGGGGAAACCGTCATCGCCGCTGTCGAGCGTTTCTTCGAGCCTCAGCTGGAAGGTAGAGCAATGGAACCAGCGTCTGTTCTCGTCGCAGGTTAGACCTGTCATCCTCAGCGGGATCGAGGAAACTGCTTTTCTTTACAGCCAGAACGCACCTATGGTCTATGCGTTGCTTCGCTTCCGGAAAATAACCCTCCGCCGCTGCCTCCAGTGCTCATCCAGAGCTACCAGCGTCCACTCGACTTCATGTTTCAAATATCGCAGCACCATCTCATTTGCCGGATGAATCCGCAGAGCGGGTGCGACCAGCATCAGCAACGGTGGTGCATCCGAAAGCTCAACACCGTTGAAGTATCCATGTTTCTGCAATTCACCGGCGGCATGCACCGGTCGCACGCGCAGCCAGTAATCCAATCCCTGTAATGGCAGATGCAGATCCTCATCGGCCTTCAGCTCCAGCACCATCAGACGCCCGCCCCGCGTCACGCTCAGCAGGTCGATCATGCCACGATCGCCCCCTGCAAACGCAGGCACCTGTACATACACAAAGTCTTCACAAATCGCCGGCTCCAAATCAGCCAGTCCATGCCGCAGCTCAGACTCCAACCAGCGCTCCGGCTGCAGCCTGTACAGCGGGTTGCGCGCACTCCCGCCAGCGAACCGCCCGTCATAAACGCGCTGCATCAGCTCACGAAATAAACCTCCTGTCTCATCTGTCAGCGGAGTCTCGTTCGCGCCCGCGCCAAACGTAATCGTGTCCTGCCGCGCAAACGAACCTGCCGCGACCCCGTGCCGGATGCGCGCAAACTCCAGCCCATGCAACCGGAAACTGATCTCAGTCGAGCTGAGCGGGCGAATCTCCGTGCGCGACTTCATCCCATCCGGCAGCAATCCCATCACGCGATCGACCGCAGCACGCGACCGCTCCAGCGTACGTTCATGGCTGAAGCTGTGTACCAGGCGTATATCGAGATTTCCTTCGTCGCCGATCTGCGCCGGCTCCAGCACTTCGCATCGCTCATCCAACTCGTATAGCTCCCACTTGGCCAGCGCCGGGTTAAGCCACACCATGCGTCCGCGCGTAACAGCAGCGGCGCCAGCCGGAACAATCACCTTCAGTCCTTCAAAGACGCGTCTGCCGCCGCTGTGCTCGCGGCAGTAGGCCAGCCACTGGATGCCCAGCGTCAGCGCTCCGTCAATCGTCGGCTGCATCTCGTCCGCATTGACCGCGATCACCGCCCATGCTTTTACCCCGCGCACCAGCGCACCGCGCGCATAGGCAGGACCGAAGCTGTGCTCCAGGTCCATCGCATTCGCCAGGCTGTCGAGGGTGAAGTCAGGAAAAGACCGTGCCAACACGCGCTCCAGTATCCGCAGATATCTCTTCCGCGTAGCCTCACGACCCGTCGGCGTGCGCGTGTCACGGTCCGGTACCAGATGGAGAAACTGTGGCCGGGTCTGGCCAAACCTCCGCGTCTCAATACGCAAGACGTTCTTGCGCGCCTCAAGACCTGTCACTGTGCGCACAAGGTTGCGGTCCTCTGACCACAGATGCAGCACGCAACGCCCATGCTCTGCCGAAAGCGCATATCGGGCCGTCTGCATCGCGAAAAGCACGCGGCCATCTTCGAGCACCGCAGCACGCGGGTGCTCGGCTAGAAACGCCTCCATCATGCGAGCCAGCTCGGCCGCAGATGTCTCAGTTTTTACCTGGGGAATTAGGAAAACTATGCTTGCCCGCGTTGGTGCAGGCAAGCATTTTCAAGCTACCAGCCCATGCGCTTCCGCAATTCGGTAACATGCGCCACATGGTGGTGGCTGTGCCATGCATACACCTGCACCAGTTCGGCAAGGTTCTGGCGGCCATTCTCAGAGTGCACATAGCCGCGCTGCCAGTCTTCCTCAGTCAGAGCTTCGAACAGCGCCACCCAGCGGCGATGCAGGGGTTTGAGCAGCTCGACGGAAACGGCAACCGGTAATGTGTGGGCATCTGGAAGCGCGGCCCACAGTTTCTCGTCATAAGCGTTCACCGTCGGCCAGTCTTCTGTAAGCGCTCGCCGTGTGCGCACATACGCGTTGATGTGGCTGTCAGCCACATGGTGCACCAGCTGACGGACAGTCCAGCCGCCCTCACGATATGGCGTGCCGAGCTGTTGTTCCGTCAACCCGCTCACGGCAGAAAGCAGGTTTTCAGGCAATGCGGCAAGAATTGCAATCGTAGCGCGGCGTTGTTGTGGAGTTTGTTCTACGGCCCCGGCAAATTTGCCGACGGGAAAGCGCGGGTCTTCATTCATACGTAAAAAGTATTCCAGAAAGAATGCACGAGGCACAAGAGCCTGCGACATTCTCATCACAGGCTCGTAACCTTCGCACTACCGTGCTCTGTGATGATGGTGATGACGATGGTGGCGGTGATGGGGTTGAGCAAACGCAGAGGCCGAAAGGAACAGCATCAGAGACAGAACAAAGAGCTTTTTCATGCCGTGATCGTAGCAAGAACTGCCTGCCTCGCATCCGTTGAAATCGTCGCCCGGAACCTTCTCCGTTAGCCCCTTTAGGCAAGGCGCTTATCCCGCTCGCGGCAGCGTAGAATCGAGAAAGCGCTTCGTCTCATCCAAAGGGAATACGGTTTTCATCTATGACAACATCCGGCGACAGTCACAAACGCTATTTCTTTGAAAAATTTGGCCTTTCCGAGCGCCTGCTTGAGCGCTGCCTTGGCGAAGCACTTTCCGCAGGCGGCGACTACGCCGATCTCTACTTTGAATCGGTCTCCGCCACCTCCATCGGCATCGACGAATCGCTGGTGAAGTCCGCCAGTCAGGGCGTAAGCGCCGGCTGCGGTATTCGCGTCGTCTCCGGCGAACGCACCGGCTACGCTTACACTGATAACCTTTCCGCCGAGCGCCTGCTGCACGCCGCGCGCACCGCCGCCCTTATCGCCAGTGGCCCGGCCAGGCAGCCCGTCGCTGGGTTCACCGAGACGCAATCCCCGAATCTCTACCCCATTCCCGCAGCCGATCTCGACACCGAACTGAATACCAAGCTCGATCTCGTCATGCGAGCCGATCGTGCCGCCCGAGCCTATGATCCACGCATCAAGCAGGTGCGCGCCAGTTACTCCGATGAGCTGAAGCGCATCCTCATCGCCGCCTCTGACGGCACATTCGCCAGCGATACGCAACCGCTCGCCCGCATCAGCATCTTTGTGCTCGCCAACGACGGTCAACAGACCACGCGCGGCACTGCCGGTGGCGGTGGTCGAGTCGATATCAGCTACTTCCTCTCTGAGAAAACACCTGAGCACTTCGCCAATGAAGCCGCCCGCACAGCGATCCTGCAACTCGGGGCCGTAGCCGCGCCCGCTGGCGAAATGGAAGTGGTTCTAGGTCCCGGTTGGCCTGGAGTGCTGCTGCACGAAGCTGTAGGCCATGGTCTCGAAGCCGACTTCAACCGTAAAAAGACCTCGGCCTTTGCCGGACTCATCGGTCGCCAGGTGGCCAGTTCCAAAGTCACCGTGGTGGACAACGGCACCATGCCATCGCGCAGAGGCTCTCTCAACGTAGACGATGAGGGTTCGCCCACGCAGGAAACTGTGCTCATTGAGAATGGCATCCTCAAGGGCTATTTGAGCGACAAACTCTCCGCCCGCCTCATGAACATGCCGCATACCGGTAACGGACGCCGCGAAAGCTACCAGCAAATCCCCATGCCGCGCATGACCAACACTTACATGCTCGCTGGCGATGACGCTCCGGAAGATATTCTGCGCAGCGTCAAGCGCGGCCTCTACGCCGTTAACTTCGGCGGCGGCTCGGTCGATATCACCAGCGGCAAGTTCGTCTTCAGCGCATCGGAGGCGTATCTGATTGAAGACGGCAGGATCACTGCGCCCGTTCGTGATGCCACACTCATCGGCAACGGCCCCGAAGCCTTGAAATACGTCTCCATGGTGGGCCACGATCTTCAACTCGACGAAGGCGTAGGAACCTGCGGCAAGGATGGTCAAAGCGTCCCTGTGGGCGTAGGCATGCCCACAGTAAAACTCGACCGTATGACTGTCGGTGGCACCGGCAATTAAACAACCCTTTTTAAGACTGTCATCCTGAGCGAAGCGAAGGGCCTGCTTTTCGTCTGCTCAGCTACAAAGCTATCGGGAACAAGAAGCACAATGACACAAGCAACAACACTCATCACCGAACTCCAGCAACTGGCAACCGACATCGTTGCAAAAGCAAAGCGCGCCGGAGCAACAGACGCCGAAGTCGTCATCCGAGAAGGCGACGAATTCTCGGCAACCGTTCGGCTCAGCGAAGTGGAAACCCTGAAGGAATCGGGTTCGCGCGGCATCGGACTGCGCGTCTTCGTCGGCCACCGTGTCGCCAGCACCTCCTCCAGCGACTTCTCCCCCGAAGGCATTCAACACCTTATCTCCGGTGCGCTCGCCCTCGCGCAAGTCACCTCTGAAGACCCTTTCGCAGGACTCGCCGACAACAGCGAATACGGCCAGTTAGATCACGACCTTCACCTCTACCATGAGGACGTATACTCGCTTCCGACCGCAGAGCGCATCGACTACGCCCGTCGCTGCGAAGCAGCCGCCATGTCTGCGGACACTCGCATCCAGAACAGCGACGGCGGCAGCTTCGATGCAGCCACAGGCCGCAAAGTGCTGGCCAACTCACGCGGCTTTGTGGGCGAATATCGATCGTCCTACTGCTCCGTTTCGACCAGCCCGATCGCCATGAGCAAGAACGGAGAAATGCAGCGCGACTACTGGTACTCCGCCGCACGCACGCTGGATAAGCTCGATTCCCCTGAGTCCGTAGGCGCTGAAGCCGCCCGCCGCACCTTGAGAAGACTGGACGCCCGCCGCGTTCCGACGCAGCGTGTCCCTCTCGTCTTCGCACCGGAGATTGCGCGCTCGCTTATCGGAGCCATCTTCGACGCCGCCAATGGCGATAGCATCTATCGCGGTGCATCCTTCTTTACCGGGAAGCTCGGCGAGCAGGTTGCAGCCGAATCCATCAATGTCATCGACGACGGCACCATCGTCGGAGGTTTCGGCTCCTCGCCTTTCGATGGCGAAGGACTGCCTGCGCGCCGCAAAATTATCGTCGAAAATGGCATCCTGAAAGCCTACCTGCTCAACACCTATACCGCACGCAAACTCAACATGAGCAGCACAGGCAACGCCGTTCGCGGACTCGCAGGCAATCCCGGCATCGGCAGCGGCAATCTATATCTCGAAGCCGGCAAGCTCTCTCCCGAAGAAATTCTGCGCGAAATCAAAAGCGGCCTTTATGTCACTGAACTTCTCGGCCAGGGCGTAAACATGGTCACAGGCGATTATTCGCGCGGCGCTTCCGGCGTGTGGATTGAGAACGGTGAGCTGACCTATCCCGTGCAGGAGATCACCGTCGCAGGCAACCTCAAGGATATCTTCCGCAATATCACCGCGATCGGCAATGACCTCGTCTTTCGCGGCTCTGTGGCATCGCCCACTCTTCGCATCGACGGCATGACCATCGCTGGAGAATAATAAGGACGAGTTCAATGCTCGCCCACTCTATCGCATTCGACCCAGCAAACCCCGCGTCGGCGCTCGCGCAGATACCCGCACAGCCCGGCGTCTATGCGCTCTTTGGCGCAGAAGAAAACGCCGAACCGTATCTCAGTCGCACGCCCAATCTTAAGCGTCGTCTCACGCGCTTTCTCGACGCGCGTCCCACGCAATCGAAACGCCTTCGCCTGACCGAAAAAATTGCGTGTATTGAATACACCCTCACCGGCTCCGATTTCGAATCCATACTTCGCCTCTATGCCGCTTCCATGCAGGTTTTTGGCGAGGCTACGCGCAAGCGTATGCACCTGCGGCCGCCGTCGCTCCTGCGCATGATCAGCGACAACGCATATCCCCGCGTATATGCAACTAATAAAGTTACGAAATCAGCGCTCGACGATCTCTTCGGACCATTCCCTTCCCGCGCATCTGCGGAAAAGTTCTGCGACGAGATGCTCAATCTCTTCGAGCTGCGCCGCTGCCACGAAGATCTCCATCCCGACCCGGCATTTCCAGGCTGCATCTATTCCGAGATGAAAATGTGCCTTGCTCCCTGCTTTAAGGGATGCACAGACGAACGCTACGCCGAGGAAGCGGCCGCTGTTCGTGCTTTTCTTGAAACACACGGCGCCAGCCTCATCGAAAAAACCGGCGCGGAACGCGACGCTGCCTCAGCAGCCCTTGAATTTGAAAAAGCCGCTCAGGCTCACGCGCGATTGCAGAAAGTCCAGGCCGTCACAGCGCTCATGCCTGCCGCTGTCCATCAAGTATCCAAACTCGTTGCCCTCATACTGCAGCCTTCACTGGAGCCGGAAACGGTTGCCTGCTTTCTTTTGACGCATGGCGTCATCCTCGGTCCCGCCTTCTATTCGATCCAGGGCATGCGCCTCCACAATGAACAGTCGGGTTCGACTTCTCTTTACGTCCAGCCCACTGCAGTTGAGGCCGTTCCCCTTCGCCAGAGGGCGGAGGCATAGCCGTACAAACCGTCTCGCGCAATGTGCTCGAAGAGCGCTTACAGCAGACATTGGCTGACTTGCTTTCACCTGCGGCCAAATCGAAGCCGACCAGCCAGACGATTTCCGATCATCTCTGCTTCTTCAGTCGCTGGTTCTATCGCGCGCAGGCACGCCGCACCGGAGAAGTTTTTTTTGCCGATGCCCCTGAGTCTCTCCCTCAGCGGCAGATTCTGCGGGCCATCTCCCGCGTCTACAGCAGCAACCATCTCGCATAAAGAAAAATGGCCGGAGATAAGCTCCGGCCACATGAAAAAAGATGAAAGCTACTTCTGTGCCGACATCCATTCCTTCAATTTCGGCTCCTGGGCGCTACGCAATTCAATGCAGTCATTGATCTGGTTCTTCGCCCGCGTCAGAGCGCGTTCCGATGCCGGTACTTTGTGACTGGTAAAGAAACTCTCAACCTGCTGCGCAGCCTCCGCGCTGCAGAAGCTTCCGGTCCCGCTCACAAGGTAACCACCCATCGAAGTCGTCAGCTGTGCCTGCACCTTATCCCAGTTCTGTTGGATATACTGCCATGCCCGGTCGCGCGTCTCGCGGCCCTGCAGCATAATCAACAGTTCGATTGCCGCATCCTGGTTCTTTACTTTGCCGGAAACCGTATAGTCCAGGGCGCGTTGCTCGAGCGACTGGTTCTTGAACTCGCCCAGCAACCGCAATGAGGTCTCCTGTAACTGCGGATTCGCTGAAGTCTCAAAGGTTTTCTGCAGGCGGTCAAAGAAAGCAGCATCGCCATTGATCGCGGCAATACCGGTTGCTGTCTGCCCCAGTGTCCCTTCTACTGACGACGGATCGGTCAGATATTTTTCAGAAATCTCTTTGGCCTCGGCAATCACATCGGGATCTTTTCCCACCGTTCCAAGAAAGCCGAACAGTGTAGCGCGCAGCTCTTTCTTTTCCGGGCTGTCGCCGTCTGAGGGCGCACCAACCCTTTCATACGCTGGCTTGAAGTTCTTCCGTACCCACTCTGCCAGCGCTTCGTGTTCTTCGTTGGTTGCCGCTATTTGGCGGTCGATCGTTGCCACCGCTCCCAGCGCGGTTCCAATCACTGAAGCACTCAGTCGTCCTTCACTGCCGCTGCAAGATTCAGGAAATCGCCCACCGCCATCTTGTCCGAACGCACTTGCGCCCACACGTCACCTAACAGGCTGATACGCTCTTCCGGCGTCAGCCCGGTCTCTACGTCAGCCACGATCTTCGCATATACATCGGCTGGATAAGCGCTGCGGTAGTAGCCCTTGCCAACGGCATTCGCAAAAAAGAAGGAGTCTTGCGGGGCTTTAAGTGATTGCTGCGCCGCAGACAAAATCTCGCAATCTTTTTTGCCATCACTTGATTTCATGCAGACCGGAACAACCCAGGTCTGCGCTGTTTCTGCTTTTGCGCTGGGACTGAGGAAGAACCGTTGCTGGCTGACAGAAACACTGCCGCTTTGCGGTGCATTGAAGCTGAGGATCGGCTCACCTGGCTGCACAACAAAGCTTTCCATAATTTTGTCTACCGGCTTGTGACTTGCTGCCGTCTGCGCGCCCCAGAAGTCCTCTGCCGTGGCATTGCCATACATGTGCGCCGCCAGATAGTTATGTACGCCTTTGCGAAACGTCTCTTCGCCCAGGTAGTTCTCTACCATCAGCAGAACCGCTCCGGCCTTGCCATACGTGATGCCGTCGAACATCTCGTTGATTTCGTCCGGCGTATCTGCCTTGGCTCGAATCGTGCGGGTCACACGTTGCGCATCCAGGTTCAGCGTCTGATTCAGCCCCTCGGCCACATCCTGTGGAATGTTCCATTCCGGATGCCACGCCGCCACAGGCTTGTTTTCCATCCAGGTGGCAAAGCCTTCGTTCAGCCAGATGTTGTCCCACCACTGCATGGTCACCATATCGCCGAACCACTGGTGCGCCATCTCGTGCGCAACCACTGCGGCAACATTCTTCTTCGCTCCAACGGAAGCAGTCTTCTCATCGATCAGCAGATCCGTTTCGCGATATGTGATCGCGCCAAAATTCTCCATCGCTCCCGCTTCAAAGTCGGGAATCGCAATCATGTCGAGCTTCGGCATCGGGTACTTGATGCCGAAATAGTTGTCGTAGTAGTGCAGAACAAACTCCGCCGCTTTCACCGCATACTTCGTCAGCTCAACCTTGTCAGGAGTAGCGCAGCCGCGAATCGGCACGCCGTCGCTCTCACCCGAAGTGCACTGGAAATCGCCTACAAGAAACGCAACCAGATAAGTCGACATCTTCGGCGTCGTAGCAAACCGGATCGTATGCTTGCCGGCGCCCGGGCCCGCCGTATCGGCAGTGATGTTGGTATTCGAAATGGCCGTATCGCCCTTGTCCACAATCAGGGTTACATCAAAGGTTGCCTTGAAGGCGGGCTCATCAAATGAAGGAAAAGCCCGGCGTGCGTCGGTCGACTCAAATTGTGTCACTGCATAGTTGCGCTTTTCCGTCTTCGATAGATAGAAGCCGCGCAGCTTCCCATTCAAAATGCCGGTGTACTCAATTTCCAGCGTCAGCTTTCCCGCAGGCAGTTGCTGGTGAAAGTTGAAAGTCACCTGCTCTTTCTCGGGGTCCTCGGCAACGGTGGCATCCACCGTCTTGCCATTCAGCTTTGTTTTTACGCTCTGAAACTTGATCTCGATGGCATTTAGAGTGATCGCATCGGTGGGCTTCTGAATCTGTACATCGATCTTCTCGCTGCCGGTGAACGTTGCGTTCTTCAGATCCGGCGTAAGAATCAGGCTGTAATGTTCCGGACGAACGGTGTCGGGCAGGCGTTGCGCATGAGCGCAGCAGGCGAAGAGAGTTCCCATCGCGAGACATGTTGCGGCATACCGTGTGAGCCGGTGGATAATACGATTTTGCTGCGGCATAGGCTTCCTTTATGGGTAAAACGTGTGCTTCCAGTGTGGGTTGTCCTGCAGAGCACTACTTCTAGATATCGCAAACACAGAGCACGATTGTCCAGCATGCCGGTAAGCGGCCCTAGATCTCTCTGTAGTCGAGAAGCACGATTCCTACCAGAACCAGGCAGATAGGCCAGATATACGAAGCTATCTTTGAATCCCGCTTCTGCGGCAGGCGCAGCTCCAGCCAGCGGCTACAGCCAGCTGTCGCGCCAAGCAATGCAATCGGCGTATGGCTCATCTCCGCCAGCATCTCTTCCTTGATATTCCCCAAAGCATGCGAATGCGTAAGCAGCAACGCCCCGCCTGCTGCGCACATCAGCGGAAAAACATAAGACGCCGCACGCGATTTGAATCGCCCCGTCTCGACAGCCCACTCAAAGAACGCGAAGCCTGTGATCAGCAGCGCATACATGCGATGTTGCAAAACATCCGGCGCGGAAAAGCTCGCCCAGAAAGGTCGCGGGCCGAGCGGCCAGTTCTCCGGATCGGCACGCAGCAGGATAAATACCGCCAGGCCGATAAACAGCAGCGGCCAGTGCTGGGCCCATTTAAAGCGTCGTGAACGCGCCAGCAATGCAAGCAATCCAGCGCAGAGGACAATCAACCCGGCCCAATGGTGGTTGTATTCGCTCCAGGCGCGGTCGTTCGCGTCGTTCTCGCTGCCGCCACTGAAAAGCGAATCTTGAATCGCGGACTGAATCGGCGTCGGCGGCACAAGCGCCTTGACGGGCGGACTTGTCATGCGCGGTTCAACCCAGCGCATGCGCTCCACAATCTCATGCCTCGTCAGGCGGTCATGCGTCAGATCAACCGCCGGGGGCTGCGATGTGAGCGATGCCGCCGCAAGAATCGCCGTGAATCCCAGGCCGATTTCCACTTCGCTGAAACGTCGCAAGCGCACCAGCAGGGGAGCGGGCGCTCGCTCAACCTGTCTCACGAGAAAAAAGTTTCCCGCACCCATGCCAAGAATCAGTAGCAGCAGATAAATCTTCGCCAGCATCATGATGCCGTACGTAGTTCCGTACACGCCCTGCCAGGAGCCGATATAGAAGATCGCCATGCCGATCCCGCCCAGCACCAACAGCGAGACTGAAACGATCGCCATCGCGGAGAAACGCCGGGTATAGCGGGCGGCAGCGGCCTGGCTTGTCTCGTTGCGAAGTGCGATCAGCAGATACGGCATGGCTCCAATCCATGCCGCTGTCCCGATATGGTGCGAGGCGGTTAGCGCAAGCAGTATCCCGCGATCGTCGAGCCGCGCCGCTGCGTGGCTCATGCCGACGGAAGCGCCCAGCACCAGCAATGCAAATGGCACGCAGGCCAGAAGTGTTCTGCGCGTTGACGCCCGCATCAGCAGAAACAGCACGAATGCGCTTGCCGCCAACAGAACGCCCATGAAAAAGAAATCAGCCGTGATGACGTCGCGGAAGCTGAAGCCGGAGCCGCCGATCAGAATGGTCGCGCCGGTAGCAATCGAGGCTATCTGGGTAATGCAAAGCGCAAGCGCAGCCCATCCGCATATCGTACGAAGCCGGATTAGACCCTCGCCGGCAATCCGGCCGGGCAATGCAGCAACCAGCAGGAACGCCACGCCACCCAGCGTGAGCGCTTCCAGCGCCAGCGTAGCCGCGCGCAGCAGCACTGAGAGAAAATCGAAGTCTTTGAGTAACCAGATCAAAATAGACTAGTGAACCATGAACGGTATTTCGCCGCGGGTTATATGCCCGTCACTTGCCAGTGCCTGCCAGCGAATCGTATAGTCGCCTGCGCTCACCTTAACGCTTTGCGCGCCAATCGTATCGGGCGAGTCCTGCGACGTGAGCGTCAGCGTCTGCACCTTGCCGCTCGCATCCACCAGGTACAGGCGTGAATGCGCGCCGTCAATGCGCGAATTGAACCTGAGATGCACTGCGAGCTCTGGTCCTTTAATCGTTGTATGAGCCGTTGGTGTCGATGCCAGCAAGACCGCATGTGCCAGGGCAAGTTTCGGTGCAAACACAGTTGCGGTGAATATCGCAGCCAGTAGTAAGTGTCTCGGAAAAGAATGGATCGTTTTCATCTCGCTCCTAACAACAAGACGCCCGGAGCCGCGACGCCGATTCAGGAAAACTGCACGGATGCGGCACGCACCGATTGTCCGCTGACCTCTGCCGCTCGAGCTTCCGCATATGCCGCAGCTCCCATCAACGCAGCCCGGCTCTCCAGAATGATGCGTACCGGCATATGGACAAGCAGATCGCTCAACCGCCCCTTGTCGGTAAACGCCTTCATGAACGTACCATCTTTCATCTTCGTCAAAATCTTCGGCGCGATGCCGCCGCCTAGATACAATCCGCCAACTGACAACACCTTCAATGCAAGGTTACCCGCTTCGGCCCCGTATGCGGAAGCAAAAATATCCAATGTTTTCGCGCACAATTCATTCGAGCCGTCTTCACCCAGCTCCCCGATCACGGCATTTGGATCTTCATTCTGCATCCGTTCTTTCAGCCAGGCTGGCTCATCCATGCCCTTGTCATCGCGAAGGAAGGAGTAAATGTTCTTCAACCCAATGCCGGATACAACCCGCTCAAAGCTTACTCGGCCCTTGAGGTGCCTTTGCAGGTAGCGCAACAGCTCGATCTCGATCTCATTGCGCGGAGCAAAGTCACAATGGCCGCCTTCGGAAGCCATCGGCACATGCATCTTGCCATTCCACACAAGGATCGCTTCGCCCAGTCCCGTGCCGGCGGAAACCAGCCCGCGATTTCCTACTGCGCTTGAATCTCCGTCGCTCAGCACGTGAATCTGATCCGAATGTAGCTCCGCAATACCGTATCCGTTCGCTTCAAGATCGTTGATAAGAAACAGATGTTTGATCTCCAGCCCCTTTGACAACTCCGAGCAGTCCAGCACCCACGGCAGGTTGGTCAGCTTAAGCCGTCCATGCCTCACCGGCCCCGGCACACCGAAGCAGGCAGCAGTCACTTCCGGATTGCCGCTTTCAGCCAGAAATTTCTTCGTAACAACATCGAGTCCCGTATACTCCTGGGCTGGAAATTTTTCATCGCGAACATGCGTCAGTTCGCCATTGGCAAATCCATACAGCGCCAAGTGGACTTTTGTTCCGCCCACATCCCCGGCGAGAATCATCGCGCAATCTCCAGTCGTCCCGTGCCGTTCCCGTCAGGCAGAGGCAGTAAAGCCGCAGCATCTTTGTCCAGCAGTAAAAGCAGCTTGCCGTTCTTCGGCTGAATCAGCTGCGAAGGCAACGTCTCAGGATCATACGGTCCCTGCAATACACGATGCAACGGATCGGCCTTGTCCTTGCCGCCGATCAGAAAGAAAACCTCGCTCGCCTGAATAATAACCGGCCAGGTCAGCGTCACCCGCCACGTGTCCTTCTGCGGAACATGGTTCGCGTAAGCAATACGTCCCAGCTCGTGAATCGCATCGGTGTGCGGAAAGATGGATGCCGTATGCCCGTCATCGCCCATGCCTAGCTGCAGCACATCAAAGCGTGGAACCTCAGCGCCCTCCAGCCGGAACTGGTTGCGAATTGCAGATTCGTAGCGCGCTGCCGCTTCTTCCGGGTTCAGCTCGCCCTCGATGCGAAACACCTGTTCAGGTTTCAGTGGAACTTTGTCCAGCATTGCCTCGCGCGTCATGCGGTAGTTGCTGTCTTTATCGGTCGGAGGCACCGTGCGCTCATCCACGAAGAAAAGCTCCAATTGCTGCCATGGCATCGCCTGCAAAAACTTTTCCTGCGGATTCGCCAACAACTCAAAAGTTCGCTTCGGGGTGCTGCCGCCGGAGACCGCAATGCGTGCCCTGCCATTGGCGGAGACGCTCTGCCGGACCTGCTCCAGAAAATGATCTGCCGCTGCACGTGCCAGCGCATCCGACCCATCGTATACGCGATATTCCACTGCTATCGTCTTCGCCATGCGCTAAGTTCCTTTAATTTTGTGCTCCATCCGGAGCCAGAGGCGAGGGATGGGCCCAGCATACAAGTTCACTGTCAAATGTTGTTCCACTTCCGGCCGTCGCGCCCAATCAGCCCATCGGCAGCCTTCGGTCCCCAGGCGCCGCTCGTATAGTTGGGGAAATCTCTCGGCTTCGCCTTCGTCCATGCCTCCAGAACCGGCGTATACAGCGCCCACGTCGCCTCTACGCCGTCGCGATGCGCAAACAGCGTCTGGTCGCCGAGCATGGCATCGAGCAGCAGCCGTTCATAGCCATTCGCTGAATTCACGCCAAAAGCCGATGCGTATTGAAAGTCCATCACTACCGGGCAAACACTCGTATCCGGGCCTGGAACCTTGGCCCCGAAACGCAGCGATATGCCTTCATCCGGCTGAATCCGGATTGTCAGCAGGTTTGGCTGAATCTCACTGCACGGCCCAGCACCCTGGCGGTCAAAAAGTAACAGAGGCGGTTGCTTAAACTGGATCGTGATCTCCGTTACGCGTTTTGCCAGCCGCTTGCCGGCGCGCAGGTAAAACGGAACTCCTGCCCATCGCCAGTTTTCCATTTCCAGCTTCAGAGCTGCAAAAGTTTCCGTGGCTGAGTTCGGATCGACGCGGTCTTCTTCGCGGTAGCCCTGTACCTGCTGGCCATCCACCGTGCCAAGCGCATATTGACCGCGCACAGTGTTGTCAATCGAGATTGGCTTGATCGCCCGCCAGACTTTTACCTTCTCGCCGCGCACGGAGCTGGCCTCAAACGAAACCGGAGGTTCCATGGCAACGAAGGAGAGCAGTTCCATCACATGATTCTGCATCACGTCGCGTAGCGCTCCGGCTTTTTCATAGAAGGGCCCGCGGCCTTCAATGCCGATGCTCTCAGCCGCTGTAATCTGCACGTGATCGATATAGTTGCGGTTCCAGATCGGCTCGAAAATCCCGTTCGCAAAACGAAAGACCAGAATATTCTGTACCGTCTCTTTGCCAAGATAATGATCGATGCGAAATATCTGCTCCTCATCGAAAATCTTGTTCACATCGTCATTCAATTCTCTGGCCGACTTGAGATCGTGCCCGAATGGTTTTTCAATGATGACCCGAGCATGGCCTTTCTGCGGATGCGCCATGCCATGCTCGCCCAGCCGGTTGATGATGTCGGAAAAATACTCGGGCGCCACGGCAAGGTAAAACAGCCTGTTGCCTTCCGTCCCACGCTCCTTGTCGATCTTTTCGAGCAGCGACTTCAATTCTAGGTAACCGGCATCGTCATCGAAGTTCATCGCGTGGTAATCCACTTTTTCAATGAATCCGTCGATCCGGCTGTCGTCTTCCTTCACGCCCCCAAATTTCAAAATGCCGTCTTTCATATCGGCGGCAAAGGCGCCCTTCAAATCGCGCCGCGCCACGCCTACAATCGCGAACTCCGCAGGCAGCAGGCCCTGCTGTTCAAGATGGAAAAGAGCCGGCAGCAGCTTGCGCTTGGTCAGGTCGCCCGACGCGCCGAAGATGACCACCACTCCCGGATCGGCGATGCGTTCCTTGCGTGGCGATGCCGAGCCTACGGCATCTGGAGCAATCCTTACTTCCGTTGTTGCCATAATGTCTCCCCGTTCATCTTTCTTTATCTGGGTAGCCTTCCTGCAAAGTCAGGATGAAGGCTTCAATTCTGTCTCAACATGATTCGAGCATCCACGTCAGCTTCTAGTGAAATACCCAACTGCTGCAACTCCGCCTTCAATGACTCTGCACCGCGATAGTGAATCCCGTGCATTCCTGCGTCATTTGCCGCCTGCACATTCCCGGGCCGGTCGTCCACAAACGCAACCGACTGCGCATCGTGCTTTAAAACATCGAGCGCCAATCGGAACATATGCGCATCGGGCTTCCGCAACCCGACATAGCAGGAGCTCAAAAATACATCGAAGAAATCGCGCAGTTTGAACTGATCGATGCGGTAGTCGTTCAATTCACGCGCTTCGTTGTTCAGCATGCCCAGCACCAACGAGTCAGATGCTGCCAGGGCACCAAGGATTCCCATCCCGCTGTCTTCCAGAACTTGCGACTCGGCCTTCATCGCCTCAACAAATTCGGTCGGAGTAAAATCGCGCCGCTCATAGAAGACCGTCTGTTGCAGGTATTCCTCTACCGTCAATAGTCCTTTTTCCCAGGCGTCGTTCGGCTCCGAATGCCGCTGCTCAAAAGCATCGCGGTCCACGCCAAAATGTGAAAGCACCGCAGCGCGCTCTTTATGGTCCCAGCCATTCGTCAGCAAGACTCCGCCAACGTCCCACAAAATGGTAGTGATGGTTGCCATTGCCGCTCCTGAACTGTTCGTGCGTCTGCAGTGCTTCCTTGTGCCGGATTACCTGGTGGTCTGATTTTCCAGTTTCACCGCATCCGGCATATTGCGTGCCTCGATTGCCTTTACTTTATTCAGCCTGCGAACAAACCGTTCTTCCTGCTTCTGAAAACGCGCGTTGAGATATGCCGACACCAGATCGAACGCCAGCGCCGAGCCGATAATGCGCGCGCCCATCACCAGAACATTCATGTCATCGTGTTCCACGCCCTGGTGCGCGGAATACGTGTCATGGCACATGCTGGCGCGGATACCCGGCATCTTGTTCGCCGCTACGTTCACGCCTACGCCGCTTCCGCAAATCAGAATGCCGCGCTCAGCCCTTCCTGCCGCCAGTGCCTTGCCTACCGCTTCGGCAAAGTCGGGATAGTCGGAAGGCTCCGTGTTGTAAGCGCCCAGGTCGACAACTTCATGTCCCAGGCGCTCCAGATATCCCCGAACCTCTTCCTTCAACGGAAAACCCGCATGATCCGCTGCGATCACCAGCTTCATATCGTTACTTCCCCGCCAGTGCAGCTTCCGATTTCCGCGCGCGTTCGACCAGTGCCTTGGCGCGATTTGCAATATTGCCCACGCTGTACCCCAGCTTCTCCAGCGCTATCTTGCCCGGGGCCGAAGCGCCAAAGCGCTCCAATCCGATTACGTCGCCGTGACGACCGACATACTTCCACCAGCCCAGCGGGCTGCCAGCTTCCACTGCCAGCTTCGGCAGATGGTCCGGGAAGATCGAAGCCTTATACTCCTCGCTCTGCTCTTCGAAAATCTTCCAGCTCGGCATTGAAACCACACGGGCTGTAATGCCTTCTTTCTTCAGCGCCGCTGCTGCATCCAACGATGCCCACAGCTCAGCGCCCGTGGCCACAATCAGCACATCCGGCGAATCGCTGCCCTGTTCCACAATGTACGCGCCATGTTTTACACCGTCATAAATGTCATGTTT
This sequence comes from Terriglobales bacterium, assembly GCA_963738095.1. Taxonomy (GTDB): domain Bacteria; phylum Acidobacteriota; class Terriglobia; order Terriglobales; family Acidobacteriaceae; genus Alloacidobacterium. Next base: position 63,729 of record CAVTVL010000012.1, read on the forward strand.
TGCGGGATCGAGAATCGGCAAATCCTGCCGCGACAGCGCCATGAATGAGGGGCTCTTACGCTCAAGCGCCAGCCGCCAGACCCCCACTGTTTCGTTGGCATCCGCCGGACGGAAGTCCGTCAGGAATGGCACCGCGCGCAGCATCATCAGGTGTTCAATCGGCTGATGCGTCGGTCCATCCTCTCCCAGCGCGATGGAATCATGCGTAAAGATGAACAGAGAGTGCGTATGCATGATCGCCGCCATCCGCAGCGCCGACTTGCAGTAATCGGTGAATGTGAAGAAGGTCGAACCATACGGAATCAGGCCTCCATGCGCAGCCATGCCATTCACCGCCGCGCACATGCCAAATTCGCGCACGCCAAACCAGATATTCCTGCCCTTCGGATCGACATGGAAATTGCCGCCGTCTTTCAGGATCGTCTTGGTCGAAGCGGTCAGATCGGCCGCGCCTCCGATAAGCTCCGGCACTTGCTTCGCAAAGGCATTCATGATCGCGTTGCCCGCGTTGCGCGTCGCCACAGGCTTGTCGATCGGGAAGGTGGGCAGCGTCTTCTCCCATCCCTCTTTCAGCTTGCCTGCCTGCGTGCGCTCAAACTCAGCCGCCAGCTCCGGAAACTTCTTCTTGTATTCGGCATAGAGCGAGTTCCACTCCTGCTCATACTTCGCGCCGCTTTCCTTAACCGTGTCCCAGTTCTTCTGCGCCTCTTCCGGCACGTAGAAAAACTTGTCCGCAGGCCAGCCCAGGTTCTTCTTGGTCTCAATCGCTTCTTCCGGCTTCAATGCCTCGCCGTGGACCTTGTTCGTGCCTGCCAGCGGGCTGCCGTAGCCGATCACAGTCCGCACCGCAATAATCGAGGGCTTATCCTTCACCGCCTTTGCCGCTTCAATCGCCTTGGAGATCGCAGCCAGATCGTTGCCGTCGGCCACTTTCTGCACATGCCAGTGGTAGGCCTCGAATCGCTTCTCCACGTCCTCGGTAAACGACAGCTCCGTCGGCCCGTCAAGCGAGATCAGGTTGTCGTCGTAGAAGAAGATCAGCTTGCCCAGTCCCAGCGTTCCCGCCAGCGAGGATGCCTCGTGCGAGATGCCTTCCATCAGGTCGCCGTCGCCGCAGATGCCGTAGGTGTAGTGATCGACAATATCGAAGCCGGGCTGGTTATAAATCGCAGCCAAATGCTTTTCCGCCATCGCTAGCCCGACCGACATGGCAAGCCCCTGTCCCAGCGGGCCGGTCGTCACTTCCACGCCATCCGTATCGCCACGCTCCGGATGCCCGGGCGTCTTTGACTCCCACTGCCGGAACTGCTGCAGATCTTCGATCGTCACGTTGTAGCCCGAGAGGTGCAGCGCGCCATACAGTAGCGCCGAAGCATGCCCATTCGACAGCACAAAGCGGTCCCGGTTCGACCAGTGCGAATTCTTCGGATTGTGCCGCATGTACTTGTGGAACAGCAGGTACGCAATCGGAGCGTCGCCCAGAGGCGCGCCCGGATGGCCGCTCTTCGCTTTGTCCACGGCGTCTACTGCTAGGAAACGAAGTGCATTAATCGAAAGCTGATCTATATCGCTCATAAACTGTTTCACGCTCCAAGAAATTTTCGGCCCGTAGAAGATGCGGTCCCGGATTTCGAACGCACCTCAGAAAGATGTCATTGATTGCTGAACGTAACTCAAAGTTGTTCTCAGCGGCTTAGCGCCACGGAGCCTGCCTAAAAACCAATCCGCCCAGCGGCGACATGTGCGCCGTACCTGGGCCAGGGCATCCCCACACTTTCTGGGATGTGAGCCGAAGCCAATTCGACTCAGGAAGCAGCTTCAACTTCGACATCAAAATTGCGCCCCTCCCACCGATTTTCTTCTATCCAGTAAAGAGTAAATGAAACAGCGCCCGTTTGCTCCGGGATGGTCGGTATGTCCGCAAAAGAGCCTGCATACCCTACTGCCGAACTCTCCGTTACATTGGTCGTTTTCCACGCGTCCGCTGTCCAGGTAACTTTGAAACGATTGTGCGCCGTGATACGCAGTGTTTTGCCCGCAACAATACTGGGGACAGGCCGCCGCAGTTTGAAAACTTCGAGATTACTTTTCCGCCGCTTGCCGTTGCTATACCGGGTTTCCACTGCAGGGATGCGGTCGAATACCTGTGCATCCGTTACTGAACGCAGCAGTTTCAGATACTCCGCATGCGCCCAGACCAGCGGCATCGCCGCTCCCGCCGGGCCTCCAAAAACCAGCCCATTCCGGTCCGGCTCGTCCCATATCTGCTCCGGCAGCATGCCTCCGGTCGATGCAAACTGTTCGATCGCCGCAATACAGCGGCTTTACATCGTGACCTGCCGCCAGTTCATAGTGCGCGCGCTCTCCCGTCAGCAGTGGCCACACGCGCCCTTGTCCCCAGCCCAGATAGGGACCACCGTCCTTCCGCTGCCCGTATCCGTCATGGTTGTACCGCCGCCAGCATGGCCCTTTCGGCGTATCCCGCTTCAATACGGCGTCCACGACCTTCAGCGAATCGATAATCAACGGATCATCTGCAGGCCGTACCCCATAGCGCACCAGTTCCAGGAATCCTGCATCGATCAGGTCGCGAGCCTCAAACTCGTACTGCTCGCCCGGTCCCCGGTTGGCAATGCGAACCATCTCTGTGCCGCACTCTTCATGAGCATACGGATCGCCGCACTCCGGTGGACGGACGCGCATGTAATGCCGTTTCACATCAGGATGAAGCACGCCATTGTTGGTGACTGTCCAGTCTTCCAGATGGCTCTCAATCCAGTCGGCATGCTCTTCCAGAAACTGTCCCAGCTCCGGCGCGCTCGTGCGCCCGCGCCAAATCCGCCGCGCAGATCAGCCCTGAAATCACCGCTGCCAGCGTCGAAGGCGAGTATCCCGGGCATTCTTCCCAGCGCTCCTGCTGCGTTACCGGCGCATAACGCACCAGGAATCCTGCCGCGCGCTCCACAAATGGAAAGACATCGAAATTCGCCCAGCCCGTCGCGCTTCCACAACCGCCATGCCAGCATAATCGGGAACGCAACCTCATCCAGTTGCAGGCCTGACCAGTAAGGTGTCCCGTCGATCCAGAAGTTCTGTGCGAAGCTCCCATCCGGCCGCTGCGTGCATGCCAGGTACACCAGGGCGCGCCTCGCCGTCTCCACCCGCCCGCAGGCCAGCAAAGCCGTCGCGCTCTGCACCATGTCGCGCGTCCACACCAGGTGATACCCGCCCAGGTCGTCATCCCCCTTCGCATATCCCCATGGAATCGAAGCGGACGCAATAAATGCGCCTCCGTAGGTCTTGTCTTCGTGCGCCAGAACAACGTTGTGGCTGATCTGCATCAGCCTCCCGCCGTCCGTTGAACTCGCCGCCAGTTCGCGTGGACTCGCCGCCCGATGCCATTGCTCTACAAACCGCTGCAGGTGTTCGTCGAACGGCTTGGACAGCGTCCCCATCGCCGCGGACAGCGCCGCATGATGCCCTTCCCCAAATCCCAGCGCCACCGTAAAGTTGCGGGCATGGTATTGCTCAATCTCGCCCAGGATGGCGATATTGCCGTCAAGAGCTGAGCCAAACTCCCAGTCCATGCGGAAATTGTCACGGAGATCCTGCCAGCCATCGCTCGATCCCACATAGCCGCAACTCGCGCGTTCAAACCCGCAATCTACCGCCATCGCCAGCGAAGTACGGTTCTTCCACGCTACGGCAACGCGCTCGCCCGCCACCTCGGCGATGCGGGCATTGTTTCCCATGCCTCCGCCCTCGATATGCGGGGAAAGCAATACGTAGACCTTCAGCCGTTCCAGCAGATCCTTTTCGCCCTCAATCCAGACATGCGTAAGAACAACCGGATAATGCGGATCGTTGATGATCTTCTTGATGATCGTGTAGCGCCCTGCGCGGTCGCGGTTGCGCACCATCACCGCAAGCGAATCGGAATCGATGTACTCGAATGCGTGATCCAGGTCCTTCCGCTCTTCATGGAAGAACGTCTCGCCGTCGGTGATCAGCAACTGCATGTCGCGAATCTGGGGCCGGTCGATCGTGGGATAGTAAACCTCGTTCAGAATCCCGTGAGAGACCGTATACCAGGCCCGGCTCGACGACGAGTAGGCCGTCCCCACTGAATCCTTCGCACTTGAAGTCCAGCGAGGTTCGAGCCCCGGCGCTCCAAACGCCATTCCCTGCCCGTCGATCCACTTATATTGCGGCGCCAGCACCGTCATAACGTCAGTCTTCTCCTCTACCTCTCTGGAATAAGCACTCTACTCCAGTTTGATAAAAAACGCGGGAAAAGGTGGTAATCAATCGCTCGGACGTTATCGGGGGTTGTCATCCCTGAAGGAGATGAAGCCCTGTCCTGAACGTAGCCTTGAGGCGGGTGCTGAAGTTCCCTTACAAAACCTGGGAATTTGCTTCCGGATCAGGATGGAACTGCACCTCGCGCATCGCATGTCCAACCTCGTGGTTCTTCATGAACTGCTCCCACACAAATCCCGACCGCAGATTCTCCGCCATCAGAACGCTGATTCCCTGGTCGATCCCGAGAATGTCCTGTGCAAACCAGTTTATCTTCGGGTTGAACGCGTCCACAAATCCATACCGCGTCCACACTTTGTCGCCATATTTTTGCCGCATCGTCAGCAGCACATGCGAGCACTCCGCCGGAAGAAACGGCAGCGACCCGGCGCATGCTGACGGCACTACTGTTCCATCGAGCTGCCCCATTGCTGGAGGTCCGCCCCAAACCCGGTAGCCCTCCCGCGAATCCGATGCCGATATTCCCCACAAATCCTGATCGATCCACGGAAACTTCGCCCCCAGCGTCAGGCACCACAATTGATGCACCCGCGTTGCCGCAATCGAATTCGTGAAGTAGTTCGTGTGCAGATCGCGCTGGTCGCGATAATCGCACCACGCATGCGCATATTGATGAATAAACAGCGGAGCCAGCCCGCTTATGTAGTCAATCCCGCCAAACTGTACGAGCGGCCGCTGCAGTGCATTCCAGGTCTCCACCGTAATCGGATGAGTCGGCGATCCGATTGCCAGCAGGTACATCGTCATCAGCTCTGCATAGATATCCCAGCGATGCTTCAGAAATCCCTGGTCAGGCAGCCAGCCCATGGAAAGCGTTGTGCCGCCGTTCAGCATCCAGTCCCAGTCGATGCGCCGGTAAAAGGTCGTCGCCAGCGCCTCGATGCGCGGGTTCCCGGAAAAATACTGCCGGCACGTCAGCACTCCGCAAAGCAGCAGAGCCGTATCGATCGACGACAGCTCTGAGCCGAACATCCGTTGCCCGCTGTCGATATCGATGAAGTGATACAAAAATCCGTGTTCATGCGGGCAATCTTCCAGCAGAAACGCCAGCGTCTTCTCAACCCGCGCCTCGCACTGCAGTTTCGGCAGATAATTCCGCTTTGCCGCGATGCACATCGCCGTCAGCCCGAATCCCGTCGCCGCAATACTGGCCACGCGGCTCAGAGACCGCCCCACTGCCGGAGCGCGGTCCCTCACCAATCCCGTCTTCGGGCTGGCCTCGTTGTAAAAGAAATCGCAGCAGCGCCCCTCAAGATCGTCCAGCAGCGCATCCGCCTGCTTCGATACCTGCGTCAGTGGCCGGTTGATGTAGACGCCGGCGCCACGCTGGTATTGCTGCGCCGATTGCGCTTCGGTCTGAGGCTCTTGCTCCGGCTTCACAGTCGGAGGCGCTGGCTGGTTCTGGAAACCTTCCGCCACTCCGATCGCGGGCGCACCCAGCACCAGCATTCCGGAAGCTCCGGCGCTGCGCAAAAGTTGCCTACGTGTTATGCGTGAACGACCCAAACGCAGAATGTCTCTAGCTGTCTCTGATGGCAGGAAGCTTCAGCAGGCACAGAATTTTCCTGCGTTCTCCACCGCCTGGCCTGTGAACATAGTGTCCCGTATCCCTTTGCAAAGTTTGCCAAAGGACAGAGACAACGATTCACCTATCCAATTCGCAGTGTATACAAAACAGAAAAGATGCGTACCGTGTCACCCGTATGTCTATCCTGTCAAAGTGATTACCATTCGCCCTTCAACCATGACCGATGCCGGCGCAGTCTGGAAGATTCTCGGTCCCACGATCCGTGCCGGAGAAACCTATACCCTGCCGCGTGATTTCACCCGCGAACAGGCCCTCGGATACTGGTATTCCTCCCATCAGGAAACATTTGTCGCGGAAGAAGAGGGTGAAATTCTCGGCACCTACTATCTCCGCGCGAACCGGCAGGGCGGAGGCAGCCACGTAGCGAACTGCGGATACATGACCGCTCCCTGGGCCGCAGGCCGCGGCGTTGCCAGCGCCATGTGCTCTCATTCTCTGGACCGGGCCCGGGCGCGTGGCTTCCGCGCCATGCAATTCAACATCGTCATCAGCACTAACGATCGCGCCATCCGCCTCTGGCAGAAATTCGGCTTCGAAATCGCAGGCCGCCTCCCTAAAGCTTTCCACCACCCAACCCGGGGCTACGTCGACGCCTTCGTCATGTACCGAAAACTTTAAGCGCTGTCATCCTGAACTGAGTGAAAGATCTGCTTTTCCTCAAGCAGCAGCACCAAAAAAAGGGTGGGAAAGCAAGAACCGAACCCAACCCAAAATTAATCTCCCATCACCCTCAGCACCCAAACATGACTCTCCCGCATCCCTTATCATTGAGGACGCAGAACAAAGGGTGAACTGTCACCCGAGACATTCACGGTCAATCCGACCACAAGACCAGGAGGAAAGCTTTGGCACACGAACTCCCACCGTTACCGTATGACTATGCCGCTCTCGAACCCCATATCGACGAAGCCACAATGAAGCTTCACCACGACAAGCACCATCAGGCCTACATCAACAATCTCAATGCGGCCATCGAGAAGCACCCCGACCTCGCCAAGCACACCGCGGAAGACTTGCTGCGCAATCTGAACAGTGTGCCGGAAGACGTCCGCACGGCCGTCCGCAACAACGGCGGCGGTCACGTCAACCACAGCATGTTCTGGGCCATCATGAAGCCCAGCGGCGGCGGCGAGCCCACAGGCCGCATCGCCGAGCAGATCCGCAAAGACTTCGGCGACTTCGACTCCTTCAAGAAGCAGTTCAACGAAACCACTGCGAAGCAGTTCGGCTCGGGCTGGGGCTGGCTCATCTGGGACGGCGGCAAACTCAAAATCACCACCAGCGCCAACCAGGACTCGCCCCTCTCGCAAGGCCACTTCCCCATCCTCGGCAACGATGTCTGGGAACACGCCTACTACCTGAAGTATCAGAACAAGCGCCCCGACTACCTCGCCGCATGGTGGAACACCGTCAACTGGGAAGAAATCAACAAACGCTTCGACCAGGCCCAGAAATAGGGCTCAGGGAAAGCAAATAACCGGGTACCCCAGGTTCTCCTGAGCATAGCGAAGGGCAACCTGGGGTATTTCCTTTCAATCACCACAACATAAATTAAAAGTAATGTCATCCTGAGCGGACCCTGAACGTAGTGAAGGGGAAGTCGAAGGACCCGCGGCGAAGCTGAGTCCCCGTCCGCGCAAAGCGCGCACCTTGCACCGCCACTTTCCCAGAAAATCCGGGTTACACCAGTCAGGGGAGGAAAACACTCCAGCAATGAACCGACTGAAACTCTTTCTCTGCGCCACTGCCCTTATCGCCTCTACATCTTTCGCGCAGACCGCACTCACCCCCGGCACCGTCAGCTACACCATTGAGCAGAGCGGCAAAAAACTGGGCACTGCCAGTTACACCATCCAGAACGCGCCCAACAAATACCTCATCACTTCCACCGGCAAAATGGCCGAGGACAAGTTCAGCTACGCCTTCTCCAACACGCAGAAGCTCGATCTGTCCCTCAACCTCATCACCGACCAGCTCAGCGGAGTCGTCAACGGCAAAGCCGTCAGTTTCAACGCCACCTCTGATCCCACGGGCCGCCAGTTCAAGCTCGACATCTCCGCCAACGGAACGCAACAGACCAACGCCGTCGACCGTAATCAGAACGCAGTCCTGCTCACCGATCTCGACCCGGTCGGCTACTTGCTGCTCGCAAAGATCGCGATGCGCAGCCCGGCTCACTCCTGGGGACTGATCCCAAAAGAGAATGGCTTCCTCGTTCCGATCACCTTCTCTCCGCAACCCGACCAGCAGGGCCACCTCAACGGCCAGTCAATCCCGGTGAAATACGTAAGCGCAGCCGTCGGCACGCAGAATGCCGTCACCGTCGAACTCTTCTACACGCCCGAAGGCCATCTTTTAGAAGCCGACCTGCCGCAACAGAATTTCTATGTCATCCGCGACGGCTTCAAACTCACCAACCGCCCCAATCCGGCACCGCCCCACGGCGAAGCTCCACCACCCCAGGACCAGCAAGGTCAGCCGCAACAGCAACAACCGCAGCAGCCCCGGCAATAAAGAACCCATCGCAACCATTTCCTGTCATTTTGCGGAGATGGTTGCGTTTCCACATCGTCTGTCATCTCTGCTACAGTGATCGGGAATTCCCCCAGGAGATGACATGTTCCGGTTGCAACAGCTTGCTGCCTTCCTGCTCCTCACACTCGCATCTGCCGCCTATGCACAATCCGCTTACGATGCGGTCGATCCCATCATCGGGACCTCAGGCGACGCCAACACCTTCCCCGGCGCGTCTCTCCCCTTCGGTATGGTGCAATGGAGCCCCGACACTGGCGACAACGGCTGGTACTTCTACAACCAGAAAAAGATTTCCGGCTTCGGCATGACCCATCTCAGCGGCGCCGGATGCCCACTCTACGGTGACGTCCCCATCCTGCCGCTCACTGGCGTGCTAAAGACATCTCCCGCATCCGCCCTCGCCGGCTACGCGCAGCCCTTCGATCACGCGCACGAAGAAGCGCACCCCGGCTACTACTCCGTGACCCTCGCCAGTGGAATCGAAGTCGCACTCACCGTCACCGACCGAGCCGGCATCGCCCGCATCCGCTTCCCGCAAGGCCAATCCGCGCGTCTCCTCGTCAACTCCGGAGGCAGCGCCAACTCCGATGTTCACGTCGACACGCTTCCGCCCGTAGGCCGCGAGCACGATGGCAACCAGATCAAGGTCGTTGGCGACAACGCTGTCTCCGGCTCAACCACCTCTGGTGGATTCTGCGGCTCGCCTACGCGCTACACGCTCTACTTCGCCGCAAAATTCGAGCAGCCCTTCACTACCTTCTCAACCTGGAATGGCGACGCCATCCGGAAGAACCAGCGCGAAGCATCCGGCAAACACACCGGCGCATGGCTCGACTTCGGCAGCCGCAATCAAATCCAGATCAAAATCGGCATCTCCTACGTCAGCGAAGCCAACGCCCTGGCCAATCTCAACAAGGAAATCCTCGGCTGGAACTTCGACGAAGTCCGCGCAAACGCGCGCAGCACATGGACCAGGCTTCTCGACAAGGTCTCCGTCGAAGGCGGCACATCCGACCAGCGCAAGATCTTTTATACCGGCCTCTACCACATGCTGCTCGCGCCGAATCTCTTCAGCGACGACAACGGCGACTACACCGGCTTCGACTGGAAAGTGCGCTCTCTCTCCTCAACCACACAAACAGCGCAATACGCCAACTTCTCTGACTGGGACATCTACCGCAACACCATCCAGTTGCAGTCGCTGCTCGTCCCCAAGTACGTCGGCGACATGATGCAGTCTCTCGTCAACGACGCCGAGCAGAGCGGCTGGCTCCCCCGCTGGCCCGCCGCCAACGACGTCACCTACGTCATGAACGGCGACTCGCCCGCCATCCTGCTCTCAAGCGCCTATGCCTTCGGCGCGCGCAACTTCGACGCGACGACCGCGCTGAAATATATGATCAAAGCCGCATCCCAGCCCGGCAAAGGCCCGCACGATAACGAAGAGCGTCCCTACCTCACCGACTACCTCAAGCTCGGCTACGTTCCCATCGAAAAGGACGCCAGCGCCGCCTCCCGCACCCTCGAATACGCGAGCGACGACTTTGCCATCGCCCAGCTCGCCCGCAGCTTGGGCGATACGGCCAGCTACGAAAAATTCCTCAAGCAATCCGAGAACTGGAAGAATCTCTTCGATCCCGAGACCCGCTGGATTCGCCCCAGGAACTCCGACGGCACCTGGCTGCAAGGCTTCGACGCCGACAAGTCGCTCCCGAAGCGCCCCAACGCGCCCGTATCCACGGACCAGAACGGCTTCGAAGAGGGCAACACCTACCAGTACACCTTCATGATTCCCTTCGATTACCCCGAGCTCATCAAGCGCATCGGGGGCGATGACGCCACCACCCCGCGCCTCGACAAGTTCTTCTCCAAGCTCATCTGCTGGGGCGAGCCCTGCTTCAACATGGCCAACGAGCCCGACTTCGTCACGCCCTACACCTATGTCTTCGCCGGCCAACCGTGGAAGACGCAACAGGTCATCACCCGCATCGAGCAGCAGACCTTCAACACCAAATCCGATGGCATCCCCGGCAACGACGATCTCGGCGCTACCTCCGGCGTCTACGTCTGGAACGCCCTCGGTCTTTACCCTGGCATCCCCGGAGTCGGCGGCCTGCTCCTCGGCACCCCCATGTTTCCCTCAGCAACAGTTCACTTAGGAGATGGCCGCACCCTCTCGATCCACGCCACCGGAACCGGTCCCTACGTGCAACAAGTCCTGATCGACGGCAAAGAAAACTCCACCTCATGGCTGCCGTTATTGAACCTCAACCCCGGCCCCTCGAAACTGGAATTCAAACTAAGCCCCGAACCGAACAAGCAACGCGGCCAGCCAGCAAATGAACGCCCACCAAACTTCATGCACTGAGTTCTAGTTTTCATGGATGTCATCCTGAGCGAAGCGCCGAAAGGCGCACAGTCGAAGGACCCGCGCGAACACGCTTTTAGCCTGCACTGAGCGAAGTCGAAGGGTTCGTGCGAAGCCTTGCAAAGCAAGGCCAGCTTTTCCTGAACAGCAGCACGAAAAATGGTGCCCCATCCTTTCGCGCACTTTGCGAAAGGGTGGGAGACCACAAATCCAAACGTGAAATGAAAAAAAGAGGTGCAAAGCACCTCTAGGTAGAAGCCGGCCGTGCGTCGGGATACCGACGCGCCACCTTATCCGCGCCCCAAAAAACCTTGTCAAGCCCCCAAGCCATCCATAAATCCCATAACCAACACATTCCAAAAGAATTAAAAGCTAAAGAAACTTGGCGTACTATTATGCCCAAAATTGCTATCCTGAATAGAGAGACAGAAATTTTCAGCGAAGAAAGTAATGGCAGGCGCCGATTACCCCGCAAGTGATTGAAAACACTGAAAGCTACCTAAACAATTGAAGAATCAATAAGATAGCGGGGAATGATCCCCCGCTATCTTATTGAAAACAAAAGAAACGGCCTACCCGCCCAGGGGGGAGGGGGGATCCACGGGAAACGCCGTCCGCACCAGCTTCAGCCCCTCGTCTTTGGACGCGATGTGTCCCTCAAGCTGAGCGTCCTCAGCCGCCGCCAGCATCTCCTTGAAGCGCGGCCCCGGACGGTATCCGGCGGCGATCAGGTCCTCGCCCGTCACCAGAAGCGGCGGCTTCACTGCCTCTTCCGGAAGCGCCTCGAAACGCCGTTTGGCGTAGTCGTAGAGCGTCAGGTCACGGTGGCTCGATAGGCAGTCGATCCGGTGCAGCTCCAGGTGCTCGGGAAAGCGCGGCAGCCGGAAGAACCGCTTTAGCGTCGATTCCTTCATGCTCATCACGTTGCCAAAACGCATGTGATTCTCGACTAAAGCCGCAATTTGGGCCGTTTCTTCGCTCGAAAAACGTAGCCTTCGGCAGATGTATTCGGCAATCCGCATGCCCACCTCGACGTGCCCGTTGAACCGGATGCGGTCCGGAGCGCGTTCGAAGGTCGCCGGCTTGCCCACATCGTGCAGCAGCGCCCCCCACGCCAGCGTCGGCGGGACGCCCGCCGGCAGCTTTTCGAGCAGCAGCAGCGTATGCACCCAAACATCGCCCTCTGGATGGTATTCCGGAGGCTGCTCCACTCCATGCATCAGGCTGACCTCCGGCAAAACCTGCTTGAGCAGCCCGGTCCGGTCGAGCAGCTCAAACGCCCGCCGCGCCCGCCCCTCGGTAAGCATGCGCGTCAGCTCCTCCCGAATCCGCTCGCAGCTGACCTGCGAAACAGCTTCAGCATGACCGCGAATCGCCTTTTCCGTCTCAGATTCGACGCTGAATTCAAATCGCGCCGCAAAGCGAACAGCACGCAGCATCCGCAACCGGTCTTCCGCGAATCTTTTATCCGGATCGCCAATCGCGCGAACAACACCAGCCGCTAGATCAGCGCGCCCGCCGACGAAGTCGAGTACCGCTTGAGTCAAGTCGTCAGTCTCAGCCAGCACCTGCGGATCGAGCAGCATGCCGTTGATGGTGAAGTCGCGCCGCACCACATCTTCCTGCGGACTATCCGAGAACCGCACCTCATCCGGACGACGGCCATCCGAGTAAGCGCCATCCGAGCGAAACGTAGCCACCTCGGTGACAATCTCCTCGCCGTCGATCTCGTCCGCAACCAGCACCACTCCGAAGTGCGCCCCTACTGCAAACGTCCGCGGAAACAGCTCCAGCACCACATCCGGATGAGCATTTGTCGCCACGTCGAAGTCCTGCGGCTCGAGCCCCAGCAGCATGTCGCGCACGCAACCGCCCGCGAAGTACGCGTCATACCCCTCAGCCCGCAACCGCCCGACAATGGCTTCCGCCGCGACTTGTGTCGTAGTTACAGTCATGCGATAAGCATCGCCTCTTGTCATCCTTCGGCTGTGTACGCCGCGGCGTACACAGCCGAAGGACATCACTCTGTCCACTATCATAGAGATGAGATGAGCAGTGGATTGATTCTGGGTATCGAGAGCTCCTGCGACGAAACCGCTGCTGCCGTCGTTCGCCGCGGAACCGAAACCCTGTCCAACGTCGTCGCCTCGCAGATCGCAACGCATGCTCCGTACGGCGGAGTCGTCCCCGAACTGGCCTCTCGCGAGCACCTGCGTAACATCGTCCCCGTAGTTCGCGCCGCCATCGCCGAAGCCGGTATCACGCTTCAGGACCTCGACGCCATCGCCGTAACCGAAGGCCCCGGACTGGCGGGAGCCCTGCTCGTAGGCATCACCTATGCCAAATCCCTCGCCTACGCACTCGATAAGCCCCTGATCGCCGTGAACCACCTCGAGGGCCACATCCACGCCGTCCTGCTGGAACAAGCCGCATTGGCTCAAGACCCCCTGCCACTGCCAGCACTAGCCTTGGTAGTCTCCGGCGGCCACACCCATCTCTACCTCGCCAGCCGCAAGGGAGACTCCTGGCATTACCGCAACGTAGGTCACACCGTAGATGACGCCGCAGGCGAAGCCTTCGACAAGGTGGCCAAACTCCTTGGCCTCGGTTATCCCGGTGGCCCCTGGATCGATGCCCTCGCACCCCACGGCAACCCCGGGGCGGTCCCATTTTCATTTGCCCAGATCAAACTGAAAGCCCACCGCAAAAATATGCCCGGCGACCATCTCTCACGTCGATTTCACTTTTCCTTCAGCGGCATCAAGACCGCCGTATTGCGATACGCGCAGACACACGAACTCTTCACGTCGATCGAAACACGCCGCAAGGCTCTCAATCAGGTCTCTCATGCCAGGCCTTCCGATGCGCTTTCGCTATGTGATCAAGAGACATTAAATCTGATCGCCTCATTTCAGCGCGCCGTAGTTGACGATCTGCGTCGCAAAACTTTCCAGGCGGCCGAGGCTTTTGGAGCGGCTAGTGTCCTTATTTCCGGAGGAGTTGCCGCGAATCGAGAGCTTCGCGTGCGTTTTGTTGCTGAATCCGCCAAGCGCAATTTGCCCGTTGCCTTCCCGTCATTAGCCCTTTCAACGGATAATGCGGCGATGGTGGCCGCGGCAGCATGGCCCAAGCTGATCGAAGGCGAGTATGCGCCCACAGAACTATCTGCTGAGCCTTCACTCGCGCTTGGACGCTGATCGTAACTGATAGAATCGCAAGTGAACTCGAAGCAGTTGCAAACCGTACGAATGACCATTCGCTTATTCAATACCCTTACGAACACCATCGAAGAACTGCACCCCTCGGACGGCGAGGCCCTTCGCATTTATGCTTGCGGACCTACCGTGTACGACTACGGTCACATCGGAAACTTCCGCACGTTTCTACATGTGGACGTTCTACGGCGCACCCTCGAACTGACAGGTGCGAAGGTTCGTCACGTCATGAATATCACCGATGTGGACGACAAAATCATCCGTAACGCGGCTGCAGCAAACATGCTCATCAACGAGTACACGCCTCGATTTGAAAAGGCGTTCTTTGAAGATCTCGATGCCCTGTCCGTTGAACACCCAGAAATTGTTGCGCGTGCCACGGAGCACATCCCGGAGATGGTCGCGCTTATTCAGCGGTTAGCCGGCCAGAACCTCGCATACAAGACAGAAGACGGCTCCTGGTATTTCCGCATCGCTGGATTTCCCGAATACGGCAAGCTGTCGAAGAAGGATTTCACCGGCATCACTGACGGCGCACGTGTCGACGTCGACGAATACGATAAGGATTCCGCGCGCGACTTCGCTTTGTGGAAGGCGCCCAAACCCGGTGAATATCGATGGGAAACCGAATTAGGACCGGGAAGGCCAGGCTGGCATATCGAATGCTCGGCGATGGCAATGGAGTACCTCGGCGAATCGTTTGACCTGCATGCGGGCGGCGAGGATCTGATGTTCCCGCACCACGAAAACGAGATCGCGCAATCGGAATCTGCAACACACAAAACATTTGCCCGCCACTGGTTCCATGTTCGCTTCTTGCTGGTCGAGGGTCGCAAGATGTCGAAATCCGAAGGCAACTTCTACACTCTTCGCGACCTTCTCCTTAAAGGCTATAAGGCTTCTGCAATTCGTTTCCTTCTTACATCCGTTCCGTATCGCCAGCAGCTCAATTTCACGTTTGAAGGACTAGGTGCAGAAACCGGCGCAGTAGAACGTTTGCGTACTTTTTACAAACGACTCAAGAATACGCAGTGGCCGGAGACTGTAACTCATCAAGACGGCGCAGGTGAGAATTTGATTGCCGAAGCTGCAAACGCGGCGAAGGAAAGATTCCGCTCTGCGTTAATGAACGATCTCAACACGGCCGAGGCTCGCGCTGCGATATTCGATCTTGTTCGTACAGTGAATGCTGCTGCCGACGCAGGGTCACTCTGCATACAAGATATTGCTGCAGTTCTCAACGCCCTCGCCGAATTCGACAAGGTATTTGTCGTACTCGAGGACAACGATGCACAGTGGACGCGTTTTGCTCTGGACTGGGCTGAGCGTGAAGGACGGCTCGAAGAGGCATCTCCAGAAGTTCTGGCTCAACTCTCTCTGAGCGATGTACAGATTGAAGCGTTAATTGAAGAACGCAATCAGGCTCGTCGCACTCGCAATTTTGCCCGCGCCGATGCAATTCGCAAGGAGTTGTTGGAAAAGGGCATTATCCTTGAGGACTCGAAAGATGGCG
Organism: Terriglobales bacterium; assembly: GCA_963738095.1. Taxonomy (GTDB): domain Bacteria; phylum Acidobacteriota; class Terriglobia; order Terriglobales; family Acidobacteriaceae; genus Alloacidobacterium. The sequence goes on from CAVTVL010000012.1 coordinate 79,268, forward strand.
TTCAATGGAAGAGAAAATAGTCAAGTACGAAAAGTATCCGTAAGAGTCGACGCCTCCTTAGCTCACGCCGATTCTCTGACTGCAAGTGCGTCATCCAATCCCGTCATCGAATGATGACAGCAACTAAAAAGGCAGCCTCTGTGACGGCTGCCTTTTTTGTATTCAGTTTGGAAAAGATTTACGCCGGCGATGGGCTTCCTTCGGGCAGTCCTCCACCGCGATTTGGTTCAGGTTTCAACACTTGCTGCACGTCTCCTGTGGCAGGAGTTCCACCGCCGCCATTCGATTTCATCGGAGGAAGATCCTTGCCTTCGATGATCATGCGAATCTCGTTCGCGTCAATTGTCTCGCGTTCAAGCAAGGCAATTGCCATGCGGTGCATGATGTCCTGGTGACTGTTGAGCGTTTCATAGGCCCCCTTGTAGGCTTCGTCTACAAAATTCCGGACTTCAGCATCGATCTGGCGCGCCGTCTCCTCGGAGAAGTCGCGATGCTGTGCAATTTCGCGACCGAGGAAAATCTGCTCTTCCTTCTTGCCGAAGGTTAGGGGACCCAGGCGGCTCATACCGTACTCGCAAACCATCTTGCGAGCCAGATCGGATGCGCGCTCAATATCGTTGCCCGCACCGGTCGTCATCTGCTTGAGGAAAATCTCTTCAGCGATGCGGCCGCCCATCAGGATAGCCAGCTGCGTCTCAAGGTAATCCTTCGTGACAGTGTGCTTGTCGTCTTCCGGAAGCTGCATAGTTACGCCCAGCGCCATACCGCGTGGAATGATTGTGACCTTGTGCAGAGGGTCGGCATGAGCGCGCAGCGCCGCCACAAGAGCGTGACCCGCTTCATGATATGCAGTGACGCGTTTTTCTTCATCAGTCAGCAACATTGACTTGCGCTCGGCACCCATCAGGACCTTGTCCTTGGCCTGCTCGAAATCGGTCATCATCACAGACTTCCGGTTCGCGCGCGCGGCATTCAACGCTGCTTCATTCACCATATTGGCAAGATCAGCACCACTGAATCCAGGTGTGCCCCGAGCTAATACCCGCAGGTCGACATCGTCGGAAAGCGGCACTTTCTTGGCATGCACACGAAGCACTTCTTCACGGCCACGAACGTCAGGACGGCCGACTACCACACGGCGATCAAAGCGTCCGGGGCGGAGCAGAGCAGGATCGAGTACATCGGGTCGGTTCGTCGCGGCGACGAGAATGACGCCGTCATTCGACTCGAAACCATCCATCTCTACCAATAACTGGTTCAGGGTCTGCTCGCGTTCGTCATGCCCGCCGCCTAGACCAGCGCCACGATGACGACCTACCGCATCAATTTCGTCAATAAAGATGATGCACGGGGCATTTTTCTTGCCCTGCTCAAACAGGTCGCGGACACGGCTTGCGCCTACGCCTACGAACATTTCGACAAAATCCGAGCCTGAGATCGAGAAAAATGGAACATTTGCCTCTCCGGCAACGGCACGCGCCAGCAGCGTTTTGCCTGTTCCCGGAGGTCCAACGAGGAGCACGCCCTTGGGAATTCGTCCGCCAAGCTTCTGGAACTTCTGCGCTTCACGCAGGAATTCGATGATCTCCTTGAGCTCTTCTTTGGCCTCGTCAACGCCGGCTACATCTTTGAAAGTAACCTTCTTCTGCTGCATGGAGAGCAGACGTGCTCGACTCTTGCCAAATGAAAGTGCTTTGTTGCCACCGCTCTGCATCTGCCGCAGCATAAAGAACCACAGCGCGCCAATGATGATGACGGGAGAAAAATTGATCAGAATGGGCAGCCATGAGTTGCCGTTCTGATCCTTTACCGTCACCGACACCTTGTTATCCTGCAGCACATCGAACAGGTGGGGATAGTTCACGGGAACAGTCACGTGGAACTGGCTCTTGTCGTTCTTGAAATGCCCGTGAACGTCGCCACCGAGAACGGTCACGTCACTGATCTGCCCTTGCTGGGCGTCCTGCAGAAACTGCGAGAAGGCGATCTCCTGCTCCTTGCCGCTGCCTGTGCTCTTCTCAAACACCTGCCAGAGCAGAACCAGACATGCAAATACAAATACCCAGAAAATGATCGTCTTGACCGTCGAATTCACGAATAGAACCTCGTTTCTCTCAAGCGCCAGCACAACGATGAGCACTTTGCACCAGCGCACTCGCACCGGCATCTCATCCGCTTTGCTGCATTAGACGCACTTTCCGGTTGGAAGGTGCCGAAGAAAATAATCTCGGTTTTGCGTCTAGTTACGCATTCTTCATTTTACTCCTAGTAACCCGCCGCAAAGAAATTTAGCTCGGTCTTTTCGCAAAGGAAAAACCGGTACCCGTCAGGGGTCCGATCTAAGGCAAATTTTTCACCTCAATCTTCAATCCCACAGCCCCTCCGGCATCACTTTCCACAACAGCCCCCTGCAGCCATACAATTTCCCCCTGCCATGCCAATACCGGCCAATTCTTCCTCTGTTCGGCGGGGATCTGCAGCCTCTCCAGCACCTCTTTGATCCGTTTTGGGGCATAGCTGTAGCGCAGGCGGACATGATCGCCGGCCTTGTGAATACGCAATGTAGCATGAGCAGAAATCGCCATAGAATCCCCTGTCACGCTGGTGATCAAACGAAATCCAAAGGCTCCCGCATCCACTTCTCCGGGGATAGGGACTTCATATTCGGGAATATTTTCTACGGGTAAGCTCACTTCCAGGCGAATCAGGCGCAATTCTCGTGGTGTGCGCTCTGCCCGGAGCCGGACATTCAACATTTCCCGTCGTCCTGCCTTGTTTCCGCACATGGCCAGCAGAAGTTCGGTCTGGTCAAAGTTCAGTGCGCACCCCAGCTGCTCCGCTGCTGCACGCAGCACGCGCCGTCGCAGCGCCGGATGTAAAGACTGCAGTTTCTGTACCTCCATGCCAACCGACGCCTCACCGGGATGAGTTGAGCTGGCACGTCCGCCTCCGCGCACCGCCTTGCCCGGCAACAAGAGTGACGGCAATAGACGCTCCAGTTCCTTTCGCCAATAGGCGTCCTCGTCTCTCGCTATGGAGGCAATATGGCCGAATTGCGAAACGATTTGCGGGTTATATTCCTTCAGGATCGGGAGCAGGGTATGGCGAATCCGGTTGCGCGTGTAAGCAACGTCGACGTTGGTTGAATCCTCGCGCCACGGCTGATTGATCTCTTCGAGCCACTCCACGATTTCAGATCGCCGCGTCTGAAGGAACGGCCTGAGGACTACGCCTCCTTGGCACTCGACAACTGGAAAAATGCCTGCCAAACCTTCAGTCCAGGCTCCCCGCAGAATCTTTTGCAGGACGGTTTCTGCCTGATCGTCCAGGGTATGCGCTGTCGCCACCGCGTCCAGTTCACCACGCGTCAGTAAGTCCCCAAACCAGGCATAGCGCAGCTTTCGCGCGGCCTCTTCCACCGTTTCTCGCTCTACCTTAGCGCGCGCCGGCGTATCCACATTGTGGCGTAAAAAGCGCACCCCCAGCCGTCCTGTCAGTTGCTCTACAAAAACGGCATCGGTATCCGCCTCAGAGCCGCGAATTCCGTGGTGTACATGCAAGACAGTTAACGCCAGACCCAGTCCCTGCCAAAGTTCTGCCAGCCTTCGCAGCAAAGCTACCGAGTCCGCGCCTCCGGAGACAGCGATCCCAAGACGCATTCCGGGGCGAAAAGAGTCCGTCAGGATATGCAGCAAATGTCGTTTTGAGGATGTCATACTCCGAGAATCATCCTATCGTCTTATACTGGCTCACGTATGCTTGAGACGCGCACAGCCATCGCAGCCGATGCAGCCACGATCACCCGCCACCGTCACCGCATGTTTGTCGATGCGGGACGCCGCGACAATCCCAGGCTCAACGTCATGTCGCAGCACTTTGAACCGTGGGTTGTGCGGATGATCAATGAAGGCAAGTATTTTGGCTGGCTCACGGAAGACGATGGCAAAGTCGTTGCCGGCGCAGGACTGCTGCTTCTTGACTGGCCGCCGCATCCTCTCGATCCGCATTCGACGCAGCGCGGATACTTGCTGAATGTCTACGTCGACCCGGAGTACCGCCGTCGCAAACTTGCCAGCCACCTGATTGAATACGCGTTGGCTGAGGCGCGTCGTCGCAAGATACGAGTCGTCTCCTTGCATTCCACCGACGAAGGCCGGCCTCTCTATGAGAGCAACGGCTTTCGCGAGACAAACGAGATGTTTTACGTCGAGCCCGTCGAAGCCTAGGGTCGAGAATACGTCATGTATTGTTCTCACTTTGGCCGGAACATCTTTGCCGCTAGCCCAGAAACCAGCTGACGTGGCAAAACGCGTTGCATGAACACCATCACCTTGCCCGCCGCGTAAGGGATAACCCAGGGTTTGCCAGCTATGAGGCCTTCGAGGCCCACCCGTGCTACTTCTTCAGCACTCTGGCGTCCGCGACCGGGCATTTCGCGTAGTCCGGCAACTTCATTAAATTCGGATTCCGTTGGTCCCGGGCACAGAGCGCTCACCTTTACGCCAAATTCGGCAACCTCATGCGCTAGTGCCTCAGCCAGAAAGCGATCGAAGACCTTCGTCGCGGCATAGGTGGCGAGATATGCCACTGGCTGATACGCCGCCGTTGAAGCGACGATCATGACATAGCCGCGTCGCCGCTCGATCATTCTTGGCAGGAAAAGCCGGGTCAGATGCACAACAGCGGCACAGTTCAAATCCACCATCTGCCTCTGACAGGCTGCGTCGCCCTTTGCAAATTCGCCGTTATAGCCAAAACCGGCATTATTGATAAGAATGTCGATGGCTAAACCGGATTCCTCCGTCGCCGAGAACAGCTGCGGCGGAACATGAGAGTCGGCTAGATCGGCTGCAATGGAACGCGCTTCAATGCCATACTCTCCCCGCAGCCGTGTGGCCAGCGCTTCCAACCGGTCCGCGCGGCGCGCCGTCAAAATGAGGTTTGCACCGGCGGCTGCAAGCTGTTCTGCGAGGGCCACGCCGATTCCAGCGCTGGCGCCTGTTACAAGCGCCCATTTGCCCTGAACGGACTGACGAAGAACATTCGATGCCTGCATGATGCTCCTTATCGTGTTGCCACTGCGGGCTGCTCAAATTCTTCGCCAATCCAGCGGCTGAAGGCTTCGATGCTCTGCTCGCGTCCGAGAAACTGCTGTACGATCGTTTTGCCTGGAACCGTCCCGCCGGGTTCAAGCACCGTTTTGCGGTATTTCAAAACAATGCGATCTTCAAGAGGGTCAGCTCGGTTGAACTGGTTGAAAAAGTCCAATGCGATGACCTTGTCATATAGATAGGTGTAGTAATTCGAAGAATATCCTGTGAGATGCGTAAAGCTGGCATACATCCGGTTGCCGTCGATCCACGTATACGGCAGGAATTTCGTGTAGTCCGCTTGCAAAAGAACATCAAGATTGAGCGCCTTAGGGTCGTCATGGTGGGTGTCCAGTGAGTAGCTGGTGTAAAAGAGCTGCGTCCGCACCCAATCGGCTCGCCCAAATGCACCTGCCCGATTCATCTTTTCAACCAGTTCCGCAGGGATAGACTCTCCTGTCTGGAAATGTTTCGCGAAGCTGGCCAGCAGATTCGCGTCGCGGAAAAACTCCTCCAGCATTTGCGAAGGGACCTCCACGAAATCGCCTTCGGTAGCAATTCCGCTCACGCCCGCCCACTTCTGCTGGCCGCCTAGAATCGCGTGCATCAGGTGGCCGAATTCATGGAAGAAGGTAACTACATCGGAATATTGCATCAGGCCCGGATTTCCATCCTTGGGCTCGGGGAAATTGCAGATCAGCGCGGCTTCGGGAATCTGCTTGCCTGCAATGCCTGGAATGAGAGGGTGCGCGCTGAACCACTTATCCTTACCCTCGCGTGGATGCATATCCAGGTAAAAGCGCCCAATCCGTTCGCTTGAAGCCGCGTTGCGGCCGTCATACACATCCCATACGCTCACCGACTCATGCCACACGTCAACGTCTTGCGCCGGACGGAAAGTCACTTGAAAGAGTTTTTCAGCCGTCTCCAGAACCCCCTTCTCTACCGGCCCATAAGGGAAATATGGCCGCACAGACTGCGAATCGAAGTCATAAGCCGCACGCCGGTACAACTCGTACCAGTAGGCACGGCTATCCGCGTCAATCGAAACCATTTTGGAGTCGTTCTGACGCGCAAATTCGAGGACCGTCGCGTATTCTCGTGCAGCGCCTCGCTTGGTGGCCTTGTCCAGATCATCCAGAAATACCTTCAGATTTGCCGCAGAACCCATCATCTGGTCTGCCATCGCCAGATCGGCCCAGGTTTCAAAGCCGAGAAGGCCGGAAATCTCACTCCGAACCTTCAGTAAATCAAGCAGAACCCCTTCATTTGCCGGATAAGCGCGCGTGTTGTAGGCCAGAAACATTCGCAGGCGCAGTTGGGAGTTTTTCGCAAAGGTCATGACCGGCATGTAGTCGGGGTAATCGGTTGTCAGCGTGATCTGGCCGTGCTCGTCCGGTGCGTGCGCGTTGATGAAATCTTCCGGCAGACCTTCTAATTCCGACTTGTTGCTGACCTTAACCTGATTCACGTTCTCCTGAACATTGCGCCCGAAAGTGAGCGACAGCAGAGTCGCCTTATCCTGCAATTCCCTTATCTTTGTTCGCGTAACGTCATCCTTATCAACACCGGCAAGGCGGTATTGCAAAAGTGTCCTCTCCACGTAGTGCCGGGTGGCGGCGTCGGTCCCGCTCAGATCCATCGCATTCAATGCACTGTAAATATCCTGATTCAGAGCGAGCATCACGCCCGCCTCGGCAACCTTCTGTGTCAGCGCCTGCGCCTTGTCCCGTATCTTCTTCTCCGGATGCACACTGTCCAGCAAGGCAGTTTGTGAGCCGGCAACGCTCAGTTCGGCCACTGCCTGGTCATATACGCGCAGGGTATTTTCAATGGTCCGCTGGCCCTTGAGGGTTTGCAGTTCTTCAATAGCCGTCCGATGACGCTCCAGCGCGGCGTCTACCCACTTTTCCAGGCTGGATTCATCGACTTTTCCCTGCCCTTCAGGATTCCAGGGATGACTGGGTTGCAATTCTGCTGTCCGTACGGAGTTGCCCACTAAATTCACCTCGAAACTTTAGATTCAGAGTAGCCGATTTTCATCAAAGTGATAGTCTGTAACCCGTTGTCTCACAAATTCATCTGCTGGGTATTGCATACTGTGGGAACAGTCGGTAATATGCCGCAATTGCTCTCATGAATCACGTTGCTCAAGCACTCTCGCCTCAGTACCTCCGCTCCCGTATCGGGAAGGTCTGTGTGGCCGTCATCGGCTCTACCCCTTCCGAAATGATTGAAAAGGCAGAAACGGCTGTCCGCGAGAACCCTTTCCTTGAGTTTCGCCTCGATTACCTCGAAAAACCGCTCGCCGCTTTGCCCAAATTCAAGACCTTTCTTTCCGAGCGCAGTGAGGTAACCGCCGTTGCCACCTGCCGGCGTATTGCCGCTGGCGGCAAGTTCAAGGGGAAGATTGCCGATGAGCTGGAAATTCTGCACAAAGCTGCTGCTTCCGGCTTTCACATGGTCGATGTCGAACTGCAGACTGCGGAAGCTATCAAGGCACCTGAGCTGGAAAAGCTCCGCTCTCGTGGAGCCGCTCTCATCATCTCGTACCACGATTTCGCGGCCACCAAGGACCTGGACGGCATCTTCGAGCGCATCCGGCCCTACGAACCCGAGTTCATCAAAATCGTTTCAACGGCGAAGAATCTGGCCGATAACGTCACGATGATGCACTTTCTCGAACGAACTCGCGACATGGCCAACCTCATCGGCATCTGTATGGGCGATCAGGGCATCATCAGCCGCGTCCTTGGTATACGCGCGGGAAGCGTCTTCACCTTTGCCGCGGCGACTCCGGGCGAAGAAACCGGACCGGGACAGATCGCCGCACGCACGCTGCACGAAACCTTCCGTATTGACCAGCTCGATATCTCCACCCGTGTTTACGGAGTTGCAGGTAATCCCGTCCGTTATTCGCTCTCGCCCCTGATGTTGAATACCGCTTTTCGCCGCGAGACCGTCAACGCCGTCTTTCTTGCGCTGCAAACCACTAAAATGAATGACTTACTGACGCTCGTCCGCGAAGTCCCCATCCACGGACTGGCAGTAACGATGCCGCTCAAAGAAGACATTCTGGAACACCTGGAAAAGACCGATCCCATTTCTGAGAAGATTGGCGCCTGTAACACGGTCGTCCGTGCACAGGATGGCAAACTCTATGGCTTTAATACCGATGTGGCTGCTGTGATCCGTCCGCTGGAACGGCGTCTCCAGCTAAAGGGCGCCAAAGTCCTGGTGCTTGGGGCTGGCGGAGCGGCGCGAGCCGCAGTATTCGGCCTCAAAGAAAAGGGTGCAGAGGTTTTCATCCTCAATCGCACCCTGGAAGACGGGCAGAAGCTGGCTCGTCAGGCAAAGGTCAAGACCTTCAAACGGGAGCAGCTAGCCAAAGCACAATTCGACGTCATTCTGAACGCAACGCCGGTAGGCATGCATGGCGTCAAGCCAAACCATATTCTCGAGGCGAAGGAAATCAACGCGCGCCTTGTATTCGACATGGTTTACAACCCCATCGATACGCCGCTGCTGCGCATGGCTCGCGAGAAGAATATCCCCGTTGTCACCGGTGTAGAAATGTTCGTCAATCAGGGGGCGCGCCAGTTCGAGATCTGGACCGGCAAACCAGCTCCCGAAGAGGAAATGCTTCGCGTGGTTGTACATGCCCTGCGCCAGCAAGTGGAAGCCGCTGCCGGCGAATCCGCCAAACGATAATCCCATCAGCGTTGGCTATTCAGCCGCACAAAGCGCGCTCACAAGTTTGTGGCTTGCGATTGTTGCTTATTGGAGCGGATTTGTGACTGCCGTTCAACGTATTCCGACTTGATCTTCTCGTACCTGACCTGCAATTCGTCCAGTTCTAGATCACTCAGATTTTCGATGTCGATCATCTGATCGCGTGCCTTGTCGATCGCGCGAATCAGTTCGTTGAGCTTCAGGTTGATGGCTCTTGCGTCTCGATTTTGCGTGTTTTGAATGAGGAAGACCATAAGGAAGGTCACGATTGTTGTGCCCGTATTGATGACCAGCTGCCAGGTATCCGAGAAGTGAAAAATTGGTCCGACGGCAGCCCAGACAACGATAATCAGCGCTGCGCCGGCGAAAGCCCATTTCGACCCTAGCCACGCTGAAGCGGAAGCTGCGAATCTTCCAAACCAGTCGTTCGTGGTCCGTACCCGTACTTCGACGGAAGACTTGTCCATTTCCGGTTACCTTCTATCTCGCTAGAAACAAGGAAATACTGTTGTTGACCCATCAGATGCAATTTACGCACTGCTTAAGAGGGATGTGGGACGAACAGCGCCATTGTTCTGTTGCATCCGGAACCGGGCCCCCTGTCATCTGTTGCATATGGCCGATTGCAGATGACCTATGTTGGTGGCTCTGCCGCCCCGACCGAATTTGGTGGCCTTCGGCTGCTGACAGATCCCGCCTAGTGATCGCTTTGCGTGGCTGACGCTCTGTCAGCATCTGAGTCGCTGTTAAAATCAAGATAGATAAGATGAAGTGTCCTTACTGCGGGTTTGCGCAAGACCATGTGGTGGACTCGCGCGAGAGCAAAGACGCCGATTCGATTCGGCGGCGTCGCGAGTGTGAGCGCTGCAACAAGCGCTTTACCACCTATGAACGCATCGACGAAATCCCCTACATGGTGGTGAAGAAGGACGGCCGCCGGGAAAAGTTTGACCGCAACAAAGTGCTGAGCGGACTCCTGCATGCATGCGAGAAGCGTCCTATCTCTGCGAGCAAGCTGGAATCACTGGTGGATGAAGCCGAAGCATTCCTGATGGATTCACCGGAACGCGAGCGGACGACGACCGAAATTGGCGAACTGTTGATGAACAAGCTGAAGGTCCTGGATACGGTAGCTTATATCCGCTTTGCCAGTGTGTATCGGGACTTTAAGGACGTACGCGAATTTAAGGAAGAGCTGGAACAGCTGTTAAGCGGGAAGGAACACGGGAAGAAGGGCAAGCCTGTGAATTAATGCTTTGCTGGTTCTCTCGCAAAGTAGAACAGTCTTCGATTTTTGCCAGGCGATGCACCCTGCAATCCTTTGACCGCCCGCCTTGCCGTCAGGGTGACAGATTTGAGTTGCCGCTGCATAGAAACTTGCTGGCCGGTTCTTGTTGGACTGGCTCCCAGCTGATTAAGAGATTATGACTGAGAAAAAAACGCACAAAGTAACGTTGATTCCAGGAGATGGAATCGGGCCGGAAGTCACCGATGCGGTAGTCCGCATACTGGAAGCGACAGGCGTGAAGTTTGCATGGGAGCGCTTTGCCGCTGGCGCTGAAGCGTTCGAAAAGCACAAGGAGTACATTCCGAAAGAACTTTACGAATCGATCGAGCGCAACAAGCTTGCGTTAAAGGGACCGGTCACGACTCCGGTAGGCGGCGGCTTCCCTTCCATCAATGTCACTCTGCGTAAGAAATTTGAGTTGTATGCGAACTTCCGCCCGATTAAGAACCTTCCGGGCCTGGAAACGCGCTATCCCAACGTCGACTTGATCATCGTGCGTGAGAATACTGAGGGCGAATACGTTGGTCTGGAGCATGAAGTAGTGCCGGGTGTGGTCGAATCGCTGAAGGTGATTACGGAAAAAGGCTCGACGCGCATCGCTAAGTTTGCCTTCGAATATGCCCGCAAGCATGGACGGAAAAAGATCCACGCCATTCATAAAGCCAACATCATGAAGATGTCAGATGGCCTGTTTCTGAAATGCGCGCGCGAAGTAGGCAAGGGCTTTCCTGAGATCTTTTACGGAGAACATATCATCGACAACACCTGCATGCAGCTCGTGATGAATCCCTACCAGTACGACACGTTGCTGCTGGAAAACCTCTACGGCGATATCGTCAGCGATCTTTGTGCAGCGTTCGTTGGTGGCCTGGGACTGGTTCCCGGTGCCAATCTCGGAATCGAAGCGGCGATTTTTGAAGCCGTCCATGGCTCCGCTCCCGATATAGCAGGAAAGGATATCGCCAATCCGACCGCGCTGCTCCAATCGGCAATTCTGATGCTTCGACACATCAATGAAGATGTGGCTGCGGACAAGTTGCAGATGGCGCTTGAAAAAGTTTATGGCGAGAAGAAAACGCTCACTCGCGATGTGGGCGGTTCAAGCGGAACCAGAGCGTTTGCAGATGCAGTGATTAAGACCGTAGAAGAAGCTGCATAACCATCGTTCATCACGCGGGACACGGAGTTCACAGATGAGAAATGTAATTACAACGACCGCAGTAGCATGTCTTTTGCTGCTGCCGGTCGTGGGATGCAGGAAAGAGGCGTCCAACGGTAGCGAGAACAAACCTGCGGCCCAGTTCGCCCGAATTGACTGGACCACAGCAGCGACAGTCGGCGGAACAATCCACTTTGCCGGGAAAATGCCGGCTCCCATACCGATCGATATGGCACAGGATCCAGTGTGTAGCCTTAGCCCGACAAATCTCACGGAGCAGTATGTGGGCAAGAACGCCAATCTGCAAAATGTTTTCGTCTACGTCAAAGATGGCCTGGGAAATAAGATCTACCCCGCGCCAGCGACGCCCGTTGTCATGGACCAGAAGGGGTGCCGCTACACACCACATGTAGTCGGGGTAATGGTAGGGCAGCCGGTCAGCTTTACTAACAGCGACCCGACAATGCATAACGTTCACATGCTGCCGACAGTGGGCGGCAACCAGACAGTTGATATCTCGCAACCGCCCAACGGAGGCATGGAGTCGCGCGTCTTCAGTCAGCCGGAGTTGATGATGCCGGTGCGCTGCAATAACCATCCGTGGATGCAGGCGTTCATCAATGTGACGACCAATCCGTTTTACGCAGTCAGTGATGAAAACGGGCATTTTGAAATTAAGGGGCTGCCTCCGGGAACATATACCATCGTCGCCGATCAAGAGGTGCTTGGAGAGCAGACGGCGACCGTGACGGTAGGTGAGAAGCAAACTGCAGCCCAGGACTTTACATTTGCCTCCAAGTAGGCGTGCGGCGCCGGAACCCAGGCCCATGCGGGAACGCATGGGCCTTCCTTTCGCTGCAGTAATTCCACGGATGCATCAGCATAGGCTGAACAGTTACACTATTACGTACAGCGAATAGCCCAGCGCATAGCAATTTGGGCATTGGTGTACCCCCTCGCTGATGGAAAGAGGCACATGCAGCGACAGAAGATCGGCATTCTTGGTGCGACCGGTATGGTCGGCCAGCGTTTCATTCAGCTCCTGGAACGTCATCCATGGTTTGAAGTGGCCTGGCTTGCGGCCAGCGATAAGTCAAGCGGCAAGCGCTATGGCGATGCGGTGAAATGGAAACTGGACACCGCGCTTCCCACGCGCATTGCCGAAATGCAGGTTTCACCTGCAACGCCAGACGGCGCGCCGAAAATTATCTTTGCCGCTCTCGATTCTGATATCGCCCGCGAACTGGAGCCAAGGTTTGCCGCTGCCGGTTGTGCGGTGATTTCTAATTCCAGCGCCTTCCGCATGCAGGAAGATGTGCCGCTGGTCATTCCTGAAGTCAATGCCAATCATCTGCCGATCTTAGAAAACCAGAGCTGGCGCAAACAGTCGGGTGGATACATCGTTACCAATCCAAACTGCTCAGCGATTGGGCTGGTATTGGCTTTGAAGCCGCTCGAAGAACGCTTCGGGATCGAGTCGATTTTTGTCAGCACGATGCAGGCTGTTAGCGGCGCCGGATATCCGGGCGTTGCTTCGCTCGATATTCTCGGCAACGTCGTTCCCTACATTAAGAGCGAAGAAGAAAAGCTTCAGGAGGAGACGCTGAAGCTGCTGGGCTCACTGAAGGACTCCGTGGTGCAGCTGCTCGATGCCAAAATTTCGGCACACTGCAACCGCGTTCCCGTTGAAGACGGACACACGGAGAGCGTAAGCATAAAGCTGCGCAAGCCTGCGACCCGTGAACAGATCCTGGCGGCATGGAACGAGTTCAAGCCGCTTGCCGGACAGGCTTTACCGACAGCTCCAGCGCAGCCGGTTGAGTTTATCGCCGCCGATGATCGTCCCCAGCCGCGGCTCGACCGTATGCGCGGCAACGGAATGGCTTCGACGGTTGGGCGTCTGCGGCCCTGCCCTCTGCTTGACTGGAAATTCACTGTTCTCTCGCACAATACGATTCGTGGAGCGGCGGGCGCAGCCCTCCTGAATGCGGAGTTGCTCGTTTCGCTCGGCAAGCTCGACCCCGTGGCGGTTCCGGCATGAAAAAGCTCGTCGTGATGAAGTTCGGCGGAACTTCAGTCGAAGATGCGGCCGCCATTCACCGCACGTCCGGCATCATTGCCGGACGGCGCGAAAAAGGGCTGCAGCCGATCGTCGTTGTCAGCGCGATGGCTAAAGTTACGGATCAGTTGCTGGCCGCAGCCAATGCGGCTTCCCGAGGTGACCGCAACGGTGCAATGGCCATTACTGCGCGGCTGCGCAGCCGTCACAAGGAAGTAGCTTGCCGTCTTACAGCACAGGCACGAGGCGAGGAAGCTTCACAGTGCAGTGATATGTCTGGCCCGGCCTACGCTCCCTCGCAAACTTGGATCGACGCCGAGTTCGATGCGCTCGATGAGATTCTGCGCGGACTGGCTGCTGTGGGCGAGTTGACGCCGCGCATTAGTGACATGATCGTGTCCTATGGCGAGCGGCTTTCGAGTCGCATGATTGCCGAAGCCTTTGCCGCACGTGGACTCGACGGTGTTCATGTCGATTCACGCGCCTGCATTATCACCGATGCTCAGCATGGCAAGGCAATTCCGCACGATGCTCTGATCGAAGAGCGCTTGAAGGAGCATGTGCTGCCGCATGCTTCCGAGGGCAGAACTGTCGTCATGGGCGGATTTATCGGCTCAACTGAGAAGGGCATAACGACAACGCTCGGGCGCGGCGGATCGGACTTTACCGCTGCTCTGGTTGGCGGTGGAGTGCACGCCGAGGCGATAGAGATCTGGACAGACGTGAACGGCATTATGACCGCTGATCCTCGTGCCTGTCCGGATGCGTTGCGAGTAAAAACCATCAGCTTTGAAGAAGCTGCGGAGCTGGCGTATTTCGGCGCGAAAGTGCTGCATCCGGCTACCATCCTACCTGCTGTGCAGAAGAACATTCCGGTGCAGGTGCTGAACTCGCGCAACCCGGAAAACGAAGGCACACGAATCATTTCGCTCGCACCGCATTGCGAAAGCCCATTCAAATCGATTGCGGTGAAGAAGCGCCTCACCATTATCGATGTAGTTGCCAGCCGCATGCTGATGTCGCACGGGTATCTGAAAGCCATCTTCGATGTTTTCGACAAGCACAAGTGTCCCGTCGATATGGTCTCGACCTCGGAGGTCAGCGTTTCGCTGACCGTGGATACCAATGAGAAGATCCCGGAAATCGCAGCCGACCTGAGCAGGTTGGCTGACGTAAAGTACGAAGGCCGCAAGGCACTCGTCTGCATGGTGGGTGAAAACATTCGCGGACAGAACGGGATTGCCGGGCGTGTCTTCGGTGCGATTCGCCACATAAACATCCGCATGATCTCGCAGGGAGCGTCGGAGATTAATATGAGCTTCATGATTGACGAAGACGATGCAGACGAGGCCGTGCGCTCTCTGCATGGTGAGTTCTTTAAGAGTCCCGATCCTGAGATTTTCGATGTAGAAGCGCGTAAGAGCGCAACCACCGAGACACCAACCGGATCGGGCGTGAGGTAATTCATGCTTTTTCTCGTGCTGGGTCGTGGCAAAACGGGGAGTGTCATTGCCGACGTAGCGAATGAACATGGCCACGGTGTGCGCGTGGTTGGCGAAGAGGAAAACCACCACGCGATGGCGTTGACAGCCCCTTTCCTCGCTGGATTTGACGCCGTGATCGACTTCACCACACCAGAAGCCGCCATTTCGAATATGCGCGCCTGCCTGGCGAATGGCGCGCGCATGGTTGTGGGAACAACCGGCTGGTACGATCATCTCGACGATATGCGCTCACTCGCGGCACGCAGGGGCGCAGGATTTCTCTATGGGGCAAATTTTTCCATCGGCGTGCAGACCCTTTATCGCCTTGCGCGGGAGATGGCTGTGGCCGTTCCCACCTATCGCTTCAAAATCACAGAAACGCATCATGCTGAAAAAAAGGACGCACCCTCTGGCACCGCGCTCTCGATTCGCCAGGTAGCGCAGACAGCCAACCCGTCTCTTAATATTGAAATCGAGTCAAAGCGCGAAGGTGATGTTGCCGGAATTCACATACTTGAAGCGCGCTCAGATGATGAACTGATTGAGCTGAAACATGAAGCCTTCTCGCGCAGGGCCTTTGCCGAAGGCGCCGTGCGGGCTGCCGAATGGATTGCGGGTAAAACCGGAGTCTGGAACTTCAGCGAGATTGCCAACCAACTGTAAATCAATGGTCGCGCTGTACCCATCACCGCATCTTTTTTCAGAAATTGCAGGTGTGGACTGTGGGGAATGTCATGAAGGTGAGCCTTCGAATTTCATCCAAATATACAGTGAGAATCTCGCGTGTGGAAGCTGTACACGCGCGCACAGTCCTTGCGGTAAACTCGATCAGTGATGGACTTGATAGGTTGCGGTACTGCGCTGGTGACTCCGTTTCATGCGGATGGCGCAATCGATGAACAGGCGCTTTACGCGCTGACGCAGTGGCAGATCGAGAGTGGCATCAATTGGCTTGTGGCCTGCGGAACAACAGCTGAAACGCCTGCTCTGAATGAAGAAGAGTGGCTGCGAGTCATCCGTATCGTGACCGAAGCGGCAGCAGGTCGTGTGCCGGTCTGGGCCGGGTGTACGCACAATGCTACGCGCGAAGCGATACAACGGGCACGTGTCGCGGCACACATACCTGGCGTCACCGCCATTCTTACCGCCAACCCCTACTACAATAAGCCGGGACAAGAGGGCCAGTACCAACACTTCAAGGCCATCGCGAATGCCGTGAAGCTCCCAGTGGTGCTCTACAACATCCCCGGCCGTACTGGCGCAAACCTCGAACCGGCAACAGTCCTGCGGTTGATTCAGGACGCGCCGAACATCGCAGGCGTTAAGGAATCGAGCGGTAACTTGCCGCAAATCACGGAATTGGTCACGCAGGTTCCACGCAATTTCAGCGTTTATTCAGGCGATGACAATATGGCTCTCGGCGCAATCGGTGTAGGTGCGCGAGGATTGGTGTCTGTTGCCTCAAACGAGATTCCTGCCGAGATGGCGCACATGATCGAGGCGGCATTGACTGGCGATTGGCCTGTGGCTCGGCAGATCAATCGCAAGTACTACCGCCTGATTCAGGCAAATTTCTGGGAGACAAGTCCGGGGCCGGTCAAGGCTGTCATGGTCATGATGGGAAAGATCGGAGAGCATTACCGACTGCCGATGGTGCCCGTCTCGCAAGCAACGCGTTCGCGGCTGGAACGGTTGGTGGGAGAGCTTGGATTGCTCGTCCATGCACCGCGTGAAGAGGGCGATTACAGGATGTTTTGATAGAGAGCTGTCACTCTCATTTACCCATCTGACCATGAGAGTTTGGCTGCATAGCGCATTTCTGCTTTAATTCAGTAACATAAAATCCACGCATTATACTCAGAAGTGAACAATGAATGACTTAAAAAGCCGCATTGAGCATTTCCTGTCTGATCCCAACACTGACTCTTCCTCCTCGCTGACTGCTTTCGTAGAATTGAGAGAAGCGCTCGAAAACGGGGCGATCCGCTCGGCAGAACCTGATTCCACTTCCCCAACGGGCTGGCGCGTGAACACATGGGTTAAGCAGGGGATTCTACTGGGCTTTCGCCTCGGGCATCTGACGGCATCGGGCACCGATCTTTCGTTCGTCGACAAGCATACCTACCCGCCGAGGAAATTCACCCCAGAACATGGTGTTCGCATTGTGCCCGGAGGTTCGTCGGTACGATCGGGCGCATTTCTGGCGAAATCTGTCGTGTGCATGCCTCCCATGTATGTGAACGTTGGCGCATATATCGATGAAGGCACCATGGTCGATTCTCACGCGCTCGTCGGCAGCTGCGCGCAGGTCGGCAAGCGCGTACATTTAAGCGCGGCCGCGCAGGTAGGGGGCGTACTCGAACCGATCAATGCCAGCCCAGTGGTACTGGAAGATGATGTTCTTGTTGGTGGAAACTGCGGCATCTATGAGGGCACAATCGTCCGCAAGCGCGCCGTGCTGGCTGCAGGAACGATTCTGACACGCGGCACACCGGTATATGACGTAGTAAACGGACTTGTGCTGCGGGCCGATGGTGAAATCCCTCTAATCATTCCCGAAGGCGCAGTGGTGGTGCCGGGGGCACGGGCGGTATCGAAAGGCAAAGGGCAGGAATGGGGCTTGAGCGTCTACACGCCGGTGATTGTGAAATACCGGGACGAGAAGACGGAGTTGAGCCTGGCGCTGGAAGACTTGTTGCGATAGCGAGTGAAATCCTGACATTAATTTCGCTTGCAACACCTTGAACCTCGAGGTATTGTGAGTTGTCCATGGTTGCGCGCGAAACCAATCCGAATTTCATGAATGGAGTTCCTGAGCTTCTGATTCTCAGGCTGCTCCAGCAAGAGGAGATGTATGGCTATGAGATCGTTCAAGCGATCCGTAGTCTCACGGGCGCGGTGGTTACAGTCGGCGAAGGGGTTGTCTATCCGGTGCTGCATGCGCTGGAGCAGGATGGAGCGCTGACGTCGCGGCGTAAGACCGTCAACGGCCGTAGCCGCGTCTATTACTCGGTAACGCCCGCTGGGTCGCGCCGATTGGCTGACCTGTCGAAGACCTGGACCAATCTGGCGGCTGCAATCCAAATGATGCTGACGGGAGGGCACCATGGCGAAGCCATTCCATGAACTTCGCGAACGGCTGCTGCGGGCAGGTGTCGCGCCGCGGCATGTGCGCCGCTATCTGACGGAACTGACCGATCATTTGGCCGATCTGAGAGCGGAAGAGGAACGCGCGGGCCGCAGCCGGGTAGTTGCGGAATCCGCCGCGCTCGTCCGGCTTGGCGGGATGGATGATCTTGCCAAAGCGATGATCGAGCGGCGCCAATTTCGATCCTGGTCGGTCCGTGCGCCGTGGGCAGTGTTGGGCCTCACCCCGCTTCTGCTGCTGGCTGGGGCATGGTTCGTGGCCTTGTTCATTCTGTGGTCTGGTTGGCAGATCTTTCTGCCGGGTGCCGATACGCCTTTCGGCGCAGGCCGAGTCAATGGGCTCGCGAATCTCTATTTTCAAACGGGCAAGGCCATCTATTTCGGTGCGCCGATTTTTGTCGGTTGGGGAATCGGACTCATCGCCGTCCGTCAACGGTTGAAGGTGCTTTGGCCTATGGTTGGACTCGTTCTGATTGCATGGATGGGCGGCACGAGCCAGGTTCAGGCAAGTCGCACAACCGTGCCTGGCGGCCTCGGGCATATCCGCATGGACTTTGCCCTGGGAACTTCTGTTCATGGCCTTCCGGACGGCCTGATGCATGCCCTGGTGATTCTCTCGCTGACTTTGCTGCCGTATCTCATTTGGCGATGGCAAAAGGCTCACTCCCTTTTCGTCTAGCCGCCTACGCACGCAATCGTGCATGAGACCAATCTGAACTCGGCTCAGAATGACAATGCTGTCCTGTGATTTACTCTAAGTATAAGAACCGTTCTCTGGGAAATCCTCATACGCCGAAGGCGTGTGTGCCTGGACGGCAAATCCCTAAATGGCTGACGCAAAGATTCAAGTCATACCGCTGGGCGGGTTAGGCGAGTTCGGCATGAACTGCCTCGCCATCCGCTATAAAGACGACATCATTGTCATCGATGCCGGGCTCATGTTCCCCGAGTCGGAACTGCTGGGTGTTGACATCGTCGTTCCCGATATCACCTACCTCGTTGAAAACCGCGAAATGGTGCGCGGCATTATCCTCACGCATGGACACGAGGATCACATCGGCGGGCTGCCCTGGATTCTCTCCGAACTGAATGTGCCGGTCTACGGCACAGAGTTCACCTTGGCTTATGTTGAAGGCAAGCTCGAAGAGCACAAACTGCTCGACGAGACGGAGCTGATCGAGATCGCTCCGGGCGCGAAGTTCTCGATCTGGACCATTTACCGTCGAACCGATTCGTGTAACGCACAGCCTGGTGGACTGCGTAGCGCTGGCGATTGATACGCCGGTTGGGCGTCATCGTCCACACCGGCGACTTCAAGATCGACCTCTCGCCGCCGGATGGCAAAGCCTTCGACCTGCATACGTTTGCAGAGTATGGCAGGCGCGGCGTACTGGCTTTGCTGCAGGATTCGACCAACGTCGACCGCCCCGGCTATACACCAAGCGAGTGGGCGGTAAAGCCGCGCCTGGATGAACTGTTTTCGCGCACAAAAAAGAAACTGTTCTTCAGCTGCTTCTCGTCGTCGATCTACCGCATTCGTATCGCCATCGACTTGGCGCATACGCATGGGCGCAAGGTGGCAATCGTTGGCCGGTCCATGGTCGAGTCTTCAGAGATCGCGCAGGATCTCGGCTATCTCACGTACCTGCCGGGCATCATCATCCATCCGGGACAGATCGCCGACTATCGGCCCGGAAGAGTAATGGTTCTGATCAGCGGCACGCAGGGGGAACCGATGAGCGCGCTGAGCCGCGCTGCGGTGGACAACCACAAGCATGCCCGCATCTGCCCGGCGATACGGTCGTGCTGAGTTCCCGCGTCATTCCCGGCAATGAGAAGAGCATCTATCCGCGTCATCGATCACCTTTACCGCCGTGACGCGCAAGTGATCTTTGACGATGGCGCTTCAGGGCTGATTCACGTAAGCGGACACGCCAGCCAGGAAGAACAGCGGCTGATGATCAACCTGCTGCGGCCAAAGTTCTTCATCCCCGTACATGGCGATTACCGTCATCTGAAGAAGCACGCTGAGATGGCGCAAGAACATGGGCGTCGTCGATCTGGCGTTGGTGATCGAAAACGGCGACATTCTCGAGCTGGACGGGACTGACGCGCGTAAAGACCGGCAAAGTCACCGCTGGCCGCGTCTGCATCGATTCCGGATCAACGGCAGATGTGGTCGAGGACCTCGTCATCCGCGACCGCCGTCACTTGAGCGAAGATGGATTCCTGCTGCCGATCCTTACGATCAATAAGCTGAGCGGCAAGGTCGAGCGTCTGCCGGAAATCGTAAGCCGCGGCTTCGTCGGCGCCGATCAGGACCTGATGGAAGCAGCGCGCAAAGTGGTCAGCCAGACGCTCGAAAACTTCGAGCGATGAAGAAAAGGCCGACTACGGCGTGATCAAGGAGAAGATTCGTATCGACCTGAAGCGCTACATCCAAAAGAACACCAGCCGCCGGCCTCTGATCATGCCGGTCATTCTGGAGATTTGAGGAGCAACCGTGCTCAGGAAATTTCTTCTGACTGCGATGTGCGCTTTGCTATGTGTGCCACTTTCCTATGGACAGGCAGCGGTGGCAACCTGTCCATCGACGAAAACACTCGACGATCTCATCAAGGCTCTTGACGATGCCGTAAGCGGTCCCGGTGACAAAGACCGAACCTGCATGCGGCAGCTTTTTGTCTCTGACGGGCGATTAATTCCCATCGGAAAGGCAAAAGACGGAAGCATTGCGGCGAGAATTCTAACGGTCGACGACTGGATCGCCCGTGTGAAGGCACGCGGTAGCGAGCCATTCTATGAGCATCAAATCAAGTATTCGACAGAAGTATATGGCAACCTGGCGCACTTATGGAGCACGTATGAAATTCGACCCACCCCAGACGGCAAAGTAGAAGTGCGTGGAATCAACAGTATCCAGGCTGCGTTCAATGGGACCGAATGGAAGGCAGTCGAGATCTCATGGCAGGCGGAAACAGCCGCTACGCCGATTCCGCAAAAATATCTCCCTTAATTCACAACACGGAGTTCCCTTGCTCGTTTCCTACAAAGAAATTCGCGACGCCCACGAGCGCATTCGCGGTATTGCATCGCATACGCCACTGCTACGGTTACAAATTCCAAATCCACCAGGTAACGTCTATGTAAAGGCCGAGGGCCTGCAGCCGATAGGCAGCTTCAAGCTTCGCGGCGCCTACAACAAGATCGCTCAGCTCAGCGAGGACGAGCGTAAACGCGGCGTCATCACCTATTCGAGCGGCAACCACGCGCAGGGTGTGGCTTACGCCGCCAGATCGCTGGGCGCAAAGGCTGTGATCGTGATGCCATCGAATGCTCCGGAAGTCAAACGGCAGGCGACTGCCGCACTCGGCGCTGAGATCGTCACCGTCGGGCCATCGAGCACAGAACGCAAATTAAAAGCAGAAGAACTGGAAGCGAAGTTCGGCTACGTCATGGTTCCCCCGTATGACGATCCGGCAATCATTGCCGGACAGGGTACATGCGGCCTTGAAATTCTCGAAGACCTTCCTGAAGTCGATCTCGTGCTCTCACCGGTAAGTGGCGGTGGCCTGCTAAGCGGAGTGGCCACAGCTATTAAGCTCGTCAAGCCGGACGTGCGCGTTTTCGGTATTGAGCCGGAACTGGCGGGCGATGCACAAGAAAGCTTTCGCGGCGGCAAGCTGGTGAGTTGGCCGGCGGAGATGACTGTCCGGACCATAGCCGACGGCCTGCGCACGCAAAGCCTCGGCGACCTGAACTTCGAACATGTTCGCACGTATGTCGACGACATCATTACCGTCAAGGAAGACGAGATCGTCAAAGCGATGCGCGTGCTCCTCTATCAGGCCCGCTTGACGCCGGAGCCAAGCGGCGCAGTGGCGACAGCGGCCATGTTGTTCCATCTTGAGCAACTGCTTCCCTTCCGCAATGCCGTGGTGATAATGAGCGGAGGCAACGTAGAACCCGAGGTACTGCGTCGCGTGGTATGCACGGACTAACCTATTCAAGTGCTAGCTCCCACGTCTGTCCAATCAGATCCGCTCCGAAGCTGTGATGCGCTTCTTCGTGAACTAAAGCAAATCCTGCCTGCTGGTAAAGGTGGTGGGCACCTGTGAGAATACTCTGCGTCCAGAGAATCACTTTTTTGTAGCCTGCGGTGCGAGCGAAGCTGACACATTCGCTCACTAATGCTTTGCCTAGTCCGAGTCCACGCGCGCTTGGTTCAACCAGCAGCAGACGCAGCTTCGCAGTGTCAGCCTGCTCACGATGTTTCATCAGGAAAATACAGCCCAGACGGTCGCCGCTGCGCTCGGCAATCCAGCAACGTTCGCGCTTCGGATCGTAGTCCAGGATGAAATCGGCGACAATACGCGCAACCAGCGCCTCAAAATGCTCGTCCCAGCCATACTCCTGCGCGTAGAGCGCTCCATGACGGCTGGTGACCCAGCCCATATCCCCGGGTCGATGTTGCCGCAGAATATATGGCGCGGATGTTTCGTGGACTAGCACGTCCTCAATCGTGCGCATGGAGCGAAGAAGATCTTCACGCTTTGACGGTGGCAGGCTGTCGAGCAGCTCACCGGCTTGCTTATTCGAGAGCTGGTTCAGTTCTCCAAAGACTGCCCTGCCTCGATGCGTAAGCTTCAGCAGAGTCCGGCGGCCATCCGCAGCCGACACCTCCTTTTCAATCAATCCTGAGTCCTCAAATTTGCGCAGAATACGGCTTAGGTAGCCCGCATCCAGACTTAGTTCTCCGGCTATCTCCTTCGCCGTAGCCTCTTCACGGTTGGCCAGTTCGTAAAGAATACGCGCTTCCGTCAGTGAGTACTGACTGTCAAGCAGACCCTCGCTCAAAGTTCCGATCATGCGCGTATACAGGCGGTTGAACCGGCGATATGTGGCGATTTCATCATTAATTAGCATGGAAGAGCCTGTCAGATTGGTCAACCAATTTAATTGACTAAGTCAACTATTGCCAACGCTACAATTTGAATCAAATGCTTCGTACCATTCAAGCGACTCGGTATGTAACCCCTCTCCGGGAGGGCGGCTCGCTGCCGGCAATCATCGAAGCCGATGACTTGGGCTTGTATGTTGTTAAATTCAGAGGGGCTGGACAGGGGCCGCTTGCCCTATTGGCTGAACTGGTGGCAGGAGAGATTGGCCGCGTGTTGGGGTTGAAGGTGCCGGAGCTGGTTTTCGCAGAAGTGGCAGCGGCTCTGGGCCGGAACGAGCCGGATGCAGAAATTCGTGACTTGTTGAAGCGAAGCGTGGGCCTGAACCTGGCACTCGACTATCTGCCGGGTTCCACGATGTTTGATCCCGCGGCGGGCGATACAGCCAATCCGCAGCTTGCCTCCCTGGTTGTCTGGTTTGACGCCTTCGTCACGAATGTTGACCGGACGCCGCGCAATCCGAACCTGCTCAAATGGCACAGGCAGCTGTACTTTATTGATCATGGTGCGGCGCTGTATTTTCATCACAACTGGCCAAGCATGGAAGAGATGGCTCGATCTCCTTTTGCAGCTATTCGCAGCCATGTGCTGCTTCCGTGGGCTTCTGCTCTCGACGAAGCTGATGCTGAGGCGCATAAACTGCTGAATGCCAAGGTTTTTACTCAAATTCTGGATACCGTTCCGGATGCGTGGCTTCTTCCCGAGGCATGTGTTTCGTCCCCTTCAGAGAAGCGGTCAGCTTATGTCCGCTACTTCACGGAACGGCTTGCCGCATCTTCGATTTTCATAAAGGAGGCCACGCGTGTCCGCGCAGAGCTCGTTTGATTACGCCGTGATCCGCGTTGTGCCACGCGTCGAACGGGAAGAGTTCATCAACGCTGGCGTGATTGTCTTCTGCCTCGAAAAAAATTTCCTGGCCGCCCGGGTGCACGTCAATGTCGAGCGTCTGAAAGCACTCTGGCCGGAAGTCGATGTTGATCTCTTGCGACGGCATCTTGAAGCATTTCCAAAGATCGCCGTGGGCGGCCCATCGGCGGGCCCGATTGCGCAACTGAGCTTGCGCGAGCGTTTCCACTGGCTTGTCTCCCCGCGTAGCACAATGATCCAGGTGTCTCCTGTGCACAGTGGCATCTGCGGCGAACCCAAAGATGCGCTCGACAGTTTGTTTCTGTGGCTGACATCCTAGGAAACAACCGGAGTTTAAACCGATGAATACCGGAATCCGTCAGAACAATGTGATGCAAAAACAATTGCTCGTTCTCTTTGCCTTTCTCCTGATTGGTGTATCCGCCGCGCGGAGCCAGAAAAATATGCCGCACGGAGCCAAGGGTACGGTAGTGCATCCTGCAAACCTGTTCGTGCAGGCGGATGAATCGGCCGCCAGGGTGAGCACCGTAACTCCGGGCCGCGAACTGGTGATAGCCGAGCACAGCGGGAAATGGCTTCGTGTGTTTGCCAACACCGATGTGGAGGTCGTCAACGAAGCCGATGCCCCTGTCTTCGGCAATGAGACAAATGCCCAGCCGATCTCCGGCTGGATCCTCGACAAAGGCGTGGTCACAGCCGATACGCAGAAGGGCGATCAGATTCTTTTTGGCGAAGCAGTGAGCACGGAGATTCGGGCAAGCCAGTCGCATCCGCCGCCGGAAGCAGCGCAGAGTGCTCGACGTCTCTATCGCATGGTTGTCGATCTTTTCCCGCAGTCGCCGCGCGCGGCAGAGGCAATGTGGCGCGCGGCGGATATCCGCTGGCAGCTGCAGAAGGCCGATTCGTTCTCGCGGCCATCTGCGCACGAGAAAGAAAATTATCTGCGCGAGCAGATGGACGAGAGCGAGATGAAGAAGATCCAGAAGCTCTATCCGCGCACAAAGTGGGCCGATCTTGCCGCCTTCGACATGATCGACAACAAGATTTGCGGAGATTGGCAGGGATCGGAGAAATGTCCGGAAAAAGAAGCTGAAATTTACGCAAAATACGCTGACGAACATCCCGATTCCCCAAAAGCCGCGCAGGCACTCTATGAAGCAGCATGGCGCGAAGCTTCTGCGGGAGATATGTATCAGGCCGACAATGATGAAAAGAAATCAACAGATGCCCGGGCCCGCGCCAGGGAAATCGCAGGACGCGTTGAGACAAAATATTCCGATAGCGACTATGCGGCGCGCGCGGCAGGTCTGATATACAAGGTGGAACAGCAAATTCCCATTTATGGCAGCGACCGGGAGTAAGTCGGGGCCGACCAGTCACGCACTTCGAACCGCTGCGCGTAATTTGGGCGATTTGGTATTCAACCCGCGTCTCATGCAAGATAACTGCAGGTCCCGCGCTCCGGCCGGGATGACGATGGTTGAGTAAAACTGAGACCAAGGCGGAGGCCTTTTGAACGACTACCTGATTTCTGTAATGCTCGGCATTGTTGAAGGTTTGACAGAATTTCTGCCGGTTAGCTCGACAGCGCACTTGCGCATCAGCGAAGCATTGCTGCACCTCAATCTCACCGATCCCTATTGGAAGATGTATACGATCGTCATCCAACTGGGTGCGATTCTTGCGCTGCTGCTGATCTTTACAGGAAGGATTATTGAATTCCTGCGGACATTTCCGGAAGGCGAGGAACATGACCGTAGCGTCTGGACCCATCCGCTGACACTGACGTTGATTGCATTTGTCTGCACCGCCATCCCCTCATTCCTGTTGACGAAGACCATCGGCAAACATCTGGAAAATCTGAAGGTGATGGCACTCGCCCTGCTGATCGGCGGCGTTGTGATGTGGGCGGTCGATGCGTGGAGCGATCGCAGCGATCCGGCAACCAAGCATGTAGAGCAGATGTCGCTGGGACAGGCTATTTGGATCGGACTTTGCCAGGTGCTTTCGGCGGTCTTTCCGGGCACTTCGCGCTCAATGTCAACCATCGCCGCAGGCCAGATGGTGGGCATGTCACGTCCCGCGGCCCTGGAATTCAGCTTTCTTGTCTCCATTCCAACGATGATCGCCGCTACCGGCTACGACCTGCTGAAGACGCTTCACCCGAAACATGTGGAAGGCGCAGAGGCAATCGCTCCGCTTGTCATGACCGGACACGGCTGGATTGTGCTCGCGATTGGCTTTGTTGTCTCGTTCTTTGTGGCCCTCGGCGTGGTCGAGTGGTTCCTGCAGTGGGTACGTAAGCACGGATTTATGCCGTTTGCCGTATATCGAATTATCGTTGGGATTCTGCTGCTGATCTTTGCGGCAAAACTGGCTTGAGACAGAGCCCTGTTCCCTGTCTGGGTTCCTCCACTGATTTTTCGCTCTGGTGCTGGCTCGGCATCTGGGATAATAAGAATGCTCTGGGGGTTCGGAACGGTGTGGCCGTGTTTTTTCGGCATTACCTTCGTGTGTCTCTATGAAACCCCTCAAACTGGTTCTCACGCCTACGCGCAATCGCCGCCTGAATGAACTGATCGGGCTTCTGGTATTGGTGATTGCCGGCCTCCTTCTTCTCGCTCTTGCCTCCTATCACTCCGCTGACCCGTCATTCAATACGGTGGTCGGCGCCACTACGGCCCGGCCTGAAAACTGGATCGGAGTAGTCGGCGCATACCTCAGCGACCTGCTGCTCCAGCTGGAAGGCGCAGCAGCCTTCTGCCTGCCTCTGCTTTTGGCAGCGCTTGGCTGGACCTGGATGCGGTCTCTGCCTGCTGGCTCGCCATGGGCCAAGGCAATAGGCGGATTGTTGACGATGCTCTTCGTTCCCGCGATCTTTGGCCTGCTACCAGGCCATCTGCATTTCCTCGGCGGCTTGCCGATGGAAGGCCTGACCGGACGGCTCGTAGTCGATACCCTGGTGCATTATCTGAACTTCCCTGGCGCTTGCATCTTTACCATCGCCATGGTGGCCGTTGCCATCTACCTCTCGACGACCTTCAGCTTCAATACGGCAAAAGAATGGCTCTCGATTCGTTTCTCCTTTGTGTTGGCGTGGCATGACCGCTGGGCGAATTGGCGGCAGTCACGCGCTCGCTCTCGTGAAGAAAAGAAGATTGCGCGTGCAGAGGCTGTCCGTGAAAAGGATCTGATCAACACACGTAGAACAGAGTCAAAGCAGGAGAAACTTAACTTCAGGAAAAAGGCCGCCCCACCAGTGGCTGAAGAGGAAGCACTGCCGGCCCACCGCCAGGGTGGATTTGCCGAAATGCAGGCCGAGCCCGCCCTACAGAAGAGCGTATGGGAGCAGATGCCGCGCGCGACTGTTCCTGATCCCGAACCGGAACCAGAACCACCGCCCAGCATCGCCGTCAATGAGCGTGCCGATGCGGAGCTCAACAAGGTGACGGTGGCTCCGAAAGCACATAACGGCTATCGCCTGCCGCCGAGTACTCTGTTGCACCGCAGCGAAGACACCCAGATAGTCCGTGAAGACGAGCTGCGGACCGAAGCTCAGGTGCTGGTGGAAAAATGTGCCGAATTTGACGTAAACGGACAAGTTGTTCAGATCAATCCCGGTCCCGTCGTAACGACATTCGAGTTCAGGCCCGAAGCAGGTGTAAAGTACAGCCGCGTGACCGGGCTGGCCGAAGACCTTTGTCTCGCCATGCGCGCTGAAAGCATTCTCATCGAGCGCATGGCGGGCAAGAGTACCGTTGGCATCCAGGTGCCAAACCATACGCGCGAAACCATCTGGCTTCGTGACGTGATCGAAGCAGAAAACTTCGGCCAGTCGAAGAGCAAGCTGACTCTGGCCATGGGCAAAGATATCAATGGTCGGATCGTAACCGCCGACCTTACGACCATGCCGCACGTTCTGATTGCCGGCTCTACGGGCAGTGGTAAATCGGTCGCGATTAACGCGATGATTATGTCGGTACTCTACAAAGCAACGCCGGAGCAGGTGCGCATGATCCTTGTCGATCCAAAACGCGTTGAGCTTGGCATGTATGAGGGCATCCCGCATCTCTTCACGCCGATCATCACCGAGCCCAAACTCGCAGCAAACGCTTTAAGAAACGCAGTCCGCGAAATGGAGCGCCGTCTTAAGCTGCTGGCATCGCGCAGTGTGCGCAACATCGATCAATACAATAAGCTCTTTGAAAGCGGCACACCAAGCCTCTTCGAAGATGAGGAAGAGCAGAAGCCGCTGCCTTATATCGTTATCATCATCGACGAGTTGGCCGATCTGATGATGCTCGACAAAGCAAACGTCGAAGAATCCGTCACACGGCTGGCGCAGATGGCCCGTGCCGTTGGCATCCACCTGGTGCTGGCGACACAGCGGCCTTCGGTCGATGTCATCACTGGCCTGATCAAAGCCAATGTGCCCACGCGCATGTCATTCCGGCTGGCAACCAAGGTAGATTCGCGCACCATCCTCGATTCAAACGGCGCAGAATCATTGCTTGGCCGCGGAGACATGCTCTTCCTGCCGCCGGGAACGTCGCGGCTGCAGCGCGTGCATGCTCCGTTTGTCACAGAAAAAGAAATCGCCGCTGTGACGGAATTCTGGAAGAAGCAGGGTGACGCCGAATACGTGCAGGGCTTCCTGGAATCGCCGAAAGATGACAAGGGCCGAGATCTCGATATGGACGCAGACGGCGACGACTCCAATGACGAGCTCTTTGAGGATGCCGTACGGTTAGTGATGGAATTCGGTAAGGCTTCGACTTCCCTGCTGCAGCGGCGCCTGAGAATCGGTTATGGGCGCGCTGCACATCTGATCGACATGATGGAGCGCGACGGCATCGTCGGCCCGGCAGAAGGATCGAAGCCACGTGAAATTCTGAAGCCGCCGGGGTGGCTGAACGAAGTGGAACAGGCAATACGGTAAGACTTTCACGCCAGGGACCCGCCTTTTTCATGCGTCTTGTTGGATCGGATAAACTTATACAGCTCTGTAAGCAGCACAGAAACGGGCTGAATGTTCATGCGTCTGATCACAGGACCCATTACGAGCCTGGTGAAGGCTGGTAAAGTTCTGCCATATCCACAAATCTCCGGCATTGCCGTACTTGTATGCATTGCGGTCATTTCTGCGGCGCTACTTGGACAAAATCGAGATGTACACGCTCAGCCTGTCGCCAACATGCAGGAAAAAGCAACCCTCCAGCGACTGCGTGAGCATGGGTGGTGGCCAACACGCGGCGATGCGCCACGACAGGAATACGTGGGTTCGGAAGCCTGTGCTGCGTGTCACGCGAATGAATCTGCCTCACAGGCCGTGACATCTATGGCACACGCTGCCGAACGTGCCGCCGATAGCGCGGTCCTGCGCACTACCCCGTTGCTGAGCTCACAACCCGGTATTGACGCATCACCCTACCAGACCACCATCCGCCGTGAGACGCATGACAGCGAATACATGATTACTCGTGGTGGCTATACGATGCGCGGTCAATTGCTATGGGTTCTTGGCGCGGGAACCATGGGGCAGACGTTCATCGTTGAGTCGGACGGCACGCTCTACGAAGGACATCGCACATATTTTAGCGAAATCAAGGGACTGGATCAGACACCCGGACAATTCGACAAACTTAGCGAGAGTGTGGAGGAAGCATTTGGCCGTCCGCTCAGTCCTATAGACGCTGCTGCCTGCTTCGCCTGCCACACAACGCAATCTTCACTAAGAGGGCAATTCGATCCATCCCGCGCTGTCCCCGGAATTGGCTGCGAGTCTTGCCACGGACCCGGGAGAAAGCACGTGCGGGCGATGCAGAACAATCAGATCGAGGAAGGCATCCGGGAGATATTCACCCCGGCTTCACTGAGCCCTGTGGAGCAGAACGACTATTGCGGCGCATGTCATCGTGCACCGTTGGACGTTGCGGCCATCAAGGCAATTTTGCCGATCGATGTTCGCTTTCAGCCCTATCGTCTCTCGCATAGCCGCTGCTGGAGCAAGCCTGACTCGCGTCTTACCTGCGTTGCCTGCCACAATCCACACAAAGAGGTGCGTCACGACGCAAGCTTTTACGATTCGAAGTGCCTCGCATGCCACCGTTCACATGATGCCGAACCCGTCAATGCAAAGGCGACGCTCGCAGCCTGTAAGGTTGCCACTCACGAATGCACCTCATGCCACATGCCTAAATATCGCGTGCCCAGCATGCACGGCAGTTTCACCGATCACGATATCCGCATCGTGCGTGCCGGAGAGCAGTTCCCGCTTTAACATCTGTCTCTCGGTTGATCGCGATGCCTCGGCATGACACCTAAGCCTTATTTCCCCGTAAATCAAGCCAGTCACGCTGATAAGCAAAACTGACTGCAAGCAACAGAACGCCCAGCCCTAGAAAGCTCAGGATCCGGTAACCCTGGCTGAGCTGGCCCGTGTCCACCACGAACACTTTGGCAATGCTAAGTGTGAGCAGCGCCAGAGCCTGCCAGCGCAGAAAGGCCGACTTCTTCCAAAAACCCACGCCCAGTAAGGTTGCGCCGAAGATCATAGCCCAGGCGGAATAGGTGAACTGTTCATAGATATACAGATCTTCCTTCTGCGTGGAAAACTGTCCCGCCCAGTAAGAGTGAATCTCAAGGCAGACTGCGATCATGGCCAGCACGCTCACGGCGATTCCTGCTGCAACTGCGATGGGTCGCCATTCCCGAGGAGCGCGCCCTGCTATCCATGTGGCGAAGGAAAAGCTGGCAATAGCGATCAGGTAGGTGGCAAACCGAGCATTCCATAGCACAGGTTGTCCGCTACTCAGATGAATTATGTTGACGCCGACGAACGCCAGCGCCAGCACCGCACTTGCCAAGTGCCATAGCTCCGGTTGCGCCTGCTCTCTCGCCATCCACAATAGCACCGCCGCTTCCAGTAGCCAGCCGATGGCAATATTGCGGCCATGCAATTCCAGCGGAATGGCTGCGGTAAAGAAGACCACGCTGATCGCCATGTAGACCGCCGGGAGCGCCATGGGGCTGCCGCTCAAATACTGCAGACGCGAAACGCGCAACATTACCAGATAAAAACCGGCTAGCGGCAGCGCGATCCACGGACGCGCGTATACCCTACCCGGTTCGCTGAGTAGCGCATAGAACTCAAAGAACGCCAGCGCGGCATTCAGCAGCGGCAGCGCGATGAGAACGACGTTGTCCTGAACCGACAGATGCCGGACCTGAGTTGCCAGGCGCAGGTTGCGCAACAACTGTGGGGCAACCGCAAAGAGTAGAAAAAAGGCAACCAGGAAAAATGCGGTCACGCCAAACTGCCGGTCCGAGTAATAACTGACATACCAGGCAATTGCGTAGAAGCTGGTGCCGGCAAAGGCCACGAGCAGTAAGCGTGACCACGGCCGCAAAGCGATCAGGGTGATGGATGCGATATCCAGCAGCAGGAGGTAGCTGAAAAGCGCCAGTGCGTGATTCTGGCCATTTGAAAGAAGGAGCGGCGTAATGAAGCCTCCGATAGCCGCATATACGGCCAACACCTCGGAGTTCTGCTTCCAGCACAGGAAAGCATTTGATGCTGTGACCAGTACCATGGCCACCAGCGCAACCGCTCCTGGCATCAGGTGGAAGACGGCGTAGGCGGCCCATAGTGAGAGATAGAGAATGCCGGTGCCAAGCGCTTTCATCGAATGCGAGAATGCGGGATAGCCCTTCGACCGAAAGCGCTCAGACCAAGCGATAATCCCCGCACCGGAAACAAGCCCGATGAAAACGCGGCTGAGCGGTCCAATCCATTCATTGTCGATAGCAAACTTCAGGAACCATGCCATGCCAATCAATAGCGCAATGATTCCAATGCGATTGAAAAGTTGTGAACCGATGCGCGTCTCAAGCGCCTTGCCCGAACGCGGACTTACTACCCGCGGTGTTGTGGTCGTCGCTGCTGCTGGCGCTGGAACACTTCGCTGCGGGGATGCAGCATTCGCTTCCAATGTCTGCTCCAAGCGCCAGACCCTTGCAGTGAGATCGGCTACCTGTTTCCGCAGGTCTTCAAAATCGTTACTCATCCCCGTTCAATGTACAGGGCGCGCAAAGAAAATGGGAGCCAGCCCACGGCTCCCATTCCCGTGAATTGGACCTCTCAGTAAGTCAGCTTGAGCCAGACTGAACGATCCGAGGTTGAAAGGTGCTGGTAATCGTATCTCCCGAAGTCGGTGTGCTCCCGATTCACAAAGGTGCGAATTCGTCAGGTTCTGACTGGGAACGCGGTTCGGACGATACTCACTGGAACAGCGATATTCGCGCTGACGCCCGGCGAAACTGGTTGGCGTCTCCTGTGCTGTCCGATCTGTAAAGTCAGATCGATGCGCTGGCGAGTGCCTACGGATAGAGCAATATTGTCAGCCACCGCCGTATTGAACCCTGTCATGGATGCAGTCACACGATAGGCTCCCACGCGCAGAGCCGGAACTTCCCAGTTACCGCCGCCGTCAGCAAGATCCTGCTTGCGATCCCTGTAGCAGTATTAGTGACAGTTATCGTTGCTCCGGCAACAATGGCGTCGGTGGTACCACGAACTGTTCCCACCAGGCTCCCATTTTCAAACTGCGCTCTGGCTGACACCGAACATACCAACAGGCTGAGATAAATACGCAAAACTGCTCTTTTATAGGTGGGCATCTACCAACCCTAACGGCGAAGCAATAAAATTCATTAAATATGTTGTAAACACTGGGTAAAACTGCCCCATATGTTTCACACCTGATCCGGCTTGGATCTGTGACGGGCTCGGCATACTAAGAACCACGTTGTTATGCAGTAGTAATTCGATAAAACAGTTAGAATAACAAGACATGGTATCCCCCCAGATAACAAAGACCGTGACCGTCCGCGTTTTGGTTGCCGACCAGCATCCAGTCATACGGATAGGCGTCGAAAATCTCCTGCAGGCAGAAGCGGGAATCCGGGTTGTAGGGGAAGCAGGCGACAGCAACGAAGTAATTACCAGAACCCTCGAGCTCTGTCCGGACATCCTGCTGCTCGCTTTAAATCTCCCTGGGCTGGAGGCAATGCGTGCAGTACTGAATGCATCCCCCAAAACAAGGACCATCCTGCTGGCCAACATCATCTCAAAGCAGGAAATTCTTAAAGCGCTGCAACTCGGTGCTTCTGGTCTTGTATCCAAGGATGCGCTGATGGATAATCTGACCGCCGCGATTCGCGCAGTTTCCGCGGGCAAGTGCTGGATAGGCGATCGCCGCGCCATCAGCATGGCTTCTGCGTTGCCTGCCGTCACTCAAGAACAGCCTCCCGCGGTTGAGAAAAAGTTCACCGGGTTGACGCCGCGCGAACTGGAAGTCGTGGGATGTATCATCAAAGGCTTGAGCAATCGCGACATCGCCCAGAAATTTGAGCTCAGCGAAGAAACAATCAAAAGACATCTCTCTAATATTTTCGAAAAAACCGGCGTCTCCACCCGATTGGAACTGGCTTTATTTGCAATCCAGCACCAATTGGTTGCCTCGCATTCCTGAGTTTCTTTCGTAGATTTTCCAATACGCTGCCCCGCCGTTAGACCACCCTGCACTTGCATCCCGGCATCCATTGCTATGCAGCGATTCTGAACGCCGGTGTTGCCCCCAGCAGCCCGCGCTCAGCAAGTAAGCAAGGAGCCAGATCAACATATGAAACAGAGACTGTTACTTTTTCTCCTTATACCTGCGTTGTGCGGCATTTCTTTTGCCCAGGAGGCAAATCCTACCGCAACTCATCAATGGCCGCAGGACCAGCAGCAGCAACAAAACCTACAACCCGAAATGCGAGATGGCGTTCCCGTCTACAAAATTCAGGTAGTGGGCAGAGATATTCCAGCCATCAATTATTTCCACCGGAGCGGCAACACCAAAATCGGCTTCCAGGGTACAAGCCTGCTTCCTGAAGGGAAAGGCTCTGCAGTTGTAGAGAGCCGCCGTGGTCGATTGGTGATCAACGCAAAATTTGAAGGTCTTCGTCCGGCAAACAGCTTTGGTGTGGAATATCTAACCTACGTACTCTGGGCCATCACTCCGGAAGGCCGTCCCAGCAACCTGGGTGAGATCCTGCCCCAGGGATCGAAAAATGAGATTGAAGTGACAACGCCTCTGCAATCCTTTGGTCTCATTGTGACCGCAGAGCCATACTATGCAGTCACCATGCCAAGCGACGTCGTCATTATGCAGAATTTTGTTTTGAATGACAAAACGCAGGGCATTATCGAACAGGTGAACGCGCACTACTCTCTGCTGCCGCGCGGATCTTACACGCAGACCGCAGGCCAGCACGCCGTGCTGCATCCCATTACGCGTAATGAAGCGTGGCCGCTTGAACTCTACGAGGCCATCAACGCGGTGCAGATTGCCGAAGCATCCGGCGCGGATAAATACGCCGCGGATACCCTTGCCACCGCGAAGCAGAACCTCCAGAACGCACAGGAGCTTGAAGAACATAAAAGCCGTCAGAAAGAGCTGATCACGTACGCACGCGCTGCTGTACAGACTGCGGAAGATGCGCGCATCATGACGATCCGTAAAAAACGTGCTGAAGCTGAAGCGAATGCAAAGCAGCAGGCGCAGAATGCTCAGCTCGCTGCAGCTCAAGCTCAGGCCTCGGCCAATGAACAGGCGGCGGAACGTGCTCGCGCCGAAGCGCGGGCAGCTGAAGCCGAAGCACAGGCCGCTCATGCGCATCAACAGACACAACAGGCAAACGATCAGACGGAACAGATGCGCGAACGCCTGAAGACGCAGTTGAATCAGGTTCTGGCAACCCGGGAAACGGCTCGAGGTCTGATCATCAACATGTCTGACGTGCTCTTCGACTTTAATAAGTACACGCTGAAGCCTGAGGCGCGTGAGAAACTGGCCAAGGTTTCAGGTATCCTGCTTGCCTACCCGGGTCTGACTCTCCAGGTGGAAGGCTTCACGGATAACATCGGCTCCGACGATTACAACCAGAAACTCTCTGAGCAGCGGGCCGGTTCGGTTCGCGACTACCTCGAAACCCAGGGAGTAGCGCAAACAAATATCAGCGCGACTGGATATGGAAAAAACAATCCAGTCGCTGACAACTCCACGAACAATGGGCGCTCCCAAAACCGGCGTGTGGAAATGGTCGTGTCGGGCGGTAGCATAGGTGTGCAGGAACAGGCTCCCACCCCATCGGGCAACGCTGCGATCCCCAGCGCGACCAGTCCTTCCGCAGCACAGAACAGTGGAATCTCCAATCCTCCAGAACAGTAAAAGTTCTGACCTCTTCCAATTTCAAGGCTGCCGCTTTCCGGCAGCCTTGAAATTGAGTCTCCGCAGAAGCCAAATCCGTGCTGACGCCTTTATCATCTAACGAGACATCTATGCGAATTGCTTTTCTTTGCACCGGTCAGATGGGCTCTGCAATCGCCGCCCTGCTTATAAAAAACGGGCATTCGCTCACCGTCTGGAATCGCACGAAATCCCGCCTCCAGCCTCTGCTGCAGCAAGGAGCAACCGCCGCATCCAGTCCTGCTGAAGCCGCGAGAGCAAGTGAAGTCATCTTCACGATGCCGATGGATGACGCGGCCCTGGAAAAGATCGTCTTTGGCAGCGACGGTCTCCTCGGAGCTTTGCCGGCGAACGCCATACATGTCTCCCTGAGCACGATCAGCGTGCGGCTCTCACAGAAGCTTTCCAAGGAACACTCGGCACTTAAGCACAGTTTTGTTGCAGCTCCTGTTTTTGGACGTCCAAATGTGGCCGCGGAGGGTCGGCTCTGGACTGTAGCAGCGGGTAAGCAGGATGCATTGGAAAAAGTGAAGCCTCTCCTCGACTCCTTCAGCCGCGGCATAACCGTCGTTGGTGAAAAACCTTATAAGGCCCATGCGTTGAAGATTGGCGGCAATTTCCTGATCACCGCAATGATCGCGTCGCTCAGCGAGGGCTTTGTCTATGCGGAGTCCCAAAGCATTGATCCCGCTCTATACCTTGAGGCCGCCAACGCTGCTCTCTTCCAGTCACCGTTTTACGCAGCCTATGCCGGGGTTATGCTCCATCCACCGGAGATTCCAGGAGCAACCATCGCGTTAGGCCAGAAAGATACGCGCCTCTTTCGCGAGGCGGCAGCAGATACAAATACGCAAACCCCACTCGCAGATCATTTTCAGGAACAGATGCAGCACGCCAGTGAAGCTGGCCTGCGCGACCGTGACTGGGCAGCCGGATATTATCAGTTCGTCCGCAGCATTTCGCATCGAAGCTCATAAGGCACGGCGGCATCGTGCAAATGACACACGATGCCTCTTCCGCGCGCAACACCGCGCTTACCTATTGGTTGAACGCCGGATTGTTTATTACAAGCAATCGTGGTGGCTACGAAATTGAAGCCAGACGTGCCTCAATTTCCGTTAAAGCTGCTTCTAAAGCAGCACGGCGGTGTGGATTGGACGTACGCTCATCGAGAACCCGTTCCCGTTGCAGCTCCAACTCCTGGCGTTGACGCTTGCGCGCTGCCTCCTCTGCGGCATTCGGTTTGCCGCTAAGGCGTTCCGGCTCCGCCTGTTTTTCTGCTACTTGTTCTTCCACGGATTTGCTCTCCCATCCTCTGGCCATACTTCTATGGTATCGCTACACCAGCGCATCCGCGAATACGAAGCGCACATCTAACAACCAAATCGACGTTACCCGGGACGGAGAGAGCTAGTGAAACTGTGGCGAATTCCTGCATTCGGCATTGACAAACTTGAACACATTAATGCGCCCGAACCCACACCCTGCGCGGGTGAGGTGCTTGTGAAGATAAGGGCTGTCTCGCTGAATTATCGCGATTTAATGGTTACCTTGGGTCGATACAACCCGAAGATGGCGCTGCCGCGCATTCCTCTTTCGGATGGCGCTGGTGAAGTCATTGCAGTTGGCGAAGGTGTAAGTCAGGTGAAGGTGGGACAGCGCGTTGCCGGCATTTTTATGCAGAATTGGCTCGATGGCGCTCCTGCGGCACAAAAACAGCAACGCGCTCTCGGCGGTGATATCGACGGCATACTCTCCGAATATGTTGTCCTGCGCGAAGACGGCGTCGTGCCCATTCCTGAACATCTCAGCTGGGAAGAAGCTGCTACACTGCCCTGCGCCGCCGTCACGGCATGGAATGCAGTCGTTCACGCAGGCAGGATTAAGTCTGGCAGTACGGTCGTCATTCAGGGCACTGGAGGCGTTTCCATCTTTGCGCTGCAATTTGCCAAGGCGCTCGGCGCACGCGTATTGGGAACATCGAGCAGCGATGAAAAACTGCAGCGTGCAGCTAAGCTCGGCCTAGATGCCGGAGTCAACTACAAGCAAACTCCGGACTGGGCAAAGTGGGTCTTGGCGCAAACCGGCGGCGAGGGTGCAGATCTGGTCGTCGAAGTTGGGGGAGCAGGCACATTTTCACAATCTCTCGCGGCCGTGCGTGTTGGTGGAACCGTTTCGCAGATCGGCGTTCTGAGCCAGACCAGCGATCCACTTACCGTCGCCCCCATTCTGCACAGACAGGTCCATATTCAAGGAATTTATGTTGGATCGCGCGCTCACTTTCTTGAAATGAACCGGGCAATCACACAAACCAGCTTGAAACCCATTGTGGATGAGATATTTGCATTCGATCAGGCGCAGCAGGCACTACGCCGCATGGAGTCCGGAGCACATTTTGGAAAACTTGTGATCCGCATCGACTGATTACTTCGGGTTACCATTTTGCGGGATCAGGCTAATTGCATCATTCCGTCGGTGAATGCATCTCATAGGGTACAGGACCTCCGGTGAAACGGCTGTTTATTCCTTCTCACTATGACATTGGAAGAGGCCATTCGATGAACATTCTGCGTTCGATTTTTAATTTCCTGTACGAAATTCTGCTTGGTTGCCGGCATGATCGTCAGACACGTCCTTTCACCATCGAGCAGCAGACATACAAAGTTTGCCTGGAATGTGGAAAGCACATCTACTACTCAGCTGACACCATGCGTCCACTCAGTGGACGTGAGCTACGCCGCATGCACGTCGTTCAGTCAGGCGAACTGAAGGTTATGCCTGCTACCGGCACAGCCAATGCACTCAACGGCAAAGACAATTCCAGAGCAATCGCTTAACCTGGTTGTAAATTTGTAACTAGCTTCCAGACCCTGCATTTTCTTGCGCTCGTCGTGACAAAGTGGGATATGGGATTGTCTAATAGAGACTGACTCCATCCTACTTCGCCAAATGTTTGCCTCCAGTAAATTCCGACTCTACGCGGCGTCGCCGCTGCTGATCCTCGCGGCAGGGTGCGGCACTTTTCCGGCAAGCAACGGTGGATTCGCAATCTCATCATCTGCAACAACGGTTGCGACAACCGGACAGCTTCAGTTCAAGGCAACTCAGCCCGACGGCTCAGCGGCCGCTGTTAGTTGGTCAGTGAACAGTACGCAGAACAGCGCTTCCCTTGGATCTGGATCGATTGATGCGGCCGGCTTTTACACACCTCCCAACGCGCTCTCCACGGACAGCGTCACCGTGGAGGTAACAGCGCACCTGCAAAACGATCCGTCGCGTACGACGAGTGAGACAATCACTGTCACTCCCGGTTTTCTTCAGCCTCTTCTGCCGGAAAATGCCGCGCTCTCGCCCGGTGGAACCTTGGAAGTCTCGGCACAGATTGCTGAGATTGATGGCGGCACTGTGCACTGGAGCCTCAGCGATGGCGCAAACGGGACGCTGAGTCAGCCGAATTGCCAGCACGGAACACAGCAGTACACCATTTGCAAGATAAGCTACTCGGCTCCCGGCACGCTCTCTGGTTTGCAATCGGTGCACGTAATTGCAACCGTGAATGATACAAACACGCAAGCCAAACTGCATCTGCTCTTGAATACTGACGGAGTGAATTCGAGCGCAGCCGCAAATCAAACGGCACAAACCGGCCTCATCGCACTCGGAGCATCGGGCAGCAACGATGGGGATTACGACGTCTATAAAGATTCTTCGGGCGACAGCTATATCGCCGATTGCTGCGGCGGCACACTTGGCGCGCTGGTGGAAGATACCGAGCACAATCAATACATCCTGAGTAACAATCACGTGCTTGCCGAATCGGATCAGGGCCGGATCGGTGACACAATCGATCAACCCGGCCTGATTGATGATGCCTGCCGCCCCTTAAGCCAGCAGGGTTCTATCGTACGGCCTGCGGGAACGTTGCGTTATTATGTGCCACTCGCGACAAATCAATCCAACGTAGATGCGGCGCTCGCTGCGGTCACCCCCGGCGCTGTAAATCCGGAGGGCAGCATTCTGCAATTCGGACAGGCGGGTACAGGCATGAGCGCACCCCTTAGTGCCGCTCCGCCAGTTGCCGGCAGTGGAGAAGCATTGAATGCAGACAATCTCGGTGGACTGCGGGTCGTCAAGAGCGGACGCACAACCGGATTAACCTGCTCCACCATTGAGGGCGTCGCTCTTGCGGTGAAAGTGGACTACTACAAAGACTGTGCCGAAACTCAGCCGTACTACACCAAGACATTCACCGGGCAGATCGGCATCAGTGGCGACAGCTTCTCCGACAGCGGTGATTCTGGCTCGCTGATCGTCGACGCCTCAAACGCGCAGCCTGTCGGACTTTTCTTTGCCGGTGGAACGGACGGCAAAGGAAACGGATTGAGCATCGCGAATCCCATCAGCGATGTGTTGTCTGAGTTGAGCAGTCAGGCGGGTGTGAAGCTGAGCATTGTCGGCAGCAGGACAGGTCATCCTGTCACCTGCCTCAATTACGATGGCAATACTGAGGCCGCCGAGGCGTTGCCCGCGCTTTCACGCAGCGCGGAAGCACAAGCAAAAACCGCTGCACAAAACGCCGCTGCAGAACTAGTGAATCATGAAAAAGGCATTCTCAGCGTCGTTGCCGGCAAGAGCGCAGACAGCCCCGGCGAAGCCGCCGTCACTGTCTATGTCGATAAAACGAGACGAACCACAGTCGTTCCGCAAACCATTGCCGGT
Source organism: Terriglobales bacterium (assembly GCA_963738095.1). Classification (GTDB taxonomy): domain Bacteria; phylum Acidobacteriota; class Terriglobia; order Terriglobales; family Acidobacteriaceae; genus Alloacidobacterium. The sequence continues at coordinate 119,065 of CAVTVL010000012.1, forward strand.
GTGCGCACCGTCATTATTCTCACTGATGCACAGAGCTTAGCCAATGGCAACGCGCCAAAGCTGCCAGCCAATGCACCCGGGATACAGCTCTCCGCCGGTGAGCTCAGCAGCGCTGCGTCTGTAGAACGTCAGTATGCTCCCCAATTGTTCTCCGATCCTGCAATTTTCGGCGTGGGCATTACCCAAAGCCGCGACAATCCGGAGGAAGCCGCGCTTTTGGTATTGGTGGACATGAATAAAGCGGCAAAGGCTATGCCCGCAACGCTCGGCGGCCTGCGGGTGCGGTATATGCAACTGCATCGTTTCCACGTAACGAAATCGAAGTATGCGGGTGCGCATCCTGTCTCCAGTTGCGCGTTGCAATCTCTTAAGCCGGTAGCATTACGCTAAACCCGCTGCGAATCCGTTTGTAAACTCTCTGCCGCTGCCTCTTCTGCGCTCGCGGACGGGAAGAAAATCATAAAGACCGTCCCGGAACGCGAGCTGCCATTTTTCTCGCCATCGAGTGCCTCCCGGCTGCGAATGTGAATCATGCCGCGATGCTTGCGGACAATCTCTGCACTCACCCACAGTCCCAAGCCAGTGCCGGTCGCTTCCTTCGTTGTAAAGAAGGGTTCGAAGATGCGGTTGCGCACCTCTTCCGTCATGCCGGAACCAGTATCGATCACTGAGACACGCACGCCTTCGACACTTGCATCACTCCAGGAGCGCGAGCACCGCACGCTGAGCACAAGCCGTCCGGGTCCGGGCATCATCGCATCTAGTGCGTTGCCGATCAGGTTCGCAAAGAGCTGCCGCAACTCACCGGCGAAACAGAATAACTCCACATCCGGTTCATAGAATCGCTGTACTTCCACCTGTAGCGAATTCACACGTCCCTGGTGCAATGTGAGCACGGAATCCAGCAACTCGCTGACCTTTGCCGTGATAGGCAACGTGGACTGACGATAAAAGCGAAGCGTCTGCTGCGTAATTTCGGAGACGCGTGCAACTTCATGCTGCGCCAGATCGACATAGCGCGTCGTTTCTAGAGAGAGCGAATCCTGTAAGCGGATCAGATAAAGAAGATTTGTGACCGCTTCTAGAGGATTGTTGATCTCATGTGCGATAGAAGCCGCCAGACGCCCGGCTGCAGCCAGCTTTTCGGTCTTACGCAAAGCATCTTCCGAATTGCGGCGCTGCGTCGTATCAACAATGACCGCCCCAACCCAACGCACTGCATTTGAGCTTGTGCGAACCGGGTAGATATTTACCAGCCAGCTGCGTACGCGTCCAGGGTGTGTCTCGAGTTCACCGGTCAGCTCAAGGTCCTGCACCGCTGCTCCGCTTTCGAATACGGAGTCTATGGCCTGCTGCATGGGGATAGCCGCGGATTCAGGAAACACTTCGGCCACCGTTCGGCCTAGATGGCGGCTGATGGTGCTCTGGTTCATGCTCGCAAGAAATTGATTCACTCGGACAAAGCGGAATTTGCGATCGAAAAAGGCAAAACCAATAGGTGCGTTCGCCAGCATTGAGTCGAGGAGGGCAAGCGTATCGTTCAGGCCGGCTCGCTGCTCCTCGATCGAGCTGACCATCATATTGAACGCCATGGTCAGGCCTGCGGCTTCATTTGCCGAGGAAATCTGCAGCGGAAAAGAAGACGTGTCTTCTGGATCACGCACAATCTGACGCGTTGCCTGCATCAGTACGTTGAGCGGTTTGGCAATCGTACGTGCCATGAATGTGGCGAGCAGCGTACAACCAAGGATTGCAATTACAGTTGAAATAAGAGTGATGCGCAGGAGCGAGTGAAGCTGGAGCCGGTCTTCTTCTTCGTTCGGATAAATCCACACAAGCGCACGCAACACGCCATTCACTTTCACCGGTGCGACAATCTCGCGAAGGTTGTCTTTCAAAGTGAAGAGCGTCGGGCTATCCAGACTGCGAAGATAGCTCCGCTCTACCGCTGTAAGGCTCAGCTTGCCGTTCATTGAAGCATCTGTGCCTACCAGTGCAACGCCCTGCAGATCTGTAATCTGTACGTTGCCTATGCTGGGATAGGTCAGCATGGAGCTGACCAGCTTTTGCAGTGCTGCCGTTTTGCTTTCTTCCAGCAGAGCGCCTGCCTGCAGGGCAAGCTGCGATCCTTGATACTCCAGCCGCCGGTCGACGCGCTGCTGCAGTTCCTTCTGTTGCTCGCGGACCAGAGAGATGGCGAAGATAGCCAGCACCAGGAGCTCGAACAGCACCAGGCTCGCAATCAGTTGACCGCGGATTGTTCGAGGCCGAAATAAAGCCATAGTTCGAGAAAGTTGCCCGCCTGCGTCTTTGCGCTCGATTCGCTGGCCGACAGGAAAACTTGGTATTCAGATTACGCTCTTACAGCGGTTGAGAGCTTCTCTTTTAAGTCTGATGCAATTTGACGTCCGTGAAAACGGCCATTCTCAATGAAGATCTCGTTGGTTCTCTCTCCGGCAATAATTACACCCGCAAGATAGATGCCCGGCACATTGCTTTCAAGGCTTTTAGGATCGCATGCAGGACACCTATCATCGCCTTCGAGATCGATGCCAAGTTCAGTCAGGAAGGTGAAATCCGGATGATACCCGGTCATGGCGAAAACATAGTCGTTCTTGATTGTCAGGGGACCTTCTGGCATCTTTAGGGTCACCGTATCTTCGCAGATTCTCTCTACGCTGGTTTGAAAATGCGCTGTAACCTCGCCATTCTTGATGCGATTTTCAATGTCGGGAAAATCCAGTACTTCACATGCCTGTGCATCGCAGGCGCTCGGTGTACCATCGTCACACGCGCGCCATGCCGCCACAAATCGAGCGCGGCAATCGCGGCCAGAATTCTTGCCCCCAATCACGAGAACATCCAGATCATAGTAAGGATGAGGGTCGTCATAGTAGTGATGCACTTTCGGCAGATCTTCGCCTGCAATGCCGAGATAGTTG
>CAVTVL010000013.1:0-101008 GCA_963738095.1 Terriglobales bacterium
GGTCGCCGCGAGCGCGAAAAAGATGACCAAGTTAGAGGCCCGGTGATCATCGCATCGTGATGGCGCGCAGGAGGCATGTCCGCTTTGGGTCAGGAGGGGACATGTGCAGCGCACATCAGCCGCATATTTGCTCCAATGAAAACAGAAAGACCGCCTCGCAGCGGTCTCTCCGAAAATTCCATCACGCTTACTAGAACATCTTCGGCAGCGCTATTGATGCTGCACCAGGACCTTGGTGCCGAGTGGCACGCGCGAGTAAAGATCGGTGACATCGTCGTTGACCAGCCGGAAGCAACCTGACGACACAGCGTGTCCGATCGTTTCGGGACAGGCGCCATCGTGCTGGGCATCTCGCGCGACACGCCGAAGGCTCAGGCGAAATTCAAGGCAAAGTATGACCTTCCGTATCCACTCCTTGCTGATGTAGACGAAAAAGTGTGCAAACAGTTTGGCGTGCTCAAGCAAAAGAACATGTATGGCAAGAAAGTGATCGGCATCGAGCGGACAACCTTTCTTATCGGCCCCGACCAGAAGCTGCTCAGGATTTTCCCGAAAGTAAAGCCGGAAGGCCACGCCGAAGAGGTCCTTGAGGCTATAAAGGAATGGAAGAAGTAGACAGGGCGGCATGATCGCCGCCTGCCTTGCGCTGAAACTATTGAACGGTAAACGTCAGAGTCGATTCGGCGTCGATTTTTGCTTCTTTCTTTCCCGTGGCAGCCGCGCCGACAGTTCCCGCTCCTCCGCCCGCAAGCGCGCCGATGGCAGCACCTTTGCCTCCGCCGAAGATTCCTCCAAGGATGGCTCCCAGGGCGGCGTCGCCTCCAATCTTCGTAACGTTGCTTTTCGTGTGGCCTTCTCCGTCCCGCGCAACCATATCAGTCTTGACCGGGATGCCGTTGACCGACGTTACTTCCAATGCGAGAAGCCCCGGTTTTTGCAGACGGCCCGAAGACTCGGCATCAAATGCTGTAACTGCATGTGTGACAATATTTTTGAAATGAAGTTTGTGGCGCATGGTTTTCCCGTTCCTGCTCCTGATGTTTAGATGTGATTCATTATGTCTCGGATTGTGCGCTCGTCCCGTAAGGTTGTCCCCATCGTTCCCCGGTCGTTTTATGAGCGCGGCCCGGACATTGTCGCGCGCGCGCTACTGGGGAAGCTGCTTGTTTGTGAATGCAACGGCGAGCGTCTGACCGGTCGCATCGTAGAGGTAGAAGCTTACTTCGGACTGAAAGATCCGGCCGCGCATGCCTATGTAGGACGCACGGCACGGAACGCGGTACTCTTCGGGCCGCCAGGTCGCGCCTATGTCTATTTCATCTACGGCATGTACTACTGCCTGAATGTGTCCTGCGAACCGGACGGGCAGGCAGGTTGCATCCTGATCCGGGCGCTGGAACCGGTTGAAGGGCTGGCGGCTATGGCAAAGCTCCGCAATCTGCCTGCGGATACCAAGCCGCAATTGCTGACCTCCGGACCGGGACGGCTCTGCCAGGCTCTCGATATCACACGTGCCGCGCACAACGACCTCGACGTGACTGATACCTCATCGTGCCTGCGCATCGAGGATGAAGGCTACCAGCCCGAGCGGATTCTTGTTACGCCGCGCATCGGCATCCGGCACGCTGCCGAGCTGCCGGCACGCTTTCTTATTGATGGGAATAAATTTGTTTCCCGTAGCCGGTGACCTTTTTGCAGGCTTACCCGTATACTGGGCAGCACAGCAGCAAACTATAGAGACAACGGAGCTTTCCGGATGAAACGTAGTGTTCTCTTCGCAGCCATTGCAACGTTCCTCATGTGTTCCAGCCTTCCCTTAATTGCCCAGGATGCGCCGCCGCAGCAACATGCCGCCATGCCCAAACCCACCAACCTTCAGGTGCTGCCCAAAGACATTTCGACGCAGGACCTGATCAAGCAGATGCGTGGATACTCACAAGGTCTGGGCGTGCATTGCGATTTCTGCCACGAGGTCAACGAGCAGACGCACCAGCCCAACTTCGCTGCCGATTCCAAACCTGATAAAACTATTGCCCGCACCATGATCGCAATGACGGAGGAAATTAACTCCAAATTCCTGACACAGGTGAATGATCCGGACGCAACGCCTGCCGACAAGACCGTAACCTGCGGTACCTGCCATCGCGGCAACACCATGCCCGCGCAGTTCACGCCTAAGCCGGAAGCGCACCCTGCGGGAAGCATGCCGATGAAGCATCCGTAGTTTTTTGGGCGGAGCATGAAATGGAATACCCCATCTTTTCGCGTAGTGAAAGATGGGGATCACGGCACTTGGTGAGCCGGTCAAGGCTACAGTACAACGTTGTCGATGAGCCGCGTCGTTCCCACGAAGGCGGCAACCGCCACCAGCGTGCCGCTGCGCACATCGGGTAAATCTTCAAGCGTGTCAGGATCAACAACCGCGATGTAGTCGACACGCACGCCGGACTCAGCGGCAAAAGCAAGACGCATTGTTTCGACCAGCTTCGACGAAGACCGTTCGCCGGAAGCAGCTGTCTCTTCTGCTTTCCTGAGCGCGCGTTGCAGGGCCAGAGCCTGCTGGCGTTCTTTCGCTTTCAGATAGCAATTGCGCGAACTCATAGCCAGGCCATCAGGCTCTCGCACGATAGGGCAAATCACCAGCTGCAACGGGAAGTTCAGATCGCGCACCATCTTGCGCAACACCGCAACCTGCGCCGCGTCTTTTTGCCCGAAGAAGGCTTTGTGCGGGCAGAACGTGTGAAAGAGTTTGCTGATAACGGTGGTGACGCCGCGGAAATGGCCCGGGCGCGAAGCACCGTCGAGCCGGTCGCTGACACCCTCTACCAGTACAAATGTGCTCGCGCCTGCGGGATACATCTCTTCGACAGCCGGAGCGAAGATGAGGTCGACGCCTTCGCGTTCCAGCAGCGCGCAATCCTCGTCAAAGCTGCGGGGATATTTCGAGAAATCTTCATTTGGCCCGAATTGCGTCGGGTTCACGAAGATGGAAACGGCAACCACATCGCACGTTGTGCGCGCAGCCCGCACCAGCGACAGATGGCCTTCATGCAGTGCGCCCATTGTCGGCACCAGGCCGAGAATGCGGCCTTCGCCGCGCAGCTGCGCGCAGGCAGACTGCGTCTCTGCAACTGTCTTGAAAATCAGCACCGCGGTTATGCTTTGCGCCGCAGCGGCGATATGGATTCCAGGGCCGTGCGCGTCTCTTTCGGCAAGTGATAGCTTTCGCTTTCGCTGGGGAACTCGCGCTGCTCGACATCGCGCAGATAGCCGTTGATGGCGGACCGGAACAGTCCAGCGGCATCGCCATACTGGCGCACGAACTTGGCAGGTTTAGAGAAGCTCAGGTTCACCAGATCGTGAAAGACAAGAATCTGCCCGTCGCAATCGTGTCCAGCGCCGATGCCGATCGTCGGGATATTGAGTCTCTGCGTGATGTGCTGCGCGACTTCGCGCGGCATGCCCTCAAGCACAATCGCGACTGCGCCTCCCGCTTCCAGCGCCAGCGCATCTTTCAGCAGCCCATCCGCTGCCGTCATCGATTTGCCCTGCACCTTGTAGCCGCCCATCCGATGCACCGACTGCGGGGTAAGGCCGAGATGGCCGATGACGGGAATTTCAGCGTCTGTCAAGCGCTCCACAAGCTCCACGCGGTTCAGCCCGCCTTCGATTTTGACCGCTTGCGCTCCCGCTTCTTTTACGAAGCGCGCGGCATTGCTGACGCCTTCCTGCACGCTCACGTGATAGGAGCCGTAAGGCATATCGGCTGCGACAATCGCGTGCTTGACGGCACGGCGAACGGCGCGCGTGTGGTGCAGCATCTCGTCCACCGTAACCGGGAGCGTCGTGTCATAGCCGAGCACGACCTGCGCCAGCGAGTCGCCAACGAGGATCAGATCGATGCCGGCCTCGTCCACGAGCCTGGCGGTGGCATAGTCGTAGGCCGTGAGCGCGGTAATGGGTCTGCCGCTCTGCTTCTTTTCCTGAAGTGTATGGAAGGTTACCTTGGCGCGAGGAGCCGAGGCGTTTTGCGCGTCTGCGCTACAGAAATTTGTCACACTCATCATTGTCTCCAGTGCAGCTCCCAAAAAGGGATGCTACCCGAACCCAACTACCGACTATACGCCTTGGATGTGGACCCGTACAGTCGGTCCCGCGACGGTCGTGATGCAGTTTCAATTTCTATTTTAGTTTGGCGCTACACTGAACGCATGGGAAACAAGAATAAGGGAAAGCGCGAAGAGAAGAAGCAAGCCAAACCTAAACCTAAGGTTGAGCCGGGGCGTAGAAGATACGAGGATGCGAACCAGGCTGCTGCACGGATCGTTAGAGAAGTGACCAAAGACTAATCATAATATTTTTCGATAGACGACAAAGCCGGAGCGTTCCGCCACTTTGTCGTAGAGCAGCATTGCGGTTTGGTTCGTTTCATGGGTCTGCCAGTACACGCGGGGGGATCCGGCAAGTCTCGCCTGTTCATAGACTTCGTGAATCAGAGCGCGGCCTACACCCTTTCCACGCGCAGCTTCGCTGGTGAACAAGTCCTGCAGGTAGCAGTTCGGCTCGATAGCGATTGTGCTGCGGTGCAAGAGGTAGTGAGCAAGGCCGATCAGGTGGCCGCTGCTTTCCGCAACCAAAGCATGCACGGGCTCATACGCATCGAAAAACCGTGTCCAGGTCGTATGGGTAATTTCCGGCGCGAGCGCGGTTGTGCCCAACCTGCCCTAGAACGCATTGTATTCATCCCACAAGGGCAGCCATTGATCGTAGTCCCCCCGGGCCACGGGACGAACGGAAAAGTCGATGGGCATTCCTGATCCTGTGATTGCGAAAAGGGGTACGTCCCCCAGCGGTGGCTCGTGATCGGTCAGCTATGGGCCGACATACAGCTCAATCGGAGAAAATCCGATCTGCTTGGTTTTGTTGTCTACGCGGAGAAAGAGCGGAGTCTTGCCGCCATTGATGTTGACGCCCATCACAACCCCGTTCCCCACGGCTTTGGTAATGACGATCTGGTGGTTGTGAATCACGCCGTAGTCGCTTGCCGAGCCCCAGTCTTTCTGAAACTGCGTAAAGTCGTAGAGCTTGTACTGTTCGGGATGTTTCTGCCAGTCAGCATCGTTATTCCAGATGGTGTAGGCCTTGGTAAAATCATTCGCTTCAACTGCGTCAAGAAACTTGTTCACCCTGTGCTCGGAAGGCACCGTCGCGAAGAACCAGCCGTGTCCGGTAGTGAAACCGAGGAAGCCGACGACTGCTATGAGCAGAACAAACGCGATGGCGGCGATCAGCAGATTCCGGTTTCGTGTTGCGCGGCGGGCGTCGTATGTGGGCGCATCGAGCAGGGTCATGAGGAGATGCTACTCCTTTCGAGGTGAGCCATAGCTCGCTCTTTATTTTGACACCGCATGATTCGCACGAGTTCTATCAACGTGTGTAACTTGTGCGATCCTTTTCCGCGCGGCGTTCGAGCGCAAACTGAATCAGCCGGTCAATCAGCTCTGTATATTGGACGCCAGATGCAGCCCAGAGTTTGGGATACATGCTGATCGAGGTGAAACCGGGCAGCGTATTGATTTCGTTTAGATAAAGACGGCCCGGTGTCCCGCTCCGCGTATCCGGCTCCATAAGGAAATCGACGCGTGCCAGCCCCGAGCAGTCGCATGCTTTGAAGGCGGCGATGGCCATCTGCTGCACGTGTTTTGTCTGCTGGCGTGTGAGCTTCGCCGGAATAATGAGATCGGAGCCCTCACTCAGGTACTTGGCTTCGTAGTCGTAGAACTCCTTGATGGGGACGACTTCGCCGACGACGGATGCTTCCGGGTTGTCGTTGCCGAGAACTGCAACCTCCAGCTCCCGTGCCTTGCCGCGTTTTCCGCCAACCCCCTGCTCCACGACGATCTTGCGATCGAAGCTGGCGGCAAGTTCAATCGCGGGCGAAAGCTCCTTGCGGTCATGCGCCTTGCTGATCCCAACCGACGACCCCAGGTTCGCCGGCTTCACAAAGACAGGGTATTTGAGCGCAGCTTCCACACGGCCGACAATTTTCTTCGAGCCGGCCTCCCACTCGCCGCGCAGAAACGTGACGTGCTTTGTAATCGGCAGCCTGGCCGAAGCGAAAAGCCGCTTCATCACGTCCTTGTCCATCCCGGTAGCCGAACCCAGCACGCCGGAACCGACATAAGCGATCCCCGCCAGCTCGAAAAGCCCTTGAATGGTGCCATCTTCGCCAAACGTTCCATGCAGGATGGGAAAGATCACATCGAGGTTGAGCGCCTGATGCTCCGGCCCTCCATGCGTCTCGAAGGGCACCAGCGATCGGGTTCTGTTCTTTGAAGGAACAGGCGGCACAATGACCGATTCTCCCTTGGCCAGCACTGCAGCGGGTGCAGTTGCCGGATCGCCGGCGCGAAGATGGCGTGGCGCGGAAGCCTCACCGGTGGGCAGGCGCTCGGCGTCCGTTGCCGTGACCCAGCGTCCCTCCTTGGTGATGCCAATGGGGACGACCTCGTACTTTTTTCTGTCGATAGCCTTGAGAACGGAGGCAGCTGAGAGCAGCGAGACTTCGTGCTCGCCGCTGCGGCCGCCAAAGAGAACGCCTACGCGGAGTTTGGGCATAAAAACTTATTGTATGAAGAAAGGCTGTGGAGGCTAGTTACTGATGTGGCTACTGGAGGCAGTTAGGAACGCGCCTACAGTATTTTCTTTCCAAACGCCGACGAGATCAGCTCTACCGCCAGGTCCGCCGTGCGGTTGTGCTCGTCGATGACCGGATTCACCTCGACAACTTCCAGGCTGACCATGCGGCCGTGGTCGGCAATGATCTCCATCGCAAGATGCGCCTCGCGGTACGTAGCCCCGCCGCGTACCGGAGTGCCCACACCGGGGGCATCTTCCGGATCCACCCAATCCATGTCCAGCGAGACATGATAGCCGGCGGTTCCGCGTCCGGCGGCGCGTAACGCTTCTTCCATCACCGTGCGCATGCCGCGCTCGTCGATGTCGCGCATGGTGTAGACCTCGGTGAGTCCGGCGCGCTTGATGTTTTCCTTTTCCGTCGCATCAATGTCGCGCACGCCAACCAGGACTGTGTTCTCCGGCAGCACTTTCGGGGAGAATCCGCAAATATTGGCCAGCGATTCCGGCCCCAGGCCGAGCAGTGCGGCCAGCGGCATGCCGTGGACGTTGCCACTGGGTGAAGTCTCCGGTGTATTGAAATCGGAGTGGGCATCGATCCAGATGAGGCCGATTTTCTGGTTCTGGCGGCTGTAGTACTTAGCGACTCCAGAGACGCTGCCTGCCGCCACCGAATGGTCGCCGCCGAGAATCACCGGCGTCATCCCCTGTTCCAGAGCCTCGATCACCTCATCTGCCGCCCGGGTGCAGGTTTCGGTAATTTCTCGCAGGTAGCGGGCATTCTCATCGCCCAGATGCTTCGTTTCCGCAATCGCAACGTGGATGTTGCCGCCATCGGCTACGTTATGACCAAGCGCTTCAAGACGCGCTTCCAGTCCGGCGACACGAACAGCCGAAGGCCCCATGTCGACTCCGCGCCGTGAGGCGCCTAGATCCAGAGGAACCCCAATGACGCGAATCTTGCGCGGGGGCAGCGACTGCACCCCGCTCTTGATCGGCCCGACATTGGAGCCGGTAATGGCAGATTTTTCGCTGGCGAGTGTTTCGCTGATCTTCGACATACTGCGTTCCTGCTATCTGACGGCTCAATTACGGATAAATACGGTTCAGGGTGCGCGCAAACGGAATCGTCTCTCGCACATGTTCCAGACCGCAGATCCACGCAACGGCCCGCTCAATCCCCATACCGAAGCCCGAATGTGGAACCGAGCCATACTGCCGCAGATCGAGATACCACTTGAAGGCCTCGAGAGGCAAATTGTGTTCCTCGATCCGTTTCTTCAGCAAGTCGTAAGAAGCAATGCGCTGCGAGCCGCCAATGATCTCACCGTAGCCTTCCGGCGCAAGCACATCGACGCAGAGAGCATATTTCGCATCGGCCGGGTCAGGCTCCATATAGAAAGCCTTCACCGTCGCAGGATAACGATGCACCATGACGGGACGGTCAAACTGCGATGAAATATACGTCTCATCGGGCGAGCCGAAGTCGTTGCCGTACTCAAAGGGCTGCTCTAGCAGGCCTTTGGCATGGGCGTCGTTCAGCATCTGCACGGCCTCGTCGTACCGGACACGCGGAAACGGCGCTTTGATCGCTTCCAGCTTGCTCACGTCGCGGCCTATCATTTTCAGATCGGGGGCACGCTTGGTAAGCACGCGGTCAACAATAAAACTGATGAACTGCTCGGCCAGGCCCATCAGGTCGTCGAGTCCGGCGTAGGCCCACTCAGGCTCGACCATCCAGAACTCTGTCAGGTGGCGTCGAGTCTTCGACTTCTCGGCGCGGAACGTAGGCCCGAAGCTGTAGACCTTACCCAGCGCCAGTGCAGTGCTTTCGATATACAGCTGTCCGCTCTGCGTCAGGTAAGCCTCGTCGCCGAAATACTCCACTGGAAACAGCGTGCTGGTGCCTTCGCAAGCCGCAGGAGTCAGAATTGGCGGATCGGTGAGCACAAAGCCGTTGTCATCCAGGAAATCACGCGCCGCTTTGATGATCTCCGCGCGAATGCGCAGGATCGCCGACTGGCGCGGCGTGCGAATCCAGAGATGGCGATGCTCCATCAGGAAGTCGGTGCCATGCTCTTTGAGAGAGATGGGGTAGGGATCGTCTTCCGGAACCCGCTGCACGACTTCGATGTTTTCAACGTCGAGTTCGTAGCCGCCGGGAGCGCGCTTGTCCGCGCGCACCTTGCCGGTGACAATGACGCTCGATTCCTGCGTCAGCCCTTTGATGGTCTCAAAGACTTCAGGCAGGACGGCAGCCTTGGGAACGATGCCCTGGATGGTTCCCGAACCGTCGCGAAAGATGGGAAAGAGCAGCTTGCCGCTCTCACGAAGGTTGTAAAGCCAGCCCTTAAGGGTGATGGATTTACCGTCATGCTCGCCAATCCTGGCAATGGTGGTAACCGGCGCTGCTGCGACTACTGTTTCTTCTGACATAGGAATGTTTGCACCCGCGAGTCTTTGCTCCTACCCGGAGGTGACCGTTTAGTGTACTGCGGAGCCGGGTGTGTCTGCCTTGAGCAAAGGTCTTTACTGCCCGAATTTCTCAAACGCAGCTTGCGCCTTGGTGGCCACGCTCTCCGGAGTTTCCTTAAGGGCGTAATGGATTTCGAGCACTCCGGCCGGAGTCTGTGGGGCGGTGTTCAATTCCTTGATCGTCTCATCCCATGCAATCGTGCCGTCGCCCGGCCACAGGTGGGTATCGCGGTCGCCCTTATTGTCATGCAAATGCGCCGAGCGAATGTGCGAACGCAGCTCTGAGAGCACCGTCCCTACGCCGTCACCCAGGTGAGCGTGGCCCGCGTCAAAACATACGCCAATATCCTTGAAGTGGCCCACGTTCAGGATCTCCAGGATATTGCGCGACTGCGTCACTTCGTTCTGGATATTTTCGACCAGCAGCTTCACGCCCAGCGGATTGGCAAAGGCGCGCAGATGTTCGAGCGCGGTCAGCGAATTTTCGAGCGAACGCGGGCTCCAGTTGTCTTCGCGCTCGCCAAGATGGATGACCAGGTAGCGGAACGGAATCTGTTCGGCGACTTCGAGCGCGCGCTTGATCTCGTCCATCGCGTCAATGCGGCGCGACTTCTCCGGATGGATGACATTGACTGCAGGCGCTCCGCCCCGGCCCATCTCAAGGTCGGGAAACATCGGCGCGTGCACCGAAAACGGCTCTACGGAATTTGCCCGGAACCAGTCGGCAATTTCGCGGACATGGGGACGGCTGGTGTAGTCAAAGTGCTGGCGCGCGGCAAAAAGTTCAACCCCCTGCGCCCCGGCCTTGGCGAAGATATCAAGAAGACCCGGATGCAGACGGCTGCGCAGAAATACGTGAGTCGAGATGGCCTTGAGCATAGATGTACGGAATGAATCCTGTTTCTATTCTCTCATTCGGCTTGGTCATCCATGTAATTGCTGTTGGACGTAGAATTTGCCGACGTTTTCACCTGTCATTTGTGCCCGGGGATGCTCCAGAGGAATCGATGGAACGCTCTTGCACGGAATGTCAAGCAGTTTGCCCTCGACAAAACTTGTCATCCTGAGCGGAGCGAAGATCTGCTTTTCCTTTTCCCAGTCACAATTTGCAAATAACTCGATGTATGCCGAAGCAAAAACAGATCCTTCGCTGCGCTCAGGATGACAGCTCGTTTGGATATGTTTTCAATACCCGGCAGCCTTACCGTAATTGTGCCGATGATCCTGCCCGCCTTCCAGATCGCCTGTCTGCGGATCGACCGCGATGCACTCGCCATCGCTCCAGTGGCCTTTGCTCACGTTAACGTGATAGCCGAGCGCCCGCAGTCCTTCGACGGTCGAGTCGGAGAAGCCGGGCTCAAGATAAAGAACGTCGGGCAGATACTGGTGATGAAACCGCGGAGCATCGACCGCCGCCTGAATGTTGAGACCCTGATCGGCAACGCTGAGAAAGATATTGGCTACGGTGGTGATGATGCGTCCGCCGCCGGGTGAGCCGAGGACCATGCTGACCTTGCCGTCTTTGAGCACAATGGTCGGCGTCATGCTCGAGAGCGGACGCTTGCCGGGCGCAATGGAATTTGCCGGGCCCTGGATCAGGCCGAACATGTTGGGCACGCCCTGCTTTGAGGCAAAGTCGTCCATCTCGTCGTTGAGCAGGAAGCCGAGCTTCTCCGCCGTCACGTCTGAGCCAAAGCTGTTGTTCAGCGTCGTGGTCACGGCCACGGCATTGCCATCGGCATCCAGAACCGAATAGTGGGTCGTCTGCGTCGATTCGTGGCGCACATCGGCCATGGTCGGCGGTGGCGGCAGAAAGTTTGCCGGACGTTTCAGGCTGGCTGACGCCGTCACCTGATCCTCCTGAATACTGGCGCGCCACGCAGCGGCATATTTCTTGTCAATCAGCTGGTCGACAGGAATCTTTACGTAATCCGGGTCGCCAAGATAATCCGAGCGGTCCATGTAAGCGCGGCGGTAGGCCTCGGTAATGAGGTGCATCTCCGGTGGAGTGCGGTCGCCCAGGCGGCCCAGATTGTAGCCTTCAAGGATGTTGAGAGCCTCAATCAACGCAACTCCCCCGGAAGATGGCGGTGGCGCGCTGACGATGGTGTAGTCCTTGTAAGTTCCTGTGAGCGGCTCACGCTCTTTCACTTCATAGGAAGCAAGATCCTTTGCCGTGATGAGGCCGCCGCTCTTCTGCACATCGGCGGCGAGCTGCTTTGCAATCTGGCCGTGGTAAAAATCATCCGGGTCCCTGGCGATGCGGCGCAGGGTCTGCGCGAGCTCAGGCTGCTTGAAGATGTCGCCCGGCTGATAGTAATTTCCGTCGCGCTGGAAGATGTGCTTCGACTCGGGGAAGCGCGCCAGGTCGGAGTCGTGCAGTTCCCTCGCTTCTTCTTCAGTCAGTACGAAACCCTCAGCGGCGAGACGAATCGCCGGCTCCATGACCTTAGCCAGCGTCAGCTTGCCGTATTTCTTCTCCGCGTAAGCCATGCCGGCAACCGATCCGGGAACGCCAATGGCTTTGTAGCCGACGATGCTGGCGTTGGGGACGATATTGCCTTTGTCATCGAGATACATATTGGCGGAAGCGGCCAGAGGGGCCTTCTCCCGGTAGTCAATGAAGGTGGACTTGCCGCCATGCGGACCACCGCTCAGGTAAATGAGCATGAATCCACCGCCGCCGATATTTCCCGCGGCCGGATGAACTACGGCCAGCGCAAAGCCCGTAGCCACGGCTGCATCAATGGCGTTGCCTCCGTCTTTCAACGCTTCGACTCCGGCGTCAGTTGCCAGATGGTGAATGCTCACTACCATGGCGTGCTTTGCGCGGGCGGGCGTTTCATCGCCGGTCGTAAGTGAAGGGTTGACCGACTGCTGTGCGGGGAGACTTATGCAAGCTGAAAGGCAGAGAACGGTTGACAGCGAGAGGACGCGGCGAGTCATCGTAGGCGGTAGTTTAACCCGGTTTTTTCAAAAGGCTACAATCCATTCTGATGTCCACGCGAGTACGTTCATTTTCAAAGATCAATCTCGGCTTGGCCATCGGCCCATCCCGCGCCGATGGCTTTCACGCGCTGACCACTCTCTACCAGACACTCGCCGCGCATGATCTCCTGACCGTCGAAGCCCGCAAACTGAGCGAAGGCAGGAGCCGCATCACGCTGACAGCGAATGACGACCGTGTGCCCACTGACGAGCGCAACACGGCCTGGAAAATGCTGGATCGCGTACTCGCAGCCAGCCGAATTGCAGCAGAAGTTCATGTCCATATCGACAAGCGCCTGCCCGTACAAGGCGGCCTCGGTGCAGGCTCAGCGAATGCTGTAGCGGCGCTGATTGGTATGGAACACGAGCTGAATCAACAGCTTCCGGGTGCAGAACGCTTGAAGATTGCAGCCGAAGTAGGCTCGGATGTCCCGCTTTTTCTCATCGGGGGATCGGTTCTGGGACTGGGCCGCGGAGAAGAGGTTTTTCCTATGCCCGACCTCCCAGAGACGCACTGCGTCGTGGCTCTTCCAACTGTAGGAGTATCAACGCCGCAGGCCTTCCGCGACTGGGATTCCCGCCATGCTGAAAGTTTGACCCGGGGAAGTTCCTCCGATAAACTAAAGGAGTTGAGTCGAGCTCTCTCTGCATGTCTCTGCGAGCCACACTCCTCCGGTGTCTTCTCTTCGAGGGAAGACCGGCCCGGGAATCCACTTCTCGCGCTTGTCCGAACCGGGATCGAAAACGACTTCGAAGACGTCGTCTTCCGTCAGCATCCCTCACTCGGTGACATCAAGCGCATTCTAGTGTCTTCAGGCTATCCGGAGCATGCAGCTCTTTATGCTGCGCTTTCAGGTTCCGGATCGGCTGTTTTCGGCCTCTACGGTTCAGAAGCAGCAGCGAAAGCAGCTGAAGAACAATTATCGGCCGGCAGCATTGCTTCCATGCGGACAAAAACCTTGCCCCGCGAAGCATACTGGCGGACGATGATAGAGGATTAGCGAGAGGTAGCACGGGGCTTGATCCCGGTGAAAATTGGGCGATCGACTAATGGTAGGTCAAGTGCCTTTGGAGCACTTTGTCTAGGTTCGAATCCTAGTCGCCCAGCCAGATTTGAGCCGCGCATCAGGGTAACTTCCTGCAGGCGCGGGGATGACAACCGAAGCCGCTGGCTTGAAAGTCTGGCCAGCATGAGTGACAACCAACGCAAACCAGCTTGGGGGTTTCTTATGAGTACTGAGACGACGACGGAAGTATTGGCAGCACCGGAAGCAGCAACCGACGGACGCGTGAAAACCGCGCCCGAGCGCAAACGGCAGCAGAGACTGGCCGAGGACCGGCGCTTCAAGATTTTCTCCGGCACGGCGAATCGCAAGCTGGCCGAGGACATCTGCAAGCACATAGGCGTGCCGCTTGGAGAAACCAAGACGCAGCGCTTCGCCGACGGCGAGATTTACTTCCAGCTGCTTGAAAACGTTCGCGGCGTCGACGTTTTCATCGTGCAGCCGACCTGCAACCCGGTCGATCAGCACCTGGTGGAACTGCTGATTATGATTGACGCGCTGAAGCGCGCATCGGCTGGCAGAATCACCGTCGTTGTTCCGTATTACGGATATGCGCGGCAGGACAGAAAAGACCGTCCGCGTGTTGCGATTTCGTCCAAGCTGGTCGCAGATTTGCTCACGACCGCAGGCGCCAATCGCGCGTTGTTTATGGATTTGCACGCGGCCCAGATTCAGGGGTTCTTCAACATTCCGGTCGATCACTTGTTCGCAAGCCCGGTGATGGTGAGCTACTTCAAGGAGTTGAACCTGCCGAATCTGACCGTGGTTTCACCGGATGCGGGAGGCGTCGAACGCGCGCGCTTCTTCGCAACCAAAATGGGAGTGCCGCTGGCGATTGTCGACAAGCGCCGGACGGACATCAACGTGACGGAAGTGATGCACGTGATCGGCGATGTGAAGGGCAGCACCTGCCTCATCATCGACGACATCATCGACACCGCCGGCACGCTGGTGAAGACAGTCGACGCGCTGCTCGAAAAGGGCGCGACGAAGATTTATGCGGGAGCGTCGCACGCGGTGCTCTCGGGCCCGGCAGTAGAGCGCATTGCGAAGTCGAGACTGGAGGAGTTGATCGTTACTGACTCCATCCCGTTGAGCGAAGAGGCGCAGAAGCTGTCGAAGATTAAGGTGCGGTCGATTGCCGGGTTGTTAGGCGCCGCCATCGAAAGCATCCACATGGAGACGAGCGTCAGCACGCTGTTCAGCTGAGCAAGTCTGTTTCATCAGTTCGCGATTAAGCCAGCTTGGTCGCCAGGCAAAGGGAGCGGAGCCGATTCCGTGCCCGAAGGAAAAGGACAGAATGATTACTCAGGAAGTGGTAGCAGCAACACCCCGCGAGGGCAAGTTCAACAAGAACGCAGCGCGCCGCGTGCGCGTTAAGGGCAGAATTCCCGCCGTGGTCTATGGCGCGAATGAGCCTTCCGTCGCCGTCGAAGTCGACCCGAAGCAGATCATCCGCATCCTGCATTCCGATGCAGGCCACAACTCGATCTTCGATCTCGAAATCGGCGATGCAAAAGCCAAGGCGATGATCGTCGACTGGCAGTATGAGCCGATCAAGGGCTCGCTCCTGCACATCGACCTCAAGCGCATTGCGCTCGACAAGCCCATCCGCGTCGAAGTGCCGATTCAGTTGCAGGGCGTTCCTGTTGGCGTGAAAACGCAGGGCGGCATCCTCGACCAGGTATTGCGCGAAGTTGAAATCGAGTGCCTGCCGGGCGATATCCCCGGCCACATCGATGTGGATGTTTCGAACCTCTCCTTTGGCGATGTGCTGCGCGTCTCTGACCTGCCGCACACGGGCAAGTTGAAGTTCCTGACGGACGAAAACAGCACGGTAGCGCACGTTGTTTCCATCAAGGAAGAAGTGGTTGCGACGCCGGATGCTGCGGCGGTTGCGGCTGCTACTCCGGCTGAGCCGGAAGTCGTCAAGAAGGGCAAGCAGGAGACGGCTGATGCGGCTGCTCCAGCCAAGAAGTAGGCAAGAATTGGCAGGTGAGGGCTTTAGCCCTCACAGCTGAGCCGCAGCTAAAGGGGTTTTGGCCCCTGAGGTAACAAAAGGGTAGAAGCACCGGCCTTTAGGCCGGTGAATCAGGGCAAGGAAACAAAAGGGCTTTAGCCCTGGTTCACAGAAGCTTTGGATGAAGAAAAAAATCGCGGCGTGTTTCTCGTGGTCGGTCTCGGAAATCCGGGAATCGAGTATCAGTTCACGCCGCACAATGCGGGTTTTCTGGCGATCGACCGCATCGCCGACGATTACGGCGTGCAGGTAGTGAATCGCCGCTGCCGGGCAGTAACGGCAACGGTTCGCATGGCTGGACGCGAAGTGGTTCTGGCCAAGCCCGAAACGTACATGAACCTCAGCGGCATTTCTGTGGACGCTCTGGTGCATGAGTTCGAGCTTGATCACGAACGGGATCTGGTTGTGATGTACGACGAGTTGGCCCTTCCGCTGGGTTCGCTCCGGGTAAGAACAGGCGGTAGCTCCGGCGGTCACAATGGGGCGAATTCGATCAACGGCGCGCTGCAGTCGCAGGAATGGGCGCGCATCCGGATCGGAGTAGGACCGCAGCCCGGCGAGTTAAGCGGACGGCGTGGAAAAGATTATCTGCTGACGCCGATGCGCAAGGCAGATCTGGCCGAGATTGATCCGGTATTGGACAAGGCGGCCAGGGCAGTAGAGATGATTGTGTCGCAGGGCATCAAAGCTGCGATGAACGAGTTTAACCGCCGCGAGCAAAACGGCCCGGCGGAAGAAGAATAAAGGCTACGGCGTGTTTCATAAGTGGTCTTGGGTAGAAGCACCGGGCTTTACCCGGTGAAACAAAGCGGGAATTGAAGAGGGGCTTTAGCCCTAGGATTTCTGCGGATACGAACAAGACGCCTTTTGAAACACGCTGTCAAGAATCCGTAACGGTCACGGTTGCATAACAGCAGCCGCGATGCGAGAGAAGAGAGAAACGAATGCAACGTTTTTACGAAGTCATGTTTATCGTTCGTCCAGACACACAGGACGAAGATGTGGACAAGCTGATTGCCGGCTTTGAAGCGACGGTGACCAACGGCGGCGGAACCGTCCGTTCCACCGAAAAGCTGGGACGCCGCAAGCTCGCGTACACCGTACGCAAGTTTAACGACGGCAACTACATTCTGCTGACGGTCGATGCCGACGGCAAGCTGATTGCCGAACTGGAGCGCCGCCTGCGCGTCTCTGAGCCTGTGATCAAGTTCATCACTGTGCGCATGGATGAAGAGCAGAAGCGCATCGACAAGATCAAGGCGATCCGCGCCACGCGCAAGAAGCTCAGCGCCCAGCCCGTGCCTGCTCCGGTAGAAGTACCGGAAGCACCGGCTGCGGAAGCGACCCCGGCAAGCGCATAACAGATTTTTGAATTCGATTTACGCCGCCGGCCGCTGGCCGCCGGAGAAGGAAAAGGAAATGGCTGACGAAACAACAACACCGAGAGCGCCCGAAGGCGCAGCTCCTACAGGCGGCCCCGGCGGACCAGGTGGTCCCCGCGGTCCCCGCAGTGGTGGACCGGGTGGACCTGGCGGTCCCGGCGGACGCAAGTTCTTCCGCCGCAAGAAGGTCTGCAAGTTCTGCACCGAGAAGATCGATGCGATTCCATACCGCGACGTACGTTTGCTGCAAGGCTTCGTGGCCGAGCGCGGCAAGATCGTTCCCCGCCGCCTGACGGGCGTGTGCACCACGCACCAGCGCCGTCTTACGCGGGCGATCAAGCAGGCACGGAACATCGCCCTGCTGCCGTTCGCCGCTCGCTACTAGTTCTTGGCGCTGAGGAATAAATTCTCAGCGCTGTCATCCTGAGTGGAGCGAAGGATCTGCTTTTCTCAGGATGCGGCACGAAAATGGGTGCCCCATTCTTTCGCGCAGTTTGCGAAAGGTGGGAAAGCAATCACATATCCGAGCGATAAATCGTGATTGTCATCCTGAGCGGAGTCGAAGGATCTGCTTATCTAAGTTTTGAAAGAAGGCGCGAAGCGCCCTCGTTTGGAGATTGGCAATGGAAGTCATTCTGAAAGAAGATGTAAACAACCTGGGCCACCGCGGCGACGTGGTGAAGGTGGCAGACGGCTATGGCCGCAACTACCTGCTCCCCAAAAAGCTCGCCATGGAAGCGACCGCAGCCAACAAAGTCGTCATCGAGCAGATGAAGGCATCGGCTGTCCGCCGCTCGGCCAAGGAAAAGGGCGAAGCAGAACAGCTGGTCGCACAGCTCAACGATGTAGCTCTGGTCTTCGAGCGCAAAGTCGGCGAAAACGATCACCTCTTCGGCTCAGTCACCTCGGCCGACATCGCCCATGGACTCGAATCCAAGGGCTTCAATATCGACCGCCGCAAGGTGCATCTGGATGAGCCGCTGAAGTCCCTCGGCGAATTCCTGATCCCGGTCAAACTGCACCGCGAAGTCACCGCCCACATCAAGGTAACGGTAAAGGGCGAAGAAGCCGCCGCCGAGTAAGCATTGCATGCAGCAGGCGCGCGCTTCGCGCGCCATGCTTGCTAGACGCGCAGCATCATCTTCTCACCGCTCCCGCTGGTCGCTGGCATCGCTATACGTTTCAGGCAAAAACCCTGGGTGCCCCATCCTGACGAAGTCAGGGTGGGTTTTTTGCTTGTTGCTTCGCATACAGAACTCTCCCCTAAGAACATTGCCGTTCCAAACCCGATGTCATCCTGAGCGGAGCGCGAAGCGCGCAGTCGAAGGACCCGCACCGCAGGTGCGCCTTTCGCCTTGCGCAGCAAGGCCCATCCCTGAACCACCCCAGAAGCCACTCTGCAATAAGAGGTATTCGAGAAGTCAGGTGGAAATTGAGGAATGGACTATCTTTCGTTTGGTTGGAAAGAACAAAACTCGTAAGCCGTCGAATTGGCTCGGACGATCAAACGGGTCTCGGTAGAGTTCGCATTTCATGGAAGACCCGTCTATGTGACGCTCTGGCGGCCCGACCGCACCAGGCTACTCATACATTCCGACATGCACGACTTGGCAGAGCGAAGAGAAGTCGGGGTCTCGCGTATTTTCTGGAAAGTTCGGTTTCCGGCAAGTTCGCTTACCCGCACTCATCCGTTATGAATAGCCAAATCGAGCGGCTGGGTGCCCCATCTTTTGTCCGGCAGAAGGTTGGGCTCGGCTAATTATCCGCCCACAGAAATCCTGTCAAGCCCCTTATCTTAAAGATTTTTGTTGACCCATTAAAATCAAATGACTTATACTTCCGTCCATTTGGCGTACTATTTCGCCAAACTTGATATCCTTGAAATAGAGGGTTGTGGTTTTCGAAAGCGAAACAGGACCCCCGGCTAAGTGATTGAAAACACTAGAAGCAGGTTAAAACGTTTAGAATCAGTGGGATATCAGGGGATGATCCCCTCCTAAGTCATTGAAAATAAAAGAAACAACCACAAACACCGGGGGGAGGGGGAGTCACCCGGTTTGGGAGGAAGTCAGCGTGCCGAAACCCATCGCGATTTATTACGAACAGCAACACTGGTTCAAGCCACTTTTCGCCGAACTCGATAAGCGCGGCACCGACTACGTCAAACTGGATGCGATAGGACACGCCTACGCCATCGAAGAACACCCCGAGAGCCGCTATTCGCTCGTCGTCAACCGCATGAGCCCCTCGGCTTGGAACCGCGAGCACGGCGACGCCATCTTCTACACCCTCGGTTTCCTCGACCACCTCGAACGGCGAGTCGTCCGCGTCGTCAACGGCCTCAAAGCTTTCCGGACGGAACTATCGAAAGCCGCCCAGCTATCCCTCCTCGACCAACTCGGCCTGCCCTACCCGAAAGCCCGCGTCATCCACCGCGCATCGCAAGCCATCCCCGCGACCGAAGGACTGCGCTGGCCTATCGTCGTCAAGCCCAACATCGGCGGCTCCGGCGCAGGCGTCAAGCGCTTCGATACCCCCGAAGCACTGCAAACCGCAGCCGAAGCAAACGAACTGGCCTTCGGCCTCGACTCGACCGCGCTGGTCCAGGAATTCATCCCCGCGCGCGACTCCCACATCGTCCGCTGTGAAGTCCTGAACGGAAAATTCCTCTACGCCATCAAGGTCCACATCACCGGCGAAACTTTCAACCTCTGCCCCGCCGACATCTGCCGCACGACCGGCGGAGTCGACCTGAACCGCGCCGCCTGCCCCGTCGACGCGCCTAAGTCCGGCATCAGCGTCGAAGGCTACAAACCGCCGCAGGAAGTAATCGAAGACGTCGAAAGCATCATGCGCGAGTCCGGCATCGAACTCGGCGGCATCGAGTACATGATCGACGACCGCGACGGACAACGTCGTCTACTACGACATCAACGCCCTCTCCAACTTCGTCGCCGATGGCCCCCGCGTCATCGGCTTCGATCCTTTCGCGAAGCTGGTCGACTGGCTCGAGGCCGAAGCAGCAAAGGTAAACGAAGCCTCGCTTGTAGGTGTTCGCTGATGCGCTACGGTTTTTGGCTACCCGGTCTTCGGCGGATGGCTGCGCAACGTAGACGACGAGGGCATGGCAGCCGACCTGGGATTACGTCAGCAAGCTCGCCCAACGCGCCGAAGCAGATCGGCTACGACCTGACCTTGATCGCCGAGCTGAACCTGAACGACATCAAGGGCGATTGAAGCGCCCGCGCTCGACGCCTGGTCGACAGCCGCGGCCTTGGCCGCTGTGACCGAAGAAGCTGGAGCTGATGGTGGCCGTGCGCCCGACCTTCCACAACCCGGCGCTGCTCGCCAAGCAGGCCGCCAACATCGACAACATCTCGAACGGCCGCCTGACGCTCAACGTCGTCTCGTCGCTGGTGGGCGGACGAGGCAACAAAGTATGGCATGCAGTTCGACCAGCACGACGACCGCTACGCCCGCACCTCCGAGTGGCTCGACGTAATCAACGGCTGCTGGAATCGAGCAGGGCTTCTCCTATCGAGGGCAAGTACTATCGCGTCGACGATAACGTTCTCTCGCCCAAGCCGGTCAGCAAGCCGAGACCGACATTTACGCAGGCGGCGAGTCAGAAGCCGCCAAGAATCTGATCGCCGGCAAATGCGACGCCTACGTCATGCACGGTGACCCGCCCGAGATCGATCGGCAAGAAGATCGCCGACATGCGCAGCCGCCGCGAAGCCGCCGGCCTGCCACCAATGACCTACGGCATCGCCGGATACGCCATCGTCCGCGACACCGAAGCTGAAGCCAAAAAGGAAGTCGCCCGCATCACCGATGTGCAGCAATCCGCGCGCGGATACGCCAACTACCAGCAATGGATCACTGGCTCAAACCTTGAGCAGAAGATTTCGCTCGAAGATTACTCCGTCTCGAATCGCGGTCTGAGAAGCGGTCTCGTTGGCACACCAGCGCAAGTCTCCGAGCGATTGGAAGAATTCGCAGCAGTTGGCATTGACCTGATGCTTCTGCAAAGCAGTCCGCAACTGGAAGAGATGGAGCGCTTCGCGGCTCAGGTAATTGCAGCGTCCTAGGTTGGCAGCTTAACTCGGAGCGAGTTTTGCGAGTGTGGCTGCGTCCGGTAACCCTGTTCCGGGAAGCTGGGCGCTTTGCTGAAATTCAACGAGTGCGCTTCGCGTGCTCGAGCCTATGACGCCGTCGATGCCATGTGGATCGAAGCCACGGAATGTCAGGTAGATTTGGGCTGCTCTTACATCGAGATCCGGCAACGGTCCTGTGGAGTATTTGCTGAAAAAGCCTTGCAATTGCGTGTCGTAATGATTCTCAGCGAAACTAGGCCCGTTGTAGCCCTTGGCAAACGTTGTCCAGTCGTGGATAGCGAGCACTCGATCGAGCTTCTTTGAGCGCAGGAATGCACTGAAGGCCGCCATCTGCGCGTTTTCGGAAGAGATCATCGCTTGCACCATGTCATGCACATTGGCGAAACCGGCCATGGCGAAGTTCTCCCCCATGATCTGTGCGAGCCCCCAGGAGGCGCTCTTAAGGGCGGCATCCTCATTCAGCGCCACGGCCTCCGCGAGCCGGTCATATTGATGACTACCTCCGAGGCCATATCCACCTTGGGATGGAGAGCTGATATCGGGATGACTGGTGTCAAACTGCCTGTTCGTGAGTCTGCTGAAAACGTGCCGTTCAAAAAGTATCTTCGGCCGTCGATCCGGGAGAAAACCGCTGCCGTGAGTTTCAACCGATAATACAGACCAGACTTCTGCCGCATTTGTGTTCAGCGCAAGCACCACGTCCGCGAACCCGGACGCGCTCAAAGCAGAACTTTGCCCGACGAAATTCATAGCCATCTCTCCTGGGCAAATGAGTCTATCTCATTTTGAAGAGGGGGCAAGTAGATTGTGAATGGCTCGTAACTTCTTGAACTCGGAGCAGATTTCCTGAGTCATTGGAAGGCGTTCGCCGCTTAAAGAACCTAGCGGCCATCGCGCAGCCGAGTCGCTAAACGATCCGGCAATCCAGCGCGAATAATTCGCATCTGCGCCAGTTTCACGTCGTAAGGTACACGGTAAAACGTCACTGTCCTCTGAACATCGTCATAGATCGCAAACGCGGAACGCCAGTCGCCATCGCGCGGCTGACCGACAGAGCCCGGATTGATCAGGTAGCGAACGCCCTCGCGCAACTTGATCTCATATTCCTCTGCCTCATCGCGCGTCGCGTACTCAGGGACCAGCTTGAACCAGTCATCTCCGTTGGTCGCGAAACCGCCCTGCAGGTGTGTGTGGCCGAAGAAGTTGATGGCGGTCGTCACCTTCTGCAATGGCTGCCAGGCATCGCGCAAGGAGAGGATATATTCGTCTTCATCCAGAGGCGAACCATGCGTGCAGCTTACCTGCGGACCATCCGGCATGATCGGACCATGTTCCAGATTCCGAAGCCATGCGATGTGCTCGGCCGAGAGCACGCACTGCGTCCACTTGGCGGCGCGGCTTGCGATGGGATTGAAATCTTCAGTACTGCCCAGTCCGCTGCAAACGCGATCATGGTTGCCGCGCACAAAGACGCTGCCAAGCGAGCGGGCGCGATCGATCACTTCATTTGGATTGGCGCCGTAACCCACCACGTCGCCAAGATTCCAAACTACGTCGTACGCTGGAGCAGCGGCTAGCACCGCATCAAGCGCTTCCAGGTTGGCATGGATGTCGGAAAGTACAAGCGCGCGCATGCTACAGGACCAACACCCACTCTAGTCCCAATGAACACGGATTCCAAGAGGGGTAGATACGTCAGTCGCGCGCCCAATGTCCGATAGAGTGTTCACGCCATTCGCCTGCGGCTGTTTTAAGGCTGGATGAAAGTGTAGTCAACGGATGGTCGATATCTGTGCGTAGCGTTGGAATCGCGCCCAGCAGGCTGCGCGTGTAAGCATGCTGCGGGAATTGGAAGATGGCCGTCTTCGGCCCTTCTTCGAGGAGCAGCCCGTGCCGCATTACCGCCACCCGGTCCGCAACCTGCGATACCACAGCCAGATCGTGCGAGATAAAGAGCATCGCCAGCGAATACCTCTCGCGCAGGTCGGCAAGCAGGTCAAGAATTTGTGCCTGCACGGTAACGTCGAGTGCTGTGGTTGGCTCATCGGCAATCAGCAATCGGGGACGGTTGACGATAGCCATGGCGATGAGAATGCGCTGACGCTGCCCGCCGGAGAATTGATGCGGATAGTCCTGCATGCGGCGCGCAGGCTCTGGAAGTGCCACTGCATGCATGGCGTCGATCACTGCTTCGCGCACCTGTCGCCGCGAGCGTTCTGGAGGGTGCGTGCGGATGGCTTCGGCAATCTGCTCGCCGACCGCCATCACCGGATTGAGCGCCGTCATCGGTTCCTGAAAGATCATGGAAACCTCACGCCCGCGCATTCGCCGCATTTCCTCTGCCGGCAGTGAAAGCAGGTCCCGGCCTGCGAATCGAATGGAACCGCTCATCTGGGCCGCAGCATCAAGCAGGCGAAGAATGGCCAGCGCCGTGACCGATTTTCCCGAACCCGATTCGCCTACCAATCCGAGAACCTCTCCCGCGGCGATGTGAAGAGTCAGGTCGCTGACAGCAGGACGATCCCCAAAGGTGATCGAAAGCTGTTCGAGTTCGAGCAGAGCACCCATGAAAGCATCATAGCGCCCGGTTTAGGAAGCCGATCAGTGCAGAGTCTCCAGGACTGGACCCGCCCATGAGAAAAGGAAGCTGCCAATCGAGGGAAAGAGAGTAGCGAGCACCGTGACAAGTGGCAAGCCTCCTACGGCAAGCATATGTTTGAGGAAGGCCATATAACGGACTTGTCCCGGCACGGTATTGCTCATCCTGCTGAGAATGGCATCACGGTCCATCTGCGCCAGCACGGTGCCCACGGTAAAGAGCAGTGCAGCAAGGATAAGAGTGGCAGACCATGCAATGATCTGCGGCTTGTCAAAGGGATAGCTGATGGCGCCGAGCAGAGTAAGCAAAAAGCCCAGCGACATGAAAGTCATCAGGTTCTTCATGTGCAGTGTGACATAGCGGATGTAAGCTGCAACGCGCATGGCAATGAATTCATTGCCAACCTCAACAAAGCAGTTTTTCTGATCGGGTGTCGTGCCGCATGGCGGTGGTACATCGGGACGGGGCTGCTGCAGGCAGACTGCGCCTGCCTTACCGCCTTCTTCTTCCGACGCTGCTGCCTTCGGTGGAGGCGTGCCGGGCAGGACGCAATCAGGGCCGCCGCGTTTCCACGCGGATTGAATAGCATCAGTTTCTGAGAGCCTTATCGCACACTCGTTCTGCGTCCTGCTGAAGTTTGTATACGTCAGGTTGTCAAGCCATTCACCGTCGCGCATTTCCTGCAGAATGGTGCGCAACTCCGCCAGATTGTGGTCGATGGTCTCCGCTCTCTCATCCGGCGCTTTGGGAGAGATTCTGAGATATTCAAACCAGCGCATCGGCAACACGACGACGCGGCGCAGTCCCGAGTAAGACCAGATAGGGTCGATAGAGAAGGTTGCCGGAAGACGCGAAAACCCGAAGCGCAACGGCGATCCTTCAATGCAGTCCAGCCCGCTGCGCAGCACGCCCCAGATACGGGTGAATCGCACCCAGAGCCATAACACAGTCCAGAGAGCCAGCACAAAGTTAAACGTATACAGCCAACTCATGATGGGCGCGTCGAAGGTTGCAAAAAGCCGCTGCGGGTGAAGCAGCAAGCAGGCGAGAAGGACGACAGTCATCAGCAGTTTGCCATCTGCGCCAGGGAGTCCATACCAAAGCTCGGTGTAGCCACTGAGCCTCGCCTGCCACGAAGCCATGTCGAGAAACGGCCATTGAAGAAGAGGCAGTCCTGGATTGCGCGTGATGGCCATGCTGAGTGCATTGAGATTGACGATTGCGGCAATCAGGAAACCAAGAGATGTCAGCAACAACGGCAGGATGGGACAAACACCGGAGGAGAGACGCAGGCAGCGTGAAGCGAAAGCGAAGCCCGTCTGCGTATCAGTTAACTGGAGGTAGAAAAGGCCAAGAGAGAGAAAAACCCAAAGCAGGGAAACAGTGGGCAATAGAAGCGTCTCGAGTCTTATGAAAAATCCTTTGCCAAGCTGTGAGCAGCGCTTCGTGAGCAGTAGAAATAAAGCTCCCGTCATGCAGAATTGAAACATCAGCACGATTAAAGTGAATGCAGCAAACATCGTAGTCTGGACGGGAAAATTTCGTATAGCGCCGAAGACAGATGTTACATTCTGCACTTTGGCCTGATAAGTAATGACCGGAAGTATGAGATACGCAAGCAGCAATACGAGCTGCGTGCTCATATTCAACAACCACCAGCATTGGCCTGTGTAGAGGCGCGATTGTCCGCACGACGGCGATTTAGGTGTCAGGTAATAGCCGAGCAGCCGGTGTTGAGCGATTTTCCTGGCCCAGGCCCAGCGATTGTTTCGCAACCACGTATTCAAAGGCATGCCCGCCAGGAAACAGAGAAAATGAACGACGGCAAGTGTAAGGACCGTGAGCGAGATGAGCCTCCACAAAGCCGGCAAAGGCTCCGGCGGCATGTCGGTGAGCAGCAATACGTTGTCCGACGCCGCTATGTGTGGAGAGACGGGATCTTTTCCTAAAAATGCAACAGGCCAGAAGTCACCACCGGCAGCGACGCCAATCCAGGGAGCCATGGCAAAGCGCTGGCGGCCGAAGGGTGATTGCAAAAGAGGCAAGTGTCCCGGTTTGATTTGCAGGAGAGCAGCCAGAAAGATGGCCTCCTCACGGCTGTTGGTGAATGTCAGGGAGTGGCGCGATTCTCCGCGGAAGGGCGTTTGCAGATAAGAATTCTGGAAGAGCGGAAAACGCGTGATCACCAGTGTGCCATCCAGATTGAAGTCGCCACGCAGTCGTGTGAGCAGCCGCTCGGCATTGAACAGAACGAGGCGGCTGTCCGGGCACTCTTTTCGGAAATAGCGAGCCAGAAAGAGTTGATCCAGTGGGTCGCTGGTTCTAATGACGATAGCGCGCGCATGCAGATGCTTGATATCCGTCGCAATCGATGCGAGCACGCTTTCGTTGGAAACAGGAGACTGAGGCGCAAATTCCGGTGCCATATCCAGGGGATCTTCCAACTCGTCGCGGAAACTGAGCGGCACGTTCGTAGTGCTGGTACTGCCGTCCTGCTGTTGGCCTGCTGTCGCGTTCTTCAGGGTGCCGCCATATACTCTGCGCACGTGAGAGATGCCCCGAGGAAAAGTGAAGCGACGCACGAAATGCCGAAGAGGATTACATGGGTTGGAGGAATCCGGCGTGTCCGCAATATTTCCGCCATAGGCAGTTTCATCCTCCTGCAGAACAGCAATGGGCTCATCGGAAGACATGCCGGGACGCGATTCCTGTCCCAGAAACCAGCAGAGAGAATCTGTATCGAGCTCGCTGAGGGTTGCTTTGGTGTCGTTGACAGTGAACGCCTCCTTGTCATTCTGGTCGAGCTTCACGAGGAAGGCGTTTGCGGCGGGGGTGCTGATCGTCCCGCTCAAAACATCGAATGAGGCACGAGGCTGCATCTCCCGTTGCAGGATTCGTAACCCTGGCGCAGAGGCTGAGTAGCTTGGGCCTATCCAACGCACGCGAGACGAATTTTCTGGATCGCCGGCGGGCGTAGTCCGAAAGCCATTATGCAGAAGTGTGCGGACGGCACTCAGGCCTTCCCGCGCGGCAGCTAAGTTGATTCCATAAATCGGCGACTCCGGGATAAGAACAAGGAGCAGTAGACCATCCGGGTTTTCCAGCCGTACTTTGCCCGCCGGGGTACGTCTGCGAAAGAGCAATGCTCCCGGCTGATCTCCGAAGTTTTCACGATAGCGTTCCACTTCCCGGGATTCTTTTAGATCCTTCGGGTCGGAAAGGTCGGAAGTGTACCACGGAGCAGTCATCCATTGGAAGTCATATCCGGCGGTGGAAGCCGCTTCCTGCAGGGCAGCAATATTCCGGTCGAACTGCAACGCCTCAGACGATTGAAGGGGATCGGGAACCGTAGCAATGAGGACCTGGCTGTTCTCTCCGTTGATCGACGGCATGCCCGAGGGGAAGATCGCGGCGAAATTCGCCTGCGTGCAATTGGCTATGCTGGGCGATGACGCTTCAGATTGTCTGTTGGTCGCGTCTGCCGACGCCTGCGCTTCCGCAGCGCCGAAGAAGCGTCGTAGACCTTCAAAGACATAGCATTTATGCAGGTCTGCGTCGACCGCGGAGGACGCAGCAGGTGCGGTCGTTTGGCCAGCTGATTGATTCCGAATGGCAAACCCGGCGCGGCTGGGTCCGACAACGTGCGATATCGCGGACGTGACAAGCAGCAAAAGAAGGGCCGAACTGCCAAATTGCCGATACATGGGGACTCCGCGCTGAACTTGCCAATATAGGGACGAAAAGTCGATAAATCGTTACGGCAAAAGCGAATATGAGAGCGCCCAATGATAGCGCGTACGCTGCATATTAAAACGGAAAAGAGTGGAGTCCCCTGTAAATGGACTTCGGCTTACGAGAGAACCTGTTCTCGTAAGCCGAAGGTGGTACCGCTGAAGTTGTGAATCGCTTTGA
The DNA here is from genome assembly GCA_963738095.1 of Terriglobales bacterium. Taxonomy (GTDB): domain Bacteria; phylum Acidobacteriota; class Terriglobia; order Terriglobales; family Acidobacteriaceae; genus Alloacidobacterium. Next base: position 27,195 of record CAVTVL010000013.1, read on the forward strand.
TCGAAAAGCGCACCAAAAGAATTAAAACAACGTCTACCAGAGAAGTTTCAACCCGAATTGAACCTGGCGGGAAGTGGTGGACGTGCTAGAAATTGCCCCTGCTGTTCCCGAAACCCCGGATGGAGTGAAGACGATGAGGTTGGGTGTGTTGAAGTTGGCCCGGTTCAGCAGATTAAAGATTTCGGTCCGAAACTGAAGCGTCAGCCGCTCCCGAATGGCTGTATCTTTGACTGCGGAAAAATCCCAGGTGCCGAGTCCCGGACCAATCAGAGTGTCTCTGCCAAGATTGCCGTAAAACCCGCTGTTCGGAGGCGGCTGTAGAAATGCGCTGGGGTTGAACCACTGTGATGGGCTGCCGATAATCGCTGAGCCGCTGAAGTCAGGGTTCTCGAACGGCCTTACCGGATTGCGGGTGTCCCCATTGTTCGAAGGGTTGTAGCTGAGTTGCGGTGTAAACGGGAATCCGGACTGTACAGTCACAATGCTGTTTACCGACCACCCGCTTACCGACGTGTTGGCAAACCCTCCCAGGCTATTCGCAAACAACTTATCCCGCCCGAAAGGCAGCATATAAACGGCGCTTATTATCCCGATATTTCTGACGTCGTAGGTAGCCAGACCCCAGTCTGCATGCAAGTCGTAAGGATTAGATACCAGGCCCGGCGCATTCCCCGCTGCTGTTGCATTCAGCGAATCTCCATTATCGAGCGTCTTCGACCATGTATAAACACCACGCAGCGATAGATCGTGGCTGAAGCGATGGTTCACGTCGACCTGCAACGCACTGTAATTGCTGTTGCCGGCTGAAAACCAGGTCCAGGTGTTGGCCAGCGCCGGATTTGCCTTGGGTGTTCCAGCAGGAATGTAAAAGGATCCTGCAGGGATAGCCGCATTGGCCAGCGCCCCTGGGAAACTCGCCGGATATGCGCCGGGACAGGGTGACGCGGGACATACTGTCGGCACAGGCTGGTTGCCGTCGATGCCGATGAGTTGATGGTAGCCATGAGACCCCACGTAGCCGACTGTCAGGGACGTATTCGGAGTCAGCTCCTGTTCGACTCTGAGCGAGTAAGAGAGAAGCGTCGCCATCTTTGCGTCTGGCTGAACACCGCCCGGCACCAGTAGCGCCTTTGCCGGCGTTGGAGCCTTGGGATCGAGGGGCAGGCTTGATACGGGCAACGCAGCGATGCTGTAAGTGGGATTGAATGGCGCGTTCTGATCCATGCGATAACCAAGATCGTCCAGCAGTTCGTTGTAGATTCCAAAGCCTGCGCGAACAACCGTCTTGTCAGGGCGAGGGCTCCACGCCAATCCGATTCGCGGCTCCGGCAGGAATTTGGCATTATTGACCGTGAAGGCGTTGTCTCCGACATGCGGCTGGCTGGAGATGACCCGATCTGTAAAGATATAGTTGGCAGCCCGCCCGTGGGCCTCATTCCAGCCGGTTGAGAATTCGCCCCGAAATCCCAGATTTAAAGTCAATTTCGGACTGACTCGAATTACATCCTGTGCGTAGACCGCTCCGAACAGCGAACGCCAGTTCATCTCCGTCGGAGCTGGACTGTACAGGAAGCTGCTCGTGGTGCCATTGAGGAACGTCTGGAGGCTTGTGAATGTCGCCTGGCCATACTGGCTGAGATTGATCGTTTCATTCGACTGGAAGGGCTGGAGCCACGCACCGAAACTGAACTGGTGTGGGACCATGGGACCATGTCGCCCGATCTTCAAAGGTGTATAAATTGCGGGCGATCGGCAGGTTGCTTCCATTATTGCTGCCGGCGAGTCCGATCTGCGCCTGAGGATTGGAAGCCGCGCTCCCACCTACAACCACTGCGCCGACTTGACGCCCCGCCAGGAAGCCAGAAACGCTGGCTGCAGGAGTACCGGGCGTAGGTTCTCCCGTGAAGAAGTATCCGGCGCGGGAAAAACCGACGCGAGCCACATTGAGCAGAGAAGGCGAAAAGACATGAGTCTCTTCAAGACTGAGAACCTGCTCCCGCAGAGTAAGGATGTCGGTGCTGTACGGGTTCGCGGTGGTTGGTGTGAAGTCAGCGCCATCATCGATGGTGTAAATCGTCGAAAACGTGTCTTTCGGCGAGAAAGTGTGGTCGAGCCGAACCGTTCCGAAATCTTCACGGATGGTTTGCAGTGGACTGCTGAAGACCTCAGCAATGCCGTTGAAGTCAGGGTCGCTTTCCGAAGGCGTTGGCCACAAGTTGAGCAACGGTTTAACACTGTCTACAGCAGCGGCTCGTGAGGCGAGGTCTGGAACAAACGCCACGGATGTCTGATGCAAATTTTGGCGGTATCCTTCGTAGTTCGCAAACAGAAAAGTCTTGTCCTTCCGCAGCGGTCCACCAACAGCGCCGCCGAACTGATTGCGCTGAAAAGGGGGAGCAGATCCCTGATCGAAATAATTAGGCGCATCAAGAGCGTTGTTGCGCAAAAATTCGTAGACAGAACCGTGCAGTTGGTTAGTCCCTGATTGGGTGACGATAATGACTTGCGCCCCGGGACGCTTGCCGTATTCAGCGCCGTAGGAATCGCGCAGCACATTGAATTCCCGGACAGCTTCTACACCAATCAATTGCTGGCTCGGACCGCCGGGCTGCATGTTGTTTTCCGCAGCGCCGGTAAACTCGACGCCATTCAGAAGAAACAGATTCTGCTGGGGGCGGTTCCCTGAAACTGCGAAGTTATTCCCAGTGGTCGAGTTCGAGACGCCGATGCCGCCTGTTTTTTGCGACGTGAAATTTACGATGCCGGGGTTGAGAGTCAGCAGCAAGTCGTAGCTGCGTCCGTTCAGGGGAAGCTCCTTGACTTGTTGCTCCCCTACCAGTCCCGAAATATCCTGCGTTGTTACATTCACGACGGGCACATTCTCAACAACCGTTACCTGTTGTTTCACTTCTCCAATCTGGAGGGTCAGATCGGCAGTTGCATCCTGGCCCACAACCAGCTGGATGCCCTGACGCACCCGTTCGGCAAAGCCATCTTTTTTTGCGCGAACCTCGTATCGTCCAACTGGAAGCTCAAACAGTTCATATTCTCCGGACTGATTTGTGAACGTGGTTCGTGAAATTCCTGTGTCAAGGTTGTTCGCCGTCACTGACGCAGCCGGGATTGCCGCACCGGCAGGATCGGCAACTTTTCCGGACAAATTCGCTGATACTTGTGCTCCTGCAGAAAGACAGCAGAAGACCAACAGGTAAAACAAGGCTACAGACCAACGGCCACTGGCTGAAGACATTTTTATCCTCATCGAAATTTGGAAACTTTGAAGGGTTAGCATCCTGGAACAGTCTGACGCTCGAACCTCCAGCGACACCGGGACACATGCAGTCCGCAGTTTCGGATACGTTACCCAGCGTGTCCTACTGTTTCGAGATAGTTGCAGCTGGGAACTAACACCAAAATCAACGGTAGAACGCGTCCCGGGTCTGTTCGACGCATGATAGAGCAAGATCAATTTGATCGAATAAAATCGTTAATGTCAATCGTATCTATACGAATAGGATGATCGTAAGGTCTGCTGACTTTGATCGGAGCAATGACTTGAAGTGGATCCAATCCTCACAGGATCAGCATGATTTTGGGGGTTGGTAGGGGATGCGTTGCTCCGCGCAAGTTATCCCGACGCGATATCTGCGGATGGGTGAGAGTCTGTCTGAAAATCAGCGGCAATTTCTTGGTGGGCCCACCAGGACTCGAACCTGGAACCAAAGCGTTATGAGCACTCTGCTCTAACCATTGAGCTATGGGCCCTTATGGGGCAAAACGATGTGCAGCCGAATCAGCGCACTACAGAATAATCTACCGTAAATTGGCGCCTATTCTGGCCACCTGGCGAAACATCTGCTTCCCTTCCAATTGTAATGCTTGCATTTTGGTTGAGACGGGGCAGGAAAGGAGGGCCGCTCAATCAATCACCCACCGAGTACGAGCGAATCTTATTTTGAATGTCCGATCGAATAGAACGACTGGGGCTATTGCGTCTCGACAGCAGTTTTCCAGAATTGGTAAGTGCGCGTCGTAATGCAGTTGGGATATTTTTCATAAATCTCCGACAGAGTACGGAAGAGCGCAGTTGACTCCGCTTGCAGTCCGAGCAGGCGAAGTGATCGAAGCATGCGCGTCAGGCGAAGATGATTGTGATTGCCGGGGCTGAGCCAATTGGAAGATCGCGCGGTAAAATTTGTCGCTGGTACTACGACACCTGCATGAAAATCTAACCCGTAAAAGCGCAGCATGCGCCGGAAGGATTGCCCGAGCCTTTGCTGCAATTCCTCCGAACGGCAGAAAGCATAGATAGTCGCTGCATCCAAAACTGGAGCACCTGGGTTGGCGCCGCTTCTTTCCGGCAGCGGAAAGAGCCACTGGATGAAATCGTGTACCGCTTCTAATTCCGCATCCGGCCAGTCAAGAATTTCCTCATGAGTGCGTCCGTCATCATCCTGTCCGCCGCTGTAAAAGTGGAGAATTTCGCCGCTCATACTCTTGTTGAGATGCTTACAAATGAATGAAGCCCTTCGCAATCGCAAAGAGGGACAAGCCTGCCACAACAATCCAGAGCAGCACGCCTTGTACCATAGGCCGGACACCGACCTCCTTCAACGTCTGACGCGATATGCCGCTGCCGATAAGAAAGAGCGTGACAGCAAGGCCGAGTTTCCCCAGACGATAAGCATCCGTGTAAGCAGCGTGCAATTGCGGAATGTAGCTCCTCATCACGGCGGCCGCGCAGAAATAAAGGATGAACCATGGAAGATAAATGTGTGTTCTGTTCTTTCTGATGACTGCCGTCGCCAGAGCTACCGGCACGATCCACAACGCGCGTGCCAGCTTCACGGTGGTGCCTATAGCCAGAGCCACTGCACCGTACTTTGCGGCAGCGCCAACTACAGAACTAGTGTCGTGGATGGCAAGTGCTGACCACAATCCGAACTGCGCCTGCGATAAGTGGAGTGCCGCGCCGATTGAAGGGAAGATCAGCAATGCCACGGAATTGAGCACGAAGACAGTTCCCAGCGAGACGGCCATCTCTTCTTCATTTGCCTCAGTAACTGGCCCCAAGGCTGCAATGGCGCTGCCGCCGCAGATGGCCGTTCCGGCAGCGATCAGGAAGGATTGTGTCCTTTGCACCTGTAACAGGCGCCCCAGCAGCCAACCCAGCGCAAGCGCGAACGAGATGCCGATGGCAGTATAAAGAAAACCGGAACGGCCGACCCGGATTACTTCGCCAAGATTCATGCCGAAACCGAGGCAAACCACCGAAGCCTGCAACAGGAATTTCGCGAGATGTTTGCTATCCAGATGATATGGGTGCGTCAACAACAGACCGTATGCCAGGCCTGCTCCAAGGGCCAGCGGGGGAGAGAGCAATCCACTCGCCGCAAGAATGATGCCCACGAAGAAGAGATTCTTTCTCATACATTCTGAGCTTGGCACTCAGAAGAAGGGCGCGTCCAAGCGTGAATTATGATGTGCGATTCGATTTACTTATCGCCTGCGCGAGTCTTCCGTTCGCTCGATGACGCAGGATTCTGCGCGAGCGCGAAGCGTTGGAATGCGGCAGCTACGCCATCGGGTGCGGGGCCAAGCCTGCGAACGAGCGTGAGGTCGCGATGAATTTCAAAGTTTTTGACGCGGATCGGAACGACTGTGCCTAATCGAATAGCTTTCGCGATGGCCCATTCAGAAACAAATCCCAGGCCAAGCCCGGCCTCGACGCCGGAAATAATGGCTTCAGTCGAATCGAGTTCCATGCGAATTTGTAACTGTTTCGGTGACAAACCAGCTCCTCTGATCGCCTGCTCGACAACCCGCCGGGAACCCGAGCCCTGCTCGCGCAGCAAGAGCGGGACCTTCGCCAAAGCGCTGAGGGGCACGCTGCCAACGCCGTTCCATTCATGGCTTGTCGCGGCGATCAACACCATGCGATCGTCGAGGAACTTTTCGATGTGGACTTCCTTGTTGCGCGGCGGCCCTTCGATCATTCCCAGCATGATGGAATCGCGCAGCAGCAGGGCCACAATTTCTTCTGTGTTGCCGCTGACGACCGAAAGCGTGACTTTGGGATTGTCCTTAAGAAATGCGCCCAGCATGCGCGGCAGAATGTATTGAGCGACCGTGGTAGACGCGCCGAGACGCAAATCGCCGCTGACCTCGCCGTCGAGTCTCGCCAGCGCCGATCGTGCTTCGTCGAGCACGCGCGCCGAGCGTTCCGCGTATTTGAGCAGAAGCCTGCCCGCCGGCGTAAGAGAAGTGCGTGTGCCGCTGCGGTCAAAGAGGCGACAGCCGAGCTCCTCTTCAAGTGCGTGGATATGCTGGCTTACAGCGGGCTGGCTCAGGTGCAGGAGCTCCGACGCCTTGCGGAAGCTGGCTTGCTCAGCCACGGCGCGAAACACTCTCAGCCTGAAGTTTTCCATCCCGTAATCTCGATGGTGCCCACATCAGTGCAAAAGCCCCGGAATTTTCCGGGGCTTTTGCGTAGCTCGTTGAAGCAAGACAGCTAGACGGTGACAGTTTTGACTGTTTCCTGCTGGGTTGCAACTGAATTCGGCTTAGAATCTGAGCCCTTTTCGTTGCCTGGCTTGCGAATGTCAATGCCGCCCTTGAAGAAAGCTCCGTCTTCAATGGAAATACGCTGAGCCACCACGTCGCCCGAGAGCGAACCTTCGCTGCGAATATCCACGCGGTCGCTGGCATTGACGTTGCCGCGCACCTTTCCAAGCACAACAATCTCACGAGCCGAGATATTAGCCGTCACCTGGCCATTTCGGCCTACAGTAACGCGATTGCCGGGCAGATTGATGGAGCCTTCCACCTTACCGTCAATGTAGAGCGACTCGGAGCCAGTGACTTCGCCCTTGATAATCAGGCTCTTGCCAATCGTTGCCTGATCGGCGGAAGCCGGTTGTGCCGCTGGGGCACTGCTGCGGACAGCGGGTTCAAAGCTCGGGGTTGCGGGGGCGGCCGGCCGAACTGGCTCGCTCGGGGTTGGCGAAGAGTTTCCGGTCTGATTAGGTTTCCACATCTGTTTGGCGTTTCCTTTCTTCTCTTTGCTTAGTCGCTTCCGTCAGGATCTGCGGGAATCCCTCGCCCGCTCATGGCTGTTCCCTTAAGGAAGTGTACGAACCTGATCCCACTCGACGGGGTCTTGCACCTTCGAATCCGCGCAGTCAGGGCTGCTGTCTGCATCTTAAACACGGTTGCTTGAAAATTGCACGTCATTCGCAAATCTTTTCTGAGATGGTGTGGCTTGATATGGTTCAAAGAGGGATAGCCTGCTCCCGCAGAACCCATTTATGACTGACCGTGAACTGATTCGCCACATCGAGCGCTCCACCGGTCAGCGTGCCGGGTACAAACAGCTTGTCCGGGAGTTTGGATTGGGCGGCGGCCGCGAGCGGCGTCTCCTACTGGAGCACCTGGCGCGGCTGACAGCGCGAGGTGAGTTAATCAAGCTCGACCGGGATCACTGGGGCATCCCCCGAGCAGCCGCGATCCGGGACAACCTGGTTGCCGGACGTCTCGACCTGCATCGCGACGGTTTTGGTTTTGTTCGCCCTTCCGACCGGGTAAAAAGTGGCGATGATGACATTTTCATCCCCCCAAATGAAATGAACGGCGCCATGCAGGGCGATCAGGTGCTGGTTGAGATGGCCCCACCGCGCTCCGATGGCCGCAGGCTGGGACGGATTGCACGTGTGCTGACACGCAAGAATCCGACTGTAGTCGGCACATTTCACTACGCGCGCAGCGAAAGTGCTCAAGGGCATACGGTTACCCCTTTCGATGAACGCATGACGCAGCCGATCCTGATTCCCTTTGGGCAGGAACTGCCTTCGCCTGAGTCGGCTAAAAGCAGCCCGCACCGCGTGCTCGGCGAAGAAGCAAGACGGCAGAACTTCGTCGATCTGGAAGGACTGATCGTCGATGTTGAAATCACCGACTGGCCCACGCTGACGCGGACGGCGCGTGGCCGGGTCGTCGAAGTATTGGGCCAGGAGGATGCCTTTGGCGTCGATGTCGAGATCGTCATCCGCAAACATCACTTGCCGCACGTTTTTCCTGACAATGTCCTCGGCGAAGCGCGGGAGATCGCGTTTCTCGATCTGGAAGAAGTGGCCCGGAGACGCGACTTCCGAGACCTGCCCATTGTGACCATCGACGGAGAAACGGCACGGGATTTCGACGATGCGGTACTGGTTCGAGAGAACGGCGACGGTAGCTTCGAGCTGCAGGTTCATATCGCGGACGTGGCGCAATACGTTCATCCGGGAACCGCACTCGATCTGGAGGCTCGGCTGCGCGGAAACTCCGTCTATTTCCCTGACCGCGCTATTCCCATGCTGCCGCAGGAGCTGTCGACAAATATCTGCAGCCTGCGACCGGATGAGGACCGCCTGGTGCTCTCGTGCATCATGCAGGTCGACGCACAGGGCGATGTCCTCGGCTACGAGGTCACCGAAGGCGTGATCTGCTCGACGCGGCGTATGACTTATACGCAGGTGCATGCGATTCTCGATGGCGACGGAGCTGTACGGGAGGAGTTTGCCGGTCTGGTCCCGGAGTTTGAGCGCATGCAGCAGTTGGCGTTGATTCTGAACAAGAAGCGCGAGCGGCGTGGCTCCATCGACTTCGATCTGCCGGAGCCGATTATCGAATTCGACGAGTTCGGTGCCATGAAGAGCGTCACCCGCTCCGAGCGTAACTGGGCGCACCGGCTCATTGAGGAATTCATGCTGGCGGCCAATGAGTGCGTCGCCTCGTGGATCGAAAGTCTCGGCGTCGATTCGGTCTACCGCATCCATGAAAAACCGGAGCCACGGCGGGTCGTTGAGTTTGAGGAGACGGCAGCAACCTTTGGCTATTCACTCGGTATCGGCAACCTGCCGGTGCGTAAGTTCCAGATGAAGTCTGAGAGGCGCGAGCAACACCGAAGTGGACGCAATCCGCGCCAGCACGAGGTACCGGAAGATATTCCGTTAACGCCGCGCATGTATCAGCGATTGACGGCGAAGATTGCGGGGAAACCCGAGGAGCGCATCCTCTCATACCTGATGTTGCGCTCCTTGAAGCAGGCGCGTTACAGCGAAAAAAATGAGGGCCATTTCGCGCTGGCGGCTCCATGCTACACGCATTTCACTTCGCCGATTCGCCGCTATCCTGACCTGATCGTGCACCGCATTGCCAAGAGCCTGCTGGCCGCGGGCATCAGTGGCGAGGGGACGCTCGCCCCAGGAGAGCCGCACGAGAAGAATGGTGCGACATGGAACCAGTTCCGCGCACCTCGTCCGAAGCCGAAGATGGAGTCGCCGATTCCAGAAGCCGAGTTGGCCGCGATTTCGCAGGAATCGAGCGAGAACGAGCGCCGCGCCGCCGATGCCGAGCGTGAGCTGGTGGAGTGGAAGAAAGCCAAGTTCATGGGCGAACGCGTCGGCGAGGATTTCGGTGCCATGATCCTGAGCGCAACTAAATACGGCCTCTTCGTCGAGTTGGACGACCTGTTCGTGGAGGGATTGGTGCCGCTCCAAAGCCTGGGTCAATTGGACGGCGATTACTACACTTATCGCGAAAATACGCGCCAGATTATCGGCGAGCGCTGGGGACGCAAGTTCACCTTTGGCCAACGCGTGCGCGTCGTGCTCGACCGTGTGGATGCTGTCGAGCGCCGTTTGCAGTTTTCTATTCTTAACGAGGAAGGCGCAAATCAGCCGCAACCGAAACGTGCCAAGAAACAGCTTCCTCATTTGCGCGAAACACCCGCGCACGTACGGGGTACACAGACGTCGCGCAAGAAGAAAAAAACAAAAGCCAGCATGCAGCAACAGGGTAAGAAGGCGAAGAGGTTTTCAGGAAAGAAGAAGCGGCGAAAGTGAACCGAGGTTGAGACCCGTTATTTCTCTTGAAAGCAGGAAATTTTTCTAGCAGTCACTCCGCCCGCCATCTGCTATAGTTCCATCACCCAAAAACGGGTTAAGGAGGTTGCAATGCAGGCTCAAGCTGATCAGACAGCTGCTGGCATCATCTCCGCTCTTCACCGCCAATTTGCGTTCACCGACGCACAGTGCCGCCAGGCGCTCGGCGTCGTTTCCTCTGGCTCTGCTGGAACATGTTGGCGCTGCAACGGGCACTCAATCCATCAGTCAGAAAATGCTATTCACCAGGCAACGTAACAGCTTATGTCCCCTTTCTTGTGTTTCACCCGGCTCTTGGCCAGCGGATTACGCTCCCTGGCTGAGGGCCCTTACTTTAGCGACCTGCTTGCACGTGGACTGGTGTCACCTGGCCCCTATGAGGCGAGAGACAAGATCGCTCGAATCTGCGGATCGGTCCCGGACTTTTATGGAGCAGGTTGCGAAGCCTTCTCGGTCGCTCGCAGGGTTTTCGTTTCACATTTGTCGGGCACCGATTGCATTCATGCCCTTGTCTTTCAAAGGAGTCGTATCAGGTCGGTCCGCTCGACAATTTTTCCGATCTGAAAGAACTCTGGCCTGTGTCATTCGTCTTCGCCGAAGAAGGACTGCTGCCGTATGAATGGGCCGAAGTTTCCTCGGAAGGGCAGATGAAGGGCTATGACAATGTCCTGGCTTCCGTACAAGCAATTCACGAGACATTGTTGGCCCCCGAGTTCGATTCTGAACGGAGATCATTCGGCGCAGCCTTGAATTTTCGCTTCAAAAAGCTGCTGGAGCCAGCACTGTTTCCCACTATGGAAGAGCCGGGCAAGGGAACACTCAGCATCGACCGCAGACCCAACCTGAGCGATGTAGCGGCTCCCGACCAGGTTTCGTGGACAGTAGTCGGCTGGAACTCCGACCCGCAAATTGCCGCGGCGGCGAACTTCATCACTGAGTCCTTGCTGGAACTCGATCCGGACGAAGCGCGCACTGTATTCAATGCAATGCAGGCCCAACTTTCATCCCGCTCTTGACGTCCAATCCCGTAAATTGCAAAGTTCCTGCTTACAATAGAAGGGAAAGGTAATTTCGACACGATGGCACATATGGTGTTTTGTTCGCGTTACAAGCAGGAGCTGGAGGGGCTGGATGAGGCTCCTTTTGACAGCGATTTTGGGCACAAAATCTATCACAACGTCTCTAGGAAAGCCTGGCATGAGTGGCTGGAGCACCAGAAGATGCTGCTGAATGAATACCGTCTGCAGCCGTGGACCCCGCAGGCGCAGGAGTTTCTTGTCGAGCAGATGGAGCGCTACTTCTTTGGTGAAGGATCGGAGCTGCCGAAGGAATACGTTCCGCCATCGCATTAAGCCGTATAGCTTTGCCCGCTGTCGCAGGCTTCGGGCGGGATGACAAATCTCAAAACATGACAGAAAGCACCCTGAATGATGGATAAAAAAGCTGTTTCCACGAAGAGCGCTCCAGCCGCGATCGGACCGTATTCGCAGGCCGTACAGGTGGGCGATTTTCTCTACACATCCGGCCAGGTTGGGCTTGACCCTGCAACCGGGGTGCTGGTCGACGGCGGCATCGAAACGCAGACGACACGCGTGCTCGAAAACCTGAAGGCGGTGCTTGAGGCTGCAGGAATCGATCTGTCACATGTGATGAAAACGACTGTGTTTCTCAAAAACATGAGCGATTTTGCCGCCATGAACACCATTTATGCAAAGTATTTTGCGCCCGACGGCGTTATCGCTCCGGCGCGTTCTACAGTGGAAGTGGCGCGATTGCCTAAGGATGCGTTGGTCGAGATCGAAGTCATAGCCAGGATGTAACTCCGCGGCCGGTTCCTCATCTAATACGAGTGGAGCAAGAACATGGCTGACACAAAGGTCGAAAAGATCCACAAAAGCGAAGAGGAATGGCGTCATCTGCTGACGCCTGAACAATTTCACATCACTCGTGAGAAGGGTACCGAACCGGCATTCACTGGCAAGTTGTATTACAACCATGACGACGGTATCTACCATTGCGTGGCCTGCGGAGCCGAGCTGTTCACTTCCGACAAGAAGTTTGAGTCGGGCAGCGGCTGGCCCAGCTTCTGGCTGCCTGTCGCTCCCGAAGCGGTCGAGACGCACGCGGACAACACGTATGGAATGCAGCGCGTTGAAGTAAACTGCGCCCGCTGCGGAGCTCATCTGGGGCATGTATTTCCAGACGGCGCCCAGCCAACCGGGCTGCGCTACTGCATCAATTCCGCCTCACTCGATTTCGAGAAGAAGCAGTAACGAAACACTATGAAGCGCAGGCGTTCGACGATGATCGCAGCCTGCGCTTTCTCCCTTTTGATTGCCTGCGTTTTCTTCCTTTCTGCACAGTTCGGCGGTGGGCCACCGTGGCGGCATCCCGTAGCCTCCTCGCACGTGATTCGCATCGGCGATGCCACGATCCAGGTTGACTTCGGTCCGGGTACATTCGATCTACCTACTAACGCAATTCTGCATTGGGTGGAAAATGCGTCCAGTTCTGTAGCTACTTACTACGGACGGTTTCCAGTCACACGAGATCGGGTGATGATCGAGCCTGCGCCGGGACGCGACATCCTGCGCGGCACCAGTTGGGGCGATGTGGGCGGCTTTCCCGCATTTCACCGGCTTGTGCTCGGCGAGCAGAGCACGCAGTCAGACCTCGACGACGACTGGGAAATGACCCATGAGTTCATCCACACGGCCTTTCCTTCCATGGATGATGATCATCACTGGATTGAGGAAGGTCTCTCCACCTACATCGAACCCATTGCGCGAGTGCAGCGCGGCTTGCTTCGTCCTGAACAGATATGGTCTGACATGATGCGCGATATGCCCAAAGGAAGCCCCGGAAGCCTAGACCAGGGGCTTGACCGCACGCATACCTGGGGGCGCACGTACTGGGGAGGTGCGCAGTTCTGCCTGCAGGCGGACGTGATGATTCGGGAGCAGACCCATAACAGGAAGGGCTTGCAGGATGCGCTGCGCGCCATTGTCGACGCTGGCGGGACAATCGACAAGGAGTGGCCGATCGAGAAGGCGCTCGAGACGGGCGATCACGCCACCGGCACGCATGTGCTGGTTCAGCTCTACGGCTCGATGAAAGACGCGCCGAAGCCGATTGATCTCGATGGGTTATGGCAAAAGCTGGGCGTGATTCGTGCCGGGGATAGCGTCCGTTTTGACGATCACGCGCCCGAGGCCGACATTCGCTTGGCGATTACCCGTCCCCCGGCTACGGGTGTAATTCTCCCGAAACCTTGAGACAATACAAAAGCCCCGGAAACTCCGGGGCTTTGATGGTTACGGACAAGCCGCGAGTTATGCCTTTTCGACTTTGCCGCTCTTGATGCAGCTGGTGCAGACGCGCAAACGCTTGGCGCCGCCGTTAACCTTCGCCTTCACCGGGCGGAGATTGACGTTCCAACGCCGCTTGGTGATGTTATGCGCGTGCGAGATATTGTTACCGAATTGCGGACCTTTGCCGCAGACATCGCAAACCTGAGCCATGATTCACTCCAAAGAATTCTGAACTTTCGCGCTGACCAGAACCCGCTGATACTACATTCTTCGCATATGTGCGAGGAGGGCGGGCAAGCAGACAGACCAATGCCCATACTGGTGCCGAAGCTCTAGTTTACCTCAGGCCGGGGATTCGTGGCAAGATAGGCGCTTCCCGGTAGCGGGCCAAATTGTCCCACTACAGACAGGGCTGCTTAGCAGGCCTTAGTTCAGCTCTCTCACCCAGATATTCCGGTAACTAATCGGTTCGCTGTGATCGCCGTGTGCCTGCAGCTTGATGGGGGCGGAATCGTACTTCTTATAAAAGGGTTTGCCGTTGTACAGCGTCTGGCCCTTCAGCTCGAAGTGATTCTGCACCAGTACGCCATTAAAGAGGACGGTAACATAAGCCGGTGTCTTGAGGGAACCATCCTCGTTGAAGGTTGGCGCAGTCCATACCACATCATAGGTCTGCCATTCTCCCGGTTTGCGGTTCGGGTTCACCAGCGGAATGCCCTGCTTGTAGATGCTTCCCGCCTGTCCATTGACGTACGTCTTGTTGTTGTAGGAATCGAGAACCTGTAACTCGTAGCCGTCGTCGCCGGGACCGGTGGAGGCGAGAAAGACGCCGCTGTTGCCTCGGGCTTGATCCGAGCCGGTGATGTTTTCAGGAATCTTCCACTCAATGTGAAGCTGATAGTTCTTGAACGTCCGTTTGGTTTCAATGTTGCCGACCCCGTGCGCCTTGTTTACGGTCAGCACGCCGTCGGAGACGATCCATTTTGCCGGGGACTTGTCCTGCGCGGATACCCATTCATCCTCGTTCTTGCCACCGAACAGGATGATCGCATCGGATGGGGGAGCGGTGGCCGTAGCTCCAGGTGTCACGACCTTAGGTACCGGTTCCCAGACTTCTGTGTCCTGAGGTTTTGGTTTGGCCGATTCTTGCGCGAAAATGGGCCCAACCACGATAGCCAGAGCCGCCAGTGAAAGCAGAGAAGAAGGACGTATGCGAATCATGCAGTTGAGGATACATCGTTTCGAGCTGCATGAGGTATTGCGGCAGAAGCGTATGACAGATTCGATCCTGCGCCTTCCTCGAAGTACCTGAGGAAACCGCAGGATCAGACAGCTCAGAGCCTTAGACGCAGCTTAGGCTGTGGGTCTGTTTGGCCTTTTCAATGAAGCTTCGAGCGGCTTCGCTGAACGGGCTTTTGAAAGTTTCGGGCCAGTTGGCTTTATCGGCATAGAGGCGCTCGAGTGCGGCCTGGATGGCGGGATCGCCTCCGGTGAAGAGATTGACGAGTTCCTGGTGGCGTTCGATCAGCGAGCGGGCTTCCGTGCTGGCCGGGTCGAGACCGTTCTTTGCGGCGGCTTCTATTTCCGGGATCAGTATGGCCCAGCCTTCTTCGCCGTCACTGCGAATTTTAGTGTTGCGGGCGATGAGCACGGCCTGCTGTTCGGGGGTGAAGTACTGCAACATCCACGATTTGTCCTGTTCCATCTGAATCACCTCGATGATGTGTTTCAAGGCATCCCAGTCAGTCTGTCCGGATTGAGCGAAGAGCTTCCGCGCGCGATCGACTGCCCGGAGGGCACGATCTAAAGTCCGGCGCTTCCGCTCCAGTGCCTCATGCTGCAGCTTGAGCGTTTCGCCCAGGTCCGACGCGGGTCCGCTGAGAATGGCCTTGATTTCTTTGAGAGAGCAACCGATGAATTTGAGCGTCGCAATCTGCTGCAGACGGATGAGTTCGCGCTCGCCATAAAGGCGATAGCCGGATGCCGTGCGCCCGCCGGGCCGGAGCAGGCCGAGCCGGTCGTAGTGGTGCAGCGTGCGCACGGTGACGCCGGTGCGTCGAGCGAACTCCTGAATCTGCATGGAGGCAATGTTCTGGTCCATCGGGATGGCCCTCGAAGATGATGGTCAGGGATAACGTTGCGTCAGGGTCAAGGTACAAATTTACGCCGAGTACAATTTTTTTGTGAGTTCTGGAAAGTTTAATGCGCGCGATAAATTCGCCGCGCCGTGGCTTGTCTTCTGGGTGGCGCTGGCAGTGCGGCTCGCCTATGTGATGCTGGCGCATACCTACCGCGTGCGTCCTTATGACGATCATTTCGGTTTTGGCTGGGAGATGGGGCGCATTGCGAGGGCGCTGGCAACCGGATATGGCTACGCCGATCCGTTTCGCGGTCATACTGGCCCGACGACCTGGGTCACGCCCGGATATCCGCTGATCATTGCCGGAGTGTTCAAACTTTTCGGTGTCTTCAGCGTGCTTTCTGCGTGGCTGCTGATCGTGCTCAACTGCCTGCTGAACGCTTTGATGGTGCGGACGACTTGGGAGATCGCGGCGCGCTGCTTCAATACCAGCGTGGCGAAATGGTCGGCGTGGATCTGGGCGCTGTATCCCGCGGCGATGCAGTACGCGGTGAAGTGGATCTGGGAGATGTCGCTGACTGCGTTTCTCTTCTCGTGGGTGCTGGTGCTGGCATTGCGCATGCGGGGCGTTGGCGACAAGGACGCGACGAATGCGGCGAGTGTAAAACGATGGGCAGTTTTCGGACTGCTATGGGGATTGATTGCGCTGAGCAATCCTTCGCTCCTGCTATTCCTTCCACCTTGCGGCTTGTGGATTCTCTGGGGTGCTCTCAAAACTCAAAGAGCACAGTTACGGTTACAAATTGTCGGTGTCGTGCTGGCTTCACTCGTTTGCCTGGCTTGCATTGCGCCATGGGTATATCGGAACTGGCTTGCATTTCACCAGTTTGTGCCCATGCGCGGCAATCTTGGGGCGGAGCTTTATCTCGGCAACGGACCGGGCGCGGTTGGGCTGCTCATGGAGTATGACCACCCTTTTCAGGATGCAGCGCAATTACGGCTCTATACGCAGATGGGCGAAATCAAGTATGCCAAGATGCGCGGCGAGATGGCGAAGAAGGTCATTCGGGAAAACCCTAAACACTTTCTCATTTTGTGTGTGAAGCGCATGTACTACTTCTGGTTCGGCGTGCCTCATCCCTTCGATGAGGGAATTCTGGCAGAGTATGGGCGGAACCTGAATTTTCAGTTCACGAGCATCGCCGGATTGCTCGGTCTTGCTCTGGCACTGAAGCGACATATTCCTGGCGCAGTGTTATTTGCGTTGGCGTTCCTACTGCTGCCGCTCCTGTATTACGTGGTGACGGTGCATGCGCGCTTCCGGCACCCGCTGGAGCCATTCATTGCCATTCTGAGCGTGTATCTGTTCCAGTCAGCGGAGAAGAGCTGGCGGGTCCGGTGGTTTGCTCATTCGTGAGTCCCCTCCCCCTCAAAAATATGGAAATTCCTCATTTTGAATGACTTAAAGAAAATAAAGAGCTAAATTCCTCATATTGCTTGAGTTAGGGCCAAAAAAGGCGAAAGGCATGGCTACCGCCATGCCTTTTTCTTTCCTTATTCCAGTGTAGCAAATTTAGCGATAATTCCCTGCAAGGCCGAGGTAGCCATTATCTGCTTAAGATTGAATGAGTTGTGGTTCCGACGGCTTAGCTGGGTGCTTGACAAGCTTTTGCGGGGCGCTCTATTCCTCGGCGAAAGCCATGAAGCTGTGCGGGGGTACTTCTATCTTGAAATCAGTCCGCTCCGGTCCGCGGCTGAATCGGGTCTTCGGGGCGGGTGTGCCTTCGATGAGTTCGCCCGTAGCCAGATTTTTTATATGCGCTGGCGAGCCGGGGCTTGAAGCGCCGGGAATGGAGATTGTGACGGGTGCATTGGCATCGAGGAACGACTCTACGGTGAAGGTTTTATTGTCGTAGGCGAAGAGGCTTACTTTGGCGGGGGCATCCATCCAGACGGGGAAGCCTGCCATGATGTACCGCTTGAGCTGTGTGAGAGCCTGCTGGGGCAGCGCATAGAGATCGCTGGGGTTTTCGGGGACGGCGAGGATGTAGAGAATGCCGTGGGAATACTTGTCCATGAGCAGAAGCGGCGCGCCTCCGCCGTTGGCAATGCCACGCACGACGGGCCACGCGTCATTGGTCTGGAAGGCGACTTCGGGGATCAGAATGGGAGTGGCCGGGGTTGGGCCCGTGCCGAAACCGCCCCAGAATTGATCCATCTTCAACACGTTGCCGGTGACGTGCAGCTCAGCGATCTGCTCGATGCCTTTTCCTTCCAGAGCCTTGAGCAAAGCAGCAGTCATGACTACGTTGCCGCCCTGTTCGAGATGCTTCCTGATCTTGTCGACGATGGCCGGGTCGTATTTCGCCTGCTCGGTGAGCAGGACGGTGTGAGCGTCGGTTGGGAACTCGGGGCGCATGTCGACGGGCAGGCCGATCATGCCGAGGTAGTTCTGGAGAAAGTCTTCGCCGAGGGACTGGTAAGGCTTGTAGCTGGCGATGCCGATGGGATGGCCGAGTTTGCCGAGAACAGCATTGACCGTGTTCAGCGAGTAGCCCGCAGCCGTGGCCCAGTTGATGGGCTCACTGGAGCCTGAGTCGGCGTGCCATTTTTCAAGACCCGATTCAGTGAAGCTGGTTGCCTGGCCGCTCCACGCCTTGCGATCGCCGACCTGAGCTTTGCGCAGCAGGTCGCTGTACTGGAAGAGCAGGATCTGCGGAGTCTTGGCCAGAAGAGTGTCCCACAGCTGCTCAACGTAGCGGTCGATGTAGAGGGTTCCATAGGTGTCGACCCATCCACCGCCGTTGCGGCCGGGAGCGATGTTGTCTAAGTAGCGGACGATCTCGTAGCTCTCGTACTGCTGGAGGTGCTGATCGTTGAGGATTGGGTCGCGGGTTTCGGTGCCGGTATAGATGCCGTCGTAAATCTTCGGTTCCTGGTCGAGATCGTAACCATTGGCGGGGAAGTGCTCATACCAGTTCGGAAATTTGATGATGACCTTGACGCGCGGATTAACGGCGCGGGCGGGGCCGAGGACGAGTTCGCGCGAAACATCGTTCATGAGCTTGAGGCGGAAGGCAGTCCAGGATTGATTGCCTTTGGCGGCGATGTCGGAATCGCGCTTGGTGTTGTTGAAGAAGAAGTCGTCGAGCATGATCTCATCGAACTGGCGCGCGGTGACTTCGGCGACATGCTTGACCAGCTCGCGCTGTTTCGGGTCGGTGTAGCACATAGAGACGAAGGTGCCGCCGCTGGCTGCATCGGGCGAATCGAACCCGGCGCTGTCGCCTGTGCCTACGTAAGCGATGCCGCCGGCGACTTGAACGCCGTGCGCGACGAAGAAGGCTTTGACAGTGTTGAGCAGCGCTTCGTCAGCAACGACGCCGCTGCGGTAACTCTCGATATAAACCTTGTCGACGCGGACCTGACTGGTGAGATCGTCCCAGGACTTTTGCAGGTACGCGGGATCCTTCATGTGCTGGACGACGCCCACGGGAATGTAGACCGCGACGCGAAACTGGTCGTGCGCAGGTGGCTGAGCCGCGTTCAGACGACTGAGAGATGCCGCGGCAAGAGCCAGCAAAACAAGGAAACGAAAGCGAGCGTACATACTGCTCTCCTTAGACGGGGTGCGAGGAGCCAGTATATGCGCGGAACTATCTGAAGTAAAACGTTTGAGGGAAGGAAGCAGAGGAACAGTAAAGAATGCGGGGCATGCTTCGTTTCTCCAGTTTAGTTAGCCGTGGCGGGAAATCTTTCAGCAGCGCGGGCCTTGGCTTTCGCAGCCTCTTCTTCGCGGTTCTTGGCTGGCGCGGTGGTTTCGAGTGCGCGCAGAAGCCGGGTTGCGGCGGCGGCTACTTCGTCGATGGCTCCGAGAAAGGCTTCTTCGTTCGCCTTCGACGGCTTGTTGAAGCCGCTGATCTTTCGCACGAACTGCAGCGACGCGGCGCGAATCTCTTCCTCGGTGACAGGCGGGTCGAAGTTGAAGAGGTTTTTGATGTTTCTGCACATGGGCCGGGACCTCTTCTAAGAGTGTGAGCGAAAAATCTGGGCCGGGTCAATTCTCAAGTGGCCTCGGACTGTCGCGGGGACGGTCAGTTCGTTTTCGTCCATGGGCACTGCCGAAGGCAGGGGCGAGGTGACATGCAGCACAACACTGCGGTGATATAGAACGTTAATCATGAGCAGATACTGGGCTCAGCGGATCAAGCGGCATTTCGGCCTTGCTTTGCTGGCATTTGCGATCGTTTCGGTGGCGTATACGGCCACTCCTCCGCCGGATGTGCGGCATCGCGCGAGCATGGCGACGGCTTATGCGGGGCTGGCATTTCTTTGTCTGTCGCTTTGTCTGGGGCCGTGGAAGGTACTCCGCCGGAGGGCGAATCCGGTCAGCTTCGATCTACGCAGGGATTCAGGGATATGGGCCGGCGTACTGGCGGTGGTGCATACGGCGGTGGGACTGACGGTGCACCTGCGGGGACGGATGTGGATGTATTTTTTCAAGAGCCTGCATCCGCTGTTGCTGCAGAACTCGCAATTCGGCTTTGCGAATTACACGGGGCTGATTGCGGCGATTCTCTTCTGCATGCTTCTGGCGCTCTCCAACGATGCGTCTTTGCGCTGGCTGCGGAGCCGGAGGTGGAAGTCTCTGCAGCGATGGAGTTATGTAGCATTTGTGCTGACGGCGGCACATGGCGTTGCCTATCAGCTGATAGAGAAGCGTCGCTTGTCCTGGGTCGTTGTTTTTACGGGGCTGATGGCTGGCTCTGTGGCCCTGCAATTTTCAGGATTTTTTCGTGTACGTAGGGAGCGTCGATTGAAGAGCCAGGAGATTGACCCAAGCCCCGATAATCAGTACACTAATTAAGTTTGGCGATCCTGCCCGTTGCTCTTTGCGGGTGCACCCGGCTCACTGGATTTCAGTTCGAGCACTCTGCGCCCCAGGCAAGCATGTATCTGCCCAGCTTCAATGAGTTTACGCGCCTTGAATGAGAGCGCTGGAGGATTTATGTACGCGGTGATCCGCACTGGTGGGAAGCAGTATCGTGTCGCTCCGGGCGACGTAGTGAAAATTGAGAAGGCGACAGCGGACGAGAACGGCACGGTCGAGTTCAGCGATGTGCTGGCAGTTTCCGGCGATGCGGGTTCGGTTGCGAAGCCCGAGTCGGCCAAGGTGATTGCCACGGTCCTCGGCGATGGTCGCGGCGACAAGATCCTGGTCTTCCACTACAAGCGGAAGAAGCAGTACAAAAAGCTGCAGGGACACCGCCAGGCCTTCACCGAGGTTCGCATTAACGAGATTCAGGTCGACGGCACGACTTATAGCGCGCAGAAGTAGACTGGCGCTTCAAATTTTTTAGAAGCCGGTCAAACCGGCGCGAGGAATTGAGAAATGGCACATAAAAAAGGCGGTGGAAGTTCAAGTAACGGTCGCGACTCGAATGCACAGCGACTGGGTGTAAAGGCCTTCGGCGGTGAATTGGTCACTGGCGGGTCGATCATTGTGCGGCAGCGCGGCACCCGACTGAAGCCCGGCCTCAATGTGGGCCGCGGCAGCGACGACACGCTCTTTGCCAAGATCACCGGCAAAGTGAAGTTTGTCGATCGCGGACGCATGGGCCGCTTTGTGGCGGTCGAGCCTGTAGCGGCTGAGTAAACGCAGCGATTCAGAAATCGAAGGCCGGAGCATTCGTGCTCCGGCCTTTCTTATTTTGCGAGCTTGAGCTTTGTCGGGAATTTTCGGAGGGCGCAGACCTGCGCGGGGATCTCAAAAAAAGAGCCCCGGAACCTTCCCCGGGGCATGTCGTTTCCAAAACTTTTTTGCTAGCCGGCGACCGAATTTTTCGCGAGCACCCTGTCGACTACGCTTTCCACGTTCTGCAGGAAGCCGCTCTGCTGCGCAGTGGCAGGCTGTGGGGCGTTCGGGCCTAGTTCCTGTGCCAGGTCATTCCATTGAAGGACTGATGACGATACAGGGGTTGCAGCCTGCTGTTTAACGGGCTCTGGAGAGGCCAGAAATGCCACCCAGGTGAGAAGCGCAACAATCGTAACGATCTGGGAAACCTGGGCTGGCCAGCTGTAGAAGGTGGAGATGTGAAGCGCGTTCACGAACAAGTCCATCACGGCCATCAGGCCCAGTCCAAGGCAGATGCCAAAGACGCGGCTGCGGTAGGAAAGACCGAGCGCATGAATGGATACCGCCATGAAGGCCATCAGGCAGAGCACCAGCACACTGACACAGATTGCAATCTGGGCAAAAACTACAGCCAGATGCTCATGAATGGTGGTGGTGGACGCGAGAGGAATCATGGAAGCGGAAGAAACCACCAGAGCTACAATCGCGGCCCAGCGGAAGCTCAGTAATCCCAGACGGCTAAGTCCGGGGTATGCAGCCATGATGTTGCGGAATATCTCCTGGAGCGCGAAAAAGAGAGCCACGCAGCTCGCCAGGTAGCAAATTTCGTATGTGTAGAGATATGCGTTATAGAGTAGTCCACTGTCCAGGTTCGGCGCGATCGACTGCGCATGGGAGAGCCCGAGTGTCAAAAAAGCGCTGACCATGCGGATTCCGAGGAAGATTCCGAAGGCTGGCATGGCAGTTTGTTTCCTGACCCGGAAGAAGGAGAGGAGCGCTCCAGCCCAAAGGAGAGGTTCGGTATACGCAAGCGCATTCGAGATGGAAGCTAAAGCCATTCGCTGTTCCAGGTACCGTATCTTGACAATAGAACGGATGTTGACCATGAGCAATACTGACTTTCCACTAAGTAGTAACCTCCAGAAAGTTACTAAAGCTTGTCTTGTCTAGTGGATAGCCCTTAAAAATCTATGGAACTTGGACGCTGGCAGTAGCCTAAACGTTGCCCGGATATTTGTTGTATGTGGCGAATAAGAAAGGACATAGCAACAAAATGTTGCCAATGATGGTTGAATCCATGAGCTAAAGCCGGCGCCAGGCAATTCGATGCGCGCAGGCTAGCGTTTTGGAGGGGATTCGCGAGACCGAATCGGGACAGAAGGAAGAGCGATTTTCCCTGCCCTGGAATCGTGCTGATACCCTCGATGCGAGCTATGTTTTCCACCTGCCGGATATCCCGAAATCCGCGTATTCGGCGTGCTATAATCGGATAGAGAATCGGGGCAAAAACCTCTTCGCTTTCAATCTGTTAGTCCAATTTCCAGCCGGTCCGGCTGAGAGGCGATTGAAGGCTTTGCCTTGTCGGAGTTTCATGTCCATCAAAGAACTTGACGTTTCTACTACTTCACTTGACGAATTGGATCCACCTTCCCTGGAAAAGGGCGACCCGAAAAAAGCAAATGGTCAGGAAAAAAGCTATACCGGCGACAACATTAAAGTGCTGGAAGGGCTGGAGGCAGTACGCCTGCGTCCGGCCATGTACATCGGCTCGACAGGTGAGATGGGGCTGCATCACCTGGTCTATGAGGTTGTCGATAACTCAGTAGACGAAGCGCTGGCAGGGTACTCAAAAAAGATCGATGTCGTCATCCATGTCGACAACTCGATCACGGTCGTAGACGATGGCCGCGGTATTCCTGTGGACGAGATGGTGCTGGACAACGGCGAGAAGATGCCGGCGGTCCAGGTAGTGCTCACCAAACTGCACGCAGGCGGTAAATTCGATTCGTCGACCTACAAGGTTTCGGGCGGCCTGCATGGCGTGGGTGTTTCCTGCGTGAACGCGTTGAGCGAAGAGTTCGATGTCGAGATCTGGCGCGATGGCCATACCTACGAGCAGGATTACGAGCGCGGACACCCGGTCTCGAAGTTGCGGCAGGCGGGCACATCGAAGAAGCGTGGAACCAAGATTCACTTTCTGCCCGACAAGACGATCTTTACCGTTCTCGAATACAACTACGACACGCTGGCGCAGCGACTGCGCGAGTTAGCCTTCCTGAACAAGGGGCTTGAGATTACGCTGACCGATGAGCGGACGAACGATCCGAAGACCGGCGAGGCGAAGCGGACGGAGTTCAAGTACGCGGGCGGTATTGCCGAATTCATCAAGCACATCAACAGAGGCAAGCAGATCCTGCACGACAAGCCGATCGTGATGGAAGCGATGCGCGATGCCGTGGATATGGAGATTGCGCTCCAGTATAACGATGGTTATTCCGAGACGGTCTTTACCTTTGCAAATAACATCAACACCGTTGACGGCGGCTCGCATCTTTCCGGCTTCAAGACGGCGCTGACGCGCACCATCAACGCGATCGGGCAGCAGATGGGTCTCTTCAAAGACGTGAAGGAGAACCTGTCCGGGGATGACGTTCGCGAAGGTCTGGTTGCGGTCATCAGCGTGAAACTGTCACAGCCGCAGTTTGAAGGACAGACCAAGGGCAAGCTGAATTCCGATATTGCCGGAACGGTGCAGGCCCTGGTGAACGAGAAGCTGGGCATGTTCCTGGAGCAGAATCCTCCGGTCGCCCGCAAGATCATCAACAAGGCGATTGATGCGGCGCGTGCGAGAGAAGCGGCGCGCAAGGCCCGCGACCTGACGCGCCGCAAGGGCGCGCTGGATGGCGGCGGCCTGCCGGGCAAACTGGCGGATTGCAGCGAGCGCCAACCGGAACGCTGCGAACTGTATCTCGTCGAGGGCGAGTCCGCAGGCGGAACTGCCAAGCAGGGACGCGATCGCCGCTTCCAGGCAATCCTTCCGCTCAAGGGCAAAATCCTGAACGTAGAGAAGGCCCGCTACGACAAGATGCTGGGCCATGAAGAAATCCGCGCCATGATTACGGCGCTGGGCACAAGCATCGGCAAGGACGACTTCGATCCGGCGAAGCTGCGTTACGGGAAAATCATCCTGATGACAGACGCCGACGTCGACGGTTCACACATTCGTACCCTGCTGCTGACTTTTTTCTTCCGTCACATGCAGGAGCTGATTAAGCGCGGACATGTGTACATCGCGCAGCCGCCGCTCTATCGCATCAAGAAGGGCAAGTTCGAGCAGTACATCAAGGACGACCGCGAATTTGTGAAGGTCATGGTGAAGCGCGCATCCGATGGCATGATCGTGCGCCACGGCGAGAACGCCACCAAACTCGAAGGCGCGGCGCTCACCAAGTTCATGGGGCAGCTGAACGAGTATCTCGGCTTCTTCGACAAGGTGAACAAGCGCCTGCGCAATGAAGATGTCACCGGATTGTTTGCCCGGCTCTTTGCCCATGAAGGCAAGGAACCGGCGAAGCGCGCCGACTTTGAAGGCGATGCGTCAAGTGTTCCTGCAAAGCTCACCGAACTGTACGAGGAACTGAAGAAGATCGAGAAGAAATACCAGTTCAAGGGTGTAGACAAGCCGGTGCATGACGAAGAGCACCAGACGTGGTCGCTGATTGTTCACGATGCGCAGGGCGCGGAGCGGAAGATGGACTGGACGTTTGCCGCTGCTCCGGAGACGCGGCAGATGCTGGCCAAGTATTCGCAGATCAGGGATCTGCTGGAGCCGCCGTTCCTGATCGAATACGCGAGCAAGGCTGCAGCCGCTGCGACTGAGCCTGATCCGGAAGAGACTGACGGCGAGACGACGGGCGAGATCGAAGCCGGTAAGCCTGCTCCGAAACGCGTTGGCCGTGCGTCGCACGAACCGGTGGAGAAGCAGACCCCGCATGATCTGTTCGAGTACGTGATCGAACAGGGGCGGCGCGAGTACCAGGTGCAACGCTACAAGGGTCTGGGCGAGATGACCGCGACGCAGCTATGGGAGACGACGATGGATCCCGAGCATCGCACGCTGCTCACGGTGAAACTTGAAGACATTGCCGAGACGGAGACGATCTTCACCACGCTGATGGGTGAGGACGTTGAAGCGCGGCGTAAGTTCATCGAGGACAATGCTCTGGATGTGAAGAACCTGGACATCTGATCAGCGTATGGATTTCTGTTCAGGTGGGTCGTAAGCGCTTCCATTTGACCGGTTCAACAGATGCGGTGACAAAAACAAATTTTCACCCTGACCTCCCATAGAATTCTCTGTGGGAGGTCTTCTTATCGCTGGCGAAACAATAGTCGCGATTTCAGGTCAGACGACAACGGCCAATCTCTCCGCATCCCGACGAAGCTTCTATAAGCCCGAGTTGGATGCGATGCGCTTCTTTGCCTTCCTGTGCATCTTTCTGCATCACAGCCTTAGCCGTTCCAGCCTGATGGAATCTGCGCCCACCAGTTGGAGAAGTTTTGTCCCGATCTCCTTCAAATTCGCCGTGAGTCTGTTCTTCCTGCTGAGTGGATATCTGATTACGACACTGTTGGTCATGGAGAAGACCTCAACCGGGCATGTGCATCTCAGAGCTTTCTACCTGCGCCGTCTTGCGCGAATATGGCCGCTCTATTACAGCTTTTTCTTGATCGTGCTTCTGCTTGGCACGGTCTTGTCTTCAATCCTTCCCTCGGGCCATGCCACAGCAGCATTTGCTTTATTCAGTGGCAATTGGTTTCTTGCATACGGCGCGGTGACAACAGGCGGCCTGGGTATTCTCTGGAGCGTGAATGTCGAAGAACAGTTCTACGCAGTATGGCCACTACTCACGAAGTATCGCCAGCGACGTGCGCTGATTCTGTTTCTTCGGGTATCATGACCGGCTCTTATGCCATTCTGTTGTGGCTTGGCGTGCAGCACAGATTTTCGGACTACACAAGATTCAACACGCTGGTAGAGATGCAGTTCTTCGCAGCGGGTGCCTTACTGACAGTCTTGCTGCCGAAGGATGGCTTCCGAATACCTGTCGTAGCCCGCCCCGTGCTTGGAGCTTTTGGAGTTTTTTGTTGGATCTCCGGAACGTATCTCTTCGAAGGCGCGAGGGCGTCGTCCCAACCGGAGTGGTGGATGCCATCCGCCCTTTATATCAGTGTCCTTGTTGGCTGCGTTGCTCTGTTTCTAAGCTTTCTAGGGGCGCCTCGCTCCTGGTTTCCGCAACCGATTCTGTGGCTGGGCAAAATATCCTACGGTCTTTATGTCTATCACGTGCTCGTGCGAACGCTAACGTCCCGCGCTCTGCCGCATGCCCAACACAACCCTATTCTGACCATAACCAACCTGTGCCTTGAGTTAGCACTCACCATCCTTGTGGCAGGACTTTCCTATCGCTGGATTGAACGGCCATTTCTACGCTGGAAGGAAAGCTTTACTTTCGTGCCGAACCGACCCACCTGATTTTGCTGACTCCAGTTGAACATTGCGTTTCATGGCCAAGGTGGACTTTTCATTCTGAAGACGGCCGTTTGCAGCTATGATCTTTGGCACAGATGACTTTCGTTTCCAAGCTACGAAGGTTTTTCCGGCCCGGCTCGGATGAGACACCGGCCTCTCTCCGCGAAGACACCGAGGCCTTCTGTGCAGCGACAAACTTAACTTCGCAGACTAAATGCTTCATTCATCTCTTTACGCGGATTTGGCTGCGACTCTACGACCGCTCTTTCAATTCCCGCCTGGTCCGTTGGGTGGAAATGCTGGAGCAGGACTCCGACTTTCGCGGTCGCTTTCAAAAGACGTGGAAAACGATGCTCGGATCCCTGAATTGCGTCTCTCTCTTCGCGGAGACGGGACTTCCTGCCCAGCATGCGCTGCTGCCGGAGATTAGCCGGCGACTCTTTCAGTGGGTGTTGCCTGCGCCTCGCACAGATGCTGACGCGTCGCGTCTGCTCGCAGCTATTTTTGCCTCGCCGCATGCGGTTAAGCGGTTTCTTGATTTAGATGAGGAGTTGTTCATCCGCCTGGCGGCAATTCTATGGGATCCGCAAGGTCTAAGCGCCTTTCCCCGTGTGCGACAAGAATTCGAGCAGGCACTCCGTTTGCTCGCGGCGCGTGTTTCCGGACGCGGCACCAGCGTCGCTGTCCGGCGGCGCAGCGCCGATCTGCCGATCGAGCAATCCCCGTTTTATGCTTTTGTCTTTGCCACGGAAAGATTCATTGAACCGGAAGATTCCGAGCTGGCTGCTGCTCGAAAGGAGCGCTGGCTTGAAGCCGTTTATGCGTGCCGGGGAGAGCTCGCGCTTGTTCGTCTGAATATGGAAGAGGCTGGAGTGAGCACGGCGCTGGTCTTCGATCTGAGCGCCATAGATGCTTCGCTGGACCGCATGGAAATGATTGCCGCAACCATGGTGGAGCATACGCAGAAGCCATCGGCTGCAGCGCGACTGTTACTCAACAGCCTTGTGTGTGGACTGCCTGAGGACACGCGCATCACTTCGCTGATTCGGCAGAATTTCAACCTGATTGCCCGCAAGACGGTGGAGCGTACGGGACACGGTGGAGAACACTATATCGCCCACACCCGCCGGGAATACTGGCAAATGTGGGGCGCGGCCATCGGAGGTGGACTGCTGACGGTCTTTACCGCGGCGCTCAAGCTCCACATTATTGGAAAAGAGTGGCCACCCTTTGTGGAAGCCGTTCTGGTGGGAACGGACTACGCGATCAGTTTTCTGCTGCTCCAGATCTTCGGGCTGGCGCTTGCGACCAAGCAGCCTTCGATGACAGGCGCCACGCTGGCGGACATTATTCGCCGCAACCGCGGCGACTCCCGCCGCGACAAGATCACGGAATTCGGCGCATCGATCAGCCGGACGCAAATGGCTGCCGCGCTCGGGAATGTCCTCGCTGTGTGCTCGGGAGCCATCGTTTTTAATTGGTTGTGGCAGATGGCCTACCATTCGGCGTATCTGCCGGAAACGCAGGCGCAGCGGGTCTATCGATCATTGAGCCCACTGGCATCGGGAACCGCCATCGATGCAGTGCTCACGGGAATTCTGCTCTGGCTGGCAGCGCTGATCGGCGGATGGTGCGAAAACTTCGCAGTCTATCATTGCATTCCCGCTTCGATCGCGCAGCACCCGCTCGGGCAGAAAATCGGCGCCGAGAGAATGCAGAAAATCGCAGACTGGTTTGACAGCAACATCGCGGCCTGGAGCACCAGTATCTCCCTTGGCTACCTGATGGGATTTACGCCGGTGATTGCGGAGTTTTTTGGCCTGCCGCTCGATATTCGCCATGTCACTCTGAATACAGGCATGTTCGCCTTCGCAGCGGCCCACTATGGTCTATCGGCATTTCACCACTATTGGCTGTATACCGCGATACTGGGCATTGCCGTCATGTTTGTGCTGAACCTCAGCGTCAGCTTTGGAATCGCGTCTTATGTCGCGTTGCGCGCCTACGATGTGAACCACAAGGAGCGAATGGCGCTCCTGAGCTATGTGCTGAAGCAAATCGTGCAATCGCCGCTGCAGTTCCTCTTTCCTGTCGAGGCGAAGCTGCCAGCCGCCGGAAAGGCGGCAGACGCTGTTGAGCCGCCGGCTTCCGTGCAAACAGAAGCTGTGAGAGCCGATCAGCCTTGACTCATTCCTGATGCCATTGGGCGTTGAGGATGACGAACGATTCCCTCAGCGGTACAATTTCTCTGGCGTTGCATGACGCCTCCGGGCCCGCGGGAAGGGTTGAACCCACTTGCCAATTCACAAAAGGTTTCGAGCCTTTATGCAGCCGGATTGCGGGCCATCGGCAATACACGCATGGAGGCAATATGAAACAACTTCCCGAAGTCCGTCATCTTTCTCATCTCAAAAAACAAGCCAAGGAACTGCTGCGCGCCTATAAGGAAAATGATCCTGCAGCGATGGAGCGCTTTCTTGAATTTCTTCCCTCGGCTCAGGGTGCGACGCCGACGCAGCTTGCCGCGCGCGAACTGCATCTGCACGATGCGCAATCGTGCATTGCGCGTGAATACGGCTTCGCGTCGTGGGCGGCGCTGAGAGCACACGTGGAATGGAAGACACTTGGGCAGATGAGCCACGAAGATGCTCTTAAACGATGGCTTCAGCTTGTGTATGGCGGTGACTACAACGCTCCACGGCCTGCGCTTGCGGTTCGCCTGATGCAGGAACGCACCGGCCTGCCTGGCGACGATCCGTACCTTGCCTGCGCGATCGGAAACGAGGCGCGCCTGCGCGAGATGCTGGCGAGCAATCCAGCCTGGGTGAACGAAGCGGGAGGCCCGATGCAGATGCCTCCACTGATTGCTGTGACGCACTCGGGGCTGGTGCGGGACGCAGCGTATGCGTATGCGTTGATGAGTTGCACGCGATTGCTGCTTGACCGAGGCGCTAATCCCGATCAGACGTGGATCCATCCCGAGTTTCCGGAGAGTCCCTTGAGCGCACTGTATGGAGCAGCAGGAAAGAATCATCATCCGGGCATGACGCGGCTGCTGCTGGATCGCGGAGCGAATCCGAACGACAACGAATCGCTCTATCACTCGCTGGAGAGTCCGGACCTGACCTGCACGCGTATGTTGCTGGAAGCCGGCGTGAAGGTCGATGGGACGAATGCGATCGGTAAATCTCTCGACTTCGACAGGCCGGAAGCGCTGCAACTGCTGCTTGCGTATGGTGGAAATGCGGGGCGTCCCGGCGCGTCGGATTATCCGATCTTTCATGCCATTCGCCGTGGGCGGTCAGTGCAGCACATACAGATGTTGCTGGAAGCGGGAGCGGACAAAAGTGTTCGCAATTCCGCGGGGCAGACCCCGTACCTCTTTGCTCTTTCCTATGGCCGCCCGGAAGTCGCTGCTCTGCTCCGAAACTCTGAAAAGGATGACACGCTTTCGCCTGAGGATGCCTTTGTTGCGGCTTGCGCGCGAGGTGACCGTGAGGAAGCGATGCGGCGGTTATCTGAAACTCCGGATATCGTCCAAAGACTTTCTGAACAACAGCTCAAGCAATTGCCGAACCTGGCGGCACAGGGGAATTTCGCAGCTGTAAAAACGATGGTGGAAGCGGGTTGGCCGGTCAAGGCGCGCGGCGGTGACTGGAATGCATCCGCGCTCAACCTGGCTGTATATCTCGGCAGCGCCGAAATGACGGAATTCCTGCTGCAACACGGAGCCGACTGGCAACAGAAGCATGGCTTCGGCGGGAATGCCATGGGCACGCTTGCCTATGCGTCGGTCAACAACGCCGAAGAGTTCGGGCAGGGTGACTGGCTCGCGTGCGCGAAGGCACTGATTGCGCATGGCATGCCGTTGCCTCCGGATAATTATGAATTCTCTGACCAGGTGACGGAATATTTCGAAAGCCTGGCAAGCGCGGCTGAGTCGACGTAATTCGGTCTCACAGTCTGGTTAAAAAGCTGTAGCCATGACGTTCAAAGCCCAGCGCATCGTAGAAACGGTGCGCGTCTTCGCGCTTCAAATTGCTGGAGAGCACAAACTTGTAGCATCCGACCTGGCGGCATTGTTCGCGTGCGTGGTTCATCATGGCGCGACCGATGCCGCGGCCCTGGCAGGCAGGATCGACGGCTACATCTTCCACGACGCCGGATTTTTTGCCGCGCTTGGCAAGGTTGTCCATGATGAGCAACTCGTAGGTGCCGACGATGGCGTTATCGATCAGGGCAACGAAGATGCGGAAGGATGGATAACGCCTGAAGAGCTGCAGGTGCTGACGGGCCTCCTCGACTGTGAAGGCTTGATCGTCGCTGATCCGGGCTGCGGAATACAGCTTTAGAATCGCGGGAAGATCGTCGTCACCGGCTTCGCGAAAAATGACCTCGCTCATGGATTAGAGGATAGCGCCGTGGGCCGGAGTTATATACTTCTTGCCGATGATGAGGATTTCACGCCGAGGTTTTGTTCAGGGATGCGCCGGAGTGGCGGTCGCGTCGGTACTGCGAAAAAATGCATTTGCTGCGGACGATCTGGCACAGGATACGAATCGTCCGCAGTTTCATCTGCTGCCCGCTGCCAACTGGATGAACGATCCGAATGGACCTATTTTCCGGAAGGGCAAGTATCATATGTTCTTTCAGTACAATCCCAATGCGGCGGTGTGGGGCGACATGCACTGGGCGCATGCGGTGAGCCCGGACATGGTGCGCTGGCAGCACCTTTCGGTCGCGCTGGCGCCGACGCAGGGTGGTCCGGACGAGGACGGTTGTTTCAGCGGGAGCGCCGTTGTTTTTGATGGGGTGCCTACTTTTCTCTATACCGGGGTGAAAAGCGTTACTCCGAAGGGCGCAACTTTGAGCGACGGGCAGCATAACTTCCGCGAGACGCAGTGCCTGGCGACTTCAAACGATGCGGAGCTGCGAACGTGGCGTAAGCTGCCGCAGCCGGTATTGCCTGCACCTCCTCAGGGAATGGCCGTCACCGGGTTTCGCGATCCGTGCCTGTGGCACGATGGCGACGTTTGGTACATGGGAATTGGTTCCGGTATTCGTAACCAGGGCGGTTGCGTATTGCTGTACCGCTCGCATGATCTTCGGCACTGGGATTATCTGCACCCGCTATTAAGCGGTGACAAGAATGGCAAAGCAGGCGGCGATCCGGTAGACAGTGGAGAGATGTGGGAGTGCCCGGATTTTTTTGCGTTGGGCGACAAGCATGTGCTGTTTTATTCGACGGAACGCAGGGTCCTTTGGGCGGTGGGTGACTATGACACGAAAGAGCAACGCTTTCATCCGCAACAAAGGGGAGAGCTCGACTACGGCCCGCGCGCTTACTATGCGCCGAAGAGCATGCTGGATAAGGACGGCAACCGCATTCTGTGGGGATGGATTCCAGAGACCCGTCCTGAGGCTGAATATTCACGTGCAGGCTGGGCCGGGATGATGTCATTGCCGCGCGTCCTGACGGTGAACGCGCAGGGGCAGCTGGAGATGCGAGTGGCTTCGCGTGTTCAGGAATTACGCAGCGGAGAACCTGTGCGGTGGCAAAGTGGCGCAGACCGTGCAGCGTGGCCGGTAAGGGGTTTGAGCGCTGCACTGGAATTGCGGGTACAGCCATTGCACGGTCCCGTCCACTTGATTGTAGGAACCGAAGCCAAGCCTGTTGCGCATTTTCAGCTCGATGCAACGCGTGGCACATTGAGTTTCAATGCGCAGCAGGTGAGTGCGACGGTGCCCGGTGGTGAGATGAGGCTTTCACTGTATCTCGATGGTTCCGTTGTTGAGGTAATCGTGAATGACAGGCTTGCGCATACGAGCCGCATTTACGATCTCGACCCTACCCACTCGATGTTGACGATTCTTGACCCTGGGCTTGCAATTGCAGATGCAGCGCTTTGGCAGATGCGGCCAATCTCTTCCAACAGGCTTACAACTTAATTGGATCGGACGCGTGCGCCCATCTCTTTGGAGGCGCGGTCGGTATACTGCCGTTTCACGATTTTTTCGGAGGACCTTCTGTCTATGCCTTTGGACCGTCGAGCATTTCTGTCTACCTGCGGCCGATTTGGCCTGGCATCCACGCTCTTCCCCGGTGCTCTGTATACGTTGGCCGCGCAGGAGAAGGCCGGCCCCGATGCGAAGACGAAGATCACGCCGGAAATGATTGATGCAGCCGCAACGCTGGCCGGAGTCACGATCACAGCCGAACAGAAGCGGGCGATGCTCGACGGGCTGAACCAGCAGCGGGAGGCATACGATGCGATTCGCAAGCTGCACTTGCCGAACAGCATGCCGCCCGCTTTTGTATTCGATCCGTTGCCGCCGGGTGCGAAGGTCAGCACGGAAAAGCATGAGCCGCATTACAGCGAAGCGCCTGCGATGGCGACGGTGCCCGCCAATCTTGAGGAACTGGCGTTTGCTTCTGTCGTAGAACTCGGCGACCTGGTGCGGCGAAAGAAAGTGTCATCCACAAATCTGACTGAAATGTATATCGCGCGGCTCAAGCGGTATGATCCAACGCTGCATTTCGTGGTCACAATTACGGAGGACCGAGCGCTGGCGAAGGCCAGGGAAGCAGACGCCGAGATTGCAGCGGGAAACTATCGCGGACCGCTGCATGGACTGCCCTGGGGCGCGAAGGACCTGCTTGCAGTCAAGGGCTATCCGACAACGTGGGGCGCTGGCGGATTCGAGAAACAGAGCTTTGATGACGATGCAACGGTCGTGAAGCGCCTCGATGCCGCAGGCGCAGTGCTGGTGGCGAAAACGACGCTTGGCGCGCTGGCTATGGGCGACAAATGGTTTGGCGGTCGGACGCGCAATCCATGGAACCCGAAGCATGGGTCGAGTGGTTCGTCGGCTGGTTCTGCATCGGCGACTGCATCGGGATGCGTCGCTTTTGCCATTGGCTCGGAGACGCTGGGGTCGATCTCATCGCCATCCACGCGCTGCGGCACCACCGGCCTGCGGCCTACATTCGGATTCGTTCCGCGCACGGGCGCGATGGCGCTGAGCTGGACCATGGATAAGCTGGGCCCGCTGTGCCGCGCGGTTGAGGACTGCGCGATTGTCCTGCAGGCAATCTACGGTCCTGACGGCGAAGATCTGGCTACACGGGATGCGGCATTCAACTGGAACGCGGAGTTCGACTGGAAGTCGCTGCGGGTGGGGTACTTCCACAAGGAGTTTGAGCCTGAAAAAGAAGAGCCCGAACATGAAGACAAGCATGCAGCCGCTTTGACTGACGAGGAAAAGAAGAAGCGCGAAAAGCAGCGGCAGGAGCGGTTAGCCGCGCGCGCGCGCCGCGCATATGACCGCAAGTACGACCTCGCAGCGCTGGACAAACTCCGCAGCATGGGTGTGAATCCGGTTCCGGTGGAATTACCGGAACTGCCGTATGGGGCGATGACGCCGCTGCTGGAGGCCGAAGCAGCGGCTGCGTTCGACGACCTGACGATGTCGGGGCGGGACAAGCTGTTAACGGAGCAAAGTGAAGATGACTGGCCGAATATCTTTCGCGTGGCCCGTTTCTATCCGGCGGTCGAATATGTTCAGGCCAACCGCGCTCGCTCGCTGGCAATTCGCGAAGTGTCAAAATTATTTGAGAAAGTCGATGTGATCGTCGCCATGACGAACAGCGAGCAATTGGTGGTAACGAACCTGACCGGGCATCCGGCAGTGATTGTTCCGAATGGAATTCGCGGCAATGACGCGCCTGTGCCGCCAAAGGTCGATACAGGAGAGGATGATTCGATTGGCGGGCCGGGAACTCCGGTGAGCATCACGTTTCTTGGCGGGCATTATCAGGATGCGAAGCTATGTGCCTTTGCCAAGGCATATCAGGATGCGACAGGGTTCCAGAAGCAACATCCGGGACTCGCCGTCCCAGGCACACGCGCCTCTGGCGCAAAATCCTAATAAGACTGATAGCATCCGGGCATGCCTCTCGTTGAAGTCAGTCACCTCTCGAAGAGCTATCCGCGTCGCGACGGATTGCGCACCGCGCATGCGTTAGTTGTCGACGATGTTTCGTTTGCGATTCATCGCGGCGAGACGCTGGGACTGGTGGGAGAATCCGGTTCAGGGAAGAGCACAATTGCGCGCATGGTGCTGGGGTTAATCGAGCCAACATCGGGTAGCGTTGCATTCGACGGGCAGCGCGTAAGCGGAATGCCTCAAAGCAAGTTGCGCGCGATGCGGCGGCGGGTGCAGCCTGTCTTCCAGGACCCGTTTGCGGCGCTCAATCCGCGGATGCGCGTGGCGGAGATCGTCGCTGAGCCGCTGGTGATTCACCGGACGACGGCGAAGCGTGAGCTGCGATCGAAATGCGTGGAACTGCTGCGTGCGGTCGGACTCGACGAGTCGGCGCTCGGACGATATCCGCATGAGTTTTCCGGAGGCCAGCGGCAGCGCATCAACATTGCGCGGGCGCTGGCGCTCCGTCCCGAATTACTGGTGCTCGATGAGCCCGTATCGGCCCTCGACGTAAGCGTGGGTGCGCAGATTGTGAATCTGCTGCGCGATCTGCAGCGCGAGTTTCAGCTCACATATCTTTTCATCTCGCATTCGATGCCGCTGGTGCGATATCTCTCGACCAACATTGCGGTACTGCGGCGCGGCCAGCTCGTTGAGTTTGGCACCCGCGATGTGATCTGCGGCGCTCCGCAGGATGCCTATACGCAGGCGTTGATCGCGGCCACTCCCGAACTACGGCTTGCTTGAGGCGACGGACTCCTCAAAACTTAAATTCTTTGAAAAGAACGGTAGCACTTTGGTTCCGATGCGTTGAGCAATGCCGCTGGTGTGCGTGCCGTCGTATGTTTCATACGTGTGCGCAATGCCGTAGGTATTCAACTCGCGATCGAGAATGACAAGGCTTGCGGGAATTGCCTTGAACTCA
Organism: Terriglobales bacterium; assembly: GCA_963738095.1. Lineage (GTDB taxonomy): Bacteria > Acidobacteriota > Terriglobia > Terriglobales > Acidobacteriaceae > Alloacidobacterium. The sequence continues at coordinate 62,588 of CAVTVL010000013.1, forward strand.
TCCCGCGCTCCGGCATCGAAGGCGATGGCGTGCAGCTGCTTCAAATCGGGGATCGATTGATCGATCCGGACCATCGGCGCGTCGCGATCCACTTTTGCAGGACAAGCTGAGAGGGAGCAGTGTCACCGAAAGGGAGATCCAGATAGAGAGGCGGATTCTTAGGATCGGGCGACCACGCAGCTGCAACAGAGAATACGAGCAAGGTGTAGAAGTCGGCCTTGTCAACATCCTTCACAGTGTGGATTTTTTCCGCGGCAGCTTTGAGCTGGGGGTTGGCCATACCACTCATCGGTTCGAGGCAGCAGGGGCTGAGCGCATAGATGCTGGAGAAGACGTCGGAGCGCTCGAGACCGATGCGTATAGTGCCGTATCCACCCATGGAATGCCCGGCGAGGCCGCGGCTTTCGGGTCGGGCAATCGTACGGTAATGCTGGTCAATGTAGCTGACGAGATCACGCGAGATGAAGCTTTCCCAATCGCCGATTGTAACGGAGCTGGAATAGAAGGAGCCGTGGAATGCGTTGTTGGCGTCCGGCACGACGAGAATCATTTCTTTGGATGTGCCGCTGCTCATGGACTCGTCGGCGACGGCCTTGAGGTTCATCCATCCGCCGGGGCCGCCGAACCATTTGGAGTCTGAGTCTGTGAAGCCGTGCAGCATGTAGACAACCGGGTAGCGCCGATTGGGCTGCAGGTGATAGCTGGGCGGCAGATAAACGGTGACATGGCGATCGGGCGAGTCGCCGATGAGATTTCCCACCAGGGATGCGCCGTGTACGGTGATGCTGTCAATAGTTCCGGTGGATGTTGATTGCGCTGCAGCAGGATGTGCTGCTGCCAGGAGGAGAAGAATGACGATGAGGCAGGGGAAAAGAGTCAAGGGTCTGCGAGATTTTAGCGTCAACGGTATGCTCCTGAATGATGGCGGGCGACGGAGCGGATTGTAGCACGCAGACTTGCTCCTTTTGCTCACTCTTACAATCGAATGAATATGCACTTCCTCTGGAACGGGCGCAGTCTGTGGCTGCTGGTTGCATCGCTGATTGCCGGAGCCTTGAATGCCATGGCTGGCGGCGGATCTTTTCTATCCTTTCCTGCGCTGTTGAATATTGGCGTGTTGCCGATTCAGGCAAATGCGACCAACACCGTCGCGTTGTGGCCGGGCCAGCTTACGTCGATCGCCGCCTATTTTGAAGATCTCAAACACAATCTGCGATTAGTGCTTCCGCTTTGCATTGCCGCTGCAATCGGCGGCGTCACCGGCGGCATGGTATTGCTGCGAACCCGGCAAAACACCTTTCTGCATCTGGTGCCGTGGCTGCTGCTGTCGGCGGCATTGCTGTTTGCGGCGAGCGCGCCAATTTCCCGATGGCTGCAGAAGCGCAGCCAGGGCAAGACTGCCAACGAGAGCCACCCATCCTACCTGCCGCTGTTCTTTGGGATGATCGTGGTGTGCTTCTATATCGGGTATTTCGGTGCAGGCGCGGGGTTCCTGATCATTTCGTTGCTGGCGATTTTCGGGATCGAGAGTATCAACCAGATCAATGCTCTCAAGGTGGTCACCACCACACTGGCGAATGGCGTCGCCGTGGTCGTTTTTATTGTGGAGAAGCAGGTGCTCTGGCAGCACTGCCTGCTGATGATGGTGACTGCCGCAATCGGCGGCTATTGTGGGGGGCGCTTCTCGCGCAGGCTCAATCCGCAGCTGATGCGATGGGTGGTTGTCTGCCTTGGGCTGGGCATGGCCGCTTACTTCTTCTGGAGACAAACCTAGATCGTGTTCCAGGTAAAGGCCTGTTCCGAGCGATACACTGGAAAGAGATGAGTCACGAGGGAATCCGCTTCGTTACCGAGGAAGAAGCGCGCCGGGCGCAGCATGAGTTGTCCGCAGACGCGAAGACTCCGGCCAAAGTGCGCGTGGACAAGACCGCCGGCACCGGCATGGAGATCGACTGGAAGGACGGGCACACGAGCCGATGGACCTTTGCCTGGCTGCGCGATGCCTGTCCATGCGCGACGTGCCACGATGAGCGTGAGAAATCTGGCCGCAAACCGGGCGAATCGAAGGCAAAGCCGCAAACACTGCTGCCGATGTATCAGGCACCCCCGCGTCCCGAGTCAGTGACGCCGGTGGGGCGATACGCCATCAGCTTCCATTGGAATGACGGACACCAGAGCGGGATTTATTCCTGGGATTATTTGCGACGGCATTGCGTGTGTGCGAAATGTAAGACAGATACCCGCCACTGATTATCCGTCGCTACTTATCCATTGATAAATTCGTCGAGCTTTTCGTCATGAGAAGCCTCTGTTCGTTGCGCTTTCCAACTGCCTTGCACGATTCGTAGCGCCGCCTCCGCATCACCAGCCACCCGAATCAGCTTGCGGTTTTCGGGCTTGATGAAGCCTTGCGACATGCAGTGGTCTAAGAAAGCCAGAAAGCTGTCATAGTAGCCATTAACATTCATGAGAATGCAGGGCTTCTGGTGGATTTTCAATTGCGCCCAGGTGACGATCTCGATGAACTCATCCAGCGTTCCGTAGCCGCCGGGGAGCGCGATGAAGGCGTCGGCGTGCTCGTACATGAGGGCCTTGCGCTCGTGCATGGTCTTGACGACGTGGAAATGCGTAACGTCACGGTGCGCGATTTCGCGGTCCATCAGGACTTCGGGCAGCACGCCGATGACTTCCCCACCCTGAGCGAGAGCGGCGTCGGCAAGAATGCCCATCAGCCCAACGGTGGTTCCTCCGAAGACAACGCCCATGCCCGCAGCCGCGATACGCTGGCCTAATTCTTTGGCGGTCTGGACATAGGCGGGATCGGCGCCGTTGGCTGATCCGCAGAAGACGCAGATGCTGGGTTGCCTGGGTTGGGACATTAAGGGAAGTTTACTAGCTGCCTGTTGAAAGGATCATCAACGGACATGTGTCCGTGATTTTTGCCGCATAGTCTCGAAGGGAAGCCGGGTATCGCAAAGGAAAACCCTCATCATATAGGACATAGAACTCGATATAGCTTGATGAACGTAAAGGCACCGTTAAGAGCGATACACTAGAGAGAACACCCACCGAGAGAGTTCCGAGAAACCTGTTTTGCAGCATTTACTTGACAAGTTGAACCCGCAGCAGCGGGCTGGGGTTGAATCCGTTGACGGCCCGGTTCTGATTCTGGCTGGCGCCGGGTCGGGGAAGACGCGTGTCATCACGCATCGCATTGCGTATCTGATTCAGGAGCGCGGCGTAGCGCCGGATTCGATTCTGGCGGTCACGTTTACCAATAAGGCTTCCGCCGAAATGGCCGAGCGTGTCGACAAGCTCATTGGGCATTCGACGCTGGCAAAGCCGTTGATTGCGACCTTCCATTCTTTCTGCGTGCGCATGCTGCGGCGGGATATCGAAGCATTACGCATCGGAAATGAAGGCTTGACAAAGACCTTTGCTATCTATGACGAGAGCGATCAGCAGGCGCTGGTGAAGCAGATCATGCGGCGCATGGGCCTCGACGACAAGCAGCTGACGCCGCGTGTTGTGCTATCCAAAATCTCGTGGGCGAAGAATCACATGATCGACCCGCAGGAGTATTATCTGCAGTCGGCCGACCCGATGAGCGAGAAAGTCGCACATATCTTCGAGGCGTACCGCAAAGAGCTGCGCAAGAACAACGCACTCGACTTCGACGATCTGCTGCTGGAGGCAGTCCGGCTGCTGAAGTCTTCCTCTGAGGTACGCGAGCGATACAACCGGCGCTATCGCTATCTGCTGATCGACGAGTACCAGGACACGAACCGGCCGCAATACGAGTTGATGAAGCTGCTGGCGGGCGAGGGGAAGAATGTCTGCGTGGTCGGCGATGAGGACCAGAGCATCTATTCATGGCGCGGTGCCGACATTCGCAACATTCTGGAGTTCGAGAAGGACTTCCCCCACGCGAAGGTGATCCGTCTGGAACAGAATTACCGCTCGACGCAGGTGATTCTGGAAGCGGCGGGTGCCGTGGTGGCGCGCAACTCGAAGCGCAAGGGCAAGCATCTGTGGACGGAGCGCGAAGGCGGGGCGCTGATCGGGTACTATGAGGCTCCGGATGGCGAGAATGAAGCGCTGTTCATCGCCGACTACATTCAGAAATACCTGCGCAAGGCGGGCGCCGAGCACGAGGATGTGCGCGTGGCTGTGCTCTACCGGACGAACTCGCAGTCGCGCGTGGTGGAAGAGGCGCTGCGGAGATACGGGATCAGCTACACGATGGTCGGCGGCTTTTCGTTTTATGACCGGGCTGAGGTCAAGGACCTGCTGAGCTATCTGAAGCTGGTGCAAAACCCGAATGACTCGATTGCGATGCAGCGAGTAATCAATGTTCCGGCGCGCGGAATTGGGAAGGCGACGCTCGAAACGCTGGAGCGGATTGCTCTGGAAACGGGCATGAGCACATGGAGCGCGATTGGGCGGGCGCTGAAAGAAAGACTGCTTCCGACCCGGGCATGCATTGCGCTCGACGCATTTCGCAAATTGATCGAGGATGCGCGGGCCATGCTTGCTCCGAGGTTTGCCGAGAAGTTGACCGCGGATGTGGAGCAGGCTGATGGCGACGATGCTTCGTTCGATGTAGCTGCTGCGTCCGCAGAAGACGACGACACGAGCTTCGACTTCGGAGATGCGGAGCAGCATGGGCTCGCATTTGGTGACGATGACATTGTTTTCGATGCTGCTGCGTTCAATCCGTTTGCGGAGTCGCCAGCGAAAAAAGTAGAGCCTGTTTCAGCCGTATCCCGCTCCTCGCAAAGCTCGGGATCGGGCACCCTGGATTCTGCTCCCGAAAAAAGTGTTTCCGATGACGCGGTGCCGGGGTTCCGTGCGCCGGGGGATGCAGCGACTTTGCCGGAGCTGATTCGCTTCATCATCGATCGCAGTGGATATATCCGGGCGCTCGAAGAAGAGGGGACGCCGGAGGCATTCTCTCGTATTGAAAACCTGAAGGAACTGGCCAACGCAGCGCAGGACGCACAGGAGCGCGGCGAGACGCTGGACGAGTTTCTCGACCATGCTGCGCTGGTGAGCGATACGGATCAGTACAACGCTGATGCTCGCGTGACGCTGATGACGCTGCATGCGGCCAAAGGACTCGAGTTTCCGCTGGTGCTGCTGGCCGGGCTGGAGGAAGGACTGTTTCCGCATTCGCGAACGCTGAACGATCCGGAACAAATGGAGGAAGAGCGGCGGCTGGCTTACGTGGGCATGACGCGGGCGATGGATGCGCTGGTGCTGACGCGGGCGCGCTATCGCAGACGCTACGGCAATGACATGCCCGAGGCGTCGATGGCTTCTCGGTTTCTCGAAGAGGTTCCGTCTGCGCTGCTGGAGGATTTGAGCGGCGGGCAGCAACGGCCTGCGAGTTGGGGCGGATATGGAGCGGCCTACTCGCAGCAGCCTTCCCGGTTTCAGCGGCGCGAGTATGATGACGGGTTTGAGGCAAGCCGGCATTACAGCTATGAGGATGAGGATCAGAGGCCGCTCGTGCGGCAGAATAGCGCTGCCTCGGCGCGCAATACAGTGAGAAAAACCGGCGGTGAATCGCTGGACAACATCGCGCAGTTCTTCGGCGGCCGCGGAACGGGTTCGACCCGTCCGAAGATTGAGGTATCGGAGCCGAAGGGCGCGGTTGGATTCAAGAGCGGACAGCGCGTGAGGCATCCAAAATATGGCGAGGGCGTGGTCTTCCGGCGCGAAGGAGACGGTGAAGATGCCAAGATCACGGTACAATTTACAAGGTTTGGTGTGAAAAAGCTGGTGGAGAAGTTTGCCCAGCTGGAACGCGTGTGACGTTCGCCGCGAAGCCGAAGAGATTTTTGCAGCACATTGCGCTGGATTTCAGGTAGAAGCCACAGGTCCTTCGACTCCGCGTTGCTCCGCTCAGGATGACAACTTGCGGATGCGAACGATTTGCAGGCAGACAGGAATTGAAGGAGAAGAATGGCAAATACAAAGAAGATTGAAAGCACGGAAGAACGCAAGAAAGTAAAGCGTACGGCGCGCAAGAAGGCGGCCCCCAAGGCTAAGCGGACGGCTCCGCGCGGCTCGAACAAGAAGAAGATCAGGAAACTAGGCCGCGGACAGAACAAGCGCTAACGTTTGAGGGCCCGGCGTGCGGATTTTATTTCGCTGGACGGGCCCTGAGCGGCTACACTCCCCACATCAAGTCTGCAGGAGCCAGCACCCTGTCGTACCAAGTCTTCGCCCGAAAATCGATCGACAAACTTATCAGCGATTCGGAAGCGCCGGAGCACAGCCTTAAGAAAACGCTAGGCCCCTGGTCGCTGACCGCGCTTGGCATTGGCGCCGTGATCGGCTCGGGTATCTTTACCGTGATCGGCACGGCCATAGCGGGCGAAAAGTTCGATACTTCGTCGATTCTGAATACGCCGGTGCTGGACTACCTGATTCATCACACAGCTCTGGTCGGGCGTCCGGGAGCGGGTCCCGCGCTGGCATTATCGCTGGTGCTGGTGGCGATCGTCTGCGCCTTCACCGGGCTTTGCTATGCGGAACTGGCTTCGATGATTCCGATTGCCGGGTCGGCGTACACCTACACCTATGCGACGCTGGGCGAGCTGATCGCGTGGATTATCGGCTGGGACCTGATCCTGGAATATGCCTTCTCTAATATGGCGGTGTGTGTGGGGTTTGCCGCACACATTGTCGATTTGATGGATTGGGTCGGCATTCATCCCTCGGCGCGATGGATTTCGCCTGCCTATCTGCCGAGCGGATTACAGGATTTCCACGGCAATACCCTTTATGGACCGGGCTGGCACTTTGGCTTCAACTGGCCTGCCTTCCTGATCGTGATGTTGTTGACAGTAGTGCTGGTGCGCGGCATCCGCGAGTCGGCTGAGACGAACAACATCATGGTGCTGCTGAAGATTACAGCGATTCTCATCTTCATAGCCTTCGGCGCGCACTTCATCCATCCGTCGAACTGGCATCCGTTTTATCCGAATGGCTGGTCGGGGCTGCTGACAGGCGGATCGATCATCTTTTTCACCTACATCGGCTTTGACTCGGTGTCGACAGCGGCGGAAGAGTGCAAAAATCCGCAGCGCGATGTGCCGATCGGCATTCTTGCTACGCTGGCAATCTGTACGACGCTTTACATCGGCGTGGCCGTGGTGCTGACGGGGCTGATTAAGTGGGACAAGCTGGTGGGTGACGCGGCGCCGGTGGTAAACACGCTTAGAAAACTCTCGCTGGCGAATGGCAGCCAGTCGCTGCATTGGGTCCATCTGGTGATTCTGATTGGCGCGCTGCTGGGGATGATCTCCTCGATTCTGGTCTTCCAGATCGGACAGGCGCGGGTGTGGTTTGCCATGTCGCGTGACCGGCTGCTGCCTTCCATCTTTTCCAAAGTCCATCCGCGCTATCGGACTCCTGCGGTTTCAACCTGGGTGGCGGGGTTTGTGGTTGGGCTGCCTGCGGGGTTGCTGGATATCGGTACATTCTCCGATCTGTCGAACATCGGTACATTGTTTGCGTTTGTACTGGTGTCAGCCGGAGTGCTGGTCCTGCGCTACAAAGACCCGCATCGGCATCGCAGCTTCCGCTGTCCCGGCGGCCCGGTATTTCCTGTGCTGAGCATCTTCTTCTGTATCCTGCTCATGGCCGGGCTGCCTATCATGACGTGGCTGCGCTTCTTCGTGTGGCTGGCAATCGGACTATGTATCTACTACTTCTACAGCCGCAGGCGGAGCGAGTTCTGCCCGCCGCACCGCGCGCGGTAGGGTGCCTGGAAGCGTCTCACGCTTGTGTGCAAAGAGCGGCTTTTCTGCTACCGAACGCCTCGATTGCTGAGAGAACATTTCTATAAATCAGTCGATTGCGATACACCATTAGAATGACCGCTGCGCTGAAGAGATTTCTCCGCCGCCTGCCCAAGGCGGAACTCCATCTGCACCTCGAAGGCACGATTTCGCCGGAAACGCTGGTGGAATTAAGCCGTCGGCATGATGCCGAGCCATTGACGCTCGATCAGGCAAAGGCGCTGTACCAATACACCGATTTCATGGGCTTCCTGATGGCCTTTAAATCTGTGACCGAGAGGTTGCGGACAGCGGATGACTACGAACTGATTACTTACAAGATGCTGGAGGCGCTTGCCGCGCAGGGCGTGGTACACGCCGAGGCCTACGTTGCAGTGGGTATTGTCTATTTCTGGGGACACAGCGAGTTCGAGCCTCTGTTTGCCGCGATGGAGCGGGCGCGGGAACGAGCGGAGAAGGATTTCGGCATAAGCGTCTATTGGATTTTCGATGCGGTGAGGCATTTCGGCGTGGATCCGGCGGCGCGGGTCTTCCGCAAGGCTGCGGAAATGAAGCGCGAATATCACAGCATTGTGGGTATCGGAATTGGCGGCGACGAGCGGAAAGGCCCGGCAGAGATGTTTCGCGATGTGTACAGCGAAGCGCGTGATGCCGGGTTGCGGTTGACCGTGCACGCGGGGGAAGCCGTGGGGCCGGAGAGCATCTGGGGTGCATTGAATATTGGCGCGGAGCGGCTTGGGCACGCCCTGACGGCGATTCACGATACGGAGCTGATCCATCTGCTGGCGGAGCGGCAGGTGCCACTGGAAATTTGCGTCACATCAAATCTGAAAACAGGGTGCTGCGTGAACCTCGAAAGCCATCCTGTGCGGCAATATTTTGATGGGGGCCTGATGGTGACGCTTAATTCCGACGATCCGACAATGTTTGGCAGCGACTTAGAGGGGGAGTACCAGCTGGCGTATGGCGCCTTTGGCTTTACTCAGGAGCACCTGCGTGAGCTGGCGGCCAATTCGATTGAAGCCAGCTTTCTTCCACCGGAACAAAAAGTTCACTGGTTACATCAAATCGAACGAGGTGTCTAAAGAAGAAATGAGATGTTACCGATGTGTTACATACAGATAGCAGCGTGTTTGCGCTATCATGTCGGCATGAGACCGCTACGAAAGCGTCGGCTTTTTCGGTCAGGAAAGAAGGCTGAAGTGATTGTTCTGCCAGGTCTAAGGAAACAAGAGGAGCCTGCCGTTGCGTTGAAAGCGATTGGCTGGACTTCGGTAGCTGTGGGTGTTGTGGCTCTGGGTGTGTACGTAGGGCGCCAGTTGCGCCTGAGGTACAAATTTAATCGCCGCACGCCTTATGATCTTTACTCGCATGCGGGCGACCAGATGCAGTCTGATGCGTACGGAATGGGAATTTAGCCGCAAACTTCTCACTGTGTGTGAGTCCAGGATAACTAGTTTTGGCTGAGCTCAATCGAAAGGCCCCGGTCTGTGCCGGGGCCTCAATGTTTGTAGGGTGCAGCTAGTTCTTCGCTGCCAGTTGACGCAGAACGTATTGGAGAATGCCTCCGTTTTCGTAGTAGAGGATTTCCTGTGGTGTGTCGATGCGGACTTTCGTCTCGAACTCTTTCACCTTGCCATCGGGTGAGGTTGCCTTCACTTTCAAGGTCTTGCCATTCGCGAATTTTGCATCGAGAAGCGATTTAAGGCCGGGGAAGTCGAAGACCTCTTCACCGGTCAGGTCGAGACTTTCAGCATTCTGTCCGTCCGCAAACTGCAACGGCAAAATACCCATTCCGACCAGGTTCGATCGATGGATGCGCTCGTAGCTTTCCGCGATGACGGCGCGCACTCCCAGCAACCGCGGGCCTTTGGCAGCCCAGTCGCGCGAGGAGCCGGAGCCGTACTCTTTTCCAGCGAGAATCACGAGCGGTGTCTTGCGCTCGGCATACTTCACGCTGGCGTCGAAGATGCTCATCTGCTCGCCTTCCGGCAGCAGGCGGGTGACCCCGCCTTCTGTTCCGGGAGCGAGCTTGTTGCGCAGGCGGACGTTGGCGAAGGTGCCGCGCACCATCACTTCGTGGTTCCCGCGGCGCGAGCCGTAAGAATTGAAATCGCTTGCCTTCACGCCGTGTTCGATCAGATATTTTCCTGCCGGTCCGTTCAGCTTGATGGAACCTGCAGGCGAGATATGATCGGTGGTTACGCTGTCACCGAGAACGGCAAGTACGCGCGCTCCATGAATGTCTTCGACCGGCGCCGGGGCTGCGGGCATGCCGTCGAAGTACGGTGCTTTGCGGATATAGGTTGAGTCAGGTTCCCATTGGTAGACATCGCCTGTTGGGAATTTAAGACCCTGCCAATTGCTGTCGCCGTCGGCGACGGTCGCATATTCCTTGCGGAAGATGGATGAGTCGATGGATGAGGCGACAACGTCGGAGACTTCCTTCTGCGTTGGCCATATGTCTTTCAGGTAGACAGGTTGGCCGTCCTTGCCCTTGCCGATTGGGTCCTGGGTAAGGTCGTGATCGATGCGGCCCGCCAGTGCATAGGCCACAACAAGTGGCGGTGACATAAGGTAATTTGCCCGTACGTCCGAATTGATGCGGCCTTCGAAGTTGCGATTGCCGCTGAGCACGGAGACAGCAACGAGGCCGTGGTCATCGATCGATTTCGAAACATCGGTCGGCAGCGGGCCTGAGTTGCCGATACACGTTGTGCAACCGTAACCAACCACGTTGAAGCGCAGCTTGTCGAGATAGGACAGCAGGCCGGCCTTCTCGTAATAATCGGTAACGACGCGCGAGCCGGGCGCGAGCGATGTCTTGACCCACGGCGGAACGGTGAGGCCCTTTTCAACGGCTTTCTTCGCGAGGATTCCAGCAGCAACCATGACGGAAGGATTCGACGTATTGGTGCAGCTGGTGATGGCGGCGATGACAACGGAACCGTGATCGAGATACTTGTCGACATCGACGCCGAAGCGTTCTTTTACCGTTGAGACAGGGCCGGATTCAGGGACGCCCTGAGGAGCGTCCGCGGTCTCAGCCGGATGCCCGCCTTCACCTTCCCAGCGAACAACCTGGCGTACGCCATTCTTGCCGGCGTCGGGGCCGAGGAGGTTGGGCAGCTGCTTCTTGAAACTGCTTCCCGCATCCTTGAGCAAAACGCGGTCCTGCGGCCGTTTCGGTCCCGCGACGCTCGGCTCAACCGTCGCGAGATCGAGCGAGATGGTCTGCGTATATTCGGCTTCCGCTGAACTGGTGGTGTGGAAGAGACCCTGCTCCTTGTAATACGTTTCGACAAGCTGGATCTGCTCTTCGCTGCGTCCGGTGAGGCGCAGGTAGCGCAGCGTCTCGGCATCGACAGGGAAGATGCCGCAGGTGGCGCCGTATTCGGGAGCCATGTTGCCGATAGTGGCGCGGTCTGCCAGTGGCAGCTCGGCGATGCCGGGGCCGTAGAACTCGACGAACTTGCCGACAACTCCCAGCTTGCGCAACATTTCGGTGACTGTCAGCACGAGGTCTGTTGCGGTAGCGCCTTCGCGCAGCTTGCCGGTGAGTTTGAATCCGACGACCTGCGGCACGAGCATGGAAACGGGCTGGCCAAGCATGGCAGCTTCGGCTTCAATGCCGCCGACGCCCCATCCGAGAACGCCGAGACCGTTGATCATTGTGGTGTGCGAGTCGGTGCCGACGAGCGTGTCTGGATAGGCGCGCGGCTTGTCGCCATCGGTGGTGAAGACCACGCGCGCCAGGTATTCGAGATTGACCTGGTGGCAAATACCCATGCCCGGCGGCACGGCAGAGAAATTGTGAAAGGCTGACTGGCCCCACTTCAGGAATGCGTAACGTTCGCGATTGCGCTGAAATTCGAGCATCGCATTCAGCGAGTACGAATTGCTGGTGCCATACTCGTCGACCTGCACCGAGTGGTCGATGACCAGCTCGGCCGGCTGCAGTGGATTGATCTTTTCCGGGTTGCCGCCCAGTTGCTTCATGGCGTCGCGCATGGCGGCGAGATCGACGATGGCGGGAACTCCGGTAAAGTCCTGCATAAGGACACGCGCGGGCATATAGGCGATCTCGCGCGAGGGCTCAGCCTTCGGGTCCCACTTGGCCAGGAACTCGATATCGTTTGCAGTGACGCTCTTCCCGTCTTCCTGTCGCAGGAGGTTTTCGAGCAGTATGCGCAAGCTGTAGGGCAGGCGCGCGAGCTTGATTCCCTTGTTTTCAAGCGCGTCGAGACGGAAAATTTCATAAGTGCGGTTGTCGGCTTTCAATTCGGACCGGCTGCCGAAACTATTACCAACTTGGGTCGTAACCTGGCTCATGGGGAGTCCTTCCTTTTGCTGTGGCCATGCGATGTGGCACAAATCTTCGTCCGCACAGCTACGGATGAGTGCGCGGAGGCAGTCAAGAGAAAAGCTTAATCAGATGCGATGGATTCGTCCACGGTCCGGATGGCCGCGACGGAAGCGCTGGAGGCGTGGCGGGACGAGTCTTATCATGGTCCTGTAACTATTTTAACGCGGCTGCTACGCGCGGTTTCACAATTTCTACCGGGTGAAGGGGATTTTTCTAAGGCGTGGATTCTGCAACCACAAAGGGGAAAGCGGCGTCTCTTCAATAGCGTCTCTGCGGCAATGTACCGCAGAGAACTCAAGCCAGTGCGCACACTTTTGAGGAAACCTACCGTGATGATGCGCCGATTTTATTTTTCTTCGCTGCCTGTCTTATTTTTTCTGCTTTCGGGTACGAGCACGTTGTCTGCTGCCGATGGGACCGCGTCGAAGCCGCTGCTGGTGGGCTATTTCCCGCAGTGGGGTATCTATAACGAGCCGCAATATTTTGTAAAAAATTTGATCACGAGCGGCGGGATTCGACTGCTCGATCAGCTGAACTACGCGCAGGGTTTTATCGTAAACGCGCGCTGCGCAGTTGCCGACCCAAATGCGGATTTAAATCTGGCCTATACGGCGGCAAATAGCGTGGACGGCTCGGCCGACGATCCGGCATCGCCGCTGCGCGGGAGCTTCCACCAGCTGCAGGAGCTGAAAAAGCTGTATCCGCAGGTGAAGATTCTGATTTCGTTGGAAGGGAAAGCCCCTTCGTTTGCCGAAGCGGCTCTCCCGGAAAACCGCGCGGCCTTTGTGGCCTCCTGCATGGATATGTTCGTGCGTGGCCATTTAGCAGCAGGTGTCGATGCGCCGGGAGTCTTCGATGGCTTCGATGTGGACTGGGAGTTTCCCTCGCCGGAAGATGCCCCGAATTATCTGGCGCTCCTACAGGAGTTTCGCAAGCAGCTGGACGCGACGCGTCCCGGGCTAAAACTGACGATTGCCGTGGGCCCCAGTACAGGGATGTATCACGGTGTGGATTTTGCAGCAGTCGCGAAGGTCGTCGACCTGATCGGGCTGATGAACTACGACTACAGCGGTCCATGGCATAAGGAAACCGGTTTCCATGCACCGCTTTACAGTGAGCACAGCGGCAGCGCAGACCGAACTGTGCGCGAATATGAAGAGGCAGGCGTACCTGGCGAAAAGCTGCTGCTTGGAGTTCCGTTTTACGGGTACGCATGGAACTCAGTCGGCGAGGAAAATCATGGACTCTTCCAACCGGGAGAAGCTGTCCATCAGGATCGCCCGTACCGTTATATTCAAACCCTGATCGCCTCATCGACGGTGTATCGCGATCCGGCAGCGCAGGCGCCCTGGCTGTATGACGGAGATACGTTCTGGACGTATGAAGACCCGGTGTCGGCGCGGTTCAAGGGCGAATATGCACAGCAGAATCGCATGGGCGGCGTGATGGTGTGGGAGCTGGGCGAGGATTCGAACGACGCGCAACTGTTGCAAGCCGTCGATGCGGGGTTGCGTATGCCTATGTCGCAGCCGCCGGTTACAACAGAACCTCCCAATGCAAAGAACGAGTGACTCGGAGAGAGCAAAGGCCCGGCGCTGACCGGGCCTTTCCTGTTTACCAGTGGAAGCCGCGCTGGCAGGATGCCCCATCCTTCACGCCAGTCAGGGCGTTATTGGCGGCCGTGAGCGTACGGCTGTAGCAACTGCCCAGCGAGTCTTTGTAGACATAAGTTTGGCTGCTTTGGTTGGAGTCCTGGCTGAGTCCGTAGCCGGTTGGCGTGGGAACGAACAGAGCCGAGTCCGTAGGTGTCACCTCATTGGAAACGCTGCTGTGAAAGATAGGAAATCCTTCGAGCGTGTCCGTTTCGTCGCGCTGAAATTTCTGATCGATCGATGCTTGGACAGTGATGTCGTTATTCGATTGCAACTGCTGCGCATAACTGACGGTGATGGGATAGGAGAAATTTGTCTCCTTGGTCGTGAACAACGGCCCCTCGGAGGTAGTTGTTTTCGCATGCGTTGTTGAGGTGTTCACGTTGTTCTGAATATAGGCAGTCGCAGAGTTTGTGATGTTGGCAACGCTCTTGAAGTTGAGTTGTTGCTCAACTTTTGTCTGCACACGGCCATGCGAGGTGTTTACATATCCAGCGATGGTGAAGTTGTCGGTGTTTGTCACAGTAACCACGCCAGTGCCGAAACCGTTTGAGTCAAGCGTAACGGTATTTGTTACAGATGGATTGGGAGCGGTAAGCGTGTCCTCTGTAAGCGCGCCGGTGACTTGTTTGCGTCCGTGATCCTCATAGATGAGCAGTTGCGCCGTCACCGTGAAATAACTGTACGCGTTAAAGACGCTGACGCCCACGGTATGCGACTCGCCATCGTTGAGTGTGCCCGCAAATGGCGTCAGGTCCACACGATACGGAATGAAGTTAAGCGTCTGTACGCCGGGGATCGGTATCCACAGGCCCGGATCAAGGCCGCCGGTGTAGATCCACGGATAAACAGGGGCAACACCCGCGGGTTTTCCGTCAACGCTGACCTGAACTTCGCGGAAGGCAGTGTTCTGGCAATCGAAGAGCGGCCCTGCGATGTCATTGGGAACGCAGAAGAACCACTGCTCCTCCGCATTCTGGCTTTGCGCGATTACGTCAAGATAGGCTGCCTCGGTGTTCTCGGGCAATGTGAAGCTCTGTACCACCTCAGGATTCGACGATGTGATCTGAAAGGAGCTGTTCCCTCCATCTTGTACGGGCAGTACAGCATCGGCTGCGCGCGGCGCTGGATTGGCAAAGTCAGCCTGATAGAACTCAAGCTTGAATGTGCCGAAGATGATCGAGTTCAGACCGTCTGTGCCCACGATGTTCCCGAGGCTCGCGTACCCCGTTTGCATAGTTTTGAATAGCGCGCTGTAATCCGTAAGATCGCGCTCGACATGCCACGTGTCGGTCTGGCTCTGTAACGGCTCGGCGGTGGTGCCGAAGTAGATGTTCACGCCGCCGAAGAAGAGTTGCCCTGTGCGGTCAAACTGCACGCCCGGCTGGATCGAGAAATCACCTGTAAAGATGACCTCCGACCACGGTCCATGGCAATCCGATGGAGGCGTGAAGGTGAAATTCTTGTTATTGAAATCGTCGAATGCCTGATTCGTGAGAAGCGTTACTTCGCAATGCTTTGTGTGCGGACGCTGCACCGGCGGATCGGCCGTGGCCTCAAGCGATGAGCCGATGCTGAATTGGCTTGACGGCGCAGAATTTACCGATTGAGCGTGGGACAAAATGCCGGAAAGTCCGGAAATAAACAAAACGGTAAGGGTGAGTGCTCGTGATTGAGCTGTGAAAATTCTCTGAATAGTGCGGGGGGATTGGTGTTGCATGACGATGGCTCTCCTTGTGCAAAGAACAGCGTGTGGAAGCATACCATCGCCCGCAAGACTTGTTCTTCCTCGCACAGAGAATATTTACTGCCGCAGCAAAACTGTCGGTGCCGATGCCGCCATAGTCCGCCGGGCTTGGCGACTTTTCAGCCGTGCTGTAGCCTTTGGTAAAGAAAGAGAGATTGAGCAGGCATGAAAGTTCTCGTCATCGGCTCCGGGGGCCGGGAGCACGCCTTGGCATGGGCGATTCGGAAGTCGCCGCGTGTTACCGAAGTCGTTTGCGCCCCGGGAAATGGCGGCATCGCGCAGGTGGCTCGGCTGGTGAACGCCAGTCAGAAAGATGTGAACGATCTTCTGCGTGCGGTTGTGGCCGAAAGCCCCGATTTGACGGTAGTCGGCCCAGAAATTCCGCTGGCCCTCGGCCTGGTCGACGAGATGAGGCGGCGCAGCCTCGCCGTCTTCGGCCCGACGCGTGCGGCTGCGATGCTCGAAACGAGCAAGTCCTTTGCCAAGCGTTTTATGCAGCGGCACCAGATTCCGACAGCGAACTACGCAGTATCTACCACTGCGGAAGAGGCACTGGGCGCGCTCGATCTCTTTCATTTGCCGGTAGTTATCAAGGCCGACGGGCTGGCTGCGGGTAAGGGCGTGCTGATCTGCAATACGAGGAAAGAAGCTCAGGACGGCATCGCCGGACTCTTCAACGGCAAGCTGCTGGGGACGGTCGAAACCAGTGTCGTGATTGAGGAATTTCTTGAGGGCGAGGAAATTTCGTTTCTCGTTCTGAGCGATGGCAAGCATGCGGTATCCATGGTTCCCGCACAGGATCACAAGCGTATCGGCGAAGGAGACACCGGGCTGAACACGGGCGGCATGGGTGTCTATTCGACCGATTCGATGCTGGACCCGCAGATGCGCGAGTGGATCATGTACCACATTGTGCAGCCGACGATTGACGGGATGGCGGCAGAGGATACGCCCTTCGTCGGCGTGCTCTATTGCGGGTTGATGATGACGGCGCGCGGTCCGATGGTGCTTGAATACAACGCCCGTTTCGGCGATCCGGAGACGCAGGCGATCCTGGTACGGCTGGAAAGCGACTTGCTCGATGGGTTGGAGGCATGTGTCGCTGGACGATTGAGCGAGACGGAATTTCGCTGGCGTCCGGGCGCGTCGGCCTGCGTGGTGGCGGCATCGCATGGATATCCCGGCAGCTATACGACAGGGGTGCGCATTGCCGGACTCGATGAGGCGGCCAAAATTGCCGGCGTCGAAGTTTTTCATGCCGGAACCACACTGCTCGACGGCAGTTATCTGACCAACGGAGGGCGCGTGCTTGGGGTGACGGCAGCGGCGGATTCACTGGAAAACGCGCTCAAGCTGGCGTACGAAGGCATCGGCAAAATCCATTTCGATGGAATGTACTATCGGCGTGACATCGGGCATCGCGCTCTCGGGACGAAGGCCGCCTCATGATCATCAAAGACGATCTGGTTGTCGATGTTGCCACCGCGTCTGGGCCGATGCGTACGTACTTCTTTCACCCGGCAACGGAAGGCCGCTATCCCGGCGTCATTCTCTATTCAGAGATCTTTCAGCTTACCGGGCCGATCCGAAGATTTGCGTCGTTCATCG
This sequence comes from Terriglobales bacterium, assembly GCA_963738095.1. Taxonomy (GTDB): domain Bacteria; phylum Acidobacteriota; class Terriglobia; order Terriglobales; family Acidobacteriaceae; genus Alloacidobacterium. The sequence goes on from CAVTVL010000013.1 coordinate 79,772, forward strand.
CTGGACACGGATACGTAGTTGCAGTGCCCGAGGTTTATCACGAGCTTGAGGCAGCAGGCACCGTGCTGGCTTACGATCAGGCGGGGGCCGACAAGGGCAATGAAGATAAGTATGCGAAAGAGCTTTCTTCTTACGATGCCGACGCGAAGGCGCTGATCGGCTACCTATCGGCAATGCCGCTATGCAATGGACGGCTGGGCGTGATTGGCATCTGCCTGGGCGGGCATCTCGCTTTCCGCGCTGCGATGAATCCGGAGATTCGCGCTGCCGCCTGCTTCTACGCCACCGACGTTCATTGTGGAACGCTGGGCAAAGGAAAGAATGACGATTCGCTGGCGCGCGCTGGAGAAATCAAAGGGGAGCTCCTGCACATCTGGGGACGGCAAGACCCGCATGTTCCGCTCGAAGGCCGAATGAAGGTCAAAGCTCGGCTGGATGAGGTAGGCGCGAATTATCAGTGGTTCGAGGTAAATGGCGCACACGCCTTTATGCGCGATGAGGGCTATCGCTACGATCCGGAACTGGAGTACCAGTGCAAGGGGTTGGTATTGTCGCTGCTGCATCGCAGGCTGGCGACATAGGAGAAAACATGAGTCACGTAGCTGTTACTCTTGAAGATTTTCTCGCCGATTACGAAACCACAGCCAAACGCTGGAAAAGTTTTTTTGATGCGAACCCGGACGCGGCGCTTGTTCCGACGGACATCGCGGGATCGAAATATGTCGGGGAGCTTGTGTGGCACATCTATGCGGCCTCGTTTCGAACCGCGCAGCGGTTACTTGGAGAAGAGGTCAGCGATATGGCATCGCTTTCTCCGGTTCGCAATGTTTCTACTGCCTTTGAGCTTCAGGTTGAGGGGATGAAGAAGCTGAAGCAATTCTTAGAGACAGCTTCAGAGGCCACGCTCGAAGAAGCGTTTGAGATTCGACACTCGGGGACGGGAAAGCTGCTGGTTTCCGGAACGAAGAGGAAACTTTGCCTGCATTTGACGGTGCATGCGATCCGGCACTGGGCGCAGATCGTTCCAATTTTGCGCGTGCATGACTTTCGACCGGATTGGGGGCAGGATATTTTGTTCAGCGAGGCGATTCGCTAGGTGCGGGCTCTCATCCTTCCTCTTGGCTGAGGATCAGGATGGAGCCTGTTTTTAGCTATCTAATTTCTTTGTCACCAATTCATTCAGCAGTGCCGGGTTTGCCTGCCCCTTTGACAGCTTCATAACCTGGCCTACGAAGAAGGCTGCAACGGTTTTCTTGCCGCCGCGGTACTGCTCAACTTGTTTCGGATTAGCGGCAATCATTTCGTCGATCATCTTTTCAATAGCCGAAGGATCGGTGATCTGTTGCGGCTTTTCCCGCTCATAGACAACGCCGAAATCTTCGCCATTCTCAAATGCGGTGTCGAAGAGCTGCTTCAACTGCTTGCTCGAGAAGTTTGCCTTCTTCGGCAAGATCGGCGGCCTGGCGCAATGCCCTTCATGGTGATCGGCGACTGCTCCAGATCCAGACCTTTTAGCTTGAGCCGGCTGGTCAGCTCGCTCTGCAACAAGATTCGCCACGCGTTTCGGGCTCTTTGCCGCTTTGGCCGCTGCTTCAAACTGATCGGCAAAGCCTGCGTCGCAGTAAGCGTCTGCGCATCCTGCTCTGCTGATTTCGTACTCAGCGATCATGCGCTTGCGGCGTGCTTCCGGCAACTCCGGCATCTGCTTTGCGATCTCCGCTTGCGCTCAGTGGTGACGATGAGCGGCGGAAGATCCGGCTCGGGGAAATAACGGTAGTCATGCGCTTGTTCTTTAGAGCGCATCGAGTAGGTGCGGCCTTCATTCGCGTTCCACAGGCGCGTCTCCTGCACAACGCGGCCTCCGCCTTCGATCACTTCGATCTGGCGCTCGATTTCGTATTCCAGCGCGGAGCGGATAAAGCGGAAGCTGTTTACGTTCTTGACTTCGGCCTTGGTGCCGAACTTTTCCTGTCCGCGCGGACGAACGCTCACATTGGCATCGCAGCGCAGGGAACCTTCTTCCATGTTGCAGTCGCTGACGCCGGTGTAGAGCAGGATTTCCTTCAGCCGGGTCAGATATTCGTAGGCCTCGTCGGGCGTGCGGATATCCGGCTCGCTGACAATCTCGATCAGCGGCGTGCCGCATCGGTTCAGATCGACATAGGTGCGCGTTGCGGAATCAGCGAAGCCGTCGTGCAGGCTTTTGCCCGCGTCTTCTTCCATGTGCAGGCGCGTAATGCCGATGCGCTTGATGCCCTGCGGCGTGGGCACGTCGATCCAGCCGTGCTCGGCGAGGGGCTTGTCGAACTGCGAAATCTGGTAGCCCTTGGGCAGGTCAGGATAGAAGTAGTTCTTGCGCGCGAAAATCGAACGTTCGCGGACTTCGCAGTTGATGGCGAGCGAGGCCAGGGTAGCGAATTCAACGGCACGCTCATTCAGCACAGGCAGCGCGCCGGGCAGGCCCAGGCAAACAGGGCAGACATTGGTATTCGGAGGCGCGCCGAACTGGTTCGCGCAGCCGCAAAAAGCCTTGGTGTTGGTCAGCAGCTGCACGTGGACTTCAAGCCCGATAACAGGTTCGTACTTCGCCAGAACGGCTGGCGGAACGCTCGCTGTAGTAGCCATAGATAGCTTGATTTTAGCAGCGGATCGAAAGCACAGCCTTCGGAGGCCACCAGATATTGATCCACAGAAATGGCCGCAGCCGGGTGCATACTTAGGGTGCGCAGACAGCGGTACCGCAAGATCGGTTGCCAAACTGTTCCGGTCCGATCTGCACTATGAAACAGTCCATGGAAGTAAACCATGAAAGTTCGCCGGTTTTTCTCAATCCCGACATGGCTGTTGATGCTCCTCTGCCTTACCTTTGCGTCATGGGCACAGGATTATAAGAAGCAGGTCATCTACCAGATCGTCACCGATCGCTTCTATGACGGCGACACAAGCAACAACAATCCGGCAGAAAGCTCCGGCCTTTACGATTCCACGAAGACGAACTGGCAGGCTTATTGGGGCGGCGATCTTGCTGGCATTCAAAAGAAGATGGCCTATATCAAGGGGCTTGGCGTCACGGCGATCTGGATATCGCCGCCTGTGGACAACGAGAACAGGAACCTTTCGCCAACCGGCGTAGGCGCGCCCTATCACGGATATCATGCGCGCGACTTTATGCGTGTGGAAGAGCATTTCGGCGACGGAAACAATTCGTGGAAAGCATTCGACAATCTCGTCGCTGCAGCTCATCGGAACGGCATCAAGGTCATCGTCGACTGGGCGAACAATCACTCCAATTACAACGGCGGCGGCGAACTTGGGGCACTCTACAATAACGGTGTTTTTATGGCTTCGGACACCAACGACCCAGGCGGGTACTTTCATCACAACCCGGAGATTGCCGACTACAACAACCGTTACCAACTCCAGTACTTCACGCTCGCGGGCCTAGAAGATCTGAACCAGGAAAACCCTGCGATCGACAGCTATCTCAAGGCCGCAATGCAGTTATTTCAGGCGCACGGCGTCGACGGCTTTCGCCTGGATGCCATCAAGCATGTCACCTGGGGGTGGGAGTACTCGCTGGCAAACACCGTTTTCAGCAATAAGCCAAGCTTTGTATTTGGAGAGTGGTTTGGCAACAGCCCCGGCGATCCCATGTATCACGACGCCTATAAGTTCGCGAACAGAAGCGGCATCAGCGAGCTGGATTTCGGAATAAACCAGGCAGTGCGGGACGTCTTTGGGAACGACAGCAACTTTTCTGAACTGGACGCGACAATTGCATCCGAAAACGCAAACTTCACCTGGCAAAACGATCTTGTGACGTTCTTCGACAGCCACGATGAATCGCGCCTGCTGACGGTGAACAAGAACAAGGATCGATTGCATGAAGCGATGGCTTTCCTGCTGACCTGCCGCGGCATCCCGGTCATCCTTTATGGAGATGAGCAGTATCTGCACAATGACACGAACAATGGCAACGATCCGTACGATCGCGTATGGATGAGCAGCTTCGACGAGACGACTACGGCATATCGCCTGATCGGAAAACTTGCCTCGCTGCGCCAGGCGAACGACGCCGTTGCCTATGGAAGCTGGAAGCAACGATGGATCAATCCGGATGTGTATATCTATGAGCGCCAGTTTTACAGCGACATTGTTCTCGTAGCAATCAATAAAAATAATTCCTCAACATACAACATCGCGGGCCTTAATACCGCGTTGCCTTCAGGCACATACGCCGACTATCTCAGCGGGACGCTGAACGGAGTCAGCCTCAAGGTGCAAGCGGGTTCGAGCGGCATCAACCCGGCAGACACTTTGACCCTTCCAGCGAATTCTGTTTCTGTGTGGCAGGTTGCTGGAAGCGGAGTAAGTCCGGAAGTCGGCTCCATTGGACCGACCGTCGGGCAGCCCGGCATGGCGGTTACGATGGCCGGCGATCATTTCGGGTCGTCTGCGGGCAGAGTCGCGATAGGCGGCGTGACAGCAGCGATTCAGTCGTGGTCCAACCAATCTGTAACGTTCACAGTTCCAAATGTGGCGAACGGCATCTATCAGGCGCAACTGGCAGCGGCGTCGGGCGCAATGGCGAACCCAATCCAGTTCACCGTGCTCACGGCGAAGCTGGTTCCGGTCACATTCACGGTGATTCATGCTCCGCCCACCACGGCTGGGGATTTTATTTTTCTTACGGGCAGCACCGTCGAGCTTGGCAATTGGGGAACCACCTTCGACACCGCGGTGGGACCCATGCTCAATCCCAATGATCCGAACTGGTTCCTGAATGTCTCTCTGCCGGCTGGCACGGCGGTGCAATTCAAGTTCATCAAGATCGCAGCGGACGGCACAGTCAGTTGGGAAAACGGCGGCAACCATACGTACACGGTTCCAGCGAGTGGAACGGGAAGCGTGAACGTGAACTGGCAAGACCGAAGCTGCAAAAACGCGTCTCAGCCTCCCGCGTCTTCGGCGCTGGTAAACTAAATCAGCATGATCCTCCCGTTTGTCCGTGAATTGCTTGACGGACCTGGAGCATTCTCCCTTCTTTTGAACAGGCACGAAGGCACCTCGCCCTTGCCCGTGGGCGCCGTCGTGTCTCCGGACTGACCTCGACCGCCCGCTGCTCTCTATCTGCCGCTCTTCGCCCGTGCGGCCAATGTTCCGGTGGTAGTTGTAGTTGCCGACAACAAGGCCGCCGATACACTTGCAGCTTGCCTTGCGGGCGGGATGCGAGCTGACAGGCGCGATCGCTCCGGAGCGGGTGCTGAAGCTGCCCGCGCATGACGTGTTGCCTTTCGAAAATATTTCGCCTCACCCGGAAGTGCAGGAACAGCGCGCCGCCACTCTATGGAAGATGGCGACCGGCGCGGCCTCCATCGTGATTGCCCCGGTGGAGGCGGCGGCGATGAAGTTCTTCGCCTGCGGATTATTATGCCGACCTTGGCGGGTACTCTGCGCCGCGGCGAAGAGATCGACATGGAGTGCCCTGACCACGCACCTGACCAGCGTGGGCTATAGCGCCATGGACATCGTCGAGATGCCGGGGCAGTTTACGCGGCGCGGCGGCATCCTCGATGTCTATTCGCCGGAAGTGGACCGGCCGGTACGCATGGAGTTCTTTGGCGACGAGATCGAATCGATCCGCAAAGTTCGATCCAGAGTCGCAGCGCTCGTCCGCCCCTCTCGATGAGGCCGTACTGCTGCCGCTGACGGAAACGCCGATCACCGAGCGACTGCTGGCGGCGGTGCACGCGCGGCTGAGCGGAGCCGGCTGGAATCGGCAGATGATCCGGAGCTGGTAGCTGAGGCTATCGCGGCGCGGCGGCGTCAGCGTTTTTCCCGGCTGGGAGTTTTTTGCTCCGGTGGCCGGCGCCGAACAAGACTCTGCTGGATCTCTTTTCACGTTGCGCGCTCTTTGTGGAAGAGCCGGCGATGATCAAGAACCAGCTCGACCGCTGGTGGAACAAGGTAGAGCAGCGGCATGACCGCAGCGGCATCGGTTCGCTGATTCAGCCGCATGACATCTACACTCGTCCGGAGGTGTTGCTGGCGCAACTCTCGTCGCATGCCGGGCTGGACATGGATCAGCTGGGCGCGGTCGATGTTCTGGATGAAGACGCGACGCTGGGCGAGATTGCGTTCTTCACCCGCCCGACGCTGCGCTTCCATGGTTCGATTCCGGCGTTCATCGAGCAGGTCGCAACGCTCATGGAGCAGGAGACGCGCATGCTGCTGGCGGCTCCGAACCAGGGCGAAGTGGAGCGGCTGGCCAGCCTGCTGCGCGAGTATGAGCTAGCCGTACCGGCTGGGCAGCCGCATCCAGCATGCGGGCAGCGAGACAGTCTACGACGAGTCGAGCTATCTGGCTGGCGATCTGCGCACGCCCGATTCTGGTGCGCAGCCGCATCGCCAATGGCGTAAGCCTGCCGGAGCGCAACCTGGTTGTCTTCGGCGCCAATGATTTTTCCGACGAGGCCGACGTCACGGCGCGTCCGGCGCCGAAGAAGTCAAAGACGGCAGCATTTGTCTCTGATTTCCGCGATCTCGCTGTGGGCGACTACGTCGTGCACGTAGAGCACGGCATCGCCCGCTACATGGGGCTTAAGGAGATTGCGCAGGACGGCATCACCATCGAATTCATGATGCTGGAGTTTGCGGAGCAGGCGCGGCTGTATGTGCCGCTTACCCGGCTCGACCTGATCCAGAAATATCGCTCGACCGATGCCGGACCCGCACCCGTGCTGAACCGGCTTGGCTCGCAGCAATGGGCCAAGACCAAGGCGCGCGTGAAAAAGGCCATGCAGGACATGGCCGATGAGCTGCTGAAACTCTATGCGCAGCGCAAAGCCGCGCAGGGCATGCCTTCTCGCCTGACAATGAATTTCAGCACGAGTTCGAAGACGCCTTCGATTACAACGAGACCGAAGACCAGCTCTCGGCGATCAACGACATCAAGCGCGACATGGAATCGCACATGCCGATGGATCGCCTGCTATGCGGCGACGTGGGCTACGGCAAGACAGAAGTGGCCATGCGTGCCGCATTCAAAGCTGTGCAGGATGGCAAGCAGGTTGCGGTGCTCACACCGACTACCGTCCTCAGCTTCCAGCACTTCGAGACTTTCAAAAAACGCTTCAAGCAGTTTCCCGATCACCGTGGAAATGATCTCGCGCTTCCGCACTCCCAAAGAGCAGAAGCTGATTCTGGAACAGGTCGAAGTGGGCAAGGTCGACATCCTGATCGGCACGCATCGCCTTCTGTCGAAGGACCTCAAATTTCACAACCTTGGCCTGCTCGTCGTGGACGAAGAGCAGCGCTTCGGCGTGCGCCACAAAGAACGGCTGAAGCAGATGCGCGCGATCGATCGATGTGCTGGCCATGTCGGCGACACCGATTCCCCGTACGTTGCACATGTCGCTGGTTGGGCTGCGCGACATGAGCGTGATCGAGACTCCGCCCAAAGATCGCATGGCGATTCAGACAGTCGTCGCCAGGTTTGACGAGAAGTTGATTCGGTCCGCGGTGGAGGTGGAACTGGAGCGCGGCGGCCAGGTCTATTTTGTCCACAACCGTGTAGAGACGATCTACGAAATCGCTGCCAAGATTCAGGAACTGGTGCCCACGGCGCGCATCGCGGTCGGCCACGGCCAGATGAGCGAGAGGCGAGCTGGAGAAGGTGATGCTGGCATTCATGCACCATGAGTACGATGTGCTGGTAGCGACGACAATTATCGAGAACGGTCTCGACATTCCGCTGGCGAACACCATCATGATCAATCGCGCCGACCGGCATGGGCTGTCAGAGCTGTACCAGTTGCGCGGCCGGGTGGGCCGATCCAACCGCCGCGCTTATGCCTATCTGTTGATTCCGCCGGAGCAGGAGCTGACTGAGATTGCCCGCCGCCGTCTTGCCGCGCTGAAAGAATTCTCCGACCTTGGCGCGGGATTTAAGATCGCCGCGCTCGATCTTGAACTGCGCGGCGCGGGCAATATGCTGGGCGGCGAGCAGAGCGGGCATATCGAAGCCGTGGGCTTTGAGATGTATACCGGCATGCTGGAACAAGCCGTCAACAAGCTGAAGGGCGAGGAGCGGGTCGAACGTGCCGGTGACGCAGCTGAACCTCGGCATCAGCCTGCGTATCGATGAAAGTTACATCGCGGAAGAGAACCAGCGGCTGCGCATCTACAAGAAGTATCGCCGGCGCCCAGACCGAGGGCGCGGTGGCCGAAGTGCAGGCCGAACTGGAAGATCGTTACGGCGCCGCTGCCCGATGGCGTGCAACTCTGCTGGAAGCCGCGCTGCTGCGCGCAGAGTGTGAGCGTGTCGGCGTGGCGCAGGTGGATCGCAAGCGCGATCAGATGCATATCCGCTTCACTGGGCATGCCAGCATCGATCCGGGCCGTCTGATGAAACTGGTTGCAAAGAATGCCAAGCGCGGGGCGCAGTTTACTCCGCAGGGCGTGCTGCGCTATCCGCTCTCGCAGACAAGACCGGATGAAGTGCTGATGGAAATTCGTCTGCTGCTGGATGAGCTGACCGTGGAGCCGGTGGCGGCAAAATGAGATTCGTTGCGGGACAATTTGAAATGAGGCCGATTTTGAAACGGAAGCTGATTACTCTTTGCCTCGCTATTGGGGGTGTCATGATGGCGGGTGTCGCTGCGCGGGCGCAGGACTCGAATGCCAATGCTCAATTTCGCGATCTTGCCGATCAGTACTTCGAACAGGCGACATTCACTTACAATCCGACCTTCGGAACCAGTGCCGGTCTGCATCAATACGACTCGAAACTCGAAAACTACAGTCGGGCGACGATCGACGCGCAGATCGCGACGCTGCACGGCTTTGAGAAAAAATTTCAGGGCCTGCCCGCGTTTCAGATGGACCAGTCGACACAGGCCGATCGCGAAATGGTGCTCGACGACATTCGCAGTAAGCTGCTCACCCTGCAGGTCATCAAGCCATGGGAGAAGAATCCCGACAACTACTCAAGCGGGATTACCAGCAGCGCCTTCGTATTGATGGAGCGCAACTTCGCGCCGCCGGATGAGCGTCTGCGGTCGCTGATTGCACGCGAAAAGGAGATGCCTGCTGTCTTTACGGCGGCAAGGCAGAACCTGAAGAATCCGCCGCGCATCTATACGGAGATTGCTATGGAGCAGCTGCCGGGCATTATCAGTTTTTTTGAGAGCGATGTGCCCGAGGCCTTCAAAGAGGCAAATGATCCGGCAACCAGGGCCGAATTCGATAAGACGAATGCCCGCGTCATTGCGGCTCTAAAAAGTTATGAAGGGTGGCTGAAACAGGATTTGCTGCCGCGCTCAAAAGGCGATTTCCGCCTTGGCGCCGATACGTTCTCAAAGAAACTCGAATACGACGAGATGGTGGATACGCCTCTCACGAAGCTGCTTGATATCGCCTATGCAGATATGCACAGGAACCAGGCTGAGTTTGCGCGCGTCGCCAAAGAAGTTGATTCGTCGAAAACGCCGCAGGAGGTGCTGGCGGAACTGGCGACGATCCATCCGGCTCCCGATCAGCTTCTGCAGAGCTTCCGCGATACGTTCAACAGCTTGACTTCGTTCATCAATTCGCACCACATCATCACGATTCCTTCCGATGTGCGCCCGGTGCTTGAAGAGACGCCGCCATTCATGCGGGCAACGACGCAGGCTTCGATGGATCCTCCGGGACCGTTTGAGACGCACTCGACGACGGCGTATTTCAATGTCACGCTTCCGGAAAAGAGCTGGACGCAGGAACATATTGCCGAGCATATGGCAGCTTTCAATGTGGGCACTGTGATCAGTACTTCGGTACACGAGGCGTACCCCGGCCACTATGTTCAATTCCTCTGGACCAACTACGCTCCATTGAGTAAGGTGCGTAAGCTGATCGGCGCCAACACCAACATCGAAGGCTGGGCGCACTATTGCGAACAGATGATGCTCGATGCCGGATACGGCCAGCCTGGGACCGGTGCTAAAGATGAGCGCGAGGCGCATCTCATCCGTTTGGGGCAGTTGCAGGATGCTCTCTTGCGCGATGCAAGATTCATCGTTGGAATCAAGATGCACACCGGAGAAATGACCTTGGATCAGGCGGTTGATTTCTTCGTGAAGGAAGGCTATCAATCGCGCTCTATAGGAACAGTGGAGACCAAGCGCGGCACCTCCGATCCAACCTATCTGTATTACACCTTGGGCAAGCTGGAAATTTTGAAGCTGCGTGCCGACCTTGAGAAGAAGGAGGGCTCAAGCTTTTCGCTCCAGAAATTCCACGACGATTTCATGCGACAGGGCGGAGCTCCTATCAGGATTGTCAGGCAGGCGTTATTGGGCGATAATTCGCCAACACTCTGAGGCGTAAATTTGCATCATAACTCGGGTGGATTCTTTGCCACGGTAAATAAGCTGTAGATATCCCGGAAGAGAGACGCAAGGATACGCATGAATAAGAAGGTGCGCAAAGCAGTATTTCCGGCCGCGGGTCTTGGAACCCGCTTCCTGCCAGCCACGAAGTCCATCCCCAAGGAAATGCTCGCGCTGGTCGATAAGCCCATTATTCAGTATGGCGTCGAGGAAGCTCTCGCCGCGGGCATTGAGCAGATCATCATCGTTACAGGTCGCGGCAAGAGTTCGATTGAAGATCACTTTGACGTGAGCTTTGAGCTGGAGGCAACCCTGGAGCGTCGCGGTAAGAAAGAGTTGCTTGCCATTACGCGCAACGTCTCAAACATGGTTGAGCTTTCCTACGTACGCCAAAAAGAGGCTCGGGGCCTGGGCCACGCCGTGCTCATGGCGCGCGATCTGGTAGGCGACGAGCCTTTCGCGGTCATTCTGCCGGACGATGTGATTGACGCGCGCGTACCTTGCCTGAAGCAGATGATGGATGTCTTCGATCAGCTTCATGGTTCTGTGCTGGCCACGCAGATCGTCGAAGGGGCTGCCATCTCGTCCTATGGAGTACTGGATGGAAGCCCGGTTCCCAAGAACCCGCGTGTGATGGATGTAAGAGGCATGGTAGAGAAGCCGAAGCAGGCGGAAGCTCCATCGAAGAGCGCGATCATCGGTCGCTATATTCTCACTCCGAAGATCTTTGAATTGCTGGAAAAGACTCCTCTGGGCGTGGGTGGGGAGCTGCAGCTTACCGACGGCATCAAGGGCCTGCTCGAAACCGAGAAGGTCTACGGATATACATTTGAGGGAATTCGTCACGATGCCGGTGACAAATTCGGTATGTTGAAAGCGACCGTCGATTTCGCACTCAAGCGGGAAGATATCGGGCCGCAATTCCGCGAATATCTGAAATCGCTGACACTCTAACTATCCCGCGAACCAGGAAGCCCGGCATGCGTGCCGGGCTTTTCTATTTCCACTTGATGTTGCATCCAAGGCTCGGCGTCTGAAGCGGAGAAACAGGTTTGCCGGCCAGTAGTGCGTCCATCGCACTTCTCAGATCCTTGCCCGTTACAGGCGCTCCGCTGCCCGGACGGCTCTCATCGAACTGTCCGCGGTACGCGAGCTTCAAATCTCTATCGAAGAGAAATAAGTCGGGCGTGCAGGCAGCGCCGTAAGCGCGAGCCACTTCCTGCGTTTCGTCATAAAGGTAAGGAAACGAAAAACCAAGTTCCAATGCCTGTTCAGACAGGCTCGCAGGCGCATCGTCCGGATAGTTCGCAGCATCGTTGCTGCTGATGGCCACAATGCCGATGCCTTTCCCGTTATAGTCATGTCCCAGTTGCGCGAGCGCTTTCTCCAGATGTTTCACGAATGGGCAATGGCGGCAGATGAACATGACGAGCAGGCCAGTCACTCCAGCCAGCGATCTCATGCCGGCGATCTCTCCGGTGACAACATTTTTCAGCGCAAAGTCCGGAGCCTGCGTGCCTAATGCCCAGCATTGCCGATTCTGTGCGTGTCATTCGACTCTCCTTAATAGGTGCTTGGCTAGAAGAGTAGTGAATTCTGTTTGCGCGGCAGCGGCAGCCCGAAGTGCTCATAAGCAAGCCGCGTCGCAACACGTCCGCGCGGCGTGCGGTCGAGAAAGCCGATCTGGATCAGAAAGGGCTCGTAGACTTCTTCAAGCGCATCTTCCTCTTCGGCCAGAGTCGCGGCCAACGTATTCAGTCCCACGGGCCCACCGTCATATTTTTCGATGATCGTCATCAGCAGACGGCGGTCGAGTTCATCGAATCCATGCGCGTCTACTTCCAGCAGCTTCAATGCCTGCTCCGCCGTGGCGCGATCGATCTTTCCCGACCCGCGTACCTGCGCAAAGTCGCGTACGCGCCGCAGCAGCCGGTTGGCGATGCGCGGAGTGCCGCGTGAACGCATGGCGATTTCTGCTGCCCCATCTTCGTCGATGGGAACATTCATTACCTCGGCAGAGCGTTCGACGATGAAACGCAGATCGTCATCGGTATAAAACTCCAGCCGCAACAGGATGCCGAAGCGTGAGCGCAGCGGAGATGATAACAGGCCGGGTCGCGTCGTCGCCGCCACAAATGTGAATGGCTTGATATCCATCACATGCGTGCGCGCCGCCGGGCCTTGTCCAATGATGATATCGAGCTTGTAATCTTCGAGAGCAGTGTAGAGCTTTTCTTCGAGTACCGGCTGCAGGCGGTGAATCTCGTCAAGGAACAGGACCTGGCGCTCGCGCAGGTTAGTCAGAATCGCGGTCAGATCGCCCTGAATCTGCAGCGCCGGGCCGGAAGTTTGCTGAAAGCCCACGTCCAGCTCGTTGGCAATGATCGAGGCGAGCGTTGTCTTACCTAATCCAGGTGGTCCGAAGAGCAGAACATGGTCGAGCGCCTCGCCGCGGGATCTTTGCCGCTTCCAGCGCAATCGCCAGCTGTTCCTTCGCCTTTTGCTGGCCGATGAATTCTTTCAGCCGCCGTGGACGCAGCTTCAGCTCGAAACTGTCTTCGTCCTCGGCTCGGTCGGCGTTTACAAGGCGTTCCGGATCGTCTTTGCCTGTCATTGATTCGGAGTTTAGCAGTTTGATGGAGGAGATGCCGATCTGCGTCATGGAATCGTTTCCACAGAGCGATTTGCATTAAAGTTGTAAGTATCATGCTTCGCCGATTTCTCCCCGTCGTCATCTGCCTCATCCTCTTTTCAGTTCTGACGCGGCATGCGGTTGCCCAGGCTGCGCCCATGACAGACGCACAGAAAGAGGAGATGGCGCATCGGGTCCGGCAGGAATTTCTGCGCGCGTGGGACGGGTACCGCCAGTACGCCTGGGGACATGACGCACTGAAACCGCTGAGCAAAAAGCCGCATGACTGGTATGCGCATTCTTTGCTGATGACCCCGGTCGATGGCTTGGACACGATGATCCTGATGGGGCTTACTCCGCAGGCCGATGAGGCCCGGAAGCTGATCGATACAAAGCTCAATTTCGATCAGGATATGTATGTCAAAGATTTTGAGGTCACGATTCGCATGCTCGGCGGCCTGCTTTCCAGCTATCAGCTGACGGGCGACAAACGTCTGCTCGAGTTGGCCGACGATCTTGGGCGGCGCATGTTGCCGATGTTCAACTCTCCAACAGGCATGCCGTATGAATACGTCAACCTGCATACGGGCGCAGTGCGCGGCGTGCTCAGTAACCCGGCCGAAGTGGGCAGCCTGTTGCTGGAATATGGCATGCTGGCGCGGCTTACCGGCAAGCAGATGTATTACGACAAGGCAAAACGGGCCGTCGTTGAGATGTACAAGCGTCAGTCGAGGATCGGGCTTGTCGGGCTGGGCATCAACGTCGAAACGGGACAATGGACGAACCACACAGCTGGCATCATGGGCGGCATCGATTCCTACTACGAATATCTGCTCAAGTGCGCGATCCTCTTCCACGATAAAGACTGCGAGCGCATGTGGACGGAGAGTGCTGCTGCAATCAATAAATACCTTGCCGACGAACGCCCGAACGGCCTCTGGTATGGGCAGGCCAATATGCAAACGGGAAGGCGCATCACAACGTACTACGGCGCGCTTGATGCCTTCTTCCCGGCAGTGCTCGCGCTCTCCGGTGATCGCAACCGCGCGGCAAAACTCGAAGACTCAAGTTACCTGATGTGGAATTTTGCCGGTGTCGAACCCGACAGCTTCAACTACGTAAAGATGCAGATCAGGAACGCCGAATATCCTCTGCGTCCCGAGATCATCGAGTCGGCCTATTACCTGTACCACTACACGCACGATCCCAAATATCTGGCCATGGGGCAGACCTTCTTCGATTCGTTGATGAAGTATTGCCGCACCGATGTAGGTTTTGCCGCGCTCACTGATGTCCGGACCAGGCAGAAAGCCGACAGTATGGAGAGCTTTTTCTTTGCCGAAACGATGAAGTATCTTTACCTGCTCTTTGCGCCGCCGTCGACGCTTGATTTTGACTCGGTTGTCTTCAATACTGAAGCGCATCCGCTCAAGCGCAGCTCGGCTGGACCTTCGCAATAGCTATTGCGCAAGCAGCGGCAGACCCGCAATGCACAACGCTGCCTGCGCAAGCAGCACTGCGATTGTGATCCATAGAAAAATCTTACGGTAGCGTGTTTCCATCACGTCCGCGAAAACGCCGCCGATAAACGCGAGTACGAAGGGAAGCCCCCATAACCATGGCTCGCTCTGTACACCCGTCGTCACCACTACGAGCAGGAGAGCAGCCACAAGCAATGGAGTTGTGTTGCCGAAGTAGCGCGAGCGCCGGAAGACGAGGTACAGCCCGAGCGCTCCCAGCGCGGCAATAGTGATACCGGCGTTTGTCAGGGACGAGAAAAATGCGTCAGCCTGACTCAGCGAAAGCCACATCTTTCCTGCTTCGCTGCGAAAGACATAGCTGAAAGCATCCGGACGAAAGGCATACGAGGCGAAGAGCAGGAACAATCCACCCAGAACCCATACAATCGCCAGCGTGGGAAGATATGCGCGTCTGCTTTCGGCAACATAGGCCATGAAGGCGATGGCCAGAACCAGTCCCAGCAGAAAAGCCGACATGTGCGCGGCTGCCGTAAATCCGAATGCGAGAGTCAGCAGAATAATTCGGGGACGCCACTTGTGCCGCGGTCCCTGCATGGCATGGGCAACGCCAATCGCGGTGTAGACAATGGCAAAAAGTCCAAACGCCGCCAGAATCTCATTATTCGGATACGTGCAAGCATGCACGATCGGCGGGGCAAAGCAGTAGAGAGCGAGCGCAATGTATCCGCCAGTGTTGCCGTAGAGCCGCCGCGTCACCCACCAGAGGCACGCGCCCAGCGCCAGCCCCGCCGCAATAAAGGGCAGCCGCATCAGCAGCTTTACGTAGCTCACCTCGTGGCGCATCTCCCAGGTGGAAGTCGAAGACTCCTGCCCGGCAAAAACTCTCTGAAAGGTGAGCGGCAGCCCGGCCGCGCGATACGCCAGCGTTCCGTCGTGGATATTGCCGCAGCTCGTGAAGTATCCGGCAAGCGGCGAGGGCTTCTCCCACATCTCGCGCCCGCAGCGTGCAAATTGGTAGTCGGTTTCGCTGAGCGTCTGGTGTTGCGCCACCCACAGGCACTCCGCCAGCAGCACAAAGAGAAATGTGGCGGCGATCTGTTGCGGGCGATTGAAGCGGAATTTGCGGATGCTGTGGGCCGTCGGAGAGGGCATCGTTCGTGGGGTTCTGAACCCAGTGTACCGGACATTTTTCCGCCTCCCGATTTGCGCGTCTGCAAACCCATGAATCCAATAGACTAAAGGCGCGTTGCCGAGGCGTAACTATTTTAGTATCATAAAGATAGATTCCATCCAGCCCGGTTTTGACAATCCACGCCACGCGGGCCGTTTGAGACTCCGAAATCTAACTTATGGCAGACGATCAGAATCCCCAGCTTCCCCTTGGCAATGGCAGTGGTGGTGACTCCCCCACCGGACCCGGCGCAGCCAACCTAATCCCGATCAACATTGAAGACGAGATGAAGCAGTCCTATCTCGCGTATTCCATGTCGGTCATTATCGGACGTGCTTTGCCCGACGTGCGCGACGGGCTCAAGCCGGTGCATCGCCGCATTCTTTATGGCATGCACGACATGGGACTGCAGCACAACAAGAAGTACACCAAGTGCGCCAAAGTCGTCGGCCACGTGATGGGCAACTACCATCCGCACGGCGACTCCGCTATCTACGACACCATGGTGCGCCTGGCGCAGCCCTTCAGCATGCGTTACGTGCTCGTCGATGGCCAGGGCAACTTCGGCTCCGTCGACGGCGACATGCCCGCCGCCATGCGTTATACCGAAGCGCGTATGACCCGGCTCGCAGGCGAGATGCTCGCCGACATCGATCAGGAGACGGTGGACTTTGTTCCGAACTACGACGAATCCACCTTTGAGCCGTCGGTACTACCCGCGCGCGTTCCCAATCTCATCATCAACGGTGCCAACGGCATCGCCGTCGGCATGGCGACGAACATCCCGCCTCACAACCTGACCGAAGTCGTGAACGCCGCCATCGAGATGGTGAACAATCCGCATGCCGGGCTTGAAGAAGTGCTCCAAGCACGTGCAAGGTCCGGATTTTCCGACCGGCGGCTTCATCTACGGACGCAGCGGCATCGCCAATGCCTATAAGACAGGTCGCGGCCGCTTCCTGATGCGCGCCAAGTGCGCTATCGAGAACATGAATCAGAGCCGGCAGGCGATCATCGTCAGCGAGATCCCCTACCAGGTCAACAAGAACACGCTCATCAAGCGCATCGCCGAGCTGGTCAACGAGAAAATCATCGACGACATCTCAGATGTGCGCGACGAGAGCGACCGTGACGGCATGCGCATCGTCATCGAGCTCAAGCGTGGCGCGGAACCGCAGATCATCCTCAACCAGCTCTATAAGCACTCGCAGATGCAGGAGAGCTTCTCGATGATCTTCCTGGCCGTGGTCAACGGCCAGCCGCGCGAGCTTGCGCTGCCTGACGCGATCCGCCACTTCCTCGATCACCGCATCGACGTAGTCCGTCGCCGCACGGCTTTCCTGCTGCGCAAGGCGCGCGAGCGCGAGCATATCCTGCTCGGCTACCAGATCGCGCTCGATCATCTCGACAACGTCATCAAGATCATTCGTGGTTCGTCTTCTCGTGGAGATGCGCGTGAGAACCTCTTCCAGTTCTTCTCCGGCAAGACGATCACCGTCCGCGACCAGGCGCTTGCAGGCATCAAGCTCGATCCCGCCCGCTACGCCATCGATCCGGCAACGCTCATTTCGCCGACGCTGACACTCAGCTACCGCCAGATCGACTCGATCCTTGAACTGCAACTTTATCGCCTTACGCAACTCTCCATCGACGAGTTGCTCAGGGAACTCGCCGATGTGCGCGCTCGCATTGAAGATTATGAATCGATCCTCGGATCGGAAAAGAAACTGCGGGCTGTCATCGTCAAGGAACTCGAAGCCATCCGCAAGGACTACGGCGACGAGCGTCGCACGCAGATCATCGACGAGACCGCCGAGCTGCAGCTCGAAGACCTCATCGCCGACGAGCAGGTCGCCGTCACCGTCTCGCATCAGGGCTACCTGAAGCGGACGCCGATCTCGACCTACCGTCAGCAGCGCCGCGGCGGACAGGGCCGCACCGGCATGAAGACTCGGGAAGAAGATTTCGTCTCGCAGCTCATCGTCGATTCGACGCACGCCTTCCTGCTCTGCTTTACCAATACAGGCCGCGTCTACTGGCTCAAGGTCTACGAAGTTCCCGACGTGGGCGCCGCAGGCAAGGGCAAATCGATGCAGAGCCTGCTCAACTTGCAGGCCGGCGAAACCGTCCGCACTATCCTGCCGGTACGTAATCTTGAAGAAGAGGGCAAGTTCATCTTCTTCACGACGCGCAACGGCACGGTGAAGAAGACACCTCTTAGGGACTTTTGCAATGTCATGTCGCGAGGGATACACGCGATCAACTTCAAAGAACATCCTGATGATGAATTAGTGGATGTTAGTCTCAGCAACGGAACCCAGGTCGCCTTCCTTGCATCGCGTGAGGGCCAGGCAATTCGCTTCCAGGAGAGCGACGTTCGATCGATGGGTCGTGTTGCTTATGGCGTTCGAGGCATAGACCTCAAGAAAGGTGATTACGTCATCGGTGCCACGCTGACAGATTCCCCTGAAACACGTGAGCAAAAGCGAGACGAACTTGCACGCAACGATAAGAAGCTGGTCGAAAAACTGAATAAGATCCGTGAAGGAATTTCACAAAGCAAAGAAAAGCTTGATCTGGTACGTGAAATAGCAAACCAAGCGAGAAGGGATGCTGGAGGAAAAGGTAATCCGGCTGCTAAAGATAATCCCAGGGTCAAAGAAGCAGAGAAGGTAGTTGACGCAGCAGAAAGAGCGTGCAAACAGAAGTCTGCGGAACGTGACGAGTTAGACCTGCAGCTTGGTTTGAGCCCCTCGCTCATTCTCACAGTTACTGAGAATGGTTTTGGGAAACGGACCAACGTCGAGGAGTATCGTCTCATCGGTCGAGGGGGTTCCGGGGTCGTAAACCTGAAAGCCACAACGAAGGTCGGGAAGACTTCTTCCATCCAGCTGGTAGACGAGACATCGGAGCTGATGGTGATCAGCCAGTACGGCAAGATCATCCGCATCGATACCAAGAGCATCCGCGAAGCGGGCCGCTCCACGCAGGGCGTGAAGCTGCTGAACCTCGAAGATGAAGACAAGGTAGCGGCCGCTGTGGTCATCCCGCCGGAAGAGGCCAAAATAGAGGCGGAGAACGGTACGCTGCTGCAATAACAATTCAGAATAAAAAATAGCGAAGAGGGTATCGGTGGTTGAATCGATGCCCTCTTCGCATTTGGGAAAGGTTTATTCAGGTTGTACGCCGGTCTGCGCATGGATCAACGCAATCTCCGGCTGGCGATGGTCACGCGCAAGCTGCTGTTCCTGCTTTCCTGCAGGCAGCATTGCTGTCATATTCGCCTGGCTCTGATCGATCTCGCACAATATGTATTCTTTTTCGTAACGATGAAAAATCAGTTGTGACCGGCTGGAGCGCTGGTGCGACCCATCCATGGAGACTCTGAAGAATGCGTTGCCGCCATGGCGGAAAGAACTCAATCGCCACAGCTGATGAGCTTCCACGGAGTAGATGACGTAGTGTCCCGCAGGCAGACGCGTGTTTCCAACGACGCAGGCAATGGAATGTTGACGGACATGAGTGCCTGCTCCTCAAGCTCTGCATGGAGCGCGGGGACGGGCGATAACAAAAGAATGGCAAACAATATTCGAAAGGCTTTCACAAAATCCTCCTCGGACTTGCCTTGAAAGCATCGTTGCGCATGTCGGAAAATCACGCGATCTGGATTGGGCAAACCGCCATCCTCTGCTGGCCAGCCGTACGTTATCCATCGAGTAGCGCGCCGCGCCGAGCGTGGGCCGCAAATGAACTGCGTCGAAGACGGTACATCTCTCTGCAACAAAACCTGCGTGGTGGTAGTCTCAACAACAAGCCGTTATGTTCCGCCGTTTGCTTTCGATCGCAATAGTCGCCGCTGCCTCTAGCCTATATCTATGCGTTGAAGGCTCCTGTCGCGCCGGCAGAACCGCCGATCCTTCCCCCGGATTTTGCCGGATGGCATCAGGTCTCCACTCCGCAGAGAAGCACTGCACCCGAAGCAGCCGATCAGGCCAACGCCACCGTATTGCACGAATTCGGTTTCACGGAATTTGTTGCCGCAAACTACACGCAGTCGGACAACAAGCTGAATGTCCGGACGATTCGCTTTCAGGATGCGACCGGAGCTTACGGAGCATTCACTTTCTATCGGCGTCCGGGAATGCAGAGGGAAGACATCGGCCAGGGCGGAGCATCTGATGGTGCGCGCGTGCTGTTCTGGACAGGAGCAACCCTGATCGATGCCACCTTCGATCATCTGACCGCCATGTCGGCTGCGCAGCTCCGCGAATTGTCCGAGGATGTGCCAAAGGCCAGCGGACCCAGCGCCGTGCCTCCGCCGCTTCCAAGATATCTGCCTCCTGCTTCGCTTGATGCTGGCAGTGTGCGCTATGCCATCGGTCCAGTTGCCTACGTGCGCGGTGGCGGAGTTCTTCCTCCAGGTGTAGTCGACTTCAGCCGTGACGCCGAAGCCGTAACGGCAAACTACGCTTCGCAGAATGGAGGAGGCACGCTGACGTTGCTCATGTATCCAACGCCGCAGATGGCGATCCATCAGCAGCAGGTCATACAGGCGATGCTCAAAGCCGGCAATTCGCAACAGGCCGTATGGCCGCAGGGCTTTAACCAACAGTTCTGCAGTGAGCCTGGTTGTGCGGCGCAGCGGTCCGCTCGTCGCTATCACCAACGGCAACTTCTCCGCAGACGAAGCGCGCAAGCTCCTGGGATCGGTCAACTACACTGCCGACATTACCTGGAACCATCCCGAGGGTTATGTCAGTGAAGCTTCAAAAACCGCGCGTCTGTTACTGGGTATTGCGTACCTCTGCGCGATTCTCGGAGGAACCGCAATCATTCTGGGTATCTTTTTTGGTGGAGGACGTGCGGCAATTCGCCGGTTGCGTGGCAAGCCGGTTTCTACTCTCAACGATGAGGAATTCATGAGTCTGAAGCTCAGGTAAAAAACGCGTTTGAAAGTGAGCGAGATGCACTAATTGCAGTGCAAATTCTCATTAAGCATCAGAGAAAAATTAAAGTGTTTACACAGGAAAATCGTTTGAGATTTCGAAGAAAAGGCGAAATTGCGCCCCGGCTCCGGTCCTATCGTTGGAAGGTTTTCTAACGTATTGAATTAAAAGTATTTATATTGATCCGGATTTTGCCTTGACACCCCTCCAGCGCCCCCATAGTATTTCGCCAGAAAGTTCTGATGGTTTTGCCTCCGTTGGAACTATTCTCCCTAAAGAAGGAAGCCGCCCTGTTGCCGGGCGGCTTCTTTCATCTCCGGCGTGACTTTTCATCGTGCAAACAAAAGCGCAATCACGACCAGATTTGCTGATTCTGTTATCTCTGTTGCTGGTCATTTTGTTGTATCCGGAGTTGGACCGCGGTGACCTGCGAAGACTTATCCTCCTGGCTCTCACATTCGTACCCGTTGTCTTGGCAACTGTCAGATTGTCGCAGACAAGAAGCTGGTTGTGGCCGTCTGTGCTGTTGATGGGGATCACTCTGATCTTTGGGCTGGCAGGCGCTTTCTTTCCCAGCCGAATTCTGCTCATCATCAGATGGGCATCGCTGGCGGCATTCTTCGGACTCACAGTTTTC
>CAVTVL010000014.1:0-188895 GCA_963738095.1 Terriglobales bacterium
GCCAATGCCGAGACCAAAAACCAGTGCGCCCATCACTGCCGCGATCAGGTCCTCGCCGATCGGGTAGGGCTCGAAAAGCGTTGGGATGTTGAAGGTGTCGATTAGCGCGGACACGGTGCCGCCCACGCCCAGCACCAGGCCCACCCCGGTCAGCAGGCCGCCAAGGACGGCACGCCGCCTACGCCCTTATAACTCCGCCGTTATCCATAGTGCCGCGTAACGTACCATAACCGTCCTTTTGTCCCTCCGGCATCGGCTACGTCGTCCCGTGCGGCGAGTCCGTCGATGATGTCCTTGGCTTCCTTTTTTTTTTTTTTTTTTTTTTTTTTTTTTTTTTTTTTTTTTTAAAAAAAAAAAAAAAAAAAAAAAAAAAAAAAAAAAAAAAAAAAAAAAAAAGGGGTGAGATGTGCGGGGGGCTGCTGTCAGGGCCCACACCTTGCGCGTTATCTCCGAGAGAGCGCCGCCAGGCCAGGGCGCTCTGCCGGTGGCAGGGAGAACGCTCCAGCCCGGAAGATGCAGGCCTTCGGCACGCTCGATGAGGTACGCCCCGGCCGTGATCGTCGTCAGTCAGGATCACCCGCCGGGTGGCCGCGTCAAGCAGAGAGACGCCATCGCCGGGTAATCCTACGCATGCGCCAGGGATTGTACTGATTTGGTGGGGTTTTCGTACAGCAGGGTGACGCGACCGCGGGGACCGTGGATCGTGTCGGCCGGGGGCGGGTGCTACGCCAGCGACCGCCGACCCGGAGCCTCATATCCCCCTCCGGGGGGAAGCACGGGTAGCCCGCCGGGCGCGCCCTCGCGGGCGAGGCCGAGCAGCGCGTCCGTGTCAAGATGGCGCTCCACCAGGTCGCCGAGCAGGTCGAGCCGAGCCTCGCGCCGGTCGAACAAACCTGCGAGGGTCCCGGCCGCCGCTGCGACCTCGGCCAGCAGGGCCGTGCGGAACCCGTCGCTCTCCAGGCTCCCGTGCCACATCGTCGCGAAAACCACGCCGTCGCGGACGCCGCCCGGGAACGGCTCGCCGCCGCCGATCTCCAGCGTCCCGTGGTGGATCTCGTACCCGCCTCGGGCTGACCGAGTCCGGCGCCGGTCGCGAGCCGCAGCACCTTCTCCGCCGCGAACCGCGTGGTCACGCCCAGCAGGCCGAGCCCGGTCTCGGTCGCCGGCCTCGCCCTCGACGCCGTCAGGATCGGGTGACCGCCCGAGCATCTGAGAGCCTCCGCAGATCCCGAGGACGGCCGGCCGCGCTGCGCATGGGCCCTGATCGCCTCGTCGAGCCCGTGCGACCGCAGCCAGGCGAGATCCCCCAGGGTCGCGCGCGTGCCCGGCAGAACGATGAGGTCGGCCCCGACGACGTCGCGCGGCGATGCCGCGAAGAGACGTCCAGGTCGGGTTCGAGGCCGAGTGCGTCTACGTCGGTGAAGTTGCTGATCCGCGGCAGCCGGATGACCGCGACCCGGAGCCCGTCGGTCGTGCTGGCGCGGCGGCCGTCCAGGTCCAGGGCGTCCTCGGAGTCCAGCCACAGGGCGGGTGCCAGGGCAGCACGCCGTAGACGGCCGCCCGGTCAGCCGCTCAGCGTCGATCCGGGTTGGAGCAGCGACAGGTCGCCGCGGAACTTGTTGGCGACGAACCCCGCGACCAGTGCCTGGTCGGCCGGCTCGAGCAGCGCCACGGTGCCGTACAGCGCGGCGAACAGGCCACCGCGGTCGATGTCGCCGACCACGACGGCCGGCAGCCCGGCGTGCCGGGCGAGGCCCATGTTGACGTAGTCGCCGGCCCGCAGGTTGATCTCGGCGGGACTGCCCGCACCTTCGGCGACGATCACGTCGTACCGGCTCGCCAGGTCGTCGTACGCCGCGTGGGCGGCGGCGGCGAGGTGCGCGCGTCCCGTGGTCCAGTCGCTGGAGGACACCTGCCGCCGGGCCTGCCCATCACCACGACGTGGCTACGGGTGTCGCCGCCCGGCTTGAGCAGCACGGGGTTCATCGCGGCTTCGGGCTCGGCGCCGGCCGCGGCGGCCTGGATCCACTGCGCGCGCCCGATCTCGGCCCAGGCGGCCCGGCGTCGGCACACACCATGGAGTCGTTCGACATGTTCTGCGCCTTGTACGGCGCCACCTTCACGCCGCGGCGGGCGAACGCCCGGCACAGCCCGGTGGTGACGACACTCTTGCCGGCATCCGACGTCGTCCCGGCGACCAGCAGGCCGGTGGTCGTATGCACCGTGCCACGATAACGGCGAACCGCCACGCTAGCCCGGGCAGTAACTGACGACCCCGGCTCGCGGAGGAGACGGCCGCGAGCCGGGGCCTTTCTCATGGGGAAGGCACCGGGGGTGGGCTTGCAGCTGGTTAGCCGGTACTACAGGAGACCGAGGGCCAGGTCCATGTTCCGTTGGGGGAGACCGTGAAGCTCCAGTTGTTACCGCTGCCGTTGGGCGTGGCTTTCATCACGTACTGGCTGGGCCAGGTGGCGTTGACGTTCGAGGTCGAGTAGACCACGGACGGCGCGACCATGTTCACCGTCACGGTCCAGGTGCTCGAGCCGGAGACCGCGACGTTGAGGTTGTACCAGTTGCTGCCCTTCGCGCCAGCCGACAGCGTGGCCGTGCAACTGCCGGAGCCGCCGCCACCGCCACCGCCACCCCACCCCACCGCCGCCGCCGGACGAGCCGTGGCTGACGGTGAAGTTGGAGTTGCCGGAGCCGCCACCCCAGGCCTCAGTGGCGAAGATCTGGTAGTTGAGCGAGCCGAGGTTCATCCCGTGGCTGGCCCACGCGTTGAAGATGTTCTGCGTGGTGATCGTCCCGCTGGTGGTGTTTCCCTGCCGGATCGCCAGGTACTGCTCGAAGGTGCAGCTGTTGCCCGTAATGCAGGGCTGGTTGACCTGCTGGTGCTCGTAGAGGTTGTACGTGGCGCCATCGCTGGTCGTGGTGCCCATGAAGGTGCCCAGCGAGGGGCTACCGCCCTGGTCGTCCTCGATGACGTAGTACTCGACCAGCGGGTTGGTGGACCAGCCGTAGAGTGACGCCAGCGCGGTGCCGCCGCTGGCGTTCATGCTTCCGCTGAAACTGACCGTCTGGTTGCTGCCCGGCTGCCAGCCGACGCCTGCGACGAAGTTGCCGATGCCGCTCCACGTCGTGGAGTACTGGTTGCCGCCGGAGCCGACGGTGATGCAGGCAGAGCCCTGGCCGTTGCTCCACATCTGGTTGTAGTAGCCGTTGGTCGTGCCGGTCTGGTTCGAGCAGGTGGCGGCCTGCGCGACTCCGGGCGCGGCCACCGTCGTGGCCGCGGCGAGCGCCGCCGCGCAGGCGACGAGGAGCAGTCGCAGGCGCCTGCGACGGCGGCCGTTGCCGCCGTCTTCGGTGGGGGTGGGGATGGGAGGGGGCCGTTCATGTGCGGCGTCCTCCTTGGGCGGGGTCGTCGTCGACCGGGAGGGGCGGATCGCATTAAGAGTCTGGCAGACGGCCCCGGCGGGCCGTCATTGGCGTCAGTATTGATCCGACCCAATTAGTGGTCAATGAGTTTCGGAAGGTTTCGGCAACGAATACTTTCGATATACAAGGCGCGAAAACCTCAATAGATGCAGGCTCTTTAGACTGAACCGGATAAGTCGTCTCCGCCTAAGAGCGCACCGCCATCACGCCCAAATAGCAATCATTAAGTCGAAATATATCGGCAATAGCCGATAGCTTTCGAAGTTCTATCCGCGCCAGCCAGGCGTCCAGCTGGGCCCGGTCCGGCGCGGTGGCGGGGCCGGGGCGGGTGACCGCGAAGGCGGCGGCGGCGTTCGCCCGGGCTGCGGCGGCGACGGGGGAGTGGCCGTCGGCGAGGGCGGCGAGGAACACGCCGGAGTGCGCGTCGCCCGCGCCGGTCGTGTCGACCGCGGTCACCTGCGGGGCGCGCACGTGGACGGCGCCGGCTGACCCGAGTTCCGCGACATAGCAGCCGGCCGCGCCGGCCCGGACGATGATATTCGCCGCGGCGCCGCGGGCGAGCAGGCGGCGCGCCGCCTCCGCTGGGTCCCGGGCGCTGCCCGCGAGCAGCTCCGCCTCCCGCTGGTTGCAGCTCAGCCAGTCGCAGCGGGACAGCACAGGATCGAGCACCGCGGCGGGGATCTGCGCCGCCAGCGGGCCCGGGTCCACGAACAGCAGCACGTCGGCGGCGAGGGCAGCCGCCCAGGAGCCGAGGGCCGGCCCGGACTCCGGCGGGACCAGGCCATAGCCCGAGACGTAGACCGCGTCGCCCGGCCCGGCAAAAACCGCGTCCCACGCGCCAGGGCCGCGCACCGTTTCCGCGCCGAGTTGCGTGACGAACGTGCGCTCGGCGTCGGGTTCGACGAGCGCGACGTCGAAGCCGGTGTCGCGGTCCGGGGTCGGCCGGGCGGAGCAGGCCGATGCCCTCGGCGGCCAGGGCGGCGCGGATCACGTCGCCCCACGGGCCGGTGCCGTGCCCGCCGGCGTACAGCACCGGCAGGCCCTGGCGGGCCGCGGCGGCCATCACGTTGAACCCGCCGCCGGCCAGGATCTCGGTGGACGTGGCCAGCTCGTCGCCGCCGCGTGGCGGCAGCGCGGGGACGCGCATCACCAGGTCGACGATCGCCTCGCCCGCGAAGACGAGCCGCCGCGGGCCTGGCAGGCGGCGCGACGGGCTGCCCTCGTTCTGGATCATCATCGCGCGCAGCGCGAGGAGTGAGTCGGCCAGGTCCGCCAGCCCGAGGCCGTGGGCGTCGATGACCGCGGCCGCGTGCGGCGGGAAGGCGGACAGGCCGTGGCAGGCGCCGCCGATCGCGCCGGCCATCGCGGCGATCGTGTCGGTGTCGCCGCCGAGCGACGCGGCCAGCAGGCATGCCCGCCACGGGTCGTCGGGCACCGCGCTGAGCACGGCGAACGCGGCAGGCACCGACTCCTGGGTGGCCAGGCTGGTGCCGACGAGCGTGTAGATCACCTCGGCGGCCTCCTCCGCGGGCTGCCGGCGACCAGGCCGGCGGCCCAGCGGATGCGGGCGGCGACGTCGGCGCCCGCGACCCAGTGGCCGCGCTCGGCGCCCAGCCGGGCGGCGGCCACCGCCGCGCCGGTCGCCGCCGCGACCGCTCGCGTAGCGCGCCGCCGCCGCACTGTCACGCCCGCGCTGACCGCGGCCGCCACGGCGGCGGCGCCGGCCAGCGCCACCGACGTGTTGTGCGTGACCAGGCTCGCCTGGTGCACCGCGTCGACCAGCGCCGTCAGGTCGTCAGCCGCGACCGCGACGCCGACCGGGGCGATCCGCATCGCCGCGCCGTTGGTGTCGCCCGAGGCGCCCGCCTCCTCCGGCGGTGTGCCCGCGAGCACCGCGTCGATCGCGCGGCGGGTGGACGGGCCGAGCAGGTCGAGCGACCCGCGGGCGGCCATGTCGCGTTCCCAGGCGATCAAGCGCGGCCGCCAGCTCGCCCGGGTCCACCCGGCCGGACAGCAGCAGGCGGCCGAGCAGGACGGCCTGCTCGGTGTCGTCGGTGACGGCGCCGGCGGGCATGCCCGCGGCGATCGGGTGCCCGGGCGGGCGCGGGCTCGAAGCCGGTGAGCAGCGGGCCCCAGCGCTCCGTGATCTGCCGCCGGGACAGCAGCTGCGTGGGCATGCCGAGCGCGTCGCCGATCGCCAGGCCGTACAGCGCGCCCCTGGCCCGGTCCGCTGCTGCTGCGTGGAAGACAATGGAAGACATTCCCCTATAAAGTTGGCCCGATTGTTAACCAGCCATATGCCGCTAGGAAGGAGCACCGGGTGACTACCGCAGCGCAGCAGCGCCCGCTCGGCCTTGAGACCAACGGGATCAACGTCATCGGCGAGGACGAGCGGAAGGGTTCGCCGCGGAGCCTGTTCTGGCCGTGGTTCGCCGCCAACATCTCCGTGCTCGGCCTCAGCTACGGCGCCTACGTGCTCGGCTTCGGCATCTCGTTCTGGCAGGCCGTGCGTGGCCGGGCTGATCGGGATCGTGGTGAGCTTCCTGCTCGTCGGGTTCATCGCGGTGGCGGGCAAGCGCGGGTCCGCGCCGACGCTGGTGCTGTCCCGCGCGCGCGTTCGGCGTGCAGGGCAACAAGCTGCCCGCCCTGGTGTCCTGGATACTGCAACGTCGGCTGGGAGATCGTGCTCACCGTGCTGGCGACGCTGGCGACGGCGACGGTGTTCCACCAGCTCGGCTGGAGCGCGGGCAACGTCACCAAGGTGATCGCCTTCATCGTCATCACCGTGCTGATCGTCGGCAGCGCCGCGCTCGGCTTCGACACGATCATGCGGCTGCAGACCGTCATCACCGTGGTGACCGGGATCTTGACCGTCATCTACTTCATCCTCGTCGCGGACAAGATCCACTGGTCCACGGTCTCCGGGCTGCACTCGGGATCCGCCCAGGCGTTCCTCGGCGCGACCGTGCTGGTGATCACCGGGTTCGGCCTCGGCTGGGTGAACACCGGCGCCGACTACTCGCGCTACCTGCCGCGGCGCACGTCGGGCGCGGGCGTGGTGTGGTGGACGACGTTCGGCGCGTCGATCGCGCCGATCTTCCTGCTCGGGTTCGGGCTGCTGCTCGCCGGGTCGTCGCAGTCGCTGTCCACCGCGATCAACTCCGACCCGATCGGCGCGCTGGCCACCATCTTGCCGACCTGGTACCTGGTGCCGTTCGTCATCGTCGCGGTGCTCGGCCTCGTCGGCGGCGCGGTGCTTGACATCTACTCCTCGGGCTGACCCTGCTCGCCGCCGGGCTGCGGGTGCCGCGCTGGTCGGCCGCGCTGTTCGACGGCGTGCTGATGATCGCCGGCACGATCTACGTGGTGTTCTTCTCCAAGAACTTCATCGGGCCGTTCGAGGGATTCCTGATCACGCTCGGCGTGCCGATCGCCGCCTGGTGCGGCGTGATGCTCGCCGACATCGCGCTGCGCCGCACCGCCTACGCCGACGCGGACCTGTTCTCCCCGTCCGGCCGGTACGGGGTGGTCCGCTGGGTGCCGGTCACCCTGATGGTGCTCGGCGCCGTCGTCGGCTTCGGGCTCGTCGTCAACACCTACGCGAGCTGGCTGTCCTGGCAGGGATTCCTGCTCGGCCCGTTCGGGCTCGGCGGCAAGACCGGCACCTGGGAGTACGCCAACCTCGGGGTGATCGCCGCGCTGGTGATCGCGTTCGTCGGCTGGCTGGCCCTCGGCCGCGCGGCGGTCCGCCGGCAGGAGGCCGCCCCGGAGACGGCCGCCACCCCGGTATAACGAACCTCCGCCGCTATACGGAGGCGGACGGAACCGCTATTGCGGTGCCGGCGTCCAAGTGGCGTGAGACAGGGCAAGAGGGGTCCGTTCCTCCTTATCGTGAGCGCGGTCCTGGCGGTGAGCTGCGGCGGGGTGATTTCCGCACCGCACGCACCGCGCGCGGCGAAGTCCTCAGGCACGCCCGCCGTCAGCGGCGAGCCGTCCGGCACGCCGAAGCAGCGCGCCGCGGCCGACGCCAGGGCGATCCTCGGGCAGTTCGCGCCGCCGCCCGGCGCGGTCCGGCTTGCGAAGCAGCCGGCGCTGCCCGGCGGGTGGGGCAAGTACCCGGTGATGAGCCTGAACTCCACCGCGCAGGCGGACGCCGTGGGGTACTGGCGGGTGCGCGGGGTGGGGCCAGCGCTGCTGGCGTGGGAGAAGGCGCACATCTCGCGGAGCTTCGCCAGGCAGGACGTCATCATCGGGCCGCCGAGCTGGAACACCGTGTACTCGCTTCCCGCCGTTCCCCGCGTGCTGCCCGTGCGGGAGCTGAACGTGCAGGTTTTCAACGCCGGCGGCGGGGTGAGCGTGATCATGGCGGAGGCGATGGTTTCGTGGCAGCCGCCCCGGCCGGCTTTTGGAGGTTGTCCCGGCCTGGTCACCGTGGTGACAATCGCGGCCTCCGGGCCGTGGTCGCCGAATCCGGCGCCAGTCACGATCACGTCGGCCCCGGCCGTGCGACGGCTCGCGGCGCTCGTCAACGGGCTGCCGGTGTCGACGGCCAGCCGGGGCGTTCCGTGCTCCCTGGAAACCGGGTTCACGCTGACGTTCCGTGCCGTGGCGGGCGGCCCGGCGGTCCAGTCGCGGTCGGGCCTGCCGAATGCGGCGCGGTGCACCTCAGCCTCAACGGCAGGGACGAGCCCGATCTCCAGCCGACCGGCGCCTACCGTGCCACGGTCATGAAGATCGCGGGCCTGCACTGGAAGCTCGGCTAGCCGCGGCGGTGCGGGTCGATCATGGTCATCCCGGCCGGGGAGGCCGAGTCGAACGCGGGTAGCAGGACGCTGGCCTCCTCCAGCCCGACGACCCGCTCGATGAGGTCCTGCGGGCGCAGGTCGCCGCGCTCGATGAGCGCGAGCATGCCGGGATAGTCGGCGGCGGCCATGCCGTGCGCGCCGAGCAAGTCGAGTTCCCAGCCGATGACCCGTGCCATCGGCAGGCGCGGCTGCCCGACAGCGGCGGGCAGCAGGCCGACCTGAACGTGCCTGCCGCGGCGGCGCAGCGAGAGGATCGCGTCCGCGCACGTCTGCTCGCTGCCGACCGCGTCGACGGCGACGTGGCTGCCGCCTCCGGTGACCTCCATGATCAGCGCGGGAATGTCGGCGGCGCCGTCGGCGGCCAGCACGTGGTCCCCGCCAAGCGAGGCGGCGACCGCCAGCGCGCCGAGGTTGCGGTCGACGGCGACGACGCGCGCGCCGAGCGCCTTGGCGATCATCACCGAACTCAAGCCCACCCCGCCGGCGCCGATTACCGTCACCCATTCCCCGGCGGCCAGCCGGGCGCGGCCAGTCAGCGCCCGGTAGGCGGTGGCGAACCGGCAGCCGAGCGAGGCCGCCGCCTCGGCCGAGACAGCCTCAGGAATGGCGACCAGGTTCGTATCGGCCGCGTGCAGCGCCACGTATTGCGCGAATGATCCCCAGTGGGTGAACCCCGGCTGCTGCTGGTCCGGGCAGACCTGCGCGTTCCCCGATCGGCACCAGGCACAGCGGCCGCACCCCTCGACGAACGGCACGGTGACCCGGTCGCCGCCGACCAGCGCGACACCCCGGTCCCCGTCGCGACGACGACGCCCGCCAGTTCGTGCCCCGGCACGTGCGGCAGCGCGATCTCGTCGTGCCCCGCCCAGGCATGCCAGTCGCTACGGCACAGCCCGGTCGCGAGCACCCGCACCACCACGCCACCATCGGGCGGAACGGGTTCGAGTACCTCCCGCACCGCCAGGGGTCCGCGAATGCGGTCAAGCACCATCGCACGCATGACCGCTATTCAACCCTAACCAACCCCAGGGAGCGGGTTCCTCGAGTACCACTGCGGGGTGCTCAGCGAATGCGGGGTGCTCAGCGAAAAGCTTCGCGGCCTGTCCGATGAGACGCACGGCGGCGTCTGGTGCCGTCACTGACTACCATGCTCGGCCTGGTCGCCACGCCGCGGCCGTGGAGCGCAACTGGTTCCAGACCCCCTGGACGGCAAGCCCGCGAGGAGATCACAGGGAACGCTTGCGCGTTTTTCCATCAGATCGCGGCGAACGGGCATCAGGTTTTTCGCTGGTCGGGGCCCCGGTTCGAGCGCCCTGAGTGTTCAGATGTCGTATTCCGTTGGCGTGGTGGTGTGGGTGCGCCCGGAGGGGAGGGTCCATCGCATGACGCCGGGTTCCGGCTGTTCTACCTGCCATCCGGGTGCCTGCTTGCACCGGTGGTGCCGTCTGCATTTGGGTGCGAGGTTGCACTGGCATGTGGGGCCAGCCGGGTGAGGCGTGGTGTGGTCGAGGTCGCAGTGGATGGCCTGGGCGAGGCAGCCGGGTGCGGTGCAGGTCGCGGTGCGGGCGCGGGCCAGGTGGCGGAGGGCGCGGCTTGGCAGGTACTGGCTCTCGGCGCTCGCGTGGTCGCAGCTGCCTTCGGCGATGGGCCGGAAGGTGACGTTGAGGCGGCGAAGAGTGCGGCCAGCTGGTGCTGGCCTGCGGCGGTGGATGGGCGAGCGGTGCGGCAGGTGCTGTGTCTGCGGGTTGCCGGGCGGCGGCTGCCGGCGGTGGGTGGGCGCGGCTGGCGGGGTGCGTGCTGTCGGCGGGCAGGTCGGCGATCCAGGGGTGCTGGCCGTGGGCGCAGGCGTGCGCGATGGCGGTGCCCTGCGGGCCGGCGATTGTCACGCACCAGCGGGTTCTGGGGTGGCGGGCGGCGGCGCGGGTGATGTCGCGGGTCTCGTCGGCGTCGAGCAGTCCCCATGCGGGCCTGGGCGGGGGCGGTCGACCAGCCCAGGTAGGTGCCCAGCGGGACGAGAAGGTTGACCAGTGCCGGGACCGGGGCAGAAGCAGCGGGGTGTGGGGCTTGTGCTGGGTCTGGGATGCGGGGCCAGCGCTGGGTCTGCGGCCGGGGCCGGGCCGTGCGGCCCGGGGGCTTGGGACGTGCCCGGGCTGCCGGGGTTCCGCGCTGCCCGCTGCGGGTGGGGGGCTGGCGGATCGCCTGCGGCCGGATCCTTGCCGCAGGATGCCGGGTGGCCGGCGTGAATGCGGTCGAGCGGGTTGCGGCCCTGGGTGAGGTCGGTGAGGGCGAGGGCGCGCAGCGACCGAGGGTGCCGGACGGTCCGGAGTTGCGCAGCTTGACGGCGATCACGTCGATGTACGCCTTTGAGGCCATCACGTCGGCGGTGTCGAGTTCGCGGCCGGACAGGGAGGCGTTGCCGGATTGCTCGCGGCGGGTCTCGATCCGCTGGTCGCGCCGGGCGAGCTTCTTGCGCGCGGCGACGGCCTCCGGTGCCAGCTTCATTTCCAGCCGGCGGCCTTGTCGGCCAGTTGGTCCGCGCGCCGGCCGGGAGCGGCCGCTGCGAGAACCTCATCCGCGTAGGCGGCGTCGGCGTCGGTGAGGCTGCGGGTGCGCGACGCGATCGTCATGGCCCGGGTCAGGTCGATGCTGCCGTCCGCCATCCCGGCCAGGGTGCGCGGCAGCCGGGCGGTCAGCTCGATGGCCGTGTCGATCCGGGCACTGGTGTAGGGGCGGTCTCGACCAGTTCCATGGCCAGTTCCTCGCCGGGGAACTCCCCGTCCCGGCAGCCGACCGGCTTCCCCGCGGCCATCGCCGCCTCGAACTGCGCCTGGCGGCGGCGGGCGAACTCCGCGATCACCACCGTCTGCTTATAGTCCGCGTGGTTCGCGAGCCGACGGGCCGCCTGCAGCGCCCCGATCAGCTCGTCGTCGGTCGAGGCGGCCGGGTCGGCGGCGGTCTGTGCGGTCAGCGCTGCGAGCACGGGACCGGGACACAGCACGTCGGCGGCCTTGTCCTGGCCGAACGCGGCGGACGACCGCCTGGCCGCCCAGCCCGTCCGGGCCGCACATGGCCGCCAGCAGCTGCAGGTCCACGTCGCACGCGTCGCCGAGGCTGATGCCCAGCCCCGGGCGGGCTCCCGCTCGCGGCGGGACGGGATTGCGCCCCGCGTCGACCCCTGGTAAAGCCACGCGGTCCACTCGTCGAAGTCCGAGTCGGGACCCGGATCGGCACAGGGATCCGGCGCCGCGGGTTCGCTCATTTGCCGGACCTCCTTCCGAATGTTCATGGCTTCATCGCTGGCTATGCGAACATTAAAGCGAAGCCATCCGACATTCCGCGGGGAGACACAGTGCGAGTTTTCAAGATCTTTTCAAGTCGGCATCAGCCGGTGCCCGACAACATGTACCCCACCGTCCCGTGCGGCCTTGCCGGTCCCCGGGATGGCGACGGTGCCTGGTACGCTCACGGCCGATGTCGGGCGCCGGAACTTGGAGGAAGCCATGGGAGCCAGCGGGACAGCGCCACGGCCGGAGGGCGAGGGCGCGCGGCAGTGGGATCCCAGCGAGCCTGTCTCCGTCGAGGACGTGGCGGGGGTCCGCCCGCCCCGCGGCGTACTACCTGGCGGAATCGCGCGACGGCCTGTACGTGCCGTACGTGGTGCGCACGCCCGCTGACGAGGGACGGTTCCCGTTCGTCTTCCTCGCCTACGGCAACGGCGGGGGCGGGATCGGCTGGCTGCGGCAATGGGTGCGAACCCGGCCGTACATCATGGAGCGACTTCTCGCGGCCGGCTACGCATGCGGGTGGGGGCGGTACCGCACGGAGGTCGACCTCGGCTTCGACCGCGGGGGCCCGCTCATGGTCGACGCGCGGCAGGGCATGGAGGTCATGAACCGCTCGCCTCTTGAGTTCGAGGACGAGCTGGCCATCCTCGGTCACGTCGCCAGGCACCCGCAGGTGGACGCGGACCGTCTCGGGCACGTGGGCGTCAGCCATGCGGGCGAGATGCTGTTCAAACTGGCGTACGGTACAGCGGAATCCTGCGGGCGGGTGTCGCCTGCGAGCCGCCAACCACGAGTTCCTCGGCCTCACGATGGGCGACGTCGCGCCGGTCAGCGAGCAGACCGGGATACGGGACTTCGAGGACATGCAGATGCTGGACGCGGCGCGGGTCAGGGCGCGCACCGACCTTCCGCTCGCGCGCGAGCGCATCGCGCCGATCAGCCTGCCGATCCTCGTCATGGGCGCGACGGCGACCACCTGCAGGGGATCTTCCGCCTCAGGACGAGCTCCTGCGGGAGAGCGGAAGGAGACCGAGTGGGTGTCCTGGGACCACCCGCTGCACGGATACATCTTCCCGCTGGCGCGACCGACCGGCGCCGTCAGGCCCTGACGAGATCCAGCAGCAGGCCATCGACGGGATTATCGACTTCCTCGACCGGCACCTGAAACTGGACCTGAAGCAGCCCGTACTGTGACCGTCGAGCGCCGCTAAGTGACGCGGCAGCAGCGCCGCGCGGATGGCGTGCTTGCGCAGCTTGCCCGACGCGGTCCGCGCTAGCCCGGTGACGAAGCTGACGCCGACCGGGCACTTGTAGTGCGCGAGCCGCTCCCGAGTCCAGCCGATGAGCTCCTCCTCGGTTACCTAAGCACCGGGCCGCAGCACTACGCCGCAAAAGGCGACTCGCCCCAGCGGGCCGAGGGACCGACGACGGCGACCTCCGCCACCGCGGGAGGCCGGTCATCACGCTCTCCACCTCGGCCGGGTACACGTTCTCGCCGCCGGAGATCAGCATGTCCTTCAGCCGGTCGTGCAGGTAGAGGTAGCCGTCGGCGTCGAACGAGCCGCCGTCGCCGGTCCGCAGCCAGCCGCCAGGGAGCATGATCTCGGCGGTCTGGTCCGGCTTGCGCCAGTAGCCCTTCATCACCCGCCAGCGGCCACAAGCACCTCACCCCGTTCCCCGGTAGCGAGGTCCTCCAGCGTGCCCGGACCCACCACGCGGACGCGGGCGCGTCCATCGGCCGCCCGGCCGAGACCAGCCGGTGCGCGAAGCCTCCTCGGGCACGTGGTCGGCCGGGCCGAGCAGCGTAAACCCGCCGTCGACTCGGTCAGCCCGTAGGACTGGATAAACGGCCGCCGATGACCTCGACCGCCTCGCGTAGCACCGGCAGCGGTATGGGTGAAGCGCCGTAGACGATATGGCTAAGCGAGCTCCAGTCGGCAGGCCTTGGCCTCCGGCAGCGCGAGCAGCCGCTGCAGCACCGTCGGCACGACCGCCGCGTGCGTGACGCCGCGGCCGACAAGGAAGCGCAGCAGGTCCGCCGTGTCGGTCACCAGGTCGAGCAGGATCTGGCCGCCGTTCAGGTTGGCCGCGAGCAGCAGGCCGAGCCCGGAGATGTGGAAGAACGGTATCGGCGCTGCGCATACCGACCCCGCGTCGAGTCCGATGCCCGCGTGCAGCTCGCGCAGGGCGCAGCCGAGGTTGCGGCCGGTGAGTTCCACCCCCTTGGGCAGCCCGGTGGTGCCCGAGGTGTAGAGGATGGAGGGCGGTGTCGTCGGGCTCGGCGATGACGCCGGGGTCGACCGCGGACGAAAGCTCACCAGCATGCCGCTTGCGCCCATGGGATAGATGAAGTTGTTGCGGAGCTTGGTGGCCTTCACCTTTTGCTTTTTGAAGTTCGCCAGAATATCGGGTAGCGAAAATTGCCCCTGAGCGATGCCGACAATCTTTGTACTCTCGCCTCCATTGGGGGTGCGAAAGGCTGCAAAAGCCAACTCGTCGACATCGTGATTGTCATTCAAACCGGAGGATTTGAGAGCCGTTTCCAGCTGCTTCAGCTCCGGTGGAAGGACGCGCGCCTTCAGGCTCATCGCTGCTTCGGAGTTCTGCATCGCGCGGTAATCGACGACAATGAGCTGCTGCACGTCTTTCGGAATCACTGCGCGTGCGTCGCCGTCGAGCTGCGCTGCAACTGCGGGCAATGATGCAAAGATGCCCAGCGCCATGGTGGCCGCGAGCATAAGGTTCTTTCCAAACTTCAAATTCATACCTCCGAGGGCTGCGGAATTTGCTTCACCCTCTCGATGACCAGGCAAAAAAGTCCTAGCCTTTATTTTAGACTGCCCGATCCTGTTCCGATACAGGCCATGTAATCGGACGCTCCAGCTTGCGTTCCAGAAGCTTCTCGTCGGGATTAAACCCATGTAATTGACGCACCCACTCGCTTTCATGCTCAAAAGCCGCCTCGGGCAACAACCCTATCAGCTCGCCGCGCACGGGTTGCGCGCGGTGCCGCGATGCCTGCCGCTTAACTGCTGCATAAGCATCAGCCACCGAAGTCTGGCGGAAGTCAGTGATATTCATGGAGATCTGTGCCATGCCATGCGCAAGAACCCCCATCGCCTTCACGCCTGAAAGGCCGCCCGCGGATGCGCGAATTTCTTTGGCGATCGCCCGTGCCGTGGCAACGTTTGGTGTGTCGAGATAAATGTTATATGCGATCAGGAAGCGTCTCGCACCGACAGCAGAAGCACCCGCTGTAGGATGCAGGTCAGGGCCGCCTACGTCTGGACGGCGGGAAACATCTTTACGAACAGCATCGCGCAGCCCTTCAAACTGTCCGCGGCGCACGTCTTCCAGCAGCGCCCGATCCGGCCTCGCGGCGGCTGCCTCATAGAAATAGACCGGAACACGATAACGCTTCCAGATTTCTGTGCCCGCCTGACGGGCCAACAAAGCACACTGTTCGAGTGAGACACCACGGATCGGCACAAAAGGAATCACGTCAGCAGCTCCGATACGAGGATGGACACCGTGCTGCGATGTGAGATCGATTAACTCTGCCGCACGTCCAGCTGCGCGAATCGCGGCTTCGACGACTGCGGCGGGAGGTCCAGCAATGGTTACGACGGAACGGTTATGGTCTGCGTCAAGCGACCAGTCGAGCAGAGATACGCCATCGAGTTGCATAGCCGAAATGATGGACGCGACCTTGCGCGGGTCTGCTCCTTCGGAGAAATTCGGCACACACTCAATCAGGACGTCGCTCATCTCAGTCTCTTATTTCCACCAGGTATACCCGATCTGGAACTGCACACTTGCATTCACGCCCGGATTGCGATCGCCCAACGATGCGCTTGAAATATGAATCGCATTAGCGCCAAACGTCAATGACTGCTTCGGCTTCACGAAGTAGTGAAAGCCTATGCCGAACTGCGGCGTGAAATTCCACACGCTAGTCCCGCCTGGTTCGCCATGCTGCACGATGATATCTGGTGGGTATTTATGGTTGGTCCAGATCAACCCGCCTGCCCCCTGAACAAATGGCGCGAAGCTCTTACCCGGTTTCAGGTCCCAGCGCAGAATAATTGGTGTAATGCTGACGCCTGTGAAAGTTCCACCGTTATATGGCAGCAGCACAGTCCCTGTCTGGCCGCCGAACTCGTATTCTGTCTCCTGATAGTGTGGTGCCGGGGTGAATGAGTGCCAATATGGCATCAGTTCCCCTGCGTATTCAAATTGCCCACGCAGAAAACCCGGCAGATACTGATCCGTGATGACCTTACCCAAGCGCACACCTGCACTGGTAAAGCTGAAATTGGAACGATCGCCGACACCTACACCACCCTGGAAGAAAGGGCCGAATTCCCATGGACGGGTTGCCAGAACAGCCGACGCCGGGCTGTTGTTGGCTGGAGCCGATGTTTGCGTCCTTTGCGCCATAGCCGAAAGTGAAAACAGACTGGAGGCCAAAACAATAAAAGAGGGCACGAAATTTTTCAGCATAGTATTTATGTAATATTTTTCTGATGCGTGGTGCAGGATTACGCTTCGATTCTTCTATGTGAGAGAAAGGCCGCCATCCGGCGGCCCTTGTATTGAATCTTCTCGACCGTCTAACCAGCTACTTCTTCCAGTTGCTGGGCGTCCATATCAAAATTCGAATAGACGTTCTGCACATCGTCATGGTCTTCCAGCGCTTCGAGCAGGCGGATCATCTGTGCCGCTGTCGAGCCTTCGAGTCTGGTATAGGTCGTAGCGATCATCGTGACCTCAGACATGACCGTCTCGATCTTCGCGTCACGGACTGCCTGTGCCACGGCCTCAAAGGCTGCAGGGTCGGTGATGATCTCCCATGTGTCCCCTTCATCATTCAGGTCATCGCCACCAGCTTCAAGTACGATGTTCATCAGCTTTTCTTCGTCGGCTACGGACTTTGGGACAGCAATCACGCCTTTTTTAGCAAACATGAAGCGCACCGAGCCGGATTCCCCCAGGTTGCCGCCATTCTTTGAAAAGGCGTGGCGGACTTCGCTCACTGTGCGGTTGCGATTGTCCGTTGTCGTCTCAACAATGACGGCAACTCCGCCCGGACCATAGCCCTCGAAAGTGATCTCTTCATAGATGGCACCAGGCAACTCGCCAGTTCCCCGCTGAATGGCGCGTTTGATGTTATCCGCAGGCATATTCTCGGCTTTTGCGGCTGCAACCGCCGTTCGCAGGCGCGGATTTCCGTCGGGGTCACCACCAGCTTTGGCGGCAATGGTGATTTCTTTGATCAGGCGTGTGAAGGCCTTGCCGCGTTTCGCGTCAAGAGCCCCTTTCTTGTGCTTAATTGTCGCCCATTTTGAATGGCCGGACATGGGAAACCTCGAATGCTTGTGTTGTTGGGTATGCGGCGAAATGCTTGAAAACAGGAATGGTTTTGAGCAACTCCCGCAATGGATAAGTATAGCAGGATGCCGCACAGATGAGCTGATGCGAGCTATTTGTTGCGGACAGTATTTATTCCCTGTGATCGCGTCAGCCGACCGCATTGAAAAAGCCTATATCACCTGCTCTTCATTTATCGGCCTGCATAAGACTGCGCCGTAGCTGTCCGCCAAATAGCAACTGAGCTATTTCCGCATAAGACGTAAAAATCAAGTGATGATTGTCAGGGATTTGGGGTATCCAACCTTGCTTTCAAAGAGTGGATACTGCTGGCATTTAAATTCTTCATGATGTCACGGCAGTCTGCGTGTAGATCCAGTTCAGGATCTTTTGTGTCGCGGTGTATCCTCCCGTGCCACCGGTAAATCCAACATAAGCTGATGCAGTAGCAATATTGCATTGCCCCAGTCCTGAAACAAGGCGATAGCATGCACGGTCTTGGAGCTGAGGAGAGTAAAACGGACCGGTATACCGCGTTGACGCAACCGCAGGCACAGTTCCATTCCGTTGTGAAGTACAGCACGGCTACTGATGTTGGTGGAGTGATGGAAATGGTTTGTGATGCAGTGTAGTTTCCCCCTGCTGGAGAGATCGTTGGCAGTGCTACCAGGAGGAGGCTAACACCCCTGGAATATTGGCAGGGAAGGTAGCCGAATAAGAAGCGGAAGTATTTGTGTCTGAGATGGCAACCTGAAGAGCCGCGCCGTTATAAACGAGATGGACGTGGAAGACATCCCCGCTAGTCAAAAGGATAAGAATTTATGGAACCAGGGTACTAGAGGCCTCCCACAAATTTCAGACATAGAGAAATCGGCGATCTTGAAGTTCATTTTTCGTGGCCGACATTCTTTTGGGAATATAGTTCGTACGGCATACTAAACTTAACGTATTCGTTTGAAACTGCCTCCAGATCAAGGTTCGCGGGAGACATAAGATGAAAATCAGAAGTGCGTCGGTAAATGTCTGTTCACCGGGACGCAACTTTGTCACGCTCAAAATTGAAACAGATGAAGGCATATACGGACTAGGCGATGCCACTCTTAACGGACGCGAGATGGCGGTTGCGAGTTATTTAACCGATCATGTGATTCCCTGCCTTATCGACCGGGACCCTTTTCAAACTGAAGACATGTGGCAATACCTCTATCGTGGAGCCTATTGGAGACGGGGTCCTGTCACCATGGCGGCCATTGCTGCCGTCGATGTCGCGCTATGGGACATTAAAGGAAAAGCGCTGCACACTCCTGTCTACAACCTACTTGGAGGCAAGAGCCGGAATGGCGTACTTGTTTACGCGCATGCGCATGGCGGCACGGTGGAAGAAACTGTCGAGGATGTCGGCAGGCAGATCGAGATGGGTTATCTTGCAGTACGCGCTCAAAGTGGCATTCCTGGACTGGAATCAACCTATGGCGTACCCAAAACGACACAATCTTACGAACCGGCTGAGCGCGGTCTACCCCCTGAAAGCAAATGGTCGAGCGAGTTATATCTAAGGCATACGCCGAAGTTATTTCAAAGGGTTCGCGACGCATTTGGCGAGAACATCCATTTGCTGCATGACTGCCACCACCGTTTGACTCCGATCGAAGCTGCGCGCTTAGGTAAAGAGCTCGAGCCGTTCCACCTTTTTTGGATGGAAGATCCCGTGCCCGCAGAATTGCAGGAAGGATTCAAGGTCATCCGGGAACACACAACTACGCCTATCGCAACCGGTGAGGTATTCAACACGATCTGGGATGCTCACGAACTGATACGGCAGCAATGGATTGACTACATTCGTATGTCAATTGTCCACGCGGGCGGTCTTACTCCCCTGAA
Source organism: Terriglobales bacterium (assembly GCA_963738095.1). Taxonomy (GTDB): domain Bacteria; phylum Acidobacteriota; class Terriglobia; order Terriglobales; family Acidobacteriaceae; genus Alloacidobacterium. The sequence continues at coordinate 18,776 of CAVTVL010000014.1, forward strand.
AAAGGTTGCCGATTTCGCAGCGCTCTACCACGTGCGCACAGGATGCCACGGGGCTACTGACCTTTCGCCGGTGACGATGGCAGCGGCATTGCATTTCGGCATGGCGATCCACAACTTCGGTATTCAAGAGCATATGCCGCATACTGCCGAAACTAACCAGGTCTTCCCTCATTCGTATTGTTTTGAGAGCGGCTACATGTTCCCCGGCGATAACCCTGGACTGGGTGTGGATATTGACGAATCGCTGGCCTCGAAATATCCCTATCAACGCGCTTACCTTCCAATCAATCGAAACCTTGATGGCACTGTTACCGACTGGTAATGTCGTTCTTAAGTAACGACTTTACAGGGTTCAGCAAGAAAACTGAACAATCTGAAGAACAGATGACATTTAACTGACAATACTGAGACAAATCTGAGGACTGTGTTCCTTACTCTAGTCACTAGCGTAGGGGCATATCTTGCGAAAATCTCGAAAAGTTGTTTTCTTTTTCCCATCATTTGCAAGTTCTGAGGCCACGGCGCCGCTCGGGATTCTAGCCGTAGCCACACCTCTTATTCGCGCCGGGTTTGAAGTGGTCCTGATCGATTCAACGATCACCCCTAACTTCAAGCAGCGAGTACTTACCGAGGTACAAGATGCTCTGTGCCTCGGCGTATCCCTTGTGACCGGACCCATGATACGGGAAACGGTGGACATTGCACGCACCGTCAAGGCCTGGGATCCTGACTTCCCTATCATCCTTGGAGGATGGCACCCATCTCTGCTGCCAAAGCAGACGCTCGAAGCGCCTTATATTGACTACATCGTACGAGGACAGGGAGAGGAGTCTCTTCTTGAGCTTGTCCAGCACATTGCGAGCGGATCGGCTCCAGACCTCATATCGGGCATTGGTTTCAAGCGCGACGGACGGATGATTATGACGCCGGAGCGGCCCCTGAAACCGCTTGTTGAAATGCCGCCCAAGGCCTATCAAATAGCCGATTTCGATGCATATGAGCACAGTTGCGGAAGGCGTTGGGCCATGTACACCTCAAGCCTCGCTTGCCCCTTCAATTGTTCGTATTGCACAAACTCAGGGGTCTACGGGCGGAAATGGAATGCGCTGCCTCCAGAGCAATTTGTGGAAGAAACAGTAGACCTCAGTCGCAGGTACGCCTTAGAAATGCTATGGATTGTCGACGACAACTTTCTGGTTGATCTTGACCGTGCACGGGCCATTGCAGAAGGGCTTGTACGGGAAAACTCGCACTATCGCTGGAGTATTCAGGCCACCACGAATCTTACGTCGCGGCTTTCTACCGAAGACCTGAAACTTTTACACCGCGCCGGCCTTCATCAGGTTTGTCAGGGAGTTGACTCCGGATCGCCAACTATCCTGAATGCAATGCACAAGGGCTGGCAGGATTTTGACTCGATCTACGAAAGTGCAGCGCGCTGTCTTGCCGCTGGTATTCGTCCGTCATTCAACATCATTTTTGCCTTTCCAGGCGAAGGGAAAAAAGAGCGTCGCGAAACCATCAATTTCATGATGGATATGTGTCGCCGTCTTCCTGGCACCGAGTTCTGGACCAATATTTTCACACCTTATCCCGGTTCCCCGATCTTCGAGAAAACAGCGGAGCTTGGCATTGAGGTTCCTAAATCTTTGGAAGCATGGGCGGATTTTTTCCCGCGCTATACCAGATTGCCCTGGCTGGACGGAGGCGAGCATAAGCGACTGCAGGTGACGCGGGATTATCTCCGCATTGCCTTCGACCGTATTCCCATTGCAGCTGATAAACGCGGGGCGATTACACGCCTGGCGCAAAAAAGTATCTCGTTTCCGGCCCGCTGGAGGCTTGATCGTGATGTCTACAAGTTTCCTGTGGAACTGTGGCTCAATAACAAGCTAAAGAAGTACACTGCCATGAAGCCGGCCGTGGATGCAAAACGGCTTGCGAATACTCCCGCCGAAGCGGCGTGCTGATGAGGTCGTTGCCATGAGCTGCTCGGAACAAAGAAAGTCCAGAGTCGAATTTCAAGCAGACGTGCTGTTGACGCACTCGTACCATCTTCCGTACGACCAGAAACAGATGCGTAAGATGCAGCCGTACTCGCCTATCGGCACGTTGTATGCGGCTACTTCACTTCGCTCGAATCATATTTCGGTTGCGGTATTTGACCCGATGCTTGAAGACCCGACAACAGGCATTGCGCGCGCGTTGGAAGACATACCAACCCCGTATCGTAGCTATCTACGAAGACGACTTTAACTTTCTCTCCAAGATGTGTTTGACGCGAATGCGTGAGGTAGCATTTGCGATTGCAGCAGCCAGCCACCAGGCAGGCGCTATTGTGATCGCTCACGGCTCGGATGCATCCGACAACACCAAACTTTTTCTTGAGAACGGCATCGACTTCATCCTGCAGGGTGAGGCGGAACAGTCACTGGTGGAGCTGTGCTCCGCGTTGTTGCGTTCCCAGCCGGTCGGCGATATTGCGGGGCTTGTGCGCCTCGATGCTCAGGGACATCTAGTACAAAGCACGCAGGGGCACTCCCGGAATCCGGCATGGGCTGCACTTGCTGCGCCGTCTCGTAACCTGATCGATCTTACGCCATACAGAGAAGCCTGGAAGAAGGCACACGGATACTTCTCAGTGAATATGGTGGCTGGCAGAGGCTGCCCGTTTCACTGCAACTGGTGTGCTAAGCCAATCTCAGGCGATAAGTTTCACTTACGCCCTGCCAGAGAAGTAGCTGAAGAGATGCATCAGCTCAAAGTTGAAATGCGGGCAGAACACATTTGGTTTGGCGACGATATTTTCGCCTTGAACCGTCACTGGATACAAGAATTTGCCGCTGAGGTAGCGGCCAGAAAGGCCGCACTACCGTTCAAGGTTCAATCACGCGCGGATTTGATGAGCGAATCAACCGTCGCTGCTTTACAATCCGCCGGCTGCACTGAGGTTTGGATGGGAGTAGAGTCAGGCTCCCAGAAGATTCTTGATGCTATGGACAAGGGGCTGAAGATATCGTCCGTTGTCACGGCGCGTCAACGCCTGCAACAGGCTGGCATCCGCGCTTGCTACTTTCTTCAGTTCGGATATCCGGGTGAAGCTTGGGAGGATCTCCAGGAAACGATCGCGTTCGTAAGGAAAACCCGTCCAGACGACATTGGCATTTCCTTTTCCTATCCGCTGCCAGGCACTGTCTTCTATGAGCGTGTACAGGCAGAGTTAGGAGCCAAGCGAAACTGGACCGATAGTGATGATCTTTGCATCATGTTCAAAGCTGCTTATACGAGTGACTTTTATCGTGCTGTGCGGGACGCCTTGCATGCAGAAGTAAGCAACTGGTCTGTCGATCCGTCCACACAGAAGACAGCTTCTCACATCGAGAAACTATGGCAGAACGTCTCATCACTGGAACCGGTGAGCAGGAATGCCGAATCCACACATCTCTCCATAAAAGATAGCGAGAGTCAAACGCAGTCTGGGTTCTTCCCCATAAACGAGCTGATCGCCGCGAGAGGAGCCTAAATGAGAGATCTGCTTCTTACGCACGGCTACTTCTTGTTTGAAGATCCAAAGGAGCGGCAGATCATGAAGCCCTACGCTCCATTGGGAATTCTCTATCTCTGTTCGCACCTGAGAAGTAAGGGATTCAACGTTGACGTGTTCGACACAACGTTTTCCAGTCGGGAAGAGCTTTTCAGCTTCCTTCACACAGAAAAACCATCTGTGCTGGGGATTTATGCAAACCTGATGACACGAGGCAATGTAATCGCAATTCTTGCCGCCGCCCGCGAGGCGGGATGGAAGACTGTCGTCGGTGGACCGGAGCCGGGAGCATACACCCTTGAATATTTGCAGGCCGGTGCCGATTTCGTCGTTGCAGGTGAAGGCGAATTGACGATGGAAGAGCTTCTGCTTGCAATACGCGCGGGTGATACGGACTTTTCGAAGATTACCGGTTTAGCGTTTATCGATCAGGACGGGCATACGTACCAATCGCCTCCGCGCAGCCAGATCGCTAATCTCGATCTTCAGCCGTGGCCAGCGCGCGACGCTATCGACATTCGCCGTTATGTGCAAACCTGGCGAACCCATCATGGCAGCGGCTCAATCAACTTCATTACCGCGCGCGGATGCCCATTCCGCTGTAACTGGTGCAGTCACCAGGTATTTGGGCAATCGCACCGAAGACGCGATCCCGTTCTCGTAGTAGATGAGGTCGAGTGGTTGATGCAGGAATATTCCCCGGAGATGGTTTGGGTTTCCGACGATGTCTTCACCATTAATCACGCATGGATGCGCGCCTATGCGAAAGAGATGAGCAACCGAGGTCTGCGTATTCCTTTTGAGTGCATATCGCGTGCAGACCGCTTGAACGATGAAATGCTGGACATTCTCGCGCAACTTGGCTGCTTTCGAATCTGGATTGGCTCGGAGAGCGGATCACAGCGCATTCTCGACGCAATGGATCGCGGGGTAAAAATAGAGCAGGTCCAGAGTGCAGTGAAGATGAGCCGTGACCGCGGTATTCAGAGCGGCATGTTTCTGATGTGGGGCTATGAGGGAGAAGATCTCGATGATATTGAAGCCACGATCAAACATGTCAGCATATCGCAGCCGGATATCTTTTTTACCACTGTCTCTTATCCGATCAAAGGAACCCCCTATTACAAGAAGATCGCCGATCGTCTCGTCCAGCTTGAGCCGTGGGGCGCGACATCTGATCGTGAATTGAGGATCAAAGGAAGACACACGAAGACTTTTTACGCATATGCAGACAAGCTCTTGCGCGATGAAGTGACCCGGGCAAAACTTCTCCAAAAGCACGCAACAGCAGATCCGGCGGAGTTGACTGTCCTGGAGCAGAACATTCAAGACCTGCGTGCCGGACTGCTTTCCAGCTACCACGAGATTGAACAGTGACGCTTGCACTTGAATCCGATCACGTTGCAGGCGCGGCGTTCGACGCGATGGCTGCTCACTACGACGAACTGTTCACGTTTTCGACTGTTGGCCGCTCTCAGCGAGAGGTCGTATGGAAACGGGCGGCTGCGGTATTTCCATCAGGGTGCCGCGTTCTCGAACTTAACTGCGGGACCGGTGAAGATGCAATGTTCCTTGCACGTCGAGGAATTTTCGTGACAGCCTGCGATGCCTCAGGTCAGATGATCGAACAAGCGAGGATAAGGAAAGAACTGGAAGCTCCCCAGGCTTCGATTGATTTCCATCTATTGCCGACAGAGCATTTACATAAGCTCCCAGCGCAATTGATCTTTGACGGGGTATTCTCAAACTTTTCAGGCCTCAACTGTGTCGCTGACATTCGAGCTGTTTCCAATGATCTCGCGATACGATGCCGACCGGGGGCAAGACTTCTTCTCTGTCTTTCTACGCGTTTCTGTTTCTGGGAAATATTTCATTACACGCTGAAAGGTAACCTCCAGAAAGCACTGCGGCGTTGCCATGGGGTATCCTCGGCCAGTTTTGGCGAGCAGTCCTTCGCTATTTACTACCCAACGGTCCGAACGCTGCGTAGATCTTTTGGGCCGAAGTTCCGGTTGCATTCAATAACTGGCATTGGCATCACTGTTCCGCCGTCGTACCTGGAAACATGGATCGCGAAACATCCCCTGCTGCTCGCAGTAATGAAGCGCTTTGATAAAGCTATGTGTGAGTTGCCATTTTTCCGAACCATTGGCGACCATATGTTGCTGTGCATGGAGAAAGTCCAGCTATGACATATGCGCTCCACGAGATGGCTGCTGCGGACGCCATGTATATAAATGCTTCTGGCATCCAGTTGCGGTGCACATGTTGCGGAGCCCATATAGGCCGCCTGCCGTCCGGCCAGAGTTTCTCTGCCGCCAGCTACGATTGTTCACACTGTGGGTTCATGCTCCGCAAAGAAAGAGGCATTTGGCAGGCATTGGCGCCAGACCGTCTTGCGCATTTTTCCCGATTTATCGATGAGTATCAAAACATCCGTGCAGCGGAAGGTCGCGGCAGTCTACAACCCGACTTCTACCTAAATCTCCCTTATAAAGACGTAACAGGAAACAACACCTGGCAATGGACGATTCGCACCTGTACCTATGATTTTCTCATCAGGAAACTGTTACCACGTCTTTTTCCCGGCAGAACAAATCCGCCTACAGTCCTTGATCTTGGAGCTGGAAACGGATGGATGAGTTATCGGCTGGCACTTGCGGGATATAGTCCAGCAGCGGTTGATCTGTTGATTAACGATCAGGATGGACTGGGTGCGGCCGTGCATTTTGAGAAGCGTCTCGAAGCTCTTTTCCCACGCTTCCGAGCAGAAATGACATCTCTCCCATTCGCCGATGAACAATTCGACGCCGTGATTTTCAATGCATCCTTCCATTATGCAGAGGACTATCTAGCAGTAACACGGGAAGCGATGCGGTGCACCAAACCGGAAGGAGTCATCATTGTTGCCGATTCCCCCTGGTATTCCGCAAGCGAGAGCGGTGAACAAATGGTGGCGGAACGGCAAGCAGCCTTTAGCAAACAATATGGAACAGCTTCGGACTCTATTCGAAGTCTCGAGTATCTTACCGACGAAAGCCTGCAGCACATGGAAAATGCCCTGAGCATACGATGGGAGCGACACACGCCCTACTACGGGCTGAAGTGGGCAGTGCGGCCACTGCTGGCAAAGTTTCGTGGTAAGCGCGAGCCTTCGCGGTTCCGAGTATATAGCGCAAGGAAAACAGCGTGATCATTCTCTTTCACCCCCGCGCTACCAGGCCTCGTAACTGCCGTCTTCCTCTCGCAGTGCTCGCACTCGCCGCTGTACTTGAGGGCCGCGAAGATTACGAGATTGTCGACGGGAACCTGATTGACAATCCGGTAGACACAATCCTTTCGCTGATAGACAACCACAAAGTCGAACTTTTGGGGACCTCCTGCATGCCCGGTCCCCAAATGGTTGCAGCAATGGAGACGTGCCGAGAAATAAGGCAATTGCGTCCGAATGTGAAGATTGCATGGGGTGGCTACTTTCCTTCTATCTACCCCGACACTACCTTGAATGCAAAGTACGTAGACTTTGTAGTGCGCGGCCAGGGGGAAGACACACTATTCGAGTTGATCGATGCTCTACGCGGTAAACGAGCGTTCGATAGCATTCTCGGCCTCTCCTACAAAGATGCTTTTGGACTCCATCGCAGCAACGCAGAGCGTCCGATGAAGGGGCCGGACAGTTTTCCGTGGTCGCCGTTCCATCGTTTGCCTGTAGAAAAATATCTTCGCCCATCCTTCTTTGGAAAACGCACAGCAGCACACCATGCAAGCATCGGCTGCCCGTTTAATTGCAGTTTCTGTGGTGTACACGCAGCTTATGGACGCGAAGAACGCATGGAGTCGCCAGAACGAACTGTGGCCATTCTCAAACACCTCATTTCGGAATATGGGGCAGATTCCGTGCAGTTTTACGACATGAACTTCTTTCTACGTGAAGATCACACGCGCCACTTGATGGACCTCATGGCACCGCTCCATCTGCGCTGGTGGTGTGAAGGCCGCGTAGATATTATGTCGCGCTATTCAGATGAAACAATGACGGCCATCAAGCATGCAGGTTGTGCCATGATTTTTTTCGGCGCTGAGTCTGGATCAGATTGGGCTCTCAAAGAAATGGAGAAAGGAATAACGACCGAGCAGACACTGATTATGGCGCATCGTACGCGCCAATTCGACATCATTCCTGAATTCTCGTTTGTCGTTGGTAATCCTAAAGATCCGGAACGCGATACTCGGGAAACGCTGCGCTTTATTCGAAAGATTAAACGTATCAATCCAGACTCTGAGATCATCGTGCAACACTACACTCCGACCCCCCAGCGCGGCTCGATGTATGGAGATGTAGATGGAAAGATATCTTTCCCGGATACTCCAGGAGAATGGGCCACCAAAAAGTGGATGGATTTCACGCTGCGCATCGATACCAATGCTCCCTGGATGAAACGCAAGACCAAGAAACTAATCGATAATTTTGAAGTCGTCGTTGGTTCGCGATGGCCTACGGTGCAAGATATCCGCGCACCTCGCTGGAGCCGGACACTGCTGAAAACTCTCAGCGCATGGCGCTATGCACTACGCATCTATAGTTTTCCGATAGAGCTGCAATGGGCGAACCAATTTATCCAGTTGAGAAAGCCAAAGCGCGAGAGCCTGTGAATCCTGTGTCACAACTCGAAAGTGGGAGGGCTGAAGGATTTTCTGCGTGGGCAGATGTGTATGACCAGCGACAAAATCCACTTTTGAGTCTTGAAGAGCGTTATCTTTTGCAACTCCTTCCGAAAATACAGGGACGCGACGTTCTCGATATCGGCTGTGGAACTGGACGATGGCTTGTTCAACTCAGCCGTTTAAGGCCGCACTCCCTGCATGGTGTAGACCCCTCACCGCAGATGCTTGCAAGGGCGGCCGAAAAGCGCATTCCGCATGTGCGACTCTCGGAGTCTTCATGCACTTATCTGCCGGTCGATGATGCGAGCGTTAATTTGCTACTCGCATCCTTTGTCTTGAGCTATGAAGCAGATTTAGACCGTGCCGCAAGTGAACTCGCCCGGGCCGCAAAACCGGGGAGCGATCTCTTTATCTCTGATATGCACCCCGAAACATCGATTCGACTTCATTGGAAGCGTTCATTCCGCATTGGAGAAATCGAGGTGCAATTGCAGCCAATACCTCGAAGCATCCCAGAGATACTCGATGCTTTGAAAGCGGCTGGCTTTGTCGAACGTGCCATCATTGAACCTGCGTTTGGCGCGCCGGAGCAGGATATTTTCACCTCTCACGACAAGCTGCAGAGTTTTTCTGAAGCAGGACAACTCCCTGCCATTTATCTGCTGCATCTTACAAAACCGCACACTAGCAATGCCGGATCGCGCAAACATAACGAAAAGGGGCTGAGGCATCATCTGCATGGAGGTCAGTGTGCGCTAGGCCCACGTGAGAAGATCGCATCCTCCCTCGTCATTCATGCAGGAAACATCGAGACGATGAGTTCCAGCTTTTCGATCATTGGCGCAAGAGAGGATACCGACATCGATCTCACCGGCTATCTTCTTTTTCCGGGACTGGTTAATGCACACGATCATCTTGAGTTCTCTCTTTTTCCGAGACTAGGCAAAGGTTTATACAAAAACGCAGCACAGTGGGCTCAGGATATCCAGCAGAATGACGCAGAGATTATTGCCGCGCATCGGAGAATATCAAAGCGCACGCGCTTATGGTGGGGAGGTATCCGCAATCTTCTCAGCGGAGTGACCACTGTTTGTCACCACAATCCACTTGATCCTTGTTTTATGGAGCAAGAATTTCCGGTGCGCGTCGTCTCCCGCTTTGGATGGGAGCATTCGCTCCCCTTCGGCTCAGATGTGCAGGCGGCACACAGAAATACCGCAGTAGATCAACCCTTCATTATCCACTGCTGCGAGGGTATTGACGAACAATCGAAAGAGGAACTGTCAACGCTCGATGCGCTTGGAGTACTCGATCAGCGAACTGTACTAGTTCATGGTCTTACGCTTGATGTCGAAGGCGCGACATTATTGAACACTCGCGGCGCGGCGTTGATCGCTTGCCCCTCATCGAATGCTTTCCTTTTTGGAAGAGTACCTTCACAAGAAGTCTTAGAGTCAGTCCGTCGGCTTGCGCTTGGCAGCGACTCGCCCCTCACTGCCGTAGGGACTTTGCTTGAGGAAATTCGCTTTGTAAGCGATACATACGCGCTGTCTCCACAACAGCTTTATTCGCTAGTGACAGATTTACCGGCTTCAATCCTCAGGCTCAAGAACGGCGAAGGCTCGTTTCGCTCTGGCATACCAGCCGACCTGATCGCCGTGCGCGACCGACAAGGCGACCCGGCGGAATTGCTCTGCGCGCTTTCTGCAAGCGATATCGAGCTTGTCTTGTTATCGGGCCGCGTACAGATGGCCTCGCCGGATATTTTTGAAAGACTGCCTCCAAAAGACAGAGCGAACTTGCAACCGCTTTGCGTCGACGGAGATATTCGTTGGTTGCGAGCGCCCGTCCACGACCTTTTGCAAGATGCGGAGAATGTTCTGGGGAAAGGCGCTGTACGCCTGGGAGGGAAGTTGGTATGCCTCCCCAACTGACAAGTGCAGAACTAAACAAGGTTGAAGAGAAAGCAGGCTCGTCCGACGTCTCTCTCAGAGATCACGACCTTTCTCCGCACCGACTGAAAACATTACCGATATTAATTTTGAATGTTCACGATCGGTGCAATTGCCGCTGTCTGATGTGCGATATCTGGAAACGCAATGACAGTGGCGAATTGAAGATTGAGGAGCTTGCGCGCCATCGGGAATCAATTACCAAATTGGGTGTTCGTCAGGTTGTGCTAACTGGCGGAGAACCACTGATGCATAGCAACCTGGCTGTGGTTTGTTCTTTTCTTAAAGAATGCGGTGTCAAAATCACATTACTTTCAACGGGGCTATTGCTCAAAAAACGCGCCCCATTGGTGGCTTCATTCATTGACGAAGTCATTATCTCGCTTGATGGACCTGAAGAGATACACGATCAGGTGCGGCGCGTGCAGCGTGGTTTTCAATTGATACGAGAGGGCATCCTTGCAGTACGAGAACTAAAGCAGACTATCCCAATCCATGGACGAAGCACAGTACAAAAGGCAAATCATTCACAGCTGCGTCAAACCGTGCGAAGTGCCCGTTTACTTGGACTAAATTCTATTTCTTTTCTTGCTTCTGACGTGACCTCACAGGCCTTTAATCGCGAACTCGTATGGCCCGGCGAGCGACAGAACGAGATCGCCCTCTCTCCAAAAGAAGTTGTTGCACTTGAACTTGAGATAGATCTGTTGATTCGGGAGTATAGCGATGACATCCGCTCAAAATATATAGTTGAGTCACCGGAGAAGCTCCGTCGTATCTCGCAGCATTTTCGGGCTCACCTGGGGCAGATTCCGGCACAAGCGCCGAGGTGTAATGCTCCGTGGGTTTCCGCAGTAGTAGAGGTGGATGGGACACTACGCCCCTGCTTTTTTCATCCGAAGATCGGAAGTCTTCAGGCCGGGACCCTTGAAGAAGCACTTAATAGCAAGGAAGCTCAATCTTTCAGAAGCGGACTGAATATTGCTGAAAATCCCGTATGCCGCCGCTGTGTGTGCTCACTGAACTACAAAAATGAAAACTAATTAAATCAAGCGGGTAGACCTTTCACATACGAGCTTTTCAGAGAATATTTCTATGTATAACGACCAGTCCGCCTCAGGTGGGTGGTGGAATGCCTCAGATTCATCAACACTTAACCGTAGAGTGAGCCACTGTTGTTTTCTGGTCCTCCGCTTGCGGGCTGTCCAATCGCAACTGAATAGACGACACCCTCCTCCAGCGGAGCGAGCCCAAGAACCTTGTTTAACTCTCCATCGGCGTATCCACCCATGCAGAGCGAACCCAATCCCTGCTCAACTGCCAGCAGGCAGAGATTCTGTGCGACATGTCCTGCTTCCAGCAACACATATCGATAACCTCTCGGGCCATATTTCTTCTGAGTCCTATTGAAGACGGCCGATAGAAACACAACTGCGTTAGCGTGTTTAATGGCCGGAAACATGTACAGGCAGCGTTCCAGAGCATTGAAAACGGACCCAGTGCCAAGCGTTTCCAGCGAATGATTACGAACGTTGTAATGATGCAACCCATCTGGAATGTCCTGCACTCTCTGCGTTACGACGTAAATCTCGAGCGGAAACAAACCGCCCGCGGAAGGAACTGGCCGTAATAGTGCGAGGGAGCCTCGAAGCATTATTGTGTCTGTTCGAGTAACTCCGTAACTGCCCCATAAAAGGGCGCTCAGGCTAGAAAGCGGTAGCGTTATTGGTTCGTAAGCGCGGCAGGACCAGCGATTCCCTGCCAATCGAGTTACTTCGGATTGCGGCGGTGCAGGCAGGGGTAATGGGGGCGAAGATGAGGTTATTTGCTTGTATTCCACTTCGTACGTCCCACTCTGATAGGCCTCATTATTGCCCCAAGGTTCAGAGTTCAGATGGTAAAGCAACGAAAGACTTGTTTCGTCTTCAAAGGGCAGCATGGATGCCTCTCAAGCAAGTGGGTGTGGACATGGGTTTAATTCATTTTCCGTCAAAGACGCGGAAGCAAATCCCAGCTTGTGCGGCAATTCAAAAAGGCGCTCTCCGCCAAGCCGTTCCTCGCCCCAACCAAAATGAATAGGCTGGAGGCCAGTTGCGATGCTCCGCACAACGTGGATTCCGTAACCTTCCACGTCGCACGTTGAAAGGTCAACATAGAGAGCGCGGGATCCGCAGCGTTGCAGTGTTGCCACGCAATATTCAAGATCACCTGCAACACTACCGGTTGAGTAGTCCAGCAATTCTTCGAGGCGTAGCGCATGACCGTTATCAAGCAAGAATGAAAACTCACCAAGCCGTTCAGGCATACTAGCCCACGCACTATGGTCTTCGAGAGATTTAATGTCCTCTATGCGCTTCAAGCGGTCGCCTGGAGGCTGATCGCGATATCGCCTGACCTCGCCGGGATGCACCTGACAAATTTCGAGCATCGCTCGTGCCAGGGCTTTCTCGGGTGAGACATGGCAACCGAGACCGACTACGGCTGCAGGCCCCGATCCAGCCTGATCGAGTGCAATTGCCATCATTATGTGCGCGTCAATGTCTGTACACATGCTGAACACTCGCACATCAACACCATAGCGCCGATAGTGCGCGCGAATTGAATATGCCAAAGGAGTGGTGTCTGTGAAATGGACTTCCGAAGCGGGAAGTCGAGCCATCCATGTCACCAGAAATGCATCGCGCTCGATGCATTCGTATAGGCCATGCAGAATGGCGTAGTCGAGAGTCGGGCCAGCGGCAAGGCCATTGGAAGTAGCAGGCGTGAATGCATCTTCCAAACGGCTTTTCGGAAATTGCAGATAGACGAGACTCGCTGGCACAGATACAACGCAATTGGATGGCAGTTCGCGCGCCGCGATCCATGTTACCTCGTCCTTCGGATCCCAGCGATGATAAGGCACGCGGCGGCTGTCATATTGATTGGCTGAGTACAAAACAAATTCCGGTGGCGCGAGCGCCTGATCCGATATTGCCTCCCAGGACGATACGAAGGATGTGGACTTGTCAAAATGCGAGGCACAGTAGCGTTCAATTGCTTCGCCTATCGCACCGCGGATGGCGTCCTCTTCATTCATTCCCTTGCCCGCAGACGCCCGATCCTGGGCACGGGCCGTCTGAAAATCGAAGTGCGAAACCTCGGCCTGGTAGATGATTGGTGGCGAAGGCTCTTCGGCTCCGCGTTGAACACGGGACAGACCACGAATGATACCGGTTCGGGGACTGACGAGATCTGCCCAGTTCCCAACTACCTCTCGCAAGGATGCGGGGTTCATCTTCGCTCCGGTTGCTTTGATGTTTCGCTCTCTCCCGTAGCATCAATTGATATCGACGGAAAACAGACAGGACACCAGGGTTTCCGTAGCACGACGTGTTTGGAAGAACTCATGTCAAGAAGATCGAAGATCACTATTTTGCCGCACGTTGGTACTGGTGTAAGTCCGGCAACTTCCCGCAGAGCCTCAAGAGCCAGGAGGTTCGCAGCAACACCTGCGCCGAAAACCAGATTCTCCCGGCGTCCGCTGTCATCCTGCTTTCGGTGATCAAGTACTTTTTCAAATGCAAAAGCATCCTCGGGGTTCCCCGCGCAGGCGACCGTTCGCATTTTGTAGCAGAGATAGCAAGGTGTCGTGTTGGGATGCACCGTTGGTCCCACAATGACCTCGCTCCCCGATAAGGTACAGGAAGTCCATCGGATGCCCGCTTTCATACATGCGCGATTGAGTTTGTATATGAAGGAGGATTGGCCAATATCGAGACAGCAGACTACAAAATCCGAACCTTCGACGGAGTCTGCAACCGCGTCTTCGCCAGAAAGCTCGTACGATACCGGCTCCAGTTTCGTTTCTGGCGAATTGCCAGTAACATGACGCCCAACGACTGACAAACGGGTCGAGCCTATATCAGAAACGCAGAAACCGGAAGATAAATACACGTCTGTGGCAGACACGGTTGTATCGTCGACACACCGAATCACACCTACACCCGCCGCGGCCAGACTCTCAACAAGTGCCGTGCCTGCTCCGCCCAATCCAAACACGGTGACCCTTGCATTGCGGAGCCGAAGTTGTATTTCGAGAGCATTCAGTCCAATTTCGTGAAAAAAATTAAGCTGTGGAGTCAACCGCTCTGCGATCAGATCATCTGGCCCGGAAAGTGGGCCGTCCTCCAACAGATTCTGGCTCGCGAGAAGATCGAGCCCGGCTTTAAGATCATCGGGAGCAAAGACATCCTCAACTTTGCGCTCAATTTCTTCGAGCGTGTGCTGCCCGTTGAGCAAAGGAATCACTCTGCGCTCGAACTCCCGGAAGGAGTGGCCCTTCAGTTTGATCCTTCGCCGCCCCGAGACAAAATGCAGCGACTCATCACCAGAAGAGTCTGGCGGCTCAGACCACACGTAGTAGTGGCTCGGGAGCCTTGGCTTGCTCAACATTTGGAATGTCACAGAGTTGGATTAGCTCCTTCAATCGTGGGCGCTCGCGGAAAACTGCCATGCTAAGATAATGATCGTCAAATTGAATCATGGTTTTCGAGGCCACGAAAGTATCTAAAACCGAGCGCACCTCGGATTCGTCCACCGCCATGCCTAAAGCGCGAGCCAATGTTGCCGCTGGCTTCGCGGTGTCGCAACTCAGATATAACCGTGCCGCAATTCCGGTGAGCACATCGCGAGTCTTTACCGCGATTTCGCGAGTGTCTTCGATCAGTACACCGTCAGCCCACGGCTTCACGTCAAGATGTGGCTTGCTCCCTGAATGTTCTGTCTGTACATTCCACCATCTGGCAACTTCTTTCTGCAGGCGCATCAGATATGAGCTCGGATCCCGTCCATCCTGATAATCAAATTCAAAGAAATAAGCCAACCTGGAAAGCTCTCGCCGCTCAAGCGGGAATACATAGTAATACGCTGCAGCGGGACGTACCCGTTCAAACCCGAAATCTGCGGGGTTAGCGTGAAACGGACTGTAGCGGTCCAGGCGAACTGCCGTGCAACAGCTGGGCGGCGCCAAGTGTGTGAGAAGTGGGACGAGATCGGCCTGACGGTCGTATTCAGCGGGCGACTCGCCAGGGAATCCAGCCAGGATATTCCATACCACTTCAATTCCCAGCTCCTGGCACCAGCGCAGTAATTGAATGTTTTGAAAACCGGTACATCCCTTTCGCATGAGGCGCAGGATCGAATCGCTGAAGTTTTCTATTCCCGGTTGAATTCCGCATACGCCACCTGCCCGCAAAAGTTCGAGCTGATCGTACCGCAGGTTTGCCTTCACCTCATAGAATAAGGAGAGATCGAGTTCGCTGCTCGCGAGCATCGGGAAGAGTGACTGGATATAGCGCGTGTCAAGGATGTTATCGACGCAATCGATTCTTTTCACGCCATACCTCGTTGCCAACAATGTCAGTTCCTGAAAAGACCTCTGGACGCTCTTGCTGCGAAATGCCATCGTCGCGCCGTTTAGGCCGCAGAACGTGCAATGATGTTTCGCGCCCCACCAGCAACCTCGCGAAGTTTCAATCAGCGCGACTGGATTCATCGCGTCACCCAGAGACGACTGGCGCACACGTTCAAAGAAATCCGCATACTCGGGAACTGGAAGCCCATCCATCTCCTTGACCCGTTCGGGCTCACTCAATTTGTCTTCCCTACCTATAATTCCCGGCACATCACACTGGTCACTGCCCTCTAACAGCTGCTGGATGAGCCTTGGGAAGCTAAGATCAGCTTCGCCGGTTGCTACGTAGTCAATCCAAGGGAAGGAGCGGATGAGTTGCCAGCCCATTTCCCCTTCACAATTCGCTCCCCCAAAAATCACAATGGGTGGATTCGCAATTTTCTTCAGGCGCTGCGCGACGGCAAGGCATGCACAAGTCTGATGAAAGCTGGTGGGAAACCCGACAATCCGTGGTCGCAACTCCAGAATCCGAGCGACACACGCATCGATGAATTGCGAGCGCCTGTTGCGAGCTTCAAGGATTGCGCGCTTTGCCGACGCTGTGGACAGATAAGGACTCAGAACCTTTGCAAGGTAATCTCCGGCGTCGGGAATCGCATCTCCGAAAACCAGGTCTGCGAAAAACCATTCACCGGCGAGGCAGTTGGAGGGCAGCGAACTCGCAAGCAGCTGATATGTCTCGGCTCCAATACTTTCTGCAAAAGTTATATTGAAATATTCAATTCGGGAGCGAAATCCGCCGGCCGCCAGGGCCGCCTGCAGCAGGCTGGCGCCAATTACTGGACGCTGAAAGTCGGCGAACGGTAATGCCGCGAAAACAACATCCATATCGCTGATCCGGCGGTCCATTTTCGCTAACCGCCCAGGTTGCCAAAGCCTCCGGTTGGATCCTTTGTCTGTGCAATGCAACTGCACGGACCGCAAGTGCACTCATAAATGCACACCTGACGGATGCACACTGTCGAGATGCAACCCACGCTGATACACCGATTCACGACGCATACCTGGGGACTAAGGGCAGGTTGCGCCTGTTGACCGACCAAGGAAGACACTTTCTGGTATGCCTTCATCTCTTCTTCGGTGATATGGATCTTGGATAATTTGTCTTCCAGCTCAGCGACCCGCATCTCAAGAGTTTTGGTCTGATTTGACTTATTTTGTTCCGCCATGTTGACCCTCCATTTCTTTCGCCGGTTTCCGTATTGTCGGCACCTAGCCGGGCCCTCTATTTCGCGCAACTATACACCGAACCGCAACAGCTTGCTTGTATTTTTTAACTTCATTTTTTATCAGTGCCCTCTGCAACAATTGGCAGTTCCACGTAGCTGGCATTTCCCGGCATGTGATAAATCCGTTCCGTCTCTTTCTGATAGTCCGCTGGTTTTGCAAAGAAGATATTCGGCACAAAGGTCTGCGGATTGCGGTCATAGAGCGGGAACCAACTCGACTGAATCTGAACCATGATCTTATGTCCGGGTAGAAAAACGTGGTTGGCGGTAGGCAGAGAAAATTTGTAGAGCAACGGCGTATTAGGTGCAATTGGCTTAGGCTCGGAGAGGCTCTCACGATAACGTCCGCGAAAGATGTCCATGGAGACTGCGAGTTGATAGCCGCCAAGCTCAGGCTGGCCAGCTAGCTCATCCGGGTACACATCGATGAGCTTCACTACCCAATCACCATCGCTACCGGTTGTAGCGGCAACGAGGTTCGCAACAGGCTCCCCACTGATCTTGACCGATGCAGTTAGCGGCTCCGTAGCGAAAGTCAGCACATCAGTTCTGCCCGAGAAGTCACGCTGATCATCGACGAGCCAGCGCACCCAAGACAAGTTTGGCGTGTAACCTACTGGTTGACTGGGTCGAGTGCGGTATGGGACTGGTTTCGCTGGATCGGATACGTATTCGTCGAATGTTTCTCCATCTGAAGGTTTGGCGAACGCAAGCCCTCCACCAGCATGCAGATATAGTGGAGTCGCTTTTGGAGTGCAGCCACGTTCGCAGCCGGATGGCCATGCCTGCAATTGTTGCCATTTGTTCGTGCCAGTTTCAAATGCTGTAACTGGTGTGACATTCATCGGCGGCTGATCGTCTTTGAGATAGTGCGCGAGAAACGGCGCGAGAATTTGCTTGCGGAAATAGAGTCCGGTATCGCTATTGAACTTAATCGCGCCGAGCGAGCTTGCATCTTCTATTTCCTGACCATGATGCCAGGGCCCCAGAACCAGAAATAACTTGTCATTCTTTTGGTCTTTCGGTTCCAGCGTTTTGTAGACCGCAATCGCTCCGTAAATGTCCTCCTGGTCCCAGAGGCTAGCTACGAGCATGGTTGGAACGGTCAACGGTTCGTTTGCGAGCATACGATCGACAGCCTGCTCGCTCCAGAAACTGTCGTATGCAGGATGTGCGGTCACTTTCTTCCAGAAGCCGATCTGGTCCATGTTGCGCTGTCGGCCCAGCTCGCCGGCCGAACCGGCCCGCATGAACGTGTCATAGTCATCAAAGTTACTTGAGAGCCAATGGACGTCGTTTGAGCGTGTCGCTGTCTGCTCATAAATGTAGGGCATGTTCTGTTCACGAAACGCACCGTTGTGAAACCAATCGTCACCACGCCAGCCGTCGACCATTGGGTTCATAGGGACGGCGACTTTCAGCGCAGGATGTGGGTGCACCAATGGCATGAGCGAAAGAAAACCGTCGTAGGAGATGCCAAGAATGCCTACCCTTCCATTCGTTTCCGGTATATTTTTCACCAACCAGTCGATGGTGTCATACGTGTCCGTTGATTCGTCGACAGGAGTTGGATTCAACGGCCCGTGGATGGGCCGGTTCATGACGTAATCTCCTTCGCTGCCATATTTGCCGCGGATGTCCTGCACAACCCGGATGTAGCCACCTTCGACAATTGTTTCCGTTGCGTTGTCATAGCCCCAAAGAGTGGTTGCCAGATGCGCGCTCGGAGCATTCATCGTCAGCACATTCGCGCTGTATGGTGTCCGCGTGAGCAGAATGCCTGCTCTCCCAGCCCCATGGGGCACAAGGATGACGGTGTGCAGTTTGACCCCGTCGCGCATGGAAATCATGACCTCTCGACGATCGAAGTCCATGCCAAAAGTGGGTTCCTTGAATGTGGCGGGCGTTTCGCTGGGGTAGTCCGGATAAAGTGGCCTGGACGTATCCTGCGCTTTTGCCCAAACTGCAACGAAAGCCAATGCTCCGAGGAGCGCCAGATGATGCAAACGAACTATTTTAGCCAAGTGAAATCACCTTTTCGAGAGATTGAAAGACAACTTAACAGCGGCCTAGAAGCAGAGGTGCAAATTCCGGATTTAATACTGCGATTCCTGAAGCAATTCAGCCAGGTACTGCGACCAAATGGCAGGAATGGTGTGTGTGCCGTGGCCACGAGTCTCATCTGTAATTGGCAGAAGTACAAATTTTCCTTTGGGCACACGCTTGATCATCTTTGGCATAATGTCCAGTTCCGGCGGATTGATAAAATCATCCGCAGAGTTGATGGCCATGACCGGTACGGTGATCTTATCCAGACCAGCCGACGGATCATAGTTGCGCGATGAATTGAACTGATAGAGAAGATCATTTGCATCCAGCACTTCGAGATATCTTGCTACCGATTTCTCAAGGTAAGAGTCGGATGCATCGCGCGTGGGATAAAGTTTCTGCATCTGCAGTGGTGATGACCCCATAATCAGCAGCATGTCAATTGAGGTTTTGAGACCAAGCGGCTGTGTTTTATATTCACCCTGCATCCAGCCAGGATCATTTGTGATTGCCTCCATTGCCATCTTTCGCGTCATGCGATTGCGCCCTGAGATTTGCACGGGTAAACACGCCAGCGGCATCAGGGCGTCGGCAAATCCGGATAGGTTTCTCCCCAGACCCACGCGTGCATACAACCCATCGAAGTACCCACGATCAGGCGCAGGTGATCGGCGCCGAGCGCTTTTGTGACAACAAGATTCTCGCCAAGAACCATATCGTCGTAATCATAATGAGGGAAATGAGCGTGCATGCCATCGCTTGGTTTTGACGATTTTCCATGCCCAATATCATCGGGAAGAATGATGTAGTACTTTTCAGCATCCAGCAACCCGCCAGCTTTAAAGAGGACACCTGCAAACCTCGGGCTGAGAAATTGCGTTCCTGCGCCACCGGTGCCATGCAGAATCAAAACCGCATTATCCACGTGGCCTCTGCCATCGTGATGTGGCGTGCCCAGTGTACGGTAGTGCAGGCGTAGTTCCGGAAGCGTGGATCCGTCTTTGAAATGGAAATCTTTCGCAAGGTAGGTCCCTTCCTGAGGAGCGGGCCAGTTGACTTCAGAGGTCTCTTTGCCAGACGTCTGCGCAAAGGTTATAGAACAACACATAAGGATGACTGCAAAGAACACGGGCAGGCGCCACACCCGGTAAGATCGCATCACAAGACCTTTCCTGAAGTACTTACTTCGTAAAAATATTTTTGGGACAGATTGCATGGACGCCAACGTTGCCATCTACCAACTGAGTAATATCGACATCGACTGCCACGCTGGTAAGCATATAAGCATCATCGCGGCTCAGATGTTTTTGATCCACGAGGAAGTTGATCATATCGCGTACCGCGAGTTTCGTCGCCTCGTTAAGATCGGGACTGAATCCCATACTGATGTAGCCAGCGGGAGTCTCGGCACGTGGCCACAGGAGATGTTGATCCTTGTGAACGATGAAGCGGAAGGTGCCTGACAAGAAAGTTTCCAGAGCTGTGATGTCGACCTCGCCATTGCCTTGCCCGGCATGTCCGTCGCCCACTTCGAAGAGCCCGCCTTTGGCAAATACAGGTACGTAGAGAGTCGTGCCTGCAACCAATTCCTTATTGTCCATATTGCCAGCATGCATCCAGGGTGGAGCACTATCGAGCCGTCCTGCAGATTCAGGCGGCGCAACACCCATACTGCCGAAAAACGGATGAAGAGGAATATCGATTCCGGGTGCGAAATGAGCGATCATTTTCTCGCGATCAAGAGGAATAATCTTGGATTGGCCATACGGATAATCATTTGGTAGAAAGCCCCGACCCGCGCCGAAACCATTACAGGCGAAGGGTGTGTCGATATCGATCTTCAAGATTTGTATTTCCAGTACGTCGCCGGGCTCAGCCTCGTCAATGGCAATGGGCCCAGTCAGAATGTGCCCGCCCGGCCCCTTGTCCTTAACATCGCGATAGATGTCTGCGTTGTACGGCGGGATGTCGGCAACAGCTACACCCTCTTTTTCCAGGCGCTCAGTAGAACCGCAAGTAGATAAGGTCTGGATGCGCACAGTCTCTCCAGAGTGAACTGTGAGAACTGGCTTAGCCTTGGCCGAATAGTATCCCCAGACAACTGTAGAAGGTGTAGCGAGCAGGGTCTTATCCGCGGTCTGTGCCATGGATATGCCAGCCACTAAAAACAGGGCGGCGGAAATGACTAACTTCATCAATAGAACCCCTGAGATCTAGATTTGCACTTAACGTCGATTCAGGCACTTCGCGGACGGAAATTCGCGGATAAGCTACGGTATACACTCGGTTCTACGCCATGCCAACCAGAATTCTATTTCCCGCAGAAAAAGCATCGTTACAAAGAGCGAAGGGAAATAGATCCTGAGCACTTCATTAACTTGTCAGGCCGCCACCCGCAGCCATCGGCATGTCGCGCAGTCGCGTTCCGGTAGCAGAGAAGATGGCGTTGCTCACGGCCGGCGCCAACCCGACGATGCCGGTCTCGCCTGCGCCAGCAGAAGGCAGGTCCTTTCGGTCAACCAGCACTATATCAACTTCCGGGGTATCGCTGAATCGAGGAACGCGATACTGCGCGAAATGGGGGTTCAGGATGCGACCGTTCTCAAACCGGATGGCTTCGAACAACGCTCCTCCAATGGCCTGGACCACTGCGCCCATGATCTGATTGCGCAGGCCATCTGGATTTACAATTGCGCCCGATTCCCATGCCTCGACAACTCGGCGAAGCCGCACCTTGTTACTTGTCGAATCGACCTCGAGTTCAACGCACGTGGCGACGTATCCGCCTTTCTCAGTTCCACCAGCAATACCAAACCCAATGCCTCGCTCAGCCTTTGACCGGCCCCAGCCAAACCGTTCCGCAGCTACCTGCAAAACGGCGCGCAGTCTTGGATCGATCAGATTTTTCAGGCGGAAGGCCAGCGGGTCCATACCGACGGTGTGCGCCAATTCGTCCATGTGGACCTCACGCGCGAAATGGTTCGCCGTGGAAGCGAGCCCGCGATAAGACCCCTGACGTAACGGAGACTCTGCTGGATGAAACTGAGTGACCTTGTTCGCGACGTTATATGGCGTCTCAATCCCTGAAGGGCCCGAGTTGTAGTTATGGTGCTCCCACGCTACCAGCGTTCCGTCGTGCTGCGCGCCGCTGCGGATTTCAATCCATCCTGCCGGACGGAAGTAGGCCCAGGTAAATTCCTCCTCGCGCGTCCATACAAGCTTGACCGGTTTGCCCGCAGCTTTCGCAAGACGTGCTGCTTCGATGGCGCACTCCCCTGTGTGTTTGCCTCCATAGCCGCTACCCATGTCGGGCATGATGACGCGGACTCTTGTTGCAGAAATGCGGAATGCCTCAGCCAATTCGTCGCGCACACCAAATGGACGCTGTGTGCCTGTCCAGACAGTGAGCTTGTCGCCATTCCACTCAGCAACGGCAGCTCGTGGTTCCAGCGGTGCGTGCGCGATGTACTGCACAGTGTAGTGCTGTTCCAGTTTCACATCGGCAGCAGCCATCGCATTTGCCACTGGCTCGCCAGTATGTTGTGGACCTCTGCTTTCTGTATCCGGATGTTTGCGAAGGTAATCGAACAGTTCCTTATTCGAGATTTGCACGGGCACATTCCACTTCGCCTCCATGGCGGAGAGGGCCTGCTCCGCGGATCCTGCGTCCCCAGCAACAACCCCCACGAAATCGCCGTCATGCACTATCTGAATTGCTGACATCTTCTCTGCGGCACTGGTGTCGAGCGAGGCAAGCATGGCGTTGAACCCAGCAGGCCGCAGAACCTTGCCGAACATCATTCCTGGACGAGTGATGTCTGACGGATACCGATGCCTCCCGGTCACAAAATCGCGACCTCCGGATTTAGCGATCGGCGTGCCTGCAATCTTCCACTGGTTGGCAGGCACCAGAGGCGGATCACCGGCTATTGTTTGAGTTAGTTTCTCTCCGTGCGTGATCTCGCCATACGTCAGCGACTTGCTGATCTTCGGATTCGTCACTTTGCCATGCGCAGCCACCAGCGATGCAGGGTCAACATTCCATTGCCGCGCAGCTGTTTCAATTAAAATCTGTCGCGCTGCGACAGCCATCGTGCGGAGTTGCGGTCCCATGGTCGGAGTAGAGCGGCTGCCAAATGTGCCCATGTCCCAGGGAGTCAGCTCCGTATCGCCCATTACCATCGTGATCGCGCCAAATGGAACCCGGAGCTCCTCGGCCACAAGCTGCGCCAGCGAAGTGCGAATATTTTGCCCCACTTCCACCTTGCCGGTAAAGACGGTAATCCTGCTGTCTTCGTCGATATGTACCCACGCGCTGACTTCCTTTGGCAACTCATGACCGCTACGTTCGCGACCGCGATTCCTGCTCCTTCGACATCTGCGCTCGTGATACAGACCAACAGCCCACCACCGCACAGTTTCAAGAAATCACGGCGATCGAGTTGAAACCAGTGCAGCCGCTCGGCGATTCCATGACGTGTGAGTTCGGGAGTCAGTTCATCGGCTGGCATGATCTACGTGTCCTTTCTCTCCCTGCTGAGAGGCACGCTTGATTGCGGCGACAATGCGCGGATAGGTTCCGCAGCGGCAGATATTGCCGTCCATGAATTCGATGATCTGCTGATCGGTTGGATGAGGATGCTCATGCAATAGCGCGGTGGCAGAAAGGATCATGCCAGAGGTGCAATAACCGCATTGCAAAGCATCCTCATCCAGGAATGCTTGCTGCACTGAGCTGAGTACGCCATTGGTTTCCAGTCCTTCAATTGTCGTGATCCGTGCACCTGCGACGGATGCGATTCTGGTCAGACAGGATCGTCTGGCCACGCCGTCCATCAGCACAGTACAGGCGCCGCATTGCCCCTCTCCACAGCCGTACTTTGTGCCTGTCAGTTGAAGTTCGTTACGCAGAACAGAAAGCAGACTTTCGTTGCCCGGCGCACGAACAGGATGTTCCGCACCATTGATATTCAGAAGCAAGTCGTCCATCCCGAAAACTCCTGAGCCAACGGAATCACGAAATACTATGCCAATCAGGATACGCCGTATCGACCAATTCAGAGAGGGGTCGCCAATAGTATGGGAAATGATTTCTCACTTCAACCGTAGAACGCTCTTCTTATCGATACGAAGGCATATAAACGTGCCTTCAATCTGTAGAAATTTCGACGGTCGAGAGGTTTCTGGATCCCGTGTTTTTCAACCCTGTAAATGGGTGTCTTACGGCTAATATCGAGGTACCGTGCTGTGTGGGCTTGATTCCAGTCGCACTTGCGCAGAGCCCTCAAGATGAGTCTCTTTTTCGATTGCTTCCAGACTGATACCTTTAGATGGCAAGTCGATCTCGAGTGCATCCATGCCAGATTTCTCTTGCCGCAGGAATTGTGGTAAATCCTCGATAGTTATATCGTTCTCGCGCGCCAGAACGACGACGCGCTCAACAACATTCTCAAGCTCGCACGCGTTTCACTGATCTCGAGCATCTTCAGATCGGGATGCCTTGGCTTGCCCCGGCGGCAGCTGCAGGCACGCTAAGCGCTCGTAGTATCACAGCCTCAAGGCTCCCGCTGACAGACAGTTTCTCGATAGCGAATCAAGTATTGATTCACAAAGAAGGATTACTCCGAGGGCGGCTAATAGATCTGTTAAGCCCATAGGTGCTGCGTTGTCATACGTAGCGGTTCCGAGCCTATTCAAGCCGAAGTGCTGTCATGGGATCGACGCGAGTTGCTCGCCTGGCCGGAATCCAGATGGCGAACAGAGCCACCGAACTCAGAAGCAACGGCGTGACAATGAAAACTATGGGGTCCCACGCTTTCACTCCAAATAGGAAGCTGGCCAGGAAACGAGTCAGCCAGAAGGCGCCGCCCATACCGATGACCACGCCAATGAAAGTAAGGAGCATTCCTTGACCAATCACCATGTTTCGCAGATTGGATGCTTGCGCCCCTAGCGCCATGCGAATGCCGAGTTCCTGCGTTCGATGCTGGACGGAATAAGACATAACGCCATAGACACCGATTGCCGCCATGAGCAAGCCCGCGGCTCCGAAGATCGTTAAGAGCAGCATATTAAAGCGCTGGCGCGAGATGTTGCGCATCTCGACTTCATCCATCGTGCGAATATGCGCGACAGGCAGGCCTCCACTGGCTTCACGAAGCGCGGACGAAACAGATGTGGCGAGCGCACTGCGGATCGACGTTGCTGCGAACAATCCACCACAAGGGCGCAACCCGGGAATTGAGCGCGGTTTCCGAGTCTGGCATCTGCGCGATCGGAATATACATCATTGGGGACGGGTCGCGATTCAGACCCTCATCGTGCGTGTCGCCGACAATCGCCGATGATCTGGCGCGGCGGCTCGGCAAAGGCAGGGCCCGCACCGGCCCCGATCTGAATGCGATCTTTCAGCGGATCGCCTTTGGGCCAATACTGCCTGGCCATCGCCTCATTGATGATGACCACACCGGGGGCGGCGCCATCATCCTGCTCGGTAAAGTTGCGGCCGCGCAAAAGAGGAATCTTGAAGGTTGTGAAATAGCTCCAGGAGATGGAGTAAAAACCTCGCTCCCCTGTAAAGGGCGTATTGCCTTTCGGGCGGCCGAAAATATCGAAAGTCATTCCGAATCCGCCCTGCAGCGGCAGGCAGTTGGTCGCTCCGGCGTCGATCACTCCGGGACAGCCATGAGACGCTCTGTTCCGTCGCGAACAACCTGCGCAACAGGCTGCTGTTTTCTGAAAGCGAGCGCCACTGATCGACATGGCCAGCGTAAGCACGTTGTGTGTATCGAAACCGGGATCGACACCCTGCAGCTTCAGAAACGTACGAATGAGCAACGCGGCGCCGATGACAAGAATCAGAGCAAGAGCCATCTCGCTTACAACCAGGAGGAGCGGAACTTGCCGCTGCCGAAAGCCCATGCCGGAACGGCTGCAATTCTCATTGAGCGTGGCGGCGAGATTCGGGCGGGATGCGCTGAATGGCAGGCGCAAGGCCGAAGAGAATGCCAGTGAGAATACGAGATTGCCCAGGGTGAACAGCAAAATGTTGAGGTCGAGTGTGACCGCCGAGCCGTCTTCTCCGATGCGAGGAATATCGCCGGGACTGATGCTGAGCAGAAGACGGACCCCGACGAATCCAAGAATAAGGCCAAGCAGTCCGCCCGTTAGCGATAGCGCGAGGCTTTCCGTCAGCAACTGGCGGATGATCTGGCCGCGTCCGGCGCCAAGTGCCGCGCGCGTGGCAAGTTCGCGCTTTCTGGCCGAGGCTCTCGCCAAGCAGACAGGTTGGCCACATTCGCGCAGGCGATGAGCAGAACGAAACCGACGGCTCCGAGCAGAACCAGAAGTGGGTAAGCGGGTATCGCCGATCATCGACTCCTGAAGCGAAACGACTCCGAATCCGCCCTCGGGTGGGAGTGAGTTGCTCGCCGTAAGCTGCGGCGGTACTGGTCGGCAGCCAAGCCGAGCTGCGCGTTGGCTGCGTCACGGTGACGCCGGGTTTCAGTCGCGCCGCGACAGTGAAGTAGTGAGCCATATCCTGCGAATTCAGATCGAACTGAAACGGAACCCACAGATCGGCTGGCGTATCGGTAACGAAGCCGCGGCCAATCACGCCGACGACCAGATAGGGTTGACCGTCGAGTTGGACCGTGGAGCCAACGATTTTTGGGTTGCCGCCGAAGCGACTCTTCCAGAGGCCATAACTCAACACCACGACGTGACCGCCATGTGGGCTGTCTTCTGCTGCGGTGAAAGTACGTCCGGCAACGACCGGAGCGCCAAACAGCGCGAAATAGTCCGCGCTGACATGAATGCCCTGCACCTGCTCGCGGATGGTCGCCGCCAGTCAGATTCATTCCGGCTCCACCAAAGTCGTAGGCGGCGACTTGCTGGAAGATGGCTGGTCTGCTGATGCCAGATGTTGAACTTCGGTATGTTCGCGACCTGGAAAGGTCCCTGCGGTCGCTGGTGTTCACCAATTGCACCAATGATTGCGGATCAGGATAGGTCAGCGGTTTAAGCAGACGGTATTAACGACCGAAAAGACCGCGGTATTCACGCCGATTCCAACGGCGATCACGAGATGGCGATCAGCTGTGAATCCGGGCGTCTTGGCCAGCGAACGCAGCGCAAAGCGCAGGTCGCGCCATCCATCTTCGATCCACGGTAGAGAACGATAGCGCCACACGCGTTCGCGGGTTGCGCGTGGATTACCGAACCGCAAACGGGCCTGACGCCGCGCTTCCTCGGCAGACAAACCGCGCGCCGATATTCGCGTCCTGCGCATGGGCGAGGTGCGACTCGATTTCCTCGGCCAAATCTTCGTCTTTTCTCGTGCGATGCATGAAGCGGCGTAAGCTCATTTGGCCTCCTCTCCTGCTTATTCGTTCGAGTCGCCGAGAATGAGGCCGATAGCGCGCGTCATTCTCCGCCAGCGACCGGCTGCTGCGTTGAGTTCTTTCCGGCCCTTGGCCGTGAGCCGGTAGAACTTTGCTTTGCGGTTGTTTTCGCTCACGCCCCATTCGGAGACGAGCCAGCCACGGTCTTCGAGACGATGAAGGGCGGGATAAAGCGATCCCTGCTCAACTTCGAGCGCGTTTTCCGATGTGCGCTCGATGACCTGGGCGATCGTGTGTCCATGTGCAGGACCCATCACCAGCGTGCGCAGGATCAGCATGTCCAGGGTACCCTGCAGAATTTCGCCCGCTTCCGGCGGCCTTTTCAGAACCACGTGCGCTCTCCTCCACTCGAATGACTATGCAAGATGGTTATACACCACTCGAATGGCTATGGGAAGAACCCGGTAGCAATATTTCCGATTAGCGACTACACGGAGATTCGCAACATTTTAAGGGGGTCCGTAAGGAACTCCAGAAATATCGAGCAATCGTCGATCAGCTATGTAAAGACGGGGAAACGAAGGGGTGATCGGAGAGCGCTTTATTTATCGCGGGGATAAGATCACTGCCCATTCGCGATTTTGTAACATATCCGAGTCCTCCCTCGGCGAAGCACGCACGCACAAAAGCAGGATCCTGATGAACTGTCAGGAAGACAAGCTTGGCCTGTGATCCAGCCTCATGGAGTTCATGTGCCGCCTCAATTCCGGTGAGGATTGGCATACCGATATCCAATACAATCACATCGGGTTGAAGCCTCTGTGCTTCGTTAACCAGGGTCTCTCCATCATTCACCGTCCCGATCACTTCGAAGTGAGGCTGTAAAAGGGACAAAATGCGGTCGATCACAGGATGATGGTCGTCTGCGAGAAGAATCCGTGGCCGCCCCAAGATCCCCCTCTCTTTCCCGGAACCCGGAGGCTCGAGGATGATATTTCTAGGCCCCATCCGTCAGCTAAGTTCCGAACCAGCAGTTTGAAGCTGTAATGCTAAATATAATTACTGATTCTGCCACCTAGCAGAATTGACAGACCTTCTCAATCGCTTAAATTGGGAGGAAATCGGGTGACGCTGGCTTGAGTGCCGACAAAAAACACTACGAATGGTTCTTCCCGCTGAACACCTCTATGAGATGATCTCCAGACCGGTCAGGAAGGGCACGGAACATCCAGAACGATCACGTCTGGCTTCAGCCTGGGCGCCTCTACCACCAACTGTCGACCGTCCTGAATAAGTCCCGCTATTTCAAAGCTTTTCTCAGTGGCGAACGAAGCCCTTCGGTCACAACGCTGTGGTCATCCGCAAAGAGAACTCGTGGGTGCTTGTAGAAGGGTTTCGATCCCGCATAGCTCGTCTACTGACACACTGCCAAACTTGATTGTTAACTTGCTTCGTGACCGGCAATAGTAAACGGCAGCCACGCGTCAATTCTAGTGCCTTCCATAGGCCGCGCGTAAATTTGGAGGTTCCCTCCTAACAGTCGTAAACGTTCTTCCATGCTCCGGATACCGATGCCACTTTGGCTTGAATGCTGTTTGGGGTCAAAGCCCCTCCCACGATCGGAAATTGAGAGATGGAGCGTTCTGCGTACCACCTCCAGCCGAACCTCAGCCCGGTCGGCACCGCTGTGCTTCTTAACGTTACGCAGGCCCTCCTGAAGAATGCGAAAAAGACAGAGTGCCGCATCTCCTGAAATGCCAGGGGGAACATTATCGTATGTAAAATCGACGTTTATTTCCTGTTGATCCGTAAACTCTTCACAGAAGGCTCTCACTCCGGCAACAAGTCCCAGGCTTTCGAGCGTGGAGGAATGCAGGCGGTGGGACAAAACATGTAAGTCGGCACCAAGTTCACAGACACGATTCCAAAGTTCGTGTAAACGCTGACCTACCTCTGCATCGGAATGCCCGATGTTCTCAGCTAGTTCTTCCAGATCGATGGCAAGCACAGCCAGCCGTTGATTGTAGTCATCATGGATCTCACGAGCAATCCGCGCGCGTTCTTCCTCCTGCGCCTCAATCAGTCGTCCACTCAAGCTAATGAGGGCTTCCTCCGCCATTTTGCGTTCAGTAATATCTCGAATGATAACGGTGAATAACTTTCTTCCATTGGCTTCTACCTGGGAAATCGATGCCTCGATTGGAAACTCCTGGCCATTTGCTCGAACCCCCCATAGTGGGCCCAGCGCACCCATCGCAACACCAGAAATACCAAAGCGACGTATGTGTTTGTCGTATTCAGAGTGGAACCGTTGGGGAATGAAACGTTTTATAGAGCTTCCGCTGGCTACGTCCACGGCGCAGCCGAACATTTTTTCTGCCGCCGGATTGAATAGTACAATCCATTGCTCCTCATCGACCGCGACGATGGCGTCCATCGCCGAAGCGACAATGCCTGCAAGTTTTTCCTCGCTTGCATGAAGCTTCTCTTCGATCCGTTTGCGCTCAGTAATGTCCGCAACCACTGAGAGTATGCACTGTTCGTTGTCGATCTCGATGAGTTCTGCTGAGCCCAGGCCCATTCTTTTTGTACCGTCCCTGCATCGAATTTGAACCTCGTAGTTCCGAATGGAGCCTTCGGCGAGCAGTTGCTTCACAAATTCCACTCTTTCGTAGGGATTTTCCCAGAGGCCGATGTCAAATGGAGCCTTTCCGATCACTTCGTCCCTGTGCCAGCCCGTCAGCTGTTCGAACGTCTCGTTCACATCAAGGAAACGATAGTCCTTCGCGCGGATCAGGGTGAGGCCCAAAGGGCTTTCTTGGAACGCTTTGGAGAACTTCTCTTCGGACTTCTTCAAGGCCTCTTCCATCTCCTTGCGCTCGGTAATGTCCACTGCCATGCCGAGCATCCGCACAGCGTCGTCGTGGTCTGCGTAGAAGAATTTCCCCCTGGCTGTTATCCAGCACACACTTCCGTCGGGTTGCACGACGCGGAATTCCGCTGCGTATGGTTTCCGTTTCTGTCTGGCATCTGCAACCACGCTCGATACCATCGCTCGATCAGCCGGGTGTATATTGCGCCTAAAGTCTTCAATCTCACCGGCATAAGAGTCGGCTGGTATTCCGAAGATTGTTTTCAGGTCACCGAACCTCTGGCCTTGTCCGCTCTTAAGGTCCCAATCCCACGCTACGGACCTTCCGACTTCAACAGCCAGGCGAAGGCGGTCGTTGCTGATAGCTAACTCGTTCTCCACCCTTCTGCGCCGAGCACGCTGCCACAACAGACCCAAAATCAGCAGAGCCTCCACCACGATGAGTGCAATGCCGGCAACGACGTACCTCCGATAGGCTTCCCAGATTGTTGGCTGTCGGTAAAGGACGACACTGCCGGGCGGCAGATTGCCTTCTTTCAGTCCCCAGCGCCGCAGGGCGCGCCAGTCGAACATGTAGACGTTCGCGCTCTTTACGATAGGAATGTTCTGAGGGTTCTCCCCATTGAGCGCTCTCACGGCCATCGTTGCCGCAGCCTGGCCCTGGGCGGCAAAATTCAATACATTGCCGCCCACTGTTCCGGTGCCGATACCAACATCGTCCACAACGTAAACAGGCGCATTCACGGCACTCACAATCAACGGAACTGACTGGCTTGCATCAATGAAGCGAGAACCGGCTGCATCCTGCATGATGGAAGTGTGATAGACGATTGTGTTACTCGGAAGGTGCCGCAACCGGTCGAGCAGCGTGGGCATATCCAGATCGGTAAGATACGTAAAATCAAGCTTTGATTCGTACTTCTGCAGGCTCTGCCTGGTTATTGACTCTAGTTTCCGATCATAGGGCGAAACACCGCCGACGACGACTACATGCCTGGTAGACGGCTGCAAGCGGAGCGCCGCTTCCAGAGTTTTGTCAGGCGAGGCTTCGCCCCACACTCCGGTAAAGTGAGAGTCCAGTTTCCATTCATCCAGCATCTCTTCGGTGCTTCCACAGAAAATGATCGGGATGTTTGGAAAGACCTTTTCGTGTATTTCCACCAGGAGCCTGAGAGGATCCGGCCCGACGGCAATGATTACGTCGAGCTTGCGATCACGATACCTGCGGATAAACCACTCTCGGAAGTCGCGCTGGGAAGCTTCATCCGGAAACAATGCCGCCTCCAGATCTTCATTGTAGAGTTCGATCTGGTAAGGAGCTTTCTCGAGCCCGGGAACAATAGCCTGGTCCATCAGAGCAACTCCAGGAGAAGAAAGCGGGCTGTAAGTATTGACAATAAGTACGCGCCGAACCTCTTGTAGAGGAGCGGCGCCGGTCAATTGTGGCAGCAGAAAAGCTGATGCTGCTGCTATCAGCAATAGGGCGCTTCTTCTCCCGCCCCCGTTTCTCTTTGCGTAAAGTTGCCTGAAAGACAGCCGAAAAGGCCACCCAAGGTAACATCTGATACGGTGTTCCCCAGGAGTTGCCAAGGGAGTCTCCAATGAAACTTCTTACCACGGAGCCCAATACGTTGTGGAGAAGAAAGAAGTGCTAATCAAACCTTCAGCGAGATAGATCTCCGCTGAGGGTAAAGACGTATGTAACGGTACCAAGGACACAGCAATTTGGGTATTTATGTCCGATTTCCTGTGGCATGCAAAAGATTTCGAGACAAATAGCCGCAGAGGAACTCTGAATGCACTAGTTTGGATTTCTTTCGTTTCCCCTGGGCCGCGAGAATCGCTAATGCATTGATTTTATACGAATACAGTCGACAGTACTTTGCCGAACGTGGTCGTTCGTCTCATCAACATGGCCAACAGTTTCACTACCTCGATCACTTCTGACAAAGTGGGGCGGTTCAGTTTTCTTCTGATAGCCCCGGCAGGTACGAGCTACAAGCCAACAGAACAGGCTTCGATACCCTCATCACCACTCCAACAATAAATGTCAGTGCTACTGAAGCTGTCTACATAGCCACGACTGGTTGCGGGATGAAAACGGAGTCGGCCCGGTCCGGAAAAGACGCGCCATCATATCCTGGAAGAATTCACGCGTAAATATGTAGAGATTGCCAGTTTTAATCAGCCGATGAATGGCGCCAAGAAGTGTGCCCGCAGGAATACGACAACAACCGCGGGCAATTTTCAACGATATTCAACTACGAAGTGCGGAACGCATTGAAACACACCCCTGCGGTTAACTACAGGACTCGAGGCTCCTAGCCAAGTAAGCCAGGAGCACGAGCTTCCCGCTGCAGTTTCGACGCGAGAACTCGCGAAATCCCGTTATGCCTCACCGAGGCGTGCCAATAGACCCTTCGCTTCTTATCCAATTTTCCCGGAAGCTAAGCGTCGTTCTCCTGTATACAGCAGCTATTTCGCCTGTGGCGGGTAATTCTTAAAGAGCTTTGTAAGTGCTTTAGTAAGATTCTTCTGGCGCTTCTCCGGCTTCGCTTTCGGATCGAGAGTCTTGCTCACCACTCCTCGCCAGACAAGGTCATGGGCTGTCGAGTCATACATATCCACAGCGAGTTGCCCATTATAAATGGTCGAGGTTTGGCCTGTGGTCGTCCCACCTCCACCCCCATACCAGCCGCGTCCGTACCATCCCGGCCCATATCCCCAACCAGAATCGAAAGACGTGAATTGCTTTTCAGTGCCAATCGCCGCTTGATAGCCTATGAAAAGATTGGCATCATCGCCCTCAACCTTGCTCAGACCTTTTGTGGCTAGCTGAGCATCGATTCCTTCCTTGATTTGTTTATCCATGATATCGTCCACCGGAGTCGCGCCCTTGATAGCGACCCATTTGTAAGTCTTGAACTTGGAAAAATCGGTGCCCTTATCAAAGTTGTAGCGAACATCCTGAGCGAATGCCGTGCTCGCGATTGTGAGCAATATTGCCGTCCAAATAAATGAAATCTTCTTCATTTGCAATCTCCGATCTATGAAGGTTATTGCGGCCACGTCGACGTCTCCACTATCAGGCTTAAACGTTTTCGCAGATCTGCGCTCATGCTAAAGTGCTGAAATCGTTATTGGGAACTGTCAGTCTTGACAGTGGCGGACGATCCATCAGAACTTGTAAGTCAATGCGAGGACTACAGTCGGGTCGCCCCAACCGGCGTTGAAGATATAAGCTCTTCGGAAAATCTTCTCCATGGGATGAGGAGACGTTTCCCGGATTTCGCCTGGGTTTCAAGCATGTATTTGCTCACGCTTCTCTGGGTGAGCATCGTCTTTGAGAAATGCGTTGACGGCTGAATCGACCCCGGGAAAGACCCGATTCGACTCAACGCGTTCGGTAAATCCGCTGCGATCGAAAAGATCGCGAACCCGATCTGCGACACGCGCAAAGTAGAGCGTAATACCCGACTCCTCCAATTCACTCTGCAGTTGCTCCAGCATTTCAAGGCTGGTCACATCGATTTCCGGAGAAGCTTCTAGGTTGATCAGAACCGCGTGGAGGACATGCCAGCGACTGCTTAGTGAGTTCGCGGAGATGGTTGCGAATGCGATTGGCATTTGCGAAAAACAGCATGCCATTTGGCCGAAAGATCAGGAGATGCGGAATTTGCTCAGCCTCCGGATGACGATCGACATCGACAAAAGTTCCGGGAACCCGCCAGCCTGCCCAGCACGGAATCCTGTGGAGCGCTGAGTTTTCGCATCACGGCCACCAGCGTTAGAGCGACCGCGAAAATCAGCCCCTTAAGAATTCCCATCTGCAGAACGCCGAACAGGGCGATCAATGCTCCCCAGAGACTTCCGCTGCGAAGCTTAGCATAATGCTTCAGCGTATCACGTCGGCCAGATGTGCGACGGCGTGGACAACAATCGCCCCAAGAACAGCCTCGGGAAGATTGCTATAAGAGGCAGCAGGTAAGCCAGCGTGAGACCAACAAAAATCGACGACGTGATAGTGGAAAGCTGAGTACGGGCCCCTCCGCTATCATTAGCAGCCGTGCCCGACATGCCCCCGCCCACGATGATCCCGCCGAACAACCCGATGCGATGTTTGCCGCTCCCATGGCGCAGAGTTCCTGGTTGGGATTGATCTCATACTTATGCTTTGCGGCAAACGTTCGACCGGCAGCGAGAGATTCGGCGGTAAGCACGAGTACTATTCCGATGGCGCCTACAAATACATCCGCCAGCTGGTCTTCCCCGATCCTCGGGCAGGCTCAGCGAGGGCATTCCAGCTTGAATCGTACCGACGACCTCAACGTGATGCTGTTTCAGGCCGAACCAGGAGACGGATAAAACACCGAGTACCAGCACCACTAAAGCCGACGGCACTCGAGGAGCAAATGCGCCCAGAAGGAACATGACGGCAATCGCGATTGCTCCGACTGCACACGTCCACGGACTCAGCTCATTCAGTGAAGTGATCACATGCCACACTAAATGAAAGAAATTTCCCTGCCCGGAAGAGATGCCAGTGAGCTTGTGCGCCTGCTTCACCATGATGGTGAGCGCGAGTCCGAAGACAAAGCCCTTGAGAACCGGCTTGGAAATGAACTCCGAAACAGCTCCCAGTTTGAGCAGACCGCCCACCAGGAAGATGATGCCCGCTGCAATCGCAGCACCTGAAGCGAGGACCACATACCGCGCGGGGTCACCAACAACAATCGGAGCCACGAGAGCAGCCAGCATTGCTGCCGATGACGATGTGGACGTAACCGCAAGCTGGCGGGAAGTTCCAAAGAGTGCATAGACAAACATTCCCGCCATCGCGGCATACAGGCCCATCTGAGGCGGGACTCCGGCAATGCCTGCATAAGCCATTCCTTCCGGCACTAACAATCCTGCAAGCGCAATGCCTGCGATCACGTCGGTCCGTATGGTTTTTGGTGTGCAGTCAGGCAGCCAGTCGCTGATAGGAAGAAACCGAGATATGGCGCGCCGAGACATTCATTTTCTCCTCAAAGGCACCGTGCCGAGCCGCACTGATCCAGCAGATTGAGCCGCGAGACATGAACATTCTATACGAGTAGTGTCAATAAATCTCGGGAATGAAATGCGCCTTCTTCATCGGGGCTTGATCGTCATATCGTTTGCGGTTGTCTCGGGGTGGCAGCTTCACTTTTTCCCGCGGAACTTTTCCATAAGGGATCATGCTCAGGAAATGCGAGATACAGTTAAGCCGTGCCTTTTTCTTGTCATCGGAACGAACGACAAACCAGGGAGCATGCTTGCTGTCGGTTGCCTTGAGCATGGCGTCCCGCGCCATTGAATAGTCATACCAGCGGCTGAACGACCCGAGATCCATCGGGCTCAGCTTCCATTGGCGCAGCGGATCAGCGATCCGTGCCTTGAATCGCCGTTCCTGCTCATCAGCACCCACTTCCAGCCAGTACTTGATGAGAATGATTCCAGCATCCACGATGTACTTTTCTATCTGAGGGCATTGCTCAAGGAAAGTCGCGATGTTGATCTTTGCTACAGAAGCCCATCACAAACTCCACACCGGCTCGGTTATACCAACTGCGATCAAAGATTACGATCTCACCGCCAGCGGGAAAACGCTCGATGTAGCGCTGCATGAACATCTGGGTCTTTTCGCGGTCAGATGGGGCAGGCAGCGCTACCACCCTGAACACGCGTGGGCTCACCCGTTCGGTCATGGCTCGTATAGTCCCGCCCTTACCTGCGGCATCGCGCCCCTCAAAGACGATAATGGCGCGAAGTTTCTTGTATTTGACCCATTCCTGAAGCTTGCAAAGTTCCGCTTGGAGTCGTCGAAGTTCTTTCATGTACTCCTTATTACTTATCCTCTCCATCATCATTCTCTTTTTCCGCCATAGATTGCTCACCTTTTGGGAGGTCTGCGCCGCTTGATCTTTCGCAAAATTGCGAATCACGGAGGCAGATTTCTGCGAATCAATTAAGGCTAGTGAGCGAATTGCTGCCTGAATACTGTCAAAAACGACAGTGACGATCACATAATGAGATAGATTCTCATCGGGTTGGGGATTCGTTAGTGGGCGATAAGTCGGCAATTGAAGTCTCTCGATGAGCACCGTTGTTCTCGACATCCACCAGATTCATTCTAAAAGCAGGCGCTTTGTAGTTAAATTTGATGTATTGCTCGGGAATCGCAATCGTGTTCCCGTCCCGCAACGAGGAGAAGTGCGGAGAACAAATCTCAACGCCGGCATCATTGAACTTATCCTGAATGTTCCGATGAAGATTTGAATAGATGTTCAGCACTTCGCGGGGAGTATCGGTATAGGCATTTAGCTCGTAAGTCACATAGAAGTCATCCAGCGACCTCTGCAGTACGAACGGAGTTGGTTGCTGCAACACGTGTTCCGTCGTCAGCGCTGCGCTGATGAGTAATTGATGAACGGTCCGCCAAGGTACGTCGAAGCTGATGGTTACGGCGGTGTAAAAGATCACGCCAGCTTTCTTTGCCTCAGTACTATAGTTCTTTACGGAACCGCTCATAACAGTAGAGTTGGGGATTGTAATGACCTCCGCCTTCGGCGTGAGAAGACGGGTCACCAGCAGAGTTCTTTCGATCACTTCTCCCATGGTGTCGCCGATCTGAACCCAATCTCCTACCAGGAACGAACGCATGTAGGTCAGGATCACTCCGGCGATAGCGCTGGCAACAGCCGAAGAAGAACCCAATGACAGCAACAGACCGACAAAGATGGAGATGCCTCGGAATGCAGGACTTGTGGCTCCGGGAAGATACGGAAATGCAGCGATCAAAGCGAGGACGAGAAGCAACATCCGTATCAGCTTCGCCGTCGGGTCAGCCCAATCCGTATAGAAGCCGGGGATCTTCACATCACCCTTACGAATCTGACTAAAAATCAGCCGCACTAACCGGATAGCATAGTTGGTAACTATCACAATCACCGCGACGACTAACAGATTCGGCAGGTAGTTCACTACAGACTCGCCCAGCATTTCCAGCTGTGTAAATAACCACCGGGTCACCGTAAGTGATATTTCACGAGTTGAGGAGTAGAAGCTCAGGGTAATCGTTAAAGTGGCTTCGAGTAGAGCAAGGATGAGTAACCATCGCAGGAAGGTTCCTATAGCCAGGATCATCGGGCCGACGTAGGCGATAGAGAGATGCCAAGTGGACTTCTCTTTGAGTTTTTCGCTTTTCTGAATCCGTTCATCAATGCGAAGCCGAAAAAACAACCGGCACCGCCGGACAAGCCAGAGCGCTACGAACAAAACAAGCATGACCAGAGCGGTCTTGAGGATTGCACGCAGTATCATCCTCCAACTGTGTTCTTCCCGGTAAGTCTGGATGGTCCGACGGATGCTCTCTGCATCCTCCAAGGCGAGCAGTTGGCGGCTCTTGCCAGTCGCTCTCGCATCTGCCTCCGTGACGGCCATAATCACAGTGTCATCGGCCAAAATGTCGGTCCAGGCGTCACGCTGTCGAATCCGCACGGATTCTGCTGGAGTGCTTGTTTCTCTGGCGAGCGCAACGATGCGCTTTTCAATTCCTTGTGCGCGAGCTTCAGGAGTAAGATTGGCAACCTGCTCATAGACCGTGAGCACCGGACGGCCATCCACCACTACCTGGCCAACCGGTGTGACTTCTGCCTCGGGAATTTCCTGTTCACTTGCAGATTGATCGTTTGTTGGGGCGGCGGCCTGCCGTTGGGCCATTGCGGACGAAGTAGCGCCTGCCTGCAGTACCAGCCAGAGGATGAGCACAACGCAAATACTGAGAATCGGCTTCTTCATCGCGCAATTCTATAGATAGCGCTTTAGATTTCACACGCCATTCGAGTGTCGAGACAGCAACTATCCAGTACACCGGCTTGTTTCGGTATTAGCTAGTCCAAACTCAACACACGTCCCCCGAGTTAAACCTGCCAACCGCCGCCAAGAGCGTTATAAAGCTGCACTATCGCTAATCGCTCATTGAGCTGTGCCTGCGCCAAGGCTATTTGAGCATTGAAGTAACGTGTGTCGCTGTCCAGGACTTCGAGATAGCTGGTGACGCCGCCATCATAGCGAACATTTGCAAGCCGAACCGTATCTTGTGCTGCCACAGTCAGCAAAGCCTGCTGCTCCCGGAACTCCTGATCTTTCCGGTAACCGACCAGTGAGTCAGAAACTTCACGGAAGGCCTGCTGAATGGATTGCTGATAGAACAAGACTGCTTCCTGCTGTTGCGCCTCGGTCCGTTTGACGTTAGAGCGGATTTTTCCCGCGGTAAAAATAGGTTGAGCCAGTTGTCCGCCGAAACTCCACAAGCCAGCTGGCCCGGTAAACAGACTCGTAAGCGCTGAGCTCTGGTAGCCGGCGATTGCCGTCAGGGTAATTTGAGGATAAAAATCTGCCTTCGCTACTCCGATTTGCGCATTGGCTGCCACTAGTTGCTGCTCGGCAGATTGCAGGTCGGGCCGGC
Source organism: Terriglobales bacterium (assembly GCA_963738095.1). Classification (GTDB taxonomy): domain Bacteria; phylum Acidobacteriota; class Terriglobia; order Terriglobales; family Acidobacteriaceae; genus Alloacidobacterium. The sequence continues at coordinate 57,372 of CAVTVL010000014.1, forward strand.
GTTCCAAAAGCGACGAAGGAAGCCCGGCAGGCACCGTCGGTGGAAATTTGTTTTCGACCAGAGGCTTTCCACGAGTAATCGGTTCTGGATTGTCACCCAACAAAATACTGATGAAGTTTTCCTGCTGCTCGATGCGACGCTCGAGATCGGGGATGCTCGCCGCCGCCGTGTAGACCAGTTGCTCGGACTGGCGAACGTCCAGCATGGAAGTCGTGCCACCCTGTTCGCGTATCTCTACGAGCCGCAAGGAATCCTTGCGTGATGTGAGCGTGCGGCGTGAGATTTCCATTTCCGAGTCCAGTTCGAGCAGTTGGAAATACGCGGAGGCCACATTACTCACCAGGCTCCAGATCACGGCTTTCTGTCCCCATTCCGTAGCCAAAAGGCTGGCGCGTGCCGATTCAGTAGCTCTACGATACTTTCCCCAGAAGTCGAGTTCCCAGGCTAGCGATAGATTCACCTGGTTTGCGCTGGTATTGGTAGTCGGTAAGGTTTTTGTCTGGGGAAGTTGCGTGTTGGATGCGCTTGCACCACCGTAAATGGACGGAAACTGATCCGCGCGAGTAATGCCTACCACGGCTTGCGCCTGCAACACGCGAGCCGCTGCGATCCTAACGTCATAGTTTTGCGCGATTGCCTTATGGATCAGCGCCTGTAGCTGTGGATCTTCAAAGACGGTCCACCACTTTTCATCGGCAAAGGATACAGTGGTTTGCGGCGCGCCATCCGGGGCGAGACCGCGGTAGGCGTCGGGAGCGGCAATCGTTGGGCGCTTATAATTTGGCCCGACGGTGCATCCGGTAAGAAACAGGGTGATTGCGATGAGCCGATGCCGGGCGATCATGGCTAGTCTCCCTCCGTGTGCGAGACGGCTGGCAACGCAGATGGCGGCGATTCTTTTTTGCCCCACGACGACAGGCGCTCTACAACTTCAAACGAGACGGGGATGAAGAAGATGGCCAGTACCGAGGCCGCGAGCATGCCGCCGATGACCACGGTTCCCAGCACCTGACGCGAAATGCCGCCGGCGCCGGTCGCTATCCACAGCGGCACGCAGCCCAGAATGAAGGCGAAGGCCGTCATCAGGATTGGTCGCAAGTCGTAAGCCTTGCGCCGGTCAGAGAGGCTTCGATAAGCGGCTTGCCTTTGTCGTACTCCATCTTGGCGAATTCCACGATGAGAATGGCGTTCTTCGCCGACAGCCCGATCAGCATGACCAGTCCAATCTGCGCGTACACGTCATTGTCGAGACTGGCGGAAGTAGAGCGCGACGAAAGCCCCGAATACAGCGATCGGCACGCCCAGCAGCACGCTGAAAGGCAGCGTCCAGCTTTCATATTGCGCCGCCATGATAAGGAAGACAACAAAGAACGCCAGACCGAAGATAACGGCGGGCGAGACGCCTTGCGCGGCCTTTTGCTCCTGGTACGACATGCCCCAGTAGTCGAAACCCATCTGGCTGGGCATCGTCTTATTGAAGACATCCTCCAACGCCGCCATGACCTGACCGGAGCTGTAGCCGGGCGCCGCCGAGGCATTGATCTGCACGCAATTGAACAGGTTGTAGCGCATGACGAACTCAGCGCCGCTGCGCGGATAGGTACTGGTCAGCGTGCTCAGGGGGACCATGTCGCCCGAGACATTCCTGACATAAAACTTGCCGAGATTTTCTGCCTTGGTTCGAAAGTCGCCGTCGGCCTGCACATACACCTGCCACTGCAGTCCAAAGCGGTTGAAGAAGTTCACCAGCGAGCCGCCCATGAACGTCTGCACAGTCTGGTACAGGTCGCTCAGCGGGATCTGCTGCGTCATCGCCTTGGCGTTGTCCACGTTCACTCCGACCTGGGGGACGCCGAACAGGGCCGTTGATCATCACGCCGGCCAACTCCGGGCGTTTGCGGAGCTTCGGCCATAAACAGCTGCGTGTTCTTGGCGAGGAACTCGATGCCGCTGCCCGACCGGTCTTCCAGAATGAAGGTGGCGCCTCCCGACGTTCCTACGCCCGGGATAGCGGGCGGCGGGAATGAAAACGCAATCCTGCCGGGACTTGCGAGAGGCCGCGCTGCAGATGGGCTTTGATGCCGTCGTAGCTTGTCTCCGGGGTCTTGCGTTCTTCCCACGGCTTGAAGCGAGATGAAGAAGAACGAGCTGTAGGTAGCGTTGACGCCGCTCAACATGCTGTAGCCCATGACCGAGCTGACATACTGCAACGCCGGGCGTGTCCATGATGACTTTCTCGACCTGCCGCGCGGCTTCCGAGGAGCGCTGCAGCGACGAGGCGTCGGGCAACTGCAAGCCGGCGTAGAGGTAGCCCTGGTCTTCATCGGGCAGAAAGCTCCTGGGATCTGCTTGCCGAAGAAGCCGCGCCCACGGTCAGCATGGCAAGCAGGAGAAAGGCGAGGCCGGCCTTGTGGATCAGGTGCTGCACACGTTCACGTAGCCGTCGGTGGCGCGCCCGAAGACACTGTTGAACCAGCGGAAGAACGCGCCCAGGGGCCCGCGCGCTTCTTTCTTCGGCCGCAGCAGCATGGCCGAAAGCGCCGGGCTGAGCGTGAGTGCGTTAAACGCCGAGAACAGCACCGAAATCGCGATGGTAACCGCGAACTGCTTATAGAGCTGGCCGGTAATGCCGGGAACGAAGGCCGTCGGGATGAACACGGCGGCCAGGATCAGCGCGATGGCGATGACCGGGCCGGAGACTTCTTCCATCGCTTTGACGGCGGCGTCGTGCGGCGTCATGCCCCTGCTCGATATGGTGTTCCACGGCCTCCACCACGACGATGGCATCGTCGACGACCAGTCCAATGGCCAAGCACCAAGTCCAAACAGCGAGAGGGTGTTGATGGAGAAGCCGAGCATCGGAAAGACGACGAAGGTTCCAATCAGCGAGACCGGAACCGCGAGCAGCGGAATCAGCGTGGCGCGCCAGCCTTGCAGGAAGATGTAGACCACGAAGATGACCAGGACCAGGGCTTCGCCCAGCGTCTTGTAAATTTCGTCGATGCCGGCGCTGACGGCCAGCGTCGTATCGAGCGCGACAGTGTAGTCGAGGCCCTGCGGGAAATCTGCGTCTTGGCCTCCTCCATCATCTTGAGGACGTTGGCGCGCGTCTGCAGCGCGTTGCTGCCCGGCGTGAGGTAGAGCGCGATCAGCGCCGCGGGCTGCGCGGGCTTCCCTGACTCCGTGCCACTCCCAAGCGCGCGTGATACGAGTAATATTGCGATCCCAGTTCCACGCGAGCCACATCTTTCAGGCGCAGGATGGAGCCGTCGGGCTGGGCGCGGACGACAATTTGCTCGAACTCCTCGGCCGTAGGCAGGCGGCCCGGTGCGCGCACGTTGTAGGTGAATTGCTGGCCGTGAGGAACGGGCTCGCCGCCAATCTGTCCGGCGGGATTAACCTTGTTCTGCGCCTTGCACCGCGTTGGTGATGTCGGACACGGTCACGCCCAGGTTGGCCAGCGTGTCGGGATTCACCCAGATGCGCATGGCATAGGGGCCGGCGCCGAAGATCTGGACCTGTCCGACACCCCGGCAATGCGCGTCAGCGCATACTGCAAGTTGATGGTGGCGTAGTTGGCGAGGAAGATGTTGTCGTAGGTGCCGTTCGGCGAGTAGAGATCGAGCAGCATGAACGGCGCCGTGGTTCCCGGCTGCACGATCACGCCTTGCTGGGTCACCTCGGAGGGCAGCTGCGAGTTCGCCTGCCCGCTGCCGCATCTGCGCCAGAATCTGGTCGGTGTTGATGTCGGTGCCGAGCTGGAAGTCGACATACAGCGTCATGCCGCCGCCCGAGCTGGCGCTCAGCGAGTACATGTAGTTCATGCCGCTGACGCCCGACATCTGCTGCTCGATCGGCGTGGCAACGGACTCGGCAATGGTGTGGCGTCGGCGCCGGGATACGTCGCCTTCACCTGGATCATGGGGTCGGCAATATTGGGAAACTGCGCCGTCGGCAGACTAAGGATCGCAACCACGCCGACCAGCACCATCAGGATGGAAATGACCATGGCGACGATGGGCCGATTGATAAAGAATTTCGACATGGTCAGTTGCTCCCTGCCGCTGCCGGCGGGCTGGCACGTACGGCTTGGCATCACGGGAATGCCTTCCTTTGCCAACTCAGGCGCCGCGGCAGCGAACATGCTGTACCTTCTGAGTGCCTTCGACCACAACTTTCTCGCCCGGCTTCAGTCCCTCGGTGATGATCCAGTTCGGCCCGACGCGATCTCCCACCTTGACCGGGCGAAACACTGCCTTGTTCTCGGGCGTGACCACAATGACCTGGTACTGCGACTGCACTTCGATTACGGCGGGTTGCGGAACCAGCAGCGCGTTCTCGTTATCACCTGTCTGGATCCGGACGCGTCCGAAGCCGCCGGGACGAAGAGTGCGTCGTGGTTGGGAAACGCGGCGGCCATCTGAATGGTGCCGGTTCCGGTGCCGACCTGGCGGTTGACGTAGATGATGCTTCCCTTGCGCGGGATAAGGTTCGTCGTTGGCCTGGATGAACTCGACCGGTATGCTCTGGCGTGGATCCCTGCTGGACTTGCCAGTGATGAATGCGTTCACCTTTGGCGCAATTTGAGAAAGTCGGCTCTCGCTGATGTTGAAGTAGGCCCAGATGGGATTCACCTGCGAAACCGTGGCCATCTTGGTGGTGGTGCCGACCAGATCGCCGACCTGCGAGGTGGACACGCCGGCGATGCCGTCGATCGGCGAATAGACTTTGGTCCAGCCGAGATTCAGTTCGGCATTCGCCAGGTTCGCCTTCGCTGCTTGCACCTGCGCTTCATGGCCGCCTGGTTGGCAGATCGGTATCGAGATCTGCTTCTGCGGGATCGCGCTTCTGCGCCGCCAGAGGCGTGTCGCGATGGACATCGTTGGTTGCTTAGCAAGATTGGCTTCCGCGATGCGCGACCTGGGCCTTGGCCTGATCCAGTGCAGCCTCGTACTGCCGCGGGTCGAGCTCAAACAGCAGCTGGCCCTTCTTGACGAAGTAGCCGTTCTGGTAATTCTGCTGCAGCAGGTAGCCCTGGACCTTCGGCGTGATGTCGGCGTTCACCGGGCCGTTCAGCTGCGCCACCCACTCGCTCGTAGATGGGCACGTTCTGCTGGGTAACGTTCGCCACTGTGACGTCGGGAGGAGCGGCCTTGACCTGTGGGGTTTCCTTTGCGCACCCAACAAGCGTGATGAATAGAAAGAATCCAAGCGCGACTAAGCTCGAGAACGCGCTCTTCGCCAATAAAGTCGCCGGCACCCGTTGCTTTGAATCTGGCGCGACCGACCGATTGAGGTAAGGCCCACACGCTGTCTGCATTGAAACGCTCCTCGTTGACGCACCCTGAGGAAGGCACTCACAAACAATAAAACTTTCACAACAGTAAGTTCGAAAAGCTCAGAGCATAGTCACCAAACAACTGCTTGACGCAGCTAAAGATATGCTTCTGTGGCTCGGCAGCAAACTGGTAGAAATAACAGTCTCGTCCGGCATCAGTATGGGATAGGCAGATACGCACTTGTGGCCGCTCGCGGCGAACCGCCTGTGCTGAATGCTCGCTAAGACGCAAACCGGCTGTCTCCATTGCGTGTCCAGAGAACAACTACAGACCGCGGTCCTACCGGATATGTCTGTCCAGCAACAGAGGGTGATTCCTGCCACGGCACAATGTCCCGTGGTGCAGGCAGAGCAGTATCGATCCATCTTCGCCATGAGGTTCGCTGCCCATCGGCCACGTGAGGCAATTCGAAATCGAGAGTTTCCCAATATGCATTGAAGATGAAGTGCAGGAGCGCATTTTCCTTTGCCAACTCGGCGCTGAATGCAATGCTGTGTGAATAGCTGTTCCAGTCCGGTTGATCAAGCTTGGTTCCATGCCAGCCCTTTACGCCTTTGGCGATCAACTCGGTAAGTGTCATTCGCTGACGCTCAGCACCGGCGTCCCGCAGCAGCCTTCTCTCGATGAGCAGTTTCACGAACCGATGTACATCCTCGTGCTCTTCGAGCAGCGACCAGTCGAACCAATTGGTCTCAGAATCCTGGCAGTAGGCGTTGTTGTTGCCGAGCTGCGTTCGCCGGACTTCATCACCCATCAGGAACATCGGCAGCCCCAGAGAGAGCAGCGTCGCCGTCAGGAAGTTCTTCACCTGACGGTTTCGGAGGCTCTCGATTGCCGGGTCATCCGTGGGGCCCTCGACTCCGCAGTTCCAGCTTCGATTGTCGTCTCGCGCCGTCGCGATTGTCTTCGCCGTTCGCCTCGTTGTGCTTGTGATTGTAGGAGACCAGATCGTTGAGCGTGAATCCATCGTGACAGGTGACGAAATTCACACTCTGTTCCGCTTCGCGTTGCTTGTATCCGATAGATCTCGCGGGCTGCCCAGCAGGCGGTCGGCAAAATGCGCACGGTGCCTTCATCGCCGCGGAAGAAACTGCGGACGTCGTCGCGAAAGCGGCCATTCCATTCCCGCCAACTATCGCCGACAAAACTGCCCACCTGATAGAGTCCCGCCGCATCCCAAGCCTCGGCAATCAGCTTCGTTCCGGCAAGCACCGGATCGGACTCGATATCCCAGAGGACCGGCGGATTCGCCAGCAGCATTCCCGCTCGAATCGCGCGCCAGAATCGATGCAAGATCGAAACGAAAGCCATCCACATGCATCTCCTCCACCCAATAGCGGAGGCTGTCGACAATCATGCGCCGCACAATCGGATGATTGGCGTTGAGCGTATTTCCGGTGCCGCTGAAATTGGCGTAGCGCGATCGGTCCTGTTCCAGAATGTAGTAGGCGTTGTTGTCGAAGCCGCGAAAGCAGAGCGTCGGCCCGTTGTCGTCGCCCTCGGCGGTGTGATTGAAGACAACATCCAGGATGACCTCGATTCCCTGCCCGGTGGAGCGCCTTCACCATGTCGCGAAACTCGTTGACGGGACCCAGCGGATCCCGGCGGGAGCTGTAGCCTGATGCGGTGCAAAGAAGGAGACGGGTGCATAGCCCCAGTAATTGACCAACCCGGCGGGACAGTCCTGGGCATCGAACTGAAATACCGGAAGAAGTTCGACAGCCGTGATGCCGAGATCCTGCAGATACGGGATTTTCTCGAATAGGCCCGCGATAGGTGCCGCGCATCTCTTCGCGGACGCCTGAACTGGGATGGCTGGTGAAACCGCTCACGTGCATCTCGTAGATGATGGTCCGCGAGCAGGGGCGGTGAAGAGGCGTGTCGCCCTCCCAATCATACGGCGCGAGGATCGACGACGACGCTCTTCATCGCCGTGTGCCGTATGTCTCGCCCTGGTCTGTGCGCGCGTCGCGGGAGTAATTCCGCGGAACGACGACGGCGCGCCCATAGGGATCGAGCAGAACTTTGGCGGTTGTCAAAGCGCATCCCACGTGCGATGGATCAAATGGGCCCGCGAACACGATAGCCATAGATCTGCCGGCCTGCACACCCGGAACAAAGACATGCCAGTAATGATAGGTGCGGTTGAGTAACTGGATCGAGAGGAATCGCACGCGCCGGCTGCGGGATCGTCCTCGCGGTTGAAAAGCAGCAGTTCCACACCCGTGGCGTCGCGCGAATAGACGCTGAAGTTGACGCCGTCTGCCATGCCGGCGTCGCACCGAGCGGAGCGCTCTGGCCGCAGGTTCATAGTCGGAAGAGATTTACTTGACCTTTAATCTTCTCCGGTTGCATTGCGGTTATTTGCATCGAATTGCCCTCATGAACGCACGTCAGCAGACGTCCAGGCTTGATCCAGTGGTCATTCCACTTCCACTATGGACTCGGACACGGCTTCACGTTCCAGATTTCCGAGGCATAGTCGGCGATGGTGCGGTCGCTCGAAAATTTCCCGGAGCCTGCAACATTCAGGATTGCCTTTGCGCGCCCAGGCTTCGGGATCGGCATACAGAGCAGCAGAGGCGCTGATCCGCTTCAAGATAGGATTTGAGATCGGCAAGGTGCATGTAGTGAGTCCCCGCCTGTCAGGAGTGTTTCGCGCAAGGGCTCGAAGACACCTGGTTCGTTGCGGCTGAAATAATCGGAGAAGATCATGTCGAGCGCCGCGCGCGTTTCCGGTTCATTCTCGTAGTGCCACAGCGGGCTGTACCAGCCGCGGCTTTGGCCACCTGCTCGGCGGTCAGGCCAAACAGGAAGAAGTTTTCTTCGCCTGCTTCCTCGGCCATCTCGATGGTCGCGCCGTCTCGCGTGCCGATGGTCAGCGCGCCGTTCATCATGAATTTCATGTTGCTCGTGCCGCTGGCTTCGTATCCGGCAGTCGAAATCTGATTCGATACATCCGTGCGCGGGATCAAGTCGCTCGGCCTGAGAAACGCAGTATTCGGGTAGAAAAAGTACTTTGATTCGTCCTCGAATCGGCGGGATCGCCGTCGATGGTTCCTGCCAGATTGTTGATGAACTTGATGATGAGCTTTGCCAGCTGATAGGCGGGTGCAGCCTTTGCCGGCAAAGAGGAATGTGCGCGGCTGCATCTCGAGATTCGGATTTTCGCGCAGCCGGTTGTACAGTACGACGATTCGCAGCGCATTCAGGAGTTGCCGCTTGTATTCGTGAATGCGCTTTCACCTGACAATCAAAGATGGTGTCGGGATCGACGGACTGCCCGGTCGTGGCCTTCAGCCAGTCGGCGAACTGTGTCTTGGCCTCGTGCTTGGCCTTGAGGAAGGCGTCGCGAAAACTCTGTCGTCGGCGAGCGGCTCGAGCCTCTTAATTGGCTGAGGTCGGTAATCCAGCCGTCGCCGATAGCTTCGGTGATGGTGCTGGCAGCGCCGGATTGCAGAGCAGCAGCCAGCGTCTGCGGGGTGACGCCGTTGGTCTTGTTATTGAAGCGTTCAGGAAACATCTCGGCCAGATCCTTAACCGTCATCGTGCGAAGCAGTTCGGAGTGAATGGCCGCGACGCCATTGGTGCTGTGCGATCCAACAATCGCCAGATTGGCCATGCGAACATTGCGCTGGGACCATCTTCGATCAGGCTCACGCGACCGATGCGCCCTTCATCTCCCGGGATACGCTCTCTGACCGCACTCAGAAAGCGGCGATTGATTTCATAGATGATTTCCAGATGACGAGGCATGATCATCTCGAACCAGGCAACAGGCCATTTCTCCAGTGCTTCGGGCAGCAGCGTGTGGTTTGTGTACGCGAGGGTCCTCTGCGTAATATCCCATGCCTCGTCCCATCCGAGGTGCTGCTCGTCCAACAGGATACGCATCAGCTCCGGGACGGCGAGCGTCGGATGCGTATCATTCAACTGGATGGCGAGCCTTGTCGGGCAGAGTGTTCCAATCGGAGTTGCTCCGCCGGAAACGCCGCACCAGATCGGCCAGGGAACAGGCGACGAGAAAGTATTCCTGTACCAAGCGCAGGCCTTGCCCCTGCTGGTGCTATCGTCGGGATACAACACTCGCGTCAGCGATTCGGCAGCGAGCGTTTCGGTGAGTGCGCCGACAAAATCGCCGCTGCTGAACTTCTGAAAATCGAAGTAATCCGGCGCTGGCCGGCTGCCCAGAGCCGCAATGTGTTGATCGTTTTTCCGCCATAACCCACAACCGGCCGATCGAAAGGTATGCCATACAAGATTGAAGGTCTGCCAGGCACAGCCCGCAACGCTCCATCGTGCAACTCGAAAGAACAATTCAGCTTGATCTCTACCTTTTCATGCGGGCGTACGACCTCCCATGGATCTGGCGCACGCAGCCAGTTGTCCGGCTGTTCCTTCTGCCAGCCGTCCTCGATCACCTGCCTGAAGATGCCGTACTCGTAGCGCAGACCATAGCCTATTGCTGGCAGCTGCAGAGTGGCCATGGAATCAAGGAAGCATGCAGCCAGCCGACCGAGTCCCCCATTTCCCAGTCCGGCATCGGGCTCCTGCTCCTGCACGGAGAAGAAATCAATCTTCTTGACTCTCGCTGTCTGTCCCACAATCGGGCTGAGTAAAAGATTAGCGATATTATTTGTCAGCGAGCGACCCAGGAGAAACTCCATTGATAAGTAGTAAACGCGTTTAGTATTCTCGCGTTCGTATGTCTTCTCTGTAAGAACCCACTGCTGCGAAAGCACATCGCGGATAGACCGCGCAGCAGCCTCAAAATGCTCGCGCGGACCCATCTTCTCTTCGTCCAGGACGTTGTCAAAGTGGAGATGCCGGTCATACAACCCGTCATTTCCAATGAACTGAACCGGGCCGCATCCATACTGCCTGAGGAGTTTCGCTACGTCCTGCTGCCCTATCCTTACTCCAGACTCCGTCACGCTCTTTGCGCTCATTGTCTTAACCTCTCCGCATCACACGCATAGTGACCGCTAATCAGGGCAACTGCATCCGCACCACCTATGCTGGCGAGAAACGCACGGATATATCTAAGTTGGATTTGAGAATAGAAACACCCGAGTTTGGCACAAGTAAGTTCATCGATGGCATCAAGACATGTTGCCTTTATTCGAGCGCTATGACGTTCGACCAGCATTAACTGTCTCTGCCGCCACCGCAACCAGGAGAACCGCGTTTCTAGTAAGGCCACTTCCAGCCAGCGACATCCGGCTTATCAATTCCGTGCTCGAATGCATAATTCCGGCATGCAATTTGCTCATTCTGAAATTTCTCCTTGGCGTGGGCGCCTATTTGCTGCAGCCTCGGTACGCGCTTAATCGCGTCCATCGCCAGGCTGAAGCGATCAATCTCGTTTTCGATCGCAAGCTCGAGCGGTGTATTGATGTTGCCCTGTTCCTTATATCCACGCACGTGCATGTTGCTATGATTTTTTCGGCTGTATGCCAGGCGGTGGATGAGCCATGGGTATCCGTGGAAGTTAAATATGATTGGCTTGTCTACGGTGAATAACGAATCAAAATCCCCATCCGACAAACCGTGCGGATGATCTTTGCTCGGCTGCAACTTAAATAGATCCACTACATTAATGTAACGAATTTTCAGATCAGGAAATTCCTGCCGCAACAGCGTGATCGCCGCCAGTGTTTCCTGGGTTGGTATGTCACCGGCTGATGCCATCACCACATCCGGTTCGCTCCCCTGATCATTGCATGCCCAGTCCCACATTCCGATACCCTTGGTGCAATGGGTGACGGCTGCGTCCATGTCCATGTATTGCATGTGCATTTGTTTATCGCAGACTATGACGTTGACATAGTTCTCGCTCCGCAGGCAGTGGTTGGCAACCGACAAAAGCGAATTGACGTCCGGCGGCATGTAAATACGTGTGACACTGGAGCTCTTGTTGACAACCACGTCCAAGAAACCGGGATCCTGATGCGTAAAGCCATTGTGATCCTGCCGCCACACTGTCGATGTGACAAATATGTTTAACGAGGCGACCTTTTTACGCCACGATAGATGGTTACAGATGGACAGCCACTTCGCATGCTGATTAAACATTGAATCGATGACATGAATAAAAGCTTCATAGGATGAGATAAAACCATGACGCCCCGTAAGCAAGTACCCTTCAAGCATGCCTTCAACGGTGTGCTCGCTCAGCATCTCGATGACACGGCCGTCAGGCGCCAGTTCTCCGCCGTCTGCATCTTCCGGGAAGTACTCGGCAATCCAGAATTTTTTGCTGACTTCATAAATGTCATTCAACTTATTCGATGTATTTTCGTCTGGGCCGAAGACGCGGAAATTCTTCATGTTCAGTTTCATCACATCGCGAAGCAGGGCACCTAGTGGCCGCGCGTTCTCTGCTTCAACTGTCCCTGGCTTTTCAAACGCGAACGCATAATTCCTGAAGTCTGGAAGACGCAGAGCTCGCTTCAGACTCCCGCCGTTAGCGTGCGGGTTCGCGCCCATACGACGCGTACCAGTAGGCGCAAGCTCTTTAGTTCAGCAATCAGCGTTCCTTTAGGATCAAAGAGTTCTTCCGGCTTATAAGAACGCATCCAGTTCTCGAGTTCCTGAAGCCGCTGCGGATTCTTTTTCACATCAGCCATCGGCACCTGGTGTGCCCGCCAGAATCCCTCCAGCCTGTGACCATCCACTTCCTTAGGAGCGGTCCATCCCTTCGGTGATCGCAATATGATCATCGGCCAGCGAACACGCTCAGCCAGGCCCTTCTCACGAGCAGCTTTCTGTTGCTCTCTGATTTCGGAGACGCAGTGTTCGATCGTCACCGCCATCGCCTGATGCATGCTTTCAGGGTCAGAACCTTCTACGAAGTAAGGCGTCCAGCCGTAGCCGCGGAATAAGTCTTCCAACTCCTCGTGGCTGATACGGGCGAGCAGAGTGGGGTTATTAATCTTGTAGCCGTTCAAATGGAGTATCGGCAGTACAGCGCCGTCGCGGACTGGATTCATGAATTTGTTGATGTGCCAGGAAGTTGCCAGAGGGCCCGTTTCTGACTCGCCGTCGCCCACTACAGCGGCAACGATCAGGTCGGGATTATCAAACGCTGCTCCGCACGCATGTGAGAGCACGTAGCCAAGTTCGCCTCCTTCATGGATCGATCCAGGCGTTTCCGGCGTGCAGTGGCTTCCAATGCCACCTGGAAAAGAGAACTGCTTAAAGAATTCGCGCATGCCCTCTTCGTCTTCGCATTTATCGGTATAAATTTCAGAATAAGACCCTTCTAAATAAACCGGCGCGAGCACCCCAGGTGCTCCATGCCCTGGTCCGGCAAGAAAGATCATGTCCAGGTCATACTTTTTGATGAGTCGATTCAGGTGAATATAGGTGAAAGCCAGACCTGGACTTGAACCCCAGTGTCCAAGAAGCCGATTCTTTATGTGCTCTGGTTTCAGCGGTTTTTTCAGTAGAGGATTGTCCTGCAGATAGATCATGCCCAGCATCAGGTAGGTGCAGGCGCGCCAGTACGCATGAGTCTTGCGCAATTCTTCAGTACTCAATGGCCTGCCAGGCACCGTCGCTCTGGCCACGCCATATGCACTTAAGGCATTATTTGCTCTTTCGACAGGTGCCGCAGTTGCCATACATCACACTCCTCCGCCCGCCGGCAAGATATGACAACTCTAAGACCGTCAGTGGCGTATGTCGTCTGTCAGAAATAACAGAGCGGAACACTCGAATTGCAACATACTGTGATCGTCGAGCTCATGAACTGGTCAATGCCCTACTCGTGCATTATGCGTAAACATGGCGTTGGCAAGTTGATGGAAGTGTTGGAGCGACGATGGAGGGTGATCAGTGAGACCACAGAAGGCGACCTAAAAGTGCACCGACGGGATGCCACTGTTTATCCGTATGTGATTGACGTGATCGCGATAGCTTCATTGGATACCGAGATCCATAAGTTGTTTCGGATTCATTTCATCGACAGCCACCAGATTATGGCATGTGGAGCAGTCATTATTGATGCTCTTTCCATCCTTGGTATTGTGGCTTCCATCGTGACAACGAAAACAGCCAGGATAGTCATTATGTCCTATGTTATTCGGATGGGTACCCCAGGTAACCTTCATGAAGGGGAACACATTCTCACCATAAATTGTGCTCAGCACTTTCGCCGCTTCATCGATTTGAGGACGCTTCTGGCTCCACGCATCCGGATGCTGAGAGCGATAGAAGTCTTCGAGGCCGGCCGTGATCTTTGACTCGGCATCCGCTTGCGAAGCATACTCGGCTTTGATCAGAGCAAGGCCCTCTTTGTGCAGGAAAGGCAAAGAAGTGCTGAGCCGCCCACGGGCCATCGCCGTATTCACCGCATTCTGTGGAGTGTCAAACGAATGCGCGGCCCTGTTATGACAGTCGATGCAATTCATCACACGCTTTTGGCCGCTTTCGGGCGTCTTCGTGTCCGACGACACGTACTCGACTACAGAGCCGTTGTCATTTATCCTGGCTACCCAGGGAATCGTCTGATTTGTATTGTCTGTGGCAATGAATTCGATATGACCAAGATGCGCGCCATGGATTCCAGTTAATTTACCAGACGGGTCTTGGCCCCCAACATGGACCAGAACGAGAGAACGTGTGACTGAGTTGTTTTCGTCATCGCCAAAGGAAGTCTTCACCACAAGCTTGTCGCCGATGTACTTTCCCGGATTGTGACAGTGCAGGCACGTGGCATTAGCAGGAGGCACCTTGCCCTCTGCCATGATGGGGCGAGGATAGCTGCCCAATACCAAGTGCACAAGCTGCCGCGTTCCGTTTAGCTTTGCACTCACATAACCTGACATCCCCGAAGCGACGTGGCATTCCGTACAGGCTACATTCGCATGGGACGATACGTGATAAGCGTTCCACTCTGGCGCCATGACGTGGCAGGACTGGCCGCAGAACGACGGCTTGTCCATCTGCGCAACGCCGCGAAAACTTGCGGTGCCTACGACCACGAAATTGATAAATGTTACGAGAACGACGAAGTTCAAGGAACGGCGGATAAGAGGATTCGCAAAGTCAACTTGGGGATAGTTGGATGGCAGCTGGCCCGTTGCCTTCAGCCGGCGTCTCCTCAGCCACATACCAATTGGAATGATGATTAGCCCCAGGACAAAAAGAGCAGGTAAGCAAAGGTCAAAAACAATACCAACATAAGGATTTGCTGAGCCGCCGTGGCCAAACACGTCGACTACCCAGAAGCCGATTAGAGTCAGAGCCGACGCGGTTGTAAGTCCGACTCCAATCAAGCTGAGTGGGTTGTGCGCAAGAAAGACAAGCGGCCTAAGCCGATTCGCTCTGAATCCTCCAGATTGAGTCATCGCTTTGCTTCTATTTCTTTTGCAGCGTACGGATGTGAGCGACGACATCTTTTATTTGGTCGTCCGTAAGTTTGCCTGAGTACGAGGGCATCTTGCCTTTCCCATTTTTTGTGTCCGCGATGAGATCGGCATCTGAGGCATTCACAATATCCGGCGCACTGAAGGACACTACCTTCATCGATTTGCCCGCGGGAGTATTGCCAGTACCATCAGCCCCATGGCAACTTTGGCATTTGGCTTTATAAGTGTCCGCACCCGTTTTCTGAGCAAAGCTTAAGGTGCTTACTGCAAGCAGGCTTACGACACCGACGCGAGTGACATATTTCAGCATATTCATTAGCTCCTCCAAGTTAACGGTTGACAATCTTAAAAAGCATAGTTGACTGCGAGAGTGTATACATTTCCTCGAAAACTTCGCGGAAGCGTTGGCCCGATGGGCGTGCCTTCGCCGTAGCCGTAGTAGTTGTAATCGGCTTTCCAAGTCCAGTTCGGCGCCATTTGTATGTACAGTCCCGCGTAGGGCGATTGGTACTGCGACTGTAGTGAGCCCGGCACTTGGCGAATATTGATCATTTCGGATGTGCCATTCACATCGCTCATGCGATACCCCGCATTTGCATGCACCCGCTTAACCGGCGAGAAAGTGAAACCGATCGAACCAAACTGCATCGGCGCATTGTAGTAACCATTGCTTTGGTACGGCGTGCTGGCTGCAGTGCAGACTGGCGGTGCAGTTTCAGCCCCGGGCGGGGGTGGCGTAGATGGGTAGCACTCGATTGTGGTCGAGTACACACTGTCATAGGCATAGCTCAGGTTCAGCGACCATTTCTCACTTGGAGCGATCGTTGTGCCGAACGAGAAATCGCGATTATGTTCGAGGTGATTCACAGTCTCCACGTTGTTGCGTGCTTCGTAGATGTTGACAGCCCCCGACACCGTGAGCCATGGATGCGGCTGATAGGTAGCCCGCGCTCTATAGTGCTGTAGTTGACGAGGGCTGATGCGAGTGAACGCATTGTCAGCGTACATACCATCGAAATTGAAGTTGATTCGCAACTCAGGGGTAGGCCTCAGAGCAGCGCCAAAGAGTCCCCAGTTTTCATGGATGGGGATGAAGTCCCCGGCAGAGTCTGTAATGATTCTGCTTCGATAGCGATAGCCAACGGAAATGCGAGCTTTTGGCGTCACATCCCACGCCGTCACAAACGTGTTGGCCTTCGTTTTCTGATTAAGCGCCTGATAGTCAGTCGATGTCGTCGTCGTTGCAGCTCCCGGCGGCTGCAGCAACGATGTTCCGTTATAGCTCGTCGTTGAGAAGCTGTTGATACCTGGTATACGGAAATACCAAAAGTCATAGACATCCGAAGCCGAAATTTTGGGTGTGATCTGCCATACAGCAGCGATATCCCCGTTGACGTTCACACGCTGCACGCGGGCATTCCCCGTCTCGACCGATTGGCGCAGTGAAGGGGTATCCAAGCCGTTGAAAAATTCATTGTAGTTAGCGAGAGTACTGTTTGAACCGTTGTAGAGCAGACGTCCATTTAATGTGAAGTTATGAATCGCTGAAGTCTGGAAACGCGCCTGCTCGGTTGGGTAAAGAGTTCGTGTGGGTGCGAAACGAGTGTAGGCAAGAAACCCCTGGCATGCTGGATTCACGGTTCCATCAGGATTGAATGGGCTGGAGCAGGGAGAGCCCCATACTGAAGATTGATTGACCCCCAGACTGACGGGCCTGCCATTCGAGAGTGTGTAATTTAAGCCGCTAAGTCGCCAGCTCGTATCCCCTTTGTAATGAGTAATGAACTGGTCATAGCTGAAAGTCGTCTTTGGGTCCGGCTTCCAGTCGACTCCTCCAATCCAATTATCTGTAGAATTGCGCCAATTTTGAGAAAGCAGGGCATCCGTCCCGAGATGAACCGTGCTATACGATGGCCCCTGGTTGATGTTGTGGTTGTAGCCAAAGCGCACGCTCACCTTCGACAAGGGAGCCAGAGTCAGGTTGAGATCGGTAATCTGTCGCACCGTGTTGTAAAGGTGCGGTGAGAAAAGAGCTGGAACGAACGGATTCGACTCAGGTGGAATCAGCGGATTGGCAAGCAGATCGTAGTCAAAATATTGACGATAGCGCCGATAGCTTCCACGAAAGTCATAAATGCGCCCCTTCGACATGTTTAGGTACGTGACGTTAATCGCGTCGCCGCCATAGCCAAAGCTGTTGGTCGAAAGCTGATCAAAGAAGATCGCATGCGCAGGATCGACGGCGTGCATCGTGAGGGACTGGTCAAGAATGCGCGCTCCGGATGCGATATTGACCAGAGTGGCGTAGGTGGGGTCGCTGCCGGAGTGTTCCGCAATATGACCTCCGAGATCGACCGACTGGTGCACAACATAACCGTGATAGATCTTTTCACTTGGTTTCGGTTGTTGCTGAGACTCTTGTGCGGCTGCTGGAGCTGTTGGGGGTGTTTGGGCTGCTGGGGGTGTTTGGGCTGCTGGGGCGTCCTGGGCACACGCGGCGTGAACAATGGCCATGCAGAAAACAACGACAAAAACTCCATGTCGTAACTTCACCGGGGCCGGGATGAATGAGTGCTTGCTCATTATGGTGGCCACGCTCATCTAAAGTACACG
This sequence comes from Terriglobales bacterium, assembly GCA_963738095.1. Taxonomy (GTDB): domain Bacteria; phylum Acidobacteriota; class Terriglobia; order Terriglobales; family Acidobacteriaceae; genus Alloacidobacterium. The sequence continues at coordinate 74,698 of CAVTVL010000014.1, forward strand.
CTATCGGCATTCGAGCCGTGAATCTGCACGTGACAAACCGTGCAGGCCGGATACTGCTTTGCCTGGTTATGAAACGACGGAACACCAGGCGCGGTAAAGTTCATCGAAGCTGAATGGCATTGCAGACATAGAGAATTCACGTTGTTGCGCGTAAGCAGACGAGGATTCGGCGATCCATGCGGGGAGTGGCAAAACGTACAGCCATCGGTCTTGATCGGCTGATGCTCGTAGACGAACGGACCGGCTGTTTCTGTGTGACATTTCACGCAGACGGCATCGCCCGCGACGCTACTGCGCAGCCCCTTATCCTTGAATGTGCCGTGTGGGTCGTGACAATCGCTGCAATTTATCAACCCTTCATCCACCTTGTGATGAAAGGGCTGCGAAAAAGCCGGCTTTACATCGGTGTGGCAGGTATAGCAAAGCTTCGGTTGCGAAGCCTTGAGAAGGCTGGTCTCGTCTTCAAATTTGTGAACGCTGTGGCAACTCGTGCAACTTACGCCTGCATCGCCGTGTGCAGAGCGCTCAAAATTGGGATGTGCCGCAGCGTGACATTCCAGGCATTTTTCCTCCGTTGCCTTTGGCGTGGCTTTGCTAAACCGGAAGATTTTCTCTACATCGCCGCCTCCCTCCACATGCTCTCTGCCAGGTCCATGGCAGCTTTCGCATGTCACTCCTTTGCCTCCATGCATAAGCGCCAGGCGCGAATGAGGATTCTCCGCGAATTTCTTGCCAATGTCTTCGTGGCAGCCCGCGCAGGTTTCTGAGCCGACAAAATCGGCGGGGTCGGGCTGGCTGGTCTTCTTGGGAGCGCTGGTCTGCTGCTTATCAGTTCCTGCGGCGTTCACGCGCGCAGCTTTCCAGAAGCAGAACAGCGATACTATGAGCGCCACACAGAAGAGCGTTCGTCTCATCTGTTTCTCCAGAAAGGAGGTTTAGCAATCACCCAGTCTGCTTGTTCAGGCGCCTGCTGCGAGCAAACTTAACGAACTTTCGGAAAGAATAGCGAGTGTTCCGTTATTGGTGATGCCGATCGCAGTTTGCAAAAAAGGTATCGCGACTAGCTCGGTCATCGTTTAGTTGAAACGCCATTCTTTTTTTCGAGTGCCTGCTCTGTATGGTCCCGAACTGCTTCGTCAGCGTGAAACAACAAAAGCTTAAAGCCATCGATGGCAAATGTCGCCTGTTAGATCTGACAGAGGTCTAATACTCGACCACAATGCGCCTATGCGCGAACCATGGGATCCTTGCCGTATCTTACGAGTTCGGCGTTGTTCCCTGATGCCGCTCCGCGTTCCCACCATCCGGTCTTATGAAAAGCCACCGTTCTGATTGGTGGACAATGAGTTTCCTAAGAGATGCCCCGTCACTCCTCACCCCGACTTTCCGCCTGGGTCTATTGGATCAACCGTGTATCGGAATTCTCAACGCCTGGCATTTCCAGAACTCCTTTGGAAAGAGGAGCTGTTACGCCAGATTGCCAACTGTCAATTTAGAACAGGGGTACACAAAATCTGTGGGCTGTTCGCTCACATCGATTCTTAAACTGAACCGCTCGCTGGATATCTACGCGGACAAAACCAAGCAACTCTATCCATCGGCTTTTGAACCCGGCACCTGTTTATTTCGACAGATGCGCGGAGAAGCGGAGCGATCTAGAATCACCAGCGCAACGGCAGGAATCCATCTGGATTCCCTAAGAACGCGGAGGGTATGTAGTCGTGAATCCTAAACCCAAAATACTGATTACAGGAATTCGACGTCTGCTGGTGATGATATGCACAATTACCCTCGTGCCGGGCGACTCCATGGCAAGTATGCCGTCGTCTCGGCCAGAACAGACGCAAGCAGCACAGGGGCAGGCACCAGCGGCACAGGAACAGCCTGCTAAGATTCCATCCGATCAATTAGACGCTCTTGTAGCACCTATTGCTCTCTATCCCGACCCGATGCTGGCCCAGACTCTCGCCGCATCCACGTATCCTCTCGAAATCATCCAGCTCCAGCAATGGCTTACGAAGAACCCAGGGCTGAAGGACAAGGCGCTCGCCGATGCCGTGGCAAAGCAGCCCTGGGACCCAAGCGTACAGGCCCTCGCCGCCCTGCCTGACGTGGTCAAGCGCCTTGCAGATGACATCCAGTGGACCACCGATCTCGGCAATGCGTTCCTTGCGCAGCAAAACGACTGATGGAAGCCGTGCAGCGGATGCGCAAAAAGGCCCAAGGTACCGGCAATCTGAAATCGACCGAGCAACAGAAAGTGGAAACCAAGGTCATCGAAAGCAAGAGCGTGATCATCATTGAACAGGCAAATCCGCAAGTCATGTATGTGCCTTCCTACAATCCAACGGTGGTGTATGGGCCGCCCGTGTATCCTTATCCCCCGATTTACTATCCCCCGCCGGGATACTACGCGGCAGGCATGGCGATCTCTTTTGGCATTGGCGTTGCCATGGGTGCGTTCTGGGGCGGTGGCGGTTGGGGCTATGGATGCGGCTGGGGTGGTAACAACGACATCACCATTAACCGCAACAACAATTTCAACCGAAATACGAACATTAACGGCCGCAACGTGTTAACGGCGGCAACCGGGCATCGCAATTGCCCTCACGGGGCGGCGCCGGCGGAGTTGGCGGCGCCGGTGGAGTGGGTGGTGCCGGCGGAGTTGGCGTGCCGGTGGAGTCGGCGGTGCAGGTGGAGTTGGCGGCGTGGGTGGAGTCGGCGGTGCAGGCAACGCTGGTGGCGCCGGTGGCAACAGGTGGCAGCACAACCCGCAACACCGAGGCGGTGCCCCATATAGGGATCGGGCTACAGCGGACCGGTTTGGTGGCGCGGCTCGCGGAGATTCCTTCGGCAATCGCCAAGCTGGTGCACGGCAACAGGTTGGGCGGCAGGGTGGCAATCTAGCCGAGCAATCGCGCCGGCGGTGCAGGCGGGGGCGATCGTGCGGGCGGGGTGCCGGTGGTCGGCAATCGCGCCGGTGGGGCGGGCGCAAGCAATCGGGCCAGGGAGTCGGTCGGAGAGCGGAGCGGACGCAATCGGGAGCCGGGATCGTTTCACGCGGCGGGAGTGGTGGCGGAAACCGGGACGCTTTCGGCGGCGGCGGCGGTCCGGAGGAGGCTTCAACGGATCGAGCGCACGCGCCAGCAGCAGCCGTGGTGCCTCCAGCATGGGAGCTCGCGGTGGCGGCGGCGGTCGCGGCGGGGGCGGTGACAGGCGGCGGGAATTAGATCGAGGAGAACAGAAATGAAATGGACATCTGCGAATCGAGATCTGTCCGAAGTTCTTTGGATTGCGGCGGTCAGTAGCCTTGCGATATGTTTGTCCGTGCCTTTTCTTCTCGCTGCCCAGCAATCCAGCGACTGAAACTGCGACTACTGCCGCTGGCTCGACGCAGCCGCCAAAGGCTTTGACACCCCGCAGCAGGCAGCCGATGCGCTTGTCGCGCGGCCGGGCAAGTTCGATGAGGCTCGGACTCATGCAGATATTTGGTCCCAACGGCAAGACATCGTATTTCACCGGAGAAATCGCGCAGGACCGGCAAGCGTGCCGCTGATTTCGCTGCCGAGGCGCACGAAAAAGAAAGCATCTCCGTAGATCCGAAGAGCGGGAACCGCGCATTCCTCCTCGTGGGCAATGAAGAATGGCCGTTCCCTGTGCCAATTGTGAAGAGAAGTGGCAAATGGTACTTCGACAGCAAGGCAGGTCGGCAGGAACTCTTATACCGCCGCATCGGTGCCAATGAACTCGACGCCATTCAAATCTGCCGCGGATACGTAGAAGCGCAGCAGGAATATGCCTTCCAGAAACGCGAGGGTTACGCCGTAAACCAGTACGCTCAGCGGATCATCAGCACACCCGGCAAGCAGGATGGCCTGGCATGGCAAAACGCTGATGGCACCTGGGAGGGCCCGATCGGCGAAAAGATTGCCCTTGCGATCGAACAGGGATACACCAGCAGAGCAGAGCCGTATCACGGCTATTTCTTCAAGATTCTGAAGGGGCAAGGACCCGCCGCTCCGTTGGGTGAAATGAACTATGTGGTCGAGGGCGTGATGATCGGGGGCTTCGCGCTTGTTGCTGCCCCCGCCGAGTATCGCGTTACTGGAGTGAAGACCTTCATGATCAGCAACGATGGAGTCGTATATCAAAAGGATTTTGGTTCCACTACTCTGGACGAGTTTAAGAGGATGGAACTCTTCAACCCTGATAAATCCTGGACACCAGTCGACGACGACCAATAGGCAATGCCTAGTATTCGATCGGATCACAAAACGAAGATCTCGCGCGGATCATAGAGGATATACGTCGATCGTCGGAGACCGGATGCACAAAGGGCAGAGGCCTTACGATGCCAATGCGCAATCGGCACCTATTGGATCGGTTCTTCTGTGATGCGCTGAGTCGCTGGCGATCCCGGCCTCTACTCCTGCCCCCTTTGTCCCGCAACTTGCGCTCGAGTCATCTCAGCCAACACACTTTTGTTTGTCTTCAGTATTTCTTCCGGCTTCAGGCGCGCGGACAGATCAAGAGTCCGAGCGATCAGCCCCGTCCACCCGGTCTGATGGCTGGCGCCCAGCCCGGCACCATTCTCGCCATGGAAATACTCGTAGTACAGAATGTAATCCCGCCAGTAAGGATCTTCCTGAAATTTCTTTGCTCCTCCATAGACCGGACGTTGCCCATTGGCATCACGGAGAAAGATGCTCGACAACCGGCGGCTGATCTCTTTCGCTACCTCGAATAGCGTCAGGTAATTTCCTGAGCCGGTCGGACATTCAACCTTGAAGTCGTCGCCATAGAAGGGATACATCGCCAGCAGCCCGCGTATGATCAGACCATTTACCGGCATCCATATCGGCCCGCGCCAGTTGGAGTTGCCGCCAAACATGCCGGTATTTGACTCAGCGGGAAGGTACTGAACTTTGTATTCCTGCCCTTCGAGGTTAAGCACAAACGGGTGATCGAGATGATGCTTCGACAAAGAGCGTATGCCGTACGGACTGAGAAACTCGTTCTCGTCGAGCATGTAAGCCAGAATGCGCTGCAGCTTTTCCTTGTTGCAGACTGAGACCATCCTTCGTCCGCCATACCCGATGAAACTGTTATCTGCTATGGCGATCTTTTGCAACACCTCGGGATGTCGCTTCCGGAACAATTCAATCAGTTCAACTATTCTCGGATGGTGCGCTAACGTGCCCGGCTCGAATACAGCTGCAGCGCACAGTGGCAGCAGTCCCACCATCGAGCGGATCTTCAGGCGCTTGGCGTCGCCATTCGGGAGATGAAGCAGATCATAGAAGAACCCATCTGCCGTATCCCACATCTCGTCATGATTCACGCCGATACGATCCATTGCATAAGTGATCCAGGCGAAATGCTCAAGGAATCGGTAGGCTATCTCCTCATACATCGGGTCGTACTCTGTCAGAATGAGCGCGATTTCCAGCATGCACAGGCAATAGAACGCCATCCACGCGGTGCCATCGGCCTGGTCCATGTACCCACCAGTGGGTAATGGCGCACTGCGATCGAAAACACCGATATTGTCAAGCCCGAGGAATCCGCCCGCAAACACATTCCGCCCTTGTGGATCCTTACGGTTGACCCACCAGTTGAAATTCAGCATCAACCCCTGGAAGGAACGTTCCAGGAAACGCAGGTCTGCGCGGCCCAGTTCTGACTCAATCCTGAAGAGGAACATGGTCGCCCAGGCATGTACCGGAGGATTCACGTCGCCAAAGTTCCACTCATAGGCCGGGATCTGCCCATTGGGATGGGCATACAGGTTCCGCAACATCAGCAAGAGCTGTTCTTTGGCAAAGTCGAAGTCTACAAGGGAAAGCGCCAGTGTATGAAAAGCCAGATCCCACGCCGCATACCAGGGATACTCCCATTTGTCGGGCATAGAGATGACGTCCCTGTTCAGCATGTGGAACCAATCAGAGTTGCGAGAGACGCCAGTGCCGGATCCCGTCATTGGATGAGCGTTATGCTCGGTCAGCCATCGATCGAGATCGAAATAGTAGTACTGCTTGGACCACAACATCCCGGCGAGCGCTTGACGGTGGACGCGACGTTCATCCTCGCTCAATTCCTTCGGAGTAATCCGTTCATAAAACTCGTTGGCATCCGCGAGACGGCTATCAAAGACCTGATCAAACTTGTCAAATGCGTCACTCGCCGGCTTGGCGCTCAATCGCAACCGCACAACCTTGCTTTCGCCGGCCGGAACCTCAAGCACATAATGGGCTGCAGCTTTGGTTCCTGTCTTCGCCGGATTTACAGCATCGTGTTCGCCAGAGATTACGTATCGGTGAAAGGCATCTTTCACATAAGGTGACGGATTAGGCTGTCCCCAAAGGTGGCTGGCGTTTGATTCATTCTCGGTGAAAAGCAGTTCCTCTGCGTCTTCGCACTGCAGGCTGTAATCGCCAAGTTTGGAATGAGAAGCATGGATGAGTCCACCATCGACCTGTACCAGCACGGGCTTTGGCTCGCCTTCTTCCCAGGTCCAGGTATTCCGAAACCACAATGTCGGGAGCACATGGATCTGAGCGGTCTCCGGGCCTCGATTGTGGACTGAGACCCGAACGAGCGTATCTTCCGGATCTGCCTTGGCGTATTCCACAAAGACGTCAAAATATCGATCCTCATCGAAAATGCCAGTATCAAGAAGTTCGTATTCAAAGTCCTCGCGCGAGCGCCCGCGATTCGTTTCCACCAAATCGCGATAGGGATATTCCGTCTGTGGATATTTGTACAGGTACTTCATGTAGGAGTGCGTTGGAGTGCTGTCGATGTAAAAGTAATATTCCTTTACGTCTTCGCCGTGGTTGGACTCGCTGTTCGTCAGGCCAAACATGCGTTCCTTCAGAATCGGGTCATGGCCATTCCACAGCGCCACCGCGAAGCAAAGCTGTTGCTTATCGTCAGAGAATCCGGCTAGCCCATCTTCACCCCAGCGGTAAGCGCGTGATCGGGATTGATCGTGAGTGAAATAGTCCCAGGCGTTGCCATCGGCGCTATAGTCTTCGCGCACTGTGCCCCACTGGCGCTCACTTAAATATGGGCCCCACTGCTTCCAGGGAATGCCCTTCTCACGCGCATCGTTCAGGCGTTTCTGCTCGGTAACTTCAACATATGTAAAGGGGGGACGTTTCGGTTCTTCATGCGGCACAGTTCTCTCCTTGTTTTCAACGGCAGGTTATCGGCGACTGCTGCCGCAGGAGGCCACTGCGGAATCTTTTGTCAGAGTCTTGGTGTAAGAAAGAGCGTCGGCCGGCACGGTTACCCCTAAGCTGAATCGAGAACATGTTAGCGCCCCCCACTGAGCTTTCCTACTGCAAAAAATGACAGTCAGAGAATCAGTTCGACAGGCAAAAGATGCTCTTCTGCGCGCTTGACATTCATTTATGCACGAGCGGATCTTCCAACGTCTCTGAAAGATGTTCTACAGAAAAACCCTTTATGTACTCAGAGCACCGAGAGCCTCAGGAGAATTCAGCTTGGCCCCTTAATCCGCTATCGATGCTGGCGCCGCTTGACCCGCAGTTGTACCAGAGAACGAGCCAAAGATGCGTTGACCGATGCTACTTCTTCAGAAGAAATCTTCTCACGGAGCCGGGCAGCGGCCCGCTGGCGGGCCTCTTCGACCGCTGCTTCATCGATTTTCTCAGCTGCAATGGCCATATTAGTAACGATAGAGACGCTCGAGGCCGTGACCTCGACAAGACCTTCACCGACGGCCACAAACTCTGTGTTGCCATTCTTGCGTATTATTAATTCGCCCGGCACCAATTGCGTCATTAAACGTATATGGTTCGGGAGGATGCCCAACTGACCCTCGACACTAGGCAGCGTGACCATATCTATATCTTCGGAGTAAACCAAGGCTTCCGGTGTCACAATCTCGAGTTTCGTTATGTTAGGCACTTTTCATTCACTCTTGTGCTGGAGACACGCAGCGATCGATGTCTAAACTCTCACGTTTCTTTGATTTCCTCAATTGTCCCCTTCATATAGAAGTTGCCTTCCGGAATGTCGTCATGTTTGCCTTCGAGGATTTCCGCGAACGCGCGGACGGTATCAGGTACAGGAACCTGTTTGCCTTCGCGGCCTGTAAATACTTGCGCCACACTGAAGGGTTGGCTTAGAAAGCGTTGGATCTTGCGGGCGCGAAGAACGGTGAGCTTATCTTCGGGTGACAGCTCATCCATACCCAGAATCGCGATGATGTCCTGCAGATCCTTGAACCGCTGAAGAACCTTCTGCACTCCTCGCGCCACATCGTAATGTTCCTGCCCCACAATTTCGGGTGCGAGTGCGCGGGAGGTCGAAGCCAGGGGATCTACCGCGGGATAGATACCCAATTCGGCAATCGAGCGCTCGAGTACGATGGTCGCGTCGAGGTGCGCAAATGTTGTGGCTGGCGCCGGATCGGTCAAGTCATCAGCCGGAACATACACGGCCTGGAATGATGTTATGGAGCCCTTCTTTGTGGACGTAATTCGTTCCTGGAGAGCTCCCATCTCGGCTGCGAGGGTTGGCTGATAGCCGACAGCGCTCGCGGTTCGGCCCAGCAGAGCCGACACCTCAGACCCAGCCTGAGAAAAGCGAAAGATGTTATCGATAAAGAGAAGAACATCTTGATTCTTCTCGTCGCGGAAGAACTCGGTGATAGCAAGACCGGAGAGCGCGACGCGAAGCCGCGCACCAGGCGGCTCATTCATCTGGCCGTACACGAGTGCGATTTTTGATTCGCCCAGGTTGTCTGGCTTGATTACTCCTGCCTCGCACATTTCATGGTAGAGATCGTTGCCTTCTCGCGTACGCTCGCCTACCCCCGCGAACACCGACACGCCGCCATGGAGTTTGGCAATGTTGTTAATCAATTCCATGATGACGACAGTCTTTCCAACGCCGGCACCACCAAAGGCGCCCACTTTGCCGCCTTTCAAAAACGGGCAGACCAGATCAATCACTTTAATACCGGTAGCAAGCACCTGCGGAGAAGTCGACTGGTCCACGAGAGGCGGCGGTGGCCGGTGGATCGGGTAGAACTTTTCCGCCTTGACCGGACCGCGCTCGTCCACAGGATTCCCGGTTACGTCGAATATGCGTCCCATAACACCTTCTCCAACAGGCATGGAGATGGGGCCGCCGCTGTCTGTTACGTCGTAGCCGCGTTTGAGGCCCTCGGTGCCCGACATAGAAATAGTCCGTACCCACTTATCTCCAAGGTGCTGCTGTACCTCAAGGGTCAAATGAACGGGATTATTCTGTACGGAATATTCGCACGTCAGTGCGTTATAAATCCCAGGTAGTGCATCGGGGAATTCCACATCCACTACAGGACCGAGTACCTTCACGATTTTGCCTATGTTCATATTTCACACCTGATCGCAATCATCTGATTACCGCTAACACTTCCTTCACTCGGACTGGCCGCCGGCTATTTCCAACAGTTCCTGGGTTATATTGCCCTGCCGGATCTTGTTGTATTCGAGCTTCAAATCCTTGATCAGCTGTTCGGCGCTATCTGTAGCGTTTTTCATTGAAACCATGCGGGCACTCTGCTCGCTCGCCTTCGCGTTCAGTAGAACCTGATAAATATAAACATCAAGATAGTGCGGCAGCATATAGCTCAGGACCGCCTCCGGGCTGGGCTCAAACAAAGCTTCCGCGGTATCGGTTGCGAGTTCCTCCTCTAGCCGGATGCCTGGGATACGAAGCCCCTTAATTTCGGCGACGGGAAGAAATTCAAGGCAGAGTGCCTGTTGGGTTAGCGTGTTGACGAAGCGCGTAGCGACAACCTGGATCTGATCCACTTCCTTTTTCAAAAAGAGATCGCGGGCATACGCGGCAATTGCCCTCGCCTCGGGATATCGGGGCGTATCTCCGTAAGTAAACTCCGCTACAAGCTGACGGCGGGTTCGGGCAATGAACTGTGCAGCCCTCTTACCTGCGGTGATGAATAGTGTCGATTGCGGATCGAATGTAGCGGCCAGCCTATATAGATTACTGTTAAGTGCGCCGCAAAGACCTTTGTCCGCAGCAACAAGAATGACTGCGCGCTTACGTATCTCGCGCTTATCGAGCAGAGGATGGATGAAATCGCCCACCCGACTTGTGGCTTCCCGCTGAAATCGATACAGACGGGATACGAACGGCCGCCCAGCAAGAGCGCCTTGCTGAGCTTTACGCATCTTCGATGCCGCCACCATTTGCATAGCTTTGGTGATTTGCGCAGTCCCACTAACGGAGCGGATTCTTCGGCGTAATTCGCGTGGGCTGCTCATCTCCACGTCTCTTTGAACTGATCGGCCGCCGCCTTCAGTTCTGATATCAGGGGCGGACTAAGTGCTTTCTCTTTAGCGATGCTCTGAATTAGTTGCGCCTTGCGCGTAGTGAGAAACTCTGTCCATTTCGCCTGGAATTCTTTGACCCGCTCGACTGCAATGTCGTCAAGATAGCCATTTTGCGCTGCCCAAATAACGGCTACCTGGACTTCAACGGGAATGGGGCTGTATTGTGGTTGCTTGAAGAGTTCGACGATACGTTTGCCCCGGTCGATCTGCGCTTGAGTTTTAGCATCAAGGTCCGATCCAAACTGCGCGAAGGCTGCCAGATCTCTATATTGCGCGAGGTCGCCCTTGAGCTGACCCGCAACCTGCTTCATGGCCTTAAGTTGTGCTGCCGATCCGACACGAGACACAGAAATACCTACCGAGATAGCAGGACGGACCCCTTGGTAGAAGAGGTCCGTTTCCAGATAGATCTGTCCATCTGTGATCGAGATAACATTGGTAGGGATATAAGCAGAGACGTCACCCGCCTGCGTTTCAATGATAGGTAGCGCCGTGAGTGAGCCGTTGCCGTATTGTTCGCCCACACGCGCCGCGCGTTCGAGCAATCGACTGTGCAGGTAAAACACATCGCCCGGATACGCTTCACGACCGGAGGGGCGCTTCAACACGAGGGACACCTGTCGATAAGCCACAGCATGTTTGGACAGATCATCGAAGATGATCAATGCATCCATTCCATTGTCCATAAACCACTCGCCCATCGCAGCACCGGCGAACGGGGCTAGATACTGACTCGCGGCGGAGTCCGCAGCAGGCGATGCAAGGATGATGGTGTATGGCATTGCTCCTGCATCTTCAAGAACAGTAATGAGCCGTGCGATGTTTGACTGCTTCTGACCAATCGCGACATAGATGCTGTAGAGAGGGCGATGGTCTTTATCACCACTGACTTCAGCAGCCTTGTTAAGACGAGCCTGGCTGATGATGGTGTCGATGCAGATCGTTGTCTTACCCGTCGACCGATCGCCGATAATCAACTCCCGTTGGCCCCGCCCGATCGGAATCATTGCATCAATAGGCATAATGCCGGTTTGCACGGGCTGGCTCACTGGACGACGTCGAATTATGCCGGGGGCGAGCTTCTCGACTGGATACGCAACGGTGCTCTGAATCGGGCCTTTCCCGTCTACTGGTTCTCCAAGCGTATTCACAACGCGCCCTAGCAGTCCCATGCCAACAGGAACTTGAAGCAACTTGCCCGTTGTGCGGACTTCGTCTCCTTCTTGCAGCTGTGTATAGTCGCCCAGAATGATGACCCCCACTTCTGTCTCTTCCAGGTTGAGGGCGAGGCCTGTAATTCCATGACCCAGGTCGAGCATCTCGTTGAGCATCGCATCGGTAAGCCCTTCAACCCGCGCGACCCCGTCGCCGATTTCGCGAATGACTCCAACGTTTTCAGTGGCGGTCGCCGCTTTGACGCCTGCAATCTGATCTTCAATTTCCTTCAGTAAGTCAGCCATATAGCTCTCACCTGTTGCCGCGTTCACGATTTGCCGGATTCAACCTGATTGTCCCTGTCATTCGCGCCGTCGATGCCAAAGCTCATCTTTAACTGTTCGAGGCCACGCAGCACGCTTCCGTCGTAGACATCGCTGCCCACTTGAATGCGCATCCCTCCTATCAAAGCCGGCTTCAGAGAGAACACCGTAGTTATTCCGGGACCATACATATGCATCAGCCCATTCCGAATATTCGCCTCCAAATCTGAGGACACTGGCGTCGCGCTCTCTACTTTGGCCAGATGCTGAAGATAGTCAATCTCAACCAGCCGATGAAAATAACTCAGCAGCAGCAGATAACCACGGTGCCTGGACTTGACGATTGCCTGTACTACGTGGCGTACACGACCTTCATCCAGCTTTCCGTCAACGAGACACAAGTGGAACATTCGTCTGGCCTCACGTGCGGTTTTCTGCTTCGACATCATGATGGGACTCGCCTCCACTAAGCAACCAGACGGCTCGCTGTCTCTTCGGCTAGGCGGCGCTGATCTTCCGGTGTAAGTATCTTTCCAGTGACATTAGCAGTCGTTGTCACAACCAATCGGCCAACCTCTCGCTTCAGTTCCTCGAGCATTCGCGCGTAATCCTGCGCAGCAGCTTCGTGCGATTTGACAATGATCTGTTGTGCAGATGCTATGGCCTTCTGCGTTTCCTCTGCCTTTACCTGGGCAGCAGAGGCACGTGCTTCTTCGATTAATTTGGCTGCCTGCTCGTCGGCCTGCCTCAATATTTCACGCCGCTGGTTCTCGGTCTGAACGAGTTCAGCCGCACTGTTCTTTGCGTCCTCGTGCGCTTGCGCGATTTTCAGACGCCTCTCGTTGAGTATTTTAAGGACCGGCTTATACGCAAATCGCTGAAGAAGAATACAGACGATGGAAAAGCTGATGACCTGAGCGAGCAGATGTGGCCAGTCTACGCCAAAGTCACTCGCGATCTTCTGAATCTGCCCGCCATTATTCTCCGCGGCCACCAAAAATAGTGCGTTCATCTTTGCCTCTCATGCGGGGTGGCTTAAGACGATCCCGCCACATTGCGTCAACCGCTTCGCTCTACCTGACCAGGAACAGCGCGTAGAATACGATCGCTTCTGCAAAGGCGATCGCAAGAATCGATTGAACGAGAATCTTTGTGGAAGCGTCAGGATTGCGTCCCACTGCTTCTGAAGCTTTCATTCCGATTAGACCAACGCCCAAGGCCGCCCCCAAGGCCGCCAAACCAACGTGCACGCTTCCGCTCATATCAGTTATCCTTTCTTTCCCACGATTTCCCGCGACCGACACGGGACGTCTAACACGATTGATGCCTCACGCATGCGCAGCCTTCGGGGCCTCGCCCTCATGCTGGCAGATCAGCATTGTGAAAACTGCAGTTAGCAACATGAAGACCAGCGCTTGTACCAGCCCCATCAGCACTTCCATGAAATAAAACGGAATGGCTATCAGCCAGCCGAAACCGGGAACGAGGGTGGCCATCGCCTCCAGCAGATTCTCGCCCGCATAGACGTTCCCATAGAGGCGAAAACTTAGAGAGATTGGCCTGAACAAGATGGAGACAACCTCCAGACAACCGGCTATGAAGAACACGATGGCCATCAGTATCTTCAGAAGACCAGAACTCTCGCCTTTGGGAGCAAATATCTCCTTGAACAATCCACGCAGACCGATTTCCCGAAGAGCCCAGACAAGCCAGCACGCAAAGTAAACGAGAGCCATCGCGAACGTCATATTGACGTCAGCATTGGAGCCTCTAAGCAACGGTTGATCTATCTTGAAGCCCTGAGAGATCTGGTGCCCCCAGCCAATCGAGCCTATTCCTGGAATTAGACCTATCCAGTTGGCAGAAAGAATGAAGATGAAGATCGTTGCAAAGAACCAGAACGTCCGATCCACCAGGTGAGAACCAATGATTCCCTCCAGAAACCTGTACAGTCCTTCGACAATCCATTCGAGGAAATTCTGCGCCCCCAGGGGCACCGGTTGCATGTTTCGTGTAGCAAACTGAGCAAACAGGATCAAGCCCAAGGCTACGACCCATGTGAGAATCATAGAGTTGGTAATCGGAAAATTTCGGAAGCGTGCAACTTCAATTGCCTTCTGAGATATTCCATGTGCCTCCTGCTCCAGAACTGGTGATGCCGTCTGCTGTGCGTTCGCCGCTGCGACATGCTGAGATGCAGTCTCTGTTGCCAACATGATGCGATTAGTAAGAGTGAGCAGAGTCGCGAAACAGAGTAATAGCAATATTGTTTTCAAGCCTGGAACGTGGATTCGGACTAGATTAAGCACAATAATCGATATGCGGGAGCGGATTTGCCTCGATGGATTCATGGAATACTCAGGGATGTTGATGCACTCAGGAAGTGAATGCAGGGTCATCCTTACTTATTCATCTGTGATCCAGCAACCAAGCTCGAACCATCTACTTGAAGAGTTGTGAGCATCGCAAAAGATCTTGGCTTGCCCGTTCACATGCAGAGCCTAGCGGCTAAATCTCAGCTGGCATACTGCCAAAACTAACAGTCTCCATGAATTCTTTTTGGAGATTGCAGTAACTCTAGATCGACTCTGAGTGAGGCACCTTGAAAGTGCTAAAACCCCTATTTACCCTCGAGGTTTCCGGCGATGGCTTTATTTTGCAGAACACGCACCACTACGCGACGATTCTCGGCCTCTCCTTCTACGGTCTTTGCATTGCCCACTTGTTCGCTCTCTCCCATTGCACCCGGCGCCAGCATTCTGGTGAGGGGAACTTTCCCTTTTTGAAGGAGAATATTCGCCACATTGTTGGCACGGTCTTCGCTTAGTTTTTGGTTCAATGCGGTACTACCGGTAGCCGAAGCAAAGCCCTTCACTTCGATCATGTAGCCATCAACGGCCTTCGCCTTATCAGTCAGGGCCAGCAGATCAGAATTGTACTTAGGGTCGACGTTGACCTTACCGTTGGCAAAATAAACCGTCACTTCATCCATAATGTAGTAATCATCCAGTTGACCGAAACGCGCAACAGCAGCATCAATAGAGGCCTTATTCGCGGCGATCTTGGCCTGCTGTTCCGTCAGTTGCGCCTCCTGTTGCTGCAAGGCAGCTTTTTGCTTTTCCAGCTCTTCTTTGCTCTGCTGAGTTTGCACCTTAGTTTCGTGCATACCGGCATCAATGGCTTGGGCCTGTTGCAGATCATTGCCCTTGAACCTAATTTTTTCTGCCACAAGCTGATGCTGATCGTTGTAGGTTCCTTCTACCTTGACAGGCAATCCGGGAATGAGAGCAGCCATCGACATCTCTTTCTTCCGAGCCTTGAGCACCCCCTGCACCTGGCCTACGTCGGTGCTATCGGTTAAAACGACAACAAGGTTCGGAGAATCCGAAGTCTGCACGATCATCTTGTCCCCGTTTCTGCCTTTGATCAGACCTTCGACCTTAGTGGACTGAGCGATGGCGATCGTTGTGCTGAATAATGTGAGGCTGATGATTGGCAGAACAACATAAGCAATTCTAGACATTTTGGACTGGCTCATAATCTTCTCCGTTCCCAACGTGATTTCCACATTCAGATCAATAAAGTAATGAAATAAACCATTTCTTTGCGCCGCCACTGAATAGGTCAGGGCAGAATGACTAATTCCGGCTTACTGCCGCCGCTCATTCCATACACTGTCCCCGAACGGAATGCGCCCACATCGTACTTGTAGCAACCAGGGGTATCTGCTTTCGTCGTCACCTGCTTCTTACCACCGCCTCTGATCGGGTCGTCGGGGTCAAACGGCGAGTCGGTGCCGAACGAGACCATGAAACCATTGTTCTTGTTCGAGCTTGTCCACACCACTGTGGTACCAGCCTTGACGCAGAAAAATTGATTGTTCTTTGCGTTAGGAATACCAGGTTTTACGTTGGCAGAGCTGGCTGATCTCGTAATGTCAATCGTGCACGGAGACGACACCGATCCGCAGGTATTGGCCGCATTGCACATGCTCTCGGGCCCACTTTCGTCGCAGACGTATTTACTCTTCTTTTGCGCCTGCGTATGTGCGCAGCTCAGTAGAACGATGGAAGACAATGTGAGCAACGCACAGAAAGTGTTGAACCGTTGTTGAATTTTCACAGTCATAGTCATGTCCCTAGCCGTATCGCAGCATTGAGAGGTCGTATAGACACAGATCTCACGACACTCCTTCTGAGACACGACAAATCTCCGCCGCTAGTCCACTGAATACCTTTCCAGGCGATCGAGGTTCTCAGTCACCGAGGTTCTCTTTCATATGATCCGACGACCTTTCCAACAGCAAACACTGATGCGCAGTTTTCACTTCCACTCGATGACGTTAGTCAGTTTCCAGGCATTCTGGTTAAGCTCAAACTGCAGTTCTCCCTCTTTATTGACGATCAGCTGCGTGGCAGGGAAAAGAACACCTTCACTCTTGCTCTTGTCGTTATCGTTCAAGTTAATTTCACCGGCAGTCAGATTGAAACTCTTCGTTTGGGTATTCCAATAGGATTCGCCAAAAGCGATCTTGCGGTTGGTGACAAAACGGATGGTTCTTCCAGTGGGAGTCAGGATCTCCCGGATGTAGCTAAGATCGAATCCGAGTGTACCGGGAATCGTTATCCGGCCTACGCTTTTCATTTTCTCAAGAGCATTTACCAGTCCGTCATTCTGACCCTGCTGGAATGCCTGTACCAGGATGTCTCGGTCCTCAGGGCTCGAGAATTCATAAATAATGATTTTCACGCCGAAGTTTCTTCCAAGCTGAGTGCTTGTGCCGAAGGCTGTTGCGTCGATGGTTTCAGTACTCCCCCGTTGTCCAAATGCAGAGACGTGAGCGAGCATAAACAGACCAAGCAGAAGGGAGATTCCTTTCGCGAAGTGTAGCCTTTTTAGGTTAGCGAGCATGCAGTTCTCTCCGAGCGTTCAGTATGTCTGCCTATGTAAGCCGCCATACTAAATAGCCCGTTATACTTCCGCAACTGGGAGAATCCCTAGTCCAGTGAGTCGGTCGCGCGGTAACTTTCTCTTCGGAGAGAAAATGCTCGAGTACGGATTGGTTCTTTTTCCAAGCTTGGCGTCTTATCGGTTCTGCTCAAGAATGCGCCTCAAAGGCGGTCTTCATCGGTAACATACAGAGAATGTACGCAGAAGATCAGGAGCGATTGAGAGAGAGTTTAGCTCTACTCGCTAGGAAAGTGCTACTCGGTGTAGGTCTGCATAAATATTCTGGCCAGCGCTGTATTAAGGGCCACTCTTAACAGCTACTCCAGCAGCCGAGGGCTACAAGTATTTCAAGACCACACGCGGATGTGCCGCCTTTACAGCGCGATACCAACGACATGCCGGGTAGAGCAGCACAAGCGTTACTGTCGAAATAATGTAAGTAGCTGCCAGCCTGTCGAAGCCTCGCAGGCCGAAATATGTTGCACGGACTTCAAACAGCTGGCGAAGGGCAAGATAAAAGAACATCGCGGTCTGCCCGAAGACGTAGAACGGACCATTTTCACGGACGCCGATGTCAATCTTCACGCCTCCGCGGGCTTCACCACGTACACTCGTCTCGGCGATTTAAGACGCTTGCGCCAAGAGCATGTCGTTCAGTAGCAGTAGAACAACTTTTGAATTTCCACAGTGGTACGAGGTTTGAGCAACGCCAACATGAGAAGAATTCTGGACTTCTGCGACTTGAGCTCATCCGACGCCACAAAGTTCATCTCGTCATCATTAACTTCGACATTTCGTCCTACACTTCCGGTGGCTACAGAGATCTCATATAACCTTTGAGGACATATCCCAACGCGCCTGCCGCCATACTGGCTTCAATGAATTGCTCTTTCGAGTGTCCGGTTTTTCGACGCGCAACCGCTGAAGTGGAAAGCCTCAAACTTTATTCTTAGGATATTTCGCGGTTTTTCACCACCGGAGAAGCCCCCGGGATCCGACGCCCAACAGACGAAAGTTCGGGATTGACTGAAATTAAACCTCGCTTTAAGGCAAACAAGACCAGCGCCGCGTTGCTCTTGAGACCGAACGCTTCCATGATATGGTGCTTATGGAATTCGACAGTCTTTTCGCTCAAGTTGAGGATTGCAGCAATTTCCTTTATCGGCCTCCCCTCGGCAAACAACTGCACGAAGTCACTCTGCCGTTGGGTCAATTTTTTGGAGAACTGGTTCGCTCTTGCCTTCGCAGTGACCCAATCTTCAGATTTCAGCTTGGGGGTCACGTAGGACCGACCATGCAAAACCTCCTCAACGGCCTTGA
Organism: Terriglobales bacterium; assembly: GCA_963738095.1. Lineage (GTDB taxonomy): Bacteria > Acidobacteriota > Terriglobia > Terriglobales > Acidobacteriaceae > Alloacidobacterium. The sequence goes on from CAVTVL010000014.1 coordinate 92,816, forward strand.
ATAGTTCAGGCACTCCGGAGGATTTTAGAATAAAGGCCACGCGTCCCAGTTCAAGTGCCGCGGCAGCAAGATTCGCGTCGTCGAGCATTGTTAGAAATACGAATCTCACATTCGGAATATGTTCTCTAATTCTTCGGGCCGCGTCCAGCCCATTCAAGAGGGGCATTGCGACATCGGTAACAATTACATCCGGACTGAGCTTGATGGCTTCTTGCAGCATAGCCCGGCCATCCGCAACGACCCCAATGACAGTAAATGTCTTCTCCATGTAGACGCGCAAAGTCTCACTGAAGATCGCGTGGTCATCAGCGATGAGAACACGCGGGCGAGAGACGTTCGAGGAGACACTTTCCATCAGACGCTCCGTTTCTTTCGCCAGACTCTCGTCTCGAATGCGACGCATCAAGCGTCCCCTGTGAGCCACTTCCTGAAAAAAAGCTCGCGTTCATTGAACCAGTGCGACGGAGTATTAACTGTGACAAGCATCACATTACCTCATGATATATATATCTCATTAAGAAGATAATAAAGAAAACGACCTGGCACGTATTGACCTCGAAACGATGCCAGTTAACTACCCGAATTAAACCATAGTCGATCTTGATACCAGTTTATGTCAGCTCCAATTTCGATTGCAGAGGACCAATCTTCTATTCTTGTCCGCTTTCCCATGTTCCGAATGCGTCTAGAATCTGCCGCGCTGTAAGGATACAGGTTCTTCCGTGATGCGGATACGGAAACCTTCCTTCATAACTTTTGTACATTAAATCCTTTGTACATTAAATCCTTTGTACATTAAATCCTTTGTACATTAAATCCGATGTCATGTCGTAGAGAAATCTAACTTAATAGCCTGTTAGATGGCTAACTTTTTGCGCTAGACGCTGATCCACGGAACAACCGCAAGGTCCGGCGAGTTAACTCTCATTGCAAACGAGATCTACCTACCTAGGGGTTCCCCTAGTTGCTCTCATCTTTCCATAGATATGACAGTACCTAAGCTGACCTGAACTTCCGTCAACGATCTGCACGCAGGTTCTAGGGATCAGGAGCTTTATGAGATCAAATCTTCAGATCACTTGGAAACAAATCGGCTCCGCTGCGCTATTGCTATTTGTCCTTTCCGTCATTTGTATTCAGCCCGCTCAAGCGCAGTCCCAGGACAGCCAGAAACAAGAAATACAACAGTTAAAAAATAAGCTCGAGCAATTAGATCAGATGATGCAAGAGGTGAAGGCCGAGATCAACGCGCTGGAGAGCGCGGCACCGAGGCCGTCTACCACCCTGACAAAAAGCCCAGCCGAGGCACAAAAGACAGATGCACAATCAGAGCCCCTGGTTGCGGTTCCCTCGGAGGCAATTGTCACACAGTCACAAGCCAAAACTGTACCAATGGAAGGCGAAATAAAGGAGCAACGGGACAGCATCAATTTCTATGGATCCGCCATGCTCGACTCCGGATACGACTTCGGACAAATAAATCCGAATTGGTACGACGTAGTCCGCCCCACCCAGTTGCCGTCATACCCTAACGAGTTTGCGCCGAGTGGAAATGTCTATGCCAGCGTGCGGCAGACCCGTTTTGGCGTGAAGACATCTACGCCTACTCCTCTTGGCGACCTGAGCACCATATTCGAATTCGAACTATTTGGGACCGGAGTTGACGCTGGCCAAACAACTTTCCGCCTACGGCAAGCCTATGGCGAGTTGGGGCAATTCGGGGCAGGACAAACCTGGAGTCCATTCATGGACATCAGCGTCTTCCCGAACACTGTGGAGTACTGGGGCCCGAACGGGATGGTCTTTTTCCGCAACGTGCAGGTACGCTGGATGCCGATCCGAGGCGAGAAAAGGAGCGTCACTATTGCCCTGGAGAGACCCGGTGCCAGCGGTGATCAAGGTGTTTACGCCGACCGTATCGAGCTAAGTAACATACATCCACGGTTTAATTTCCCTGATCTTTCAGGAAACGCGCGAATAGCCAGGAACTGGGGCTACGTACAGATGGCCGGCATTGTTCGGAAGATTGGGTGGACTGACACGAGTGCTAACCCGGTCAATCTTGGTGGCAGTGTCGTGGGCTGGGGTGTAGACCTGACGTCGAATCTCAACTTAACAAAGAACAATATCGCAAAACTGGCATTTGCTTACGGCAATGGCATTGAAAATTACATGAACGATGCACCGGTAGATGTCGGTATCCAGAACAATCCCACGAATTCGAGCGTGCCCATTAAAGGCCTTGCGCTTCCGGTGCTAGGCTTCGTGTCGTTCCTTGATCACACATGGAGCGACCGCTTCACTAGTTCTGTCGGCTACTCGCTGCTGAATATCCAGAACTCGGATGCACAGAAACCGTCTGATTTCCACCAGGGCGACTACGCGATCGCGAACTTTCTCTATCACCCGCTTCCGAAGGTCACCATAGGAAGCGAGTTCCAATTCGGCAGACGGGTGAACTTTAACGACGGATTCAATGCCAATGATTATCGAATGCAGTTCTCGTTCAAATTTGACTGGGAAAAAAGTTTCAAATCCCCAACGCTTTGACTCTGGGCGCAGGGAGAATCCGAGAGGAAACGTCGATGCTGATTCGAAACTGGGCTGTAAAGTTATTCCTTGTTGCGACAATCATTGCGCCACCTTTGCTTCCCATCTCGGCGCGCTCGCAAGCATCCCGAAGTCCGGTTGCTCCCAGGCGAGAGCTCGTAGAGTCTGTGGTGCGAGAAGCCTATGCCAAATTCAAGACCGATACCAATGGCAAAAATGCCGATTACATCCCCCATCTGGCGCAAGTGGATCCAAACTTGTTTGGAATCGCCATCGTCACCACCGACAATCAGTTCTTCACCTTGGGTGACGTAAAGTATTCTTTCTCCATCCAGTCGATTTCAAAAGTTTATACTCTGGCGCTTGCGATGGAAGAATTCGGGTCGAATAAGGTCTTCAACAAAATAGGCTCCGAGCCGACCGAACGGCCTTTCAACTCTCCCGTCGCGGTCGTCGACATGGGCACACACACCGGCAATCCTTTTGTTAATGCAGGCGCCATCGCGACCACCAGCTTAATTTCCGGCAAAATGCGGATGACAAATGGAACAAGATCTTGGACTTCTACAGCAGAGCAGCCGGAGAAAAGTTGTCCCTCATTGATGCGGTTTACAAATCCGAAGCAGACACCAACACCGGCAACAAAGCCCTAGCTATGCTCTTAGCCAAGTATGACCGGATTTATTCCGATCCATTCGAGTCGGTGGACATCTATACGAAGCAGTGTTCAGTTGGTGTAAATGCTACTCAGCTTGCCCGGATGGGTGCCACTCTGGCGAACAACGGAATTAACCCTGCCACCGGCGAGCAGGTGATCAAGTCCGAAGACGTTCCATACATCCTCAGCGCGATGACAATGGCAGGTCTCTACGACGGCTCCGGGGGTTGGGCCTGGCATGTGGGCCTTCCTGCGAAGAGCGGAGTAGGCGGCGGGATTGTAGCAATCGCCCCCGGGAAAGGAGCAATTGCCGTCTTTGCTCCTCCACTGGATGCTGCCGGGAACAGTGTCAAGGCACAAGATGTGATCGAGTACGTCGCTAATAAGCTGAACTACAATCTCTATTCGCCGGCGTCAGTCGGGTGGAAGTAATTGAAAGATAGTCCGGTCAACTAAATGGACGGTAGAAAAGCAAAAGCGAGCGTTGATAAGTGGCTCACTTCAAGCTGCTCCTTCCTTCCCCCACGAAAAGTGCCCTCCGGAATGGATGCCTCATCCGCAGGTTTGCCGGATGCATGTATCCTTGACTGCCGCAATCGATAACCTCACAATCAGTTCGACGAGGCGCGACACAGAGTTAGGACGTGGGAATGAGACAGGATCTGATTCCCCGGCGAGCTCCGAATAATCCAGTGCACGGCTAGCGAAAATATACTCGGATGACATGACTAAGAAGAAAAGCATCTTCAGGCAAAGGTCCTGACGATAACCGAGCAAGGATCTCAATAACATTTAGCCGAGACTTAAATCCATCTCTTGCCCGAACATCTTTGGCAACGAAACTATATGCACAGGACATCGCTCAAGTAGACCTCCTCGCACGAAACCCGTGCACTTAGGGGTTTCCCTAGTGTGCAAGCGCTCTGCACCGCAGTACAAGAAGATATAAAGTTTTTCTCCGGAGGAGGGGGTGTGAATGTCAACGAATCGTCCTCGTATTCTCATTGCTGACGACCATATTCTCGTGGCGGACCTGTGCAGGAAATTACTTGAAACAGAATTCGAAGTAATAGGTCTCGTAAGCAACGGACGTGCCATGGTACGGGCAGCCGCGGAGTTGAAGCCTGACGTTATTATCGTACATGTTGCCATGCCGGTTCTCAATGGTCTGGATGCAGGCCAGCAGGTAAGAGAGGTGTTACCAGAGGTCAAGCTAGTGTTCCTCACCATGAATGACGACATTGATCTTGCCGCGGAGGCATTCCGTCGGGGGGCTTCTGGATATCTATTACTAAAAACCTGCACTGCTTCTGAAATGCTGAAGGCCGTGCACGAGGTATTGCACGGCAAGTCCTATATGTCCCAGACACTCTGCAAAGAGGAAGTTAATTATCTACGGCGAAAAGGGAAAAAGCTTCTGAACGAGAGCGAACGTTTAACTGAGAGACAGCGTGAAGTCTTGCAGTTGCTTGCCGAAGGCAAAGCGATGAAAGAAGTCGGCGACATTCTTAACATGACGACCAGAACAGTCGCTTTTCATAAGTACCGGATGATGGAATCGCTCGGTGCCAGAAGCAACGCCGCGCTGGTGCATTACGCGATCAGAAACCATATCATCGCGTCATAGCAGCACTTCGATTGTCGAACTGTGGGTCAAAGGGTCAGCAATCTGTCGCGTCTTCATGATGTTCGCGTACTGTTGGCAGGAGAGGGTTCAAGTGGCTCAAAGCGACCGAGTAAGTTTCCTGGAAACTGAACTGCAGCCTCAATTCGTCAAGTTGGATTGAATTCTTTAAGCCGCTTCTTGCGACGCCCTCCTGGAACGAACGTAATAGTCCGGTAATATCGGTCGCGTTCTATTGGAGTGAGACAGTCACACCTCTTGCACCACCAGGGCGTTTATCCACTTGCCGCTCAAAGAGGCTGACGCGATTTTTTCGCGCGCTCTTCTACAGAGGCGAATAGCGAGCATCCAGCGATGAACTTCCAAGCCCCCATTTTCGGCCTCGTACTTCTTTGTATTACTGCCCCGATGTTCGCGCATGACAAAACAGACCGCCTGGTCATGAAGAATGGCGACTCTATGACATGTGAGATCAAAGGTCTCGACTCCGGTGTGCTGTACGTCAGCTTTGATTACATCGACGGCACAGCATCGGTTGACTGGACGAAAGTAGCCCGGCTGGAAAGTACCCAGTTGTTTGTTGTGAAAACAGAAGATGGCTCGGTATACACGGGTGCTCTGAGAACGGCAGAGATGGGAGGTGGCAGGCCTGCGCAGATCCAGATCCTGGAGCCTCCCGAGCAAGTGCACACGATGGAGCGATCACAGGTTGTCCGTATGGTGGCTACGTCTGAAAAGGTCTGGGAGCGATTCAACGGCGAGATAAGCTTTGGGACGATCTATTCCAAGGGCAATGCATCAACACAATACAGCCTGGGCGCGGATACCGCGTACGTGCGGGAGCGCTGGAATGCCGCTGCCAACTTCGACTCTACCCTCTCTAAGAGCACCGGCACCACGGCTTCCACACGAAACTCGTTTACGTTCTCTGCCCTCCACCTGATGCCCGAAAGGAAGTGGTTCTACCAGGGCATTGGCGGTCTGCTCCAAAGTTCGGAGCAAGGCATTTCGTTGCAGACTTTGGTCGGCGGCGGTGTGGGACGATATTTGAAGAATACCAATCGGGCGAGCATCCAGTTGGTCGGGGGAGCAGCATGGCTGGACACATCGTATCAACAGTCCAGCGTGCCCATAAATCATCAGAACACTGCGGCAGCCTTGATTTACGCGGATGTGGGGTTCTTCAGGTTCAGCAAGACCAACTTCGATGCAACCGCCTCAGTTTTACCCGCGCTCTCTGATCCGGGACGCGTTCGTATGAACACGAATATGAGCTATTACATCAAGATCATCAGCAACCTGAAATGGAATATCTCTTTTTATGGAAACTGGGATAATCAGCCGCCGCCAGGTTTTTCTGGCAGTGACTACGGAACTAGCTCCGGGCTCAGTTGGACTTACGGCCTGAAGTAAAGTCTTCCGCGTTGCCGTTGAGATTGACGCTCACTTCGCATGGTTGGGATCTTTCTGAAGGGGAGACTGCCGTTCATCCCTAAACACTTTGGTATTGTAGGTGTCTTCGCGTTCGATCAGAAGGCATTGAGGCCCTCGTATGGCTCATAGTTCCAGCTGGATGAAATCGCGAACGTTGATCTCCTTTTGTCAGAGACCTGTTCTGAAGCCATTCCATGGAGAAATCGCCGCTTCCGGCACGTCTGCTGTGAGGTGGCAATCGTCATTTGTATTTTCCCCTGCTTCTGCCGGTTAAGAAACGGGCTGCATCAATCCAAGTAGCGACCAGGTATGGCGCGCGATCATGAGTTCCTCGTTGGTCGGAACTACCCATACCGAAACTTTGCTTTGCGTAGTCGATATCCGCGCCGCGCCGCTGGCGTTCGCCTTGGTGTCCAACTCCACGCCCAGCCACGCAGACGCCTCGCAGATTCGACGCCGGATTTCCGGCGAATTTTCTCCGATGCCTGCCGTAAACACGAGCGCATCAATGCCGCCCAGCACCGCGGTCAAAGCGCCGATCTCCTTCGCGGCACGATATACGAAGTAATCCACCGCGAGACGGGCTTCGGGTTCGCTTCTGCCGAGTAGATCGCGCATGTCGTTGCTGATCCCGGATATCCCCAACAAACCCGACTGCTTGTAAAGCATCGTCTCTACCTCTTTAGCGGTGAGCTCAAGGCTTTGGAAAAGATATAAAACGACCCCCGGATCGAGCGCGCCCGGCCTAGTTCCCATACAGAGTCCGTCGAGCGCCGTAAAGCCCAGAGTGCTGTCAACGCTTTTTCCGTCGTTCAAGGCGCACAGACTCGCGCCGCTTCCCAGATGGGCGACGATGACCCTTCCTTTCGCAATCTCGGGGGCCACCTCCGGCAAGACGGAAGCAATGTACTCGTAGGAAAGGCCGTGGAAACCGTATCTCTGCAGACCCGATTTGCAAATGCTCCTTGGAAGTGGGATCAGGTCTGCTACCTGCGAATGGCCGGAATGAAAGCCGGTATCAAAGCAGGCGATCTGCGGTACTTCGGGCATGCGCTTGAACACAGCATCGATGGCTGCGAGATTGTACGGTTGGTGCAACGGAGCTAATGGGACGACTTGGTACAGATGGGAAAGTATCTGCGGCGTCACCAGCACCGGCTGACCGTATCGCATCCCACCATGAACAACGCGGTGTCCAATACCCAGCACGTGTGCTCCATGCCACTTTGACCGGAGCCAGGACGCGAGTGCGTCGATGGCTGCGTGCCCATCCGAAACGGTGACATCGAGACTGTCGTTGACAAGGACTACACCGTGAGCGTCCTTCGCACAGAGTCGTGGCGAGGTTCCAATGCCCTCAATCTGGCCGCGCGCCGCAACTTGCCAGTTTTTCTCGCCGGGCCGCTGGAAGACACAAAACTTCAGGCTCGATGAGCCGGTATTCAGCACAAGTGCATAGTCGTCCATATACAACTCCTACGGTTGGTTTCGACGGGCATGCGCGGCCAGCATCGCGACGGCACAACTTGCAATTCGCGACCGCACGCTATCGGCCCGGCTTGTCAGGATGATCGGGACTCTTGCGCCGAGCACCAACCCGGCACTGTCGGCTTTCGCCAGGAAGCTTAGTTGTTTCGCAAGGATATTTCCTGCTTCGAGATCGGGCGCCAACACGATGTCAGGATCACCGGCGATTTCAGAGTGAATCCCCTTGGTCAGGGCGGCTTCTTTGCTGATCGCATTATCAAACGCCAGTGGGCCATCGAGGGTGGCGCCGGTGATCTGCTTGCGCTCGGCCATTTTGCAAAGGGCCGCCGCATCGATCGTGGCGGGCATCTTCGAAGTTACCGTTTCAACTGCGGCGAGGATCGCGACCTTGGGTTTCTTAAGACCGAGAGAAATGGCGAGATCGATAGCGTTCTGGCAGATGTCTGCCTTGTCTTCCAATGTGGGGAATATATTGATCGCACCGTCAGTGACGATCAGGACCTTGTGGTACGTTGGAATATCCATCACAAAGACGTGACTGATCCGGCGGCCGGTCCGCAGTCCTCCTTCACGGGAAACGACTGCCGCCATCAGTTCGTCGGTGTGCAGGCTGCCCTTCATCAGAAGTTCTGCCTGCGCCAAACGCACCAATTCGACGGCCTTTGCCGCAGATGCAGTGCTGTGCGGAGTGTCCACGACTTCAAAGCTGCTGATGTCGAGTCCCGCAGACCTGGCGGTCGACTCGATCTTGTCGCGAGGCCCGACCAGGATGGGAATGATGATTCCCAGGTTCGCTGCTTCGACTGCGCCAGACAGTGCCGACTCCTCGCACGGATGTGCCACCGCGGTTGGAATCGGCTTCATGTTTTTGCACGTCACCAACATCTGTTCATATTTTCCGGTCCCAGTTTGGTGAGTCACCCTTACACCTCCTGCACTGCTGTTGAGGACAACGCTCGAGCTGCGGGGGCAGTCTCCTTAAGAAGAAACGTCAGGGCGATTGCAACGGCACCGCAGACGAGAGCATGACTGCTGACGCATAGTCGAAGCCGTGTGCTTCCTGGAGGTAGCGCGCTCCCCAGAACATGTCAAAGATCGTGGTCGGCATAAAAAGCAGTCCTGCAATCAAACCGAACAAGATCGACTGCGGATTGCTAAACACAATGCGGAAAGATCCGACCGTGCTGCCCCACCAATTGTCGGGGTGCGCTTCGCATTTCTGCTTCGGCTTTGCTGTGCAGCATGATGGGGCCGGGGAGGATACTCTTCGTGATCAGTCCAGTGTCAACGCCACGCACCATGACTTCAGACACCTGGTTGATAAACCCACAGATATCCTTCACGTTTTTGCCGGAGATGGCCATCTCGTTTTCAAGCAGCAGTTTCGATAAGGGGATCTTGTCGTCGACAAGATACTTCTTCAGATCCCGCGCATTTTGGTAGATGTACTTGGGTTGTCCTTTTTGCGGAGGCCGGTAGCCTTTCCACTCAATGAAGCCGCCACCTACCGAATAATATTCAAGCTCATAGAGTGTCTGATCGCCTGCGAGGAGCACTCCTGTCATCGTATTCGGATGATGGAAATCGCCCTTGGGCGAGTTTACAACCTTGAGCAGCTCTCCCATTGCGTCTCTCCTTCCGAGTCACACTTTTTCACGCTACTCAACTACCGCACTACCGTAATCCGCGTAAATGGAGAAACTACGAGATCACGTACATGCGTCCGAGATTCGTACAGGGAATATCCGCCAGGCACTGCCGACGCAACTCTTATCCAAAGCGAACGAGATGTGTGATGGCATATCTGCCACTTATCGGAAAACATCTCAGATAGCACACGGCCCGGAAACTGTCAGTACTACTAGTCTTTTCACATGAGTCGTAGTGCGCCTTGCGTCTTCGCTGATGTAACTATCGAGCGGCGAGTAAGAACAGAGAAACAGAAAACCGCAGCAAGGCCGCTGGTGTAGACTCGTACTGCTCGGAATGAATGGGCTTGGCTCTAGTCAGTCTCTCTTCGATTTTCACGACCGGAGCGGAAGTACCGATTGGAGCGAAGCTATGCGAGAGAAGTTTTTCTATACAAATTTAATTAGTGCCGTATTCACTGTATTCTCTGTTGCGTCAGGAATTGCACAGTCCCAACCGAGAATGATTCTCACAGTGGACGGACACCCCGGCCAGGCTCCGGTGATCCAGACAGATGGCAAGTCCTGGGTCGAGATCGAAGCACTGGCTAACCTCACAAATGGTTCCTTGAGCTTCAGTGGGAATCAGATCATTTTGTCGCTGCACACGAGCCCGGCAAGTCAATCTGAAAGCCAGGGATTTTCGAAGGGTTTTTTAAGTGCGGGCATAGAAGCAATGTCCGAGATCCGGGAATGGCGCAGCGCGCTGCAGAGCGCGGTTCAATACGGCTTTCCACCGAATGGTGATTGGGTAACTCGCTATCGCGGGGCAGCAATGACGAGCGTACGGTTAGCCTCCAACGCCGCATCCACCGATTCCGATCGAAATGCTGCTCTACTCATAGGCAAGGAGTTCGATAATATGCAGCAGTTGAGCGACAAGATGTTATCAGCTCGAAAAAACATGACCTATATTGCGCCCGACGCCCTCGCCAATGATCCGCTCGACAAGAAGATCTTGAATTGTGCACACTCTCTAGCGGCCATGGCTGCAAGCGGTCAGTTCCATGATGACGGGTCTTGTCATTGATCTGCACCCAGTGTTATTCGAAAGCAAGAATGCGAATGAAGCATATTTTGATGGACTATATTTTCTGGAAAGTCGGAGAAATTCATGCAATCGCCAAGTTGTGGCTCATTCGATCAGAATCTGTTAGCTGAAGATGATCTGGTCGAGTGAATCGTAAGATTGTCACTGCAGCGCTCTGCCTTTAGGTGAAAACTAACTTACCCACGCGATCTGCGGCCAAATCGCCAAAAGAAAATCCGCTGCCCCGTGTCAGCGTGTCTAACTGTTCTCTCAGCAGGCCACCGGCGTCACTGACGATCGGATGCTTGAGAACGGCGAGTGCCGCACCTAAACCCTCCAGAATTGTGAACTGAGATGTCGCTTCGGCAGACACCGTCTTCATACCATCGATGCTGGAGCGGGTCACCGTGAACTTCGTTTCTTTTCCCTTCTAGTGAGTACTATCAAGAGATAAATGCGATCCCTCGCAGTTTCATGATCGAACAGACTCGGAGATCTTATCCAAATAGCGAGGCAGTTCACTCTGGCAACGCAAAACTGAATAGATCGGAACCTGACGCGATGGCGACGTACTGTTTGCCTCGTACTGCATAACTCATCGGAGATGCGTGAAGAGTTTGCCCGGTGTTAAAGTGCCACAGCGACTTGCCGGTCCTGGCATCCGCCGCTTCAAAAAAATCTGCATCATCGGCAAAAAAGACAAGACCGGTCGCGGTTGTCATGACGCCACCCCAGGAATGAGAATCCCCTGCTTGTGGGTAGCGCCATGCAACAGTCTTCGTTTGGGGATCGAAGGAAAAAAGGATCCGTTCCGTTTTGTCGTTTGGATCGTGCTTGGTTCCTGTTGAGTAATACACTCGGCCCTCTTCAAATGGGGCTGGTTTTAAAAAATATACTGAGCATCCCTCAAAGGCCAAAAAGTAGAACAAGTGTGTCGCTTCGCTATAAGAAGGCGAGAACCAGTTGGTAGCACCTACAACGCCGGGACAAATCAGGGTTCCATCCTGGGTCGGCTTTAAATCCGTAACCATCGGACGACCATTGGCGTCCACTCCTGTCGCCCAATTGATCTTCTTTGCAAATGGTGTAGCTGATAGGAATTTTCCATTGGTACGATCAAAGAGATAGATAAACCCATTTCGGTTTGCCTCGATCAGAAGCTTTCTCGCTTCTCCCTGATATTGCATGTCTACCAGGACGGGTGTTTCCACACCATCGTAGTCATATAGATCATGCGGGGTGAATTGGAAGTACCATTTCAGTTTTCCGGTATCCGGATCGATCGCCAGTAGACTCGCGGTGTAAAGGTCATCGCCGGGCCGGACGCTGCCATCGTAATCCGGCGCAGCGTTGCTGGTGCCCCAGTATAGGGTATTCAACTCTGGATCATATGTTCCCGGCATCCAGGTTGTCCCGCCACCGTGCAGATAACTATCTCCAGGCCAGCTTGAAGAGCCGAATTCTCCCGGGCCGGGAATCGTCCACAGACGCCATGCCAGCTTGCCGGATATAGAGTCGTAGGCCGCAAGAAAGCCGCGAACTCCGTCGTCGCCGCCTGAGGTTCCTACCAGTACTTTGTCTTTTACGATCAGCGGGGCGCTCGTAGCTCCGTAGTTCTTGTTCCAGCCGGCGTATGCAACGTCCCAGATCAGGTTTCCCGATCGTGCGTCCAGGCACAAGAGGTGAGCATTGTCGGTTTCCATGTAAAGTCGCGTGCCCAAGAGAGCAACACCGCGGCTGATATGCCCGGAGGCGTCATCGATCAAGCCCCGGGAAACCGGCCGAGAATAGTGCCACAGGGCCTGTCCGGTTTGCGCATTGAGGGCATATGCATCATTGGAAGCCGTGACGTACATGATCCCATTGACCACCACAGGGGTAACTTCAAGAATGCCCGCATTTCTGCTGTGGAAGACCCATTGAGCCTGAAGATGTTTGACATTTTGCGGCGTGATTTGCGTGAGGCTGCTAAAGCGCCTTCCTGTGTAATCACCGTTGTAAGAAGGCCAGTCGTCTTTGATCGTTCGAGAGAGCAGCTGTGAGGCTTGTACGCCTGGAGCACGTGCGACGGATGGATCAGTATCCTGCCCGCTCAAGGGAATAGACAACATACACGCGCATACGGCGATTAGCCATCTCCTCTGTTGTCTCATGCGGTCAGCGTCCTTCATCCCTTCCGGTTACAAATACCTCACCGAGAGATCCGCGATCGAGCCCGCTGGTATCGATCAAGTGAACCGAGACTCGCGCCACGCTCTTAGTCGTGGTTATCGTTTGTGAGAGCTGAACCGGGTCTTGCGGTTGAACCGATTGGAGGGAAACCTCCCCCGTTTCTGCGCCGCCTTCATCATAAAGATATGCCTTCAGCGCGCCCGGGAAGAAGACGCCAAAACTGCCCGAAAGTTCGAGCTTCCCTGCACTGTTCTTTGCGACGAGAGGTCGACCCACCAAGCCTGCATCGGTAACGGTTTTCAAGTCGGGGTTCATACGTGACGGAAACCAATAGGTATCCATTGCGTATGTTTCGCCGGGTGCCAAGACCGCCATAGGGCTGTTAAGCTCTGCCTCCATATAGTAGGGAGTCTCTTTAAGATTTTTTGAGGTCAGGTAGGGCATACCCTGCGCATTCAGTTGCACAGTGGGTCCGTTCTTGTAGAAGATAACCGAAGCCTTTCCGGGATAATCTGCACCCACGATGTACCTGGTCTTTTCGACCATCGCATAGTGAGTTGCGCCATCGACTAACGCAATCCAACCGGCGGTTGAGTCGAGCCACACCTCGTTTTCAAGGTATCTCCAATTTAGCCGAAATAGTCCATCCTTTACGCTAAAAGAGGGATCATTCGCCAGCCCATCGCGGACATGGTAGCCGTTCAAATATAAGGAGCGGGGATTGAGCGGCGCAAAGGCCCAAAAGTCATGATTGTACTGGTTGGGATCGCTGGCGTCAGACAGGTCATACTGAGAGACGGACTGCACAGACCAGGCGATCGAGTGGCCCGTGATGTTCCTGGTAATCGCATGAAAGAAGATTTCAGGGGAGTCGCTGCCGATACTTATCTCACGCGTATATTGAAGGCCCGTAGGCGGGTCCGGGGGGCCCTCCAACCGCACCGTGCAGCGATTGTTTTGTGACAGAATCGAGAAGGCATATGCGCCGTCGTCAAGAGGAGTGGAAGCTCCTGTCCAGTGCTGCTCGTCATCATTGCCTTCGGGTAAGGGCCAGATCTTGTCGCCACCATAGTTGATCCAACGGCCCGCAGCCTCGGCCGGGGAAATGTACTTGCCTTTGTAAACCTGGTTGACGAATAAATAGGGGTGTCCATTGAAACTGACCTGCATCAGCCGGCCGCCCAACTGAGGAACAAAGGTCAACTTCACCCATTCGTTCGCTACCTCCTGGGCTTGCCAACCCTCGAAGACTACTGCATGAATTTGACATGCAGACGATGGAGTGGGAGTTGACTGCTGAGCACTCGCCGAGGGGACCACTAGAGCAAAGGCAAGGAAGTAGCTGACGGTAGTTAATTTCATCTACGGCCCCTCGTTCAACAGAATATTTTCGTGTGAATGGATCGTGATGAGAGTCGGTCGCCCTCCCTTCGCCTCCACCGTGGCCCAGGGATCTAGTTCCCGGTTTGTGCGAATGCCTTTGTCCGCATTGCCGGTGGGTGCGTGTTTTACCGCGATGAAGGAGATTTGCTCGGCAGCCTCATCGTGCACTTCCAAGTTCTGCTGTAGCACCGATCTGGCTGGATAACGGCCCTTAAAAAACTTGCCGTATATTGCGTTCACTCGATCGGCGTCCTGTATCTGGCGCAAATAGACGGTACTGAAAACAACATCGGAGAGATCCATGTCAGCTTCCTGCAATCCATCCAAAAGATTGCGCATGGACTGCCGCAACTGCAGCTCAAGGTCGGGCGTGACTATTCCTTGATCCGGAATGAAGCCATCTTTAGCAGAGAGATACAGAGTGTCGCCATAGAGAATGCCGGGGCTGGCGGTGCGGCTGGGGGGCATATTTCTTGGCCGGATCGCTTTGCGTTTGGCGAGGTCTGCTCCGGCGATGCAACTAAATACGATGTGATCCCCTTTAGGAAGACCGACGACCTGGATGGTCCCGCGGCCCGGTGTATTGCCGAATTCAAAATAACTCGCGTAAATCTTGCCCATAACGTCGTATTGCCCGCCGACGCTCATGTAAGGATTCACCCATAGAACATTCTTCATGCTTAGCCGGGCAGCCTTGAGCACGGTACTTACATTATCGAGAGCTTGCCTGACTTCTCCGGCAAAGTCGGACGCCTGTTTCCCGGTGATCGGATCCCGACCTCCCTGCGCCGACAGGTACATGATTTCACCTGCCCGGATTGCAGGCGGATCCACGTGCGAGCCGCGCGCCCAGCCTGCTGGCCAAATCGCTTCTCTGTGAATCGTGTCTGCCACGGCAATGCAGTTGATTTCCACCTTTTCCCCATCCGGAAGAGCAGCAACCGTGAGAACAGTCCGCGCGGGAGGGCTTTGGCCGATTGTCTGCCAATAAACCTCATCCATGCCTGCCACATCGTGCTCATCCGTGAGATAGACGTTCATCCAAACAACATTCCCAAAATTCATGCCCGCGCCCTTCAGCACAGCCTGGACGTTGCTTAGGGCTTGTGCGACTTGTTCGGCGAACGCCGATGGACGTGTGCCGTCGGGCTTACGGCTTCCTTGACCGGATATGTAGAGCGTGCCCCCGGTCAAAATGCCAGGGCTATAGAACGAATCGGCAACTGCATGGCCCTGAGGTTGAATGACTTTGAATCCGGAGTCCTGGGCAACGAGGTTGAGCCCGAACGCGCAGAAAAAAAGGTAGGCAAAGGATGGAAGGCTGCGCTTGAACCGATCGATCATTTCTCCTCCGGGAGACTTAGTGCGTTTGTAGGTAGGGGAGGAATCCGTGTGCTCGGGTCCCTATTTTGTACACGGATGTCGTTGCTGTTATGTAAAGGGTTGAGTAGTCGGGGTCTCCCCATGCGAGATTTGCCGGCTGCTCGGGAACTACGATGGTCCCCAGATGAACGCCATACGGGGACCATACCCATATACCCCTTGGACCTACCACATACAGATTGCCATTTCGATCAACTTTCATGCCGTCTGGTACACCGTCCTTTGGACCGCCTGGCTCCGTGCCGAAGATCCGGCCATTGCTCAATCTACCGTTCCGGTGGAAGTCGTATACGTGGATATTTCGCTGGGTGGAATCGTCGACATACAACCTGGTGCCATCAGGAGAAAAGGCGAGCCCATTCGGATCTTCCAGGTCCTTTGTCAGCAGTTGAAGTTGACCGTCCAGAGCGATGCGATAGACGCCTTTAAAAGAGAGTTCCTGCTTTTGGTCGCGAGGCAAGTCAGAAGTTGGATCAGTAAAGTAAATAGCGCCATCCGGACCCAGCACCACGTCGTTGGGACTGTTCAAACGCTTGCCCTGGTAATGATCCGCGACTATTTTGTAGCTTTTGCCATCGGGCGACAGACGGATGATCGCCCGCAAAACGCTGGCACAGTCTAAAAGACGATGTTGTAGATCATAGGTATTGCCGTCGGGGTCGCCCAGAGAGATGATTTCCTCTTTCTGGCCAGTGGAAGTGTTTACCTTGAAAATTTTGTTGAGAGTTTCATCGCTCACCCAGAGATAACCAGAGCTATCCCAAACAGGTCCTTCGGTAAAACCGAAGCCCGAAGCCAGCTTGGTCAGCAGTGCTTTTCGATCAAAGAGAGTCCAGAACTCGGGTGTAAGGGCCTGAAGTTCGAACGCACCGTTGTTCGTTTCTCCATAACCTATGCGGTGGGCCGATCCAGCAATCAGCAGCAAAGTTAAAGCGGCTATCGCAACCTTGAGGGTGACAATGTTGAACCACGAGTCCCCGGAGCGAAAAGATAAGTGATTATTCGTCATCATCGTCAGATTTTGAAGATTGTTTTGGAGAGCGCTTGGAATTTTCACTTCCCTCATGAAGGAGATAACTGACTAAGTCACTTATTTGTTCGTTATTCAACATCGATCTGTAGTTGACCGGCATCATCGAGTGAGACCCAAGATCTATGTGGGTGAGTTGTGACTTCTGAAAAAAATGAAAGTCTCCATCTATTGTCTGGATCGAAACGGAAAAATTATCGTCTACCTTGAGCATTCCCGTGAACTTCTGTCCTGTGTGCGTCACGACGGTTGTAGCCTTCTTCTGTGGAGGCAAATTCTTTTCAGGATCCAAAATCACGCTTCGGATCTGGCCGTCGCTTTCGTCCGCTCCGTAAAGCGAAAGATCACTGCCAATAAAGCCACCTTTCCCATTGACCATATGGCATTCTGAACATCGTGCTCCGCCAAAGAAAAGAGCTTCTCCGCCCTTCGGGTTTCCGGGAAGTTTGATGTCGGTCCGCCGCCCTTGCAGAGTTCGTAAATATTGAACAACGGCGGTCAATTTCTCTTGGCCGAGCCAGCCAAAGGCAGGCATACCAGCGCCGGAGACTCCATCTTTCGTGATCGCAATCAGGTCTGAGTCGGCGAGTTGTTGCATTTGAGGATCAGTTGCGATGTCCGGCGCGTGTTCGCCCCCGCGGCCATCGGACCCGTGACAGCTCCCGCAGTTGGAGGCGAAGAGCGTCGACCCTTGAACATTCGCTGCAGCAGGAGTGCTTGCAGGTTGTTGTGCACGCAGACTCGTGATCGATACCAATCCAAGCAGCAAACATCGGATGGAGATCGTGTGCCACCGACTCATCATATCCGCCAAAGACCTCCTTTCAGCGTTCGATACCTGCTGTGCCAGCACCAAGCTTTCACCTGTCATTAGTGTTCTGCGCCTATTTGCACCATATCCGGATACCACGAGCGCACGGCGAGAATACGCGACTTGACGTTGTCGGCGCTGTAATATCCGACAGTGCAGTTGAGCCGGAAGAAATAGGCATCCCCAGCTTTGGCTGGATGCCGCCCTGCGATTCCGTCCATTCCGCTCCCTGCAACCATCACGCCGTTGCCGCTCAAGACCAGGTAAATCTCCTCTTCGCGCTCGTGGTGGTGAGGAAAGTTAGTACCGCCTGGCGCGATTTCCATCAGGAAGAGGCTGGTCAAAACGCGGCCCGCTGCAATGCGGTCGCGCTTACTGTCGACATCCCCCATCAGCAGACGGTAACGAGTCGAATCAGGGTGGCCGCTCACCGTAGCTGTCGGCACATCCTCGATGTTGGCCTTTAGAGGCTGCGGCGGTGGCTGAGTTTTCTCAAAGCCCTTCGTACGAAAACCCATAATGATTACGGTGAGCGGCATGCCAGACTTATTGCTCAGAGCATGCGCAATCGTTGACGGAATATATAGGTAGTCTTCTTTCTTAAGCGAGACGATTGCATCTCCGTACTTCACGGAGCCCGTGCCTTCCAGCACCACGTACACCTGGTCTTCGTCTGGATATTGAACCAAACCGCAGCCGCCATTCGGATCAATAACCGCTTCTCCATAACGTGCTACTCCGACGACTACAGATGTATCCGAGTCTCCCTGACCGAACAACGCCCGGTAGTGGCATGTCTTCGTCATAATATCTGACTGCTTCTCCCCGACCGCAGAAGTGTCACGATAAAGAAAGGTGGGATCGATCTTGCGATCGTTCGCGTGGAGCAGAGGTGCGCAGAAAATTCCTATGATTAGAGCGACGCGCCTGAAACTATAGCGTCGGCTGTCTGCCCCATGGCATCTTGCGATCAAAGAAAGTCTCTCGGGGTCTAGATATCTGTTCACTGCATTCGACCTGCCTGCATCTGGTAAACCACGTGCTTTGCGATTACGTTTTTATACGTTGAAGAAGGTACTTACGCCGATTGTTTGCGGGCTTTGTCGAGAATCTGACGCAGGCGATTCCCAACCGTCAGATCTTCTCCCGACTGTAGGGTCATTGAGATAATTTGCAACACATTCGGAGGCGCCTCCTCTTTTGCCTTGGGGTCATCGCCTTCGCGTACTGCGGGTACTCCACTTGGATTATTGTTCGTGAGCACCTCAATACGAGGTTCGCCCTCCCGCAGCTGTTGAGCGCATTGGTCCACCGTCAAACCGAACCGCTGCACGTCCCACTTTACTGTCAGGGTCGGATAGCTGTTCTCTTCCTGAGGGGTCATGATGGATGTGGTGACTCCTGGTACGGTTTGAACCAACTTCTCGATGCGTTCAACCCGGCCCTGCCACTCTTTAGTTAGGGCCGCAAGATCCGCCCGAGACCAATATTCGATTGCTGCAAGAATCCCGATAATCTCTTCTTTGCCGACCTTCATGGGCCGACATACGGCGCCCTCCCATGGATTGTTACTTGCCATCGCTGCATCGATCAGGTCCTTCCTGCCTAGCAGCACCCCAGAACATTGCGGGCCACCCAAACCCTTTCCGCCGCTAAAGCAATAAAGATCGACGCCTATCTTTGCGTAGCGTCTGAAATTCTCAAACGGGGGAATGCCTGCTGCATCGTCCAGCAGCAGTGGGACACTGGCGGCGCGCGTGATCTTCAGCGTATTCGGTAAGCGTTCGTCCCGCCAGGTTGTATAGACCATGGCCGTTCGCGGAGTAATGGCCGACTGCAGCTGGTCCACTCCACGAGCAAGCACCAATTTGCCTCCGGCCAGGCGTATCGCACTGTCGAATGCGGTCCGCCCTCCCAGCATCACGACTTCATGTTTCAAACCGGTTGTGTCGGGCAGTTGCCACACATTTTTTGGATCGGTCCCGGCGATGCAGCCCGCAGTCGCCAGAGCCATCGCGCCCGCCGAGCCAGACGTGACCATTCCGGATTCGGCACCGGAAAGTTCCGCAAGCCTTTTGCCGGCTGCACGCTGTAGTTCAAACAAGTCAACAAATTGTCGCGATGCAGCCTCGACCGCTTCCCGCACCCCAGGCAGTTCCAGTGACCCGCTCAGATACGTCCACGTCCCCCGCGCATTGATCAATGGACGGACCCCAAGGCGGGTATAAACATCAGCGGAGGAAGATCTTCCTGTAGTAGCCGCCACGGTGCTCGCAAAACTTCGCGAGGCAATGGTGGCGAAGAGAGGAGCAGCAGCGAGCAATTTAAGGAAAGATCGCCGATCATTCAGGGTATTATTGAGCTCACGCTCAGGCAGCATAATATTCCTTTCTTAGTGCAGCTGCCTCTAGGGCCCGCTGGTTGTCGTGATCGATACGCAAATTTTCCTAGAACAGGAACTTCAAGGCAACCTGCATGATACGTGGATCGCTGGCGCCAGTTACATAACCGAAACCACCCTGGCCAGTGTTGTTGACGAGCCCATTCGGATTCGTAAACTGTGCATGGTTGAAGACATTGAATGCTTCTGCCCGAAACTGCAGCTTAGTGTTCTCGGTAATGTCAGTACTCTTTAGCAGGGCCATATCAAAATTGTTGATGCCAGGGCCGGTGAAGGATCGCCGCATTGCGTTGCCTACCTGCCCGATTGTTTCCGGGACAAAGTAGTCCGGGTTGAAATATGGCAGCCCCTTTCGCGGGTTCCGATTTATATAAAGAGAGCTACCGTTGTTCGCATAGCTTGGCACATCTACGTTGGCATTAAAGGCACCAAGCAGTGAATTATCATCGTTCTCATTGAGAGTAACCGGCTCTCCCTGGGCAAACGTAGTTACGCCAGAAAGCTCCCAGCCTGCGGTGAACCGCTTCGCAATATCCCCTCCGCCGATAAAGTGATCGAAGGGCAACTGTACGGTGTAGCTGGCGACCAGGTTATGAGGAACGTTAAAGCTCGATAATGCGTAGGTTTGGGCTGGATTCAATGGATTGGTTGCATCAAAGGAGTCCGAACCGTTATCAAGCGACTTCTCAAAGGTGTATCCAATAAGGAAGTTCACGTATTTTTCGTTGTGTTCCAAACTCACCTGCACCGAGTTGAAGCTGGAGCTGACCGCCGTCTTCATGTAGGGATTGCTATTGAAGTCAATCCCGAAGGTGGGCCTCGTCCCCGCCACTGTCTGGCCACTCGCCGTGGTGTAAACCGTGTCTTCGCCGTACGGGCCGCAAGTTGTCGTACCGGGCGCCACATTGGCAGGGTTGCTCAATTTGAGGCAGAGCGCCTGGTCACCGGGATTCGATTCCTCAAATGTCAGCAGCTGCCGTCCCACCGTGCCGACGTAGCTGACGCTGAGCACGGTTGCAGTTCCCAATTGACGCTGGAGAGAGAGTTCCCATTCCTGAACATAGGGCACCGTGTTTTTGTAGTAGTAATAGTCGGATCCGCCGATGGGTGTGGCTGCTGCCCAGTTGAACGTTGTGTCGGGATTTTTAGGAGATACGTTGGTTGGAGGAAAGACGAAGGGGAACTTCTGTCCCGCCGAAACTCCCGACGGCCGATCGACAAACGGAGTGGCCAGTTCAGTCGATGACACAGAGTAGTAGTTGCCGTAAGGAGCATCCCCTACCTCGACAAAGCCAGTGGCATCCTCGATAGAGCTATAGAAGATGCCGTAACCCGCACGCATACTCATTTTCCCAGGACCACCTAGTACTTTGCCAAGAAAACCGTCGCTCACGTCTGGCGCATAGGCAAAACCGATTCTAGGACCAAAGTTGGTGTACTTGGTGGGCCCGAGCGTGCGAGGAATGCCTGGATCGAGGGGAACAACCAGACCGGTGGGAGCACCGGGAAAAGAAAGTGATTGCTCACCGGGAACGACCGTTTCCAGCTTGTTCTGGGTGTCGTACCAGGGAGTAGCGACTTCCCAGCGCAGGCCGTAGTTGAGGGTGAAATTGCGGTTCACACGCCAGCTATCCTGACCATAAAATCCGTAGTACTTGCTCCGCGAATCGAGAAGCTGCTGGCTAGCCTGCACGAAGCTGGCCGGCGCACCGATCAGGAAATCGGCGAAGTCCAGGCCAGTCTCTGAACCATTGAAACCAAAACACCCGTTGTAGCAGTCATAGTTGCGCTCATTGATCTGGTTGTAGTGGAGGTTGGTGCCAAACTGCATCGTGTGTGTTCCAACGATCTTGGTTAAGTTATCGATAATCTGAAAGGTGTTGTTGTATTGCCTCAGTGCGTCAGGCGGGACACCAAGGCTAAAGTTGTTGAACATAAGGTTGGCAACACCCTCATACGCAGGGTTGATAGGGGAGATACCGCCCGCGGGGCCCCAAGGAGTAGCAAAACCCTGCGAGGCAAGCGTGACACCCAAACCCTGGCCTGAGGTGGGTTGACCGGTCAGGTTTACGTCGCGGAGATATACGAGACGAAGATCGTTAACGGTCGACGCGTTAAACGTGGTCGTCAACCCTAAATTGATCATTTGCGTTTGACCCTGATTGGTTGCGGAAAAGCCCGGGACGTTTACCTGGCTATATGGATTCTCGGTGTGGAATCGGTCAAGGAAGTAATAGCCGAACACAGCACCGATTCGTGTAGGAATGTCTATCCGGCCACTCCCCTTATCGTCGCTCAACGTCCCATTGAAGGCAGAGGTGGAGTAGTTAGGGGTATTGTTGACAATTCCATTGGCCGAAGGGACGAAGTGCAGCGAGTTCACTGCAACCGGCGACCAGGCACTCTGCGGGATAACAGCATTAGGAAAGACGCAAGTTCCGG
Source organism: Terriglobales bacterium (assembly GCA_963738095.1). Taxonomy (GTDB): domain Bacteria; phylum Acidobacteriota; class Terriglobia; order Terriglobales; family Acidobacteriaceae; genus Alloacidobacterium. The sequence goes on from CAVTVL010000014.1 coordinate 114,910, forward strand.
GGTCCGCGCAGCCCGGAGTGTAATAATTTTCCCCCTGCGTTACGGGATATCCCAGTGTCTGGGAAAGAGTGTTAGCCCAGCCGGCACCGACGACTGTGCCAGTGAGCGCGTCCGCCTGGTCCGTCAGGTCACCCGTGCGATTGGCATCTGAAGGCACGGGATAGCTCTGGGTCTGTCCCAAAATCTGCCGTGTTCCCTGGTAGTCGCCAAACCAGAAAATCTTGTTCTTGCGGATCGGCCCCCCGACCGTTCCGCCGAATTGATTCTGGATGAAAACGCCGCGCGTCGGGGCGTAGTAGTTTCTGGCATCCAGATCTGTGTTGCGCAGGAAGTCGAAAGCCGTGCCGTGATACTGATTGGTTCCCGACTTGGTGACTACATTGACCTGGCCACCGCTGTAGTTTCCATACTCTGCATCGAAGTTGTTAGTGATGATACGGAACTGCGCGATGGAGTCGAGATTGGGGATCATAGCGGCGCCGTTGTGGACGCCTTCTTCCGCATTTGCCCCATTCACCATGAACGCGTTGGACCCTGTGCGGCCTCCGTTGACGGACTGTTGGCCGTTGTCCAGATCACCCGAGACCTGCGTCGCTCCCACCCCCGATGTGCCGCTGTCCTGGCTATGGGAATAAGGCGACACACCTGGTTGCAACTTCAACAGGTCGATGTAGGAACGTCCGTTCAATGGCACAGAAGTAATCTTTTGACCATCGATGACTACACCCATCTGGGTGTTCTGTGTTTCCACCTGCAATGCGTCACTCTTGACGCTCACAGTGTTGGTCACAGCTCCGATCTCCATCTGAAGATCAATGCGAATGGCGGAGTTTGCATCGATCTTCACCCCAGTCTGCAAATAATCACGAAATCCGGCCTGTTTGACGCTGACGTCATAGATACCAACATTGAGGGTCGGAAAGCTGTAAAACCCCTTGGAGTCGGTGACGGCTGTCATGGCCACATTTGTCGATTCGTTCGTTGCGATGATGGTGAGTCCCGGCATGACTGCGCCGGTCGGATCGGTGACAACTCCAGAAATTGAACCGGTGATGGCCGCCCACGTGGTAGCTGTTCCCAGAAGCGCGCCAAAGAGGAAACCTATCCTGATAAATCGAGCCATGTCAGTCCGACCTTTCAAATGAAAACTAATGATGCGATTGGAGTCGGGTTATACGAAAGAGATCGATGGGAAACGATAGTAATAGTAAGACCAAAGGGTGTCAATACCGGTAATACTGACGTTTTCGGCATAGGCAGACCGAAAGATAGCCTGAAGGACCGGTTTGCCGGCCAACCGAGCATTACTCCCCGCAAGCGCGGCCTCTATGAGCAGGTCCCGCAGGCTCTGCAGTGTGAATAGCTATGGCAATCATCACACTTTGTCTCAGACGTAGTCTTTCCAATCAAGCTGAGTTTGCACAGACAAGTTCCACGGGGCTACTGATAGGCAGACGCACCTGATTTTCTTCGTGTCTACTCCTCGTTCGAATCATTGGCATCCTCTGTAGGTATCAGTTGGGGTGCAAGCATGGGTTCTACTGCTTCTGGTCGCCAAGATCACTGCGGCTTGTATCTTATTGTCTATATCGGCATCTCTATGAGCATGGCAGCTAAAAGATAGAGATCACGAGCCAGGGGACGCCCAAGGGGAATCGGTCCGCACCGTTTCGGTGTCCGCTCGCTCCAATGTCAAATTGATCGAATGGGAGCCGCCAGGCGAAGTTCGATGCTTGATGCCTTTCGGCACCGTGAGTATCTGTCCCGGCATCAACTCAATGCGTTGATGCTCTAGCTCCACAATCAGCACTCCTTCAATTCCAAAAAACGTCTCGTCTGAATTGGGATGAAGGTGCCAGAAGTATGGCTCTGTCATATGAGAAATTCGGACCACGTGATCGTTGTTCTGTGAGACGACTATATTTTCATATCTCCCGGAGAGCTCTCGTGCCTTCAGACTCAAATCAATCATTTGCATGAATTCACGCATTGCGGCCTCATTTGTTGCGGCCAAGTCGAAATTAACGGTCGCGTTGCAAACCATACCACACACTACCTGAAAACAGATCGCCCAACTCCGCGGCCGAAGCGTCATCCAGATAGATTGTGACGTTGGGATGTGCACGCAGGATGGTAGCAGGACAATCGGTAGAAATCGATTCAGTCAAGCTGCGGCGAACAATCCCTGCCTTACGGCTCCCTGGAACCGACACAATGAGTCTCGGGACGCGCAGAAGTGCCGGGATCGTAATCGTGATCGCAGATTCAGGAACGTCATCGGTGCTGGCAAACCATCCCTCGGCAACCTGTTGCTCTCTGCACACACGGTTAAGATGAACGACCTTCACATCCAAGGGGTCATTGAAATCGGCTACTTCCGGATCGTTGAACGCGAGATGCCCATTTTCTCCAATGCCCATGAGACAAAGCTGAGGCTCGGCGGCACGTAGCTTCGCGGCGTAGTCACGACTGAATGCCTCGGCATCAGGCGCAGTGCCATCCACTTCATTGAATTCTCTGAGGCTCACCTTCTCCGTCAGTTTCTCTCGCAGGTATCCGCGAAACGACGCCGAATGGGCGATTGGAAGGCCGATATATTCATCCATGTGAAAACCACGCACCCTGGTCCATGGAAGATTGTCCATCTTCGTAAGCGTGTCAAGCGTAACCAGCTGCGAAGCACCAGTAGCGAAAATCACATTGATTGTTTCGCGACGTTTTTCAATTTCCTTGATGGCCTCGGCTGTTGCCTGTGCCGCTGCCTCTCCCATTGAAATCGCATCCGGATAAATCTCGACTTTTGCGGTTTCAACCTGGAAGCTTCGCATCCTATCATTTCCTACCAGCATTCCTAATGCTCCATGTATTCGTGAATTTATTCATTATCGTGATTTCTCAACATCGCACTTTTGCGTGCTTCGAACCGAGCACTACGCATCGTTCATTCTTTGTTGGCTGAAACCGGCAAATAACCAACCGCTCATCTTTGAGCTGTCACGACTCCCGGTATCCAGTGCAGAGCATTGTCATGGTAAAGCTTATGCAGTATTGCAGGGGGGAGAGCCAACCCCTTGACCTGAAGGTCTCTATATTGAAGTGAATCGGATGTCGCCAGGAAGCGCCAATCGAAGGCGTAGGAATCTTCCCACTCCTTCACTGCATCCTTAGCTCTTGCCTCTGCAGCATAGGTGTTATCCGTCGCGTAAATCAACCGGTCTTGATACTTCTCGATGAAGGCAATCGCATCTGCCCGCGGCAGCATGACAACGTAAGGCATGCGAGCTGCGATATCGACTGCGAAGTTCGGATAACGGTCAAGGTGATCCGCCAATTGTTTAAAATCCGCTTCCATACTGCCCAGGTGCGCGCCCACAATACGAAGCTTCGGATTCATCTCGAGGACATGATCGCGAGCTACCAGAATTGCCGCTTTCGATGGTACATTCGGTTTGTTATACATGTACCACTCTGGGTGCTGCATGTAATACCCATAGTCTGGTGATTTAGGAGTTGGCGGCTCCCAGATAGAATCTGGATCAGCCAGGTGAGCGATGAGTGTATTATCGCGATCTGAAATTTCCTTATAAATCGGTTCAAAGACAGGATCGTCGGGCATCAGGTAGTTTCCCTTGGGACCTTTGACCTGTTCGCCAATGTTCTTCCAGATCTTCACAGCTGCTGCTCCATGATCGAAATCGTTATCGATCTCCGCCATAGCAGCCTTCCTGAAAGAAGGCTCACGGTAAAGAAATGGATCGAATGTCGTGCACATAGTTGCATATCCGTGGCTGACATTCACAAAGCCCCAAACCTGCCGCCGCTCTTCATCCAGAGACTTCTGATCGGTATCGCGCGCCACAACGATGTCGAGAATATGGAGATTCAACCGCTCAAGCAACGCAACCAATTCAGGTGCGCTTTGATAGACGTGGGTATGTGTATCGATGGGATTGAGCGCAGCGAATTGCTGGAGCTCCTGGGCTGAAAACGGCCCGGTTACTGGGATCTCTGTGACGGAAGAGGATGTTGCTCGTCCTGACAACCGGGCTTTACATCCGCACACTGCCGCTGCGGCATATACAAGCAAGAATGTCCATGCCCACTGCCATTTCATTCCAGAATGTACTCGTGGCATATCGTGCCTCGTTTTGAATCAGTCAGGAGAGTAGGTATTTCCCAAGCTGGCAGAGTCAGAATCCTGCCGCCAATGTAAAAAGAGACCATCGATAAAGCCACTAACACGCCATCGCGTATTCCCCGAAATCTTCGAAATTCAGGTCTACCGAAACGATCGAAGCATGATCACTGAAACGGCTCGTTTGTTACTGCTTATCTGCCGCCATTTCTCTTTCCTGCTGTTGAAGAATGCTCCACATCGTCCCAGAGAAAATCTTCTCTTGTGACTTCTGCGGAACCTCACACGAATCCAGCATGGCGTGATAACGTGACAACGCACCATCAAACTCATCGAGTTCCCCATTGAAGACATCCGAACCAAAAACAAGCTTCTCAAAGGCGCTCGCTCCGCTCTTCGGGGTATGAGGACTGACGAGACCGCTCCACCAGAAAATCGACTGGAAGAAGCGATAGTCGTTCTTCTTCTTGAGAAGAGTCGTTCCCGAAACATCGAAGTAAAGATTTGGATCCCATCGACCAATTTCAGCTGCTTCGGCGTAATCGGGATTTCCAAGATGAGCACCAATAATCGTCAGCTTCGGCCAGTGCCGGGCGATCAGATCAAGACGAGTCACACGACTTCGGTCGAAACTGATGTCAGCCGGCTGTTCTGGGTGTAGTCGGTTGACAATACCCGTATGGAAGAGAAGGAGCATGTGGTATCTGTCGGCACGATCATAGATAGGCCAGTATGAGCTGTCATCATAGTTCTTCAGTGTAGAGGTAATCTCGCCTAACCCACGAAAGCCTGCCCGATGAAATCTGTCGATCTCATCCAGGACGTTCGCGTCGTCTAATTTCACATCTCCAAACCCGACGAAACGATCCGGATGTTCTCGGATAAATTTAGTTGCCTCAGGCAATCCTTGAGGCGTTGTCAGCAGTATTGCCATTCCGTCGACGGCGTTCAACTTAACGAGAAGCTTTTCCAAAACATCTGGCTCGCCGTTGTAATGCACATGAACGTCGATCAGCCTTGGAGTGCCGGCTTGCGCTAACGCTGAGATTGCAACCGACAATGTAAAGAACAATGCCCCCCATCGATGAAACGGCTTCATTAATTTCTCATTTCTTTCTTCAGATTGGCTGCCGTGGAGTACGTCCGACAGGCTCGCTTCGTAACCGTTGCCTGATTCATTTCGGAGGCGTAATAACAGCCTCGTCATAAGTTCACAATGATCGTGAGAATTTTCTCAAACAGCGATCCCTTTTCGGACTCGTTATTTACCCTCCGATGGGCGTCAAGATTCGGGCGTAAATGCATGGTCGCCGCGTGACTGCAAAGGTAGCTCGGACGAGCGTCTCTTGGCTCAGAACAAAACGCGCAGCCTAGACCTGCTGACGGAGGTTGGGACGCAGTGTGAGCGAGCCGTCATCGTTCAGCTTCTGGTGACAAGCCCACCGCACGGGATAGCGCATTCCCTTTACCTCAATCTCAGCTCTAAGTTTCAATCCTTTCCAATCTGTGACGTTGGGAAGCACGAACTGTGCCTGCCGAATCTTGCCCGGTAACGGGTAACCGGCGTCCAGACAACCGCTCTTGAGTACCTTCCCGTCCTGGCTCTCCACGGTCACCCTCAATACGCCTGGTACACCCGCGATGCCGTCATTTGCGAAGCCGACAATCAGCCCTTGATAACCGTCGTCCCTATAGCTCCAGATGAAAGACGGCCTCACCCGATAGCCAATTCGGCGACTAATCGGTCGAACGCTGCCGGATAAGCCTGGTAGTAGCTCATCAGATTCTTTGCGCTGATCTGGTGAAAGTTCCAGAGCGAAAAGTAATTCGCCCCGACATCGATCACATGAGCGATCATGTTCTCTGCCGGAGATATCCCTTCATATGCAGCGCCCGGATCAGGAGGTTTCCCGGGAAGCCCTTGCTCGAGCAATGCGGCGATCCAAGGCGGCCGGTTGCTGAGCGCTTCAATCTGCTCGTTCTCGATAAAGATGGTGTCGCTGCGAATCCAATTGTTGCTGCGGACCGTGCGGTCTAGCAGTTCTGAATTACCAACCCGGCTGAAGTCCGGTTGCGTATTGGTAAGCAGAGGAGTCTTCGAAAAGTGCTCGAGCTGGACTTCGAGCATATTCATCCAGGTCCGCTCTGCTGTCTGGTAGTTAGGGAAAGGATTGTTGGCGAATGGCCAGGTATGCCCTTCGCCCCAGAAGCCGTACATGAAGGTGTCGATAAACTCGATGAGCGGGTTGCCATCGAATTCCGCCGCCAATTGTCCAACCAGTTCTTTGAATGCCTGCTGAAAAAAAGGATGGTCAAACCGGGGCTGATAACGCGAATGCGGATTATCCAAAAACCTTTTTCCTGCGGAGGCGCTGTCTCCTTGATCGCTAAGAACGAGATCCACTTTCGGCACTTTCTCGAGGACAAAATCTGGCAGGGCCGCTTCGTGTGTATAGTCAGGAGCGCACATCTGAATTCGCAATCCGACTCGCTTGTTGTTTTTCTTCGCCAATTCAAAAACCAGCTTCACGTAGTCGGGCAACTCCAGGCGTCCGGGCCGCGGCTGTACTTCTCTCCACGTAGGGCGGATGTAAAGCTGCTGGCCTAATGGAAAACGAACTAAGTCCTCGATCGCTTGCGGAATGTTGTCTGACTTGATTTCCTCGGTGCCACTGTCTGCTGTGACATAGGTGACCAGTCCCTTGCCATAGTTCGGCACGGCGTCTTCTGAGGGAGTAGTAGTCATCACCACATCGTCAGTGGGGATAACCGCATCCGGTGGATATTGAGGGAACGGACCCTGATTGAGCCGATCGGTCACCTGAGGGCCGGAGCCGTAGTCGAAGTTTCCCCAATTGTGAGCGGGAACCTTGGCCTGCGCTTTACCTATTCCAAGTTCCGCAGCTACGGCAGCAGCGACAGTGCTCTTTAAAAAGTCTCTACGTTGCATTCGAAGTTATCTCCTCACTTATTGTTCGATTACGTTCGGACGAACTTCCTGGAACTCCGACTTCAACATGGAATTTACATTTTTCAGAAACCATCGGAAGATTACTTTTTGTTATGGTTTTACTTTCGTTTTCCAGCACAAATGTTGGGTCTTTCCAAATAGCTTTTGGTAACAGTTGCCCTTCAACCGGTTAGCGACGGTTCCGAAAGATAGCGAGAAATGCATGAAATTAGCGCGTATCAAGACATATTCACCCCTCTCTGGTGCTCTAAAATTCATTGACTATGTATCTTTCCTTGTATTACAAATCCTTACGCTTTGTTTCGTTACATCTTTCTTTACATTGTTGGCTCTAGTCAAGGACATCCTGTGTTTTCAAGAAAAATAGCGATTTGGCAATCTGACGACGACCTGTTCTCGACGTTGAGATCCGTGACTGCAGCCATGCTTTGGATTGTTCTCATCAGCGTGTTTGCGTCTTGTTCATCTGCTGTAGCCGCGGACGTTCCCGTCGGTAATCCTCAGATTCAAGGTGGCAATATCCGGATTGAGTTCGATAACCACCTACGTAGCCGGGTGGTTGCCTGTTTCGACAAGAAGGAGACCGTGTTGGGGCCATTCACTGCCTCTGAGACTGTGACAACCGCCGACAAGCTCTGGACCGGATTCCTCCTGACCTCGCAAAAACACGAGCACGCAAAAGACATTTTCGGTGAAGGTGAGCGGCTCACCGTGGAGGGAAAGGCGGGAACCCTCACAAAGAGGGTCTCCGTCACGATATACGACGACTTTCCGGCGATGGCGTTCTTTGATGTCCAGTACACCAATACCGGAACTTCCAAGCTCGCGATCAAAAGTTGGACCAACAACGCATACACGGTGAACGCCCAACGCGGAGCGGGCGCGCCAGCTTTCTGGTCTTACCAGAGTGGCTCCTACGAGAAACGCCCCAACTGGGTCTTACCGCTGCACACCAATTTTCGGCAGGAGAATTATCAAGGCATGAATGCCAGCGACTATGGCGGCGGCACGCCCATCGTCGATGTCTGGCGGCGGGACGTTGGAATGGCTGTGGGACATGTCGAGCCGCGGCCGAAGCTTGTTTCCCTGCCCGTATCCATGCCCGATGCTGCGCACGCCAAAATCGCGGTACGCTTCACCAAAGCTATCTCATTAGACCCCGGTGAAAGCTTTCATACCTTTCGCACCTTCGTCGCCGTCCACCAGGGAGACTACTTCCGCGCGCTCGTCGATTACCGGCGCTTCATGATGAAACAGGGTTTCCAAATGGCCACAGCTCCCGACGCCGCTTTCGGCGCCATTTGGTGCGCATGGGGATATGGCCGATCAGTGCAGCCTAAGCAGGTGTATGACACGCTTCCGACCGCAAAGCGACTGGGATTCACATGGGTTACGCTCGACGACGGTTGGCAGAACAATGTGGGCGATTGGGCGCTCGATCCCAAGAAATTTCCCCACGGAGACGCTGACATGAAGGCCCTGGTGGACCGTATTCACCAGGAAGGATTCAAGGCCCAGCTCTGGTGGTCACCGCTCAGCGCTGTGCCAGACTCGGAATTGCTGCGGGATCATCCCGACTACGAGTTATTGAATCGTGATGGTTCCAAGAGAAAAGTTTCCTGGTGGAACTCCTACTATTTGTGCCCAGCGGACCACAGCGTCGTGGAGTACCACAAGGCATTGGTGCGAAAAGATATTAGTGGATTGGGGATTTGACGGGCTGAAGCTCGATGGCCAGGACATGAACGGAGTTCCAGCCTGCTACAACCGTGCTCACCATCACGCACAGCCGGAGGACTCGGTCGAAGGTCTGCCGGATTTCTTTCGCGCAATTTACGAAACCGCGCAGGCTGTAAAACCTGGGGCACTGGTGGAGTTCTGCCCCTGTGGCACGGGGTACTCCTTTTTCACCATGCCGCACTTCAATATGTCGGTGGCTTCAGACCCGGAAAGTTCCTTTCAAGTTCGCTCCAAGGCGAAAACGTTAAAGGCTCTGATGGGAGACAACGTTCCATTCTTTGGCGATCACGTCGAACTGAGCGATGGTGGCAATGACTTTGCCTCCACTGTGGGCGTAGGAGGCGTCGTCGGAACCCAGTTTGTGCTTCCGTCTTTAGTCACAAAGCATGGCAAATCTGATCTGACCCCTGCGCGCGAGAAGGAATTTGAAAAGTGGCTTCGCATCTATCGGGAAAAGATGTTGTCCAGAGGACAATATCTGGGGCAGCTTTATGACATCGGCTTCGATCTGCCGGAGACGCATGTCATCCGCAAGGATCAGACCATGTACTACGCGTTTTTTGCAAAACAGTGGAAGGGGTCAGTCGAACTGCGCGGTCTCGAAGACCGCAACTACAGTGTCGTGGACTACGTCACAGGAAAAAGCCTGGGGACCGTGTCAGGACACAATGCGCACCTGCCAATTGAATTCACCGGAAATCTGCTTGTAGAAGCGCAGCCACAATGAACAGCGTTACCAGATGGCGTTATGTTTTCTTGAGAGGACGAGCGTGAAATTTTTGTCTCTTATTCTTATTATGTTGTCTGTGTGCGTCTCCGGGGCTTTTGGCCAATCCAACTCCTCTTTCTACGTGTCGAAGACCGGGAATGATTCGAATCCCGGCACACAAACGGCACCTTGGCGCACCATTCAACATGCCGCAGACACCGTGCGTGCAGGGAATACCGTCAATGTACGGGGTGGAATCTACGAAGAGTGCGTAAGCATCAAGACATCCGGCAACGCGACTGATGGGTACATTACTCTTCGAAGCTATCCCGGCGAGACGGCCGTCCTCGACGCAGAGCATTTCACCCCCGATGGCAGAAGCGCCATACTGACGATTCATAACAAGAGCTACGTTAGGATCGAAGGTTTTGAAATTCGCAACTACCGTACCGCCGACCGTCAGCTCACTCCATTGGGCATCAGTGTTATGGGCGCTGGCTCCCATATAGAACTGCTGAAGAACAACGTTCATCATATTGAGCAGACGTTTGACGGACGTGATGCTCCGGGACACGGTGCCAACGGGTTTGGCATTGCTGTATACGGTACGGACGCGAAGACTCCTATCAGTGAACTGGTTATAGACGGCAACGAAGTGCATCATCTCAAAACCGGTTCAAGCGAATCGCTGGTAGTGAATGGGAACGTTACGAACTTCCGCATTACGCACAATGTTGTCCACGATAACAACAACATTGGAATCGACGTCATCGGCTTCGAGCGCACCGCTCCCGACCCTGCCGTTGACCAGGCGCGCGACGGTGTGGTGAGCGGGAATCTGGTTTACAACATCACATCGCGCGGCAATCCGGCATACGGCAACGATGAAAATTCGGATGGTATTTACGTAGACGGCGGTGCCAGGGTCCTGATCGAACAGAACGTCATGCATGATGTGGACTTTGGAATCGAGCTGGCCAGTGAGCACAAGGACCGCGCCACCAGTTACATCACTGCACGAAATAACCTTATCTATCACAACCATACTGCGGGTGTTTCCATCGGGGGTTATGACCCTGAGCGGGGACACACCGAGCACTGCACCGTGGTCAACAACACGCTCTACGACAACGATACGTCGGGCACTGGGTCTGGTGAATTCCAGATGCAGTGGAACATGACGGACAATATTTTTGCGAACAACATCGTCTACGCTGACTCCCGCTGCCTTGTCACGCTGAACAAATCGCAGGTCAACAAAAGCCAGCCGCCCGTTACTCTCGATCACAACCTTTATTACTGTGCTGCCGGATCGAAGATGAGCACCTGGGGAACGTCGTCTGCCCCCATCAAGGGATTTGACAACTACGTTCAGTCAACCGGAAATGACCGTCATTCCCGTTTTCTGGATCCGCATTTTGTTGACGCCCCCAAGGATTTTCATCTGCGACCAGATTCTCCCGCAATTGCTGCTGGCACGTCTGACAGAGTGCCGGTAGGAAAACTGGATATTGAAGGCTCACCGCGCGTCAAATCCGGAAAGATAGACATCGGCTGCTACCAAACAAAATGACTCAACACCTAATTGATCCATGCGACCGCGCCTCGTTCGACGGACGGAAGCGTGAATTGCATCTGGCGGCCCTGTTGTTTTCCAGAGATCACCGACTCAACTCCAAGGAATGGAAGGATGTGGAGTTGCGTACCCGCGGGCGCTTGCAACGTAACCTTTATATCGTGTTGCGTGCTCGGCGTCGCTACCTCGCCGGCCTTCAGACCATCGAAGTTCGCGAGGAAGATGAACTGGCGCCTGCCGATCGTCGCGACGTGGGCTACGACGTCTCGTGATGCCGTGACTTCGACCTTGTCGGAGAGATGGAGGGAACGGAGGAAATCGGTCGCCCATTGGGAATCGGGGCTGTTGAAGTCCGTCTCCGCACTTTTTAAGTAAGCGCGCTCTGACGCATCAGGATACCGAATTGCGTTGCTCAGATCGTTCAACTTTGCATCAGATTGGCCAGTCATGATCACTCGGCCTCCGTGCGCAGAAAACCGGTGTATGGAACTTGATTCAGCATCGCTTATGACGCGGAGGTCGGGGAGAATGAGTACCTGTCGATCAAAACTATTCAAGGTTCGCGGGGTCACAATCCTGAATTGGATGTGATTCCGCAGCAAAAGCAGCAGCACACCTCGATACGAAGCGACAAAGTCCTGGGGATAGAAGTTGCGCGTGGTGTCTGAGAAATACACTCCGACCTCACCGGTGGGTTCGCGGTGCACACCGAAAATATCCTCATGCGCGGCTATCCATTTGAAGATCTCGATGCGGGTCGGCAAGTCATTGGAGCCTGACATAACGTGCCCTTTTGCGTCCCAGAAATTCGCGCCCGCCATTAACTCCGACATGGCGAGATTGAGCATGGCATCCCGGGGCGCCACATGCGGTGCCCCATCCCAGGAGTAGTTGAGGATCCATGTCGGCTTGTCGTCGGCGAAAGCGCGAAAGCTGCGAATGCCGATCTGATATTGAAACCAATCCAGCGGTGTGCGCGAGGCTGCTGTGTGATCTTCGCTCTCGCCGAATTCGTATTCATGAGCAATCGCGTCAACCTGGGGATAGAGTTGGTAGACATCCGCGCCAACCCGCGGCGCCTCCGCCTCGATACCAGGATAGATCTCAGGGATAAGCGATATCGACGGATTGACAGCGACGGCGTTGCGGCGGATCTCCGCGAGAAAGTCGGTGATGGTCTTAATGCGGAACTCGACCCACTTGCGAAAACCTGGATCAGCAGTATCCCCCAGCTTTATGTCCTTGCGCGCGTCGAGCCCAGTTTGTGCCTTGAACGCCGCAACTGTGTTGTCATCGAAGCTGGCCCAACTATCTTCCCATCCAGTGAAGTGGGTCATCCAGTAGGGGATGTCGACATAAATACCATCGATGCCGGTAGCCGCGATCTGGCGGATGCGCTCCATGTACATCTTGCGCCAATCCGCTGCGTAGGGACTCACCCACACGTCTTCTTCCCCTTTGGCGATCCAAAACGCTGCCTTGGTATCGAAAACAGCCGGCTCGCCGGAAAGCTTGCGCTGCAACCATTGCTGGTGCTCTTTGGCCAAGGTATGCGGGCTGTCCGCATGGGCAGAGATACATTCGAATCCCGCAATGTAGACGAACGCCTTGTTGTTTACGCGATGGGCAGCAGCGGCAACAAGCCGGATGGCCTCCAGCTTTTCGCTGGGATTCCAAAGGCTCTCGTATCGGCCAGGGATGTCGTTATCTACTTCGATTCCGTAGACACCGCTGGCCTGTGCCTGCTGAACAATCTGTTCTGCATTTTTAGGGGTTAACGGGTAAGCGGCGATGCTCACCTTATGCAACCAGGCTCGGTCGGGCTGCTGAGCCTGGAGCAATCTGGGTGTCGACAAAAGAGCGGCGACAGAGAAAAGTAAAAAGAGCGGTGCTCTCTTACTAGCGCAGTGAATCATTTGGATCACATGCCTTTCAAACGTGGCAGACATCAGCAGGTACTGGAACCAACAGACGATTAGAATTCGTACCTGACGCCAAGTTGCATGTTCCTGGGCAGTGCTCCGCCTGCGGTACCGGAGATAGTGCCGAAGGTCGAGTCCCCATAGCCATAGTCCGGGAGCCCAAAGCGTTCTGTATTGGTGCAATTCAAGCATTCTCCGTGAATCTCCAGATGGCCAGCTCGATCGCCCAACTTGTAAATTCGTTCCACGCTCAGATCGGTGTTGTGGATGCCGTCACTACGGAGCTGAGAGAAATAGCGGGGAGCACTGCCTGCCTGCTGGTCGCCGGGGTCGGCGAAACAGTCGGCGTTGATATAAGGCATGCCATACTCCGCAGCCTTATGAATACTGATGCCAGTGGTCAGCGACTGACTAGGACCACAGGTAGCATTCGGTCGCTGGTTGCCATCTGCGATGCGGCCATTGCTCATCGTAATGTCGAGTGGCTGTCCGGTTTGAAAGGTGGTGAGGGTCGTAAGTTGCCAGCCACCAACGAGGGTATTCAAGAAGCGATTCATGTTCGCGCCGACCAGGGATCCGCGACCTATCGGCAGTTGCAGCACCGCGGCCAGTACAAAGCGATTGGTCGCATCATTCGCGCTCACCGACCATTCGGCCTTGAGATTATCCAACTCTTGCGGATTTCCGTTGTTCAGGGTTCCGACAAACGCATTAAACCCGGTGGACGAGTTGTCCGTATTCTTCGACCACGTGTAGTTGCCCTCGAAATTGATATAACGTCCTGCCCGCTTTTGGAAGACGACCTGCAAGGCGTTGTACCACGAGGCGGCAATGAGTCGCGGCAAGCCCTGAAAGACTCCGTCAAATTGCGGATACGGGCGCAGGAGGTTGAGCAGCGGCAGTTGGGGATCGCCATAACGCGATTCCGGTTCGTTAAAGATGGCGTTGGGCCCGCTGAAAAGACTCTGGAACGGATTGTTCACAAGGTTGTTTAAGTCTTCACTCGTGTATTGCTGCCGGATTGCAGAAGGAATGAAGTTGCGATTGTTGGTGCTACTGTAGCCGCCCCAGGGAAGGTGTGTGCTGTGATTCGCCGAGTAGTTGATGCCGATCACGACATTATCCGGGAATGCCTGCTGAACGCCTAAATTCCATTGGTAGATCTCAGCATTCCTGGCGGCGCCAGTATCGAGATTATTGCCATTGGAAAGTCCCCACTCGGCGAGCTTGCCGTACTTGGTGCCTTGCGGTTCCTCGATGCCAGAGGGGAAAGGATTCTCGAGTGTAGCCGACTGCGTTAGATAACCATCCTTAGTGAAGAAGACAGCAGGGCTGGCGGTAAAAGCCGTGCCGGGATACTGGTAGTTGGTAGCGACACTCATGCCGTAATAGATACCGGCGCCTCCGCGTATAGCGAGCTTGTCATTCACAAGATAGGCAAAACCGAGACGCGGAGCGACGTTGTTCCAATCCGCTGGTACGCTTCGCTTTTTGCTGGAGGCAAAGATGGTTGTGCCCGGCAGATTGCCGCTGAACCCGGAAATGGCAATGCCGCTATCGCCAGTGAAATCGCTGAACTGTGAATTGTTGTGGCGCTCGGTATACGGAGCGCTCCACTCGTAGCGCAACCCCAGATTGAGAGTCAATTTCTGATTGACACGCCAATCATCTTGAACATAGAAGCCGGTCTCTTTGGACTTGTCGGCCACGGACTGCGTAACGTTAATACTTCCTGAATCTCCATAGCCTAACAGCAGGCCGGCGAAGGAGTTTCCTTGTATTCCGTTATCAGTATCGAAGGGGACCTGCGCCGTAACGTCTTGATCGAAGCTGAAGTATCCGTTGGGATAATTGGGCTGGAAGAAGTTGTTATAGAAGAGCCGCTGATCGACGCCGAACTTGAGTGTCTGTTGCCCTTTCGTCCAGGAGAAGGCGGAAGAGTAATTAACCAACGTGTGGGCGAATTTTGTGTCGACACAACACTGATCGTAGATCGATGTCCAGGGCGATTCCGGCATGATGATGGAGGGCATGCGCACAATGCCGTTCTGTTCAAGGTAGCTGGGAAAGCCGACCGAGGTGGGACTTGGATAGTTCGAGGTACTTGGCGACGATACACGATCCAACCCTGCAGTGACGGTCCACAACGTATGCGCGGTCGGCGTATAGGAATAGATCACTCCATCATTAAAGACCCGCTCCGTATACGCAGTTCCGTCGTTGAACTCGCCGTCTCCAAAGACCGTCGGGGTCGAACCATTTGAAAAGACGTTGCTATAGCGGCCTGAGAGAGCGGATTTATCGCTGAAGTGCTGGTCGACTTTGACATCGAATTGCACGGTTTTTGCTGTCGATAAAATGACTTTTCTATAGTTATTCGCACCCGAAACGGCGTCGCCAGTTGTGTTTGGTTGTGGATATAACTTGAGAATTTCCTGTCCAACCGGATCGATTTCCGAGCCTGGAATCACATTGTTTGCATACGCTGGCCGAGTATAGGAGGCTGGGTCGATCCGGAACGGATCAAAGATCTGATTTTGGACCGGATTACCATCCTGGTCGTAGGTCATTGCCTGGGAGAAATCACCGCCGAGCTGCGCCGCCGTTGGAACGGTGGCAACGATATTCACGGGATTGCTGGAGATGACGGTCTCAAGATCTGCAAAAAAGAACGTTTTGTTTTTGACAATCGGACCGCCGATCGAGCCGCCAAACTGATTCTGCGAGTGGCCTGGTTTCGGGCCGCTGTTGAAATAATCGCGCGCGTCGAAGATGGCATTCTGATTGAACTCATACGCGCTACCGTGCAGAGAGTTTGTCCCAGACTTCATGACCTCATCAATCACGGTGCCGCCGTTGTTGCCGTACTCCGCGGAAAAGCTGTTGTTTTGGACCTTTACTTCCTGCAAGGCCTCGACCGTAGCCTGATAATAGATATTCGAGGTGCCGCCCTCTCCCTGCTCCGGTGCGGTGGTGAGCGTGCCGTCGAGACGAATTTCGGCGGTGGAATTTCTTTGTCCATTGGAAACGAAATTTGTTCCCGCGGGATACGAGTCGTTGATACCGGAACCAGCGCTTTCAGTGACGCCCGCGGCAAGGAAGGCGAGTCCGAAGGGATCGCGGTTTGCCAGGGGTACCTGGGTCAGATACTTTTCGCCGATGTCTGTTCCCAGGGTGGCATTGTCGGCGTCAAGGAGCACCGGCACCGACTCTACGGTGACGCTGGTGTTCGCGGCGGCAGGCACCAAGGTAACGTTCAACGTTGTTTGCTGATTGACGGCGAGAACGATTCCGGGTTTCTCCACCGGCCCAAAGCCAGGTGCCTCGATCAGCATGCGGTACTTGGACGCAGGCAGCGCAGTAAAGACATAGAGTCCGTGATCATTGGACACCGTCCTTTGCGAGACATTGGTGCCGGTATCCATCAAAGTAACGGCAGCGTGAGGAATAACTGCCCCTGAGGAATCGGACACGGTGCCGCGCACTTGCCCCTGATCGTTCGACTGCGCGTTGGTGGAGAGGGGAAAGCAGCAAATGCCAAGAAGGATGAGGATAGCGATTCGGAACCAAATGAAAGATTTCATAGTGAGTAGCCCGGCCTGAGGCTTCCGATTTACATTCTCTTTTGTTACGTAAGGTAGTGTTTAGTTGCTTTTAATATGTGTGTCAAGAAAAAAGGTTCCGCAACCCATCGTTCTTGGCGCAAAAGCGAAAACGAATACGGACAGCGGTCGTTACGTAGCGCATTGCCTGAGAACCTTCAGCGGGATTTGCTACTTCCGGAATCTTCCTCCGAAGATTTCGGAAGCCTCACACTGGCTGCTCGGTAATCTTCTCATTTTTGTGATCCCAGTAGAGCCTCCTGCCACTCCAGTAGGACTGGGCTGCCATGATGCACACGATAGCGTGCGAGAAACCATGATCCACGGTGGCATTCGGCTGTTTACGCGATTGCATCGACTGCAGCCAGTTCACCAGGTGCGAAACATCGTCATCGTCGGGACCGAGCGAGTCAGGGGTCGGTGCACCAGGAACCCGAACAATCTCTTCGCCATCAGCCGGCGGCCCCACTAGAGGCATCTTGGAGTAGACCGGCCCCGTATCAAACGGATCAAGCTCCTTTCTGCCCCCTTCCCTAGTAACTGTAAACAACGACGCTCCCTCGCCCCCATAATTCACGATGGTGCCGTCGCGGCCCTGGATGCGGCTGAAGCCGCGATAACTGTTCCCGAAGATTGTCTTATAGGTATAGAGAAATCCCTTCGGATAAGTAACTGCGGCAACGGCGGTATCGGGGTTCTCGCGGCCATCCGGCCAGGCGAAGATGCCGCCGGTGGCCGTTACGCTCTCGGGATACGCCTCATCCGTCCAAAGATGGACCAGATCGCAACCGTGGCTCAACCATTGATCGAAAATTCCCGAGGAGAAGTCCTTATAGAGACGGAACTCCAGGTAGACGTGGGAATCAAAAGGGCGATGGGGTTTGCCCAGAAGCCACCGGTTCCAATCCGTGTCTTCTTCGCGAAGCTTCGATTTTCGTCCATAGAGCCATTGCTTCCATTCCAGGTTGACATCCATCAGCATCTCAGGGGTTTGCCCGGTATCCCCAGGAGTGAACCTCCAACGCTCCTCATTCACATTCCATTCCTGCTCTATATGGACGACTTTGCCAATACGTCCGGTACGGATCACATCGCGTATCGCCAAGGGGTAGGGTTGGCTGCGATGCTGCGTGCCCATCTGTACGATCTGGCCGGATTGCTTCACAGCATCACGGGCCTCGATGGCTTCCGCGAGCACGTTAGCAAAGGGTTTCTCCACGTAACAGTCCTTGCCCGCCCGCACTACTTCCAGGCACAGCTTGGCATGCTGAAAATCGCCGGTGGCAATCATCACGCCGTCAATATCCTTGCGCATCAGCATGTCTTCCGCATATTTGTAGGTTTGCGGCTCGAGGTTGAAAGCCCCTTTTACCTGGGCGGCGCGGTGTTCCCGTGCCAATGTCCACAGATCACAAACCGCGACGGTTTCGACCGGTACCTGTTTGGCCGCCAATTGAGTCATGTGGACGTGACCCTGGCTACGGTCGCCGCAGCCAAGTTGACCTAAGCGGATGCGGTCATTCGCTCCCAGCACACGCGCATACGAGCGGGCATCCATTCCAGTCGCCAGCAACGCTCCCGCCCCGTGCTTCACAAAGGTTCGTCTATCGATTCCCACGTTCTCAGGATCTGTCATCTTCACTCCGGTGACACCCACGAACATCCTTCGCTGCGCCGGGCATCTTCATCGCCGTACTCTAACTTCATAGTGTTCGTAACAAAGGCGGATGATGCTACCCCGGGTCTCCCTATGGTGGCCATTGCGCGTTTGTCGAGGACCATGGACTCTACTTCTTACGTATCGCGATTAAGTCTATAGACGAAGATGATCGAGAGGTGGGTGATTGGCCTATCTACTTGCAGCAACCTTAATTGTTTGCTTTCGGTTTTTCAATGTATTCTTTCGCTTGGCCCCTTATCGTCGACGAAAATCCTGGAGATTCGGCGATCTCCAACATTTCGAAGGCATAGACTTTAGGTGCATCGCAAGGTAGCGAAAGGGAGATAGGTCACGTATGGCTAAAAGTCGATCCACCGTCAATGAGCTCGAGGAGAATACCCGACATGGCCGAGGAGCGGAGGTTTCGACGCATCGTCCTGGCAAGGATGTTTTGATCGCAGAGTACCCGATGGACGGGATGATGGCCGAAGAGCGACGCACGCAGATTCTGCAGATTGTGCGCAGCGAAGGCCGTGTGCGCGTAAATGATCTGGTGAACCGGTTTAACACCTCAGCAGTCACCGTCCGGAACGATCTGAATGAACTGCATCAACGCGGGCTGGTGCTGCGTTCACATGGGGGCGCAGTCATCCCGGACACCATCCTGCGTGAATCACCCGTCTATGAACGGCTGAAGGCTCATTCGGAAGAAAAACGCCGTATCGGGGCGATGGCAGCCACACTTATCAATGATGGCGAGACCATCATTCTCGATTCGGGCACGACCACGCTTGAGATTGCGCGGCAGATCAAGAACAAACAAGGGCTACAGATCATCACGAACGGTGTCAACATTGCGGCGGAGTTGTTGGATGCGCGAGGCGCGCAAACCTTCATCGTGGGAGGTACAGTACGCGGTGACTCTGCATCGATTATCGGGCGTTCCTCCGAGGACATGTTCGATCAGTTTTCCGCTGACAAGCTGTTCCTCAGTGGGGCGGGATGCGATCCGGACTTCGGGGTGAGCGGTCCGAATCTGGATGAAACAATGGTCAACCGGGCCATGCTACGCATCTCGCGGGAAATCATTTTGGTTGCCGATGCCAGCAAATTTTCCAAACGCAGCATGTCACGCATCGCGCCGTTCACGGAAATCGATACCGTTATCAGCGATACCGGTCTTCGCAAAGAAATGCAGGTCAAGCTGCGCTCGTTGGGCTGCAACCTGATCCTTGTGTAGCACGCATCTGTTTAATGAGAGGTCAGAGTCTGTTGTTCTGCAGAGCTGTCCCATTCGAGAGCACACGAACACGAAGAGATGAACTTCTCTCTTTCCAGATATAGCCGACCAAACTCAGCCCGAAATTTCTACACCACGCCGCGAGAGCATTTGTCGTCCGCCCGCAGCCGCCTATGGCTTACTCCACCTTGATGAGAATGTTTCACTTCGCGTTTGCATCCTTCTGTTCCTTGTCATATATTACGCACGATCTCACAATTAGAAACCAATCGAAACCTTTCCCTGGATGCCTCTGTGACTCCGATTTCCCCCAGGACTGGGTCATGCTGTTCCGGGAAAATCAGGCGGCATAACCTAAACTTCATCGACGCAACGCAGAAAGGATGGATGGAATGACATGGATTAGCCGTCGAAGGGTATTGGCCGCCACCAGCATGAGCATCATGTCTGGCGGTTTGCGAAAGCTGTGGGGCGGCGAATCTGCCAATGATTCGCGGGTAGATAAGGCCCAAAAAGAGTGTGAGAATGAGTCTCTTGCATTAGCGAACTACGAACCGGTAAGTATGCTCCGGCTGCAGAAAACGCACGTGGCGAGAGCCAGATACCCCGTCATCGATTTCCACACGCATCTTACCCATTCCGCACACACTGTCAATGGTGTCTCCCTAGGAACGGAACGGGTTATCGCCGGTCCGCCGGAGGAGATGCTCGCAGTGATGGAACGCAAGAATATTCTTGCCCTAACTAACCTCACCGGCGGTTTCGGCACAGGGCTGCAAAGCGCAGTCTCTCAATACGACAAGAGCTTTCCGACACGCTTTTATACCTTCACCGAACCATCCTATAACCTCTTTCAAGAGCCGAATTACGCTCAGTTGCAAACTGATGCTATTCGTGGAGCGCATCAAGCAGGTGCTCATGGCCTGAAGATTTTGAAGACACTTGGCCTATATTTGCGCGAGCAAACCACCACTGGCAACCTGGTCAAGGTGGATGACCCTCGCTTTGATCCAATGTGGGAGACATGTGGCGGCCTGCAGATGCCGGTTGCTATCCATGTATCCGATCCGCTGGCATTCTTCAGACCTACAAACCGATTCAATGAGCGTTATGAGGAGCTCAGCAATCATCCTGATTGGTCCTTCGCGGGCCCCGGGTTCCCATCGAACGACGAATTGCTGCAAGCACGAAATCGAGTCTTTGCGCGGCATCCTAAAACTACCTTCGTTGCTTTGCACGTCGGAAACGTCGCGGAGGACTTGGCGAATGTTGCGGAAAACCTCGATCGCTACCCAAACATGAACGTTGACATCGCGGCTCGTCTCAATGAGCTCGGACGCCAGCCGCGGGCGACACGTAAGTTTTTCGACAAGTACCAGGACCGCATCCTGTTTGGGACGGATGCGACTCCACATGGAGAAAAATTCCCACAGCAGGTATTCAACGACAGCCTGTACGAAATCTACTTCCGCTTCCTGGAGACGGATGATGAATACTTCGATTATGCTCCTGCGCCGATACCTCCTCAGGGACGCTGGCGAATATCCGGAATAGATCTACCAGATGCGATTTTGCGTAAGGTTTATAACCAAAATGCGGCTCGATTGCTCAACATCACGCGCCTGGTTAACGGGCGTCTTCCCTGAATTTCGCTTCCACACTCCAGGGCAACCACGAAGAACATGGTCGCCCTCTGTCACAAGCCTAAAGGAGTTCTGATGAACCTAAATGTCGGTTTGTGCTCGTTGCTGCTCTTCGCCGCAACGATTCTGGGATACGTTCAGAAAGACACCGTCGTTGTTCGTCCGGTTGAAATCAATGACGTGCTTGTTAATCCCGGGATGGGCATTACAACATTTCAGCGGTTCAACGGCCAGGAGCTAAATGGTCCTTTCGCATGGTCAGAACGCGGTCCAGTTGCGAAGCTGCCGGACGCGTCCAGCAGGCCAAACTTTCCGGATACATCAATTGCCTACCTGAGATGGTACTGGAGTACCCTCGAACCTGAACCGGGTAAATTCCGCTGGGACATTATCGACCTGGCTCTTGAGGAAGCGCGAAAACATCACCAGACGTTGGCCATTCGGCTGATGCCGTACTCGGACCGTGATCCCCTTCCCGACTGGTACCGGAACTCAGGTGCACGGCGTGCCAATAAGGCGACTGATAAGGACGGGGATATCTGGCAACCGGACTTCAGCGATCCGTTGTATCTCAAATTCTGGGGCGAGTTAGTCGCAGAAGCCGGACGCCGATACGATGGCAACTGTACCCTCGATAGCGTCGACATATCTTCTGTTGGCTATTGGGGAGAGGGCTGGAGTAACTATATGCCGGATTTCTCTGCGCAACGGCCGCTCATCGAGATCTGGCTCAAGAACTTTCTGAAGACAACTTTGTTGATGAACTTTGATGAGCCCGAAGCGCTGGCCTACGGGACGCAGCACGGCGCCGGCTGGCGGTTGGATTGTCTCGGGGACATGCGCGCACCGTCTCCGGAAATGCTGGATGTATATCCGCAACAGGTGGTCCGAGCCGGCATTCGGGATGTTTGGCAGCACGCTCCAGTATCGCTAGAGACCTGTGGCACACCATCGACCTGGAAGAGAGATGGTTTTGATGTGACCTACATCCTGGATCAAGCGCTACGCTGGCACATCAGCTCCCTCAATGTGAAATCCTCTCCGCTACCCTCCGAATGGAAAAAACAGTTCGAAGACTTTGAGAGACATATGGGATACCGATTTATTCTTCGGCGTCTCGAATACCCGGCCGAGGTCAGGCTCGGTACGGAGATGCCGATCCACATGTGGTGGCTGAACGCCGGAGTTGCTCCTGTCTATAAGGAATATCGGCTAGCCGTGGAATTACAGTCTGGCAACGACAAGATTGTCCTGCAAGTTCCTGCAGATGTCACAAAGTGGCTCCCTGGAGACGCGGTCGTAGATCAATCCCTTCGTATCCCCTCCGATTTGCCATCCGGTATTTATCAATTTCGCATAGCCCTGCTCGATCCCACGACTAGTAAGCCTGCCATAGCGCTGGCAATTCGAGGGCGACAGTCGGACGGGTGGTACGACATGGGCTCGGTGGAATTGAAACCGTAGCAGTTACAAACTTTGTCTCAAATCAGCTTTCACGCGAGGCCAAGATCATGCAATGCCAGGCGAGCGCCCCTTAGGTTGGCTAATTTCATCTCAGAATACTTCCTTGAGAGAATGACCCCGTCGGCCCCCCCGCGGAAAGCCGCAACAACCGCATCCCTGGTGCCGTCAGGAGTGCACTTGCTGTGACCAGGTTCTGTAGGAATGTCGATGTCAATGCCTGGCCACAACTGGGTCTTGGTTCCCGTGAGTCCTGCGCGGGAACGTTTGGTCTCCCGATATACGTAATCCGCCGACAGACCGGTGAATGGGATCTCAGCCAAACTCTTTTCCTGGTAGCCCAACACGCGGTAATGGAATTCCAGCAGTTCCTGCTGTGGCACATCCCCATAGAGTGTCTGATGGACACTGTCAATGTACCCCGCCATCCGTTCGCCAGCGCAGTTGTGATACATCACGATCTTTAAAAAGTCGGATACTGGCGCAATCGCAGCCAGATCTTGCTCCGCGCGATAAATCGGATTAAAAGAATTGGTGGAACAGATATGCCATCCCACACCGAGCGATGGATTCACATCCTTGACGTGTTTATAGATGGCCGCGTAGGTCTCGCGAAGACTGTCCGTCCAAAGCATTTCCCATGCGAGAAGTTCGGGGTAACGCAACATAAGCCGCCAAAGCTCGACGTAGTAACCATCGACTGGCCGTTGCCCTTTACGGCCTGAATCCACAAATTTTGCCAGTTCGAGAAACCCTTCTTCTGCACGCTCAGAACTGATGCCGCGTTGTTTCGCCTTTGTCTTACAGTAATTGCAAAAGCAACACACCTCGCGGGGATTCGACGATCCCCCTTCCTGGCTCGCACCGAGTGCCTCGGAAAATGCACCCTGCCGCTCCGAGCACCACATAATGCCGTCGATGTCATAGGAGCGGGACCAATCTTCCACGATACCCAGGAGAAAGTTTCGGTAATTCGGATTGTTAAAGCAAAGCGTTGTTGCGGACTTGCCCAATAAATCTTTCTCCTGGAGTTGCTCGATGCCTGGGAGATCCTCGCGGAACGCATCCTCAAACCAGCATATGGTTTTGATGCCGCGCTTCCTGGTGGACGGCAGGACCGCGTCGAGCACATCATAGTCGCCAAGATCAGGTGCACGCGTGCCCTTGAAGACGGTGTTCCGATAGTACTGCGGATGAATCGTGGCGTAATTTCCACCGTAGAAGGTACCCGTGTCGTATGCTTGTTTGCCATGGTCCGGCAGCGGTTGACCGGGTAACTGTCGTCCGGCGATGCCGCGCCCATAGGTGAAGGTCGCCATAAAAAGCGTATTGATCAAAGCATCCTGCTGAAACTCATCCAGCACTTTCTCCGTTCCCTCATCGGCAAAGGAAACAGCTCCAACCTGAACGCCGATCATTTTCTGTGTCGTTGAGGCAAACGCCTTTGCCGGCTGGTCTGCCGTTGCTGTGAGCGCCGCAGCTGCGGCGCTCTGCAGAAAAGTTCGTCGATCCATGTTCACCATCGTTCACCAAGAACATCTTCCAGCATTCTTTCTGAATAAGAAAAAGGATGTTCCTCTCTCAATTCGATCGAGAGCGGAAGTCTATCGAAAGATTACGAAAACAACAACCTTGTTGCGAAAACCACGGAATCCTCTACAAGGACTCTCACCCAACCGGAGATCATTCGTCCTGCAAGCAATGGTTCCGGAGCCTTTATCGAGCGCTCTTTCCTTCGCCTGGTACCTCGATTACTGTCAGTTGACTCGACGAGATGTTTACGGAAGCTTACGATGTACTTTCGCAGCGACTCAGTTGATACCGTTCGGGGAACAAGAGAGGACGGCAACTCTGGAGATGAACGGGAGCCTTTAAGCATGTCAGAAACACTTCATATATCAACGGGCGTTGATCGCCCCGACGAACCCATCTATACCTTGCCGGAGATTCTTCAGCAACCCCTTCTGTGGCCCACCACAGTGGCGCGCGTTCGCACTGCTTCTGAGCAAATGAATTTCGCTTTCCGGCTCCTGCAGATGCGTGTTGTACTGACGGGCGCCGGCAGTTCAGCCTATGCGGCTTCGGCAGTGGCATCAGCATGGCCACGCGCCATTGCTGTTCCCACCACGGATCTACTCATCGATGCTGAACGCTACCTGTTGGATGTGGACGCCGTCATCTCCATAGCCCGATCGGGCGATAGCCCGGAGAGTGCCGCAGTCGTCGAGCGGGTGCGCTCGTTAGCTCCAAAGATTGTACAAATGGCCATCACTTGTAACAGCGAGAGTCTGCTGGCGCAATCCGGACTGGATAGTCTCATCGTCCTCGATCCTCGGACCAATGATCGCAGCCTGGTGATGACCGGGGCATTTTCGAATCTTGTGCTCGCGGGTATCACGTTGGCTCAGCCCCATACCGCAGGCCAACACGTCGGTCTGGCGAGTGAGCGCGCGCAGGCGTTGCTACCCGTTTTGAGCAGCGAGTGTCGACGTATTGCCGCCGACGTGAGTGACCGCATCGTTGTGCTGAGTTCCTCGCCGCTGCTGGGATGGGGCCGAGAGGCCGGGCTCAAAATCTTGGAGATGACAGCCGGCCGCTTTCCAGTAGTCACAGAAACTTATCTCGGTCTCCGCCACGGTCCCATGTCTTTCGTAAGGCCGGATACGCTGGTCCTCTGTCTGCTCTCGAGCGATACGACGCGCCGGCTCTACGAGGTCGACCTCATCCGCGAGCTAAGATCCAAGAGGCTTGGCTACCTGGTGGGCATCACCGGTCCAGGAGAGCACGCCAGCGAGTTTGACGACGTAATCGCCGCCGTGCTGCCGGATGCGCCCGACGATTTGCGAACGCCGTTCGAGATCCTGATTCCGCAGTTGCTCGGATATCACCTGAGTCTGCGCCTGGGGCTGAATCCTGACAATCCGAGCCCTGAGGGAGTGATTAGTCGCGTAGTGCAGGGCGTCAATATCCATACCGCTTCCTAGTGAAGATCGGGCAGGAGACGGAACCCAACTGACTTAGGAAGTTACCCACGTTCACCTATGCATTTACACGGTGACGAGCAACTTGCCGGAGGCGGGAGGCGAGCTTTCCGCAGGCCGTAGATTCTGCAGTTTACAGATCCTACGAAAAGAATGAAGTTCCAAAAGTGCCACAATGCCGGAGCTATCGTACGCGTATCGTACATGGACCTGAAAAAGGCAGATTTCTGTCAGCGCAAGCCTGTTTGCTCATCCAATTCTTATGAAACGTTCAATGACGCCGACAAGCCCTCAACCGAAACCTCGCCCAGTCGGATCATCGAAGTTTTGTACGCCGACCAGGATTGCAGCGGCTATGTTGCGCTGTGCCGTACCAAGTTCGAGCCTCTATCTGAAGAGCGAACCGTCTGCGGAGTTACTCCAAATCCATCGCAACAGGATGGTCAAAGGCGCGAGCCTAAAATTCTGCCTGATTCAAAATGATAGCGAGTGTATGGGTATCACACCTTCATCCTCGACAACAAAGACTACACATTCGATATCTCGTACCCGCTCTCCCTTATTTCGCACTTTTTAGGATACGCCGCGGGTCACCCCAGCCCCGCGTTCTCTCCGCCTGCCATGATGAAGCTCATTCACCTCTTGTTCACATATGCTGTAAAACTAACAGATGGTTAAATCCGTCGTTTCCATCAAACCCACCGATCGAACAAAGGTTCTCAATACAAATCGTCAGACAAAGATGGCTCAGTCGGCGCATGCCTATGTTCGCGGGAATACATTGCAGTTCTACCAGTGGCTTAAGAAACATTCAGCACGAGCTATACCGGAAGGTCCTCCGGTCTGGATATGTGGAGACTGCCACGTGGGCAATATCGGGCCGTTGGCTGACTCTACAGGGAAGATCGAGATCCAGATTCGAGATCTCGATCAAACTGTCCTGGGGAATCCGGCCCACGACCTCGTCCGGCTTGCACTCTCGCTGGCAACGGCCGCCAGAGGGTCGAACCTTCCCGGCGTTACGGTGGTCAAAATGATGGAACAGATGGTGGAAGGGTACGAGGAAGCGTTAAAGACGCCCAGAACAACGGTGAAGGCAGGCGGAGACGATCTTGCCCCTATTCGCAAGGTTTTGGAGCAATCCCAGCATCGTCGATGGCACCATCTCGCGGAGGAGAGAATTCAGGACGTTAAACCAGAAATTCCATTGGGGAAACGCTTCTGGACATTAAACGAGAAGGAGCGTACAGGTATCGATGAGCTTTTTCGGAACGAGGCAGTCGTAACAAAAATCTTGGAATTCAAAAGTCGCAAGGCCGGAACCAACATTGCCGTCGTCGACGCTGCCTATTGGATGAAGGGCTGCAGCTCATTAGGGCGTCTTCGCTACGCCATTCTTCTGGCAATCGGTAAAAAGAGCGATCGCAGTTATTGCCTGATCGACCTCAAAGAAGCCACTTACGCGGCCGCTCCGCAGGCGAAAATGACCGTACATAACGACGCAGAACGAGTAGTGACCGGAGCTTGCAATCTTTCGCCCAACCTCGGACAGCGCATGTTAGCCGTCAGGCTCGGAGACAAGAATTTAGTCATGCGGGAACTCATGCCACAAGACCTCAAGTTCGATCTTGATCGACTGACTCAGGAGGAAGCGGTTGCGGCAGCACGCTACCTTGCCGGCGTGGTGGGGAAAGCGCACGGTCGACAAATGGACCCGAAAACAAGATCATCGTGGCTCGCAAAGTTGAAGAAGCAGCACTCAAAGAGCCTAGACGCCCCGAGCTGGTTGTGGTCGAGCGTAGTCTCGCTCATCGCGGATCACGAATTGGCCTATCTTGAACACTGCCGACGTTATGCGGGTGCGTCATAGCGTCGGCATCTGATTGGATTCGCTTTGCAACATTTTCGTGTAATCGATCGACGACGCGCTAATGGGAAAGCAGGGCAATGAGCAGCACAATAGGGATAGGAACTCCGAGCAACAGTAGCAGAATTGAGCGCATATCATTCTCCTTCGAGATCAAAGTGTGGAATGCAGTTAGATCGCGACGACGCGATCTCGTTGGCCCCCAATCCCGATCTTAGCTCGCGGATCGAGTTTTGGCGGACAATCAGAACGATGAGACGATCAGGCCCACGGCCGCGGCACTCATAATAATTGCACATGCCCAACCTAGCCACTTCATGCCGCGAGTATTTGTTCGGTTGCCCATCACCTTTTTGTCGCTGGTTAAAAGGACAATCATCACCACGAGCGGAGGAGCGAGGAGTCCGTTGAGAATCGCAGACCAGAACAGCATCTTCACTGCATTCAAGTGTGCGAAATCTAGTGCGAGACCGACAACGATTGAAACGCCGATCACAGCGTAGAACTTGCGGGCGAGTTTTGGTTTGAGATTGAGCGATGCCGCCTTCCATCGTGCGCCCTCGGCTACTGCATAGGCGCAGGAACCCGCCAGAACCGGAACGGCAAGCATGCCCGTCCCGATCATTCCCAGAGTGAAGAGCCAATAAGCGCCTGCACCGGCCAGAGGCCGAAGCGCTTCCGCTGCCTGCTTCGCAGTTTCGATGTCTTTGTGGCCGTGTGCGTGCAGAGTGGCTGCCGTCGTCAGGATCAGGAAGTACATGACCACATTCGAGAGCAGCATCCCGGTGATGACATCACGTTTCGCAGTGCGAATCTCTGCGTTCGTTGAACCTTTCCGTTGTGCGACGGTCATTTTCCCATGATCGCGATCTTCCTCTACCTCCTGCGCCGCCTGCCAGAAGAAGAGGTACGGCGAGATGGTGGTTCCGAGGATGGCCACCAGGACAGAGATATAGCCTTTGCTCCACTCGAAGTGAGGAACGAATGTCGAGCGGAACACCGCACGCCAATCTGGATGCGCCAGAAAGGCGGTGATGATGTATGCGAAGAGGACCAGTGTGAGCCACTTGAATATGCGAGCCATCACGCGATAGGAAGTCCAGAAGAGAAGCGCAACGATCACAGCCGCAAAGAACGGCGTCCAGTACAAAGCCCGGAGACCCGTCATCATTTGCATAGCATCGGCCATGCCCGCCAAGTCCGCCCCGATGTTGAAAATGTTCGCGATGATGACGAGCGAAGAAGCCAGCCAAAGGACCCAACGTGGGTAACGTGTGCGAATGACACTGGCTAGACCGCAACCGGTAACCATGCCCAGTTTGGCGCACATGAACTGCACGGCGGCCATGAGGGGAAACGAAAGAAGGGCTGTCCAGAGGGTTGTGTACCCATATGAGGCTCCGGCAACAGAATAGGTCGAAATTCCCGACGGGTCATCATCTGCCGCGCCCGTGATGATGCCAGGGCCCAGTTCTTTCAGGAATCGCTGAAGGCCATTTGACGACTCGTCATCTTGGATCTTATCGGTTGTCGTCATGTTCCGTTTCGTCACGCCTTATCGTTTGGGATATTCCGGTATAAGATGCAATTCCGCCCTTCTGCGACCAGCACTCGACATACTGATGATTCACGAGAAAACGTTATCGTGGGTGCCTCGGACCTTGACCGCGCACAAAATACGAGAATGGATTCCAAGACTGCGTTCGTGGTCAGGCGTTCGAGCCAAAGCAAAGCCCCGCTTGGCAGTTGGGCTGGAATGCGGCGTTGCGGCGTTGCGATTAGGACCGGCTTCAGGGCCTATCGTAGATCGCCGTGCCTTCCATCAACTTCGAGAGTTTGCCTTCAAGGTTCCAAGC
The DNA here is from genome assembly GCA_963738095.1 of Terriglobales bacterium. Lineage (GTDB taxonomy): Bacteria > Acidobacteriota > Terriglobia > Terriglobales > Acidobacteriaceae > Alloacidobacterium. Next base: position 144,273 of record CAVTVL010000014.1, read on the forward strand.
ATCTTGCGCAAGCCAACAATCTGCCCTTGCCCGAATCATTCGCCAGAACGCATCTAATCTATTCACGAGGTGTGAGTGAAATGCGAGAGTCAGGCGATGGGCGTCTTGTTGGAAAGAATTATTCGATAGGAGCCATCCCATGCGCACAGGGCACACAATTTCGTATTTGGGCACCCATTGCGCACAAAGTTGAGGTTGTAGTCAATGGCAAAGATCTCCGGTATCCACTTGGAGGAGAAGAAGACGGTTACTTCTCCGGTCTTCTGCAAGAAGTTGGCGTCGGCAGTCTTTATAGATTCAGCTTAGATGGAGGTGAAGCATTCCCTGATCCTGCCTCGCGGTACCAGCCCGAAGGGCCCCACGGCCCGTCGCAGATCATTGATCCAAGATCATATGTTTGGAGCGAAGCTGAAACGCACTGGCCTGGAGTTTCTATCGAGGGGCAGGTGCTTTACGAACTCCATATCGGGACCCTTACTTCTGAAGGCACTTTTCTTTCAGCACTTCATGAATTTTCACGCCTGCGAGACATTGGGATCACACTATTGGAATGTATGCCATTGGCTGAGTTTCCCGGCAATGTGGGCTGGGGCTATGATGGCGTCGATTTGTTCGCTCCCTTTCACCGTTACGGCCACCCCGACGACCTCCGTCGAATGATCGACGCCGCTCATCAGCTTGGACTCGGCGTTCTCCTCGACGTGGTCTATAACCATTTAGGGCCGGACGGCAATTACCTCGGCAAGTATTCCGATCATTACTTCTCAGACAAGAAGACCGACTGGGGAAACGCCATCAACTTTGATGGAGAAAACAGCAAACCAGTGCGTGACTTTTTCTCAGCCAATGTTGCTCATTGGATCGATGAATATCACTTTGACGGCCTCCGTCTCGACGCGACGCAGTCGATTCACGACACGGGATCGCACGGACTCACATCATTGCAGAGATTGGCCACTGCGTGCGCGCGTCAGCAAACGGACGCAAGACCATTGTCCTTGCAGAAAACGAGCCACAGGATGCGTCCCTCATCCGCAACGTCGACCAGAACGGCTACGGCCTTGACGCGGTGTGGAATGACGACTTTCATCACAGCGCTGTCGTCGCGGTTACTGGTCGTCGAGAGGCTTATTTCAGCGACCATCTCGGGCATCCTCAGGAGTTTATCTCAGCTGCCAAATACGGCTTTTTATATCAGGGACAATACTATTCGTGGCAACAGCACCCACGTGGCACGTCGAGCCTCGATATTGGTGGCAGAGCTTTCATCACCTTCCTTGAAAACCATGACCAGATAGCTAACTTCGGTAAATCACAACGCCTGCGACTTCTTTCCAGCCCTTCGCGTTATCGAGCTATGACGGCGCTCTGGCTGCTTAGTCCTGGGGACACCGATGTTTTTTCAGGGCCAGGAGTATGGTGCGGAGACGCCCTTTCATTACTTTGCCGACCATACTGGCGAACTTGCAGCCGCGGTCACTCGAGGACGCGGGAGTTTCATGCTGCAGTTTGCAACTCAGGACACACCTGAAATGAAGAACTGCGTTGCGAATCCTGAAGATCCTGAAACATTCCGAAGGTCACAGCTTGATCCGTCCGAGCAAGAACGGCATCCTGAGATCGTGCAGCTGCATACAGATCTGCTTGCTCTGCGTAGTACTGATCCCATACTTATCTGTAGAGATTGTCGTGTCGACGGGGCCGTTCTTGGGCAAAGCTGTTTCGTTCTTCGGTATCTCACTTCAAGTTGCGAAGATCGTCTCCTGCTCATCAATTTTGGCGTTGGGCTTGACCTGCCGCATCTTCCAGAACCTTTGACAGCCCCACCTGCAGGCTGTGAATGGCGAGTTGAATGGTCCAGCGAGTGGCCAAAATATGGAGGTTGTGGATCATATGCTCCGGATCGTTTCGGACCATGGCACGTCACCGGCGAAAGCACCCAACTTCTCGTACCCGCGAAAACCAGCGCCCCATTTAGTCCCGAATCTCCGAAGTCGGGCTCTACGGATTTAGGTGCCAACTGAAAACAAATTTGCACACGGGTCGCAGCCTTTACCCAAGTAATGATTAGAGGAGAAAATGGATATCTTTCGCACCCCACAACTTGTCCGACATATCGAAGTCGATCAAACTTCCGCCGAACTCGACCGTGAGTGGATTGTGACAAATGGCCTGGGGGGGTACGCGTCTGGAACGATTGCAGGTCTGAATACCCGGCGCTTCCACGGTTGGCTGATTGCCGCGTTGCCAGCCCCACATGGGCGCATGATGATGATGAATCAGATTGCTGAGACACTTCGCATCGACGATCGCACCTACCAACTGACCGCAGACAATCTTAGCCTCGCAACACAGACAGATACCGTCAGTCCGTTCTTGAAGAGTTTCCGCCTGGAAATCGGCTTGCCCGTGTTTACCTACGCTTCGGACGAGTTCACTCTGGAAAAGCGTGTCTGCATGGTGCACGCGCAGAATACAACATACATCACGTATCACCTGTTGAAAGGCAAAGCAGCGCAGCTGGAATTGTGCCCCGCTATCGACATCCGTCCTCATGAAGGATCGCTCGCTGGTCCAAGGCACGAGGACTACCGTTTCAGCGCTGTCACGGGAGGTTATGAGCTCTCGGTGGCCAGCGATATACCAACACTATGTCTCGCATGGCGGGCGTAAAGGTACTTCGTTTCGTCTCATGCTCGAACAGGTCACCGAACTTCGCTATCGAATCGAGCAAAGTCGAGGCTACGACTGGAAGGGGAATCTATGGAGCCCGGGATGCTTTTCTGCAAATCTCACAGAGAGTTCCAGTGTGTCGTTGGTGATTTCCACGGAAAAGTGGGACCACGTTAACGCTCTCAATCCAGAGGACGCTTTTGCCGCGGAAACCGAACGGCGGCGACGCTTGCTGCGGACTGCCCCAGTGGAAGCCCGTTCCGGTATAACGGCCGAACTTGTGCTCGCAGCCGACCAGTTCCTAATCAGCCCCGTCGGACGCACCGCGGACACAGTTCAGGCCCGCAGCATCGGCGATGAAGTCCGCACGGTCATCGCCGGATATCATTGGTTCACCGATTGGGGCCGCGACACGATGATCTCACTCGAAGGCCTTACCATCGCCACGGGACGCACCCGCGAAGGCGAATATATTCTTCGCAGCTTTGCCAAGTACATACGCGATGGCTTGATTCCCAATATGTTTCCCGAAGGAAAGACTTCGGGCCTTTACAACACAGCCGATGCGACCCTGTGGTTCTTCCATGCCGCTGATCGTTATATTCGTGCAACCGACGACAGCGAGACTCTCGAGGTTCTTCTACCGAGATTTCTAGACATCATCGAGTGGCACCAGAAAGGAACATCCTTCGGGATCAGTGTAGATCCGGCCGACGGCCTGCTTCACCAGGGCGCACCCGGATTCCAGCTCACATGGATGGATGCGAAGGTTGATGACTGGGTCGTGACCCCTCGCCGTGGCAAGGCTGTCGAGATCAATGCCCTCTGGTATAACGCTCTCTGTGTTACTGCCCGCTGGCTTGAGATGGTAGGCGATACGGATCGCGCCAAACAGCTCTCGTCGACCGCCGCCCAGGTCTATGCCAGCTTCAATGCCCGTTTCTGGTCATCTCAGCTCGGTTATTGTTATGACGTTGTGGATAAGGAGGGAGGCGGAAATGACTCTTCTCTTCGTCCCAATCAGGTGCTCAGCATCTCACTTTCCCATCCCGCGCTCGCTGAGGATAAGTGGAAGCCAGTCCTGAATGGCGTTCGCGAGCAGTTGCTCACTCCATTTGGCCTGCGGTCGCTCGCACCAAGCGATCCCAACTTCAAATCTCGTTATGATGGGGATCTTCGCGCACGTGATGCCGCCTATCACCAGGGTACAGTCTGGGCATGGCTGATCGGCCCTTTCTTCGATGCATGGCTCCGCGCCCATCCGGAAGACTGGGGGACTGCTGAAGAGCTACTCGCAAGCTTTGATACGGAGATGAGTGAAGCAGGAATCGGCACCATAAGCGAGATATTCGATGCCGAATCTCCGTTCACTGCTCGTGGTTGTATAGCTCAGGCGTGGAGCGTCGCAGAAGTTCTGCGTTGTGAACTGAGGCTTCGTGCTGGTCGGCCAAAGCAGGTCCATCCGCAACCAGCACTAGGTTCCGCAAAAAGAAAAAATGTTGGCTCTCCTGAATAGATGGAAGTATGGGCCGCCAGTTCTGTAGTAGCAGGTTATCAGATGTGCCTGGATGGCTTCTGTTCTCTTAAGATGCTCTCTTCGATTTGCGTCTATTCATCCCTGCTTAAGCCTCCTTAAATGGGATTCCAAACCTCGCGAGAGTGCGATCTATCCGCTTGGATTATCGATCCCTGATTATCGATCCCTATTGGGCAGCCACCAGAAAGATGCCTGTATTTCTGCGGCAAATGCATAGATGTTTGTGCTAGCATAGCGCGCTATGGCAGACGATGAGTCCCACCAAGGACCGCCCGCAGCAAGTCAAATCGACATTCAGGAACTAGATCAATTGGCATATTGGGCAAAGAGGTTTGGGTGTACCCCTGCCCAACTTCGCGAGGCGGTGGATGCAGTAGGTACGATGATCAAGGATGTTGAGCAATATCTAAAACATGAAAAGTAGCGATCCTCGCTTTTCTATGTCCTCTAGTTTTGTCATGCAGATATTCTCAACAGTCCCAAAGTCTAGAGTCAAAGAGAAATTCCCATCTCATACGGGCGAAAGAAGATGACTATTTCTTCGACATCGCGGTGTCGAACTGGAAGGGACTCCGAATGGAATACCGGATAGCTGGTATTGTCTCGATCGCTCAGACAACGCTGCGTTTCAGCAGATAATCGAGTCCGCAGACTCGATACCACCGGTATCCGTAGGACTCGAGCATAATCCTATGCAATCCATCTTCTGCATAGCTATGATCGTCGGATAAGAGATTTTCCAAGATACATTCGCGTTCATCGTTCTCTTGAATGCGTAGACGCAGCTCTCTGCAGCCTGAATCGAGATTGTGTATGCACACCACGGAATTATTTCTCCAGCAGTAGCGCATTGCTAGAACCTTTGGGGTCCCGACCGAGATGAATGTGAAGTCGCCCCAGCCAATTTCAGGAACTTCTTTACGCATGCGAATAATGCGTTCCATCCAGTTCAGCAATGAATTGGCGTCGCGTCTTTGTTCTGCTACATTCACTTGCTGGAAGCCATACGGACCTTCGCGTATGACTGGTAAAATCGGCTTTTCATTTTTAGTAAAACCCGCATTCGGTTCAGTGGACCATTGCATGGGAGTGCGGGCACAATTTCTTTCCGGAAGACGAAGATCATCGCCCATCCCGATTTCATCTCCGTACCGAATGACTGGTGTACCGGGTAGCGTGATCATGAGACTGTACGCGAGTTCTATCCGGGGACGATCTCCCTGCAGCATAGGCGCAAGCCGGCGGCGAATGCCTCTCCCATACAACTGCATCTCCGGTTTCGGCCCGAAGGCGGCAAAAACGGATTCGCGCTCTGGTGTTTTCAGACGACCAAGATCAAGTTCATCGTGATTGCGCAGGAAATGACCCCATTGCGCTGTCGTCGGGCGACGTTTGGTTATCCGCATGGCCTTTACGAGTGGCCGTGCGTCGCCCTCAGCGAGGGCAAGAAAGAGATGTTGATTTACCTCGAAGTTGAACATCATCTGGAGGCGTTCGCCAGCCTTGCCGAAGTATTCCATGTCCGTATCCGGCAGTACATTCGCCTCAGCGAGAATAATGGCGTCTCCTTGCCTCCAATTCAGGAACTGGCTGAAGTCTCGCAGCATCTCATACTGCTCCTGAGGCTTCCGTAAGTCAGGTCCCTTCTCGGCTATAACGAATGGAACTGCGTCCATGCGAAAGCCAGAAACACCCAATTGCAGCCAGAAACCCATGATCTTCAGAATCTCTGCCTGTACTTCGGGATTCGACGTGTTCAGATCCGGCTGAAAATCATAGAAGCGGTGAAAATAATAGGCTCTAGCAGTCTCATCATAAGTCCAGGTGGACTTTTGCACTCCGGGAAACACAATTCCGGAATTCGCGTTCTTCGGTTTTCGCTTTGACCACACATACCAATCGCGATATTTCGATTCCGGGTCGCGGCGAGCATCTTTGAACCAAGGGTGCTGGTTCGAGGTGTGATTGACGACCAAATCGATAAGAAGACGCATTCCCCGCTGCTTGCACCCGTGCGCAAACTCGACGAAATCACCGAGCGTACCATATCTCGGATCGACACCGTAGTAGTCGGCAATGTCATATCCGTCGTCCTTAAAGGGCGATGGTTGAAATGGCATTAACCATAAGGCCGTCACTCCGATTCCCTGGAGGTAGTCCAAGCGCCGGGTCAGGCCGACGAAGTCGCCAACTCCGTCACCATTTGAATCCATGTAGGTAGCGACGGAGAGGCAATAGACAACAGCGTTCTTATACCAAAGATCATTGATCATGAGATATCGCAAGTATTTTTAGCGCTTCACCCGGAGTTTGGCAGCAGATAGCATCGTGGATTTTTCCTGACAATATACAGACGTTCTTAGGTAGATCTCAGTTAAGCTGCCTTTTTCGCTTCCTTGATCAAGCGAAATACCGCCTCGCCACCTTGCCCTCAAGGTTGTGATAATTCACGAAGAAATCCTGAAGCTCTTTCACCCATTTCGACGCAAGATCCTTCAATTTTCGCACGTTAGCGTACATGTGATTGGCTTGGGCGATTGATATCTATCTTGTTAACCGGTTTCAACTTTGTTGGATCTGTCAATGACTTCATTTGCATCACCTTTCTGGCGTCCCATCTGCCTGATTACTGTTGCGTGTGATGGCGAAACTGATTTAGATGCGAACGCGTATTCATCCCGAACGCTTCTCCGCCAACAACGCCCGACCTAGAGATTCGAGATCGCGCTCCGCGTGGGATTGGCGAAGATATAGATCAAGCTCGTGGTAGCGATGGGAAGTCACGCCGACCATCGTCAACGGATGCGGGCCATAGGCTCTGGCAAAACGACGCAATGTATCTGTACATGCCTGTTCGATCAAATGACGAACTTGCAAGGCGCGTACCATCGCAGTGTTGCAGTCCGGGTAAGATCCGTCAATTTCTCGTCCGGCAGCTGAAAGATAGGCTTCGGTTGCCCACACATTTGCGTATATTGCAGCGAGATGAGCTGTGGTATGGGAGTCGTCTCGCTTGCTCTCGAGAGCGGCGTCAAGCAGACCAGCTCCACCACCAGCCCAGCAAGCAGCAGGGCCGATTGCCCCGTGCCAAAAGCCTGGCCGATCCAGATACCAGGATGGTTCACCAATGATAGCGCCGGATATCGCGACGTCATGAAAGGCGATTGTTCCCGTATTTGTCGCGTGAAAGGCCTCGGTTTTCCAATCTGAGGTGTCAATTTCTATCGCCTTCGCGTTGTTCTTCAGATCAATTTCAACAAGGCACGGATTCGGGGAGCCTACAGTAACCAGAGCGTGATCGACGATACCAAGGCCGCTACAAAACATCTTCCTGCCCACGATTCGAAGAATCTTTGTTTCTCTATTCAATTGAAGGACCTGACCAGGAATCTCCGACGCCCAAACTGCGTAAAGCGCGTTAGGAGCAGGCTCCCGACCGTTCTCCGCAAGGATTGCAACTGCGTCCCAATGCCCTTCCGCCAGTTTCGCGAGGCTCAAGTCTTCGCGGCCAATCTGAAACAAACGGCGATGACGATCTGCCGTATTTCCTTTTCCCGGCAAAGGCAGAATTTCCTTCGCAATCTCGGCTAATCGATGATTGAGTTCATGGGCATTCATGCGGCAATCTCGTTATGCGCGGCTAACGTCTCAGCAAAACCGGAAGGTGCCCTTCCGATGCGCCTTCCACTTGTGACTACTTTGAGTGCCGCATCAGACACTCGCATATGACCCTCAAGGTGGAGACGATTCCACAGATCATGGTCTTCAGCAGACGGTATCTTCGACCAGCCACCTGCTGCCAAATATGCGTCGGCCCGCACACCCATGTTTGCACCATGGACGTGTGGGTGACTCCCATCTGCCCGAACGAGATAGGTGAGACGGAACCGTTCTTCAACCCACTGCTGATGTCCGACGAACGAATCGACATCGATGATTCCGGCAACAGCCTCAAAACCTTGTTCGGCAAACTTGAGCTGACTGACAAGCCATTCTGCTGGAACCTCACAATCAGCATCTGTGTTCGCAAGCCAACAGCGGTCAAGGGATCCGCAATAACGTTGAATGGCCGCAGAGGCAGCCATTGAGCGAGCCGCTCCCACGAGTCCAGAATCCGCCTCAAGCACGAGTCCAGAATTTTTCAGAATCGCTTCGGCAACCGTGCGTGTTCGATCCTGAGAGCAATCAGAAACGACGATTACATCACTTGTAACGGTGCCTGGGAGGTTCTGCCGTGCCTGCTGTATTGAGAACAGGCATCGGGGCAGGAGTTCCTCCTCGTTACGTGCAGGAACAAGGACCGAAATGTGCCAGCCTCGCCGCCTCATGACTTCACCCACCGATCAATCCTGAAAAACTCGTGCCGTTCCGAGTGCTCGAGAAGCAGGCTTGCATTCGACGCCAGAATCTCGTGAACCTCATCTCCGGACATTTGATGGTCTGTCGAGTTTCCGAGCCAATGTGCAGCTAGTAGTGTCGAGCCACTGTTCATCGTGGCAACACAACGTCCAGTTAGCCCGCGCCAGTCTGGCGCGCAAAAATAATAACCAATTTCACTTAGGACTACCAAGTCGAACCGGCTGAAATCTTCCTGCCCAGAAAAAGTACAGCATCGTATGCGAACATTCGAGAAGTTTTCACAACGTTTGCGGGCCTCTTTTACCGCTGTCGGAGAAAAATCTGAAGCTTCAATTTCGTCGCAGATATCGGCTAAGCAAACTGTTAAAACCCCAATGGAACACCCGGGTTCGAAGACTCGATGATAGTGCCGGCCACGAAGCGTGTTGAGAATCGCATCATAGCGGGCACGTTCGTAGGTACACTGGAGGAAATTCCAAGGGTCCGATTCGCTTTGGTATTTAGCCTCAAAAAAAGCAACGCTCGATGTAGCGGGAATTGTCATGCGTGCAAAAAAACCTCGAAAGAGCGTCGCGCAGGTCCCAATAGATAATCTGGAAGAATTGGGAAGCCGCCGGTATGCTGTAATTGCGATTGATGGCATTGGAGCGCATCCTCTTTCGCGCGAATCTCGTCCTGGGCCAACGGCAACGATACGAGTTGCTGGCCTTCTAATGTTTTTCTGTCGCCTCTGTGCCATGTCCAAAAGAAATAGGATGTGAGCTGAATCTCTTTCTCGCCCGCGATCGCTTCTGCTGCACGTCCACAAACCTCATGGTCGGGATGGAAATCCAATCTCCACGGTGCGACTATGTGGGTATTCGCCGAAAGAACCGACCTCAGTAGCTCAATCAGCCTTCTCTCACAATCCCTCAAACCGCTGTCTGGCAATCGAAAACGGATGACATGATGACGATCCACTCCCAACTTGGCAAGAGCATTCGTTTGCTCCCGTTCGCGGACTTCACCGAGCCCACCTTCGTCGTCTCCGTAGGCGTTTTCGCCATCCGTCACTGCGATTACGGTGACATCTATACCTTTTGAACGAAGCCGTGCGATCAGTCCGCCGCTACCTAACGTCTCATCGTCAGGATGAGGAGATATTACGACCGTAGGTTTCCTTGGTGGCTGCCAAGGCGGCAGGTCAGACAAAAGTGACATCCATTCGGTTTCTTGAACTATGGGAATGATCATCGCGCCCTGAAGCGTCAGATGCGGAAATAGCGCATATCGTTGATTTTCGACATTCACTAGATAAATCGCTAGCCGAAACGCTGAACATGGGCATCATACAAACCGAGGAACTCCTCTATATGGCAAAGAAGAGCTCAGTCAAAGCGAGAAAAGCAGTGAAGAGACTCGACCAAGCTGTTAAAAAGGCGGTAAAGAAAGGTGTTCCAGAAGATGTGCTTGAGCAGACCCTCAATGATGCGATGGACAGCGCGCTCACAAAAGACTCACGCGTCAAGGGGAACACGACCCGGCCAGCTAGCAGTACAAAAAAGAAACCTGCTCCGACTTCCAAAATTCAGGACGACGACCTTGACTAACTGAAAGGATAGAAAGTGACAACTAAGAATGGCAAGATGAACCGCGAGAAACTTATCGAAGCGCTCAATGAAGATCTTTCCCGCGAATATCAGGCAATTATCTCTTACGTGAATTATTCGCAGGTGCTTAAAGGGGCTGCCTATATGAATATCGCCGATGAGCTGGCGATTCATGCCACTGAGGAGCTTTCCCACGCGTTGCAAGTGGCCAATCATATCGACTATCTAGGTGGCATGCCTTCCGTCACTCCCAAGCCGGTCAAGACTTCGGAGAAAGCCGTAGACATGCTCCGATTCGATCTGGAGAATGAGAAAGAAACGATTCGGCAATACCGTCGCCGCGTAAAGCAGGCAGACGAACTCAATGAGTTTGCCATTACTGAGAGCCTCCGGAACATTTTGGTTCAGGAACAAGATCATCTCATCGCACTTGCAAGCGCCCTCGGCGTTGACCCACCGGATCCAGGAATCGCTGACTAGTTAATTAGTGGTTATCTGATCGTATCTCGTCTAATCCTTCGCCTCCGTGCATAAGCCAACAAGCGCTCCAGACCCGGCTCAGTCAGCAAAAGAGGCGGGTCTTCGCTATGTATCCGACACACAGCCCGGCATTTCACGGAAACGCAGAGGTAAAGGCTTCCGCTATGTTGACGTATCCGGCTCTCCGAGAGTTTGCGGCGTTCGACTCGGAGACACAAGCAAAGAAGAATATCGTACAAATGATCAAAGAAGTTGCAATGCGTCTTGGTAATACGCCTTCCGTTTGCCGAAAGTGCTATATACATCCCGCCGTTCTTGACTCTTATCTTAGTGGAACAATGACCAGGATATTCAGGATCCGCAATCAACGTAAAACCGCGGATCTGTCAGGCACTGGGCAGCAGGTCCATATTTTACATTCGGAAGAGCTGGTATTGACGCGTCTGCTGCGACGCAGCCGCAAACTCTCTTGAGGCGAAACTGAAGAGTTCATTCGCGGCGAGTTGACTGAGTAGCACAAGAATTCCATCTAATGGGCAGCGGAACGAACTCGAGCGGTCTTCGACGGAAACTAAGCGGCCCGATATGTCAGCCCGTTCGAATGGAGCTAGTTCTACAGACTTCCCACCGCACATCGGCGAAGTTCTCTTCTCCATCCGGCTCGGGGCACTAATTATTGAGAAATGCACGCGGAGAAGTATTTCGGCTACCCACCAAATGATCGGGGATTTTTGTAAGAGTTCTCTTCCTTCTTCTCTTCGATGGTGATGGACAGATTGAACTGAGCAAGCCTATTCTGCGGAAATCCGGATTGGGGGTGCTTAGTGCCGACTGCGGAAACGACTTCTTTCGGCTTTCTGCGGAGACGTAACGTCCGCATTCACCGGAGAGAGTCCATATCGAAGACCGGACCGGCTAATTCTCCATTTTTGACACGATGATGTCGTAAGCGTCCGGATCTAACCGTGTAGACCGATTGCAGTGAGAGTAGATCGACTTGCTCCTGGAGTTCGACCGCCGTCTCATACTTCTTGATCTCTCAATTGAACAACACTAGTTCAACCTCACTCAAAAGCGCTGATCGCTTTGAAGCTGCTGCCAGTAGGTGTTCCGTTTGATTGACCGATCTGAGGGGCGAGAGAATTTCGTATACAGTCTCGAGGATGATCACGAAGGTCTTGGGATTTTCGGCAATCCGGAGCGCATCTCAATCCTCTCGGCCCTTGGATGCGAACGGCCAGAGTCGCGTTCAGTTGAGCAGTCAGATTTGCTGTCGCCGACGTTATCTCGATTGCTCATCTTTCCCGATATCAAACCCGAGCGAGCAAATGCGCGTCCAACTTATGTCCAGCCAAGAAAGGACCATTCCGTTTCCGGAGACAAAAATGAGTGACGCGTCGGATGTACTTGTAGAGCGACTCCTTGCATGGGGTGTTGACACTGTCTTTGGCCTGCCGGGCGATGGCATCAATGGGGTCTTCGAGGCTCTCCGCAAACAGAAGGAGCGGATACGGTTCATTCATGTTCGGCACGAAGAGGCAGCAGCTTTTATGGCGTGTGCCTATGCGAAGTTCACTGGCAGGCTTGGAGTCTGCATTGCAACTTCGGGGCCGGGCGGCATTCATCTTCTGAATGGCCTTTACGACGCGAAGATGGATCATGCTCCGGTCCTCGCAATTACAGGACTGCAGCACAGCGATCTAATTGGCACCTTCACCCAGCAGGACGTGGCGCTCGATAAGCTCTTCATTGATGTTGCTGTCTACAACGAACGAATCATGAGCGGAGCTCATATGGAAAGCGTGGCCGATCTGGCTATCCGCTCGGCTCTGTCCTCGAGGAGTGTCGCCCACATTACGATTCCTGTCGACGTGCAGGTCCGGGAGATCAAGAAGGGCCGGTCGGAGAGAAACCCGATCCACCACACCTCGGCTGTCCCGGCTTACTTCGATCAGGTTCCAGCACGAATCGAACTGGAGCATGCTGCGGATATTCTCAATCGCGGAAAGAAGATCGCGATTCTGGCTGGTCAAGGTGCGTTGCATGCGACTCAGGAACTTGAGGAACTGGCAGAGACGCTCGGTGCACCGATCATCAAAGCTCTTCTTGGTAAGGCTGCCGTGCCAGATGATAGTCCCTATACCACCGGCGGGATCGGTCTGCTCGGAACAGAACCATCGCAGGATGCCATTGAAGGGTGCGACACGCTTTTGATGGTGGGAACATCATTCCCGTATATCGAATTTCTTCCGGAGCCGGGATCAATCAAATGTGTGCAGGTTGACATCGATCCGCAGCGTATCAGTCTTCGTCATCCTGCCGATGTTGGCCTGGTGGGAGACGCGAAGAACACACTCCGCGCTCTTCTTCCCCTTCTTAAAAAGCATGAGAAAGGTTTCCTTAAGAAAGCCCAGAAGGCGAAGGAGGGGTGGCAGAAGCTCATGGAAGAGCGAGGAACACGCCCCGATAAACCGATGAAGCCGCAGGTAGTGGGCTGGGAGTTAGGAAAGCGTATCCCATCGAACGCAATCGTCACTTCGGACTCAGGAACGATTACGACTTGGTGGGCACGCTATGTTCCTGCATTGCGGGGCCAGAAGCACAGCTGTTCGGGAAATCTTGCAACTATGGCCTGCGGACTACCTTATGCTATTGCCGCGGCGGTCGCATATCCCTGATCGTCCTGTCTATTGCATTATTGGCGACGGGGGGCTGAGTATGTTGCTTGGCGAGTTGATCACTGTCGCCGCATACAAGCTCAACATAAAAATCATTGTGATCAAGAACAACACCCTGGGACAGATCAAATGGGAACAGATGGTCTTCCTCGGAAATCCTGAATATGCCTGTGATCTCTATCCCGCTGACTTTGTGACCATCGCGCGCGGTGCTGGAATCGAGGCTATCCAGATTGAAGACCCAGCGACCTGCGCCGCTCAACTCGATGAGGTTGTCGGACGTCCAGGGCCTGTGTTGATCGAGGCAGTCGTTGATCAGTTCACTCCTCCGATGCCAGCGAAAATCAAAGCATCCCAAGCCCTCAAACTGGCGGAGGCCCTGGTGCGTGGAGAGCCAAATCGCATGAAGATTGCGCTGACGAATGCGCATGATACAGTGCGCGAACTCGTATAAATCATGTAAATGAGGAGCCGTTCCTAAGATGGAGCTTGTCGGACAACTCGGTTGAGAAGGTGGATGTTGCCGTCTTCACGATACCGACCGACGCTCCTGAAGGCGACGGCACTTTGCGATGGGATTCAACAACCCTGATCGTTTGCGAAGTTCGCGCCGCCGATCGGGTGGGCCTTGGCTATACATACGGTAATAAGGCCATTGCAATTGTAGCTGATCACCTCGCAAACGAGTGCTTGTTGCATCGGTCGGCGCTCGGTATCCCAGGCCTTCATGCGTCCATGCTGCAGCAGGTACGAAACGACGGCAGCCGCGGCATCGCATCCATGGCGATCTCGGCGCTGGATATAGCACTTTGGGATCTCAAAGCCAAGCTGTTGGGCTCATCCCTTGTCGATCTTCTTGGAGCAGCCCACGCAGGCGTAGAGGCTTACGGGAGCGGAGGATTTACCACTTACAGCAATCAACAGTTGGCTGTGCAGATGTCTGGCTGGGTTGCGAACGGTTTGAAGAACGTAAAGATGAAGATCGGCGCGGAGCCAGCGGTAGATTTGGAGAGAGTTCGCCGGGCCCGCGAAGCGATCGGACCATCCACGAATCTCTTTGTGGATGCGAATGGCGCTTACGACGTGCGGCAGGCCATCGCCTTTGCGACGGAGTTTGAGGAGTTCAACGTTACATGGTTTGAAGAGCCTGTCAGCTCCGATGACCTCAATGGCCTTCGGCGGGTCCGTGATGGTGCCCCCGCGGTATAGAGGTTGCGGCTGGAGAGTACGGATACGATTCCCATTACTTCAGGCAGATGCTTGAAGCAGAGGCAGTCGACGTCCTGCAATTAGATGCGACGCGGTGCAAAGGATTTACGGGCTTCCTGGAAGGATCGGCTGTGGCAGCAAGTTTCGGCTGCCCCATCTCAGCGCACTGTGCGCCGTCACTTCACATGCACATGGGGTGTGCAGTATCGAGGTTCCGCCACGTCGAATACTTCCATGATCACGCTCGCATCGAACAGATGCTCTTCGATGGATTTATACCCCCAAAAGATGGAGAGCTAACGCCGGATCGATCTCGACTTGGCATGGGGCTAATCTTCAGGCACTCCGATGCGGAGCGGTTCGTTTCGTGGAGAAACAAGTGATCTACGACCTGAGCCAGCCGATCTTCAACAACGTACCGCCGTGGCCGAAGTTCCGTCCTGCGTGGATGACGATCCCTCTGTGGACTCGGGCTGTCGCCTGGAATGAAGGGGAGATGGCATGACATTCACTCTGACCACCGCCCTGGAGCGGAGTGCGGATCGTAATTTACCCGTACCGTTATCCGCAGCCGTGACTAAGGCTCTCGAGCATCTACAGGAAGGCTGTTTTCAGCGCAGTCTTTGTCTGATCGTATCGGTGACGAGCGTCGCCAGCGGCCTCGAAGTTGGGTATGAGCACTATAAAGGAAGCTACAGCAATCCAGTCATGTATACCCCAGTTGCGCTGAGTGGAGCACTCGCTGGAACCGGATTGTTAGGCGTATTCAGCCGCGTGGCTGCTCGCACCGTTCTTCGTTGGGTTAGTATCGTCACTCTCGCTGACGGCATTATTGGTTTTTTCTTTCACGTTCGCGGAGTTGCACGAAAACCCGGTGGATGGGCCCTCCCAGTCACGAATATCGTGATGGGACCGCCGATCTTCGCACCGCTACTGTTTGGAACCAGCGCCTATCTCGGAATGATGGCGTCATATCTGCGCCGAGAGGAAGATCTCCATAGAAGTGCGGATCATCTTGAGAGCATACGGTGAAGCCGGAAGCTTTGACTGGCGAACCGATCTGCGCTATGGAAGATTTCAAAAGCACTCTCAGCCCTAACCGTTCTATGGGCATTCTTCAGCGGATTCGAGGCACTGTATTCGCACTACAAGACGAACTTTCGTTATAAGGCTCAATGGTCCCCCGTGCTATTGACGCCTCTGGTGATGGCCGCAGCCGCCGGAGCGGTGAAAAGCAGCCGCATTGCGAACACTGCATTGCCAATAGCTTCCGCCTTGGCGCTGGCTGACGGCGCAGTCGGCTTTTTCTACCATGCGCGCGGTATTGTTCGAAGGCCGGGCGGCGTGAAGAAGCCGCTTTACAACACGCTCTATGGTCCTCCCATCTTTGCCCCTCTCTTGTTCGCGGCATGCGGATTTCTCGGCCTCATGGCCAGCCTTCTCCGAAGGGAGAAGAGATGACAAAAAAGTCTTTTCCGTTTCTAGCGACAGGAGGCGAGCTCAAAGAGCTCAAACAACCGGGCTACTATGCCCGCTACAGCACGATGGCTCAGAAGAAGAACTGGGAAGAAGCGACGCGAAAGGCCGTCACCGACCGCGTCGAGAAGACACCATCCATTCGTTTCTTTTCACAAGACGAGGCAACACTGCTAGGCAAGGTGATTGATCGGGTTATACCGCAGGACGATCGTGCGGAAGGATGTACGATTCCCATTCTTCCCATTCTCGACGAACGCCTTTATAAGAATTCGCTCAACGGCTTTCGCTATGAGGACATGCCACCCGATCAGGAAGCGTACCAGCTTGCGATCAAAGCTATCGAAGAGATGGCACAAGAGCGTTTCAGACAATCGTTCGTTGATCTCGACGTACATCGACAAGAGCTGATTTTGAAGTCCCTCCATGATGGGAAACCCGATCCGGAGAACGCGGTCTGGCAAAAGATGCCGGTATATCGCTTCTGGGCCATGCTTATGGAAGATTGTGTAACGGCTTACTATTCACATCCGTGGGCGTGGGGCGAGATAGGGTTTGGTGGTCCCGCGTATCCGCGAGGATACATGCGGCTTGAGAACGGCCTGCCAGAGCCATGGGAGAAGGACGAACAACGTTACGAGTGGAACGCTCCCGTCGATTCGCTATCAGAATTGGAGAAAGATGGCGCACCTCCTGAGCATAAATCGCTACACGGCCACGGAGGAAGTCATTGATGCCACATCGTCTCGGCCCGATGCAGATCCTTCCTTCACCTATGCGAAGATTTGCCGACAGTGAAACTGTCGATTACTGCATCGTCGGCGTGGGAAGCGCAGGCGGAGTGTTAGTGCAGCGCCTTGCGCGGGCGGGGTTTCGTGTGGTGGCCCTGGAAGCGGGTCCATTCTGGGATACAGAGAAGGATTGGGTCAGCGACGAAAAAGGCTCCCACGAACTCTATTGGAACGAGCTGCGAATCACGGGTGGCACGCATCCTCTCGCACTCGGCGCAAACAACAGTGGCAAGGGGGTGGGAGGAGGATCTGTTCACTGGGCTGCCTTCGCGCCGCGCTTTCATCCCTCCGATTTTCGAGTCTACTCTGACGATGGCGTTGGTGCCGACTGGCCCATGTCGTATTGGGATCTGAAGCCCTATTACGAGTTGCTGGAACATGAGATTCCTGTAGCTGGTCCGGCGTGGTTTCCCTGGGGCGATCCGCATGGCCACCCTTATGGGCCACATCCACTTGGGGGTGTAGGCGATGTGCTGGTCCGTGGCTGCACGAAGCTCGGTATTCGATCCGTTGCCGGTGGGCCGGTCGCGATTCTTTCCGCTTCGCATGGTGATCGACCTCATTGCATCTATCGCGGGTTTTGCCTTCAAGGATGCAAGGTCGGAGCCAAAGCCAGCACACTGATTACGCACGTTCCTGACGCTGTCTCCCATGGCGCGGAGATTCGGGCTCATACAATGGCTTCCCGCATCAGTCTGCGCGAGGATGGCCGGGTAGATGGAGTCGTCTATATAGACCGCGAAGGAAAGGAACACTTCCAGCGAGCCAGAGCTGTCATCGTCTCTGGCTATGCGATCGAAACGCCGCGATTGCTCCTGAACTCTGCGTGTCCCAGCCATCGCCATGGGTTGGCCAATTCCAGCGGGACACTCGGCAAGTACCTCATGGCTCAAGCTGGCAATGTGGTAGCTGGCCGATTCGAGGAACTCATTCGTCTTTACAAGGCGCCCCCGGCGCATGCTCTGACCGAGGAGTTTTACGAGACCGACCCACAGCGTGGTTTCGCTCGCGGGTTTGCGGTGCAGACAGTAGGCCCGCTTCCAATTGCGTTTGCGAAACAAATGGTCGTGGCTATGGGAGCGTGGGGATGGGGCATGCGCCGCGTCATGATGGATTACAACCACTGGGCCACGCTCGGCGTTCTCGGTGAGATCCTGCCCTGGGAAGACAACCGGGTCGAACTGGCAGAAGAAAAAGACCAGCATGGCTTGCCGGTTGCGAAGGTCACCTTCAATCTGCACGACAACGACAAGAAGCTGATCGAATTTGGCAAGAATAAAGTGATGGAGATCATGTGGGCTGCCGGAGCGAAACAGGTTGTGCAGGAATCACGGTTTGCTCATCTGGTCGGCGCCGCCCGCATGGGAAGCGATCCGGCTACCTCGGTCGTCGACAAATTCGGTCGTACCCACGATATTCCGAATCTGTTTGTCTGCGATGGCAGCATCTTCCCGACACAGGGCTCGGCAAATCCCGGCCTCACCATACAGGCCCTGGCGGCACGGACTGCCGATTATCTGATTAAGCAAGGCGATACGATCTTTTGTTCCAATCGCCGAGATCTGAACGAGCCAGGAATTCGATATGACCTGAGTCCGCCCTATACACGATTCAAAGGAAATCCCCGCATCGCCTAACGTGTAAGGAATTTCCTGGCGCAGACGGCCGCCAATGTCTTCGATTCCTCGGTGTTGCTGCTGCCGATCTTCGGCTTTCTCCCGGCGCGTAAAGAGCACGATGGATGTTATTCAGAAGAACTCGGCAGAGATGGTTACATTTATCGGGAATCCTGGTAAGAAGCCAAGATGCTTCTCAGCCACATCCGCATGGAAGCGAACCGCAACGCGTTGGAGACAATTGTCACGAGACGCCGCGCGAACTCTTCGGAGCTTTGAATAGTTCCTGACGCCAACTTCTCAAAGTTCGCGCGTGCCTCATAACGTAGGCCGTTTAATCATTTTCTCTCTCTAAATCCATCTTTCGCCTTTCCATTCCAAGCTCATGATCGATGTCCACATCTCTCTTCAATGTCTTGCCGTCAGCGGACATGTAGACATATCTAGGTCTACCCCATACGTGCACTATATTCGGAACTAATCCAAAACTTCTGTTAAAGCCGAACCCATAGGAAGTCCATCCGAATGCTTTTCCACCGGACCCGCTTAGAAACACTTGAGCCGCTGCCTCAAGAAACTTCCATCCCGCCTCTTCATCCGCAACGTTGCAACCAGCGAAGTATACTTTGCCCGATTCGGCCATTAGCCATTGCAAGCTGTGGTTGCTAAAGAAATTTGTTAGGCTTTTAGCATCAACAGTGTCGTCATCAATTCGAATAGCGCCGGGTCTACCATGAGATACAAACACGAGAGATTTAAGTCTAGTACCTTGGTTTAGCAATGACACCAACTGATCCCTCGCGAAAATTAATGCAGCAGTCTGTGCTGCTTTCGGTGGTGATTGAACAGGAATCATAAAGGTGTTTGGGTCAGAATTGTATTTGGCCATATTTCTGAATGCAAGTTCCGACGAGTCATAGATATAAGCGCGACTATAATAAGCCATTGGCTCACCTCACTGTGAAAACACGAAGACAATTGAAACCGAATCTCAGAACGGTTCCGATACGATTCGATCAGCACCCCATTCACTTTCAACTTTGTCAGGTGTGCTTCTACTGTCTACATGCGTCCGATGGGAACGATTTTGTCTCACGAGGCCAAATTTATTTTGAACGATTTTGCCTACCAAGAGAATGTGTATTTGAATTGGCTCCTTAGGACACAGTGCTGATACAAATCCTCAGTGCAGGCTGGGAACCAGATAAGGTGGAAGCGCTGCTGCGCAATGATGCGGCAGTGCTGGCCGAGTGGCGCGAAGCGACTACCGGAGCCAAGCATTTACATGCTGATGGTTCTATTAGAACCATCAAGCCGAAGCGTGGAACGATCCGCTCCTATACGCAGTCGCGCTTGAGGCGGGAACGACCCGATCTCTTCAGGCGGGTTGTGAAGAAGGAGCTATCGGCCAATGCTGCGTTTCCTGAAGAGCACGCCATCGTGCATAAACTTACAGCGGTTAATTCCTGCGCCTTCGACGCTCTAGCTTGCCCGCTGTCGCGACGGAGAGCCGGGAAAGGCCCGCAGGGTAGGCGAAATCCAGAAAACGCGCCTGCGGGCAGGAAGCTGCGACTAACGGACGTTCTGGAGCTACGTCAGGAGCTTGGCCCGCTGTCCCTGCTTCCCCAGCAGCGCGACGGCTTTCCTGTCGAAAGAAACGAAAGTCTCGCCGCCGAGCCAGTTGCCTTCATGCGCAATCAGGCCATCAGCGAAGTCCCCGCCTGCCCTGAGAACGGCCAGCCCGGCATCTGCGGCGGGACGATCAACGGCGATATTGCTGGCGTTGAGTAAGGCTTCGAGCGCGGCGGAGATGTCCTGCTGCGTGAAGCGGTACACCCGGCTCAGCACCCAGACAAACTCACACAGGCAGGGCAGGGGCACGGCGATAAGATCGGCTTCCTTGAGCAGCTTCGCCGCAGCCCGCGCCTGAGTAACATCGTCGCGCACTACGGCGCGAATGAGCACATTGGTATCGACCGTAATCTTCACCTGATCCCGGCCCAGCCCTTCTCGGTTGCTTCCTCAATTTCTTCCAGCGTGGCGATCTTCTTAGTCTTACCTGCGAGCTTTCCAATGAAGTCGGTAATCTTGCCAGTGGGCCGCTGCGCCCTGAGCGCCACGCGTCCATCGGGCAGCAGTTCCAGTTCGATTCTTTCTCCGGGGCGAATTCCGAGATGTTCAAGCACGTCTTTCCGGAAGGTGACTTGCCCCCGGCTGGTAACGGTCAAAGTAGCCATGGGATGATGATAATGCAAAACTGCATTAGCCATCACGCTGGGAGCGAGCAAGGTTCTTCGCGTCACGGAGGGCGAGCCGTAATTTAATTTTTTCCTCAGCCGACATCTTCACCAGCCGCCTTGAGCGCTGCGCATCCGACATCGATTTCCAAAGCAGCGCGATCCGTTCGATCTCTTGATCGATCATCGCGTCACTTGCAGTGTCACGAGCACTCCCGCGTTGGTCAGGGTCTTCATGAAGCCCGCAACGTATCGCGGCCAAGCATTGACGCCCATGTCCCAGCGTCCGACATTCGCGCCGTTCACCGTGCTGATTGTTCCCAACGAAATGTAATTGGCCGCGATGTCGTTGTTGCTGCCGACGATGGCACACTCCACCAGCAGGCTACGAAGGTAGACGTTACCTGCCTTGGTGATACCGAGCTGAGGGTCTCGCTCTCCGGACTGACTCCGTTTCGGTCGCAGGCCGAGATAGCAACCCGGATAAGATCGCCATCGAGTGACTGCCGCACCACTACGCTCTTGCCCGCGTAAGCATGCGGCACCGAGTAGCGGTTGCCGCGATAACTCAGCAGGCAGTCCTTCGCCACCTGACGGCGGCTGACGTAACTGGTGTCGTAATCCGGTTGGCGGTTCAGCGGCGTCAGCCCTTCGCGGGCGAACCGCTCCAGGGGAACCTCGCGCGTCGTCGCGTGGACACGCCGGTTAGCTTCCTCGCACCAAACGAGCGCCTGCCGGTTCAACTCGGCCAGCGAATCGAACTGAAGTCCCGGCCAGAAGCTCGACTTGATGTAGCGGATCGTCGACTCAATCTTGCCCTTGGTCTCGGGCCGGTAAGGATGGCAGACCCGCGGCACGAAGCCGTAATAGCTGGCAAAATCCAACATCCTCGGATGGAAATGCGGCTGCCCATCCATGCGGTCCAGCACCACCGTCTTCATGTTGTCGGTCAGCACCGTTACCGTTACACCGCCGAAATACCGGAAGGCATGCACCATGCAGTTGAGCAGTGTCTCCACGTCCTGCCGCCGCGTGAACTCCACATACTGCATCCGCGACCAGCCCAGCGTCAGTGCAAATCCATACAATCGCCCGCCCTCCCAGTTGTCGAAATGTCCCCAGTCCCTCTGCGCCTGCTCGCCCGGCGCCGTCTCGAAGCGTACAAAAGCCCGCTCCCGGCCTTCCGTCCGCCACTCACGCACGCCCTGCTTCACCTGCCTGTAACAGCCGTCATAGCCGCGCCTGCGCATCTCCATGAACAACCGGCTGGCGTTGTGTACACCTTGCTCCCAGCGTTCCCGCAGCCATGCCCGCCAGGGATCGATCTTCCAGCTCTTCGCCTTGCGCTCATACTCCCGGGGAGCTTCCCGCAAATACTTCCTCACCGTCTTGCGGTCGATGTCCAGATGCCGGGCGATCTCCGTCACGCTCCAGCCATCATGATGCAGCTTCTGTATCTCCATGAAATCCTCCAGTCGCAGCAATCCTCGATCCTCCCGGATCAGAATCCCGCCGCTCGGCCCATCTGGGGATTTTTCAAACGCCACTATCCACCGGTTGAGACCGCCCTGGTTTGCAGGAATTTCGCGTTATGCTGTCTTGACGTCGATCACGGGGTGGCATGAAGAACGTACAAATCATGGATGGGGCGGAGAATGCTACCTTCGGTTCAATTGCTAAGTTTGAGTGAGCGGATTTGGTACGGTAAGGGCATGCCGATTAGCGCGGCCAGCCGTTCAAGGGACGCCAGTATGCAGGTGAAGTGATCCTGACAGCGGTGCGTTGGTATTTGCGATATCCGCTGGCTTACGAGCATGTGGCCGAATTGTTGGCGGAACGGGGACTTGCCGTGGATGCCAGCTGCATCTGGCGCTGGGTGCAAGCATACGCAGCGGAGTTGAATAAGCGGTGTCGCCCGCATCTGAAGGCGACGAACAAGAGTTACCGCGTGGATGAAACCTATATCAAGGTGAAGGGCCAGGAGAAGTATCTCTATCGAGCCGTGGACTCCACCGGGCAGACCATCGATTTCCTGCTCACCGCCAAACGCGATGCGGCTGCCGCGAAGCGATTCTTTCGCAGGGTATTTCGCTCTTCTAATAATCCAATACCGCGAGTCATCAATGTCGATAAGAATCCAGCTTACCCCGCTGCTATCAGAGCGCTAAAACGCGAAGGCATACTTGCCGCGCCGAGTGCGGCTGCGACAATGCAAATACCTCAACAACATCATCGAGCAGGACCACCGGGCGGTGAAGAAACGTACGTGGTTAGCCAAGGGCTACGGTTCGTTTCAGAGCGCGTGGCGAACACTGGAAGGAATTGAAACGGTGAACATGATCCGGAAGGGACGAGTGAGGTGGGTAACCAAGGATGATGTCAGCGCTCAAGCGCGCTTCGTAGCGAACCTGTTCGGTATCGCTGCCTAGATTTTTCTCCCTTCAGCACCATCTCCGCTCTCGATCTCTGCTCAATCAAACTTCGCAACAGAACCCCCTCCTCTTGCACTTGCCGCCTCCGCTGGCGTGGGCCAGAGCCAAGACGTGTTTGTTAGCAAACACAGCACGGCCATTCAAAAACGGAGGAACTACCCCATGAGCCACAACGCCACCACGAACGAAACCAGCAACCTCACTTCCCTTCCCTCCACCCCCAAGGCGCAGACCGCTAAGGAAGTAATCGCCGCGAACGTCAAGCTCCTCATCGAGCAGTTGGAAGCTGGACACTCAGAAGAGCTCACCGCCTACCTCACCGCGATGGGCCGCTTTCATAACTACTCTTTTGGCAACATTCTCGAAATCGCGAGACAGCGAGCCAAACCGAATCACGCCGGGCTGTCGCAGCGTAATGCCCCGCATCATGCGCCTCCCTGCTGCTGTCGTGTCTGAGCAAAGGCATCCTGAGCTGCCTGCAACGCGGAAGATGCACCAGCTTTCAGTGCCGAAATATCGTTGATGCAAAACAAAAGATCAACCCCGAGGCGCGCCCAGTGAACAAAATCAGCAGGGCCGCAGGCAGTAACAACTTTCTTTCCTTTGGAGCGGGCGGACCCAACGACATGCGCAGCAGCTTCGAGCACAGACGGATGCGATGTCTGGCCGGCGAGCCCCATACTGGCGGCAAGATCGGCTGGGCCGATGAAGAGATCGACTCCAGGTACTTGAGCAAGCTCGTCGACGCGGAGCACGCCCTCTGCGGTTTCCACCTGCGCCAGCAACGATAGCTCATCGTTGAGCTGCTGCTGTCTGCCCGGCACACTGTCCACAATTCCGTAACGCAGGGCGGGCGATACACTGAAGAATCCACGCGCACCGAGAGGAGCAAAGCGAGCGTAGCGAACCAGTTCCACAAGCTGCTCCGGCACTTCTACCATTGGAAGGTCGATGATATCCGGGCCGCATTCAGCCGCCTTGAGCACACTCTCCCGACGTGCATCCGGCACACGAATCATTGAGAGCATTCCAGTCCCGCGCACCATACGGCAAAGATCGGCGGCTTCAGCGAAGGTGATGCCAACGTGTTCCATCTCAATCCAAACAACGTCGAAACCCATGTATCCCGCGATCTCAAGAAAAACCGGATCGTAAAAATAAAGCGCTGCTCCAAAGAGCGGGCCGGACTTCTTCCGGTGAATGGCTTGATGCAGACGATTCATTTGGTTCTCCTGTTTTAGTCAGCAACTGAACCCGCTCGCGCCGGAGAGCATCGACTCACGTCGACACTTTACCGGCCACAATGCGGCTACGCTTGTTCCATCCGGATAAGGTCAACTCTTCGGCAATCGCTTTGCCTGGCAGAATCAAACTGACGACCACGCCTACCCCAAGAAGAATGAGGTGACCAAAAGCTCCGATTAGATAATCGTGATAAGGAAAGTTCCAAGTTCCCAGGTTGACGATCTTCCCTCCCTCGCTCAGCGTTGCCCAGGTAGTGAAGATGAGGCTGGCGGCGATGCCGGCCAACGCGCCTCCTTTCGTGGCCTTTGGGAAAAGGAAAGCAAGCAGGAAAAGGCCAGCGAGACCGCCTGCAACAACGGCAGAAATCGTGTAATAGAGTGTAAGCGCGCTGCCGGCACTGTGGGCCAGCCTGACTGCCACGAGCGCGGCTGCGATACCGGTAAGCGCAACCAGACATCTGGCAACACGCAGTTGCTGCGTGTCGGTGCTCTGCTTGAAAGCCAGGCGATAGAAATCCTCCGTGCCGACTACTGCGAGGCAGTTCATGTCGGATGCAAGCATAGCCATGGCCGAGCCCAGCAGCGCTGCGATGAACAATCCCGCCATTCCAGGAGGTATATGGGTAGTGAGAAAGTATGGAAACACCTGATCAGGCTTGGTCATCGTATGCGGGAGCGCCTCACCGGTGAGCCGATAGAAGGACCACAGCAGACTCCCAATCAGCATGAAGGAAGTCCAAACCGGCAGGCAAAGAACGGCACCTAGGAGGATCCCGCGCATTGCGCTGCGATCGCTCTTTGCAACGAGATATCTCTGCACTACGGTTTGATCGCCCGTGTACTTCTGCAGATAGAAGAAGAAACCATAGATCATAAGCACGATAATGGTCGGCTTATCAAAGCGAAGGGCTGTGCTGCCAAGGCTCATCTTGCCATGTGACCATGCGTCGTGCCACACCGCCGCTGGCCCCTGCTTGGGATAGAGCAACAGGTATCCCAGCGAAACTGCGATCCCGATCCAGAGAACAAAGCCCTGCACTACGTCGCTCCACACAACGGCTTCCACGCCGCCGAGCATGGTATAGCAGATGGTGATGATTGCAGTGAACCAGATGAGCTTATTAACAGAGATGCCGGTCATACCCGATAGGGTCAGCGACACTAGGTAGAAGACGAATCCCATCTTCGAAAAATGCCCCGCGGCGAATGCAAATGAAGAATAAAGACGCACCGTGGAGCCGAAGCGCCGACCGAAGTACTCGTATGCGCTCATATGCACGACATGGCGGAAGAACGGCACGATGACAAAGCCGATGAGTAGAAGCAACACCACAAACATAACGCCGGGGATCAGAAGCGACCAATCTCCCGAATAGGCGGCTCCTGGATACGCGACGAAGGTAACGCTCGTGATGATCGTGGCCAGAAGCGATAGCCCCATCGCCCATCCAGGGATCGATTTGCCCGCGATGAAGTAGTCGACCGTGGTCTTCTGTTTTCGCGCGAAGCGAACCCCAATTGCCACCAGCGTGGCAATGTAGATCACCACGATCACGGCATCAATTGCGCGCATGAGCCTCCTTCTTGGCGCGATTGATCCTGTGTATAGCCATCGTGGCAGCCATACGCATCGCGGCTACCATGTTCGCTTCACTCGCGAGGTTCTTTCCAGCTATATCAAATGCCGTGCCGTGATCCACCGACGTGCGAATGATGGGAATCCCAAGAGAGGTGTTCACGGTTGCTTCGAAATCCAGAAGCTTCATGGGAATGTGCCCTTGATCGTGATACATCGCGACGATCAGGTCGTGCGAGCCGCGGGCTGCCTTGAAGAAGATGGTGTCAGGTGCAACAGGTCCTTCACAGTTGATTCCCTGAGTACGGCACCGCTCGACCGCCGGCCGGATGAAGCGATCATCTTCTGTGCCGAACAGGCCGTGCTCACCCGCGTGCGGATTGAGACCGCAGACCGCGATACGGGGCTGCGCGTGACCAAGCAGCTTCATTGCTTCATTACCTAACTCGATGGTCCGTACGATTCGATCTGTATCCAGATTGCAGGCCTCGCGCAAACCGATGTGTGTGGATACGTGGACGACGCTGAGCTTGACCCCGGCAAGAAGCATGCGCGATTCCGATACACCGCAGAGTTCCGCGATGTATTCTGTGTGGCCCGTGAAGCGCATGCCGCTCATCGTCACCGCCTCCTTATTGAGGGGTGCCGTAACCATTGCGTCGGCAGTTCCGTTGAGGCACATCAGGGCTGCGTCATGCACGTAGCGCGCCGCTGCCTTGCCGTAGCGGGCACGCAATTCACCGAAGGCCACGGGGTCGTCCGCTGCAATCTCGCCGCAATCGACGAAGCGAACACCGAGTTCATTAAGCTGAACACCGGTGCTCTGCTCCGCACCACGCACCGCTGGAAAATCACCGATAAGGATCCAGTCGGCCATCGTGCGGACATCATCATGCGCCAAAGCCTTGAGCGTGACTTCGGCGCCTACACCCGCAGGATCTCCGAGGGTGACGACGATGGTTGGCTGTCGATTCGAACCACTCATGTAACATCCTTCCTTGAGGCATACTGCTGCGCGATATGACAAAGCAGGTCGGGCTCGCCGAAGCCACCTGACTTGAGTACAGCGTCTACGCCATCCAAGATTCCACCGCAGATTCGCGTCCGTGGCACACCAGGAGCCACTTCTGACTCAACGATCAGCGATTGAGCTCCCAACGCACGGCAGACAAACATCGCGGTTTCTCCGCCGGTCATGAAAACACAACCGATTTTATGCCGGGGCAGCGAATCGATCTCTGCCTGAATCTCACTCGCACTCGTATAACCACGCATGACTGGGATGATGATCGCCGTATCCGGGCAGATTGAATGGAGATGCTGAAGCTGACGCTGAGTGACGGGGTGATCGCTCCCGATGAAAAACACTACAGTCGCTTTTGACGCAGGCTCTTTTCTTAACGTCGGCAATGAGGGTGAGATTTGCGCGGCTAAAGATAATGCGAGGCCGCCGGAGCCGGTCCAGATGACAGGACACTTTGCCGCGAGCCCTTCCTCAACCGTGCGATTAAGATCCTGCTGCGTGTTTGCTTCGCACAGGAAGACTGTCGGCGAAGCTCCTTGGTACGAGCGCAGCGACTCGCTCAGAGAGCGCTCATCCCTCTCAACAGGAACTCGAACACATGTCACGCCGCGTTGTTGCAGCGGTTCCTCAACCGAAAACCTTCCTTGCTGGACATGATCGTCCCAGTGCACCTCTCCTAAAAGAAGTCGCCGTCCGAGTGCGGGATAGGCCGGCGCCAGCACGATCGGAACATCCGGCTGTGCTCGAGCGAGGAGAGCAATCTCCACAAAGGTATTACCACGAAACATGGAATCAATCTTCCGAAAGCACACTACGTCATCTTGTATCGCGCGGTAGAGGGGGGCATTTCGTGAAGGCAACTCCTCTTCCGGAACGTCACGCGACTCAATGCTGATGGCAACAACCTCTGCGGTGCCTTTTGTGGCTTCCAACGGCTCAAGCACAATTCGCGTGTCACGGCCGCGAGCTGCAAAAGCGACCGCGGCGTCGGCGGCACCGGTCAGATCATCCGCCACCAGGAAGACATCGCAGCGAGCAGACATCTCTATTATTTCGCCTTCTGCGGTTGATAAACGCCAACGGTGTTGCCTTCACGAATCCACTGTTCCGAGGTGCGGACAGCTTTGATCGCCTGACGACGATAAGTGTAGGTCGTAAGAATGTTGCCATCCGGTAGTTGCAAGACCGACGGATAGCTGTATTCCTGGCCCCTTGGCAGATTGATGATCGCGGCTCCTGGCTGCCCGCCTGAATTTGATTGAGACGCCGGCACTTCGAGATCTCGCACATACTTCCACGTAACCCCACCATCTTCCGACAGTCCCAGGGATAGAGGCACGCGCGGACCTGTCTGAGGCACCCTGCCGGACTTTGCCCCCCGCGTATTATCAAAGGCCATCACGACGTGCCCGTTAGAGAGAGCGCTTGCCTGGATAGACGCATTGTTATTTGGAAGCACCGTGGGAGTGGGCTTCGACCAGTGTGTGCCATCGGCTGAGGTCGAGCGATAGATGAAGTCCGCATAACGGCTGCGGTAGAACGCGACGTACTTTCCAGTGCCGAGCTTGACGATATTCATTTGGACCAGCCCTTCAGACTCGGGAACCGCGGCCTTCTGCCATGTTTTGCCGCGGTCACGGCTTACCTCAACGGCGCTATAGTTCGTCTCCGCACCCTTAGTAATGCCGGCCGAGGTCGAATAATACATCGGCACTATCCACTCGCCATGATCGCCAACGACAATCGGCTGTCGGTCATAGGCGCCCTGCTTATCGAAGAGAACTTCGGGATGACCCCAGGTACGACCTCCATCGTGAGAGACAACCTTGAGAACCTGCGCATCTCCCTGGCCTTTGTTGGCAGTCTGTTGTGTGTGCAGCAGCCAGACGGTACCGTCAGGAACTTCAAAGGGAACGGGGTTCTGGTACGACTTGGCTGGATCGCGATCGATGAGCAGGGCTGGTCCCCACGTGCCGGAATTTTTCGGAAGACGCGAGACAACAATACCTACGTCTCCCTCTCCCTCGGCGCTGCCGGAGAACCAGAAACACAGCACATCGCCGTTGCGGAGCAGGAGAAGGTTCGAAGCATGCGATGACGGGTACAGAGTCGGAATCATCGCTGTCTCAGCCCCTGGAAGCTCCGCGGAAGCAGCAAAGGTCGGTGAGTCCTGAGCTGTTATTCCGGCAGCTGCGATAACAGGAGATCCGACGTAAACGAAGAGCGCGGTTGCGGCAATGGCAGCACTAAGTAGTCGATGCATTTAAGGACGTTCCTCAGGGGAGGAGTTTTTAGAACGTCGCCATATTACGCGTTAACTATCAAACTGTGCAATAAGTGAAAATTATTTCGCTTTTCTTGTTTTAATTTCAACTGCAAGACTTGCGGAGACCCGATGGGCGGCCTGATGAACAGCCTGCTGGATTTGATGTTCAAGCTCGGGCGTCATGCGCTGGACTGGAGACGAGATGCTTAGAGCTCCCACGGCCCGGTCTGACGGATCGAAGATCGGCGCACCAAAGCAGACTCCGCCAAGAGTCGATTCTTCACGATCGCAGGCCCATCCCTGCTTTCGGACGAGTTCAAGCTCCTCGCGCAGGGCCTGGCGATCACAGATACTATGCTCGGTCTTCCGTGCCAGACCGTACGCCTCCAGTAGAAGACTGGTAGCTTCATCGGTCTGAAAGGCCAAGATGGACTTCCCCATTGCACTGCAGTGCGGAGGAATGATGCGGCCTGGACGGTTAGCAATGCGGAAGGTCTGGAAGGTTTCAACCGAATCCAGTACTTGGATGTAGTTTCCGAAGGAATAGCTCAGACTGGCGGTCTCGTCGAAGCGCCTTACCAGTTCATCAAGCACCGGCCGCGCATGTCTGCGAATGGTGTCCGCCTGGTCGAGCACCCGCCCATAGAGCACCTTTCGAGTTAGTTCGTAGGTGCCGTCTGATTTCTGGGAGAGATAGCCACGCTTCTGTAACGTGATCAGCACACGGTAGAGGGAAGCCTCGGGCTGATCGGTAGCCGCGGCGATCTGCTTAAGCGAAAGGGAACTTCCAGGACCAAATACTTCAAGCACATCTAGCGCGCGCTCAATGGTGCGTGAGAAATAGCGGTCTTCGGAGCGATCGCGAGTATCTTCACCGACGGCCCACTGAGGCCGGCGGCGGCGCGGGATGGTAGTAACGGCTCCCTTTGTCTTTTCTGGCATCGCGCCTCGCCTCGATCTTTCGATAGGTCTCGAAAGTGAAATTTATCCTATCCTACCGCATCGCGTTCCCAATCTCTCCTAGACACGGCGGCCCACGCCGATTCTCGCACGCGAGCCGTCGGAGAAAACGTAGCTAGAACGTAATCCGGCCAGAGATCTGTACGGTGCGCGCAGTGGCGGCAGTCAGTTGTCCAAAGGTGCTGGAAGCGTAATTTGTCACCATCGAGCTATAAATGGGATGGTTTAGAACGTCGAATGCGTCGGCCCTCAGTTGAAACTTCACCTTCTCTGTAATGCTGAAGTTCTTACCCAGCGTCGCGTCAAGTTGCGTCACATTTGGCAGACGAACCGCATCACGACTCAGTGTTCCTCCGCGTACCTGCGCCGAGCTGAGAGGCGACGTCGGAACCGAAGCGAATGCGGCGGAGTTGAGGTACTGATGCTGCAGAGCATCCACCGGAAGGTAATAGCTCGAGGTGACAAAGTCTGGCCGATCGCTTGGATACGAAGAATTACCGTTGAGGATGTTGTACGGCAAGCCCGTCCGCTGTTTGAAGATGCCTGACACCTGCCATCCATCCAGCAGAAGTCTGCCCGCGGTGTTGTCCATCCCGAGAGATTTGCTAAGACTAGTTTCGTAGAGGAAATTGACAGAGAGACGACTGCGAATATCAAACGGCGTCACACCGTAGTCGGCGCGGATATTGTTATTGTCCTGCGGATTGTTTTGGAGCAGAAGGTTCGCTTCGCCGAAGGCCATGGAGCGCGACCACGCATATGTGACTCCGTAGGAAAGCCCGTGCCAGGGAGCCTTCACCAGCTGCACCTGAAGACCGTGGTAATTGCTGGCGTCACCGCCATAGTAGAAGCGAAATTGTGGAAACGTGGCGTAAGGGAGAACGCCAGTGACGCGGTCCGGGAGATTTTTTGTGATCGTCATGTTCTCTTTGAGACCTCGATTTCCCACGTAGTCGATTTCAACGCGATGCTGCAGCGGAAGCTGCTGCTCGATACCGAGCGTCCACTGGATGCTATAGGGATCAGGGAAGCTGCCGTTGATCGAAGTGTTGACTACCTGAGTTGAAATAACACCAGAGTTTTGGAGCTGCGCAAGTGCATCCTGATACGAGCTGCGCGGAAGAGGATAGGCAAGCCCAGACGAGCTGGCCTGGTTGCCGGTGAGCGTGATGCGGAAAGGCTCCGATGCGCTGTCCTGCACTTCATCGATCGGTCCGCCAAAGATCGGATGTGAGCTAACAAAAGTACCTACACCTCCGCGAACGACCGTGTCCGAATTCGCTCCGAGACTATAGGCAAATCCCACTCGCGGCTGCACGTTATTAAAGTCGGCGTCATACATCGAGTCGGACGGACGGTAAGCGCCGAAGCCCGCGCCCAGCTCAGGCACTGCGGGATTGATTCCGCGATTGAAAACGCGCCCGCTCACTTCCTTCACAACGGTGAAGTAGTCGTACCTGAGACCGAGGTTCATGGTCAGATGGGGATTCCACTTAATATCATCCTGGAAGAAACCGCCGAACTGATAGCTATAGAGGGTAAAGGGGCTCAGATCGAACGTGATAACTACAGAGTTTGGTGTATTGGTCTGAAAGTCTCCGAACGAGCCGTAGCCAAGCGTCGCTGTGTTGTAGTCAGTACGCCCAGCATTCTGACGCTGAACAATGCCTCCGGCGGTTATGGAGTGTCGCCCAAATGTACGCGCGAATTGCTGCTCGCCAGTGTAGAACTCGCCAGACTTAAGAAATTGCTCAGCGCCTTCCGAATCAATACCCACGACTTTCAATTCTTCAAGGTCTGAGCTGAAGCCCTGGTCCAGACGCTGCAAGCGGATTCGGTTGTATCCGAATCGCGAGAGCGCAACCCAGCTCTTTCCAACATGCGTGTACGCCACGTTGAACGCATCAGTGTGCCCCGTGGTTGCGCGCGAGTTAATGGCGATAACACTGGGCGCCAGCTTGTAGGGTCTGGAGCGGATATAGCGCACGTAAATCAGGTTGTTCTGGTTGGGGTCGTAGTCAATACGCGCTACGCCGTTGCCATCGGTCTGACGCAGCGAACCTGCTCCGAAATACTGGGTTGTCAGAGCAGTCGGATCGCCCGCCGGTTGGCTGACGATCGGATACTGACTCAAGATTGGGTCGTAGAGCGCGGGCGCCTGACTAAGAAAATAGGGCGTTGGTACGGTGTCAGTCACTGCAGTGTAAGAAGATAGACGAGCACCTTCATAACTACCGAAGAAGAACGCCTTATTTTTCCAGATCGGTCCACCGATTGAGCCACCGTACTCGTTGAATGTCAATCGTGGTTTAGCGGTCAGGAATGGGTTGCGCGCGTCGTAGGCGTTAAGGTCGCTGATCTCATAGAGGCTGCCGTGAAAGCTATTCGTGCCGGACTTGGTGATGATATTGACGTTGCCCGACATCGTACCGCCAATCGTCGCCGGAGCAATGCCTTTCACGACAGTCACCTCAGCGATCGCGTCGTTATTGATGGTGTTGATGATGTTCGGTCCCTGATAGAAACCAAACGCTGGCGTTTCAGGATCGGATGTAGCGTTGGTGCCGTCGACCGTAAGGTTAAAGCCCGCCGGAGGCAAACCGTTAATACTCAAGGAAGCTCCAGCAGGAGCTGAACCTGAATTGTCGGTCGAGACGCCGGCGCCAAGCTGCAGAATGCTCGTCCAGTCCTGCTTCGCGACCGGGAGCTGATTGATTGTAGTGGTATCGAGGTGCACGCTCTGTGCGGGCGTCGAGACATCGAGCATCGTGGCGTCTTCGGCGGTCACGTTCACCGTGGTCGACACTTGGCCGGCCTTGAGCGTGAAGTCAATCCGCTGTTGTTCGGCTGCGGTGAGAACGACTCCGCTCTCGTCTATCGTGGAGAATCCCCCATCCTCGATCTTGAGCGAATAAGTGCCTACAGGCACAAACTCGAAAGCGTAGCTGCCGCCGGCGTTTGTTTTGCCTGCGCGAATCAGACCAGTCGCATCGTTGTGCAGCGACACAGTTGCGCCGGGAATGACTGCGCCATTGGC
Organism: Terriglobales bacterium; assembly: GCA_963738095.1. Lineage (GTDB taxonomy): Bacteria > Acidobacteriota > Terriglobia > Terriglobales > Acidobacteriaceae > Alloacidobacterium. Next base: position 177,457 of record CAVTVL010000014.1, read on the forward strand.
GTCCGTGACCGTCCCGCTCAGGGTGGCGGTCGTCACCTGGGCCCATAAAGGGCTCGTAATCAGGGACACAGAAAGCATGAGAGCAGACCGTTTTAGAGAGAACAAGCCAGTAACCTCCGCTGCTTTTTTCTAAAGCGGATAACATATACACTCTCACTTTTTCCAAAGTCAACAATCTATTTTCATTATTTTATATAAACGAATATTGTTAAATAAAAGGCGCCACGGGGACGCAATGGACCCGGAACTAGATCTGTCGCTTCGGCAGTATTTGCTGCTAGGCTGCTTATCTTGCAGGTTTACTGCACGGGCGCTGCCGACGAGAGGCAGCGTGGCCGACGTTCGCTCGCGGTTCCGCAAAGCGAAAGCATGTCGCTGCAGTCCCGCATGTGTCCTGTATCGTTGAGCCGACCGCGACGTCCGACACACGGTCCCTCCGGATTACTTGAAAGCGGTTTGGCTGTTGTTTTCAGAACTATTTGGGCTTTGGCGCACATTTGGTGATTCTTCCCAACTGGTGCTTCAGAGCGTAAGAAGGAGGTAGCTCTGGCGAGCTTCGCTCCTGCTGATGAGGCAAGGATGCCTGGTCCCGAACATAGCGGAAGTGACCCTGGTCTGTCTTCGCCAAAGGATGGGGCGATCGAGATGCAGCTGCGTGCTCGTCGCAGCTTCTCTGCGGATCCGTCGCGCGCATTTCGCGCCTCCTTTCCTCTCAAACTCGCAGTCAATGCCGATCCGGGCACGTTGCGTTTTTTTCTCCATCTGCGGCGGTCGCTCCACGGATGGCGTGGCTCTGTTTCATGCGCTTCGGGCAGGCGCAGCGACTCCCCCCGCGCCGGGCAGTACGCCCGCAGATTTTCAAATCTGGGTGGGAGATGTCTTCGGCGACATCGGCGTCGCCGACCCGGTCACCTGGAATCCGAACGCTACACGTGACCAAGCGCGTACTCTGCAAAGATCGCAGACCTATACCGCAGGCGATAGCCCACCAGATATTCGTCGACGATCTCGTTGAGGCGGCGAATACGTTGCTGGCGAACCTCCTTGAGGTTGTGGAAGCCGGCTTCGAGCGATTAGATTGCGCGGGAGCGTTATCGAACTTGGCTGATAAATGCTGCCTGGAGTTGCATTGTTTAGTCCTTCGTGAGGTCGCTCGTAATTGAAGACCTGTCTAAAACGGTCGAACTTCTTCTGCTGGAGCCGCAGCGTCAAAGCTGCCGGCTTCATTGTTTCTTCCTTGAGGGTTCGATGCATTCGTTCATGGCGTCCGTTCTGTTGAGGTCGCCCAGGCTGAATGCGCTCGTGAATGATCCCCATCTTCATCCATCCGAGCGACAGCTTCGACAGTCCGAGAAAGCCCGTCCCGGATAATGGCGCGCCATTATCCGTTCTAATTCTGGAAGGCATTCCATACTCCCGCATCGCCGCTTCGCAGACGGCTCTAACTTGACTCAAGTCCATTCTGGAGACGATCTGACAGCGGATCAGGTAACGGCTGTGTGCGTCGGTGATGGTAAAAGGATCACACCTGGTGCCATCACCTGTGCTGAAGTAGCCCTGTAGGGTCGAGCATCAGCGCCGTGCGGCATTGCTGCCGTCGGATTCTAATGCCCGCCCTCCGAACCGGACGTGCACCTTTCGTTATGCATCCGGCTCTCCGGGAACACAGATGTATGCAGGAGTGCGCATCCATCCTCTGCGGAAGCGTTCCACACGTAGCGTGGAGGGAAGGAATTGCTCGACATTGCCTTCACGCCATAGCTTGCGAGTAGGACGAAGAAGACTCGGCAGTCGCACCAGCCGGGTCCTTTTGTGATGGAGTTTCTTATGCTTTTTCATCAGCCAACGCCAGATGCAGTCCCCGACATAAAAATCGAGTGCGGCGAACTGACGGCTTGCGCCGGTGCAAAAGCGATAGTAGTTCCCCCATCCCCGCAGAACAGGATTGAGTTTCTGGAGAAGCTCAGACAGAGAGCCTTCCGCTCAGATCGCGATTGCGACTGCACTGGGAAGAGTCCTCAGCGACCACTCCATCGCCAAAGGCATGCAATATCTCGATCGCATGCCAACCGAGATGCGCGTACTGGCGATACGCGATGCAGCGGCGCGGAATCGTGCCATCACCCATACGCCGGAGTTCGTTCGCTTCGGTGTCGAACATGCGGAGGTCCTCCAATGATTACCGAACGAGCCATGCTGGCTGCAGTCCATATCAGTATCTGGACTGCGGTGAAACACGACCGGAAAGTCAGCCGCGCCGTTGCCCATCAACACGGCGCGCACGAGACCGCGGGGCGCTACAACAAACAACTGCTCCGCGGTGCAGAGAAGCTTGACACGCTGCGGACACTCGCTGGACAAATTCGACAGCACTTCTACAAGATCACTCTGCCGGGGTCCGATGAAGGCTATCGTCTGCTGCCCGCCCACTTCTACTTTGAACTCACCACCCAGATGCGGGAGTTTGAACGCGCGTTCTCCGAGAGTGTGGATGAGTTCCTGGAGGTCTACCCGTCCTACATCGAACAAGTCCGTCCGGAGCTGAACGGCCTTTTTCGTGAGGAGGACTATCCATCGGCTGGGAAGCTCCGGACAAAGTTCGGGGTAAAACTCGAGGTGCTTCCAATTCCCAATGGCGATGACTTTCGAGTAACACTTTCAGAAGAAGAACACTCACGGGTCGCTCGTGAAATCGAGGAGAGCGTGCGCCAGTCGCTCAACCGCGGGACCAAGGACCTGTGGGTGCGACTGACGGATGTGCTCACGCACATGGTCGACAAACTGAACGACCCGGAGTCACGATTCCATGCTTCGTTGGTCACCAATGTCTTCGACCTCGTCGATTTGCTTCCGCGTCTCAACGTGAACCAGGACGAGGAACTGAATCGGTTTGCGGCGGAGATCAAGGATCGCCTGTGCAACTTCAGCGCGCACGATCTGAAGAAGAACGAGATTCTCCGCGCTGCAACCCTCTCGGACGCCACCCAGATCTTGTCGCAGATGGACACTGTTCTGCGCGGCCGGGAGCAAGACTCAGCCGACGCGAACGAGAACTGCACGCAGCAGAACGCGCCAAGTGTCGAGGAGATCTTCTCGCACATGTCGGCGTACATGGAGGCTGGCAACGCCATGACAAAGCACCTTACCCCGGCGGTCCGGATTCAGAAGGCCCGGACCGCGCTCCTTCTCGATCATCCTTTCTTCGGTTCACTCCTCTTTCGCCTGGGCGGACGGGCCTCGGGCTCCATTCAGACCATGGCCACGGATGGCGTCTCCTTGTTCTACAATCCCGCATTTGTCGAGACGCTGAACGCTGCAGAACTTGCCGGAGTCCTGGCCCATGAAGTCATGCACCCGGCTCTCCAGCATCACACGCGTCGCGGAGACCGTGACCTGAAGCGGTGGAATATAGCATGCGACTATGCCATCAACCCTCTACTCCTTGATGCTGGGCTCACGCTGCCAAAGGATGTTCTCAATCGACCATCGCTTTCGCGGCATGAGCGCAGAACGCATCTACAACCTGATCGAGCAGCAGCAAGATCAGGATGGCTCAAGCCGTGAACAAGAGAACCCGGAAAGTGCTGCCTCCGGACGAAGAGGGGGGAGAGCAACCCAACAATCCGAGGCAGATGGTGAGCCTGCCGCTCCGACAACGCCGGGCGGCTTTGGCCAGGTGCTTGACGCTCCTGAACCCGAGGGAGATGACGGCGAGACGGTGGCTGAACAGACCCGGGAATGGAAGATAGCGGTTGAGCAGGCAGAGAACGTCGCAAAACTTGCGGGTAAACTGCCAGCCAGCGTCACTCGTAGCCTCGAGCAATCGGACGCAGCAGGTGTAGACTGGCGCGAGCTGCTGCGCCGCGCATGGTCAGAGACCATTCCGTCTGACTACAGCTGGATGCCGCCCAATCGGCGGCACATCTGGGCTGGGCTCTATCTCCCGGGTATCAGGTCTGAAGGCGCGGGAGAAATCGCCATCGCGGTCGATTGCTCGGGATCGATCAATGCGCGTCAATTGGGTCTTTTCGAGGCGGAGATTCGCTCCATTCTCGAAGGTCAACGACCGAGCCGGGTGCATGTGCTCTACTTCGATACCGAGGTCCACAAGGCCGAGGTCTATGAAGCAGGACAGCCAATCGCGCTTAACCCGGTTGGAGGAGGAGGAACGAACTTCACGCCATGCTTCCACTGGTTGGACGAGCGCGGAATTGTGCCGCAGACACTGGTTTTCCTTACCGACCTGTGCGGCGCATTCCCGAACGATGCTCCTGCCTACCCTGTGCTGTGGGCCTCAACGGAGTCCCGCCGGGCGCCATTCGGGCAGGTCATTCCAATGGAAGCGGCTTAGCACCCGCTTCCGTTGCTTAGACCTTCATCTGCCTGTTAGGCAAGGAACAGTGGTGGGTCAGTGTCCCAGTTAGACCTTAATCCAGGCGCACGTCAGCCAGCCAATCAATTGTCTTACCGTCTAAACTTAGGTCGATGGTGATGAAAGGAACAGATGATCGCTCGAATATGGCACGGAATGGTTTCCGTTTCGAAGGGTGATGAATACCTGGACCTCATGCGGAGAATTGCCCTTCCCGATTATCTGGCGAAGCGCGGAAATCGTGGCGCGTGGTGTTTGTACCGCACAGAAGCGGACGTAACGCATTTCGAGATGTTGACGTTCTGGGAAGACACGGACGCCATCAAGCGTTTCGCCGGGGACGACTACAACATGGCCAAGTACTACGATTTCGACCCCGGCTATCTGATTGAAATGGAGGCCCACGTCCGGCACTACGAGGTTTACCCGGAGACATCGCTCGATCAATTGCGCAGCGAGTAGTGGGGTGTCAGCGAGTGCGGAAGAAACGCTCCGTGCCGACCGATAACCTGAGGCCGCGCGGGCATCTGGTGAAGATCGTTACCGGAATTGTAAATAGGCGCAGCGCAGATGGATTGCTTCAAACCTTTTCGTTATCAACGCTCTTTTCGCGGCCGATTCGCTCCCAACAACAAGGTGATGCCCGCTGCAATGGCGATGCCGCCATAAACCGCCCAGCGAGTCTGTCCGGTCATGAAACTGCCAGGGAGCACATTGATCCCTTGCAGGAACCAGATGGTCCCCACTAGAAGGAAAAGGACAGCAACGATATTCAATGTGATTCTCATCATTCCTCTCTGCGCCTGATCCTCGGAGCAACCTCGCTGAAGCGTCAGGTTCACGCAATCTTACTTCAATGGACAAGCTGGTGGCTTTGCTGAGACATCCAACAGCCAATTTGTTCAGCTGCGGCATGTCGGTGGCGGGAATGGAGACAGAAAGAAGAAGATGAGGAGTGAGAGTGGACGCGGCGAGCCGCGAAAGTTCAACGAAGCAATGTTCTCGCTGAATTCGGAGCAGTTCGTCGAAATCAGGCTGATCTATAAATAAATGCGTCCTCAGACCCAGAAATCAACTCGAACCTGCAATTAGACGATAGATCTGTGCTCCATATTTTTTCACGATACTCATCCCGATTCCCGGCACAGCTAATAACTCCGCATCGCTTCGGGGACAGGTCGCAGCGATACCGCGCAGAGCCCGATCGCCAAAGACCCGAAATGCCGGAATCTTTCTGTGCCTCGCCTCGCTCAATCGCCACGCGCGCAAAGCCTGCTCAATACGAATCTGGGGCACGCGCTCGGACACATCTGCTCCTGTTCTTGCCTGCCCAGGTTGCGTTCGAACTGTAGCCCTCGGAGATGACTTGGACTTACTTGAATTCTTCTTTCGTTTGCGCTTGGGAACAGGCCGTGTAGCATCCTTCATGACGAAGAGTACCGGCACGGACTCATCGACGGCTCGTCCGGCTGGAGTAAGGCTGACAGTGCGGTAGGGAATTTGTTTGCCTTGTTTCTCGAACACAGCATCTGCAAACGTGAGGAGTTCTGCCCGGGCCATGGCTCCCAAAACTTCTTCGAAGTTGTCTCGGCTGATCTCCTTTCCCGGATAAAGCTCGGCGTACAGTTTGCCGGTCGATTTGGTAAGGACGGACCGCATGCCGCGCACCACTCGATAGAGAGCTGATCTCTCCTCTTCCGTAGCGGTTCGAAATCTCTGAGCAACGCACTTGGCCGGGGCACAGAAATCGCATACACCACAAGCCATAGCGCTGTCCGACGTATCGCCAAAGTGCCGCACAAGGGAGGTCATACGGCATTGATTGCTCTCCGCAAAGCGAATCATCTGATCGATCTGCGCCCGCTTTTGATCACCGTGCTGAATGTAGGATGAGCGCCATAGCCCGTCGCCTTGGCTTACATTCTCTGCGAAGTCGAGCAACGCGCCTTTGTGAATCCAAAGTTTCTCGAGAGCTTTGTCGAAGAGATCTGCCTCCATCGTCAAGGCTTTGCGCAGCGCCTCCTTAGGTTGGGGTTCTACATGAAGCTTTGCAAACAATCGATCCAGTAGCGCAACATCCGGGTAATCTCGACTGAAGAAGAAGTCATGAGTATGACGGTCTCCATACGAGTGCATGAGGATGGCGCGACTCTGCCTTCCGTCGCGTCCGGCGCGGCCAATCTCCTGGTAATACCCCTCCAGGCTGCCTGGCAGGGCGGTGTGAATCACGGTTCGAACATCCGGCTTATCGATCCCCATTCCGAATGCGATGGTCGCCACCATCACGTCCAGCTTGCCCGCCATGAATTCTTCCTGCACTCGTCGTCGCCGCTCAGCATCCAGCCCTGCATGGTAAGTTGCTACCGCAAATTCGCCTGCAAAATCTTCCGCCAGGCGGTCCGCCTGCTTGCGCGTCGGCGTGTACACGATGGCTGGCCGATGTTTCTCTTCGAGCAGGATCTCCCGCGCGAGCTGAGGACGTTGTGAAGGCAAAGCTTCTACGATCTCGATCGCTATGTTTTCGCGGCGGAAACCGTGGATGAAGTGCGTAGGCGCAGTTAAACCTAGCTGAGTTGCAATGTCATTTTGAACCGGCGGCGTCGCTGTGGCCGTGAGTGCCAGTATCGGAGCAGGCCGGAGACCCGGTAAATGCTGGCTAAGCATCCTATAGTCCGGTCGAAAATCGTGGCCCCATTGCGAGATACAGTGCGCCTCGTCGACGGCGATCAGCGAGGGCTTTCGCTTGGCGAGCATTTCGGGGAAGCCGGCCACGCGAAGCCGTTCTGGAGCAATGAAGAGAAACTGTAGCTTCCCGCCCAGGTAATCGGAACAGACACGACGGGAAGCTTCACGATCACGGCCTGAGTGAATGCACTCAACCGCGAACCCTTGCTCCCTCAGCTTCAGCACCTGATCGTCCATCAGAGCTATGAGTGGACTGATCACGAGAGTTGTCCCGCCTCGTGCCAATCCCGGCAACTGGTAACAGAGCGACTTGCCTGAGCCGGTCGGCATGACCAGCAGCGCATCTTTCCCCGCCGTCACTGCCTGACAGACGGCTTCCTGATTGGGCCTGAATTCAGAGAAGCCAAATGCGTTCTGCAATAACTCGGTGAGACTTGCGCAGTTGGGAATAATCTTTGGGCTTGGTAAATCAGGAGAATCGGACTTAGGTGCGGAGGGCACCGCTGACGCTGGTTGAGCGGGCGCGGTCTGACGAACTTTTGCGACGACGGAACGGACGTACTGACTGATGCGATCCAGGAATGGTTCCAGCTGGCATTCACCGTGTTGGATCTTCTTGAGAAATGCTTCCCACTGGCCGGTCATCGCGGGACTCTTAACTTCGGGATGAACCACTTCGATGAGATGGATCCCCTTTTCCGTCGCCTCCAGGCTCTTGCCTGTACGAACGATATAGCCGCGTTTCAATAGCACTTCGATGATGGCCGCCCGAGTGGCAGGCGTACCGAGTCCCGTCTCTTTCATCGCGTCGGACAGTTCTTTCTCGTCCAGGCTTTGGCCTGCCGTCTGCATCGCGGTCAGGAGCGTGCCCTCCGTGAATCGCTTCGGGGGCCTGGTCTTCTTTTTCCGGGCTTCGATATCTACGATGTCCTGGTGTTGTCCTTGGGCAAGATCCACCGGCAGGATCTGCTCCGGAGTTTTCTCCTCAGCACTACCTTTCGTCTCTCGTTTTCGTCCTTCTGCCCCAATGTCCAGGACCTTCCAACCCATCTGTTGCACGACGGTTCCTGTGGTTCGATAGCGGTCGACGAATTCTCCATGCGTGATTGTAGTAATCACAGTCGTGACGGCCTGAAGGTAATCGTCATGCCACATCATGAGGAAGCGGCGACAGATGAGATCGTAAATCTTGCGTTCCTCTTGGGTGAGTTGGGCCTTCTCGGCGGAAACCGCATTCGGAATGATGGCGTGGTGGTCACTTACCTTACTGTCGTCGATATACCGCTTTCCCAGAGGCCGCTCTCCTGTTCCAGCAGCCAGTTGCTTCTCATAGCTTTTCGAAACCGCGGCAACGATGCCTGAAGCGGTAGCGGCAACATCAGCAGAAAGGTGACGACTGTCCGTTCTGGGATAGCTGATCAGTTTGTGCCGCTCATAGAGCGCCTGCGCCGTGTCGAGGGTCTCTTGAGCGCTAAAGCCGTATAGGCGATTGGCATGCCGCTGCAGCTCTGTCAGATCATACAGCAGGGGTGGTTGCATCCGATGCGTCTCAGATGAAAGTGACTCGATGACGGATTCTCCCGCGCGAGCACGAAGAATGATACTGTGGGCTTCCTGGCCATCGGCAGGCAATCGAGAGATGTTCGCCTGGGCGTCTTTGTCCTTGCTCGATTCTGTTTCCGAACGGAACCATGTCCCTTCATAGCTTTGCTCGTTTGGATTTCCCCGTCCCCTGAAAGTTGCGACGACCTCGATGTAGTCTTCGGGGACGAAGCGCCTGAGAGTGAGTTCGCGATCGACAACCATGGCCAGGGTCGGCGTCTGTACCCGGCCCACCGAAAGTTCCTCACGATAGACGATCGAATAAGCACGCGACAGATTCATGCCAACAAGCCAATCGGCTCGGCTTCGTCCGCTGGCGGCGTCCGCCAATCGATCATAGTCGCTCCCCGGCCGAAGCTTGTCGAACCCTTTGCGGATGGCATCCGGAGTCAGGGAGGAAATCCAAAGTCGGCTGACCGGCTTTTTGCTCTCAGTTGCTTCGTAGATGTAGCGGAAGATCAGTTCCCCTTCCCGCCCAGCGTCCGTTGCACACACAATCCGCGACACACGTGGGGACGTCAGGATCTTTCGCACTACTTCGAACTGATCTTTGGTTCGTTCGTAGACCACCAGTGGCCACTGCCCGGGCAAGATCGGCAATAGATCGAAGCGCCATTGCCGCCATTCAGGATTGATTTCGTGCGGTTGTGCCAGGGAAACCAGATGTCCAATCGCCCAGGTGACAACATAGCCGTTTCCCTGGAGATAGCCTTCGCCTCGCTTGTCGGCTCCGAGGACACGGGCAATGTCTCGTGCGACAGAAGGTTTTTCGGCCAGGACCGCAATGGTACTGGTTTCGATGGCTTTCATCCGTAATTCAGTCTACCGAGTTCCAACGCTGAACATGAGATGGCAGGAACACCTCCGCCCAACAACGCCGGCATGACGCTCACTTCGACCGCAAAGTTGGCACTTGTCCGAGCAGCCCGTTTATCGGCAACTTGAATTTACCTGTTCTGCTCACGCGGCCGGCAGAGTTGCTGGCTGCGGACGATTGGGCCGCTCAAAGCCCCATCCGAAAATTCTTCCTAACCGCAAGCCCACAATCCTGTCTAATGCGCTGAATGGGGAATGACGATTACGCGCTCGTCCGGTGTGTTCTGGCCGGAGACAAAGACGCTTATGGCACGCTTGTAGCACGCCACAGCCAAAGTGTTTTTCGTGTCGCCTTCCGCATTACAGAAGATGAGGCCGACGCCGACGAAGTCGTGCAGGAAGCATTCCTTCGGGGCTATCGCAACCTTGAGGGCTTCGATGCTCGATCGAATTTTCGAACCTGGATTTACCGGATCGCTATGAACTGCGCACTCGATGTTTTGAACAAGCGAAAGAACCAGACGGTGGTGCCGATTGCCGAGGAATATGACGGTGAACAGGCGACTTTCCAACTCGCAGATCGCGCAGCCGGGCCGGACCGGCTCCTCCTTAGCCAGGAGATCCAGGCACGGAGATATGCAGCCATGGAGAAGCTGACACCAACCGAACGCATTGCCTTTGTTCTGCGCCACATGGAGGACCGATCGACGGAGGAGATAGCGACAACGCTTGGAATAGCACCGAACTCGGCGAAGCAGGCGGTCTTTCGCGCAGTACAAAAACTACGGCAGTCGCTCGCGCCACTTTGGGTGAAGTCATGAAGCACTTGACAGAAGAAGAAATGATCGAGCACTACTACTCCGAGGATCTCTACAAGGCTGACGCCGAGATACATCTTCAAGCCTGTAAGCAGTGCTCGCAATCCTATGCGGAACTCGACAAGCTGCTAGGCAGTGTTCGCGCGTCGGAGCCGCCGGCGCGAAGCGTTGATTATGGAGACCAAGTTTGGCAATCCATTCAAGGGGCATTGCAACCCTATCAGGCAAAACAAAAGCGCAACTTCTTTCAGTGGCCTCAGCTTGCTTATGCAGCTGCCTGCCTCCTGTTTTTAGCAGGCGCATTTCTGGCAGGAAGAGTGTGGGAGCACACCCACACCAAACCTTTGCTGGCCAGCACTCCGCAACAAACAAAAGAGCGTGTCGTACTCTTCGTTCTCAACAATCACCTAGACCGGTCAGAACGCCTTCTCGTTCAGTTGAATCACGCTGGTGCTGAGGGGGAACGGGTAGATTTGCCGCTGCGGGGAGAAGCCCAGCAGTTGCTCACCGACAATCGACTGTATCGCCAGAGCGTCGCCCAGTCTAACGATCCTCTTCTCACTGCTGCGCTCGACCATCTTGAACGCGTGCTTCTTGAAGTTGCCAACTCGCCGGATGAGTTGAGCGCCACGGACATCGCGCGCATCGAGCAGGAAATGAATACACAAGGTCTGCTCTTCCAGATCCGTGTTCTTCGCACAAAGGTCTCTGAACAAAAGCTGAATGATCAGGCTATCGGCAAAGGAGCCGCTCTCTAAATGAAAACAAAATACTGGTTTTATCTCACTGCGGTTTCCGTTGGTTTGTTACTCTCGATTCCATCTGCTTCGGGACTCATTTTCCAGCCCGCTGAATCTGATGCGGCTCAGACAAACGCGCATGAAGATCAGCTTTATTCCGATGCTACGCGCGCGATCAATGAGAACCGCTGGTCGGATGCAGAGTCATTACTGGATCAGGTTATCGATCAGCATGGCCGGCGCGCTGATGGCGCTCTCTACTGGAAAGCCTATGTAGAAAATAAGGAGGGCCGTTCTTCCGATGCTCTAAAGACCTGCGCCGATCTTCGCCAGTCCTATGCAAAGAGTACCTGGCTTAAAGAATGCAATGCGCTGGAAATCGAGATACGCGGCAAGAGCGGCAGCC
>CAVTVL010000015.1:0-31233 GCA_963738095.1 Terriglobales bacterium
TAAAGTTTATCGGCATGGGCGAGAAGCCGGATGCCTTTGAGCCGTTCCATCCGGATCGGATTGTGAGCCGTATTCTCGGCATGGGCAACGTATGACGCTCATCGAGAGGGCTGAGGAGAAACTGGACCGCAAGAAGTCCGAGGAGTTTGCCCAGAAAGCGCTTTCGGGCGATGGGTTCTCGCTCGAGGACTTCCGCGATCAACTGCGACAGATTCGCAAGCTCGGGTCGCTGCAAAGCATTATGAAAATGCTTCCCTCAGTGGGTCCGCTGGCGGGAATGCAGCAGATGGCCGATCAGGTGGACGAGAAGCAATTTGTTCGCGTGGAAGCGATTATCAACTCGATGACGGCGAAGGAACGCAATCATCACGAGATCATCTCGGGGAGCCGGCGCAAGCGGATTGCTACCGGGTCCGGGACTACGGTGCAGGAAGTGAATCAGCTTCTGCGGCAGTATGCGCAGATGCGGAAGATGTTTAAGAACGTCGGTAAGGGCGGAATGCTGCAGCGCCGCGCTATGGGGATGCTGGGCGGCATGCGCGGCGGCCGGTGATCTTAGAATCGATTTTGAATTTTTCATCATCGCCATTTTGTGGAAATGCCTACATCGCTGAGATTCTTCCTTCTTTCGGTCATCAGAATGACGGCCTATAAGATTTCGATTCCTATGATTGATCTCGATCACCGTTTGCAGGACCAGCTCGACGACATTACCGCGAATACTCGCAACCTGGTACAGCCGGAGCGGCTGGCCATTGGCGAGCAGGCGGTGGCTGATCTTTTTGCGAGCGGGATTGAGGAACAGATTCTCGCAGCTGGCGCGACGGCACCGGAGTTTGCGCTGGCGGATGCTTCGGGGCGGATGGTGCGCTCCTCGGACCTGCTGGCGCTGGGGCCGCTGGTGATCAACTTCTTTCGCGGGCGCTGGTGTCCTTACTGCATGACGGAGCTGGAAGCCTGGCGCGATCTGTACGCTGTCGTTCGTGATTCCGGGGCGCTGCTGGTCGGGATTTCTCCCCAGACTGTGCGGCAGAATGATTTTGCCGTGAGCCAGCATGAGATTCCCTTCCCTTTGCTGCATGATTCGCACTGCGATGTGGCGGAGCGATTCAGGATCGCTTCAAGGTTCTCCGTTCACCAGAACTACTTTCGCAGCATCCTGGTGAATGTTCCGTTCATTAACGGAGACGAGAGCTGGATGCTGCCTTTGCCAGCCACCTATGTGCTCGGACAGATGGGACGGTGCTCCACGCGGAGGCCCATGCCGATTTTCGGGTCCGCCCTGAACCGGGCGAGGTGCTGAAACATCTGCCCCGGCGGTCAGTACCCCCCTTCCCTTCGCCTTCCTCTTTTTATTCATTTTCAATTACTTACGGGGGGATCATCCCCTGCTAACCTGCTGATTTGATTTGTGTTAGGTGATTTATAGTGTTTTCAATACTTTAGAGGGGAGTCCCTCCCTGAAAAGCGAAACGCCCGCACTTTGTGCGGGCGTTTTATGTCTCTATTTCTATTATAGCAATTTCTGCGAAATAGTACGCCACGGTTTGAGGAGATTTATTTATTTTATTTTCAGTCAGTTAGGCAGGACTTTGAGGCTAGAGGGGCTTGACAACATTACTGTACTCATTCCCTTCGAGGGCTTGTCTTTTCCACCCTATCGCATACTGCTGCGATAGGATTCAGGTGCCGGGCACCCGGCTTCGTTGCCTATTCCGGTTTCGGGCCCTCTTATGACGGTTTCATTTCTCGTGCTGTTTTTCTTTGCGGGTTTCTTTTCGGCTGGTGCTGCCAGGTGATGGGTACCACCGACGGCTTCCGTTAGTTTGAGGCTGGCTTCTCGCAAGGCGATGCGAACGGTCTTAGGCGTGGTGGCGTGCTCCAGGCGCTCCAGATAAGGAATAGTCAGCGCCGCGACAGCGTTGCCGCGTTCATCGAGCACCGGATAACTGATGTTGATGACATCCGCGCATCTCATAGCTGTCGCGTTCCTCATAACCCTGCTCGCAATCTTTTGCAGGTGCTATCGAGATCTTTGGGGACGCGGTTTCCGGTCTGATGCTGCCATAGTTCTATAGCGCGGAGATGCGCTTCTCCGGCAGGAATGTGCCAGGATGACATGGCCGGTTGAGGCGTGCATCAGATCGACGATCGAGCCTGCTTTGACGTAGAAACCGGGGCTGACGGGAGAATCGGCTTGGGCGACAATGACCACCTGTCCGCCTTCAAGCACTCCGAGATGACAGGATTGATTCAGTTCATGGACTACATCCTGCATGATTGGCAGCGCTTCAGAGACGAGACGCTTGGTGGGCGGATATTCGAGCGCCATGCGGAACATGCTGAAGGGTCAGGCGGAAGCGTTCGTCGCGATCTGACGCGCGATGTAACCCCGCTCTTCGAGGCACAGCAGCATGCGGAAGATTTCAGAGACTGTGCGATTGAGGCGGCGGGCCACGTCACTCTTTGTAAGGCCAGTCGGCTCATGTGCAAATAGCTCGAGGATGTCGAGCCCTTTTTCCAGCGCCGGTGTCGGATAACGTCTTTTTGTAGTCTTCAAGTTAATGTTTCCATCGACTCTTTCTGCAGAATAGCCAGGTTATTCCGTGGCAATCCTGGTGATCTGGTGCGCTTAATCACTCAGGCGATGTTGGTGGCCCCATCGCAGGCTATTTAACATAGCAGCGATTGTAATCCTCTCAAGAAGACTGCCAATAGTAGAACCAATTTGGTCTTGCTTGTCAAAAATGTCTTTTAACGTATAAAAGGATGGGCGAAAAAAGAGTCCTCTCCGGGGAATGAAATTGATAGCGATTCGCGTTTTCGAAGTCTTTGAGCCTGGGCCTGATATTTAGTGCCGGAACGATGGCGGTGGCACAGGAGCCGAATCAGGATGATCTGGTCTGGCAGAAATCCGTGGCCAAGTACGACAAGCAGCGCACGGCGGTGCTGGCGACGGTGGACAAGGACGCGCAAGAGGGCCCCTTCCAGCCGGATTGGGCTTCGCTGAAGGGATACAAAATTCCGGAGTGGTACCAGGATGCGAAGTTCGGGATTTTTATCCATTGGGGCGTGTATTCGGTCCCGGCATTCGGTAACGAGTGGTATCCGCGCAACATGTACCGTGCAGGGCACGCCGGAATTCAAGCATGAAGTAGAGACCTACGGGCCGCAGACCAAGTTCGGCTACAAGGACTTTATCCCGCAGTTCAAGGCGACAGAGATTTCGATGCAAAGGCATGGGCTGCGCTGTTCAAGGAATCGGGCGCGTAAATATGTGATTCCGGTAGCGGAGCACCATGACGGCTTTCAGATGTACCACTCCGACCTGAGCGACTGGTGCGCGACGAAGATGGGGCCGAAGCGGGACATTATCGGCGAGCTGCGCACGGCGATTCTGGCGGAGGGAATCCATTTCGGAGCTTCGTCGCACCGGGCAGAGCACTACTGGTTCATGAATGGCGGACGCGCGTTTCCGTCGGATGTGCAGGACCCTAAATATGCTTCTCTGTATGGCCCGGCGCATGCAGGAATCGATCCGGAGAAGGATGGCAAGGGGCATCCTGACACGGCGTATCTGAATGACTGGATGGCGCGCAGCGGCGAACTGGTGGAGCGGTATCATCCGGAGCTGTTGTATTTCGACGGGGGGGTGGAGCAGGATACGTTTCAGCCTTACCTGCAGCGGTTTGCGGCGTTCTATTACAACCAGGCTGCGAAGAATGGGCAGCAGGTCGTACTGTTCCGGAAAAACGATGCGTTTCCTGATGGCACGACAGTGCTGGATATAGAACGCGGGCAGCTCGATCACATTCGGCCCGTGCACTGGCAAATAGATACGTCGGTGAGCCAGAAATCGTGGGGGTATGTCAAAGGCGATACGTATAAGTCCCCGGAAAGCGTTGTCTGGCAGCTGATCGATATTGTGAGCAAGAACGGCAACCTGCTGCTGAATATCGGGCCGAAGCCGGATGGGACGATTCCGGAAGAGGCGCGGTTGCTTCTGCAACACATGGGCGCGTGGTTGAAGGTAAACGGCGAGGCGATTTACGGCACGCGGCCATGGACCTTGTATGGCGAGGGGCCGACGAAGGTGGTGGCCGGGTCGTTCAACGATGCGTCGACGAAACCCTATACGGCGCAGGATATCCGCTTTACAACCAAAGGCAAGACACTGTATGCGATCGCGCTGGGATGGCCTTCGGATGGGAAGCTGCTGATTCATTCTTTGGGTGACAGCAGCGGGTTTAAGGTCAAGTCCGTTTCGCTGCTTGGCGCAAGCGCCCCGGTTCATTTCACGCAACAGGGCGATGGACTGCACCTGGATCTTCCGGGACAATCTCCGGGAAATTATGCATTTAGTTTCAGGCTGACCCCTGAGGGCGAGTGATGTATCAGCGGAAACGCGCCAGGCCTGGTGCCGGCGCGTTTCCTGCGAGGAAATTTGCTTTTATTGACAAATTAGTACTTTCATATATAGAAATTTGAATGGAGCCCTATTTGATGACGGACGTGGACTTTCAATCCCGGCTTAAGAAGGCCCTTCGCGAGGCTACGCCGCCTCTTCCACGGCAACCGAGATCGATCATCGTGGTCGGAGCGGGCGGCATCGTGCATGACGCGCATCTTCCGGCGTATCAGAAGGCCGGTTTTCCGGTTGCGGCGCTGGTGGATGCGAATCTGGAAAAGGCAACGGCACTTGCCAGCAAGTTTTCTGTTCCGCTGGCTACCTCTTCGCTCGATGAGGCAATTCGTAAATCGCCTGTAGACAGCATCTTCGATGTAGCCGTGCCAGCCGGTTCCATTCTTGACGTGCTGCCACGGCTGCCGGATGGATCAGCGGCACTGATTCAGAAGCCGATGGGAAACACGCTTGAAGAGGCTGACGAGATCCTGGCCATCTGCCGGAATAAGGGGCTGACCGCTGCAGTGAATTTCCAGCTGCGCTACTCGCCTGTCATGCTGGGTGCGAAGCACCTGACCGATGCCGGACTGCTCGGCGAGATCCACGACATGGAAGTCCGGGTGAATGTTTTTACGCCCTGGGATTTGTGGACATTTCTTGCAACGGCGCCTCGGCTCGAAATTCTTTACCACAGCATTCACTATATCGATCTGGTGCGTTCGTGGTTTGGCAATCCGGAACGCGTACTGGCAAAGACGGTACGGAATCCGATCACGGCGAAACTGGCCGCGACCAAAAGCCTCATCGTGATGGACTACGGCGACTGGAAGCGCGTGTACATTACGACGAACCACGGTCACAGATTCAACGATTCGCAGCACAGCTATGTGCAGTGGGAAGGCACGGAGAGCGCGCTGCATGCGGTGATGGGCGTGAATATGGATTATCCGAAAGGCCGACCGGACTCGCTGACCATGGCAAGGCCAGGCGAGAGCTGGGAGACGCTGCCAACGGAAGGTCAATGGTTTCCCGATGCGTTTGTAGGCTCGATGGGGTCTCTACAGGCGTATGTGACTGGCGTGACTGACACGCTGCCTACCAGCGTCGAAGACGCCATCTATACGATGCGCACGGTCGAAGCCGCATATATCTCAAGCGAACGAGATGGAGTTCCGCTGAACAGGTAAGCAACTATGCCAAATACACGCCTGCGCGTTGCAGTTCGAGAGTTCGCCGATTTTGAGAATGCCCTTGCCGAGCAAATTACTCTCTATCGGGAGCATCATCCCGAGGTGGAGATCGAAGCGGTTGCGCTCGACCTGCATAAACTGCGCGGCGAGATGTTCGATAAAAACGGCCTTCGCTCCGGCGCCTGGGACATTGGCTATATCACTACGGACTGGCTCGCAGAAGCTGTAGATGATGGAGCGGTTGAGGAGTTGACGCCGTATCTGCAGAAGAAGCCTGTCGCTGACTGGCCACAAGGGTGGGCGCGGTCGATTGTTGAGCCGCTCATCTTTGGAGACAAGCTTTATACTCTGCCCTGGCATGACGGCCCGGAGTGCCTGATTTACCGTCGCGACCTTTTTGAAGATGCAGGCGAACAGGAGAGATTCCGTAACCGTTACGGTTACGAACTAAAACCGCCAGCGACGTGGAAGCAGTTTACCGATATCGCGCGCTTCTTTACCCGGCCGGCCGAGAATCTTTATGGAACGTTGTTTGCCGCCTTTCCGGATGGGCATAATACTCTTTACGACTTTGCGTTGCAGCTCTGGAGCCGCGGCGGCGAGTTTGAGGACAAGAACGGCAAGGCTGTTCTGGACACTCCGGAGGCTGTGGCGGCACTGGATTTTTATCGCAACACGATACGCGACGCATCGATGTCCTATCCAGGAGCCGAGACGATCGATTCGACGCGCTCGGGCGATGTGGTTCTATCGGGCGCGATTGCGATGACGGTGAATTGGTTCGGTTTTGCTGCACGCTGCGACCGGCCCGGCTCGCCATTACGCGGCAAAATTGCCATCGCACCGATTCCGGCGGACGAGGGCAAACCACCGGCGTCGCTCTCAGTTTTCTGGACGCTGGGCATCGGGACGGGCTCGAAGAACAAGCAGGCGGCTTTTGACTTTCTGCATTTTTTGACGCAACCGGAAATGGATCTGGGCATTGTGAAACATGGCACGGTCGGCGTACGTCTTTCGACGTGGCGAAACGCTGAAGTGCAGAAACAAATTCCAGCATATGGCAAGATTGAGGAAATTTCGCTATGCGCGCGCAAGCTGCCGCGCAGCAGGAACCTGCCTGCTTTTGCGGAGATTCTGAACGATGTTGCCACAGAAGCCCTTCACACAACTGAGCCCTCGGCTGAGATTCTGGCCAGAGCCCAACAGCGCATCAACGCGCAGAGGATTGTTTTTTGATGACTAGCGGTACGGACGCATTTCGGCTTGATGGAAAGGTGGCGCTCGTGACCGGCGGTGCGAGCGGCATCGGCGAGAGCACGTGTAAAGAGCTGACGCGGGCGGGTGCGTCGGTGATTGTTGCGGACATCAATCTGGAAAGCGCGCAGGCGCTGGCGGCAAGCCTGACAAATGCGAAGGCCGTACGTATGGACGTGACGAACCGCGAGTCCATTGATGCCGCGGCTGCGCAGCTCGACCGGCTGGACATCCTGGTGAACAACGCGGGCATTGCCAATGTGGGATCCATCGCTCAGGTCGAACCTGAGGATTTCGATCGCCTGATGGAAGTGAATGTGAAGTCCGTTTACCTGGTGACACGCGCATTGCTGCCGTTGCTGCTAAAGTCCCGTGGCTCGATTGTGAACATGGGTTCGGTGGCCGGACAGGTTGGCATCAAACAACGTTTTGCTTATTGCACAACTAAAGGCGCGGTGCTGGCGATGTCGCGGCAGCTGGCTGTTGAATATCCGAAGGAACTGCGTGTGAACTGTATTTGCCCGGGGACGGTGCAGACTCCGTTCGTGGAGGGTTATCTCGATAAGTATCACCCGAACGAAAAGGACAAGATTCGCACGGAATTAAACGCGCGCCAGCCTATAGGGCGCCTGGGCAAGCCCGAAGAGATTGCTTCACTGATTCGTTACGTCTGTTCGGACGAAGCAGAATTCATGACTGGTTCGTTGTTGCCGATTGACGGCGGGTGGACTGCTGCTTAGCTCACGAAAGAAGGAGATCAACCCCGATTGAGCGACCTGAAAATTACGAATGCGCGCGTGATCGATCTGCGCTTCCCTACTTCGAGGGAACACATCGGTTCGGATGCGGTGAATGTCGATCCTGACTACTCGGCGGCCTATTGCATTCTGGAAACAAATCACGGGCTGAGCGGGTATGGATTTACATTCACGCTTGGCCGCGGAACGGAGCTGTGCGTTGAAGCGCTGCGATACCTGTCGCACTTTGCCGTAGGACGAACGGTGTCTTCGATCACAGACGATCTTGGAGCGTTTTATCGCCAACTTACGTCGGACAGCCAGTTTCGCTGGCTTGGCCCGGAAAAAGGCGTGATCCATCTGGCAACCGGAGCGCTCATCAATGCAGTGTGGGACCTGTATGCGCGCGTGGAAGGCAAGCCGCTGTGGAAACTGTTGAGCGATATGGACTCGGAGGAGATTGTCCGAGCGATTGACTTTCGCTATATCAGCGACGCGCTGACCCGTGAAGAGGCAATGGATATTCTGTGCAAGCGCAAAGCGGGCATGGATGCGCGGCTTGCGCAGTTGCAGCAGACGGGATATCCGGCCTACACAACCTCGGTCGGCTGGTTCGGATACAGCGATGAGAAGATAGTGAGGCTTGCGGATGAAGCGTTGGCAGAGGGCTGGACGCACTTCAAGCTGAAAGTCGGAGGCGAAGCGCAGGATGATTTACGACGCGCGCGGCTGCTGCGCAAGAAAATCGGCGACAAAAACAAGCTGATGGCGGATGCAAACCAGAAGTGGGATGTAGACGAGGCGATTGAGCGCACGCGCATGCTGTCTGAAGTAAATCTGTGGTGGATGGAGGAGCCTACAAGCCCGGATGACATTCTTGGTCATGCACGCATTCGCCGCGAGGTTCCTGAAGTCCCCATCGCGACAGGCGAGCATTGCCATAACCGCGTGATGTTTAAACAACTGATGCAGGCCAACGCGATCGACTTCTGCCAGATTGACAGCTGCCGGCTGGCGGGCGTGAATGAGAATCTCGCGGTGATCCTAATGGCGGCGAAATTCAATATCCCCATCTGTCCGCATGGGGGCGGAGTTGGGCTGTGCGAATACGTGCAGCATCTGTCGGCGTTCGATTATCTGCGGGCCTCGACAACGCTGGAAAATCGCGTAACAGAGTTTGTCGATCATCTGCATGAACACTTTGTCGATCCGGTGCGAATTCGCAATGCGCACTACCTGCTGCCGGACAAACCCGGATACAGTGCCGAGATTTATCCGGACATATTGCGCGATTACGCCTATCCTGATGGACGCGTTTGGAGAGATGCATGAAGTTCGTTACTTTTTCTGAGGATGACGGGATTGCCCGAGCTGGCATGCTTGCCGGCGATTCGATTATCGATATTTCATCGCGCTTCCGCAGCGTGCTTTCGATTATTCATGGCGGCGAAGAAGCGCTAAAAGCGGCGCGATCGCTTGCTTCAGGCACAGGCATTTCTCCGGAAGCAGTGAAGCTGCTTGCTCCGCTGCAGGATCCGCCACGGATTTTCTGCGTAGGGCTGAACTATCGGGATCACGCGGTGGAATCGAAGATGGAGATTCCCAAGGTGCCCACGGTGTTTCTTAAGCTGGCATCGGCGGTAGTTGGCCCTGGCGCTGCGATTGAGCTGCCTGCGATCTCTTCCCAACCAGATTATGAGGCGGAGTTTGCCTGTGTCATCGGCAAGGGCGGCGGTCGTATTGCGCGCGATGCGTGGCAGAAGCATATTTTCGGCTATACGATTCTGAACGATGTGAGCGCGCGCGATGTGCAGCTGGCGACATCGCAGTGGACGCTGGGCAAAAGCTTCAACACCTTTGCGCCGCTCGGACCGGCGATTGTGACTAAGGATGAGATTGCCGATCCACATGCACTGGACGTAAAACTCTCCATTGATGGCGAGGTGCTGCAGCACTCGAATACACGCGAACTGATTTTCAAGCTGCCCGATTTGATTGCGTATATTTCTTCGATCACTCCGCTGCAGGCCGGCGACATTATCAGCACGGGCACACCCGCAGGTGTAGGCTTAGGACGCAACCCGCAGCGCTGGCTGCGCGCAGGGGAGACGATCACGATTGAGGTCAGCGGGCTGGGAGCGCTGGTGAATCCCGTGGTTGCCGGAGAGTAGCTACACCTTTATGGCAGTAACGCGCATTTCCTCGACATCCACACCGCAGACAGGCGGACCGCTTACAGAGCGGCGCTATATTGTGCCGCTGATTCTGATTACCAGCCTGTTTTTTCTGTGGGCTGTCGGCGTCAATCTGAATGACATTCTCATCCCCCACCTGAAAGGCGCATTTCACCTAACGGATTTTCAGTCCTCCTT
Organism: Terriglobales bacterium; assembly: GCA_963738095.1. Lineage (GTDB taxonomy): Bacteria > Acidobacteriota > Terriglobia > Terriglobales > Acidobacteriaceae > Alloacidobacterium. Next base: position 9,959 of record CAVTVL010000015.1, read on the forward strand.
TGTGCAGGTGGCATTCTTTGGCGGGTATTTTATCGCGGCATGGCCCGCCGGGCGGCTGATGGAGAAGATCGGCTATCAGCGCGGGATCGTCTGCGGATTGCTGATCTGTGCCTGTGGCGCGTTTCTTTTTATCCCTGCAGCTTCGGTTCGCATGTACGCGGTTTTTCTGCTTGGGCTATTCGTTATGGCCTGCGGCCAGTCGTTTCTTGAAGTCTCGGCAAATCCGTATGTGACATTTCTGGGACCGCCGCAGACTTCAGAACAACGGTTGAATGTGGCGCAGTCATTCAATGCTGTGGGCGCGGTGGTGACACCAATCCTGGGATCGACATTTATTCTTTCGCGGGCGCACGCCGCGGCGGCCGGCTCAGAAGCGGACGTAGTGCGCGTGCCCTACATGGTGATGGTGGGCATTTTTGTGGTGATGGCGTTGATTCTCTTTACCGCAAAGCTGCCTGTGATTCAGGAAGAAAAGGCGGAGGATGAGTCGCCCGAACTCTCGGGTATCATGGCATTTCCGCATTTGCTGAAAGGCGTTGTGGCGCAGTTTTTCTACATTGGGGCGCAGGTGGGCGTAGCAAGTTTTGTGATTCGCTACGCGCAACACACGCATGCGGGGATGCTGGATACGCAAGCGGCAAATTATCTGAAACTGCATTTACTTGGCTTTATGATCGGGCGCTTTGCCGGGTCTGCACTAATGAGGAAGATTCAGCCTGCACACATGCTGGCGGCATTTGCTGTTGGGTGTGTGGTTTCAGTTGTGCCTGTGATTTTCATGGGTGGAACGGCGGCCCTGATCGGGATTGTCCTGCTGGGTTTCTTTCACTCGATCATGTTCCCGACAATTTTTGCGCTCAGCATCCGTCATCTCGGACCCTATACGAAACGGGGTTCGTCGTTTGTGGTGATGGCAATTCTGGGGGGCGCTGTCTTCCCTGCTCTCATGGGACGCATCTCGGATGCTTCAAATATTCAGCTGGCGTTTTTGGCGCCGCTGGTCTGCTATCTGTTTGTACTTTATTTTGCTGTGCGGGGTTATCGCGTAAGACATACGGCGTAGTCTGTTGAGACCCGCGCTTGAAGGCCCTCCGTTCTGGTGACCCTATTTCCACGGCCTGAAGGCCGGGGCTTTTACCCGAAAATCAAAGTCCAATCATCGAACCACGATCACATCGAGAAAGCGCGGCCCGTGTACGCCGCGAATGCGCGTCATTTCTATGTCGGCTGTTGCGGATGGGCCGGAGACGAAGGTGAGCGGCGCGGTTTTATCCTGCTCCAAGGCTGCGATCGCTTCGGGGACTGTCTCGACGATTTGAGTTTCGTGGACTACGCACAAAAAATGGTCGGGCAACAGGGTCAGCTTCCGCGCGCCTTTGAGGATGATGGTGCCGGTGTGAGCGATGGCGACCTCACAGCCGGAGATTGCACCTGCTGCCGTATTCAGCTGCTCTATCGCGCTTTCCGATTCGCGCGTCCATGAGAAGCCTGCGGGGAGATGCTGTTGGGGAAAGTCATCGGCAACGATGGCAGATTTCTGAAGACGCGATTTGAGGACGTCCGAGATGGTCGCGGCGAGCGTGTCTGGTTTTATTTCGAAAACCTGCGCATCGTATTCGTGCAGGCGATCGACAAATGTCTTGCGTATTGTTTCGCGGTCCATACTCGCGATCTGCTGATACGCGCGTTCCATGGCCCGATATTCCGATGGGTTCGTTGTCGCATTTGCCGCACGGATACGACTGAGGATGGCGTCTCGTGCATTCGTCGTTTCAGGCATCGGCGCGCTCCCTGTTACCGGCTGTTTTTTCGCGCTCGCGCCACCAACTGCGGAAAGATTGATCCGGCATCGGGCGCAGATCGCGAACGGCGGTCCAGTTGCCGAGCATGCCGGGCAGATGCTTTACCCATCCCTCAGAGACGAAAGGCCACTGGCCAAACTGGCCGAGGCGCTGGGCGGCTTCGAAGCGGCGGCGGCTGGCGAAGATTTTTGCCATCACTTTCATTCCGATCGCTTCGAGATTCGCTCCGCTCTGTTGTTCGCGGACAACACGGCCGCGCAAATGGATGAGCACTTCAGGGATGTTGATTTTGACCGGGCAGACTTCGTAGCAGGCTCCGCACAACGATGACGCATAGGGCAGCGATTGCGAGTGCTGCATGTCGAAGAGCTGAGGCGTGAGGATGGCGCCAATGGGCCCGGCGTAGATGGAGCCATAAGCGTGCCCGCCGGTCTGGCGGTAGACGGGGCAAGTGTTGAGGCAAGCGCCGCAGCGAATGCAGTGCAGTGTCTGGCGCGCTTCAGGATCGGCAAGAATGCGGGTGCGGCCATTGTCGAGCAGGACAATGTGAAAGTGCTGCGGGCCGTCGCCTGTGTGTACGCCCGTCCAGAGCGAGTTGTAGGGATTCATGCGTTCCCCGGTTGCAGAACGCGGCAAAAGCTGCAAGAAAACTTCGAGATCGCGGAAGGAAGGAATGACTTTTTCGATGCCGGCAACGGTAATCAGCACATCGGGCAGCGTGAGGCACATGCGGCCGTTGCCTTCGGATTCGACGACGCAGACCCCGCCGGTGTCGGCGAGGAGGTAGTTGGCTCCGCTGAAGCCGATTTTTACTTTCAGGAATTTTTCCCGCAGATACCGGCGTGCAGCGTTGGTAAGGTCTTCGGGCTTGTCTCCCAGCTCTGACAGGCCCATAGCGTGCATGAAGATTTCGCGTATCTGCTGGCGGTTTTTATGCAGCGCGGGCACAACGATGTGCGATGGCTTGTCATGGCCGAGCTGGATGATCATGTCGGCCAAGTCGGTCTCATGCGGATGAATGCCGTTTGCCTCGAAGGCTTTGTTGAGGCCGATTTCATCAGAGGTCATCGTCTTCACCTTGATGACCTCTTTTCCGCCATACTGCTTCACGAGATCGATGATGATGCGATTGGCTTCGTCGGCGTCGGACGCCCAGTGCACGTGGCCGCCTGCCGCAGTGCAGGCGGCTTCAAACTGCAGGAGATAGTGATCGAGACGCTCAAGCGTGTGCTGCTTGATGGCGCTGGCGGCGGATCGCAGTTGCTGCCAGTCGTGCTGCTCGCCTACAACAATCGCCCGCTTGCCGGTAATCACATCGGTGGCGTGGCGGACGTTCCTGCGGAGCTGCGTGTCGTCGAGCAGCGTGAATGCTGCTTTCTGAAACGATGGCGCTTCGGCGGCTTCTCCTACGCGGATGGTCATTGGCGGCCCTCGTCTTCTGTCGATGCGAGAATTTCAGCGAGGTGCACGGTTTTGACTCCGGTGCGCTGGCGGTGCAGTCCGCCAAAGATGTGCATGAGGCATGAATTATCGACCGCAGTGCAGACTTCAGCACGGGTATTTTCCACGCAGCGGAGTTTGTCGGCGAGCATGGCGGCGGAAACATCCCCATTCTTGACAGCAAAGGTACCGCCGAAGCCGCAGCACTGATCGATGTCCTGCAACTCAACCAGATCAATGCCGCGCACCTTTCGTAACAGCCGCAGTGGTAAATCATTCAGATGCAGGCTGCGCAGCGAGTGACAGCTAGCGTGGTAGGTGACACGGTGCGGGTAATACGCGTTCACATCATCGATGCCGAGCTTGTTCACCAGCAGCTCGCTCAATTCGTACACGCGAGGGAGTAATGCATCGACGGCCTGGACCAGTGCCGGATCGCCGCTCGCTTCAGCCATTTTGGGGTAGTGATCGCGGATCATGGCGACACAGGACGAGGACGGGATACAGACGGCTTCCGCGTGCTTGAATATTTGGACGAAGCGCGGCATCAATGGCATTGCCTCTTCCTGATAGCCGGTGTTGTAGTGCATCTGGCCGCAACAGGTCTGCTCCAGCGGGAACTCCACCTGATGGCCTAAGCGCTCAAGAAGACGGACGACACTTTTGCCGGTTTCGGGGAAGAGGGTGTCGTTATAACAGGTGATGAAGAGCGAAATCCGCACTACAATTTCCTCGATTGAAATTGGAAGTTAAGAAAATCGGTTTACTGATTCACAAGCACCTGTACACTGGTGTGCGGGAAGTCCATCAAACCTATGAAAATTCGCCGGGTTCTTGTCTCCGCTGTCGTACTCATCACGCTTATCGCCCTGGCTGCAGCTAAGAATGGTTTCTGCCAGTCTACTCCAGATAAGCCCGCCTATCTCGATCCATCTCAGCCCCTGGAGAAACGGGTTGCCGACCTGGTTTCGCGGATGACACTGGAAGAAAAAGTTTCGCAGATGCAAAACCACGCAGCGGCGATTCCGCGGCTGCAGGTACCGGACTATGACTGGTGGAGCGAGGCGCTGCATGGTGTAGCGCGCGCGGGTTACGCCACGGTTTTCCCCCAAGCGATTGGGTTGGCGGCGACCTGGGACACCGACCTGGAGCAGAAGATCGGCGACACGATTTCAACCGAGGCGAGGGCGAAGTTCAATGCGGCGCAGGCGGAGGACGACCACAGCATCTATCGCGGGCTGGATTTCTGGTCGCCGAATATCAACATCTTCCGCGATCCGCGCTGGGGACGCGGGCAGGAGACATATGGTGAAGATCCTTATTTAACAGGACAGATGGGAGCCGCATTCATTCAAGGACTGCAAGGCAACGATCCTAAGATTTTCAAGACGATTGCCACGGCCAAGCATTATGCAGTGCATAGCGGGCCGGAGTCGACACGGCACGCGGCGAATATCGAGCCATCGCCGCATGATGTGGAGGACACGTATCTACCCGCTTTTCGCATGGCGATGGTGGATGCCAAGGCCGATTCGATTATGTGCGCTTACAACAGCGTGAACGGTTCACCAGCGTGCGCGAACCACGATCTGCTGGAGAAGAGGCTGCGAGGAGACTGGAAGTTCAATGGATATGTGGTTTCTGACTGCGGCGCGATCAGCGATTTCTACAGCGACAACGGGCACCATTTTTCACCCGATGCCGCCCATGCTTCAGCGGCTGGAGTGAAGGCAGGCGACGACCTGAGCTGCGGTACCGAATATGCCGCCCTGGTGGATGCGGTACACCAGGGACTGATTGACGAAGCGACGATCAATCAGTCGGTCACGCGGTTGTTCACGGCGCGATTCAAGCTCGGGCTTTTCGATCCACAGGGATCGAATGCTTATTCTCAGATTGCCCCAAGTGAGAACGCCACGCCGGCGCATGCGGAACTAGCGTTGCAAGCAGCACACGAAGCGATGGTTTTGTTGAAGAACGACAACAACACGCTGCCACTGGCGAGCACGGTAAAAACGATTGCAGTGATTGGACCGAATGCGGAGTCGCTGACCTCTCTTGAAGGCAACTACAACGGAGTTCCGCTGCGTCCGGTAACTACGCTAGCGGGGCTGCAGACGAAGTTTGCAGATAAAGGACCGAAGGTACTTTTTTCGCAGGGAGCTCCGCTGGTAGCAGAGTTGCCGGTGATTGTGCCCAGCAACGTTTTCCTCGATAAAGACGGTCACACGGGACTGACGGCGGAATATTTTGCCAACGCCAGCTTCAGCGGGTCGGCAGTGACGCAGCACGACGCGCACATCGATTTCGACTGGAACCGCGTCGTGCCCGTTCCAGTGCAGGGAGCAAAGGCATTCAGCGTGCGCTGGAGCGGGAGCTTCCAGCCGCTTGCACCGGGCGACGTGTCGTTTACGGTCGACCATGCCGGATGCGAGCCGCATTGTGCGTCTACCTATTCCTATAGCGTCTCCTTCGATGGGAAGGAAGTGGCGAGCGATTCGAGCAATGATCCTCATGATCAGGGAAAGCCGCTGACGTTCACGGTTCACTTTGACGACGCGAAGCCGCATCCTTTCAAAATGGAGTACTCGCGCACAGGCGCGGACTACGGCGCGGGCATCCGGTTCAAGTGGAAGCCAGATGTGGAGCAACTGCGCCAGCAGGCGATTCAAACTGCGAACCAGGCGGATGTGGTGATTGCATTCGTGGGCTTGTCGCCGGAGGTCGAAGGCGAAGAGATGCCGGTGCATATTCCAGGATTTTCAGGCGGAGACCGCACGGACATCGCTTTGCCCGCAGTGCAGCGCGATCTGTTGAATGCTCTCGCCGCTACCAACAAGCCGCTGGTGGTGGTTCTGTTAAACGGCAGCGCGCTGGCTGTGGACTGGGCACAGCAACATGCGGCGGCGATTCTGGAGGCGTGGTATCCGGGGCAGGCTGGAGGCACCGCGATTGCGGATGTGCTGGCGGGCACAACGAATCCCGCAGGACGGCTGCCGGTTACGTTTTACCAATCTGTCGATCAGCTGCCCTCGTTTGCCAACTATGCGATGGAAGGCAGGACGTATCGCTACTTCCGCCAGAAGCCTCTCTACGGATTTGGATATGGATTGAGCTATTCGAAGTTTGCGTACAAGAACCTGCACTTGTCGGTTCCAAAACTCAATGCCGGCATGCCATTGCACGTGACTGTCGATGTAGAAAATACGAGTGCCCTGCCTGGAGACGAGGTAGCGGAAATCTATATTACGCCGCCTGCCGGGCCGGGCAGTCCGAACCACTGGCTGGCAGGGTTCAAGCGCGTTCACCTGGATGCCCATCAGGTGGGACATGTAGCGTTCGACCTGGATGCGCGCCGGTTGAGCATCGTGGATGCGCAGGGGCAACGTGCTGTGACTGCCGGCGATTACAAGATATTTGTGGGGAGCGCACAGCCCGGCGACACGGAAGCCGGGCTGGAACAGAAGTTGACGATTACGGGCACGCAGAAGGTGGATGAGGCAGTTCCTTCAGGGGGTGGTTCTATCCGTATTGTCCGCAAATAGCTGGAACTCGCGGATGTGCGCCTCGGCGGTTGTTGAAAGCAGATTGAGGCGCACACGCTGAGCGGTAACGGGCGAGAAGATGTCAATCTTCTTGTGACCAATGGCCTGCGCCTCGACGATGCGCTGCCATGCGCCATCCTTGTAAATCTCAATTGCGTATTTCTGGATGTGCTGGCCATCGTTGAGCCACTCCATGGTGAGGGCGCGGTCAAAGGTTACGGGCTTGGAAAATATAACTTCCAGAGTTGCATGATGCGATCCCACTGGAGCTGACCAGAAAGTGTCGGGATCGTTGTCGAATGCAGCAAGTTCATCTGGAGACGCAGAGCGGGCGTGCTCATCTTTGACGAGGTTGTGGCTGTAAAGCTGCCTGATGGCATCGCCGAATTCTTTGAGGCGTTTTACGTCGGCCTCGGGCAGGCAGCCGGTATTGTCGGGTGCGATACCGAGCATGAGCTGGCCGCCATGTCCGACAGTATTGTTGTAAATTTCGACTAATTCGTTGACGCTTTTGAGCGTGCTTTCGTCATCCGGATGCCAGAACCAGTGCAGCTTGTGCAGCGGCGTGTCGGCCTCGATAGGCCGCCAGCGCAGATAGCCGGCGCGGTCGATAACGTTCCAATTCTCGTATGAAATGGCTCCGCTTTCTGTGCCTACCCAACGTAGATCGGCGTATTTGAAGAGGGCCACATCGGCGAAGACCATGGTGTTCGGCTGGTAGGTACGCAGCTCGTCGATGATGCTTTCAAAGTCGTATTTACGACCTGTGCTGCCTGCTCCGTCGAGCCAGAATTCGGCGAGGTCGCCATAGCTGGTTGCCAGTTCGTCGAGTTGCTTCAGGTAGTACTCGTCGTAGGCTTTGGGATCTTTGTATTTTGGCTCATGGCGGTCCCAGGGCGAGAGATAGACGCCGAACTTCAATCCGTTGGCGCGGGCAGAGCCCGACGCCATACGCACGAGATCCCCTTTGCCGTTCATCCATGGGCTGCTTTTGACGCCATAGTCGGTTTGTCCGCTAGGCCAGAGGGTGAAGCCGTCATGATGCTTGGCGACGAGCACCGCATACCTTGCGCCCGCGGCCCTGGCCGCCTTCATCCATTGATCGGTCTCTACACTCGAGGGGTTGAAGACTTTCGGATCGGCTGTGCCGTCGCCCCATTCGCGATTGAGAAATGTATTCGTGCCGAAGTGAATGATGACACCGAACTCGAGGTCCTGCCATGCCGTCTGCTGCGGAGAGGGCTTGATATCGGAGGCGTTTTGCGCGTGAGTGATTCCAGGAAAGAGGAGAGCAGATGCCAACAGACTGTATGCGAGCTTGTTCACGATGAACTTTCTCCGTTGCATTGAAAAATTGTTCTCTGAATTCAGTATGCAGAAGAAAGTGACGGCAGGGCTATTGTTTTGCGATTTTGAGGGGATGCAACCATACGCGCTGAATGCTTGCGGTGGCTGCGATGCGCTTTTCCTGCGACTGCGCATCCAGGTGGAGATGCACTGCCTGATAGCAGAACTGGAGGCCGATCATGAGCAACCACGCGGTCAAGACGAGACGAAGCTTCTGATTCGGTAAACGCGGCGCAGCAGCGCTTCCGACCAGTGCTCCGAATAATCCGCCAATGAGGAGCTTCAGCAGCAACACCGTGTCGAGGTTCTGGCTGAGGAGGTGCAGTCCTCCACCGACGAGTGACAGGCAGAGGCCAAAGGCTAAGTCTGTGCCGACGATCTGCGTCGTGCTGAGCGTGGTGAGGCCAAGCAGCGCGATAGTGCCGAGCGCACCTGCCCCCGAGGACGAAAATCCGACCTCGGCACCAATTGGCAGCATAAGGATGGCGAGCCATTTCGGATGGTTGCGTTCTGCGTTGGGAATGTTCTTCCGGATAAATGTTCGATACAAATGCCAGCCGGAACTGACAACAATGATGCTGCCGAGCGCCGCGTAGAGGATACTCTCGTGCCCCTGCTGCACGACACGGCGAAAGAGCCATACACCAATCAAAACACCGGGCAGGCCGCCGAGGAGCATGTATCCGACAGCACGGTAAGAAACATGTTTGCGCCACATCTGGATGGGGACGACGATCAGCTTTACGATGGCGGAGTAGACCAGGGCTGTTCCAACGGCAAGGGGAAGCGGCACATGCAGAAAGAGTACGAGAATCGGCGCGGTGATGGTGCCCGCACCGACTCCGGTGACTGCGATGGCGAACGCGATGATAAAGCCAATGGCCAGTTCCATAAAACGATCCTGACTTGCTACTGCGCCTGAATGTGAATGCCGCACTCCTGCTTGCGGCCCGACCAGCGCCCCGAGCGCCGATCATTCGGGTCCGATGGCAAACTTGTGCACGGCTCGCAGCCGATGCTTGAGTAACCTTTGTCGTAGAGAGGCAGGAGGGGAATGCCGTGCTCCTGCGCGTAATACCAGACGTCGCGCGTCGTCCAGTCGGTGAGCGGGCTGATCTTCAGCAACTGTTTGCCGCCCGGCAGCGTGAAGCGATCGAGGGCCTGCAGCTGTGCGCGACTCTTTGCCTGCTCTCTACGCATGCCTGTGAACCACGTTGCGTAGTCCGCGAGCGCTGCAAAGAGCGGCTCAACCTTACGCAGCTTGCAGCACTGGTCGGGCGCGCTCTGATGAAGAATGCCGAATTGCGCTTCCTGCTCGGGCACACTCTGACGTGGCATGAGGTTGATGAGGTTCAGATTCCATGCGGCTGCTATCTGATCACGGTAGGCATAGGTTTCCGCGAAGTGATAACCGGTGTCGAGAAACAACACAGGCACATCGGGATACGTGACGCGCACCATGTGCAGCACCACCATGTCTTCGGCTTGAAAGCTGCAGGTGACGCACTCAGTGGCTTCGCCTTTTGCATGCGCTGTGACAAGCGAGTGTGCGGCTGCAATCTTTTCCTCTAGCCCGGGCGCCAAGCTTATGCCAGATTCAAAACTCAGACTCACTCTGACCTCCTGGCTGCTCTAATTCCTGTAACAGACCCTCTGCCTGAGCCTTTAATCCTGTTGCCGATACGGGCTGCGACACAGGCCGGTGCAGCAGCTCATGCGCATCCGGGCCGAGGCTGACGATCTCCGGCTGCGCCTGCAATTTCGATGGCGCGAGCACCGTCAATCCGGCGTGAAGTAGAGCGCGCCACACTTCCGGTTTCTGGCTGCGCGTGATCACAACATCTTTGCCCTTCGCCGTAAGCCTCTCTTCGAGAACGCTGACAAGGATTTCGCCGGGCAGCAGCAGCAATGTTCCGCCGGTACGCACGCCACTGCTTTCGTAACCCGTTGCAGACCGCCGCACCATCCCGGCGCCCACTGTTGCGTTGTTTGCAGGGTCAATGAGGATGAAGCTGCCTGTCATACGATTGTCGCGATAGGCGTCGACCATGAGAGGCCGGCTCGTCTTTATGCTGGCTTCGCCGATTTCGTTCAAGGCGAGTGATTGCGCAGGCTGCTGCTCCAGCGTTTCAATGTCGAGCCGGTGCGTCACACTCAGATGCGCCTTTACTGTTTGCGCGGCCTGCTTCAGCAAGTAGGTCTTGCCTGCCGCAAACGGTTCGGCATGCAGCCATACCAGTGACGCTTCAAATCTCGCCGTACTTACCGGCGCATTTTCCCGATGCGCGATGAGATCGCCGCGGCTGATGTCGATTTCATCTTCAAGCGTCAGCGTAATCGATTGCAGAGCGAATGCGCTGTCCAGCTCACCATCGAAGGTGTGGATGGCCTGCACGCGACTGGTCTGGCCTGAGGGCAGCGCAATAATCTCATCGCCCGGCTTGATGACACCCGATGCGATTTGACCTGCGAAGCCCCGGAAATTCTGATGCGGGCGAATGACACGCTGCACCGGAAGCCGGAAGGGGGCGTGCGGTAAGCGCTCGGCAATGGGCACCGACTCAAGGTGATCAAGCAGCGTGGGGCCGAAGTACCAGGGAGTACGCTCGCTGCGGGTAACGACGTTGTCGCCATCGAGCGCGCTGATAGGGATGCAGAGCAGCTCGGGAATTTCCAGACGTTCAGCGAGAGCGAGGAGGTCGCGCTGGTGATTCTCAAAGACCTCTTCCGAGAAACCGACGAGGTCCATCTTGTTGATCGCGGCGACAACGTGACGGATTCCCAGCAATGAAGAGATAAAGGCGTGACGCCGTGACTGCGTGAGAATTCCTTTGCGCGCATCGACGAGGACGATGGCCAGCTCCGCGGTCGAAGCGCCGGTGACCATATTGCGCGTGTACTGCTCGTGGCCGGGCGTGTCGGCGATGATGAATTTGCGCTTCGTGGTTGCGAAGAAGCGGTAGGCAACATCGATGGTGATTCCCTGCTCGCGCTCGGCGCGAAGCCCATCCGTAAGCTGGGCAAAGTCGATAGCGTCCGCTTCGCCAGCGTGGCTGCGCGTAACCGCTTTGACCTGATCTTCATAGATGCTGCGCGAATCATAGAGCAGGCGGCCGATAAGCGTGGATTTTCCGTCATCGACACTGCCGGCCGTGGTGAAGCGCAGAAGATCCTTCTGCTGCTCGGCAGCGAGGAAGTCTTCAATCGCGAATGGGGCTGCGAGTTCGGACGTATCGTCGAGCACGGTGGATTCGTAAGGCATCAGAAGTAGCCCTCGCGTTTCTTGATCTCCATCGAGCCGTCCTGATCGTGATCAATGATGCGATTTGCGCGCTCAGAGGAGCGGAAAGAGATGAGCTCAGCAATGATTTTTGGCACTGTGTCGGCATCAGAGCGGATAGCCCCGGTGCAGGGGCTGCACCCCAGCGAACGCAGGCGGCAACGTACCCATTGCTCTTCGCCCGGCAATCCTTTTACGAAGGGCTGCTCGACGGGGATGAGGCTATCGCCACGCACGAGCATGCGGCGCTCTTGCGCGAAATAGAGCGGGACGATCGGAATCTGTTCGAGGTGGATGTAGTGCCAGATGTCAAGCTCCGTCCAGTTAGAGAGCGGAAAGACGCGGATACTCTCGCCGGGACCGATGCGGCTGTTGTAGAGATTCCACAATTCCGGACGCTGATTTTTTGGGTCCCACTGCCCGGCGGTGTCGCGGAAGGAGAAGATGCGCTCTTTCGCGCGCGAACGCTCTTCATCACGGCGCGCTCCACCGAATGCCGCATCGAAACCATGCGTACGCAAGCCATCGAGGAGGGCCTGGGTCTTCAACAATCCACAGCAGCGCTGCGTGCCGAGTGCGACCGGGTTTGCACCTTTTGCCAATGCATCTTCGTTGCGCCAGACAATCAGGTTCAGGCCAAGCTCACTCGTATATGCATCGCGAAACTGGAGCATCTCACGGAATTTGTATCCGGTATCGACGTGAAGCAGGGGAAACGGAATCGGGGCGGGATGAAATGCTTTCTGCGCAAGACGCAGCATTACGGAGGAATCTTTGCCGATGGAATAGAGCATCACCGGCTTCTGGAATTCCGAAGCGACTTCACGAATGATGTGAATGCTCTCGGCTTCGAGCATCTGGAGGTGCGTGAGCCGCGCGGGCGGCGCATCATAGCGAGACGGACTGTAGACTGCTGTAGCCATGGCGATAAATCTTTTGAATGATTTGGAGATTTGAGGCGGGAATTAAAAAACCCACGCTCAGTGTGTCTGGCTGTGGGTGGGTTTCTACTTAAGCTGACTGGATAAGAAGTCTATCGACAGTGCTTACACCCTCGCCGACATGCGCTGATGTTGCAACAACAGCGACACTCAATTCGACAGGCGAAGGTACAAAGCGTGGAAGCCATGTGTCTATTCAGGATGGCCTATATGGACGCATCTGTCAAACCCTGGGTTGACCCCCTGGGCGTTTGCCCGTACACTACGGGAACGATGATTCGCGTTTTGAGCTTTGCACGTTGTTGTAGCGCACCCACCTCTTGCGCCGGGATGTGCATGCACGCGAATTAGCTTTCGAACTTAAAGCTATCATTTCATTGCAGCCGCCGGGCAATCCCCCGAGCGGCTTTTCACTTTTCTGAAGAACAAATGCAGCGAATCTCTTTCCAATCCGCTTCTGTTTTGCAGGCAGCGAAACTGCCTCAGCGCTGTTGTTGATCCCACCTGCCTCGCACCTTCTCGCTTAATGATCACGATTTGAACACGTTGTAAGGAGTTATCTATGAGACGCGGGCTATCACGCGCTATTTCTTTTGCACCCTTTGTATTGGCTGCAATTTTTGTGGGGGTCGGATTGAGCGCCACGGCAGATGCTCAGATTGTGGGAGCGTCAATTACCGGCACGGTACGGGATGCCGCCGGAGCCAGCGTTCCGCAGGCGGCGATTACTGTGCGGAATCTTGAGACCGGTGCTGTGCGCAAAGTCGAAAGCGATGGCGAAGGGCACTATGCTGCTCCGTCGGTTCCGGTGGGTCGCTATGAAGTGACTGCGGAGAAAGAGGGGTTCAGCACTGCGTCTCGCAGCGGAGTGGATCTGGTAATCGGCCAGAGTGCAGTGGTTGATCTGTCCCTCGCTGTTGGAGAGGTGCATGAACAGGTTTCCGTAACGGATGCGCCACAGACGTTGAACCCCACGACGCAACAGATTTCAGGACTTGTGAGCGAACGACAGGTGAAGGAGCTTCCCCTGAATGGGCGCAGCTTTGACGAGCTGATTACGCTGAACCCTGCCGTGGTGAATTACACCGGCCAAAGGTCTGGTTCGATTGGAACATCGAACTCAGCACCAGGAAATATGTTTGCCGTTGCGGGACGCAGGCCGCAAGATAATATTTTTCTGCTGAACGGCGTTGAGTACACGGGCGCTTCGGAGATCAATGTGACGCCGGGCGGCGTGAGTGGGCAACTGCTTGGCGTAGATGCTGTGCGCGAATTCAATGTCGTCTCCGATACCTATGGCGCGGAGTATGGCAAGCGCACCGGCGCGCAGGTAAGCATTGTTACTGCATCCGGCACAAATCAACTGCACGGCAGCGCATTTGAGTTCATTCGCAACAGCGCACTGGATGCGCGTAATTATTTTGACCAGTCCGATATTCCGATCTTTCAGCGCAACCAGTTTGGCGGAGCGCTTGGCGGTCCCCTGGTAAAGAACAAACTGCTGCTGTTCGGCAACTACGAAGGGTTCCGGCAGAATCTTGGATTGTCGAATGTGACGCTGGTTCCGGACAATGCTGCGCGGGCGCAGGCTGTGCCGAGCGTGCAGCCGCTGCTTGAGTTGTGGCCCGTGCAAAATGGCCCTGAGCTTGGCGGCGGGATCGCTGAGGCATTCAATCATCCGTTGCAGCGTATCCGCGAAGACTTTGGAACCACGCGGCTCGACGACAACATCTCTGCCAAAGATTCGGCGTTCGCCGTTTACACCATCGATGACAGCGCGGCCAATACGCCGACGATCAATCCCCTGAGCACCGTGGACATCAGTCTTCGGGAGCAGGTGCTGAGCGCGCAGGAACAGCATATTTTCTCACCGCGTATTTTGAACACCTTCCGCTTCGGCTTCTCGCGCGGAGGGTATTTTTTCACCGGAGAGACGCCTGTCGATATTCCCGGATGGGTCGCGGGCAAGCCTATTGGCGCGATCGTGATTGGAGGGGGAACGGCTCTCAATGGCGCATCGCAGATCAGCCTGGGCGGTACAAATGCGGGCAGCAATCTGCGCGCAGTGCGCAATTTATATACGTGGGACGATCACGTCTACATTTCTCATGGACGGAATCAGCTGGAAGCGGGCGTCTGGTTGCAGCGTCTGCAATCGAACAGCAACCTCGCGCAGTATCAATACGGCCAGGCCTCTTTCGGAAGCTTGAACTCATTTCTGCAAGGAACTGTTTCTACGTTCACGGTCATTCCTTCACCAACGGAACTCGGCTGGCGCTCACTCGAAGGCGCGGGGTTTGTGCAGGATACGCTGCGCCTGCGATCGAATCTTGAATTGCGGCTGGGCTTCCGTTTTGAATCGACCAATGGGTGGAATGAAGCACAGGGACGCGCCTCAAATTATGTTTTCGACGAGAATGGTGCGCTTGAGACGCAGCCGCACATCGGCTCTTCAGCATTTACAGATAACCGCGCAAAATTTCTCCCGGAGCCGCGCATCGGTCTCGCGTGGACACCTTCGCAGAAGGGCGGCACAGTGGTACACGCCGGTTTCGGCATCTATCGCGCGCTGCTCGATAGCCTGGATTATCGCCTCGATCAAAATGCTCCATTCAATACGACGCAAAGCATCAAGAATATTGCTGTATCGAAGTTGAATTTTGTTCCGGGTGAGCCTGCTCCATCGGGAAGCCTTATATCACCGAGCGGTATCCAGCCGGATGCGAACACGCCGACTCTGCTTTCGTGGTCTTTGAATATTGAGCAGCAGATTGCGCCCAGTACTTCGCTTACCGTTGGATATACCGGCTCTCATGGCTATCATCAGATTCTTTCAGAGGATGTGAATGAGCCGATTCCGACCATCTGCCCGGCGTCGCCATGCCCGTCAACACTGGCAGCGGGGACTGTTTACTACCCCAAGGGCGCTCCGTTTGCGAATCCAAAACTGGCGAACAGCACAACCTGGATTTCCGAGGGTGTGAGTTCCTACAACGGCTTGATCGTCGACGTGAACCGGAGATTTAACAACGGACTCCAATTCCGCGGCGTCTACACCTTCTCGAAAAATCTCGACAATGGTACGGCGTGGAACAGCAGTGTGGGAGCCAACGCGCCGGGATTCGTCATGTATCCCGCAGAACCACAACGCGATTATGGACCCGCCAATACAGACGTGCGCCATCTTGCCGTTATCAATGGCACGTATGAGTTTCCCTTTGGGCGAGGCAAGGTATGGTTGCGCGGATTGTCTCCAAGGAATGAACGACTCGTGAGTGGATGGAGCACGAGCGCGATCGTTGCAGTGCAATCGGGACTTCCCTTTACTCCGCAGCTCGGCTTCAACCCATCCAACAATGGAGACAGCCGTAATCCTGTACGTCCTTCCGTGAATCCCGACTTTCGCGGCAAAGTGATTGAAGGAGGACCGTCGCAGTACTTCAATCCTGAAGCATTTGTTGTGCCCTTCGCAGGAACCTATGGCGATCTTGGGCGCAATTCATTGAATGGGCCTGGGCTTTCGGAACTGGATCTCTCATTGCGCAAGAATACGGCGATTTCGGAACGCGTCAATCTGCAATTCCGCAGTGAGTTTTTTAATGTTCTGAACCACACGAATTTTGGCACACCGAATACGGTCACATATTCGTCGGCGTCGGCTACACCCTCTCCAACAGCAGGCGTGATCACAACCACGGCAACGACTTCACGGCAGATTCAGTTTGGATTGAAGCTGCTGTTTTAGTAGCGCAGACAAGAATGTGGACGAGTGTGCACGCTGTAAACTGCACGCTCGTTCATGATCAAACGCAATGAATACGCGGTGGTTTGACCCCCTCTTTAATGGTTGTTAATATTGAAGAGCGGGGTGGAGCAGCCTGGTAGCTCGTTGGGCTCATAACCCAAAGGTCGCTGGTTCAAATCCAGCCCCCGCAACCAAATAAATCAATAACTTAGATTCGGTTGATCGCCTTCGGCAAGTCCCCAATTATCCCCCATCAGAAACAGCTGCAACTTACGGTACGGTCACGGTGTCCGCAATTGCGGTTGAATCCTGCGATCCTCTCAAGCGATACAAGCGCCAAGTTGGTTCATTGGACTGGAGCGAACTCCTACACAAAGAGAATCGAATATGAGGAGACATCGGATTTCATCTCGGTAGTCAACAAACGCATAAATCCGTGACATGCGGTGATGATCTTCTTTGTCATATCTGGTTTGAAGCTGGATACCATCAGCGCTGGATGATTCGCCGCATGGCTGACTTTGTTTTCGGCCGCTGCGGGAGCCGACTATCGTTCCCAGTGATGATTCTTTCCGGCGGGTCTTCCGCCGCGCCGCTGAGACAACGCATGGACTTCAGCATCAGCCCGCCGCGATCAAGCGATAGTGCAGGGTGCATTTCTTAGGGTAAGCGCCACTCGGCGGTGGTGGCTCCGAGAGACAAACAACTGTGGAATCGGTGCAGGACAAAAAAAGGGTACATCTGGTGTTTCCTTAAGAAGAACGGCTTTCGATGCTCTGATCAGACTGTTGCCTTGGCTTTTCTGTAAAGGAAACCCGCCAGGCTGGCAAGACCGCTCCCAAGGAGCAGCAGAGAGCCAGGTTCCGGCGTGGTGAGAACTGAGTCAGGGTTCCTTCAAAGTCTTAGTGGAATCAGGGGGCGTGAATGTGCAAGACCTTGCATATTCAACAGAAAGGAAATGACTGTTTGAGGTATGCCAGACATTTGAGTTCGGGCGGCCGGGGAGGAAGGCGCTTGTAAGAGTCGCATACCGCGAACGGTCCAATGAGATGCGCCGACCAGAAGAAAAGGGCACGTTTCCGTGCCCTTTTTTCAGGCCTTCGGGGGAGAACAAGAGGAACAAGCGACTACATGCCAAAGGTCATCACGCCGCCGGGCGACGACTTGGCCCTGCGGAACGCGAAGTATGCCAAGCCGAGCAAGCCGGTGCCGAGCAACAAGAGGCTGCTGGGCTCAGGGGTGGGGTTAACGCTGGCATCCGCGTCGAAACTGAGCAATGGTCCAGACGTACTTGAGGCAAACTCGAAGGTACCCGGTACAGAGCTAAAACCGGTTTCTGTCAGCGTGCCGGTTCCATTGACATCTAGGTGCCCCCCCACAAACTGGTGGAAGGTTATGGCGTCAATCGTTAACGTGACAATAACGCCACCGATTGTGGCGAACAACGTAGACCCGGGTGCGCTGGCAAGGGTCATTGTGGCGGGATAAACCCCTCCGTCCATCGCGGCAGACTCTCCGACGGCCAGGGCCAGCGAACCTGCGCCGTTGATGACAAGTCCATTACTGCCGAACGTGATCGAGTTTTGTGTGAAGCTATCTAAAGCGCCGACAACCGTAATTGCGCCGGTTATTGGAGTTGCCGAAGCACTTGAAGTAATCGCAAGGGCCGCTGCCAAAGCGAGTGATGCGATTGTGAACTTGTTCATTGGTTCCTCCTGGAGTAGCCCTCGCGGGCATTTGGTGATGAAGGAAAGACAACGCCGGAACTCTTCGCCTTGCAGAAGGCTAAGTCCAGGCCGGGCAGGCTGGTGCGGAGAAGCAGCAGGATGGGGGTTCCGGGGAGGGAGTAAGGATGGGGGACCCGGGGTAGGCGTGGTAGTTCGTTCGTTGACGATCGTGCTGTCGCGAACGGCCCGCCATCAAAGCGTACACTTTGAGGTATCAGCTTGTTTCTCATCTTCCACCTCGGCAACCCATTCGATTCAATGTGGGTCGAGCGTGCTTTGTGACCCGTATAGCCAGTGCCAATCTGTCGACACTGCGGTTTCAACCGGTTATGCGTTAAGGTCCGAACTACTCGTGCCACTGGCCTTCGTGCCCGGATTCCTGTGCGCAACTCCAGGGCTAGCCGGCTCGACTTTAGAGGCAGAGAGGTGGCACTTCCGACTTGAAGTGCTATGCGAATTTCTCTGCGCGCAGAGTCGCGCCCCGCATCCCTATGTGCACATGACGAGCCAAAGAATTTGCCTCTGGATACATAGACTTGCGCCCGCAACTCTCGAGGAATATGCAATGTTTTGCGCATATGTACCCAGACGATTCCTATTTGCGGAGAAACAAGATGCGATGGGAAATCTAAGATTCAGTCGCATGGACGGGGCGCTGAAGTGCTTCGTCTCTGCGGCCGGACAGGACGGTGCGTCACGAGCGGCCCGGTTGATGGACTCTGGCGGTCCCTGGCGTGCAACAGAGCGGATCGATTCGCGGCTCACCGTCAGGAGAGCAGGTTTCTGTAGGCGCCGGCGAGCTGATTCATCATAGACTCGGTCGTAAATCTTTTCGCTACCAGGGTCCTTCCCCCTGCGCCCATCGCATTAGCCTGCGACGGATCGGAGAGCAGCCTTAGGATGGCTGCCGAAAGGGCTCCTGGATCTTCGGGGGGAACCAGGAATCCAGTGATCCCCTCTTCCACTGCCTCTGCGTTCCCACCTACATCGGTAGCAACAACCGGAAGACAAGACGCCATAGCCTCGATGATGGCATTGGAAAAGCCTTCGCTTCGCGAAGGGAGAACAAACATGTCGGCCGCTGCAAGGTGTTGGTGCAGATTCGTGACTTCGCCATCGAAGCGGACACAATTGGCGAGGTTCAAATCCTGGACGAGAGTTTGCAGTTCCGCGAGATAGGCCGGCTCCAGCACATCGCCGGCGATGCTAAAAGAAACCCTGGGAAACTGCTGGACGACTGTTGCGGCTGCCCTGATGAATACGTCGTGGCCCTTCACACGCCGGATATTGCCCACGGTCGTCACCAGAAACTCGCCTGAGGCTTTGGCGGGCCTGGAGACCGCAGCCCAATCGCCAAGGTTCAGGCCGTTGTAGATGGTCTGGACACGAGCAGCGTCAATGCGATCCACCTCGATCGAATGCCGCCGCACCTGATCCGAGACGGCAAAGACCGCATCGGGGACGCCGGCCATGAGCCGATAGGCAACGCGATGCTTGCGACCCCTCAGAATTCCCATGTCCCGGCGTGCCCAGACCAGCTTTACGTTGGACACAGTCTTGGTAACCAATCCCGCCCAGATGTCGGAACTTTCAAAAAATGTGTGGACGATCCGAATTCTTTGCCGCTTGAGGAATCGCCTGAATTCGAGCGCAGCTCGAAGCGCGGCCAGGTCATAGGTACACGGCAAGGGAAGCAGGTAAATGGGACAGGGAGGCGACTTCAAGGCGGCGCTCTCGGGATGCGCAGAGAATGTCAGGAGGGATGCCCGGTATCCATAGTGCGGCAGAAGAGCCGCAAGCCTCAGAGCAATGCGTTCTCCCCCGCCCAGCACCTTCGCAAGCTGATCGACGACGAGCAGAATGTGAGGCAAATCGCCCTGGGCCGCGTTCGTCCCAATGGAAGGTTTCGGCGCTGAAGCAACGGTCTCAATCATCACGCTGGCTTTCATCGAACATAAACCGTGAGTTGCTCCGGGAATAAGATGCCCTGGACATCACGGACGCTATCTAGCTATGAACTCGGATGCATGCGCCAACAAGCTGAGGGGGAATCAAATAGGTGCGCAAAGTTCGTTACATGATATTCTCATGTGACT
The DNA here is from genome assembly GCA_963738095.1 of Terriglobales bacterium. Taxonomy (GTDB): domain Bacteria; phylum Acidobacteriota; class Terriglobia; order Terriglobales; family Acidobacteriaceae; genus Alloacidobacterium. Next base: position 29,882 of record CAVTVL010000015.1, read on the forward strand.
TTCAGACTGTGCGGATTGCTATGAATCTCGACGCATATTCCGTAAACGATCTCCTGCTCAAACGGAAAAGCCTGCGCCGTCAATTTTCATCCATTGAGGGCTTGCAGTCCGTCCGCATTGCGATTCTTGGCGGATCGACAACCAATGAAGTTGCCGATCTGCTGGAGATTTTCCTCCTCGCCTCCGGATTCCAACCCGTGTTCCATCAGTCAGAGTACGGCCGCTACTATGAAGACGCAGTTCTGGACGCGGGCGACCTGATCGCGTTCGCACCCGATATTGTCTACATTCACACCTCATACATGAACGTGCTGGCCGCGCCTCCGGTGCATTGTTCCGAGAGTGAATTCAAGAGCTGCGTTGAACGGGAAGCCAGCCGCTACAAGCAGATTTGGGAGTCCATAGAGCGGAACCTCTCCGCTCAAATCATCCAGAACAACTTCGAACTCCCCGCCTATGCCGTTCTGGGTAACATCGATGCTGTTTCCTGCGCTGGAGCTTCTCGTTTCCTGCTCGCGCTGAATGAGGAATTCGCCCGGGCAGCTTCGGGCGATCCCAGACTCCTGATCCAGGATATTCACAGCCTGTCGGCCAGGATCGGCCTGCGCCACTGGTTCGATTGGGACCGGTACTTCAGCTACAAAATCCTGTTGACAATCGAGGGAAACCTTGCGGTCGCTCGCTCCCTCGCGTCCATGGTACGGGCAATTTACGGCAAGAGCCGCAAGGTGCTCGTGCTGGACCTTGATAACACTCTCTGGGGAGGAGTCATCGGTGACGACGGCGTAGAGAGGATTCAGATAGGGCGCGAGACTCCCGTTGCCGAAGCCTATACCGCATTTCAGGAGTATTGCCTGTCGCTGCACAGGCGCGGCATTTTATTGGCAGTCTGCTCGAAGAACGACGAGGAGATTGCAAAGCAGGGATTCGAGCATCCGGATTCCGTCCTGAAGCTCGATCATATCTCCAGCTTTAAGGCAAACTGGGAGCCAAAGCACGAGAACATCCTGGCGATCGCGCGAGAGTTAAACCTGGGAGTCGATAGTTTCGTCTTCGTAGACGACAATCCCGCCGAGCGCGAAATCGTGGAAGCGCAACTTCCGGACATTGCCGTGCCCAACATCGGCAACGAGGTCTCCTGCTACGCCACGATCATTGAAGAGGGCCGCTATTTTGAGCCAGTTGCCCTGTCGCAAGAGGACTTGACGCGAGCCGCGCTCTATCGATCGAACTCCGAGCGGACAAATTTGGAGGCCAAGTTCGCCAACTACGGGGAATACCTCGATTCTCTGGAGATGTTCGCTGAGATTCAGAGGTTCAATTCGCTGTATCTGGAGCGGATCGCGCAGCTC
>CAVTVL010000016.1:0-130203 GCA_963738095.1 Terriglobales bacterium
CCAGGAGTGCGGCGGTGAACAAGCCCGGCGGTCCCCGGCCGCCGCGGCCGAGCCGACGATGCCGGCCAGACCGAGGAGGGCAGCAGGGTCTCGGCCAGGTTGCCGCGGATCGGCGTCCCACCAGTGTGCGTCCTCGGCGGTCTTCGGGGTGCGGAGGAACTCGGCCTCCTTGGCGAACAGCGCCTGAACCGATGCGCGGGCGACCACGAGCGACGGTCGACTGCCAGATCAGGAACGCGCCGAGCGCGTCCCGCCAGGAGGCGCCGGTGCCCCGGCGCAGCAGCGCGACGCGCGCAGCAGCCCGAGCAGGACGAGCAGCGGGATCGGCGCGAGCAGGAACGCCGGTCAGCTTGCGGAACAGCAGACCGCCGCCGAGGGCGAGGTTGCGGCACCGACCAGCAGGAAGACGAAGAACACCAGGCCGAGCAGGTCGCCGTACCACTGCACCGCGCCGGACGAGGTAGGCCCAGCGCTGGCCGGGCGAATCTGGTTCGTCCTCGTCCGCCCGCCCGGGCAGCATCCACCGCCAGTGCCGCCGCAGGATCTGGATGCCGCCGAAGCACCACCGGAACCGCTGGCCCTTCAGCGCCTCGAAGGTCAGCGGCATCACGCCGTGGCCGAACGAGTGGTCGACGTGCAGGCCGGACCAGCCGGCGCGCAGCAGCCGCAGCGACAGCTCGGCGTCCTCGGTGATGCACCACTCGTCCCAGCCGCCGACCTCCTCGAGCGCACCGCGGCGGATGAGGCCCATCGTGCCGGCGAAGATCGCGCCGTCGTGCTCGTTGCGCGACGGCTGGGAGACCGCGAAGAAGTACTTGTACGAGTAGTAGAGCCGCCGGTAGAACGGGCGCCTGCTCCCAGTCCCGGTAGTCCTGCGGCGCCTGGATGAAGCCGACCCGCGGGTCGGCGAACAGCGGCGCGCAGCGGCGCAGGAAGTCCGGGTCGAGCTGGTAGTCGGAGTCGATCACGCCGATCAGCTCGGCCCGCGGGTCGGTGATTCGCGCAGCGCGTAGTTGAGCGCCCCGGACTTGTAGCCCGGCCAGTCCTCCAGGTGGACGAACTTCACGTCGTGGTCGGGACACCACGCCTCGACCGGCCGCCACAAGGTCTCGTCGTCGGTGTTGTCGTCGATGGCGACGATCTCGTAGTTCGGATAGTCGAGGCCCGCAGCGAGGTCAGCGTCTCGATCACCATGTCCGGCGGTTCGTTGTACGCCGGCACGTGCAGGCTCACGAACGGCAGGCTGCGCGTCGGGAACCGCACCTCCCGCCGGCGTCTACCGGGCGATCGCCAGGCCACTGCTCGCGTGCCGAGCGCGTCGCACAGCTCCCAGAGGTACGCGACGCCCAGCACCGCGGCGACGGCCTCCAGCAGCCACAGCACCAGGCCGCCGATCGTGCCGGCGACGCCGAGGTGGCTGATCGAACGTCCACCACAGCATGAAGACGAGGTAGGCGACGAACAGGAACGTCGTCGCCGGCCCAGCGCAGGTGGGCGCGGGCGTTCCAGCGCCGGGTCGCCGGCAGCCACAGCAGGCTCATCGCGACCACGCCGGCGACGGCGGCGATAGTTGGTCCGGGTCGCGTGCAGCGCCGTAGGACGCCGGCCGACGACGGCGGCCAGCAGCACGGTGCCGAGCAGGGCCAGCACCAGCCGCCGGGTCGCCCGCCAGGCGCGCCCCCGGCGCCGCGGCGCCGCCGGGCGAACAGGGTGCTGCGCGAGCTCACCGGCGCGGCGACGAGGCCGGCCAGCAGCAACGCGGCGAGCACGGGGAGACTCCTGTCCGGTGTCCGTCAGGGCAAAGCGGACTGCGCGGCGGCCTCTGGCCCGCTCCGCCGGTTGCTCACCTCGAGACGCTCCGGCATGATCCCCAGCGTCGGAAGGCGTGAAACCCGGGAAGACGCTTCGCGATCGAGGCTCTGGAACCGGTGGAGACCACTTTCTCGGCGAGCACCGACCGGTAGTCGGTGGTGACGGGTGAGGTCGGCGTCGAGGCGGTGGTTTAAAAGCATCCAACCGCGGCCAGGTGGCCGTAGTACTTGCCACCCTTCACCCCGGCACCCGGCCACGAACACACGTTGCCGTACCCGTGGTCCAGGCCCTCAGTTGTCGTTCTCGACCCACCCGCCGGCCGAACTCGCTGAGGGCGACCAGCGTGACCTTGCCTCGCCTGGTCGCCCAGGTCGCCGAAGAAGGCCGCGACCGACGTGGCGAGGTCGCCGGCGTTCTGGATCATCTGGCCCCACTGCGGAGGTTCCCCGAGGTTGGTGTGCATGTCCCAGTCGCCCTGGTCGACGGTGAGGACCTCCACCCCGACGTTGCCGCGGATGACCCGGGCCACCTCGGCCAGGGCCTTGCCGAGGTCGGAGCCGCCGGGCACCCGCGTGGTCGGCGGTGGCGACGCCACCGGGGAGAAGTCGGTCCGTGGCCTGCATCGTCGCCCGCAGGGCCTTGCCCATTGGGGCGACCTGTCGTTGCTCCCACAGCGTGGTCAGCGATCGCCTGCGGTTGCCGTGATGCTGGGGGTTTTGCCGTGGTCGCCGGCAATGGTGACCGTCGGGGGAGGGACGACGTCCGTCATCAGCTCGATCGGCCCGACCAGCTCCGTCGGTGGCGGACCGGAGGACGATGCCGACGCCCTGGAGCGGGGTGTGTGTGGCCCGGGTCCCCCGACCAGACGGTTCAGCCAGCCCACCCGCTTGCTGGGAGCCCGGGTCGGCGTCCTCGAGCTCCTCCATCGCGCTGAAGTGTGACCGGTTGGGCGCCGGGGAACCCGGTCGCGTGGATCGCCGCCAGGTTCCCGGCGTTCCACATCGGCACGAGGGGCGCCAGGTTGGGGTGCAGGCTGAAGAACGAGTCCTGCGGCCTAGCAGGGGGACTCCTTGGGGATCGCCGACCGGGGGGCGGGCCGTCGTAGTAGACGGGATCTCCGTGCGGGACGACGAGAGACATCCCCGTCGGCCGCTCCGCGCAGCGAGACCACGACCAGGATCGAGGAGGCCGGGGACGACGGAGGCGGCCGAGGCCGACACCATGGCCGAGCCCACGATCGTGCTGGCGCCACCGAGGACGAGACCTCCGCCGCAGGAGGCTGCGTCGGCTCATGGCGGCGAACTCCGAGCAGCACGCGCCGTGTCGGGGCGGGGGGAGAGGCTCATCGGTTCACTTCCGGTAGAAGTCGGGAGAGTCGAGGAGGGTGGTCATCAGCCGCGGGAACAGCCAGGTGATGACGCCGCTGTGCTTGTCGACCACGTCGTGCGGCTTGGCACCGACGGCCTGCGCTGCACGCGGTGAGGAGCCGGTCGGTCGAGTGCCGGTGCAGGACCAGCTGCGACAGGTGGTCGACGAAGTGGTCGAAGCGCACCTGGGGCGCCGGGAGCCAGTCCACCGGGTGGTGGAAGCGGGTGTTCTTCACCGGCCACCAACCGCCGGCCATGCTGTAGTGCAGCCCCATCGAGCCGAGCAGCCGGGAGGGCGAGGCCCACGGCGTCGTCGATGGGGCGCCCGTTGGGCCGCGGCCAGCCATCGGCTCCGACCCCACAGCTGGCCTGCCACAGGGATCTCGTAGGGACCGGTGGCCGGCCCCGCGGGCTCGGTGAAGCCGCGTCGAGCGCCCGGTAGGTCGCGACGACGTCCGCCTCGGGGTCGCGGACCTTGGCGTCCACCGAGTGCGCGAACGCGCTCGAGGAGACCAGTGCCTGCAGGACCGGGACGGATCTGCGTCCCGTGCTGGAGGTACACCTTCGCCAGGTGGTCGACCAAGGATGCGGGCGGGTCGTCCCGCACGAAGACCGTCGCGAAGCTGGTCGCGATCCGCTGCGCGGTGTCGGGGTGGTGGGCGAGGTAGTGCAGGTAGGCCTGGGTCACCGGCCTGCCGTTGGCGCTGCCGTTGCTGGCGTGGAAGGTGCCCACGCTCACCGGGCCCGTCCAGTGGGCGAGCTCGTTGTAGCCGGCGGTCCAGGTGTTCCACTCGTCGACCTGGTAGCCGGTCAGGATCCCGCGGAGCTCACGTCGTTCTCGGTGTAGTTGCCGACCCCGACCGTGTGCAGCTCGAGCAGCTCGCGGCCCTGGTTCTCGTTGGGGTGGGTCTTGTCCGAGACGGCGTTGCCCAGGAAGATCCCCATCGCCGGGTGGACCGAGGCCTTCTGGAGGAGGTTCTCGAACGACGTCAGGGCGTTGGCCCGGAGCATGTCGCCGTAGCGCTTGCGCCAGCTGAACACGCCGTCCGCCATCACCGGCACGTTGAAGTGGTTCTCCCAGAACTCGGTCATCAGCTCGAGCAGCTGACGCTGGCTCCGGATCCGGCGGACGAGCAACCACGCCTGGTAGGCCTGCATGACCTGCCAGAAGGGCATGGACCCGTCCTGGGTCTTGGCCCAGAGCTTCTGCGGGGACCAGTCGAGCCCGGGGTACCACGACACGAGGTTCGCGGCCGCCGGGTCGTGGATCCGGCTCGGCTCGAGCTGCCACTCGAACCACTGGTGGGCGCCGCCGTGCGCCCGCACCTGCCGGGCGAGGGCGGGCGTCACCCCGTAGGAGAACCGCGTGACCAGGTGCCGGGCCGCCGGGCTCAGCAGCCGGGTGCCCTCGTACCGGGTGGCCCGGTGCAGACGGGTGGTCCTGCTCTCTGCGGCGTCGGCCGGCCCGGCGAGCGAGGCGGCTGCGGCCACCCCGGCAGCGACGCCGGCACCGGCCAGCAGGGTCCGCCGTGCAGCGGGACGCGCGGCGGTGGGATCGGCGGGACTCTGCGGGTCCATGCGGGGCTCCACGGGTACGGATCGCCGCACGCGTGAGCCCCCCGACCGGCGCGGCAGTGGTCAGGTCCCGTCCACCGTAAGGGCTCGGGAGCGGGGTGCGGGAGCGGATTCGCGTCATTGACCGTTCACCTGGTCGGGGGGTGCCGGTTCACCAGGTCTCGGGTTAGGTTCGAGGGACCATGGTGCGGGGGAGACAATGACTCGGGGTTCGTCGTCCGCGCGTCGTCGTCGACGGGTGCCGTCGCGGGCGATCGTGCTGTACGGCGTGCTGCCGGTCCTGGCTGCCTCCGTGGTCGCCGACGGTCATCGACCGCTCACCCCGGAGCTGGTGACCGCCGCCGGTCCGGCCGCGGTCCTCGCCCAGCACCCGGGCGCGGCCCAGCCCCTTCTGCCGACGGTGCACCTGCCCCGCCCGCACGTCGTACGCCAGCCGGCGTCGGTCTCCGCCGTCGCCGACTCCACCACGGCCATCACGTCGATGCCTCCCGTGGCCCTCTCGGCGTACCAGAGCGCCGCCACCACCGTCGACGCCGCCGACCCGGCGTGCCATGTCGACTGGACGCTCCTGGGTGCGATCGGCCAGGTCGAGTCCGACAACGGTCAGGCGGGTGGACCCACCTGAACCGTCACGGCGTGGACACCCCGCCGATCATCGGCGTACGCCTCGGACGGACGGCACGGCGTCGGGCGCGTCGCCGACACCGACAACGGCCGTCTCGACGGAGACCGCCGCTTCGACCGGCGGTCGGCCCGATGCAGTTCCTCCCGTCCACGTGGGCCGCCGTGGCCGTCGACGCGGACGGCGACGGGCGCCGTGACGTGCAGGACATCAACGACGCGGCCCTCGGGGCAGCGGTCTACCTCTGCGCGGGGAACGGTGACCTGAGCACCCCCAGTGGCCTGCGCCAGGCGGTCCTGCGCTACAACCACAGCCACGTGTACCTCACGACCGTCCTGGCGGTAGCCCGCGAGCAACGGCGACTTCTTCGAGGCCGGCGCCTCACCGACGCTGACGACCTCCCGGATCCGGCACCGCCACCACCACCACCGTGCACACCCGACCCGTGGCACGCACCACACCACCCACACGACCACGCCCACCTCGCCGTCGTCGTCTCCCTCTTTCCCTCGTCGTCGCCGTCGTCGCCCTCGTCCTCGCCGTCGACCACGCCGACCGCCACCCCGACCGGCTCGCCGAGCGCGTCGCCCACCGACAGCCCGACCGGATCGCCCACCGACTCTCCGACCGACAGCCCGACCGGTTCGCCCACCGACTCTCCGACCGACACCCCCACGAGCGCGCCCACGGCCTCCGCCTCCCAGGCCCCCAGCTCGGCGCCGACCTCCTCGACGGCGGCCCAGCCCGTCCTGCCCAACCCGCTCCCGGCGGCGTTGGCCGGCCTGACCCGCCACCAGGTCGCGGCGTACGACGCGGCGTGGCCCGGCTGCCGACAGGCGCTCACCCGCGGTACGACCGCCCTCGCCCGCTGCCTGGCCGCGGCGACCGACACCGGGTCGCACGACCCGCAGCCCTCGAGGTCGTCCACTGGCTGGCACGCCACGAGGCCGTCGCGACCGCTGCTCGAGCTCGCCGCTCGGTAGAGTCGGCCGCAGCATCTCCGAGTCCGAAGGACCCTGACCCGCCCATGGACGGCTCCGACAGTCGCCCTCACCCCCCGCGTGACGCGTCGGGCGTGTGCCCGTGCTGACGTCGTGGATCCTGCTCGGCGGGTCGGTGCTCCTCGTCGTCGCCGCGGGGTCTTCGTGGCGGCGGAGTTCTCCTTCGTCACCGTCGACCGCAGCAAGGTCGCCCGGGCCGCCGAGGCCGGTGACACCGGCGGCCGCAGGTGTCCAGAAGGCCCTGCGCACCCTGTCCACGCAGCTCTCCGGTGCCCAGGTCGGCATCACGATCACCAACCTGGCCATCGGCTTCCTGGCCGAGCCGGCCATCGCCGACCTGATCGCCGGACCGCTGGAGCCGCCGGGCTGCCGTCGGGCGCCGTCGACCCGGTGGCGGTGACGATCGGCCTGGTCCTCAGCACCGTCGCGACCATGATCTTCGGCGAGCTGGTCCCCAAGAACGTGGCGATCGCCCGGCCGATGGAGACGGCGCGCGCCACCCAGCGCTTCCAGCGCGACTTCACCGCCGTGATGCGCCTGCCCATCCGGCTCCTCAACGGCTCGGCCAACGCCATCGTGCGACGGCTCGGCATGGAGCCACAGGAGGAGCTGCGCTCGGCGCGTTCGCTCGACCGAGCTGGCCTCGCTCATCCAGCGTCCGCCGAGGAGGGCACGCTCGACGCCGAGACCGCCGAGCTGATGGAACGCTGGGTGGAGTTCGGCAGCCGCACGGCCGGCGAGATCATGACGCCCCGCGTCCGGACGGTGAGCCTCGACGTCAACGACCGCGCCTGGTCGATCATCGAGCTGGCCCGCGCACCGGCCACTCCCGGTTCCCGGTGCTCGGACCACGACGACAACGTCGTCGGGACCGTGCACGTCAAGCATGCCGTCGCCGCTGGCCATCCCGGAGCGGCAGACGACCCGGGTCAAGCACTGATGGCGCCGGCCGATCGTGGTCCCGACTCGCTGCGCCTCGACCCGCTGCTCGACACTGCTGCGGCAGGAGGGCCAGATGGCGGTCGTCTTCGACGAGTACGGCGACCGGCCGGCATCGTCACCCTCGAGGACGTGATCGAGGAGATCGTCGGGGACATCGCCGACGAGCACGACCGGCTCGGCGCGCGCGCGCGCGCCGGCCCGACGGCACCTGGTCGCTCTCAGGCCTGCTGCGCCCCGACGAGGTCGAGGACCTGACCGGGATCGCGCTGCCCGAGGACGAGGACTACGACACCATCGCCGGCCTCGTGCTCCAGGTGCTCGGCCGGATGCCGGCCCGTGGCGACATGGCCGAGGTCCCGGTGCCCGACCGCTCCGACCCCGACGAGCCCGAGCGCCAGCGGCTCGCCGTCCTCACCGTCGAGCACATGGACGGCCTGCCGCATCGACCGGCTCGCCCTGCGCCTGCTCGACGAGCTCGCGACGCGCGGGCCACGCGCCGGGGCGGGGAGACCGATGAGCACCGGCACCGCGGTCGCGCTCGCGCTCGTCCTGCTGCTCGGCAACGCGTTCTTCGTCGGCGCGGAGTTCGCCCTGGTCTCGGCCCGCCGTACCCAGATCGAGCCGCGCGCCGAGGCCGGCTCGCGCTCGCCCGCACGACGCTGCGGGCGATGGAGAACATGTCGTTGATGATCGGCGGTCAACCAGCTCGGCATCACCGTCTGCTCGCTGGGGCTGGGTGCCGTCGCCGAGCCGGCGGTCGCCCACCTGCTCGAGCCGCTCGCTGCACGCGCTCGACGTGCCCGCGGCGCTGCGTCCACCCGTCGCGTTCGCCGTCGGCGCTGGCCCTGGTGGTCTACCTGCACGTCGTCCTCGGCGAGATGGTCCCGAAGAACATCGCCCTGGCCGGGCCCGACCGGGCCGCGCTGGTGCTCGGGCCGCCGATCTGGGCCATCGTCACGGTGCTCCGGCCGGTGATCGTCGGTCCTCAACGCGATGGCCAACGGGGTGCTGCGGCTGCTCGGGGTGGGCCTGATGGACGAGGTGAGCTCGACCTACACCCGCGAGGAGGTCGCCGCGCTGGTCGAGGAGTCGCGCGGCGAGGGCCTGCTCGAGGACGCCGAGTACGACCGCCTCTCCGGCGCCCTCGGGTTCACCGAGCGGACGGTCGAGACCGTCCTGCTGCACGCCCGACGCGCTCCAGACCGTCCGACGCGGGTCGACCGGCGCGGACGTGGAGGCGCTGTGCGCCGCGACCGGCTACAGCCGGTTCCCGGTGGTCGGCGACGACGGCTCGCTGATCGGCTACCTGCACATCAAGGACGTGCTCGAGACCGACGAGGCCCGGCGCCAGCGGGCGTCGAGGACAAGTGGATCCGGCCCTTCGCCCAGGTCCGCACCGACGACCTGCTCCACGACGCCCTGGAGAAGCTGCAGCGGCGGGGCGCCCACATGGCGCGGGTGGTCGACGACGACGGCGCCACGCTGGGCGTGGCCACCCTGGAGGACGTCATCGAGGAGCTCGTGGGCGAGATCCGCGACACGGCTCACCTCGAGCCCTCCGGGGGACCGACCGTCCGGCCCGGGACGCGCCCGCGACGAGACCGGCGAGAGCCGGTCGGACGGCTAGGGTGTCTGCGGCGAAGCGGGCCCGGCGTCGGGCCGCGAGCCGCGACGGACGAGCTGGGCGGGGAAGGTGCAGACGGCGGTGGTCGACGAGAGGACGCGGGGCGCCCGCGTGTGGACCGTCCCCAACATGCTCAGCATGCTGCGGCTGCTCGGCGTGCCCCTCTTCCTCTGGCTGGTGCTCGGCCCGGAGGCGGACGGCTGGGCGCTGGTCGTGCTGATGGGCTCGGGCGTCACCGACTGGCTCGACGGCTAGCTGGCTCGCCGGCTCAACCAGACGTCGAAGCTCGGCAGATCCTGGACCCGGTGGCCGACCGCCTCTACATCCTCGCCGTCGTGGTCGGGCTCGCCCTCCGCGACATCATCCCGTGGTGGCTGGCGGTGATCCTGCCGCTGCGCGACGTCCTGCTGTGCTGGCTGGTGCCGCTGCTGCGGACCCGCGGCTACAGCGCTCTTCCGGTCCACTTCCTCGGCAAGGCCGCGACCTTCAACCTGCTCTACGCCTTCCCGCTGCTGCTGCTCGGCGACGGCACCGGCGCGGCTGGCCACCCTGGCCAAGGTCTTCGGCTGGGCGTTCGCGATCTGGGGGATCGGGCTGTACTGGTGGGCCGGCTTCCTCTACGCCTACCAGGTCTCGGCTCGTGAAGTCGACCGAACCCCGCGTGCCCGCCCATGGCTGAGCCCGGCCGCCGACGTCGCGCCGCAGCCCGCGCCCCGGCACGTACGGTGGCGCTGCTCACCCTGATCATCCAGCACGCTGGACGAGGACTACCGCGTCGCGGCGCGCAGGCGGGCCGCGGCGAGGACCGCCCGACCGCGCCCGTCCGCGCGCCGGACCGCGGCGTCGGTGCTGCGTGGCCGTTCGGGGTGATGATGGCGTCTCCGCGCTGCAGACCCGCGCAACGCGCTCGGCCAGCGGGCCGAGCGCGACCAGCTCGTCGACCAGATCGACGCAGCGCCGCCAGCCGGCGCGACGACCTGCAGGCGCAGATCGGCACGAGCGAGGTCGCGGAGCCGCTGCAGACCAGCGCGACCTCGCCGGGCCTCGACCAGAGGCGGCAGCCGCAGCCGCGCTCGAGCCGGCTCGCGGGCCCGCGCCGGCGCGGCGCGGTGACAGGGCCCCGGGCATGCAGGATCACCGCCGACAGCGCCCCGGGCAGCGAGACTCGCCAGACGGTCCTCGACACCGACCTGCCGCTGCTCGTCAACGCGCTGTGGGCGGCCGGAGCGGAGGCGATCGCGTCAACGGGCAGCGGCTGACCGCCTGAGCGCGATCCGCACGTGGGCAGCGGCAATCACCGTCGACATCCAGCTCGCTCACGCCGCCGTACGTCATCGACGCGATCGGAGACCCGGACACGATGCCGGCCGGGCTGCTGTCGAGAGCCGCCGGGCGGGCAGTGGTCCGCGCTGAAGAACGCTTCGGCATCCGGTTCGACGTCCACGACGCCGGGACCTGAGCTGCCGGCGGCTCGCAACACGACCTGCGTTCGGCCAGGTCGCCGCGGCCGACGACCACGACAAGGCCAAGCAGGGGGACCGCCCGATGATCGCCGCACTCGGACTCCTCGTCGGCGTCGTCCTCGGGCTCATCTTCACCCCCGACGTCCCGGCCGGCCTGGAGCCCTACCTGCCCGATCGCGGTCGTCGCCGCGCTGGACGCCGTCTTCGGTGCGCTTCGCGCCTACCTCGACGGGATCTTCGACGACAAGGTGTTCGTCGTCTCGTTCGTGTCCAACGTGCTGATCGCCGCGCTCGATCGTCTACCTGGGCGACCAGCTCGGCGTCGGCGGACAGCTCTCCACCGGCGTGATCGTCGTCCTCGGCATCCGGATCTTCTCCAACGCGCGCCATCAGAAGGCACATCTTCCATGCCTGACGCACGACCGCGACCCGCGAGCCGGCACCGCCGCCGCGAGCCGCCGAGGCGCGCCGGCCGACGCCGCGGCGTCTCAGCGGCTCCGTCGAGCGCGCCTGATGCCGCACGTCCAGCGGGCCAGCTGATCGTCGCCGTCCTGCTCGCGGCTGCTCGGCTTCGCCGCCGTCATCCAGGTCCGCACCCACAGCAGCGACAACAGCCTACGCCGGCTGCGGCGAGCAGGACCTGGTCGAGGTCCTCGACGGCCTCGCCGGCGCCGCCGACCGCGCCGAGAGCAGATCAACCGACCTGGAGGCGACCCGCGCCAGCTCCAGGCCAGCCGGCGGCGCGACCGCGGCGCTCGCAGGCGGCCCAGCAGCGGCGCCGGACCTCGGATCCTGGCCGGGCACCGTCGCCGGCGACCGGACCCGGCATCGGGATCACGGTGATCGAGGACCCGCAGCGTCGGTCGACGTCGGCCCCTGCTCGACAGGATCGAGGAGCTGCGCGACGCGGGCGCGGAGGCGATCCAGATCAACGCACGTCCGCTGGTCGTCCAGAGCTGCGGTCGAGGCGGACCCCCGGCGGGCTCGCCGATCGACGGCAACCATGTGCGGTCGCCGTACGTCGATCAAGGCGATCGGCGACCCGCACACGCTCGAGGCGGCACGGCCTGATCGGCTTCCCGGTCTCGCAGTCGAGCGTCGCTGGGGCGACAGTCGACGTCCAGGAGCGACAGTCCCTCGACATCACCGCATTGACAAGGCCACCGCACGTCAGTAGTCCACCCACGGGCCAGTGGCCGCTGTCACCTGCCGTCGTCAGCGGTGGCCCAGACCCGTAGAGCCGTACCGACCCGAAGGAGCTCCGTGAACCCCGAGGACCTGAAGTACACCGCCGAGCACGAGTGGGTCCGGGCCCGGCGAGCCGAGTGCACGGTCCGGGTCGGCATCACCGACTACGCCCAGGACGCGCTCGGCGACATCGTCTACGTCAACCTGCCGGCGGTCGGCGACACCAGGTCACCGGCGGCAGCGCGTGCGGCGAGCTCGAGTCGACCAAGAGCGTCAGTGACCTCTTCGCGCCGGTCGACGGCACGGTGGTCGCGCGTCAACGACGCGCTGAACGCGACCCCGAGCTGTTCAACACCGACCCGTACGGCGAGCGGGTGGCTGGTCGAGATCACGGCCGGCGACGCGGCGGCCGTCGACGGGCTGCTGACGCCGCGGCGTACGAGGCGACACCACGGCGAGTAGGCTGACCGCACGGTGAGCTCGGACCCTCGCAGAGCCGTACCAGACCCGGGGTGGCCTGATCGGTTCGCAGCAACCGTCACCCTCAGCCCCGCTGAGGGTTCGCGACGGGAGAGGAACCTGATGCCGTACTGCACCCACTGCGGGCACCAGAACCCCGATGACGCGCGGTTCTGCTCCAACTGCGGCACCCGGCTCGCCGCCGAGCGGCCCGCCGGTGCCGACGTCGACGTCCACGATCAGCTACGGCGGCCCCGAGCGCGCCGAGCGAGGACGCCGACCGCAGCTCAACCCGGCAGAGCAGGCCGCGGTCGACGCGCTCCCGCCCGGCAGGCCCTGCTCGTCGTCCAGCGCGGGCCCGAGCGCCGGCAGCCGGTTCCTGCTCGACACAGGACGTCGACCACGGCCGGCCGGCACCCGGACAGCGACATCTTCCTCGACGACGTGACCGTGTCCCGCCGGCACGCGAGTTCACCCGCGACGCCGACGGCTTCCTCGTCGCCGACGTCGGCAGCCTCAACGGCACCTACGTCAACCGCGACCGGATCGACGACGGTCGCTGCTGCACGGACGGCGACGAGGTGCAGATCGGCAAGTACCGGCTGGTCTACTTCCAGGGCCGCGCAGCGCCGTGAGTCGCACGGCGTGACGCGCGACCGCGCCGACCGCCGGGCCGCGTCCGGCTGCATGACATCGGGGAGGTGCTCGCCAGCTGCGCGCCGAGTTCCCCGACGTCACCATCTCCAAGATCCGCTTCCTCGAGCCGAGGGGCTGGTCGAGCCGGAGCGGACGCCGTCGGGCTACCGCAAGTTCACCCACGACGACGTGGAGCGGCTGCGCTACGTGCTGGCGGCCCAGCGCGACCACTACCTGCCGCTGAGGGTGATCAGGGAGCACCTCGACGCGATGGACCGCGGTCTCGAGCCGCCGCCGATCGAGCCGGCGTGCCGCCGCGTGCCGACGCGTCGCCCTGGCCGCCGACGGGCTGCCCGCGGCCGAGTGCGTTCGGCGCGACAGCGCCGAGCTGCGGCTGTCCCGCAACGAGCTGCTGGAGACCGCCGGCATCGACGACGAGCAGCTCGCCGAGCTCGAGGGGTACGGCCTGGTCGCGCCCGGGCCCGGGACCGGCCACTACGACGGCGACGCGCTGGTCGATCGCCACGACGGTCGCCGAGATGGCCGCGTTCGGGCTCGAGCCGCGCCACCTGCGCGCGTTCAAGACCGCCGCCGACCGCGAGGTCGGGCTGGTCGAGCAGGTCGTCGCGCCGCTGCGCGCGGCAGCGCGACGCCGAGGCGCAGGCCCGCGCCGAGGAGCCGTCGCGCGAGATCGCCGCCCTGTCGGTCCGGCTGCACGCGGCGCTGGTCACCGGGCTGCGCGAGCTCGGCGCTGGCTCCGGCTCGGCACGCGGACCGCTCGGCCGAGCCGCGCGACGCCGGGGTAGTGCTGGAAGACATGCGCGAGGTCGACGTCGTCGGCGTCCGGGTGGAGATGCCGTCGAACCAGCCCATCGTCCTGCTCCGGGAGTCGACGGGGGAGCGCTACCTGCCGATCTGGATCGGCGCCGTCGAGGCGACCGCGATCGCCTTCGCCCAGCAGGGCGTCGTGCCGCCCCGGCCGCTGACCCACGACCTGCTCAAGGACGTGCTCGAGGCACCGGCCACCAGCTGAGCGAGGTCCGGATCACCGAGCTGAAGGACGGCGTCTTCTACGCCGTCCTCGTGCTTCGGCGGCGCGTCGAGGTCAGCGCCCGGCCCTCCGACTCCATCGCCCTGGCGCTGCGCACCGGCAGCCGGATCGTCTGCGCGAGGAGGTGCTCGACGAGGCCGGCCTCGACGATCCCCGACGAGCAGGAGGACGAGGTCGAGAAGTTCCGCGAGTTCCTCGACCAGATCTCTCCCGAGGACTTCGAGATCCGCGAGCGCTGACGCCTGAGCCTCAACCTCAGGCTGAGGTTGAGAGTTGCGACACGCCGCGGCGTCCGTCGTTGACCGAGCGCTGCACGCCGACCGTCAGACGTCGAACTTCCTCGGTGTAATTTCACCGCTGTGGCTGCCGACCGCTGCTGCACGGTTGACCTCCGGAGGTCATCGTGCAGCGAGGCAGACCGACGGAGGTCGTAGTGACGACAACGAGCACGCGCCGCCGAGCCGCGGACGCGAGGCCGCCGAGGCCAGGCCGCCGCCGGCGCCAGGAGCAGGGCCTGCTGTTCGACGACGACGTCGCCCCGCTGCCCGAGGACGTCGGCTACCGCGGCCCCACGGCGTGCACCGTCGCCGGCATCACCTACCGCCAGCTCGACTACTGGGCCCGCACCGGGCTGGTCGAGCCGACGGTCCGCGCCGGCCGGCGGGTCGGGAACCCAGCGGCTCTACTCGTTCCGCGACATCCTCGTGCTCAAGGTCGATCAAGCGGCTGCTCGACACCGGTGTCTCCCTGCAGCAGATCCGGGTCGCGGTCCAGCACCTGCGGGAGCGCGGCACCGACGACCTGACCGGCATCACCCTGATGAGCGACGGCGCCAGCGTCTACGAGTGCACCGTCCGCCGACGAGGTCATCGACCTGCTCCAGGGCGGCCAGGGCGTGTTCGGCATCGCGGTCGGCGGCGTCTGGCGCGAGATCGAGGGCATCGCTGTCGCAGCTGCCCGAGCGAGCGCGCCGCGAGCGACGCCGACGGCCGCATCACCGGACGACGAGCTCGCCGCTGCGCCGGCGGGCCCGCACTGTCGGGCTGACCACCGCCCCGCGCGTACGTCGGCGCGCGGACCGCCGCGCGTAGGCTGACGCTCGCTCACAGTCGCGCGGGGAGACCCGTCGCACCGGCGCGCAGCGCTCACGACAGCCGAGCCGGCGCCGAAGGGGCAATCCTCCCCGGAACCTCTCAGGCCCGGACCGCGCGGCCGGCAGCTCTGGAGTGAGCCGCGCGACAGAGGGGGAGGCTCGTCGACCGACGCCGGCGGACGCCGGGACCCTCGCTGACCACCTGAGAGCACCACGGACCGTCCGACCCGTCGTCCCAGCACCTCGGACGCGACCGATCGACGCCGCTCGAGCCAGCGCGCTGACCTTCGCCGACGCGGCACATCGGCCCGCTCGCCGACGACCAGGCCAAGATGCTCGACGGCGCTCGGCTACGCCACGCTCGACGAGCTGATCGCCGCCGCGGTGCCGCCGCATCCGATGCCGGCGCACCCGCTCGGCCCTGCCGCCGCCGCCCGAGCGAGGTCGAGGCGCTCGCCGAGCTGCGCGCACTCGCCGCCCGCAACAACCCCCGACGCCCGATGATCGGGCTCGGCTACCCCGGCACGGTCACGCCCGCGGTGATCCGGCGCAACGTGCTCGAGGACCCGGCCTGGTACACCGCGTACACGCCGTACCAGCCGGAGATCTCGCCAGGGCCGGCTCGAGGCGCTGCTGAACTTCCAGACCGTCGTCAGCGACCTCGACCGGGCTGCCGACGGCGAACGCGTAGCTGCTCGACGAGGGGACGGCGGCCGCCGAGGCGATGACGCTGGTCCGGCGGGCCAACCGCGCGAACGCCTCGACGGCGCTTCGTCGTCGACCAGGACTGCCTCCCGCAGACGATCGCCGTCGTGCGAGACCCGGGCGCGGGCGATGGGCATCGAGGTCGTCGTCGCCGACCTCGACGACGGCCTGCCCGACGGACGACTTTGCGGGCGTGCTGGTCCAGTACCCCGGCGCCAGCGGCCGGGTCGCGCGACCCGCGACCGCGTGATCGAGCGCGGCGCACGCAGCGCGGCGCGCTGGCCGTCGTGGCCGCCGACCTGCTCGCGCTGACCCTGCTCGAGTCGCCGGGCGAGCTGGGCGCCGACGTCGTGCGTCGGCTCCAGCCAGCGCTTCGGCGTGCCGCTGTTCTTCGGCGGCCCGCACGCCGGCTTCATGGCGGTCGCGCGCCGGGCTCGAGCGGCACCTGCCCGGGCGGCTGGTCGGCGTGTCGGTCGACGCCGAGGGCCGGCCGGCCTACCGGCTCGCCCTGCAGACCCGCGAGCAGCACATCCGGCGCGAGAAGGCGACCTCGAACATCTGCACCGCGCAGGTGCTGCTCGCCGTGGTCGGCGTCGATGTACGCCGTCTACCACGGCCCCGAGGGCCTGCGCACGATCGCCGAGCGGACCCACCGCTACGCCGCGGTGCTCGCCGCGGCGCCTGCGCGCGGGCGGTGTCGAGGTCGAGCACGACGGCGTTCTTCGACACGGTCACCGGTCGCGTGCCCGGGCCGGGCCGCCGAGGTCGTCGCGGCCGCCCGCGAGCTCGGGCTCCACCTGCGCCTGGTCGATGCGGACCGGGTCGGGCTGTCGATCTGCCGAGGTCACGACCCGCGCCCACCGTCGCCGCGGTGCTGGGCGCCTTCGGCGTCGACGACGTCGACGCTCGACGCGCTCGACGCGGCCGCGCCGACGCGCTGCCCGGCGACCTGCGGCGTACGACGCCGTACCTCACCCACCCGGTGTTCCACGCGCACCACTCCGAGACCGCAGATGCTGCGCTACCTGCGCCGGCTGTCCGACCGCGACTACGCCCTCGACCGGGCGATGATCCCGCTCGGCTCGTGCACGATGAAGCTCAACGCGACCGCCGAGATGGAGCCGATCACCTGCCCGGCTTCGCCGACCTGCACCCGTTCGCGCCGGCCGAGGACGCCGACGGGCTACCGCGAGCTGATCGACCAGCTCGAGGCGCTGGCTCGCCGAGATCACCGGCTACGACGCGGTGTCGCATCCAGCCGAACGCCGGCTCGCAGGGCGAGCTCGCCGGGCTGCTCGCCATCCGCGCCTACCACCTGGCCAACGGGCGACGCCGACCGCGACGTCTGCCTGATCCCGTCCAGCGCCCACGGCACCAACGCCGCCTCGGCGGTGATGGCCGGCATGCGGGTCGTCGTGGTGAAGGCCGCCGACGACGGCGACGTCGACCTCGACGACCTGCGCGCGAAGTGCGAGGCGCACGCCGACGACGCTGGCCGCGATCATGGTGACCTACCCGTCGACCCACGGCGTCTTCGAGGACGACCATCACGCGAGCTCTGCGCGATCGTGCACGACGCCGGCGGCCAGGTGTACGTCGACGGCGCCAACCTCAACGCGCTGCTCGGGCTCGCCCAGCCCGGGCGGTTCGGCGGCGACGTCTCCCACCTCAACCTGCACAAGACGTTCTGCATCCCGCACGGCGGCGGCGGCCCGGGCGTCGGGCCGGTCGCGCGTGCGCGCGCACCTGGCGCCGTACCTGCCGAGCCACCCGCTCCACCCCGACGCCGGGCCGGCGCGACGGGCATCGGCCCGGTCAGCGCGGCGCCCTGCGGGTCGGCGGGCATCCTGCCGATCTCGTGGGCCTACATCCGGATGATGGGCGCCGACGGGCTGACCCGGGCGACCGAGGTCGCGATCCTGTCCGCCAACTACGTCGCCCACCGGCTGGCCGCAGCACTACCCGGTGCTCTACACCGGGCGCGGCGGGCTGGTCGCCCACGAGTGCATCCTCGACGTGCGCGGCGATCACCAAGGCGACCGGCGTCACGGTCGACGACATCGCCAAGCGGCTCATCGACTACGGCTTCCACGCGCCGACGATGCTCGGCCGGGATGTTCTCGCCCTTCAGGGGAAACATCTCCAGCATCGTGGAAAGCGGGATATAGATTTTCTGGTTTTCATTATCGTTATTGCCGCGGCCTGATTTATCCGCCAAGCCGATTACCTGGAAGCGTGAGCCGTTCAACATCACCGTCTCGCCCATCACCGGACGGCCCGGAAATAACAGCTTTGCGCTCTTTTCGCCGAGCACGATCACGCGCCGCCGGTCGCGCAAGTCCGCATCATTCAAGAAGCGCCCTTCCTTTATCGGAAGGAAGCGGATACCGCTGTAATTCGGCTCTGCGCCGATCGCCTGGCCGCCGGCACTTTGGTAGAAGCTCTGCTGCTTAATATCGTTGCGATTGATGAACGCTGTGGCCGAGCGCACTTCCGAGGCTTGCGCGCGAATCGCTGCTGCATCCGACAGCGTGAGATTGTAGGGACGCATTCCCGTATGCTGGTTTGCCACCGCAGGAATCGTCCCACTCCACATCATGATGAGGTCGTTTCCCAGAGTCGCCAGCGAGCGGCGCTGACCAGAGCGAAATCCTTCACCCACGCTGATCAGCAACAGCATTGAGCCTACGCCCCAGGCAATCCCGAACATCGTAAGAAACGAGCGCAGCTTATTCGCCCAGATAGCGCGGAAAACCTGCCCGAAGATATCGCTAACGTTCTGCATGCACCTGCCCGAACATACGCATCCGGGAGCCCTTCGGTTCCCCATCGTTTAGACGAACCGGGAGGAGAATCGGCATGGGTGGTTCGGAGGCTGGGGAATCAGTCGCCTGCGGCGAGACATGCAAGAAAAACCTACGGTCCGCATCCTCAGTTCGAAGGACATCCCCAAAGAGTCTGGACCCAAGCTTTACTTGCTCTGCAAAGCCGTGATCACCGTCTCACTACTTGGCTGTGCATTCCTGAGGTACTCACTTACGCGCTTGCGTTCCTCGGGAGTAAGTGTCTGCGCCAGCGCGAGCACGCGGCGAAGTGTAACGGTGACATCGTCAACATAATTCATCAATCGGATTGCTTCGCCGGAAAGGGGCATCGGTTCCTCGTGGATCAGATCTGGTTCTCTTATTGTCAGCGCTGGATGCGGCTTTCGTAAAGTCGTCCCATGAAAACCATCCGTTCTGTTTCCGCATCAAAATGCGGGTGACTGCGCCACAACCTGTAACAAATGAAGTGAAAACGTGTATCGATCGTGTCGTCCAGAGTGAGGCGCGAGCCCCTATATCGACGTATCGCCTGCAGATGCACTCTCAATTCACATTCTCTGACGCGCAAAACATTCTGCCGTATCTCAAGCAGCTCGGCATCAACGACGTATACAGCTCTCCAATTTTCGAGGCGCGCGCCGGAAGTCAACACGGTTATGACGTGACTCGTCACGACCGCCTGAACCCTGAGCTGGGAGGCGAAGCCGGCTTCCATCATCTCTCCGACGCACTGCGCGAGGCGGGAATGGGTCTTCTGCTCGACATTGTGCCCAATCATATGGGTGTCGGCAATGACTCCATCTGGTGGCAGGACGTGCTACAGAACGGCCGCGCCTCGGAATATGCCACTTTCTTCGATATCGACTGGGAGCCGCTCGAACCGGACATGCGCGGCAAACTTCTCCTGCCCATTCTCGGCAGTCACTATGGCGAAGAGCTGGAGAGCAAGAAGATTCAGGTTGTTTTTGAAAACGGTTCGGCCTTTATTCATTACTACGATCACTCTTTTCCAATTGCGACACGTACGATACCTCTGCTCTTTCCGGAAGAAGACGACGAAAAAAATGGCGTACCGCTGTCTTTTCGCGACCTTCTAAAGGAGATGACGCATATTCCTCCGCATGACACGGTCGATCCGAATCTCGCTGCACAACGCCGTGAGCAGCTGGCAGAACTCCGTCCACGTCTTCGGGAAGCGCTGCTCTCGGAGAGCCTTCAGCCCATCCTCCGCCAGGCTGCTGAACGGGTGAATGGAACCGAAGGCCATCCTCGAAGCTTCGACCTGCTTCACGCGCTGCTGGAAGTTCAGCCCTACAGGCTCGCCTACTGGCGCGTTTCGTCAGAAGAAATCAACTACCGCCGCTTCTTCGATATCAATGACCTTGTGGGGCTGCGCATGGAAGACCCCGCAGCCTTTGCGCAGACACACTCTCTGGTGCGCGGGCTGCTCGCAAAGCAACAAATTACCGGCCTCCGCATTGACCATTGCGATGGCATGTTCAACCCACGCCAGTACCTCATTCGCCTGCAGCTACTTTATGTCGCCAGTCAGTGCTCAGGAGAAACAGCCCAGGAGCCCGTCTCCAGAAACGGCATCGAATCTGGAATCCTCGATTCACTGCGCGGCTATGACTGGACTCGCAGCCAGGGGCCGCTTTATACGGTGGTGGAAAAGATCCTCGAGCCGCGCGAGGCTCTGCCACGCGAATGGCCTGTACGCGGCACCTCGGGCTACGACTTTCTCCATCTGGCGAATCATGTTTTTATTCAAGCGCAGAATGAAGATCGCTTCACGGCTCTGTATGCAAAGATCCTTGGGCGGATTGTCGACCCCGACGAACTTATCTATCGGTCCAAATTGCAGGTGATGCATACCTCGCTTGCAAGCGAAGTGTATGTTCTAACCAATCTGCTCAACCAATTGTCGAATCGCGATCGGCACGCGCGTGATTTCACTGAGAGCATACTTGAAACCGTCATCCGCGAAACCATCGCATGTTTTCCCGTCTACCGCACCTATATCGATGATCGCGGCCAGTACACCGAACGCGATATCGCCTTCATCGCGCAGGCTATCTGGCGCGCCAAATATCACAACAGGGAAATCGACGGTTCTGCTTTCGACTACCTTCAGAACACCTTGCTGCTGGGTGATCGCAATGATGAAAAATATCAGGCGCGTCTTTATTTCGCTCTCAAATTCCAGCAGCTTACCGGACCCGTGATGGCGAAGGGTGTGGAAGATACGGCGTTCTACGTTTATTCCCGTTTTCTTTCCTCGAATGAAGTGGGCAGCTCGCTGAAGGCCTTCGGCATCTCCTCTGACTTCTTCCATGCCAGCAACCAGGATCGTTTGCAGAAGTCTCCCGATTCGATGCTGGGCACATCGACCCATGACACCAAGCGCAGCGAGGACGTGCGCAACCGTCTCAATGTGCTGTCGGAAATCCCTACGCAATGGTCTTCCATCGTGCGCCGCTGGGTCCGTATGAATGCACGTCATAAGCAGAAACTTGCAGATGGACGCATTGTGCCCGATGCGAACGAAGAATACTTTATCTACCAGAGTATCGTTGGTGCATGGCCATTGCAGATGGAGACTCGCGAAGACCGAACTCGGTTTCTGGAACGAATGAAGCAATACTGCGCCAAGGCGTTCAGCGAAGCCAAGGTCAATCTGAGCTGGACAAACCCCAACCCGGCCTATTTCGACGCAGTGAACAGCTTTCTCTCGCGGATTCTTGTGCCTACGAATCGCCTGCGCGAGACTCGCTTCGTCGAAACGCTCAAGGCATTTCTGCCTCCGGTGCAATTATTCGGCGCTGTCAATTCGCTGGCACAACTCGTTCTGAAAATCGCGTCTCCCGGCGTGCCCGATTTCTACCAAGGCACCGATCTCTGGGACCTGAGCCTGGTCGATCCGGACAACCGCCGCCCTGTTGACTACGTGCTTCGTAAACAGGTACTGGATGCATTGCGTGAAATGCATGAACGCGAAGGCGGCGCCGCCGTCTGCTCTGAAGTCCTGCGAACGCTGCCGGATGGACGCATCAAGCTCTGGACGATGCACCGTGCTCTCATCACCCGGAATGGGCTGCATCTGCTCTTCCGCCACGGAGAATATATTCGGTTGAATATCGAGGTGGAGAAGCAACAGAACGCCCTGGCTTTTCTGCGCCGGGACCCAGCTACCCAACAATCGGTTTTAATCGTTGTGCCGCGCTTTGCATGTTCCCTGGCGGGGGCAAAACCACATCTTCCGCTGGCCGATGTATGGGGCCAAGCCACGCTCTCGCTGCCGGGTCAGACTCCGAAAAATTTTAGGAATGTTTTCACGGGCGAGGTGATACGAGCCGACGAAACAGGCAGATTGCATCTGCGCGACCTACTTGCCCACTATCCTGTGGCCATGCTGGCAAGTGAAGTGTGATCTCTGCGGCGTTGCCAAGCACTGGCGTTCAGGGACCGGTTCGAAACATGGGCCGTCCTGACAATCAGGATGCTATTTAACTTCTGAATAGCGGCTATCTACTTCGCAGCCGCTTCCGCCTTGGCCTCTGGACGATCCCGATCCGTAACTTCTGTGAGCAGGGCCAGTTTCTTTGCCAGCGCCGGTGTCAGTGCTCGCTCGGGACAACGCCAGCCCCAGTTGTCGCCGGACCGCGATGGCACATTCATACGCGCTTCGGAACCTAATTCGAGGATGTCCTGCAAAGGAAACAGGCAGATATCTGCGACAGAAGTCGCGGCAGCTCGAATCAATGGCCACACGGCACCCTCACTGCCCGGATGCACATAGGCTTTGACCGCAGCCTTCTCCACGGCGGTCGCGCCATTCTCCCACCAGCCGCGCGTCGTGTCGTTATCATGCGTGCCGGTATACGCAACCGAGTTCTTTTCGTAGCGATGCGGCAGATAGTTGTGCGCGCCGCGATTGGAAAATCCAAATTGCAGAATCCGCATGCCGGGCAGATTGAACTGTTCCCGCAGGGCATCGACCTCCGGCGTAATCAACCCAAGGTCTTCAGCAATGAACGGAAGCTCTCCGATCGCTTCCCGCAGCCTCGAAAAGAGCGCAGCTCCGGGCGCCTTTACCCATTTGCCATTCACTGCCGTATCGTCCTCGGCCGGAATCGACCAGTAAGCTTCGAACCCGCGAAAATGATCGAGCCGGATGAGGTCGTAAAGCGAACTGGAGCGCCGGATGCGGTCTACCCACCAGTCAAAGCCGCGCTGTTCCAGCACGTTCCACCGGTATAACGGATTGCCCCAGCGTTGTCCGGTTTCGCTGAAGTAGTCCGGTGGCACGCCCGATACTCGAATCGGCGAGAGATCTTCGTTCAGCTCAAAAATATCCCGGTGCGTCCACACATCGGCGCTGTCGTAATTCACAAAGATCGCGACGTCGCCAATGAAACGGATACCCCTCTGAGCGCAATATTGCCGCAACGCCGTCCACTGCTCATCGAAGGCGAATTGAATGACCTGCTCAACTGCCAGATCTTCTCCTTGCTCTTTTTCGAGTCGCGCGAGGGATTTGGGATGTCGATAGGCGTATTCCTTCGGCCATGTGTTCCAACCCGCTCCGTTGAAGCGGCGGCGCAGCATGTTGTAGCGCGCGTAGTCATTCAGCCAAGTACCGTTTTCTTTGCAGTAGCCCTCGAAACGTGCCCACTGCTCACTCAAGTTCGTCTCATGACGCCGGTGGAGAAAATTGCGCGCCGCCTCCGCAAGCAGCGGCATTTTCTTCTGGGCAACTTCTTCAAAACGGATATTTCCTGAGCGTCCAGGAAGTCCGGAAATCCGCTCGCCGTCGATCCATCCCCAATCTGCAAGCTTTTCCAGGCTCACCAGCAAAGGATTTCCCGCGAAGGCGGAGAGCGCCGCATACGGCGAGTTACCGTATCCAGTTGGACTCAGGGGAAGTACCTGCCAAAGTCGCTGCTTTCCTGCAGCAAGAAAGTCCGCAAACTCGTAGGCCGCAGGGCCGAGGTCTCCGATCCCTCCGTAGGAGGGCAGAGAAGTAATATGCAGCAATATTCCCGAGGACCGCTCAGATGGCATAGTGTTTTTCTCGCGGGGCAATTGCAAAAAGGCCCGTGATTCGAGAGATTCCAAACCACGGGCCCCAGTTGCTCTCTGCTTGTTTCTGTATTGTTACGATTGTGGCGCTCCGGGCGCTCCGGGCAGTCCAGGTTGTTGCGGCATCCGCTTATTGACGCGAATACGGCCTTCTTTCTGATACCTGTCCGTTAGATTCGTCACAAAGACGGCAAACATGTCCTCGCGCCTCTGGTTCAGGAGCGAATCCCGTGTCTGCTCGAAGTTCTTCTGAATTTCGTCCGCTGTCGGCTGCTGCTTTACCGTCAGCTTCGCGACGACTCCCGTGCGCTGGCTGTTGATCGGCTGGCTGGTCTGCCCGACGTTCAGATCAAACAACGCTGCAGCGGTTGTCGAGAGCTGGCCAATATCGGGGACCTGAGCATCCCGTCCGACCAGATCGCTGCTTTTTATCGTAGCGCCAACTTCTTTCGCGGCTTTCGCCAAGTCGTTCTCTGCGCGCGCCTTGTCCGCCAGTTCATTTACTTTGCTTCCCAGCAACTGCGGCAGTTGCTGTTCGCGGAAATCATCAAGGATGTGCGATTTGTACTCGTCGAATGCAGGGGCATGCGCCGCGTGCACATCCTGAACGGCAAAGACGGCGAAGCCATCACCGGTAGAAGCTGTTTGCGGTGGAGAGCCCGGCTTGGCGGAGAATGCGCCGGTCAGCATCTGAGAGCCATCCGCCAACGAGGGGATAATCGCATTCTGCGCCAGATAATCCGTCGTCACTACCTGAAGGTGATGCGCCGTAGCAGTCTGCGCGAAACCATTCTTCTGTGCCTCAGTCGCCAGTTGCTGCGCAAACGCCTGCTGTGCCTGCGCTTCTTTTTCGCGGGTCAACATGGCCAAAATCGTCGGTTTTACTTCGTCGATGGGACGAGTATGCGCCGTCTGCTTTTCTTCCGTTTGAATAATGTGATAGCCGAACTTGGTGCGCACCAGGTCAGAGATCTGTCCGGGTTGCAAGGCAAACGCCGCCTTATCGAATTCCGGCACGGTTACGCCATGCTTGATGAACCCGAGCTCACCGCCCTGATCCTTGCTGCCCGGATCGTCTGAGTTTTTCTTCGCGAGCTCGGCAAAATTGCCGCCGCTGCGCAGCTGTTTCAAAATATCTTCGGCTTTTTGCTTCGCCGCAGCATCGGCTTTTGCATCAGCTTTCTCGTCGACCTTGATCAGAATGTGACGCACCTTCACCTGGTCGTCCACCTGATAATCCTTCTGGTGCTGCGAGTAGTACTGCTGCACTTCCTGATCGGTGACCTGTGGCGCTCCACCCGGCAGGTTCGCGGTGGTGAAAGCAATGTACTCAATCTTCCGTGCCTCCGGAACGGCCTTCGCGTAACGCGCGGCATTCTGCTTGAAGAAGGTTTGCAACTCTGTGTCTGTCGGATTGATTGTTTTGCGCAGATCGTCCGCGCTTACCACGGCGTAGTCGAATTTGATTTTCGTCGCCTGCTGGGTATAGGCCTCGCGTACCTGATTGTCGGAAACCGTTACGCCAGCCGTCACAAATGCGCGCAGCCGGTTCTCCTGAATTTCCTTCTTCAATTCTTTTTCGAACTGTTCCCGCGAAATTCCAAAATTCTGCGACACGAGGCTGGCGTACTGCTCGTCTCCGATATAGTGCCCGTTCGGGAAAAGCACCTGACCCCACGTGCCGGTTTTAAGAAAAGCACGGAGATCGTCATCCGTCACGTTCACGCCAAGATGGTTCGCTTCCTGCAGCTCAATGTGCTGCTGGATCAGCCCTTGTCCCACACGCTGCATCATGAAGGGGAGAACAAAATCGGGCAACTGCTGGCGCTGCATCATACGCTGCGCAAGCTGCTGCACTTCCTGCGTAGAAACCTCATCGCTCGAACCCAAAAAACGGCCAAACAAACCGCCTGCGTGGATGGTTGCGTATGTGTCTGAGCTGGAAACCTGGTCATTGAAAATGCCCGGGACGAGGGTGATGACCATAGTGATGCAGGCTACCGAGATAATCACGATGAAGATAATCTTCACCACGCGGCTGTCTTTCTGAAGAAAACGAATCATGAGTGGATAGTGACCTTTTGATCTGGCGCCTTGTAGATGTCTCCGCGATGCCGGAAACGACTTTTCCCGATTCTCTCAGGACGCTATCTCATTATAAATCACAATTAAGTGTGTGTGCACTCAACAGGATAGAGGCTTACTTCTTTGTTTGCAGCGTTTGATGCCGCGCTGAGACGTGTCGAGCTGCGCCGAATCTCACAGTCAACTGACATCGGAAACGGGAACTACAAGACTCGATCGACAACGACATTGTGCCCAGGTATGCGAAACGATGATCCCCTGTAAACTCGCGGCCCATGGTCTACAATCTCAGGCATGACAGTGCGTGGCGATTCCAAACGGTTAACCCGAAGACTCGCACGGAACAAGGCTCTCAAGTTTCGCAGCTTCAACTTGTGGTCGGAGTCCGGCGAACGTATCCCCTTCAATCCTTCGTGGTCAGAGGAGCCTTTAGACAGCGCCGATACTGCTGCGCCTTCACTTCCCGCCTTCGGCGCTCATAGCCCACTAGGCTCGGGTGAGTGGATTGCCCCCTGGCATATGCGTTGGAGCGGACCAGGACATCGAATCCAGGATAGCTTGTGGCGCCCCTCAGCTACGCCAGCGTGAAAACTGTGATCTCCGGCGGGCAGTTGAACCGGAAAGGCAGACCCACCGTGCCGATTCCACGGTTCACATAAAGCTGAGTGCGACCCATTTGGAAATGACCCTCAACATATTTGACCCCCAACGGAGGCAGGTGCATTGCCGGCATAAAGGGAATTCGTATTTGCCCGCCATGCGTATGTCCGGAGAGCATAAGATCGACATCGTACTTCGCCGCTTCAGGAAAAATATCCGGCTCATGCGCCAGTAAAATCACAGGTTCGTCATCACGCAGTGAGCTTTTCGGAATGGCTTTTTCAAAGTCCGGCCCCGGATTGCCATTCAAAGCGTCCGCAGTACCCGCCAACCAGATACGTTTCCCGTCCCGCTCAAGTGGAACTGCCTGATTGTTCAGCACCGGAATGCCGTGAGTCGTTAAAGCATCGGTGGCGGCCGCTTCATTCACTATGCAGTCGTGGTTCCCCAGTACCGCATAACGCAGCGGGCATTCGATCCGCGTCAACAGCTCGCCACATTCATAAGCCCAGGGAATCGACCGATGCCGTTCCACCGGGCCATAGCTTACAAAATCGCCAGTCAGCACGACCAGATCGGGCTTGAGAGCATTCACGTCATGCAATACCAGTTTGACGAAAAATGCTTCAGTAAATTCCTTGAAATGAATGTCTGAAATCTGCACGATACGAAAGCCTTTAAAGCTTTCGGGCAGTCCCTGTATCGAAATTGTGCGCTGAACGATATCAATCTCATGCCGCGCAATCTCGCCTGCATAGAGGCCGAGACCGACCACCGAAAGTCCGGACAGCCCAAGGAACTGGCGTCGCGTGAGAACGCGTTCCTTCTCGGCGGTAGAAACATCCATTTGATAATGATACCGACAAGTCCGGCAAGAATCGACCTTGCGTGGCTGTCCAGCCTTTGCACTTTCACCGCATCTCCTTGAGAATCGGTGCCATGCGCGCAACAGTTCTTTTCTTTGTTCTATTTTCGCCAGTCGTTCTATTGGTGGCACAATCTTCTTCTTCGCCAACAAAGCAGCCGCCCTATCTGCAACCCAATCTGCCGATTGAAGAGCGGGTACATGATCTCGTCAGCCGGATGACCCTGGAAGAAAAGGCGCGGCAGCTCGACATGTATGCCGGCACCCCAGCCCTCATCGACAAAGCCATTGACAAGACGCACGCCGCCCCTGATGCGACCTTTCAGACAGCCGAAGCCGAAAAGCTTTGGGGCAATCTCGGGGTGGGCAGCGTGCACGACCTTTACCCGCGCGCCGAACTGGCGAACGCCATCCAGCGCTGGGTTATGCAGCATTCCCGGCTTGGAATCCCCGCTCTTTTCATCGAAGAGGGCCTCCACGGTTACAGCGACGGCACTGTCTTCCCGGCGCCTATCAATCTCGCCGCCACATGGAATCCTGATCTCGCTCGCGGAACCGGCGCAGCTATCGCCGCTGAGGCTCGCGCCGCAGGGGTCGACATGATCCTCGCACCCGTTTTAGATCTCGCCCGAGAGCCACGATGGGGCCGCATTGAAGAAGACTTCGGCGAAGATCCGTATCTTACCGGCCAGCTCGGCCTGGCCTACGTACAGGGAGTACAGGGGGACTCGCTCGCCACCGATCACACTGTTGTCGCCGAGCCGAAACACTTCGCAGGCCATGGCTCGCCCGAGAGCGGCTTGAACACTTCTCCCGTGCACATGGGCGAGCGCGAACTGCGCACCATCATGCTCAAGGCCTTCGAGCCAGCTTTTCGCGAAGGGCATGCAGGGAGCGTGATGGCTGCCTATCACGAGATTGACGGCGTGCCGGTCGCAGCCGATGAAATGCTTTTTGAGGGAATTCTTCGCGGAGAATGGGGCTTTCGCGGTTTTGTCCTCTCCGACCTCGGCGCCATCCGGCGGCTATTAGAGGACCACCACACAGCGGCGACGCCTGAGCAAGCCATCGCCGAGGCAATTACTGCAGGGTTAGATATGCAGTTCTACGACTTCGACCATGCCACCTTCCAGAACTCAGTGATGGCCGCCTATAAAGATGGCACGCTTGCACCGGGGGATCTGGACGGCGCGGTCAGTGCGATCCTGCGCACTAAATTCAAGCTAGGCCTTTTCGATCATCCTTTCACCGACCCGTCTCTGAGCCCCCGCGTTAAGCGCAGCCCCGAGCACCTCGCCGTCTCGCTCGAATCTGCGCGCCAATCCATGACGCTGCTCAAGAATGACAACCACACACTGCCTCTGCCAAAAACTCTGGAGCGAATCGCCGTCATCGGCCCTAATGGGAATATCGCCCGTTACGGCGACTACGAAGATGAGAAAAATGGCAAACACATCAGCATCCTCGATGGTCTGCACACCCTTCTGCCTAACGCAAGCATCGACTTCGACGAAGGCACCGACATCTCCGCAGCGGTAGCGAAAGCTCGCAATGCCGATGTAGCTATCCTTGCCCTGGGCGAATATCAGGGCATCTCGGGCGAAAGCTTTGACCGCCAGAGCCTGGACTTACCCGGCAATCAGGAGGCTCTTCTCGAAGCCGTCGCGGCAACTGGAAAGCCCGTTGTCTTCGTCCTCGAAAACGGACGGCCGCTTACGATCCCATGGGCAGCGGAACACATTCCTGCGATCCTCGAAGCCTGGTACCCAGGCGAGTTCGGCGGTCAGGCTGTTGCAGAAACGCTCTTCGGCGACAACAATCCAGGCGGCAAGCTCACCATCACCTTCCCACGCAGCATCGGACAGATTCCCGTTTTCTACAACTTCGATCCTTCCAAGACGAGCAAATATGTTGAAGGAACGCGTGAGCCTCTCTTCCCTTTCGGCTTTGGGCTCAGCTATACCACCTTTACCTTTGATGACCTCACTGCCACTTCGCCTGCTCCCGGAAGCAAGGACGATGTAGTCATCACTGTGAATGTGACAAACACGGGAGACAAGCCCGGCGACGAAATCGCGCAGCTCTACCTCCACCACGACACAAGCAGTGTTGAGGTACCCGACAAAGCGCTGAAAGGGTTCCAGCGTCTGCACCTGAACCCGGGCGAAAAACAGACGGTAACATTCCGTTTGAAGCAGAGTGAGCTCGCCGTGTGGAATATCAAACGGCAGTGGGCCATCGAACCCGGCAGCTATCGAGTGAATGTCGGGGACTCCTCAGAAGCCCCGCTCCACACCAGCTTCAAAATTGCAAAGAAGTGATGGACAGGCGAGGGCTTTCTGCTAATCGATTGAGTGACTCCGCGGCATAAGCTACTGGAATAGTTTTTCAAAGAGTCCCCCAAAAAAGTCGGAACCATCGCCCTATCTCTCACGTAAACCAACCACAGAGGGATCCATGGCACAACTGCGGCAGGACCTGTCCTACACCTTCCGGCGTCTTTCCAAAACACCCGGCCTCGTGCTCGCCGTTGTCTTTTCCATCGGACTCGGCATCGCCGCCAACTCAACGATCTTCTCCATGGTCAGCCACTTCGTGCTTACTCCGCCGCCCGTGGGAGACCCTGGCACTCTCCTGTCCCTGAAAACCACAGACCAGGGTGAGTGCTGCAATAACTTCCCCTGGCAGCTTTACACTGACCTGCGCGACCAGTCCAAATCCTTCTCCGGGTTGTCGGCATACTACGAGTTGCTGCCTGCATCCATCGGTGGCAACGGTGAACCCGAGCGTCTCTGGGGACAAGCCGCCACAGCCAATTACTTCGACGTGGCCCAGCTTCGCATGACCCTCGGCCGCGGCTTCCTCGCAAGCGAGGAGCGCCAGCAAGTCATCGTCCTTGGCTACCGCCTCTGGCAACGCCGCTTCGCCTCCGACCCTGCGATCATTGGCAAAGGCATTACACTTTCCGGACATCCATACACTGTTGTTGGAGTCGCACCCCCGGGCTTCCACGGCCTCGATCTCATCCTTGATCCGCAATACTGGGTTCCGCTAGGCAACATTGAAACGCTTGCCCCCAGCGTTGCCGGCAACACCCTGACCGTATGGCAGGGCCGTCAGAACCACTGGCTGGCCGTGATTGGCCGTCTCAAACCGGGCACTACACAAACGCAGGCATCTACTGAGCTCAAAACACTTGCGCAGAACTTTGCCAAAGCCTATCCTGCAACAGACAAAGACAACGGCTTCTATCTCGACCGCGCCGGATCGCTGCCAGCGCGTGACAAGTCCACAATCCTGCTTTTCCTGACTGCGCTCTCCATCGTCGTTCTGCTCGTCCTCGGCATTGCCTGCGCCAACGTTGTGAACCTGCTTCTCGCCAATGCCGCCACCCGCCAACGTGAAATGGCCGTACGCATCGCACTCGGAGCCACGCGCAAATTGCTCCTGCGGCAAATGCTTCTCGAAAGTGTCATCCTCGCCCTCGGCGGCGGCCTCGTCGGCACCTCGCTATCACTCTGGGCCACATCTGCGCTGGCCGTGTTCCACATCCCCGCGCCCGTTCCACTCGACACGACCCTCAGCGTCGACTGGCGCGTCCTGCTCTATACCTTTGTTCTCAGCGTCGGCACCGGCCTGCTCTTCGGCCTCATTCCCGCCTTGATCGCGTCACGCCCGATCCTCACCAGTGCTCTCAAGGGTGAGGACGCGCTTGCACGACCCGGCCGCCGCATTACGCTGCGCAACATACTCGTCGTCGCCCAGATTGCCATGTCCATCGTGCTGCTTTCGGCCACGGGCCTCTTCCTGCGCAGCCTCCAACACGCCGCCACCATCGACATCGGCTTCCGCTCGCGCAACGTCCTCATGGTCTCGGTCGATCCGCGCGTCCACGGCTACACGCCTGAACACACCACGCAGTTTCTCACCCAGTTACGCGACCGCGCAGCTGCCATCCCCGGCGTCATCTCCGCCGCAGCGACTGACAGCGTCCCGCTCTCCGGAGGTCATCGCAGCGACGGCATGGCGGCCGAAGGCCATCCAAAACAACAGGCCCCGATCGTCGAGATGTACATGGCCACGCCCGGATATTTCGAAACCCTCGGCATCCCCCGCATAGCAGGCCGTGACTTCGCGAACGAATCGCCCACGTCTCCAAGAGTTGCCGTCATTAACAAAGTCCTCGCGGAGCAGCTCTTTCCGGGCGAGAACCCCATCGGCCAGCGCATCCGCGATGGCGACGATCTCTATGAAGTTATCGGCGTAGTCGGAAACATCAAGTCGCGCTTCATCGGCGAAGACACCCGCCCGGTGCTCTTCCGCTCGCTCGCACAAACTACCGGCAGCGACCCCGCCTTTCTCGGCTACACTCTCATCGTTCACTCTGAAGGCGACACGGCAAACCTTCTTGCAGCCATCCGCCAGCAGATTCATGCGCTTGACCCAGCCATGGCCGTCTACAACGCTGAAACCATCGAAGAACACATTCGCAGCGCGCTTTTCCTGCCGCGCCTTGCCGGAACTCTGTTCGGGGTCTTCGGCTTTATCGGGCTCGTCCTCGCTACCATCGGACTCTATGGCGTTATGAGCTATGCCGTCAGCCGCCGTACGCGCGAAATCGGCATCCGCATCGCACTAGGCGCGCAGCTCGCAGCCATCCGGCGCCTTGTCCTCCGGCAGGGGATGACTCTCACCGTCATCGCGCTCGCACTCGGTTTGCCCGCAGCGCTCGCCGTAGCAAAACTCTTCAACAGCTTCCTTTACGGAGTTCGCCCGCACGACGTACTCACTTTCACGCTGGTACCAATATTTCTTGCAACCATAGCCCTCGCCGCCTGCTGGATCCCAGCACGTCGCGCCGCAAAGGTCGATCCCCAAACCACCCTGCGCTACGAATAGAAAACCGCGCCGTCAGATTGCCAGATCCACGCATATCTGGAATCCCATCCGGCGCGGTAGGCAGCATGCGTATGCTCGCAATGTTAGTGGATTAGAGAACTCGGCTATCGTCATAGCAGCGCCTTGAAAGATTCAGGCATCGAACCGGTACAGCAACCGGACTAACCCACGACGGAAGCGAAAGAACGAGGATGCCTGTAGATCAATCTGCTATCTGGGTCATTTCATTTCTTACCATCGCGTTGATGCTGTTTCGTCCGTGGAAGATTTCAGAGGCTGCATGGGTCTGCGGCGGCGCTGCTCTTCTTGTATTGTCGCGCCTGGTACCTCACAAGAGTGCATGGCATGCAGTTACCGAGGGCTTTGATGTTTACCTGTTTCTCGCCGGCATGATGGTTCTAGCGCAACTGGGGCAGACGCATGGAGTCTTCGACTGGCTTGCAACCGTGGCTATACAGAATGCAAAGGCATCCCGCATCCGGTTGTTTGTATTGATTTACGCCGTTGGCACAGCCGTGACAATTTTCATGTCCAACGACGCGACGGCTGTTGTGCTAACTCCTGCTGTTCTGGCCGCGGTGAAGAAGGCGAAAATCGAACCTCTTCCATACCTCCTCGGCTGCGCTTTCATCGCCAATGCAGCCAGCTTTGTGCTCCCCATTTCCAATCCTGCAAACCTGGTCGTCTTTCATCAAGGTATGCCGCCGCTCGGCCAATGGCTTCATACATTTTTCGCGGCCTCAGCGTTTTCGATCATCGCCACGTTTGCCGCATTGCTCTGGTATTGCCGCGCTTCCCTTCGCGGCAAGATACACAGCAATATTGACGACGGGCATCTTTCTAAAGCGGGCAAACTGGCACTCACTGGAATTGGACTTGTAGCGTTGGTGCTGCTCGTCGCCTCTGCGCTGGGCAGAGACCTTGGAATGCCGACCTGCATCACCTCGGTCGGGGTTGCTCTGGCAATCTGTGCAGTGGAACGCAGAAGTCCAGTTCCGCTCATGAAAGATATTTCGTGGAGCGTTCTTCCTCTGGTCGCTGGCCTTTTTATTCTCGTGGAAGCAGTTCGTCGCGCAGGCGCCGCACATCTGTCACAGGCTCTTCTGCATTCGCTGGCCGGTTGGCAACCGCTCTCCGCCGCGGTAACCGCTTCATTTGGAATCGGCCTCGGAAGCAACCTGCTTAACAATCTTCCTTTAGGGCTCCTTGCGGGAACCGCGATGTATCAAGCCCACATTGCTGGAAGTTTGCGCAACGCGGTCCTTATTGGCATTGACCTTGGTCCGAATCTGTCCGTCACGGGGTCTCTTGCCACAATTCTGTGGCTTATCGCAATCCGCAAAGAAGGTTTGCATATCAGTGCCTGGACATTCCTGAGAGCGGGCATAATCGTGATGCCTCCGGCTCTCCTTCTGGCAACGCTGGCTGTGGCCGCCTGGCACTAGATATCACTCGGCAAACGCTTTTTCGAGGAATTTCACCATGCGCTGACGGGCATCGAAACCATGCCAGGGTTCGGGGCTTGGGTTGCCGAAGATTCCACCCGCCAGGGGTCCGTGGTCTTCGCGCGGGTAGCGGACAAGATCAACAGAAACGCCCATTTGGCGCAACGCGCGATACATTTCCAGACTCTGCCCAAGGGGATCGGTCGTGTCACTGTCGCCCTGAAGAAGCAGGAAGGGAGTTTTGGCGTGGGCCACGCCAGAGAGCGGGCTTTGCTTCCAGGCATCGGAATCATGCTCCCATGGCTTGCCGTAGAACCAGCGGTCATACCAGGAACTACTCTCGGTACCGTACTCGCTGTACTGGTCGATCACAGGGGCCCCACTGATGATGGCTTTAAACCGATCTGTCTTCCCTTCCGCGAACCCGGCGATTTCGCCACCATAGCTATAACCCATCAATGCGAGCTTGTTGCCGTCGACAGAGTAATGAGAAATAACCGCATCCACTCCCGTCATGACGTCGCGGAAGTCCGCGCCTCCAAGGTCGTTCTTGTTGGCCGCTGCAAATTCAGCCCCATAACCTGTGCTGCCGCGCGGATTCGGCCGAAAAACAGCCCAGCCATGACCTAATAAAAAAGGGATCAGCGGCGAATAGCCATCTTCCCACGCTCCGGTGGGCCCGCCATGAATATCGACAATCAGAGGCACCTTACGGTCTTTGGCTTGTGGCGGCAGATACAGCAGACCCTCGATGGTCTTGCCTTCGTTCTGCCATTGAACAAGTTGCGACGGCAAATCAGTCCATTTTGCCGGCGTAACCTGGGGTGCGTTGAGGGCGCGCGGAGTGTGGCCTAGTTTCTCTGCAAAAAAGAGCGTCGGCTGCTTTGTACTGCCGGTTCCAATCCACGTCCATCCATTTCGCCGGACGTTGGTATTGAGATTTGTAACAACTGCGGTATCAAATTTTAATAAATCTGGCGATCCGTCTCCGAAGTGAGCGAAGGATACCTGCGTGCCCTTTTGCACAGACTGCAGAACCTTGCCATCCACGACAATCGGACTCTCGTGTCCTATTGATCCCATGTATTCGCGGCTGAGATTCTTGATCGATCCATCGGCGAAGGTGAACTGATAGAGATCGTTGTATCCAGGCGGAGATGCTTGTTCAGCCTGTGCCAGAAAGTAGAGGCGCTTGTCATCCTGTGACCACGCGACCTGAGCGACTGTGGGCGGAATCTGTTTTACGGCCTCTGGATGATCGAGATTAGCCGCGCCTAAAAGCCACGCGCTTTTCGACGGTTCCAGATCGCCTGCATTCCCCGGCTTCTCTGTAATGACGAGCAATTTGTCAGACTGTGCGCTCCACGCCACTGACTCTACATCAGGCGATACACCCGTTTTGGTAAGCTTGCCCGATGCAGGATCAAGAACATAGAGCCTTGTGCCGTGGGGATTGTGATCGACCCATTGCGCATCTGCCTTGTCTGTCTCCTGTTTCTTTTCGCCGGGAGTCTGAGGATCGGGGGAAACGATAGCGATCCATTTCCCATCTGGAGAAACAAGGAACCGCTCTACATCGATCTCTACCTGCTCCGATTTCTGCGCTGCTTTTGCCTGATTTGGCGGAATCGCATCGGCTTCCAGCGAAGCGTCGACCGAAGGATCGATCTTCAGTTCATAAGGATGTGCTTCGCCGCCCTCCATGGGAAGGCGGTATAGCTGCATATGCTCTCCGCGCTTGGCGAGAAAGAGAATGGCGCTCCCATCCGGCAGCCATTCGCCACTGCGCTCACCCCGCTTGTCGGAAGCGGAAGAATAAGTCAACTGACGCGAGGAGTTTTGCTTGATATCAACCAACCAGAGGTGAGTACGGCCACCATCGGCAGTCGAATCCGAGACCTGTACGAGCACATTCTGTGCGTCGGGGGAGAGGCGCGGCTGACTGAGCGCGCGTGTGTGACGCAGATCTTCATTGGTCGGAAAGCGCGCCTCCTGTGCAATCAGTTTTTGTAATGAAAATGAAGAAATTGCAAGGGCAGTAAGGATAGTGGATTGAATCAGCTTCTTCCGCATGCCACTGAGGATATCGCGAGTTGCTATCGATCCCACAATAAGCAACAAAATCCCTGTACACTCGCAGGAACGGTTTTCATGGAAGCACCTCTGCAATCCGCAACTGTAGCGCAGCCGCCGCTGTGGGCTTCGATCCGTGAGGCTCTGCGCGGCTCGCACCAGGATTACACGACAGGCAACTTGAATCGGGCAATTCTGCTGCTGGCGATCCCGATGGTTCTCGAGATGGTGCTCGAGTCGCTCTTTGCTGTGGTGGATGTCTTCTGGGTTGGGCGCCTGGGAGCGAACTCTGTTGCTACCGTGGGGCTTACAGAATCGCTGCTGTCACTGGTTTTCGCGGTCGGCATTGGACTCTCGATGTCAACGACGGCTATGGTTGCGCGACGCATCGGCGAAAAGGATCCTGAAGATGCCGCGATTGCCGGAGTGCAGGCTATCTTTTTAGGACTTCTGGTTTCATTCTCCATCGGAATTCCCTGTTTTATCTTTGCGCCTCAGCTTTTGCGTCTGATGGGCGCAACGCCGGAAATCATCGCTGTCGGTTCCGGTTATGCGCGAATTGCGCTAGGCGGCTGCGGCGCAATTGTGTTGCTTTTCCTCAACAATGCGATCTTTCGCGGGGCGGGCGATGCGGCCATCGCGATGCGCCTGTTGTGGGTGTCGAACATTATCAACCTGATTCTTGACCCGTGCCTGATTTTCGGACTAGGACCGTTTCCAAAGCTTGGCGTCACCGGAGCCGCACTGGCGACCTTCACCGGACGCAGTATTGGGGTGCTCTACCAGTTTTACCGCCTATTGAAAGGCACCGAGCGGATCCATGTACTGGTAAGGCACATCCGCATTCACGTGGACATACTTTGGAGACTTGTACGCGTCTCGACTACCGGCGTATTGCAGTTCGCTATCGCGCATACAAGCTGGATCGTCCTTGTACGAATCATCTCTGTCTTCGGCGCAAGTGCGCTTGCCGGATATACGGTCGCGATTCGAATCCTTATATTCATCATTTTGCCGTCGTGGGGGCTGAGCAACGCCGCAGCGACACTTGTGGGGCAGAATCTTGGGGCCAAGCATCCGGACCGCGCAGAACAATCAGTATGGCGAACCGGTCTTTACAATGTGATTTTTTTAGGAAGTATCGGCGTCTTTTTCATATTTTTTGCCACCCCCGCTGTACGGCTCTTCATTCAGGACCCAGCGGTCGTGCCGATTGCAGCCACGGCGCTTCGCATCCTGAGCTACGGAAATATCGGGTATGCCTACGCAATGGTGATGCTGCAGTCTTTCAATGGGGCGGGCGATACCATTACGCCGACGATCGTTAACTTCTTCGGTTTCTGGACTTTCCAGATTCCGCTTGCATGGTGGCTCTCTTTCCATCTGGGCATGCATGAGCACGGTGTGTTCCTGGCAATTGTATTGTCGGAATGCGCGATCGCGGGAGCCAGCGTTCTGCTCTTTCGCAGAGGGCGATGGAAGCAGCAGAAAATCTGACACCTTTACACTGGAAGCATGGCGCAAACAATACAGCCTATTCCATCTGAAAAGATTCAATTGATCGTTTTCGATCTCGATGGCACCCTCATAGATTCGCGCAAAGACCTGACAAATTCGATCAACGCCATGCTGACTGAATTCAATCGCCAGCCCCTGCCGGAAGAGATCATCGCCGAATATATCGGCGACGGCGCTGGGATGCTGGTACGGCGGGCGCTTGGCGATCCAGCCGATGAGCCACTCGTGGAGCGGGCGCTGGCTTCATTTCTGAACCACTATAGAGAACACAAACTGGACTACACCTATGTCTACGCTGGTGTCTTCGATGCACTGGAAGCGCTGAAGACGGGACGGCAGATGGCGGTGCTCACCAACAAACCGGTGGGACCTGCCCAGGCGATCTGCGATGCCCTGGGATTGAGCCCGTACTTTTTCCACATCTATGGCGGGAACAGTTTTTCGACCAAGAAGCCCGATCCCGAAGGACTGACCACTCTCATTCGCGAGGCCGGCACACAACCGGAAGAAACTGTGATGGTAGGCGATTCAGACGTCGATATCTTGACGGCGAGGCGAGCGAGGACCTGGGCTATCGGATGCCGCTATGGCTTGTCGTCCCATACTGTGGAATCCATACCATCCGATTATCTGGCTGATTCCCCTAAAGACTGGATTTCTGCTCTGGATACTGAGAAGATGAATTAATAAATCATTTTGCGGCTGTCCGGCATTTGCCGGGTATCCCGATGATAAACGGTTACCTGGTTCGACCACTGGAACATTCTGCAAGCCTATTTTTACTTGAAGGAGATTCCGCCTTGCTGCGCACTGTCTTACTTTCTGCTCTTCTTGCCTGCCCAACACTTTATGCCGCAGTCGAGACGCCTGCCGCCCCAGCTTCCACTTCGGCGGTTGCCACAATCAACGGCACAATAGCAGACACAACGGGAGCCATCATTCCCGGCGCCCAGGTGCAGCTAACCGACGCGACCGGAGCAGTGCTGGCTGCCGCAGCCACGGATTCTTCGGGAACTTTCCGCATCCAGCCTCCGCATCAGGGCGATTATTCTCTGGTCGTGAGCCTGCAGGGATTTCAAACTTCTTCGCAGCACATTCATGTGGGGGCGACCGCAGAAGCTCCAGTAAATTTCGCCCTTGCCGTGGCGGCTACAGTAACGCAAGTGGAAGTAAATGCGAATTCGAACATAGATTTGACCGCATCCGAGGAAAATGGCGACACCGCGGTGATGAGCGCCGATGATCTGAAGGCGATGCCGGTCTTCGACAACGACTATGTGACCGCGATGAGCAACTTTCTCGATGCCGGAGAAGGCTCAACAGCTGGAACCGGGATGATGGTCGATGGCGTGGAGGCGAATCGCGCGCTGGTGTCCCCTTCTGCCGTTCAAGAAGTGCACATCAACCAGGACCCTTATTCTGCGCAATATTACAGGCCGGGACGTGGGCAGATTGAGATCATCACGAAGCAGGCGGCCGACGCGTATCACGGTCAGCTGAATTTTCTCTTCCGCGATGCCGCACTGAATGCGCAGAATGCTTTTGCCCCCAGCAAGCCGCCGGAACAGCGCCGCATTTACGAAGGCGATTTGACGGGCCCGCTCTGGCATGCGAAGAACTCAGCTTTCCTCTTCTCGTTTAACCGCGCGGAAGAAGATCTGAATGCAATCGTGAACGCCACCGTTGCGCCTACGCAGAGCAATCCGAGCGGTATTTTCAATGAAAACGTTCCCGCGCCGACGCGCGATACGGAGTTCTCGCTGCGTGTGGGACACCAGTTCAACGACAAGAATTCAGCATCGGTGATGTATGCCTTTCAGGATGCGACCAACCGCAACCAGGGCGTGGGCAACCAGACGCTGCCCGAGGCCGGGTACAACACGGAAACCCGTGAAGACGACATCATCTTTCACGATGACTACATTGTTTCGCCCTCAACTCTGAACCAAACATCGGTTGTGCTGGAACGCAGCTACGATCCAATTTCAAATGCTGAAAATCAACCGAAGATCAACGTTCAGGGCAACTTTACCGGCGGCAGCGCGCAAGCGGAACAGGTGCGGACAGAATACAACCTGCGCGCGAACGAAATGGTTTCGTGGACGAAGGGACCACACACTCTCAAGTTCGGCATCAACCTGCCGCACCTGAGCCGTCGCGTACTGGAAGACCACACGAACTCGGCGGGCACCTATACTTACGGCCCCACCTATGCAGCCGATGGTTCGCTCATTACCACGGCTATCCAGAATTATGAGGCGGGAAGCCCTTCGGGCTATTCCATTCAGCAGGGCCAGACTCGATTCGTGTATTACCAGCAGGAAGTCGGTGGCTTTTTCCAGGACCAGATCAAGCTGACGCCAACCTTCT
Source organism: Terriglobales bacterium (assembly GCA_963738095.1). Lineage (GTDB taxonomy): Bacteria > Acidobacteriota > Terriglobia > Terriglobales > Acidobacteriaceae > Alloacidobacterium. The sequence continues at coordinate 39,301 of CAVTVL010000016.1, forward strand.
CGCTCACTCCCGGGCTTCGCTATGACTGGCAGAACTTTCTTGGCGGCGATGGAAATAACTTTTCGCCGAGATTGTCATTCGCATTAGTGCTGAATAAGGAGCATGAGATGGTCATGCGCGGCGGCGGCGGCATCTACTATGACCGCACCGGTTCCGGACCGCTCGCCGATCTTGCACGCTATGAATACGCCGATCTGCGCCTGCTGCAGGTTTCTTCCAATCAACAGCCTCTCTGCAATCCGATTGAAAACTGCGCCGACTTGTCGGCGCTGCCACCGTCGCTGGTGGAGCGCGCTCCGGGACTGAAGACTCCTTACCAGATCAACTATGGGCTCTCGATCGATCGCAAGGTAGGCGAGAAAGGCACAATCTCGATCGGCGGTCGTGTCAATCGCGGGGTCAACCTCTTTCGTTCGGTGGACATCAACGCTCCACTTCCTCCGGATTACGCGCAACGCCCCGACGCGGATGTCTCGCAACTGCGGCAGATCCAGTCGGAAGGCAACCAGAACGGCAGCGCGCTAGACATTAACTATCGCGGCCGCCTCAACAAGCATTTCACCGGTTTTGCCTGGTATACATGGAGCCACTACGGCAACAACACCAGCGGCATCTACTGGTTTCCGCAAAACCAGCTTGAGCCCAACGCCGAGTGGGGGCCGGCGGATTGGCAACAGCGCCAGCATTTTGGCTTCTACGGCATGATCAACCCGGAGCACCTGCTGAACCTCGGCGTCGGCGTTTTTGCCAATACCGGCAAGCCCTGGACAATCACGACTGGCGAAGATTCGTACGGCACTAACCTCTTCAATGCCCGTCCGGACGATGTGCCGCGCAACTCCGAGATTGGCCCGGATTATGCCGACCTCGATCTACGCTGGGGATACGACTTCAAACTTCACCCTAAAGAGCTCGATAAGAGTCCGACAATCGGGCTTTCCGCGTCAGCGTTTAACGTGTTGAATCATGCGAACGGATCATTCGTGGATACGGTCGAAGGCAGCGAGGATTTCGGGCAGGTGACGAGCGCTTATCCGCCTCGCCGAATGCAGCTTGCGATGCGGTTCAACTTCTAGCTGAAGCGAAAAACAAGGCCGGGCATACGCAAAATCGAACCATCCCGAGCGAAATATAGCGGCAAGTCATTCAATTTAAAAGAGCAAGCTGCCAGATTCCTGGCAGGCTTTTTGTCATCTCTTTCTATCCGGTTTGAGAGGTTCGTCTCAGACACCAGCCAATATTGGCCTGGAAATATTCGCCGAGTGTTGTGTGTGGACTGGAGAATATTTCCAGTGAAGGCACTGACGGCCTTGAGATGTAAACTACTCGCAATACTCCCTCAGCTCCCGTTTATAATCGCCCCGTAACGCAGCTTTAATCATTTACCGGCCGAACTACCCCCTTATCTTCGGCTGTTTCTTCTGGAGATAAGACGTGCAATCAGTTCCGCTGACCCCATTTGAAGTGCTTGATGGCTCACAGCGTTCCACCGGAATCATCGATCACACACCTTTCACTGTAGGCCGATTGCCGGGTCGAGACCTGGTTCTTGAAGACGTTCACGTTTCACGCAAACATGCTGAAATCGTCTATGAGAATGGGGCTTTCCATGTCGTCGATAAAGATAGCCGCCATGGCACCTTCGTAAATGGGACCCGCGTACAACGGCAGCGTCTCTCGCCGAACGATGTTGTTAATTTCGGATCTGCGGATGGCCCGAGGATCCGGTTCGGTATTCAAGATCCCAACTCGACGTCCACGATCCGTCAGCTCCTTGTGGAGCTTCCAGGCACTTCCACGGGCAGCGGCCTAGAGAAGCTTGGGTGGTTCCTTGAGGCAGCCAGAAGATTGAATGCGGTCGGAGCGATCGACCAAATCCTAAACTGCCTGGTAGAAACGACCCTCGAACTCACAAGAGTGGAACGCGGCTATTTTTTCCTCCGTAATGAGCAGGGCCAGCTAAAGCTGGCCGCAGGCCGGAACCGTCAAGGCGAGTCCCTGGTTGATGACTCGACGATTTCCCGGAGCGCTATTCAGCAGGCCGTAAGGGCCGCTGGTGAATTTGTCATAACCGATACCCTGAAAGCAGAGGCAACGGTACGTTCGGAAAGCATGATCATGCAGAATATCCGCTCGATCATCTGCATTCCTTTACGTAGCCGACGCAAGCAGTCAACCGGCGGACAGGCAGGCACCGAAGATGAGGTGCTAGGCGTTCTTTACCTGGACAGCCGCTTGCAGCCCGGCCATTTGACACAGGTTGATAACGAGCTGCTCCATACGATCGCATCGGAAGCAGCGGCATTGATCGATAATGCCCAGCTTGTCATAGCGGAGGAACAAGCCCGGCGCTATCGCGAAGAACTGAATATTGCGGCAGACATTCAGCAGGGGCTTATGGCAGTACAAATACCGGAACTTCCTTACGCCAAAGTTTCGGCTCGCTCCGTGCCATGCAAGGAAATCGGCGGCGACTTTTACGATGTAATCGTGGAGGGCGACCATATCTATCTTGTAATCGCCGACGTCTCAGGTAAGGGGGTCTCTGCGGCGATCCTGGCTTCGACGCTGCAGGGATTGATTTATTCGCAGCTGAAGGCTCATCAATCGCTTGATACTGTGGCTGCGCTCGTCAATCAATATATCTGCACAAAAAATGTGGGTAAATACGCGACTCTGTGCATGCTGAAACTCAGCAAAACAGGGCAGCTGGAATATATCAATTGCGGCCATCCGGTTCCGGTTATCTGCACACACAACGGAGTCGGACAACTCCCTGGATCGAACCTGCCTGTCGGCTTGATTGATTGGGCCCAATTCAGCGCGTATTCAAAGGTGCTGGAGAGCGGAACGCGGATTTTTCTGGTAACGGATGGAGTGACGGAAGCCGAAGACGAATCAGGCGAATTCTTTGGCGATGCACGTCTGGAACAGGCGGTCAACTCACGTTGCGATCTCGACGGCGTTGTGCGCGCACTCCAATCCTTCTGCGGAGACGTGCCGGCTAACGACGATTGCACGATGCTGGAGTTGTTGTTCGTGTAAGTGATATTTTGTGCTCATGCACAAGCCTGCCTGCCTGCTTGTTTTCTGCGCTGTGTGGATCAGCACGTTTGGGATTGCACAAACGCAATCTGCCACTGTCGCGCCATCAAAGGATGAGCCAGCAGCTCAAGCTGCCCTCAGCCTCGAACACTGCGCGAAAGCCGCATTCCGACGTTCCTGAATGATTTTGGCGAACTCAACCGATATCGCGAGGCTAATGCGCAGATCAAAGCTGCCGCGCCGAATGAGAATCGAGTCGTCTTCTTTGGTGACTCCATTACGGACGCCTGGAAGCTCGATACGTACTTCCCCGACAAGGGCTACATTAATCGCGGCATCGGCGGACAGACAACACCGCAGATGTTGATTCGGTTCCGGCAGGATGTCATCGATCTTTCGCCGAAAGTGGTTGTGATTCTAGCGGGGACGAACGATATTGCCGGGAACACCGGTCCCATGACGATTGAGCAGATCGAAGCGAACTATGCCTCTCTGGCCGAACTGGCTCGGGAACATTCGATTCGCGTTGTCTTTTCTTCGGTCACGCCGATTCACAATTATTTTCCGCAGCGACAGGCGATGTTCCTGCAGCGGTCGCCAGAAAAGATTCAGGCACTCAACCAGTGGCTACGCAATTACTGCGAACAGAACAAGCTCGTTTATCTTGACTACTACAGCGCCATGGCGGACAGCCGCGGCATGATGAAGGAGAATCTGGCTGATGACGGTTTGCACCCGAACGATGCCGGATATCGCGTGATGGCACCGCTTGCAGAAGCAGCTATCGCAAAGGCGCTAAACCAGTAGACTCTATGAAATTAATAGCGGGGACAAACGCCGATATTTCTTTTATTACCAGGATCGAACATGCGCCGGAATTTCGGGAATACATCGGCACCTGCACGGCTGAAGAACACGCAGCGGCGATGAACAATCCGGATACGCAGTATCTCACTGCATTCGATGAGGCTGGAAATGCGATCGGGTACATCATCCTGCGCGGTATTCAGTCAGAGCATCGCAATATAGAGTTGAAGCGGATTGTGATCCAGTCGCCTGGTTGCGGCTATGGTAAGCGAGTGCTGCAAATACTGCTAAAAAAGATATTTGAAGAATTTGGGGCGCATCGGCTATGGCTCGATGTCTTCGAGACCAATTCACGAGCACAGCACGTAACGATGCTTGCTCGTTCGCCATCCGAAGCGAATTCAATTTGTTAATCTTGAGATATGTCGAACAGGCTCCCAAGACTTGCGGCAGGACAGACTCTACTGCTCGACGCCGACGACACGCTCTGGGAAAACAATATTTATTTTGAACGCGCGATTGCTGCGTTCATTTCTTATTTGAATCACCATACCTATACACGTGAACAGGTGCGCGCTGTTCTTAACGAAGTGGAACGCGAAACTGTTCGCGAGCGAGGTTATGGATTGGCAAGCTTTCGGCACTCACTCGCCACCTGCTTTGAGCGATTGAGTACCGAGCCTATTACAACAGAGAAGCACGAGTGTATCGTGAACTTTTCCAGCTGCGTCAGCGAGCATGAAATTGAGTTGCTGCCGGGCATAGCAGAAGTGCTGCCAATTCTGGCGTCAAGACATCGCCTTATTCTCATGACAAAGGGCGATGAAACAGAGCAGGAAAATAAGCTCTTGCGTTCCGGGCTATCGCAACACTTTACCTCTGTCGAGGTTCCACGCGAAAAAGATCCGGACGCCTACTACGCAGTATGCGAGAAATACGAACTTAGGCCGCATACGACCTGGATGATCGGCAACAGTCCCAAATCCGATATCAATCCTGCGCTCTCGGCAGGCCTGCACGCCGTGTTCATCCGTCATCCACATACGTGGGTGCTTGAGCATGAGACGGTCGACGCAACGCGCGAAGGCCAACATCTGCTTGAACTTACCGGCTTTGCTGAACTTGGAATACACTTCTGACGCGTTTTCCTACCCCGTCTGCCTTTGCTATACTCATGAGAGGACATCGTTTCACCGAGTGCGGAAGTGGTGAAATTGGCAGACACACCATCTTGAGGGGGTGGCGCCGAGAGGCATGGGGGTTCAAGTCCCCCCTTCCGCACCAAACGTCCGACCTATCTTTCGAGGTTCCTGAAGAAAACCGAGCATGTTTTATCTAATTCTTGTTTCCACATCATCGTCTGTATTTTCCTTATCATCGTCGTGCTGCTGCAACAGGGCAAGAGCGCTGATCTTGCGGGCGCATTCGGCGGTCAGGGTTCGCAGACAGCTTTCGGTCCCCGTGGCGCCTCCAACCTGCTGACGCGGCTGACAACATGGTGTGCAGTGATCTTCATGCTCACATCCATTGGGCTCACGATCCTTATGCAGAAGCGCTCGGGCGGCCACTCCGTTCTTGAAGGCACCAAGACCACCCAGACGACGCCAGCTAAAAAATAAAGGCATCTCGACCAAAAAGAATCTAAAGGCAGGCATTCAGCCTGCCTTTTCTATTTTGCGCAGCGCCTCTCTGATACCATCACGCCACAGATCAAATAAGGATTTTTCAGGTGAGACTAAAGGGTTTGTTCTATCTTCTCCTGGCTTTTTCTGCCTGTGCGGCTGCTCCGGCTCAGGCTCCCCCATCGAAGGAAATCGCAATCCATGCAGGCCGCCTGATCGATGTGCGCAGCGGGCAGGTAACGAAGGACGCCTACGTTGTGATTCAGGGCGACCGGATCAAGAGCATCGACACCCGTGCGCCGAAAGACGATGCTGTCATCGACATGAGCAAGTACACCATCGTTCCCGGCTTGATCGATTGCCACGCGCATATCCTTTCTGACCCAACAACACAAACCGCGGGCAAGTATCTGATGACCTCTCGCTCCCAGGCGACGGTGCGAGGCATCGCCAATCTGCAGATATGGCTGGCTCATGGATTTACCGCCGTGCGTGATGCCGGCGAGGAGTATCCTTCATATCCTCAGTTCGCCCTGCGCGAGGGCGTTGCCAAAGGCCTGATTACCGGACCGCGCATTGTGGCGGCGGGCAGCTTTGTCTCGGTTACGGGTGGCCATGGCGACGGTGATCTTCTGTCACCGGACAAGCCCGGCCTTCAGCAACCAAACACGGTGGATACCGTCGATGACGTCAATCGTATCGTGCGTCGCGATATCAAGTATGGCGCGGACTGGATCAAGCTCATGGCGACTGGAGGCGTCATGGACCCTATCAGCGATTACCGTGTGCAGGAATTGAGTGACGAACAGATGGCTCGCGCTGTAGAAGTTGCACACCGCGCGGGACGCAAAGTGATGGCACATGCCGAAGGTACGGTTGGCATCAAAGCAGCGGTTCGGGCTGGGGTCGACTCTATCGAGCACGGCACCATGCTCGACGACGAAGGGGCACAGATGATGGCGCAGCGTGGAACATGGCTGGTGCCGACCCTCTATTGTTTCCAGCATGATCTGGAGACTGGCCTCTCCAAGGGGCGCGATCCGCGCAGCATGGCAAAAGGTATCGACATCGTTAAGGAGCAGGGACCCGCTTTCCAGCGGGCTCTCAAGTATCACCTGAAGATTGCTTATGGTGTCGATGATGCCGATGTGGATGAGTCGGTGTCCAAGGAGTTTAGTGCGCTGGTGCGTGGCGGCATGACGCCGCTGCAGGCGTTGCAGGCGGCTACGATCAATGGTGCAACGCTGCTTTCGCTCGATAAGGATATGGGAACGATCGAGCCGGGCAAATATGCTGACCTGGTTGCTGTATCCGGCGATCCGCTGACGGATATTACTGTCATGGAGCACGTTGCCTGGGTGATGAAGGGCGGATCGGTCGTAAAGCCTCTTGCGCAATAGTGTCAGTCATAAGAAGTTTCGTCAGTTGCAGTTCATGTAGGTATGATGATCTCGCTCTTTTATGGATAGGAGATCCGTTATGACCTACTCGCGTCGCAAGTTCATCGGAGCATCGGCGGCAAGTCTGCTTGCTGTGTCGTCTTTGGACCTTGTGTCCACTTCTACCCTGCACGCGCAAACTGCGCGGACGCCGGATGAAGCGCTTAAAGAGCTAATGGAGGGAAACGAGCGATTCGCTGCTGGACGTATGATCAGTATCGAACATGATCTCCAGCTTCTTAAGGAGCGCACAGTAGACAAGCAGGAACCTCACTCTGCAGTGCTTGCCTGCGCGGATTCTCGCGTTCCCGTCGAGCTCATTTTCGATGAGACGATTGGGCAGATCTTCGTCACCCGCGTGGCTGGCAATATCCTTACGCCGGAGATCATTGGCAGCCTGGAATATGGGGCGGCTGTCCTCGGGGTTAAAGTCATTCTTGTTCTTGGACATGCAAATTGCGGCGCGGTGAAGGCAGCGATTCAGGGTAAAGAGGTTCCCGGTCAGATCAGCTCTCTCTTTCCGCATATCCAGCCGGCGATTGATCAGGCGGGAACAGACCTTGTGGCGGTTACGAAAGCCAATGCCAAATTACAGGCGAGGCTTCTGCGCGAATCCTCGCCGGTGATCGCTCCAATGGTGAAGGAAGGCAAGCTGAAGGTCGTCGCGGGCGTGTATACGCTCGCGACGGGTCAAGTAACGCTGTCATAGAACTGCTTACAGCTTTTCGGGTGCTGGACCAAACTGCTTAATCAGATCATCGGCGTTCTGGGCTTTCTTCGATCGCCAAGTCTCTTCTGCCCATCGCTTTATTTCCGACGAGTCTTCGGATTGCAGTTCCTGGTACACGGCGCTCAATACGCGGTCGGTTGGTTCTTCGACCCACGTGCTGCCTTGTCCGTGTACCCGCGAGGCGCCGCGCTCCCAACCGCGCGGCGTCAGATGCCATTCTGTCCATTCCTTACGGATTGCCATAGCGCCATTCATTGTTACGCATTTTGCGTCTTTTGGGCAGCTTCGATGACAATCAAATTATGATCCTCGAGACTTTTCCTGTTGGAATGCTGCAATGCAACTGCACAATCGTCGGAGATGAGGCGACAGGCGAAGCCATGGTCATCGATCCGGGCGACAACATTCCACAGATTATGGCGCGTCTGGAAAAGCGCGAACTCAAGCTAAAGCAGATTGTGGTGACGCATGCTCACATCGATCATGTTGGCGGCGCGCTCAAGCTCAAACAGCAGACTGGAGCGCCAATTCTTTTGAACCAGAACGATCTGCCGCTGCTCGAAATGATGGAGATGCAGGCAGGGTGGCTGGGCGTTTCTACTCCCGAGGTGGCTCCGCCGGATGCGAGCGCCGAGGACCATCTGGTCGTCGGCCTCGAGAACTATCCGGCACAGGTGCTGCATACTCCGGGGCATACGCCGGGGAGCATCTGCCTGCACTTCGCTCCGCAGAACCTGCTGGTTGCCGGCGATACGCTCTTTGCCGGATCCATCGGGCGGACCGATCTGCCGGGCGGAGATTCCCGAAAGATTCTGCAGTCGATCCATGACCGTCTGCTGCCGCTTCCAGATGAGACGCAGGTGATTCCAGGCCATGGGCCAGCGACGACGATTGGGGAAGAGCGGGACTCGAATCCGTTTCTGCTGAGTTGATGGCGGGAGTCCCCTCCCCCTCCCTGTTTTCTTTCATTTCGTTATTTTTCAATACTTTAACGGGGGATCTTCCCCTTCTATACTACTGATTCTATTGATCTTAGATGTTTTCTAGTGTTTTCAATCACTTAGCGGGGGATCTGGGTTTTCCTGTCAAAAGAAAAGCCCGCTCTGCGCGGGTTTTTTCCTCTATTTCTATGATAGCAGTTTCGACGAAATAGTACGCCAAAGTTAGCTCGGTTTAATTCTTTTATTTTCAGCTATTTGTGGATTATTTTGTGATTTGGGGGCTTGACAGAGGGCGCCCTCAATTTTGAGCGCCTTCTTCGAAACCGGTCGTTCTCCACCCGCGTTAGCTTCTCGAACATGGGGCAATCGGCTCGTTGTAGGCGTGAATGATGGCTCTCAAGCCTGTTTGGAGGTCCGACGCCTGTGTCAACAGGCTGACTATCAGCCAGCCGTCTCCGGGGAGACCGAAGAAGTAGCCGGGATGGGTGTAGACGCCGGATTCGCGCATCAGGCTGATGGCTGTTTCATCGTCGCGGCGGATTGCCGGGATGCGGAGGGTGGCGTACCATCCGGCCTCCACGTCGAGGCGGGTGATCATGGACTGCCCGGCAAGGAACGCGTCGAGGGTTTGCAGGTTCTTCTTTGTCCGGTCGCTGATCTGTTGCTGGATTGCGCGACGATGCGCGAGCCAGTGTGGAAGGGCATGCTGGATGGGCGCGTTCATGGAGAGGAAGGTGTCGGCGATGACTTCGAGTCGCGTTAAGGACTGTTTTAATTCCTCGGCAGGGTCAAAGGCGGCGGGACCAAAAACAGAAACCCACGCGGCTTTCATCTGCGGGAGTCCGGCGATTTTGCTCAGGCCGCTGAGAACGAAGGTCGGGGCCGGGTGCGGTCCAGTGGCGAAACTGTGGCCTCTTTGCGTTAACGGGTAATCGAGGAAGACTTCGTCGATGATGAGGGCGAGGTTGTGTTCTGAGCAGAGAGCTTCGAGCTGTTCGCGTTCGTGCGCCTTCGTGAAATGTCCGGTGGGGTTGTTGGGGTGCACCAATGCGATGGCACGGGTACGTGGCGTGATGCGTTGGCGCACGGCTTCGATGTCGAGATGCCAGCCATGATCGTAGAAGAGCGCGTAGGGGATGAGCTTCACGTCGTCTAATGCTGCGAGGAAATCGAAGAGCGGGTAACTGGGCTGCGCGATGAGCACCTCGTCGCCGGGATCGCATAGGAGGCGGAAGACATAGCTGTAGGCTTCGCTGGTGCTGGTTGTGAGGAAGATCTGTGCCGGGTCGACGGTTGCGCCGTGGCTGCGGTAGTAGGCGCTGACGGCCTCTCGGGCGCGGAGCATGCCTTTCGGGTTGGGGTCGTAGATGAGCGCTTCGGGTGCAGCGAGCGGGGATAGGATGGCGGCTTCGTCATAGGTGAAACCGCATTGGGTTGGGTTGGAGGCAGTGAGGTCGTAGATTGGCAGGCCTGCTTCCCTTCTTTCGCGGAGCGCGCGGGCGAGGTCGGCTTCGGTTGTTTCCCAGTTGGTGCGCGCGGAGAAGTGCATGGGGTTATCTTACGGCCCGGTGCTGAAGCCCCCTTCGTTTCCGGCTTTATTCACCGGCCTGAAGGCCGGTGCTTCTACCCTTAACTGCTCAATTTGGCCGCCGTCTTCCACGGCGGCCGTTTCTACCCACGTTAGCTTCGCCAACCCTTCGGCTACGCTCAGGGCAGGCCATGGGGCACCCGATTCTATAGTTGCGGTAGAAAATCGCTTTCCCCCTTTTTCGTACTCCTGCGCATGTAAATACGGGCCTTGCTGTGCAAGGCTTCGCACAAACTTTATTCGTGCGGGTCCTTCGACTTCGCTACGCTTCGCTCAGGATGACATTCGGGAGGAGTGTGTCGCGTCTTTTCCTTGACGATCCCGCATAATGGAATGGAGAGGTGAGTTTTCATGGCGATTCGCGCGGTCATCTTCGATTACGGAATGGTGTTGAGCCAGGCGCAGGAGCCTTCTGCGTTGAACAACCTGCTCACCATCACCGGGCTCGATCGCGGCACGTTTGACAGCCACTACTGGACGCATCGGCACGCCTATGACATGGGACAATTGAATGGACGCAGTTACTGGCAACGTTTTGCCGCCGACACTGCTATCGAACTGACGGCGACTGATATTGAGCGCCTCATTGAGAACGATGTGCTGATGTGGTGCACGATCAATGAGCCGATGCTCACGTGGGCTAAGTCGCTGGCCGAGTCGGGGCTGCGCATCGGCATCCTCTCGAACATGGGGGAGGACACGCTCAGCTACATGCGGCAGGAGTTCTCGTGGCTCGGCGATTTCGACCATCACACCTGGTCGTGCGAGCTGGGGATCGCGAAGCCCGATCCGGCTATCTACACATACACGTGCGAGAAGTTAGATGTTGCTCCGGCAGAGGCTTTGTTTCTGGATGATAAAGCCGAGAATATTCGCGCGGCAGAAGAGGTTGGGCTGGTTGGGATTCAGTTCAAGGATATTGGGCAGCTGCAACGGGAATTAAAAGCACGCGGATTGTCGGCAGAGGTGTCGCTTCCCCTCGAGGTAATTTGAGATGTCCGATCGGACAGTAATGCGCGCTCTATTGCTCGAGAACTACAACGCTCCGTTTACCCTGGCCGAGGTTCCTCGCCCTGTGGCGTCGAAGGGGCAGGTACTGGTGCGGATCATGGCGAGCGGCGTGAACCCTCTCGATACAAAGATTCGAACGGGCAATGCCGGCCACGCGCAGGTAAGCTTGCCGGCGGTGCTTGGATTAGACCTTGCCGGTGTAGTCGAGCAAGTGGGCCCCGGCGTCACCACATTCAAGACGGGGGACGAGGTCTCCGGAATGACAGGCGGCGTAGGCGGACTGCAAGGATCGCTCGCCGAGTTTGCGTCAGTAGACGCGGAGCTGCTTGCCCCAAAGCCGTTTAACCTTTCCATGCGCGAGGCAGCGGCGCTTCCGCTGATTGTGATTACGGCATGGGAAGGATTGGTAGACCGGGCCCGCGTGCATGCCGGGCAGAAGGTTCTGATTCATGCGGGAGCGGGCGGCGTTGGCCATGTTGCGGTACAGATTGCCCGTGCCTTTGGCGCGGAAGTATTCGCTACGGTTTCAGCGGCAAAGAAAGCGATTGTCGAAAAGTTTGGCGCGACGGCAATCGATTATCAGAGGGTGCCGGTTGATGCTTATGTTGCGGAACATACGCAGGGCGAAGGCTTCGACATTGTTTACGACACGGTGGGGGGAGCTACTTTGGACGCGTCCTTTCAAGCTGTGAAAACCTATACGGGGCATGTGGTAAGTTGCCTGGGATGGGGAGCGCACAAACTCGCACCCCTTTCATTTCGCGGAGCGACCTATTCGGGTGTTTTCACTCTGCTGCCGATGCTGACCGGCAAAGGGCGCGCTCATCATGGGCACATTTTGCGAGAAGCCGCAAAGTTGGCGGAGTCCGGGAAATTGGCGCCCTTGTTACATTTCCAGCGGTTCACTCTTGAGACAGCGCCTGAAGCACACGCAGCGGTTGCGTCCGGCACCGCGACAGGCAAGATTGTAGTCGACATCATTCCCTAACCCTCCGTAAAACATCGATTGCGGGCTAAACGAAAGACTCGGGCACTGCGCGCGGAGTAGCTCTAGCTATTTCCAGATTGCTGTGGATTCTTCCTCCCTGTGATCGTCGGGATAACGGGCTATTGCAGATTTATTTAAATCTGTTTCAGTTCTGGCGTTTCGATCTCCGGGATGGGAATCTGTTCGACGATCTCGACATCGAAGCCCTGCAGCGCGGGGACATGCGTGGGCGTATTCGAGAGCAGGCGTACTTTGTGGATGCCGAGGTCGGCGAGAATCTGGCCACCCAGCCCGACCTGGCGGAGCGTTCGCTGGTGGCGGTCATCGTGGCCCTCGCGCGCGCGCGTTTCCCGATGCAGGATGATGCGGTGCGGCGCGATCGTGCGGTCGATATCGAAGCCTCGACTCGTATTGTGCAGATAGATGAGCGCGCCTCGTCCGGCATCTGCGATTGTCTTGAGCGATCGCTGCATGATGCTGTGGCAGTCGCAGAGCGTTGTGCCGAAGATGTCGCCTGCGAGGCAGTGCGAATGCACGCGCACCAGCACAGGCTCGTCGCCTGTGCGTACATCGCCCCGAACCAAGGCAACGTGACTCTCGCCACCATTCACTTCGCTCTCATAAGCAATCATGCGGAAGTCTCCATATGGGGTTGGGACTTCACTTTCAGCGATGCGGACGATGTAGCGCTCGTTTTGCAGACGGTAACGGATCAGCTCGGCAACGGTGAGCATCTTCATGCCGTGCTGGTTGCAAAATTCGGTGAGATCGGGAACGCGGGCCATGGTGCCATCGTCCTTCATGATTTCGCAGATCACGCCGGCAGGAATGAGTCCGGCCATGCGGGCAAGATCGACGGAGGCTTCGGTTTGTCCGGCGCGCACGAGCACACCGCCTTTGCGTGCTCGCAGTGGGAAGATATGTCCGGGACGGGCAAGATCGTTGGCGGTGGAAACCGGGTCAATGGCTACCTTAATCGTATGTGCGCGGTCGTGCGCGGAGATACCAGTGGTGACGCCTTCGCGCGCTTCAATTGTTTCCGTGAATGCTGTGCCGAAGCGCGAGGAATTCTGTTGCGTCATGGGACCGAGGCGGAGGTAGTCGGCGCGTTCTTCTGTCAGTGTGAGGCAGATGAGGCCACGGCCGTGTTTCGCCATGAAGTTGATCGCTTCGGGGGTGACGAACTCGGCAGCCAGAGTAAGATCGCCTTCGTTCTCTCGGTCCTCGTCATCGACGACGACAATCATGCGCCCGGCCTTGATCTCATCCATTGCTCCGGGGACGTCGGTAAATACGGACTTCAGAGCCATATTTGTTATTGTCCCGCAGTTTGGCTTCGAGGGCCAGCGACCTGTTGTGGGGTGGATGGGCGTACAGACGAACCGGGCGGAACAGAATGCTCTGCAACCGCCCGGATCAAGGGGAACGAGGCTAATTAAGAAAAATCTACGTCATCTGTGAGCTGTTGACGAGACGAAAAACACGATTTCGATGAGACGCAATGTGTGGAATTATTTCCATTCATGCGTTCCGCATCGTGGGCCTGATGGGGTCCAGCCGGCTTCCAGAGGTGGGGTGGCATGGAACTGGCATGCACACCCTCCTCAATCTGTCGCCTAGACGGCCATCTATGGAATCGTCACCGTGACCATATTCGACGGTGCGCTTTCCACGCCCGAAGAATCGACACTTTTGACGATGTAGTTGTAGGTTGTACCACTTTGAACCGTCTTATCCGCATAGCTTGCCTGCGTGTTAAGGGACGAGTTCAACATTTGATACGAAGAGCTGCTACCAGTTGAACGGTAGACGTTATAACCGGCGACCGGATCGGAAGAACTGCTGGGCGGGCTCCATTTTAGATCGACCTCATGCTGTACGGCTGTACCCGTACCGCTCAGGCTGACCTTAACTGTCGCCGCAGTTGATGAATTGCTGTTGATCGTCAGCGTGCCAGTCACGTCACCGGCAGCCGTTGGCTTGAATTGGACTTCAAGCGTGATCGCCTGCTTAGAGCTGAGCGTCACCGGGAAGGATGCTCCCGATACGCTGAACCCTGCTCCGGTGATCGTGGCCGAGTTGATCGTTACTGAGCTTGCGCCAGTTGAGGTCAGGGTCACGGGAAGCGTTGTCGCCGTGTTGATTGTCAGATCGCCGAAGCTCAGACTGCCAGGGCTCACTGTCAACTGCGGAGTCGCGGCTGCCGTGCCTGTGCCACTGAGGCTGACTGCAGTGGTCGGTGCGGTGGACGAATTACTGCTGATCGTCACTGCTCCGGTCGCTGCGCCTGCCGTGGTTGGCTTGAACTGAACCGTCAACGTGACCGCTTGCTTCGGATTAAGTGTTACCGGGAAAGTTGCTCCCGATACACTGAAGACTGCTCCGGTGATCGCTGCCGAGTTGATTTTCACTGCGGCGGTGCCGGTCGAGGTCAAGGTTACAGATTGCGTTGCGCTTGAGTTCACCGTCACGTTACCGAAGCTCAGACTGCCCGGGCTTACTGTCAGCCCTGGAGTCGTCGCCGTCGTGCCTGTGCCGCTGAGGCTGACTGTAGCGGTCGGTGCGGTGGACGAATTACTGCTGATCGTCACCGCTCCTGTCGCCGCGCCTGCCGTGGTCGGTTTGAACTGAACGGTGAGCGTGACCGACTGTTTCGGATTGAGCGTCACCGGCAGGCTTGCGAAGCTTGCTGCCGATACGCTGAAGCCCGTTCCGGTGAAGGCTACCGAGTTGATCTGCACTGCGGCGGTGCTGGTCGAGGTCAGGGTTAGCGTTTGCGTTGCACTTGAATTCACCGTGACGTTGCCGAAGCTCAGACTGCCCGGGCTCACTGTCAGCCCTGGTGTCGACGTCGTCGTGGCTGTGCCGCTCAGGCTGACTGCAGTGGTTGGCGCGGTGGACGAATTACTGCTGATCGTCACCGCTCCTGTCGCCGCGCCTGCCGTGGTTGGCTTGAACTGAACGGTGAGCGTGACCGACTGTTTCGGGTTCAAGGTTACGGGGAAAGTTGCTCCGGATACGCTGAAGCCTGCTCCGGTGATCGCTGCCGAGTTGATTTTCACTGCGGCAGTGCCGGTCGAGGTCAAGGTTACAGATTGCGTTGCGCTTGAGTTCACCGTCACGTTACCGAAGCTCAGACTGCCCGGGCTTACTGTCAGCCCTGGAGTCGTCGCCGTCGTGCCTGTGCCGCTGAGGCTGACTGTAGCGGTCGGTGCGGTGGACGAATTACTGCTGATCGTCACCGCTCCTGTCGCTGCGCCTGCCGTGGTTGGCTTGAACTGAACAGTGAGCGTGACCGACTGTTTCGGATTGAGCGTCACCGGCAGGCTTGCGAAGCTTGCTGCCGATACGCTGAAGCCTGCCCCGGTGAAGGCTACCGAGTTGATCTGCACTGCGGCGGTGCTGGTCGAGGTCAGGGTTAGCGTTTGCGTTGCACTTGAATTCACCGTGACGTTGCCGAAGCTCAGACTGCCCGGGCTCACTGTCAGCCCTGGTGTCGACGTCGTCGTGGCTGTGCCGCTCAGGCTGACTGCCACGGTTGGCGCGGTGGACGAGTTACTGCTGATCGTCACTGCTCCTGTCGCCGCGCCTGCCGTTGTCGGCTTGAACTGAACGGTGAGCGTGACCGACTGTTTCGGATTAAGCGTTACCGGCAGGCTTGGAAAGCTTGCTGCCGATACGCTGAAGCCTGCCCCGGTGAAGGCTACCGAGTTGATCTGCACTGCGGCTGTGCTGGTCGAGGTCAAGGTTAGCGTTTGCGTTGCACTTGAATTCACCGTCACGTTGCCGAAGTTTAGACTACCCGAGCTCACTGCCAACCCTGAAGTCGTTGCTGCAGTGCCCGTGCCACTCAAGCTGACTGCGACCGTGGTGTGTCTCGATGCATTGCTACCAATACTGAGTGTGCCGGTGGCTGAGCCTGCCGTCGTCGGCTGGAACTGAACGCTGAGGGTGACCGTTTGTTTCGGGTTTACTGTTACCGGGAAGCTTGCTCCCGATACGCTGAATCCCGCCCCAGTAATGGCTGCCGATGTGATTGTCACTGGGCCGGTACCTGTAGAGGCAATGGTCACAGGCAATGTCGCAGTTGAGTTTACAGAGACACTGCCGAAGGCGAGACTGCCTGGTTTGACCGTCAACTGCGGAACGGTTGTGGCATCGGAAATTCCCGCCCCGCGGACTGAGCCGCGTGCTATCGGTTTCGCGGCAGAATCCATTGCCGTGAATTCTCCGGAAAATGTCGTATCGCCGCTAGGTTTAAATCCAAGCTGGAAGGTCTGAGATACGCCGGGAGCGATGGTGACGGGAAGCTTGGTGGGGCCGTTCACGAAGAATGTCTGACCTGCCACTTTGAACTGGGAGACATTGACGGGGTCGGAACCATGATTAGAAAGTGCGACTGTGCTGTTGGCTGATTGCCCGACAGGAACACTTCCAAAATCAACCGCGGTGGGCGAGGCGACGACCACAGCACTATCAGCGGCACCTGATCCGTTCACTTGAAATCCACAGCCCGAGATGGTGAGGACAAGGAAACAGATCAGGAGAAAAAGGGCGCCGCCATACCAACCGCGGCACCCGGACTGTTCTGTAAGACTGCGGACGCAAACCGAATTTGAATGCGAATGATCACAGCCTACAGAAACACGAAACACTACAACATCGGCGGAGTCCTCTGGGGGAGGAACACACATATAGGACACCTCTGCAATCGTTCATTGCTTTACAGCGGCAGAAAAAAGTTAAGAATGAAAATGAATTTTTTTCGTTTTGAGGAGCTTGTTATGCCTGCAGTCCGCTTCGTTTCACAATAAAATCTGGCTGCAGTAAAAGCTCTTGACTTTAAGAAGATTTAACTAAAACTCCCTGAGATCCAAATTCGTGAGCAAACTTCCGATTAGAGAAATCGATATTTGAAGTTGCACTACAGCTCAACAATGGTCGCAACTCAGAGTAAATGCAGACTGGAGGCAAGATTCTGTTTGAATCGATTCCATTTTTACTGTCCCAGTCAGAACTTGGATAATTATGCCACAACAAGTTGCCAATTTGGCAAGAAATGGTTGGTGACAAATTTCGCAAATTACAAGTCAGAGCAGGAAGCGTCGGGCTATCATACTGGAATTCAGCTCCCAAGTTCAGTATTTGGCAGGAGAATTCCGCAGAGTATTTCTTTGGCTAAAGCGTGGCTGCCTAGAGACTATTACAGGTCGGGCATAGTTAAAGAACTGAAGATGCTTAAACCTTCAGGGGTTGACTAGTCAGGCTTATTTAACAGGTATATTGGTTAACTTATTACTATGTTTGCATCCATTCCCCCTAATCTCGTTTCGGTATTGCGGATCTTCTTTTTCCCAGTCTTATTCGTGGCATTGGCCGGATGTGGAGTCAAACCTTCTATCAATGCCTCTACGAGTGCTCCGTCCATTCCAAACCCGAGTTCCAATCCGGTGGCCCACACGGTTGTGCTCACCTGGGCCGACAGCACCTCAGACAATGTAGTTGGATATAACATTTACAGAAGCACGGTGTCGGCTGGCCCCTTCGCGAAAATTACGAGTTCTCCAGCCACCGGGACGTCGTACACAGATACAGCAGTCCAGGCGAGCACTACCTATTATTATGTAGCGACTGCCGTCGACGCCGACGGACAAGAAAGCAGCTATTCCAACACAGCGAATGCGGTTGTGTCATAAGAGTTCCACAACATCCATCAGCCCTATGGCTGTACTGCAGCATACATTGCTCGGATGTTGCGCTCGGAGTTGTCGCTGAACAGCCGCGAAGAACCCTACCCCGCTACAATGGTCCCTGCAGAGCGCAGTTAGTTTCGCAAAAACAAACGGGGGACGAACTTTTGAGTCCGTCCCCCGTTTGACCATGGAGCAATGAAATGTTGGCTTAGGCTTTCAGGTGATCGGCAGCCTGTGCGGATTTACATATCGTTAGGCTACGCCGGCATCTTCCTCAGCAGGAGAGCCCAATCGCCAGCATCCGGAGATGGAGGTGACGTCCATGAGTTCCCCACTTGAATCTTGTTCAGTGCAACCCATTCTCCCGTCATCGCATTGAACCAATTTGCGGTGTAGTTTCCCGGTTGGAGCCTGGCTTGCACTCTGCCACCCCTGGGCAAATAAATAGCGTACGTTCTGCCCGGTTCTGCAAGACAGTAGTCTCCGTCTGTGACTAACTCATCGTGAGGCTCCGTCTTCCACCACTCGAAGCTGGTGAAAAAGTCCACCATATGCTCGTAACCTTTCAGCATGGTCATCGAGTCATCGCCCCGGCCGTTCATCCAGCCACCACCGGTATCGGGCCACACATTTGTCCCGCGCTTCGCGGTCTCGCCGGTGGTCTGGTAGCCTCCGGCCATCACAATGTCCCATGCTGTCCGACGTAGAGTATCTGCAGTCTCGGATGGTGGAGGTGGACTCCACATTGGATAATGATCCTCATAACCATACTCCTCGTTGGTTTGAGGAATGATGCGGCCCAACTTCTCCTGCTCTTTTCGTTCACCCAGCATGAATGCGTGCTGGGTCCTCGACCATTCCTGAAATGAAGTGAAACCAAACCAGTCCGACGTACGGTCCTGATGAATGTTGTGTATGGGATGACTCGTAGCGAGATGGCGGTACGGATCCCACTCCTCGATCAGAGTTCCTGTGTGGTGGGTCCATCGCTGGTTCCGATAACGATCTAAATCGTCGCCGAGATCCCAGGTTATATTCGAAAAGGCACCAAATCGGTCAATTGCGTAATGGATGAATCGGTATTCATCGGTGCTACCAGCTGCGGGATGAACCTGTCCGTCATTCATGTCCAGCACAAGCGAAACAATCATGTCCCTGTCTCGCGCGTAACGAAGGGCTCTTTCGAACTTCTGCCAGTAAGCAACATCAAAGCGCTGATAGTCAAAGCCAGGATGAAAAATATCCTCGGCATTTTTAACCGGCCAAGGGGTGATGAACAGCGTCCAGGCTGGACCGTTCATCACGGGTTCACCGTAGAACATATTTGACCGCCCGGCGATTGTCACCCGGATTCGATTGACTTTTAATTGATGGAGTCGCTCAATTGACGACTCAATCACGTGGTCGTCCTTCCACCCCATCAACCAGTAGGCAGTGGTTCCATTGAAGAAATAATGCTCTCCAGTCCCCTCCCATTGGAAATGCCAAGGATAGCGCGAGTCGACACGAATGGGTCCACGACGATGTCCGTCTGTTACCTGAAAATGACCAGTCGAAGTTCTGTTTTTGCCATTCTGCCGATATTCAACGAAATAGCGGTAGTCTCCGGCAACAGGCGGCATGAATCTGATTCGGAAAACACTGCCATTTTCTGAGTCGCAGAAGCCTTCCACCGGCCACCGCTTTCTGCCATCCGCCGACTCGAACCACCCTGTGAGTGTCGCGTCAGTGAACGGGTTATGTGCGCGTGGCCACGAAACCGAGGCTGTGACTTCTACAAAGTCATAAGCCTGAACCGTTGCGGCAGATTGCGAGAAGGAGACATTCAGAAAACCACTTTTTGCGCAGCCGCTCAGGATAGAGAGGAAACATAAGAGCTGGAGAGCTTTGGCTGCTGATCCAAGTGGACCTTTGGGGAGCGGATTTATCGACATAAACGACTGCCCTTTGACAGTCTTCTGTATCCCGCTGGAATGACGGCTTATTGAACTTAGCGCGGACAAACTCCGCCAGGATTCTTCGCTATTACTGTTTTTGCTCGAAGATAGTTGGCCACGCACCTGTTCACCCAGCAACCCGGATCCGTTGTAATTTCCTGATGCATGGTCATGTTGGGGTAACTGGCTGGAGTCTGGTATAGCACAACACCACCGCGCTGTCTTAACTGAGTAGATCCAATCCGCCACCATGATTGAGCTGGACCGCGCAAATCGCCAACAGCAGCGCGGAAATTAGCTGAATCCAGGAGAGCCACTGCAAGCAAGGCAAAAACAATCGTTCTAGTAGACTGTGAAAATCGGACTTCAGAAATCTCAGTTAAGCCGGTCAATATTGCACATATAAAAAGAAGCCAAAAGACAAAACTGAACCAGGCTACGACCCGATCAGGCGACCATTTACCTGAAGCCATTTCGACCAAGCCGTACTCCGAAAGAACGACGAACATGCCGCAGAGAGCGGCCAGACCAACCCAACGCCTCGAAGTCTCATTCGGATTGTCCTTGTGTAACTCATGCCGACAGAGGAGCACAATGCAACATGCCGCGAGCAGGAAAGAGGGGTACCGTAACCAGTCAAGCCCGTGGAAAAAAGCATGCGCGACCCAATATGGCAGATGCACGACATCCCACGTATGCCGATTCTCTACAATCGCTCTCCGGGCATTACCTGGAGAGAGCATCGCGGCGGCCATGCTCAGTGCGGCGAAAGCGAGACTAAATATCCATTGGCGGGCGGGCAGCTTCTGAATTCTTAGGATAACTATCACTGTAAGCAACAGCGCGCAAAGAAAGGCGCCAGCAACTTCATGCTGCCCTGGCAACGCCAGCGACAGCAACGCAACAACAGGATAGTACCAGTAACCCCGGTGCGGACGATGCAGAAGGCTGACCAGCACCAGCAGAAAGCTGAGCGACAAGTAGTACTCTATTGCTCCCGTGAGCCAAAAGATTTCCTCAGCAGGAGTTGGCAAACTCGCCACCCATGCTGCATAGAACAGCGCTGCAACAAGCAGCGATCTTACGCGGGTCAGACGGAAAAAAGTCTGAAAGAAATACCACAAGGCACAGATATTGCTCAAAATGACCGAGAGCAGAAGCCATCCATAGGCCGCTACGAGATCGAAGTGATTCATGGTAAAACTCTGAATCAGCGTCGTGAGCCAGCGTGGTGACCATTGCGTGTAATACAACCAGGTAATGGCGAGAACTCCTGGCTGCGGCACACAATTAAAAGCCAAGGTTGCCTTGCAGAAATCGTCAGTTGCAGGCAGCGAGTAAAACAGAAGTGCAACGAATGGCGCTGCAAAAATGACGAGCGTAACAGGGATCAGAAAACGCACGACCACTCGCAGCGACTTCAGAAGAAATTCCGGCATTTGATACCTACTTTGCATTGTGTTTTCTTGATTGCCGGACGGCTTTACTCGCAGGCTGAGAATACGTGGATCTATAAAACCTCACACAGCCGCGATTACTACCGAACTTCAAAATTCAAACAAATCAATACGGTCACGACAGGTTAAGCGCAGCTTGGTCTGTGCACTGCGCTCACCATTATCGACACCGATCATTTATCGCAAACTTCCAAAATACTTTCCGGTGTTGCTGACAGCTGCGGAATAATCGCCCGTTTGAGCCAGTTTTCGCGCCAGTAGGGATAGATGGCTCTGGGGCAAATCCGATGAAAATCTGAACGGCATACGACTCCTTCCAAGATGATGCATGGGTACTTCATGTTCACCATCTTGCCTGTCTTCTCATCGATGATGTGATGGACTCTGCGAAGCACCCTGTAAATGCCGCCGCAATATGGGAGCATCTCACCGTCGAAAAGCAGTCCCCGGTGCCGGTGATTCTTGTCGAGAGTCGCCATGATCTCATCTTTACTTCGAACCTGGACGAGTTCACCGGGAGACAGATCGAGAATATCCACCGGAATTTTCTCGTGACCGCCGGTAATCGACGGATAGGCGATATAACGTGATGCAGCGCTGATGGCCAGGACGTATACCAACCGCATTGTCGCGAGTATCAGTTCCAGCAGTCTTCCCCAACGCGAATCACGAGCTAGTCCGGTCGAAAGATTTCCGGACCAGAGGTCGCGAATATACTGACGAGGATCCCAGGGGCTCATTGCCTCAGTGAAGCGCCGTAACTCTGTTGCCTGGCAAGAATAGATCGTGGTTCCTTCTGCATCTACCTTCTGGCTTGCGATCCAAACCTTCTCGGTCATCCGCCCGCCGGGATCTGCATTGCCATTGTCCAAGGCGATCTGGACTACCGCAGTGGTTTCCGCTCGCTTAAGCCAAGCTTCTTTCCAGAAGATGAGACAGCCGGCCTGACAGCCTCCATGACACTCTCCATCACATCGGGATTCGTCGAGATGCACACAGTTCGTTACCCTGCGAATACTCCATGGCTCATGAGCTGGATCGCAGGTCTTGTCGGCTCTTTTAAATACCCTGAGACGGCGACCACAATATTGGAACATCTCCGGCATGAAAAGTAGATTTTCGAACCGACCGTGTTCGTCCAGTGTGGCGAGGATTTCTTCCTTGCTCAGGACTTCAACCCAATCCCCGGCCTTAAGCCCTTTTGCGCTAGACGGACTTCTGTTCATTCATTACATCTCCATTATTACGAGCAAACGATTGGCGCCGCGAGATCACTTCCGAAACAACCTGCCAGCCTTTTTCGATTGTGGACTTCGGATTCAGAGCCGCAGCACACGTTTTGGCGAGAAACGTCCGCGCGAGGCGAGACCGGCTAAAATTCACTCCAGAGGCGGCCATTCTTTTCTTGTGATAGTCCCAAAACTTCTTGTTGCGTCCCCGCAGTAATGCGCCCGTCAAGACTGCATAGTACCCATCCAAACTTTTCTTCATGCAAGTTTGGAATTCGCTCTGGCTGAGAAAATCGGGGCCATACACTGCGAGATTATAGAAGTTACCAGCTACATAGGTATGAAGGTCTTCGGAGATTTTTCGCATGCATCCGGGCTGCTCTTCCCGTGTGTAACTCAGAATCTGATGCACAAAGCCGAAGTCGTGATTCTTGAGCAACTGAATGCAGGTTTCCATGTCCGAGTGCAGATTTGATTCGTTGAAGAATGGATCGCGGGAGGTCACAAGATCGGCGCGATAGAGCAAGGACGTCGCTGAGCCAAAAACATAAATCTCATCGATGAATAAGTTGCGACAAATTTCCCGACCTGGCACAAACCGGCTCGGATAAGACAGACCTGTCCACATCACTTGCTCGCCCTGCAGTCCATACGCGCCTACGATGCCGATCGAAGGATAGTCCTCAGCCAGCGCCACCATCTTTTCTATGCATTCAGGAAATATCCAATCGTCGGCAAAAACAATTTTGCAATACCTGGCAGCAGGAGAAATTTTACGCAGTGCATGATTGTAGTTGGGGACAGCCCGCAGGAACTGCTCGTTGTCGTAAACCCGGATTCTTGGATCTTTAGCGGCGTATTCCCGTGCGATATCTCCAGATCTATCTGTGCTGCAGTTGTTCGCAACAATGCATTCCCAGTTCTGATAGGTCTGGGCGAGAATGCTTTCAATGCACTCAGCGATGTGCTTTGCCTCGTTGTATGCAGGCACTACGATGCTGATAAATGGTTGCGCCATTTTATTAATTTCCAGTTCTTAGCAGGCCGGAGCCAAGGATTTTTCATCCACCGGCGACGATGCCCGCATGCCTCTAACCAAACTGATATAGAACTCTTTCTGCCCCATCACAAGCAGAAGCATTATCAAATAAACTGCCGTGAATACGGATGTGCCTACCAATAGCCGGGGCAATGGCGTCATCCATTGTCCAGAAAATAACATCAGCAATAATGGCAGCACTGCGGCTACGGCGCCAGAAATCAGCGGACGGCTTAAAGTATGGATCACATCCCAGAACGAAATCGCCGTGCCTCGCACACACCATGCAATGTGCGGGAGAATCCAGATCGCCATGGCAGCTGAATAACCGAGCGCCACGCCTTTCGGGCCGTGCGGCAAGCCGATGACGTAGCCGGTTATGACAAGTGGGGCGATCACTAAGGCGATTTTCAGACTGCGCTCTACTTTGCCAATAGCGAACAGCAGCCACGAGAAAGGATTGATCATTGCAAAAATCAAAATTGTGGGAGCCAGCAACCGGAAAATTGGAGCAGCCTCCAGCCACTTGGCACCCAGCAGAACCAGGATGGCGTCATTGGCAAAGAGAGCACACAAGATCGTAATGGGCAGCGTTAATGCCAGAACCAGCGAGTACCCCTTGAGAAAATAGCTCTTCAAGCGGACGGGATCATCCTGCACCCGCGACAATGCCGAGAAGGCCACTTCTCCAACGGCCGAATTGAGGTTGTCAGTCGGTATGTTCGAGAGTTGATAGGCTCGTCCGTAAACACCAATTGCGTCCGCACCCCAGTACCTTCCCAACAAAACCTTTTCCAGGTTGTAGGCGATGTACATGATCACGCCGTTTAAGGTGATGGTGCCACCGAAGCGCATCATCGAACGCAGTCCTACATTCGTCTGCGGCATGCGGGGAATCCAGGCGGCCGCTATCCACAGACCGACTGTCGTAACCAGTGGCAGAGCAACGGCCATCGCTACGAGCGACCAGTATCCATACCCCACCTTGGCCATGATGATGGCGGTCGCAGCGCTCACGACCAGAGCAATCATATTGATCACTGCGAGCGCGGTGAAGCGCATATGACGCTGCAATACTGCCGAATGCTGCACACCGACCGCGTTGAAAAGGAAGCTGCTGGCAAGAACTGCCGTGACCCAGACGAGGCGGGGCTCGTGATAGAACCTGGCAATAAAAGGCGCCAGAACAACGGCCATAATCCCGAGGATGAGACCGACGGCGACATTGATCCAGAAGAGCGTTGAGAGTTGCGCTTCTGTGACATCCTGTCTTTGGACGGATGCTGTGGAGAGCCCGAAATCGCGAAGAAGGTTCAGGATTCCGGTAAAGGCAGTCACCATGCCCACCAAGCCAAAGTCTTTCGGAGACAGCAGACGGGCCAGGATCATCAAGGACCCAAGGCGGAGCACGAAATTCGCAATCTGCGCTGCCAGTCTGGCCGCGCCGCCACGAATTGTTTTCTCTTTCAGATCCTTCATAGCACCAGTTTCCGGCAGTAAAACGCCTCGGCGTAGCCGCTGGGCGAATTGCATTCCATTCCTCGCAACCGCATCAGCGACTGGAAGGTGCGCTCGTCAAACCAATGCTTGCTGCGTTGGGATCCGAAAGCTTCCAGGAGATAATTAACTTTTTTTCGGCAGATATCTTCGGCGACGGGCACGAATACGTTCGGCTGTCCCATGTCGCCGTCATACTTCGGAATTTCGTATTCCAGGATCAGATGGTTTCTAAATGTATTCCAAGTCAACTCAGCCAGGAGCCGATGATCCTGATGTGCATCTTTGCGATTATGAGTAAAGACCAGATCGGGATAGACCGCTTTCAATTCTTCAAAGACAGCTTTGACTTCAGCGCCTACGAACGGCATGAATCCGTCTTTGAAACTCTTCAGCGTCGGCCCTTTGAGTCGAGTGCCGGCAAACATTTGAGCTGCGTTTCGCGCTTCGAGTTCACGAGTCCCGATCGCACTGAACACTACCCAGTGGAATTCGCAATTGGGATATTCTTCGGCCAGCCTTAGAATCGAGCCGCCGCATCCGATTTCAATGTCGTCGGAGTGAGCTCCGAGGCAAAGTATCTTAACGACCTCATCCTTTTTCTTCCCGAGATCCAGCTGAATCATAAACGTGCCGATGTCGCCTTTGCCTGGAGCGATGTAGGATTCGCGCTTTGTTTCCACACTTTCCACGGCGCTTTTCCCTGATTCAACTCTTCAAGATGCTGCTTGTCTTTGAACGTGTCCATGCATTGCCAGAAGCCGGGGCAATGGTAGGCCAGGAGAGCATGTTTGTCGATCAACCGCTGAAAAGGCTCCCTTACGAGCTCCTCGCCTGGCTGGATGTAATCGAATATCTCCTTGCGCATGACGAAGAACCCGCCATTGATCCAAATATCAGTCCGGGTCAATGCCTGAACATCCTTAACTAACCCTTCGGGTCCAACGTTGACGATGTCAAAACTCGCCGTTGGCTGTACCAGCAGCAGAGAGGCAACCGCGCTGCTGCGCTGGAATGTTTCGACCATATCCGGAAGGGCGACGTCGCTCAGGCCATCCCCGTAATTTGCGAGAAACATTTCCTCACCATCGAGATAGGGTTCAATGGCTTTCAGTCGCTCGCCGATGTTGGAGGTGGCACCGGTTTCGACAAAAGTTATTGTCCAGTCGTCGATGTCACGGTTTACGTACTGTATATTCTTGCCTCCCTGCGACCACACAAAATCGTTGGACACAGACTCGTCGTAATGCAGGAAGTAATCCTTAATGACGTTGCCTTTGTACCCGAGACAGATAATGAAGTCCTTGTGGCCGAAGTGCGCATAATACTTCATCAGGTGCCACAGAATCGGACGCGTGCCGATGGTCACCATCGGCTTAGGGACATCATCAGAGTATCCGCGGAGCCGCATGCCGGCTCCTCCACAAAATAAAACTACCTTCATGGGTTAATTCCTTCCTCTCTGCCTAGAGAATGGCCGCCCTTGGGATGGGAACGATAAACTGTCCGCCCCACTCGCGGATGTACTGCAACTGCTCCATGATTTCGTTTTTCAGGTTCCAGGGGAGGATCACAACATAATCCGGCTTGGTCTGGGAGATACGGTCGGGGTGATAAATGGGGATGTGTGTGCCAGGAAGAAATCGTCCCTGCTTGTAGGGACTGCGGTCCACCGTATATTCGATGAGGTCCTTCCCAATACCACAGTAATGCAGCAGGGTTGCGCTTTTTCCCGGTGCGCCGTAGCCGGCTACTTTCTTGCCATCACGAGCGGCCTTAAGCAAAACATCGAGGAGCGCCAGTTTGGTCTCTTTCACCTGCTGGGCGAAGGCTTCATAGCCCTCAGGCGAGCCGAGGCCAGCGCTTTCTTCTTCGGCGATCACTCTCGCCACATCAGGTCCTACCGGATGAGTGGTTGCCTCTGCACGGCATGCGAATACGCGCAGCGATCCCCCGTGCGAAGCCAGCTCTTCGACATCAATTACCTTCAACCCGTGCGCCTCCATGATCTCCACTGTTGTAAGCATGGAGAAATAGGAGAAGTGCTCGTGGTAGATCGTGTCGAATTCGTTGAGCTCGATCAGTTTCAGCAAATGCGGGAACTCCAGCGTGAGCACGCCTTCGGGTTTCAGCAAAATCTTCAACCCTTCGACAAAATCGTTCAGGTCGGGGACTTGTGCGAATACGTTATTGCCGAGGACCAAGTCCGCACTTCGTCCGTCCTTCACTAACTCAGCGGCCAGTTCCGCGCCAAAAAACTTCACAAGCGTGGGAACGCCCTTCTCCACGGCGACTTTGGCGACATTAGCAGCAGGCTCAATACCAAGTACGGGAACGTTGCGTTGAACGAAATATTGCAACAAATAGCCGTCGTTGCTTGCCACTTCAACGACAAAACTCTTTTCATCGAGGCTGAATCGCGACTTCATCTTGCCGCAATAGTTGTCGGCGTGCTTGAGCCAGGAATCCGAAAAAGACGAGAAATAGGCGTAATCGCTGAAGATATTCTCCGCGCTCTCGTATTCTTCCAACTGCACAAGAAAGCATTTTTCGCAAACATAAACATGCAGCGGGTAGTAGGTCTCGCCGCGGTTGAGATCGGCGGCCGACGGGTACAGTTCACAAAGTGGAGACAGACCCAAATCCACAAATGTGCGCTGCAGTCCAGCGCCGCAAAAGCGGCAAAGGTTCCTGGTGCTAACCTGCTGTTCAATTTCGGGTAAAGCCATAGTCGTGGTCATGTGTGTGATGTAGATCTCCAAACTACGCCATCACCGATGTCTCGGCGACGACTTTGCTCCAACGGAGCGAATTGTCAAGCTGGCCAGCCTTCTGCAACCGCTGAATTGCACTGATACGCACATACCGGCCGCGCTCGATGTCTTCGAAGGTGAGACCCGCATTGCGATATGCGTCGTAAAGCTCTTGAGCGCCTTTGCGGGCGGTCCACTGCGGGCTGAATCCAGGCAAGAGCCGTCCGATCTTATCGAAGTTCACACGATAGCAACGCAGATCAGGTCCACCACCAGGCGCGTATTCTATGCTGCATCCCGGCACGACCTGGGTCACGATCTCAGCCAGCTCGCGGATGCGATAGTTCTCATCGTTACGTCCGACATTGAATATTTGGTTGTGAACCACGTCGCGAGGCGCATCAAGCACGGCAATTGCAGCGGCAATGATGTCGCGGATATGGACAATCGGACGCCAGGGTGTGCCGTCACTCTTGATATAGACCTGCCCCCTGGTATAGGCCGAGGCCACGAGATCATTCAGAACGATATCCAGCCGCAGTCGCGGCGATACGCCATAGGCGGTTGCGTTTCGCAGATAGGTTGGACTGAAGCGTTCATCCGCCAAGCGCGCAACATCGCGTTCTACATATACCTTGGACTCTCCGTACGGAGTGACCGGATTAAGCGAGGCTGTCTCATCAAGTGGCTCGTCGCCAGCTGCTCCGTAAGTGCTGCAGGAAGAGAAGAAGACAAATCGCTCCACCCCTGCTTCTTTGGCAAGTTCAGCCAACCGTACTGAAGCAAGATGATTGATGTCGTAAGTGAGGCTGGCATTGAGATTGCCAATCGGATCATTCGAGAGTGCAGCCAGATGCATGACAGCATCGAAGCCTTCGAGGTCGAAACGGGTGAGGTCACGGAGGTCCTTGCGGATTTCCGGAATAGCCGGTGATGGTATCCCGAAATCACAGCCCTCGTATAAATCGGTATCTAAGCCGACCACTTCATGCCCAGCTGCAAGCAACATAGGTGCGGCAACAGCGCCGATATATCCCTTATGTCCGGTTAACAGTACTTTCATGCAGTTCCTTTTCAAGAAAGTATTCCACTTATAGCGATGGCCGAGTGGATTTCGGCGCAAAAACGTAGGAAAAACTTCTTTCGCAGCTGAGAAATAAGGAGGAGGTGAAAGGGGGGATGGATTGATAATAGCGACAACAATATGCCTTGGCAAGGATTAAAAAAAGCGTATTCATCACTTAGCAGGCAGACATGCAGACAGGCAGAGACGCCTAACTTACGCTAACTTACGGAACCATGGACAACAGACCGGATTGACTCAGCAATTCCGCAGCCTCGCAGATGGCCGAGAACGGAATGCCAGAGCGCTCGGCAATGTCCAGTAACGAGTGCTCACCATCGGAAAAGTTGAGCACCCAAAGACGAGCGTTGATTTCGTGTCCGATCGATTCTCCGCCGGTGGACCGGTAAAGGTTTCGCTTGCCGAGTTGCGGCTCACAGTAGGGGTTCTGATTGACGTATCGTCTGTTGTTCTCGAGTACGTCGAGGGCTGCTACACACGCACGAAAGGACGCCGCCAATGAGTCCGGCTGGATGAAATCCAGGTTATCGGCCGACGTATGGTATTCGGGAAATGTTCCCCAGACGCTTCTCATCAGACAACCCACGGGCAGATTGAAACCAGGCGAGCAATACTGCCGTTCGTCATAACCGTACGGTGAGAATTCAAGAACCTCGGAGGGCTCTCCACAATGCCGCAGGACGTGTGCCATTGCGCGATCGATTTCGGCATTTCCACGACGGCTTTTCTTGTAGTGAAATCCACCCCGGTCGCCGATACCGGTCAAAACGAGGCCGTGCCGAATGCGGCTGACTTTATCGCGGTTCCTTGCAAGCCACGTGATCGCGCCTATGGTTCCGGGAATAAACAGGAAGCGGTAGGAATATCGGAGATCGGTTCCAGCAAGAAATTGGGCAAGAAGTGTAGCAACCGCCAAGCCAGATAGATTGTCATTCGCCAGGGACGGATGACAGGCATGAGTGGAAATCAGGATTTCTTCTTCCGATTGTCCGCGAAGGAAGCACTCGCCGTAGGTTAAATGCCCGTCCTGCAGAGTGGAGTCAATGCATACTTCATAGTCACCATCTCTGAGCTCGGACAACTGATTGTGGGTCAGGCAAAAGCCCCATTGCTCCTTGTAATACGACGTGCGATACGGAATCCAGTCAGGATGTTCCGGCAGCGTAAACAGATGTGACCGCAAGTCACGGAGGGGCATCGTGGCATGCACTGGCGTACTGTAGTTCAGAATGTGCAGGTTGTTCTGTTGAAAATCAACGACTTTCCTGCCGGAACCGTCCTTTATATAGGCACCGCGAATATTCCACTCTTTAGGGACCGTCCAGTCGAAAACGGGCGTGCCGCTCGGCACCTCAAAGAGTTCAAGAGGAATTCGTTTCTGAATTACTTGCAGAGTTTCACGCAGCCCATTGCCAGTAATACTCCGGCAGATGGGATAGAGTTCTGTTGCGAAGCGATGTAATTCTTCGCCTGTTGCGGTCGGATCGCTCTCCTTAAGCCGTTTCAAAAGCACTCTCATTGTCGACAAAATCTGGATACGCGCCGTCGCGCTCTGAGATCACTTCCACCTTTTCCGGCCAATCGATCCGAAAGGCCGAATCATTCCACCGCAGACCACGAGCCGATTCCGCATGGTAGAACTCAGACATCTGATAGAAAATTTCAGTTCTGTCTTCGAGCGTAAGAAAGCCGTGCGCGCAGCCTTCCGGGATATAAAACATATGACGATTCTGCGCGCTCAAGACGGCCGCGACCCACTGTTTGTAGCCAGGGGATTGCGGACGTAAATCAATCACCACGTCGTAGATCGCCCCTGCAGTGCAGCGTATAAGCTTGGTCTCAGCGAATGGCTCTGCCTGATAATGCATGCCTCGGAGCGTGCCCTTTCGCTCATTGTAGGAGATGTTGCATTGCACAAGTCTGTGATTCAATCCCTTGCTTTTAAACTCATTCTGACACCAGGAGCGAGCAAAAAACCCGCGCTCGTCGTGGTGACGCTCGATGTGGACCTCGAAAACCCCGGCCAGTTTTGTTTCGTGAAAGATCATATTTCAACTATCCCTTGAGCGATCTCATGCTATACGACTTACAGCCAAGCCGCGGCTGCACGTGCTTTCGCACGGTGGATGCGATCAGCCAGTTGAAAGAGAAAACTCCGCTCCGGCCAGGGCCGCAGAAATTCCTCAATTAAATCCGACTCGCCTTGTGGAATATCCTGAAAACAGGATTGCAAGAGATCGCTCTTACAATTCCAAGCCTGAGGAAAATACGCGATCATGTTGTTTTCCGTCACTGCCTGGGTCTGCGGAAGCGGGTGCCCTGTGAGTTGTGCCCACAGTGCTCCGATCATGTCGCGGGTGGTCCCGAGGCGCAGGTGAGAGACCGGAGTACACCGCGGATTCATTTCGATCAGGTAGGGCTCGTTAGTGTTTTGTTCAACCATAAAATCCAACCCGAAAAATCCGGACAGATGAAGACGAGCGGCAATTCGTTGTGCACAGCACATCATTTTGGGATTATCTATGACGCGGACGACGCTGGCAGGACCGGTGAGCCCTTCAGCACTGACCACCTCGACCGCAAAGCCGGCCAGCACCTTCCCTTCCCAACACACTACACCGCAGTTAGCTGGGTTTCCTCGTACATAGGCTTGCACAATGACTGCGGGCTTGCGACTTTCCCACCATGGCTGAAACCAGAAGGGATCGCGATTAACAAACATTCGCTTAATCGCCCGTCGAAGACGGAACGGGTTGCTCACTTCCAGGAAGAAACGCTCAGCATCTTCCGGTAAATTTACAATCCGCACACCCCGTCCACCCCAGGTTCCATCCGCTTTCAATACCCACGGAAACGGATGCTCCGCCTGCCACGCAGCCAGGTCATCCGGGACTTGAAGCAATTTTGTTTGTGGAACGCGAAAGCCTTCGTCTTCGGCAATTTTAAGGAGATCGTAACGAGCTGATACTACTGAGTAGCTTTCGGATGGCCCGAGCGAACGCTCTATTAGCCTAGACAGGTCCTGTCCGGCAGTACCGCGACTGCTTGCCCATGCATAGAGTTCGTGAAGATGCCGAACGCCGCGATCGTCACATGGAATGACGATGTCGGGTTGTGTTTCCTCCACGGCACGAACGAGAGAATCAAGCGGACGGAGTGCGCTGTAAGGAAACGTCCTGCGCACAACGCGAGTCTTCAATAATGGATGACCGTGCGTAGAGCAGATAGCAGAAACTTCGCACCCGGCTTTGGCAAGCACGAGTGCCAACCGCGCTGCATAAGGCCGCCGATCAGTGTCGGTCAATAGCACTTTTGGGACTATGGAAATCCGTCCGTTCGATTTCGAGTTAGGCTCTTGCAAGAATTGATTAGGCTCCGAGAACAGCAAAATGGCTCATCGATTTTCTGCTTAGCTAGCGAGCTGTTACTTCGTCCTGATCCATGGTTTTCAGTTTCACCGGCACTTGGTCCTGCTCCGCCTTGCGGGATACCGATCTCGCCAGATGCGCAGAAACACGCCGTGCCGCGAATCCCGCTCCGTAGGCAAAACGCATGAGCGGTCCAAAGGTATTCGCTGCGGAAGTTCCGACAAAATACAGTCCGGGAATTGACGACTCAAAATTGGCCGATAGCACCGGGGCCTGCTCGACAGTGCGAATACTTGACTGAATATCGTCCCCGAGGAATTTCAAACGCCGAAGATCAACCTTGTAGCCAGTAGCTGAGATGACATGATCGACAAGCAGTTTGGTTCGCGAGCCATTATCGTTCGCCAATTCGATGTTGACCCGACCGTCCTGGGCCTTGGCCTCAACGATGGTAGATGCAAGGTGGAACGGTATCTTTCCAACTACTTGTTCCTTAATGAACCAGCCGGGCGCAGGGCCGAGAATCTTCTTCACGGCTGCCAGCCTATATTGCTCGGGAAGGTGGCGAAATGCCCATGGAGCATTGGTGCACAGATATAGCTTCCAACCCGGACCGATACCCGTCATAGGAGAGCTCGCCCGCTCGAGCAGTGTTTTTGGCATCAGATCAGGCGGATCGTGGAAACGAATGGCGGGTTTGCGGGCGACCAGCTGAACCGATGCTCCAGCCTCATGGAGAAGAGCAGCTAAATCGAGAGCAGAGGCCCCGGCGCCAACGACGGCTACATCACGGTCTTTGAACTGGCCGGGATCGCTATGCAGAGAGCTATGGCTAACGGCTGTTTGGGGAAGGGTTGAAAGGATCGGCGGCACATATGCGAAGTGACTTATTCCGGCAGCGACTATGATCTTGCCGGCTGCCAATGCTTCACCGTCATCCAGAACGAGACGAAAACCGGAATCCGTCCGTTCCACTGACACAACATGCTTCTCTTCGAGTTCAGGAACAAAGCGCCTCTGGAACTCCAACCCATAGCCGATGAATGTCTCGATCGGCACGGGTAAGCCGATGTCTGCATAGGGAATATTTTTCTCCTGGCAATAATGCCCGAGCGTAAATGAGGAATTCGGATCATAGAGGGACGAGGCAAAGCCTTCCGATTTCAGACGCATGCCTCGGGGCATTTGCGTCATCCAGGTATGCATAGGACTTCCGAAGATACGGAAGTCAACCCCGGCGCCCTTGAGATGCGCCGCGACAGAGAGACCGTAAGGGCCTGCCCCGATAATCACCACATGACACTTATTCATTCCAATTTCCCCTCACGAGATTCAAGACACTTAACATCAATGCTCAGGCTATTCACGCGAAAGAGCCTGTTTCTCACTTTGCGCAGGGGAGGTATTTCGATCACTATAGTTTCCCAGATCGAGGAATTTTGTCCAGATTACCTGTAGTGCAGAGGATCGATACAAGAGTACTCCGAGTGCGGTTCCAGCTGTGTTGGTAAAAAGATCAGTCATTCCCGAATCGCGGGTAGGAAGAAACCGCTGTAATGTTTCAATTGTGAAACTAAAGAACAAGCCCAGAAGGATAGTCGCAAACGCTGGATGACCAATGCGTCTCACCGAAGAAAAAAAAGCAAAGAAAGCAAATCCGACTGGCACAAAACCGCCGATATTCAATCCCAGGTCTTTCCAAAACCCCAAGCGCTTCCAGAAGCTGTTCGCATGGGAGTACTCGTCCCAAGTGGAACGCAAAAATTTGGGGTGCAACACGAAATAGCTGGCCGGAATCGTCAAGCTGGTCGTCGGGTCAAGCAGGTTATGCGCCGTGCTGCCTGAGCGCTCATCGAATAGGTACAAGGCAATCGGCGATTGCTGTCTCATCGTTAACCGATCCGGATTTCGCATCCACCTTTGAGCGTGGTCGGTCACCTGGATGGGAGCCAGTTCGCGATCATAAATAGCGAGTCCGCCAATCTGTCCGGTCCAACTGTCATCGAAGGTGGAGTTACCAAGCAGAAGTAGTCCAGTAAATTCACGGGCGACAATACCCGGGTCCGGAGATGTTCCCGCCAGAACACCATTTACATAGAGCGCTGTGCTGCTCCTGTTGGAAGTTATGGTGATCAGCACACTCTTCTGAGCAATGAAAACATCCTTGACCTGGAACCACGGCTGAGAAACATGGCCGAAATCATCGACCAGGTAGCGCTGAACCGCGAGGTTTACGCCATACTGACGCAGCAAGAATGGCGCCCACGGATCGGACGAGCTATCAAATGCAAGAATGCTGCCGCCGCCAGTACTCTGATCGGGGCGAAGCAATATCTCCAGGCTCCATCCTGCAGCATTGAGCGGACGCTGGGCACGAAACGGAGCAGCACTGACCGCAGAGCCATGACCGTTAAAACGAAGCCCATTTTCATTCTGTAGCCAGACCACCGCATTGCGGGGAGCGTGGAAGGGCCATAAGCCTGCAGTCAGAATGACGCCTACCAGAATAACGCACAGAATTGAGATCCTTTTTGCATCGGGACTAGCGTTGTTCATGGCTGTTGCACTGTCGGTCGTGATGGCTGACCACCGCTCGGGAAGTCGAAAGAAACCATCTAGCGGGTTCTCTTGGCGAAAGCCCGTTCATAGGCGGCCAGCAGATTTCCTACCGAGTATTCCCATGCCAGCTGCTCTTCGACCCTCTTGCGCCCGAACTCGCCCATTCTCCTGCGCTCCTCCGGGTGTTCAAGCAGCCAAAGTATCTTGCTGGCAAAATCCGTCACAAGGTCGTGATTGTCGCTATAAAGAGCTGCCTCACCGGCGCTGAATCGACCTTCTTTCAGATCGAATTGAACGATCGGCTTTCCCAGCGCCATGTATTCCATGATTTTGATCATGGTGGAGATATCATTCATCTCGCATGGCTTGTCGGGATTGACGCAAACATCAGCGGTGGAGAGTACTTCGAGCAACTCCTGATCAGGAACCCTGCCTGTGAAGTTTACCGTGTCTTCTAGATCTTTCTCCTTCGCCATCTGGCGAAGTCCAGCCAGTCCGGGGCCGCCGCCGACGCATGTGAAATGAACATCGCGGCGTCCCTGGTTCTTGATATGCAGAGCAACATCGAGCAGGATGTCTAGACCCCTCCTGAATGCTCATCGTCCCGACATAGCCTACGAGATAAGGCTTGCCATACTTGAGGGCAGCCTGCTGCGGAACCAGCTTGAAAGTATCGAGATCAGGGCCATTACGAACTACAAACACATCCTGCGGATCGAGCCCGCCACGGTTGACCGCCAGCGTCTTATAGCTTTCGTTGGTCGCCATCACCACGTCGCTGAATCGGTATGTCAGCTCTTCCAGCCATACCTGGATCTTGTAGAAAAGGTCCTTTCTTTCGTACTTCGAGTGATAGAGTTCCGGATTCGCATCGTGATGATCAAAGATGTACTTCACGCCGAACAACTTGAAGGGCAGCGCGACCAGGAAAATATTGTCGGGAGGATTGCATCCCTGGATAACGTGAAATCCGCGTGTCAGGAAGATCCACCAGCTATAGAAAAACTCCCAGAAGAGCGCCCACCCATATTCCCACAGATAGCCCAGGGCGCTGTTCCCCTCTTTCGGCATCGGGTGCCGATAGATGTGGACTCCCTCAAGAACCTCATGACCCTGCTGATATCCTTTGCCGCGAGGACACAGCACAGTCACGTCGTACCCGTTCTGATGTAATGCACGTGCCTCCTTCCATACGCGACTATCAAAAGGAACGGGCAGATTTTCTACGATAATGAGAACTTTTTTCTTCACCTGAATAGTCTCGGCCACCTACAACTGTTGATAGAGCCCCGCAAGGGCGCAGAGCATCGTTGCCTGTCCCCAATGCAGCGTTGGGGTCTTGTTAACCAGCCATGGAGAATAGCGACGATAGTAGAAGTAGCCGGTGCGATCCTGCATATACGTGATCGTCCATTGCGCGACCTTCATCGCAAGGGGCAAACTCTCCGGGTCGCGATCCTGAAAGAAAACAAGAGTGTCGATTGCCTGGGAACTGCACTGAATGTCGATCGGGAGAGTTTTGTTGATCGTAGTACCTCGGCGTTCCGTCGGCAAGAAAGAAGGTCTGTTTCCAGTACTCATATCCGCTCATCATGTTCTGTTCAAAGCTGTGATCGCCGGTGCTCTGCGTATAGTGCTTGAAGCAGTCGAGAACATATGCCGTATGAAAATTGTCGACCCAGTGCAGATTCTCCTTTTCGCCATAGAACCAAGATGAATCGGGCCTCTGATGCTGCGCGGTGTACTGAATCGCCTTTTGCGCCAGATCTAGATAGGCATCTCTACGAGTGATCGAATACGTCCGGGCAAGCAGGCTGGCACCAAGCGTACTGGCATTATGGACCTGACTGTCCTTTCCTGGGACATAGGCAATACAGACTCCTTTCCCATCAGGAAAGGCCTTTAGGTCATGGAGGATGTGCTCGCATGCGCTTACTGCGATTTGCAAGTACAGATCTTTCTGAAAATGATCGTAAGCATCCAGGAAGGCGTGCCCGATCAATGAGGTCCACACTACGGTCGGCACTGTCCTGGGCAGATAGAAAGTCCGCGATTGATAGTCAAAATGGTTGCCCCAGCATGCTCCGTTGTATCCCGGGGACTGGTTTTCGATCAGCCACTGTAGAGCAGATTCCGCTCTGTCAGCCCAAACTTGATCGCCGGTCGTTTGGTGTAAGCGGATGAAGCCTCGTGCCAGAAAACCCATTCCTTTGGTGGAGCGCTCTCTGGTAACTCCCAAAAGCGGGCGCAAATTGACGGGGAATCGCCTCATCCCTTGCTGAAGCACGGTACGCAGGAAGGCGTTGTTCAAAGGTCAGTGGACGTACAAACCGTGCGTTCAGCCCATCAAAAGTGTCGTAGCCGCGATAGTCGTGCTTTTCGAGCCAATGTGCGAGCCGTTCAATCGACTCATAGATTCCTGCCTTTGCGACAGCGTTCGCATTCTGCACCATACGTCGTTCACCAACAGATACCGTCATACTTGCCATTGCTGCTCCTTCCTTCGATGATCCGCACAAAATCCACCAGCGTTTGCCCGTCATGCAGCTGATCCGGCACTCTTCGAAATTCCGGGTCTTTGTTGCCGATTACTACGGTCTCTGCGTGGTTGAGCACAGCTTCGATATCATCGACCATCAATTTGGAAATATGCGGAATGCGATTAAGGATGAAGTCGCGATTCGCGCCAACAAGGCTGGCAAGCTTCACATTCTTGTCATAGATGCGCAAATCGTACCCTTTCCCGATTAGACGCTCAATGACTTCAATCAGAGGGCTTTCCCGTAAATCATCTGTTCCCGCTTTGAAGCTGAATCCAAGAATTCCAACTCGAGTATGCCCTTTTCCCATGATGAGTTGCAGGCCGCGGGAAATCTGCATTTCATTGCTTGGCAGAATTGAAGTAAGAATCGGCAAATCCAAATCGTGCATTTTGGCCTGGTATGACAATGCCCGCAAATCTTTGGGTAGGCACGAACCACCGAATGCAAAGCCGGGCAAAAGATAGGCCGGAGAAATATTAAGCTTTCGATCCTGGCAAAAGATGTCCATTACCGCATGGGCATCAATGCCGAAAGCCTTGCTCAGATTGCCGATCTCATTGGCGAAACCAACTTTCAGTGCATGCCAGCTGTTGTCGACATACTTCACCATTTCTGCAGTTTCTATATCGGTTCTGATCAGTGGAGCATCGAGCTTTTCGTAGAGCTTAGCCAGCATGTCACCGCTCGCCTTGTCCAATTCTCCGATGACTGTTTTCGGCGGCGAACGAAAGTCTTTCACTGCAGAACCTTCACGGAGGAACTCGGGATTGTTGCAAACACCGAAGTCCACTCCTGCCCGTTTTCCAGAAAATTCTTCCAGAGTGGGAATTACGACCTTGTGCATCGTGCCCGGCAGAATCGTGCTACGGATGACGACCGTGTGACGCGCGTTCTTTTCTTTGAGCGCCTCGCCAATCTGTTCGCAGATCCGTCGGATATACCGCAGATCAAGATTTCCGTTTGTCTGACTTGGGGTACCGACACAGACGAACGACAACTCGGTCTCACAAATTGCCTGGAGGGAATCATCCGTGGCGCGCAGCTTCCCAGTCTCTGCAGCCGTAGCGATAATCT
This sequence comes from Terriglobales bacterium, assembly GCA_963738095.1. Lineage (GTDB taxonomy): Bacteria > Acidobacteriota > Terriglobia > Terriglobales > Acidobacteriaceae > Alloacidobacterium. The sequence goes on from CAVTVL010000016.1 coordinate 77,705, forward strand.
CATCGATATCAGCTTCAATGATGGGAGATCGGCCGCGGTTGATCAGGTCAACTTTGGCTGCAACCGGATCGACACCGACGACTTCATGGCCATCGCTGGCCAGGCATCCTGCCGAAACCGCGCCCACATAACCTAACCCGAAGATACTAACTCTCAAAACGTATCCCTTTCTCTGTGATGTTCATTGCATGCGAAGAGATTATGTAACAGGGCACTTCGCAACCAGTATTCCGCATCCATTTCCAGACAGTGCAAAATCTACTATTTGCCGCCCTCAATCTGAAAAAGCAGACGATCCCAGCGCCTTTCAACTGACCATCTCAAATTCCTCATCGTCAGTTGGACCGGCTTGGCGACACCCCAGCCAAACAATGTCTGAATCCACGAGTACTTCCAGGATAGGGGTGGGGTTCCCAGGTGCCCTCCCAGCTCTGAGGCAATCTGCTCCGCCTCCTTAACTATGTCGGGGCGCTCCGGATAGAAGTAGATCAGGGAATCCTGCAAGAATTGCAAGCAAGCAGAGCGAACTCTCGGGCTGTTTTCTCTCGATCGCAGATATTGAACATGCAGTCGCATTGAAAGCCAATGTGCGTCGATTTTCCGAGAGGAACGTCCGACATGACTGAGGCTATTTGACTGGAAAGACCGGTAGTAGACTTTCGATTCCGGGACAAAACGCACTCCCTCGCTGGCCAGCACGACGCGGCAGAAATATTCGCCATCATCATCCCCTAACAGTCTGGTATCCCACGGACCCGCGGCTTCTGACAATTCGCGGCTAACGAGCCAAGTGGAAGTCTGCATAAAGATGTTTTGACCCATCTTGCGTAACAGCCACTCCAGTGGAGACAGATCGCACCATAAAGAAGAGTGAGTAAACTCAGCCCGGTCGGAGCAATAAATAAAACGTCCCCACGACGAGGAGAGAAGTGTCCGTTTGCCGATTCCCTCTTTTATGATCTCCATCTGTCTGGCAATCTTATCGGGAGCCAGCAAGTCGTCGGCATCGAGCCATTGAATGTATTCTCCATGGCTTAAAGAATAAGCTTTGTTTCTCGCCGCCGAAGCTCCCTGGTTTTTCTGTTCAACAACAAGAACGCCTTGCGACTCAAACTGCCTTGCGATCGCGCCAGTCTGATCGGTAGAACCATCGTCGACGACAATGATTTCGGTTTGCGGCCATGTTTGGGCCAAGGCTGAACGGATCGTGGTTTCGATCCAAGCCTCCGAGTTATGCGCTGGGATAAGTATAGAAACTAAAGGCATGGCGATTGATATCCCTTCTTCTTTGTAGATGGGAGCAAGTTCAACGAAACCGGCGTCAGGCGAGGTAGCGTCCATATAGGGTACTGTTGAGGACTTTCGTCTCGGCAGCAATTCTCTCAAGATTCTTACGATCTGATATAGAGGCTCTAAACCACCGTGCAAGAGCACGACGAAGGCCGGATACAGGAGCCCCAGCAGCAAAGAGATTACGACGATACGGGCTGCGGCACCGGTCACACCTTGCACTAACCCCAATGTCGGAATCGCATGGATGATGGCCTCGGTCGCGCAGCCGGCGAGCAACGACGCGAGAGCGTATCTCCAAACAACAGCCAGCATTGTAGTGATTCCAAGCCGGATTGGCTTCCCCGCGTACCATAACCCCGGAATCGTCAGAAGCCAGAATGACAACGTCCAAGCCGATGCGACTCCAACGGGCCCAAACCGCACTCCCGCAACCAAGAGCGTGCATGTTACAGCAAACTCTAAGATTGCCCAGCGGAACCAGCGGTCCGCTCTGCCGATCGACAGGTGGAGCCAGCTAGTAGTGTAGTACACGAGCATAGCTCCAATTCCCGGGCCGAAAAAGGTGAATATCCGGCCGGCAGGCTCCCACTTCGGACCCAGCAAGACTCTGATCATATCCCTACCAGTCAGAGTAAGGACGGCACCCAATGCCATACCTATAAATGCCATCACCGTCAGGCCTCCGAGGAAACTGCGCTTATACTTTGCAGAATCCTGTCTTACCCGGCTCAGGGCTGAAACGGCGACTATGGTGATCGAGGCTGCGAATTGGCCTGCGGACAACGCGAACAGATCGTAAGCTTTCTTGTAGAAGCCTAATGCCTGTGCATTGAAGCGCCAGCCAACCAGAAGATTGTCAGTATTACGTGAAAAATAATTAGCACCAAAGTTTCCATAGGTGTGAATCGCAAACTTCAATACGGAGCCTGCGTTTGCGACTTCTCGTTTTGGCCGGCCGGGTATCCACCGGCAAAAGAACCATGCACCTATGCCCGAAGTTAATGGCATTGCGACGGCACCGCCAACAAGCGCCCAATATCCCCAACCCATCCAGCCGAGTGCGATTGACACAGCTACCGAAGCTACACGCGCATAAATGTCGTTCATGGAAACCGCAGAGAACAGCATTGCTCGTTTCAACAAAGCCAGGTGTATGACCGAGATACTGGTGGCAAGAATAGTGAGGGACAGACCCTGTGTAACACGTTTTACGAGAGGATCATGAAAGAACTTTGCCAGCAATGATCCAGTGGCAGCAAACCCGATTGTGAGTAAAAGGCCACAGACGAGATTGATCCAGAATAGAGTGCTTGCAAGATCGTGAGTAATTTCCTCGCACTGAACAATAGCTTCGGTAAGTCCGTTAAGGCCACAGTTGGCCAGGAGCAGACTGAACGTTGTAACCATAGTGACGAGTCCGAAGTCCGCAGGAGTGAGAATGCGCGCAAGTATGGCGGTAGCGATGACTTGAATCGCCAGCGTCACAAATCCAGAGAATAATGTCACCCCAGCACTGCGAACAGCAAGTTGACGGAGTTCAGCGTGCTCTCCGGAAACAAATGGGTGGAAGTCTCCCTTCAAGTCGAATGGTCTTACTCGATCAAATGATTTCATGCGTATTTTTAAGTTGTACTGACAGGCGAACCGACCGTTTATGTGGAATGCCTTGTTTTTTCAATGACGCTTGGCAGGCGCAGTTGTGGAAATTACCACGTATTCAGAAGGATTGACTCCCACCTGTTTCCCGATGCAGCTAAAGGGACACGCGCAGGGCCTTCATATAAGGCGCACATAATAAACAGCTTCAGGGTTTTGAAGTTTCTCGATGACTTCAAATGCGAAAGCGCTTCATTCTTGCGAGGTGACGAGGTAATACAATACGTTAAGCTCTTACACCTCGTGCTTTTTCTTTAGAGAACCAACCGGGTACTGGTTTTAAACTCTTGGTGAATGTGCTTCGGAGAATCACAACACATTCGCTCCCGACAGGTTGAGTTAAGCACAAGCGGTGGTTAAACTGACCACGTAATCTCTTGCATCCCCCACAGGAGGAACACTTGCCCCCAAAGCGTTCGTTGTCCATCTTGCTTATTGTCGTCGTATTGTCTTTTTCAGGTGTATGTTCGGCCCAACTCTGGTCCGGCATCCTCGCCCCCAACCGTGCTATCGACTGGTCCAAAGCCGGGGCTGGAACTATTCCGGCTCGCTCAACTGTTTGTGCCACGCTAAACGCCGGAGCTAGCATCTCGCAGATCAACTCGGCCATTAACTCCTGCAACAATGGAGTAGTACAGCTAGGCGCTGGGACCTTCAATCTCAGTGGAAGTATCGTCATTACCAAATCCAATGTCAGCTTACGAGGAGCCGGTGCAGATCAAACTTTCCTCGTTTGGAATTCCACAAACAGCAACTGCAACGGATTAAGCTCGACAGCAATTTGCATCTGGAATGGAGATACAGAATACGCGGGAGGTCCGGCAAACCAAGTTAACTGGACAGGCGGGTACGCAAAAGGAACAACCGCCATTACGCTCAGTTCGGTATCAAATCTCAAAGTAGGCAGTTTGCTTGTTCTTGACCAAACTGATCCTGGAAGCGATACAGGCAATATCTGGGTGTGTCAGACGGCTGGGAGCAATGGCAGCTGCAGCCAGCAAGGGGCGGATGGTATTGCATCTCCCGGAAGAGCCCAGTCACAACAGGTCACAGTCGCTGCTTGCGGCACTTCTACTCCCGGAGCGTCATGCACCAGTACAAATGTAACTATTTCTCCAGGGCTTTATGCGCCCAACTGGTCTTCCAGCCAATCTCCTCAGGCGTGGTATTCAAGCAGCCTGCCTGTGAGCGGAGTTGGAATTGAGAACCTGAGCCTCGACTATACCCAGGTGAGTCTGGCTTTTGGAATTATGCTTCACAACGCAACTCAATCATGGATCAAAGGGGTACGTTCAATTAATGGAGTAAACACGGGTTCCGCTGCACATGAGCATATCCTTGGCTGGCAATCGACTCATATAACAGTTCGGGACAGCTACTTCTATGGTTCAAACCCAAGTTCAGAAGGCTATGGCATCGCGCCTTCGAGCTCAAGCGCCGACTGGCTGGTTGAAAATAATATTTGTCAGCATATTGCAACCTGCACTATCGCCCAAGGTGCAACTGGAGTCGTGTTCGGCTACAACTACTCGGTTGACAACTATTTTGGTGGCGACTGGCAGCAACAAGACGGATTTCATCACTCTGCCGGCGACTCATTTCTCTTGTGGGAAGGGCACGAGGGCATCGGGTTTGACGCTGACACAATTCATGGCACAAGCTTCATGATTACCCACTTCCGGGACTACCTTAATGGTCATGATCCGTCTACTGAGTCCGGTGCAAAGAGTACAGCCACATTTGCTTACTTCCCATTTGCCTATAGTCGCTACTTCAACCTTGTAGGCAGTGTTCTTGGGACAGCGAGTTATCACACTACTTATACTTCGTCAGCTGCTAACTCGACAGATTGTGGAAATTCTTCGACGACGAACCGCTCGGTTATCGTACTGGGCTACTCCGACCAAAATGGCACGGCCTATTCTCCCAACTGCCTGGGCACCAGCTTTAGTATTCCCAATGACATGTTGGTTGCAACTACGCTCATGCGGTGGGGAAACTATGCGGCCTGCAGCGGAGACTCAGCGTGCAACGCCGCACGGTTTGAGACTAGTGAAGATGCAAGCGGAGCTCCGGTCTACTCCGGCCTCTCAAGCCCTAACAAGACGTTACCCTCATCCTTCTATTTATCTGCAAAACCTAGCTGGTGGGGAACGATGCCCTGGCCCGCTGTTGGACCTGATGTAACAGGTGGGAATGTGGGGAATATAGGCGGCCATGTTTACCACAATCCAGCTGCGAGCTGCTACCTGAACGTTATGGGTGGTCACACAGACGGCTCAAGTGGCGCTCTAACGTTCAATGCCACTGCCTGCTACCCTGGTTCTGGAAATGCAGGCTCCCCGGCAGCACCTAAATCACCCACTAACCTGGCAGCGACAGTCCACTAGCTGTCGGTTTGCGCAATTGGATGGCTATCGTCCGGTAGTTGAATCGCAATCGCTGAATTGCTGGACGGACTTAAGCCGATGACTTACAACCGCGAATTGCCTCCAAGGCCCTGGCAACGGGAAGAATACGAGCGCCAGACTTGGAGGCATATCGCACGATCTCCTCGAAAAATTCGGGGGTGCATCCGAAAGGACTAGGATCGGGCGCCACATCGTGGGTGGCAAAGATAATCCACCCTCGAGCCCTTCTGTTGGCGTCTATCAAGTCTTTCACGCCTTGAATATAATCCCTGCTTTTTTCCAAGAAGTACGCGGACAGTTGGTTAAGATCCGCGGTGCCGGTGTTGAGGGTTTGCCCCCCGCGCGACAGCACTTGAAATTCTTCGCAGCGCTGCGTTTTGTCAACGGTCGAGGATCACTGATTGGATAGGACATTGAATTGAACGTAATGCCGGGTAAAAGGCGATTCAGCGCCAGGCGGTTCTGAACAATCGATTCTGTAAATGCCGTATGGTTCGTCTTCCATGAGTGGCAATGCGTGAAGGTGTGGCATCCGAGTTCATGTCCCTGCCCTAAGGTTGCAGTCAAATCGTCCTCAGTACAAATTTGTCCGGACGGCGAGTCCTTGCCTAACAGTCCAAGAGAAACGTAGTACGTGCCACGAAATCCATACCGATCCAAAATGCTGCCGCCGACCTGAAATGCCGATCGAGGAAAGTCATCAAAGGTGAACGAGATTATCGGCAGATCGATGAGGATTGGAAGAGGTCTTCGGAATAATCCACGTGCGATATTTCTGCGGTAATAATTTTGTACTCTCGTCCAGGATTGCTGCATTGACATTCAGTTCCCCACAAATTTTGTTTCCTGCTGGACTGCGAGTCCAATGAACATGTGAAAGGGCGCCCTCATTGGCTGGCTGCGGTTTAACCGAGCAGGGAGTAAGCACAAGAGCACAGGGGCATATCGTCTCTTTCGCTCTTCCGCAGCGATCAGTCAGCGTGTAACACGCTCTCGATTGTCGAGACCGGACTGGCCTGGAAATTTCGGTGTAACCAACGAATCTTGCTGATATCCCGCAACATAGCTATGGAATCGCTCAAGATATTGACCTTCGAGCCGGGTTGGGCAACCCAGTTGACTGGGATTTCAGCTATGGGAAGGAACAGCCGCCTCGCGATGAAGAGAACCTCAACGTCAAAGGCAAAACCAACTGTTTTTTGGCGCGAGAAGACAGCCAGTGCTGCCCGGTGGCTAAACATTTTGAATCCGCATTGCGTATCAGCAATGCCATCAAGAGCGAATAAATTCACAAAGAACGCGAATATACGGCCGATGATACGCCGGTAAAACGGCGTCTTCACGTTCACTTCATCCGGGCGCTGCACTACTCGCGAGCCAATTGCAACATCGTAGCCTGATCTGAGTGCGCTCAGCAGTTTTGGAACTTCACCCAGGGGAGTTGCCCCGTCCGCATCCATGAAGAGGATGAAACGTCCCTTCGCATTGAGCATACCCATGCGTACAGCGGATCCCTTACCCATGTGGGGACAGGCCAGAGCTCGAACACGGATATCACTCTCTTCGAATAACCGCGCCAACGCCAGAGTCTCATCGCGGCTTCCGTCGTCTGCAATGATTAGTTCAAAATCAAGTTTTTGTGCCGTGCACCAACTAATTGTTTCAAGCACGGTCCGCGGAAGGCGCGTTTGCTCGTTATAAGCAGGAATGACAATGGATAGCTCGATCTGGCTGCTGAGCATAGGCCTTAATTCGACCACTTCTCCAAGCTGTCCCAGACTCGATCGGGTTTCTTCGATAACCGGAGAGTGTTTCATTGCTGTCCCTCTCTTCTCATGCCAACGGGCTCGCCAATTCTCGTCAGTTCACCGCGTACGCTGTCCGCACCTATTGTCAACGGGTTTCTGACCGTTACTCTTTTCCGTGCCGCCATCAGCGTTATCCATGCCAGCAGGGACAACAATGGGACCAGCGGTACGCTGTATCTCGCTTGCGCTAGAATCGGTGCGTGAACGGCCATAATATATCCAATAAACAGGACCAATACACCGACCGTCCCAGCTAGCTTACCGCGTAGCCCCAGTACAGCGCCGATCGCAGCGAGGATAAGATACGGAAGTTGAATTATCACATTTATAGCAGTCGACATCGGGGTCTTTCCGGCAAACCAAAAATTAAACAAGTTATAACCGACACACTTTAGAAACAGTGCGGGATGTCTTTTATATTCCTGGACGACTCTTCCCTGGAGATAGGTTGAGAATCTTATTTCGTCTTTGCTGTTATAGAACGTCTGATAGTACCCCTGCCTGCCTTCTTTGAAGGGATATCCTAATTCAGTAGCCAGTTCGCTTCGCTCTCTTGCCGCCTTTCGATCGAGAGCCCACCAAGGTTCCCCATCGGAGAGATGCATGCAGATGTACTGCCCGGCATGAGCAGATGCTCCCAAGACGCTGGCTGTCGGAACAAACTTCTGCGTCAGGGAATAATTACGGATAATCCACGGCGCGAGGACAGCAAGCATAGCGATTATCATCAGGGCGATATTTCTGCAGATTACAACTCTCGACACTCGCCGCGATTCGAAGATCAACAGGTATGCAAGCAGAATGGCTGGAAAAAGCATTGGCACACTTCTTACCGATACTGTAATTCCGAGCACCGCCCCACTCAGTAAGTAATTCCACCATTGGTTGCTTTCAATCGCCTTAAATACCGTCAAGAGAAATAACGTAATCAGCGCAGCAAATACTATCTCTACGCCACCCCGACTTTCCGCAATTAAAGTGCCGGGATGAAAGAGGAATAATAAGGACGGAACCAAAATCATCCGCTTGTCGTTTGAGAACCTGCGAGCGATCTGCATCATGAACCAGGCTGCCACGAATGCCAGGATCATATTCGTTAACTTCACCGCCGTGAAACTGCTCCCGAATAGAAGAATCAGGCCGGCCAGGAGGATAGGATAGCCGGGCTCCCGCATGAGAGTCCTGGCTGTATCCGGATAGAAGCGATACCCATTGCCCACTGCGAGATTTTCAGCGATCTGATCGTATCCATCCGTGAAGCGATCCTGATTGTAGGAGGGCCCCAGACGGCTACTGAACTTCGGAATGGCAAAAAAGAGAAGCACAGCGTGAACGGCAGCCGTAAGAATTACCAGCCCAATAAATTGTTTCTTAGTCCACATATTCATTACTGACCAACAAGCAAACGGGAGGTGCGACCTTCGGTAACTTCATTTCCAAGTTGTGGTATTCCGCTTCGGATTTTTTTGAATGTTCTCGGCGCCGGGAATTCAACGAGAGCAAGCAGCGTAGTAAACCACAAAGGACCCAGACGGGCAAATATAGATTCCGAGAGGTTATAAACAATCACGACGATCAAAATAGCAAGCCGCACATTTTGAAATCGATTGAGATTCACCTTCTTCAGGAGACGGTTGCCAGAGGCAGTCAGCATGAAGAAGAGAATTATTAACCCGATCATGCCGCCATCCAGATAGATATCCAGATACCCGCAATGGGCATTGGGAACCGGCGTTTGCATAGCCTGGCTTATTTCGAAACCACCCGGCCCACCCCAAAAATTCCAATATCCGGCCCCGATCATCGGATTGACCGTTTGTGTCGTAATGTGTTGCCAGATATCTGTTCTTCCGGTAAATGTCATGTTTCGCCCCATTGCTTCGACGATCGGGGCAATAACTGAACTGAATTGCTGCGAGAAGAACAGCAGAAACGGAAGGGACAGCGCACCACACAACACCGCTCTCCTAACAAATTTCGGCGCGAGGAAACGAAACTTAATAACGAGGAGGACACCAATGATCAGGCAAAGTGAAGCTGTCTTGCTTTGGGACATCTTCAAAAGCCAGAAGCCCATCAGCATGAGTAAGACACGATCCCATGGTATGCGACGCCACCATTTCTTTTTGCCGGTGGATTGAGTCTCCAAGTAATCCCACACTACGAAGATGCTGAAGACCATCACGATCTCACCGAGGGTATTCTTCTGCGTGGTGACGCCGGAGTAGATCGGCTCACCCTCAACTGTGAAGCCACGGGCGAGGTTTGGAAAGTACTTAATGAATACGACAGACAACGGAAATAGCACGCAGGCGCACCTGACATAAACTGCTCTAATGGCCTGCAGGGGATTCTTCTCGGAGAAAAGAACACCGATGACGAATAACATCCCAAAGTCTTTGATCAGTCTCTTAACGGAACCTGTCGGATCACCGGACCAGAGCACGCTTACGGCAAAGTAGAGGTAAAAGAGCATGATTGGAGCGTTCGATTTGATGAGTTCGCTCCACTTAACTCCCCGCGAAGAAGCCACAATGAAAGAGCTGACCAGCACGAAAAGAAAGAATGCTTGATCAAAAGGGCTGGTCGCTGCCTCATTTCCCGTGCCGCTGGCGTAAACAACGCTTTGTCCCAACCACATTGAGACGGGTCTCGAGCCCACTATCAAGAGGAAAATGGTCGGTATCCAGACGGCACCGCTCACGGAAGTGCGACGTCTGCAGTCTCGAACCACGAGCCACCCAATGAATACAAGACATACGCATAGTGCCAGTGTCGCCATAAAAGACAGCTCTAATCGAGAAACAACCGGTGTTGAAGTTCCAGAGTTAACAATCTGTGAATCTCGGTGGTATAGTTCCGATCGCCCTTGAGATGGCGCTGGACCATGAGCTCCAAGGCCTCGCGTTGAATATATGGTCGCGAGAGGGTTTGCGAATCGAGCAGCATTTCGCGAACATAGGATGAGAGGGCATCTCGATACCAGACCCGGAAATGGCAGAACTTATGGCGCCCGAGGAACAGACGTTCCAGATGAAATGGAGAAAACGCGTGATCGATCCGAGCCATCCATTGAGGCATCCCGTAATCGTAGGCGTATTCCGCCTTGAAGGTAAATTCGAGGAGGCCGCGGGTAAGTGGCGTTGACCACCGTCCTGTGCCACCTAAACCGCGATCTGTTGGAATCTGGTGCAAAGCAGAATCGCCATCCGCGATCAGCCGACTGCATTCGTCGTTATCTTCAAAGATATCGCTTTTCACAATCTCCGATCTCGGAGCGCGAAAAGCAGTCTGGACCAGATCATTGTCGAGAAACGGAGAACGCAGAGAAAGCTGGGTTTGCTCTAATGCAAGCAGGCCGTATTGATACCAAGGGGCCTGCCGGAATGCCGTAAACGAAACAGCATGGCCATTCAACAAACTGGCATACGTCTGTTTTGCATGCTCTACGTAAGAAAGAAAGTCACTGCTGAAAAGTCCGGGCGCCGGATCGACCGGCTTGAACGCGCGTAGCCGCCGGAGAATTTCGCTGCCATAATTTCCCGTCATTCTAACCGGAGCAATTTCTCCAGCCAGTTCATTTGCATAGAGATCTGCCGCGCGGTTCACGGCAGCACATCCGTCACTCAGATAAACGGCGCGTTCTGCATAATGAGAAAACTTTGATAGAAAATCGTCTCCGACCTGAATTGTTTGGAACGGCTGCTTCCACAACTCAGCGACTTGCCTTGCGATGACGACATCCTGACAATCACGATAAGGACCACCGAAGGTGTAACAGGGTATTGATTGAGGCATGGCCTTCCACCATGCCATGATCATGCGCGTGTCTAACCCACCTGTGAGAGACATTCCTATTTTCTCTGAACCCGCAAAATAGCGAGGAAGGTTCCGAGAAAAAACAGATCGTAGCTGCAGATAATAAGACTCTGGGTCCAACGGCTCCTGGTTTTCCCACTCCGAAGGATTAAAGTAGACCTTTTGTGACTCCAGACCACCGTTCCGAAAGCTCCATATAGCACCGGGCGGCAGCAGCCGGACACCATTGAAGAGCGTCCGATTCTCCAAAACAGCACCACAAGCAACAAACTCACCCAAGCTTTGCGTATCTGCCGAGCGAAATTCTGGCCGGACTGCAAGAATAGCCTTGGCTTCCGCAGCAAAATAGAATGCTTCCTTCGTCTCGCTATAAAAGAGACGATGCATTCCATATCGATCAATGAAGAGCTTGGCCATCCGTTGCTGTTGATCTATCAAGAGGCCGTGAAATCTTCCGTTCAATCCTGCGGGAAAAGCAGGATCATCTTCGCTGACATGAACCAGATACGACGGCCCATCCGGGCTGAACGTGTGCCCTTGCTGTTTCAGATGATCTTTGATTGAAGGGTCGGGATACTCTTCGCCGGAAAAAACCATGACTGCGTCCCGACGTTCGTTATACAAAGGCATTCCATCCGCGAAAGAATTCTTTCGAACACTCCACGCGACATATACCCCCAATGCCTCATCGATCCAAATGCCCGTCTGATAATTGGCACTATGACGAATCGCTTCCAGCATATTCCGCAGTTGAGGCTCAGCCCACTCGCGGGACTTCCGTGTTACAAAACCGACAATTCCTGGCATATAAGATTGTTATCGAGCAAAAATAGGGGGGAAGAAAGGTTTTTGTCCGCGGGAGGTTGACCGCGCAAAGAAGGTTGGAGCCGGCGGGAGGACTTGAACGCTCCATCTGCCGATTACGATTCGGACGCTCTAACGTTGAGCTACACCGGCTTAGTGATTTTTAAAACTATACCATTTAGAACGCATGTGGATAAATGTGCGGATCACTGGTGATGGGAGTATCCCCATAATCCCGCGATAAAGCTTCGTTCTAACGCAAAATTTTCCTCTTATCGTAAGCGGGACAAAAAACCTCGGCATTAACGTGTCGCCAAAGCCATTGCGAATCTTGAAATCGCGAAGGCTGCTGTCGCCTTTATTTCCATAATTGAACCGTCCGTACGTAAGGCTCGATACTCCTCGGGCAGCGCAGAGTTCGACAGCTTTCGCCAGCAGTGCGTTAGAAGGCCGCTTATCGTAGTGAGAAATCTTGGAATTCAGTTGCAGGATTGAGGCAACATCTTTTCGATATACCAGCTTGAGAAAGCCAATGAGCTCGTCTCCGACGTATGCGCCAATGAAATCACTCCGATCAACAAATCCAGAGTGATCCTTCTTGACTTGATCGAACGTTTTTCCGAAGTGTGGATATCGCCTTCCCTGGCGAATGGGAGACTCATTTTGTATATCCGCTATCCCTCTGATGAGTTCGTCATTGAATTCCTGAACGCGGATGGTCACGCCTCTCTTTTGCGATCTTCTGACGTTCTTGCGGGTCTCCTGGGGTAAAGCTTCCCACCACTCTTTGAAATTTCCCACTTTAGCTACGGCAACGCTAACCCATTCAATCGGATAACTGTACTTAGGCGTAATGTTAGGAACTTTTTGAATGAAAGTGAACAAGTCCACACGGTGGTCTTGCAGCTGCTTCAATCTCTCCATGCAGGTTTCAGGATCCGCAAGCTCGTCTTCCAGCCATTCTTCATCATGCAAGGACCCGATGCGCAGCCATCCTCCTTTGATAGTAAGAATGCTTCCGTTGACGTTCAGAGCTGGAACACTGGCCCATTTGCCCTTGACACTAACATCTATGCGGGTAGTGGGTGTGCTTCGGAGTTCGAAGGCGGGTTGTGATGACACTAACAAATCTCCTGAACCTTGTGGTAGATGAGGATTGTCTTTCGAAACCAAGACACATGAATTTTGATTGCGCTGAGGGAAACAGTTCCCTTCAGGCAGTCGGTTGGCATTGTTTAGAAATTTCTATGCCGTCGAAATCGGGAGGAGACCGCATTCATTATCGTGGGAATCAGGATGATTGTGCGTGGGGGTTTAGAAATGCCACTGCTTATACGTGAAGAATATTCTTCTTACTCAACTACATAAGGTTGTTGGATGGGATTGAAGCCTGCAAGTGCCAATAGCCTTCCCGCGTGATAGGACAATTTGAACATGCAAGTCATGAATTTCGTCTGACCGAAGACGAGAGCGACTGGAAGCGCTATCGCATATAGGGGAGTTGAAATAATCGCCTGTAATACCCTCAGAGGTTGTAGACCGTGGTTCCGTTGCGCGAAAACCCCGCGAAACAACGCCCGGCGAAGCAGAAAACTGCGCTTCCAGCGTACCGCTGGCACAACTTCATACGCGGCAGCTTCATGGCACCAGATAAAATTCTTTCCGCACTGAATTTTTCGACGGAAGAAATCCTGGTCCTCTCCCGATAGACATTCGGGTTTGAACGGTTGCACATCTCCCAGAAAGATTTCCCTCTTCAACAGTACATTGCCCGTCCTGCATTTGTTCCACGTCAGGATCATTCCCGTCGGGTGAATCGGGCGACGATAAAACTCACCATTGATGATCCACTGAGGAGCACCATCATCGAAATGTGGCTGCACAGGACCGAGTATACCGTCCGCACTGTAGTTACTAATTGTTTTAAAAAGAGTAAGTAGCCATTCGTTCGGCACAAATTCATCATCGTCTATAAACGCGACGAAGTCGCCAATGGAATTTTCCACGGCCTTGTTTCGGGCCAATGCTATGTTCTGCTGAGGCTCTACACAATACCGTGATGGAATCGCGGTATTCGCAAATACTTCACGGGCGGCCATCCGGCCGCTTTCATCACCATCATTGTCAACAACAACAACCGAATAGGTGAACAAGCCGCTAGTTTTCTGCACGATGACCGATTCAAGGGAGCGCTTTAGCAGCACTGGTCGCTTATATGTGCAAATACAGACGGAGATGTGAGGTAGCTGATAACTCATTTTAATCCGGATCCCTCGCCATTCACTCTCGCGGGTTTCACCATACTGCTGGAGCTTGCCGCTATTCTGCCAAGAAAAAACTTTTTCAGCCGCTGCATCTGTTCTTGTCTGACGAAGATCGTTACATTTCGGGCCACGGAGACATCACCGCGATGCAGCATAGACCAAAAGTAACCGAGGCCTAACGCCAGACCGCCCAAAATTAATGGTGATTTGCTCATTTGGTAAAACATTCGCGATAGTTCCCAGATGGGGTGGTTGCCAACGGTGTAGTCCTTCACTCCCAATCGGAACCGAGCCTTTAACCTGCCTTGTTGCGCGGTACCCATAACACGGTGATGAATGCACACCCTCTCAGGGAAAGTACGAGTCTTCCAGCCCTTCATCCTCGCAGAAATGACGGCAATGTGATCGATGCAGCCACCCTTCAACGGAAGGTATCCGCCGATTGCCTCGAAGCATTCTTGTCTAAAAAGCTGGCATCCTCCCCAGACATTTTCGATATTTGAGAATCGATAGTCGTATTGAAATGTTCCCTCTTTAAAGGGTGTCCCTCCGACACCCAGCTCCCTATCATCAGCGAATTTGCTTAAAAGAAACTGAAAGTGATCTGGCTCGAAGGACACATCGCCATCAAGATTGCCCACAACATCTGCGTTCAGATCTTTCACTCTGGCATAACCAGCATTGAAGGCATGCACTTTCCCAGCAAAGTGCCGCTCCGCGCGTTCTGGCATCCTGAGCAACTCAATCCAAGGATTGTTTGCTGTGTATTTGCATACGATCTCGTCGGTGCCGTCGGTAGAGCCGTCACTGACGATAACCCATTTCAGAGGACGTAACGTCTGCGCGATCATGGATTGGAGCGTCAATTCGATGAACTGAGCTTCGTTCCTCGCGGGAGTAATAACTACGTAATTTGAAATTTCTGCCATGGTTCTGGACGACTGTTAGTGGATAAGTAACGAGTCATAGACATGTGACTCGCTGTATCGATGCCAGGAAGGAGACTTACTTATGCGGTTTGTTCTGCGGAGGCTAATGAAATCTCTTCGACTTCGGCCGGCTTACGAGGAGTATTGGAGGTAAAGACTTTAATCTCTTCGGCAACTTTAGCTTGCTGGTCTTCCGTGAGTTGCGGAAACATTGGCAATGAAACGATTTCGGAGGCAATTTGTACAGCCACAGGAAAATCTTCCTGTCTGTAGTTCAACGAGACATAGGCTTTCTGCAGATGCAGAGGAATCGGATAGTGAATTCCTGTGCCAATGCCAGCCTCTTTCAGATGGGTCATCATGCCATTGCGATCGGTAGTGCGAATCACATAGAGGTGATACACGGCGCGAGACCAAGAAGGCTCATATGGAAGGCCCAGTGCATTGTTGTTTGCCAGAAGACGGTTATATTCGGCTGCATGATCGCGACGCTGGTGTTCCACTTCTCAAGGTGAACCAATTTCGCATGAAGGAGTCCAGCCTGAATCGCATCCAGCCGTCCGTTGTAGCCTTCAACATCGTGGTAGATATTTCTTTGCCTGGCCGTGATCGCGCAGCATCTTGATCTTGTCAGCGATGGCGATATCATTCGTGGTTACCGCTCCAGCTTCGCCACACGCTCCCAGATTTTTCCCGGGATAGAAGCTGAATGCAGCGGCACGCCCCATGGACCCGGCTTTCATCCAGCGATTGAGTTTCTTCGAGAAATATTCCGCGCCATGTGCCTGGCAAGCATCCTCAATCACCGTGAGACCATACTCGTCTGCCAATCTTAAGATCGAATCCATATCAGCCATTTGCCCATACAGATGGACTGGCACGATGGCGGTTACAGGCCGTCCACTCCGCAGGCTGATAAGCTTCCCTGACTTGTTCCAAGTGCACTGCTCTTCCAAATACTGCCGCAGCGTCTCGACCGACATGTTGTAGGTATGCTCATCGATATCGATGAATTCCGGCAAAGCACCTGCTTGCGAAATGGCTTCGGTGGTGGCGATGAAAGTGTGCGGGACAGTTAGCACTACGTCGCCGGGTTGTATCCCACAAGCCATGATGGCGAAGCGCAGAGCATCCGTACCGCTGCTGATGGCAATCGAGTAGCTCACATCACAGAAGGCTGCAAATGCCTCCTCAAACTCTTCCACCATCGGACCGCCAATGAAGCCCGCGGTCAGCAGAGCCCGGCGAAAGACATCAGTAAGTTCGTGCTCGAGTTCAACATGCGGAGCAACCAGATCAAGAAAGGGAATATTGTTAGATCTGGACATTCTGAGCCTCCACATTTTGTCCGATGTAACGCAGTATCCTGGCTGGATTTCCCGCCACGATAGCGTTGGGTGGTACATCTTTCGTGACGACGCTGCCCGCGCCGACAATCGCATTCTCGCCGATAGTGATGTTCGAAAGAATTGTGACGCCGGAACCGATGGACGCGCCCTTCTTTATGATCGTCCGCTCGACCTTCCAGTCGGCTTCGGTTTGCAGACTTCCGTCACTTGTCGTGGCACGCGGATAGCTGTCGTTGATAAACATCACTCCGTGTCCGATAAAGACATTGTCTTCGATGGTGACTCCTTCGCAGACAAAGGTATGACTGGAGATCTTGCAGCACTTGCCGACACTGGCATTTTTCTGGATTTCGACGAACGCGCCGATCTTGGTCTCATCTCCGATCTCGCATCCATACAGATTGATGAATTGCGAGAGCCGGACATTGTTCCCTAGTTTGACGTCGTCTGAAATACAGTTATAGGAGCTCATAGATAGACCAGGGACCCTTTCTTGCTGAGCGATTCGCTGGCTGCCTCCAGCATCTTGACGACCCGCAGTCCGGCACATCCGTCATTAAATGGCTCTTGTCCACTTGAAATGCAATCCACAAAGTAGGACAGCTCGTGACGCAGGGCCTCGACCTGCTCTAATTGAGGAGCCCACATATCGCCGGAACGGTAGTTCACCAGCAGTTCATAAACACCTTCGCGGTTTGTGATATTCACTCCCTTGTCGTATACCTTTACCTTTTCGTCGGCTTCGAGATCGTTCCAGACCAGCATTCGCTTTTCTCCACCGATGAAGCGTGGTTCTGACCTTTACCGGGGAAAGCCAGTTGACATTGATATGCGCGATGACTTTCTCCGGGAAATAAAGCGTCATGTAGGCTACGTCTTCGTGACCGTTCAGATGGCTTCTGCCCGGTTGCGACGATTGCCTCAGGGCTTCCTTTGATGAGGTAATCCATGATGGAAAGATCGTGTGGCGCAAGATCCCAAAGAACATTGATGTCGTGCTGGAAAAGACCCAGGTTGACACGGGTCGAATCGTAGTAATAGAGCTTGCCCAGTGTACCTTCATCAAGCAGCTGCCAGATTTTCTTCACGGCACCCGTAAACAGGAAGGTGTGATCCACCATGATTTTAAGATTCTTGCGATGGGCGAGATTGATTAGTTCCTCTCCCTGCGCAGCATTGCTGGTGAATGGCTTTTCGACGAACACGTGCTTACCATTTTCCAAAGCAGCTTTTGCCAGCTCATAGTGTGTCCAGACAGGGGTCACTATAGCGACAGCGTCGATCTTAGGCGATGAAATCACCTCCGACGCGTCAGGAGTTACATGAATTCCGGGATAGGCCTTTTGCGCACGCTTCCGCGCATTTGGGCTCATTTCCGCGATTGCAATTACTTGAGAACCTTCCAGACTCGCAAGATTCCTGACGACATTGGGCCCCCAGTAGCCGTAACCAATTACACCGAAATTCACGACGTTTTCACCGCCTTATTTAAGACTGTTGATGCTCAGCATCTACTTGAAATGAGGGGAAGTTTGATACAGCGGAGGGAGGTTGTTGCAGCACTAATCGGAAGGTAGGCTGTGTGGAAACTTCAACATGCGCCCCTGAGCACAGCACGGGGGGTGCGAATAAGGATCTTAATGTCGAGCCAGGGTGACCACGACCTTGCGTATTGCAGATCAAGACGAACCATCTCATCAAATTTGATACGGTTTCGACCATTTACCTGCCACAATCCGGTGAGCCCGGGCTTGACCTCCAATACTCGGCGACGGTGCCATGTCTGATAAGCACAGACTTCATACGGAATTGCAGGACGGGGGCCAACCAGCGACATATCTCCTCTGAGAACGTTCAGGAACTGCGGCAACTCATCCAGGCTGGTTCTACGCAGGAACTTCCCGACGCGTGTAACCCTCCTGTCATTTGTAAGTTTGTATACGCCTTCACTTTTTCCATTCGATGATTCACGTGAAGCACGGCCTGCGATCAATTTCGTTACATATTCCTTATGTGCGCTAGGATCGTTGTCCATTTGCATGGACCTGAACTTCAGGAAGGTAAAGCATTGGCCATACTGTCCGACTCGCCGCTGTTTAAAAAATACAGGCCCTTTCGACGAGATCTTAACTGCTACTGCAATCATTAACAGGATTGGCGAGCAGGCGAGCAGTGCCAATACGCTGCCGGCTATATCCATCGCTCGTTTAATGTTCAGCAGAGATCGTCTTACATTCCCTGCGCTCGACATGTCAGGGTATAACGCAGCATTGCTCGGACGTCCCGAACTATCGTGATCCCAGTCGTCAGGGAAGAAGTGAAAGGAGATGCTGACCTGACTGAATTGCTCAAAAGTCAGCTTATCTCGAAGAGTGATGCTTACGCGGGTCAAGATCGTATTCAGGATCGAATTTTTATCCTCGACCACTAGCCCCGTAAACATCACACCGACGATAGCTTGATCTTTGTACCAGCCGACTACGTCTGTTTCTCTCGTGGCGGCAAGAAGGACTGAAACCATGCTATCGAGAGCTTTTCCATTCTTTTTAGAACTTCCATGACTTCCGCCGTCCAACAGCATAAGAAGGAAGGGTTTGCCGGAACGCTCTGTCCTCTTGCGCTCGATGACAATCATCCGTCGGAACGCTTCTTCATTGAGGGCGCTATGTTCGCCGATTGAGTCGGAAGACAACGAACGGGGCGTCGCTTCGTCAATTGAATCTAGTAAAGTCACTGAACCTTCTCCTTGTCCGCCTCAGTATTCGTATTGCTGATAGGGCCCAGGGGAACTGCACAGACCTCGAGACTGTAAAAGAAGCAGGGGAACACAGATGTAGGCAACCGATCATTGGTATTTGAGTTTTACTGGAACAGCACTTCTCGGATGGAGTAACTGAATTGCAAGTACCGCTTATGGGGGGCAGGGTTATTTCTAAGTGCCGGTATTTACCCGTGCATCACCGGAGGGACCGTAGGAAGAGTAATAGTCATTATGCGCTGAGCTATGAGAGCAGTTCAATAACGCGCCAATCAGTTTTTTGTGATCGAGTGCTTCAATTCCATTCTGTAGTTGACGCTTCTCGGTAGTTCCTTGACGCGCAACCAGCAGAATTCCATCTGCCAACCGCGACCAGACACTAGTGTCAGCCAAAGGCAACACAGGGGGGGAGTCGATGATAATCCAATCAAACAACTTGTCCAGCTTATCCATCAAAGCAAGCAGTTTTCCGGATTGCAGGATTTCCAGAGGATTGCCCGAAGCATTGCCTGCTGGCAAGAACCAAAAACCCGGATCTTCAAAATGATAGATATTAGTTATTTCGCTATCATCGCCTTGCAGATACTCACAGATACCGTGAATCTTATCCATCCCGAACATTTTGGATAAAGATGGCCGACGCACATCACCTTCCAATAGTAAGGTCCTCTGCTCTTTTTTCCGAGCGAGCGTACAGGCCAGATTGGCAGCGACCATGCTTTTGCCCTCATGAGGAATCGTGCTCGTAATTAGTACCTTCTTAAGAGCCTGTTCCCGCCGTAGATGACGAAGCCTCACACCCAGGAAACGGAATTTTTCCGCAGCCAGACTTTCGTTGTCTGTAAAACAAACCAGCTGGCTCTGAGGAGTAACCGATATCTGCCGAGACTCAAACCGCTCGAGCTGATCTACATCCTTATGAGTCGACAAAGGTTCGGTCGCCACAGCCGTTTCAAGCTCTGCTCTAACCCGTGACGCGGGGGATGCGAGTGCTTTGTCATGACCTAGAGTTTCAGTCGGGCTGGTCGAGTCTGGACGTGCTGCGATCTCCCATTCGGACACAGCCTGGCGTTCGACAAGCTGCAGCAGTTCGGTCACCGCCGACGACGAACAATCAACTCCAGAGCGTTCGCCTTCGGCTCTTTGTAACGCATCAAATATACGGCTCATTTTTGCTCACTTGAACAGCTTCTGGCATATCCAGATCCGATTCACTTGCGGAATACATATCCAGAAGCGCATTTGTTGCTCGTTGGATATCGATCTCGTTATGACTTTCAATTCTTTCTGGCTCGAGCGATCGCCCCACGTCAAGACGAAGCTCCTTCGCCACGTCTTCTATGATGTCTGGCGTAATGCTTTGCATCTGCCTTGCATATGCGGTAATCAGAGCATTTTCACAAATCGTGTTGACCAAGCGGGGAAAGCCTCGCGAATGATGATATATAGCCGCAATCGTCTCCGCGGGGAATAGCGCATTTACCTTAGCCGCACCCGCAATCTGCAAGCGTCGTTCTATATAGCCCCTGGCTTCGTTCACATCCAGCGAGTCAAGGCGTGCACGAAGAGCGATTCTCTGCTTGAGTTGTCTAAGCCCCACGGAATCCAGCTTTTCGTCCAACTCAGGTTGGCCGACTAAGACGATTTGCAGCAACTTGTCTTCAGCTGTTTCCAGGTTCGTCAAAAGGCGCACCTCTTCAAGTATTTCCGCAGACAAGTGGTGGGCTTCATCCACAATAAGGACAGTCGTAAGCTTCTGCGATCCTCTCAATATCAGGAAATGACTTAAGTCAAACAACAACTCACTTTTGTTCTTACCAGAAGTGGGAAGCCCAAAGTCGGCGAGAATGTATTGTAAAAACTCGGTCGGAGAGAGCAGACTGTTGAAGAGATATGCGTAAGCAATATCTTTGCTCTGACTTAGCAGTCGGAGCAGGCACCGAAGCAACAGGGTCTTTCCAGTCCCTACCTCTCCCGTCACTACGACAAACCCTTTATGACGCCGCACTCCGTAGTAGAGCGCTGCGAGCGCCTCATTATGCCGCTGGGTTGAAAAAAGAAATGAAGGATCGGGCGTAAGCTCGAACGGGTTGCGGGTGAGATGAAAAAAGGTCTTGTACATTAGGAGTGTGGACCTTAACTATGTAGATAATTGAAGGCAGAACCTACCAAGATAACTACAGCTACTCCCGCAGCCATACCCCATCCCAGCAATATTCTCTTCTTGCCAGTTCGCTCATCCGATGGGCTCAATATCTCCGGAATCTCGGAGATTACAGCTATCGGCAGCAGGTCTTTAATTTCTTTTTCGCTGTGCAGGCGATCATCCATGAATTCAAGTACTCCAGCCACCATGACGCCGAACACGAGCCCGAGGCCTACACCGAGCCCACAGAACTTGATTCGATTGGGAAAATCCGGCTTCAGCGGCAGGCTGGGTGCATCAAGTACTCTAAAGCGCTGCCCCTGTTGCAGATGCTCCATATCTGTCGCCATCTCTGATTGGTTCTTCTTTTTAAGCAGATCATCGTAATTGGCCTTGGATTGATCGTAGCCGCGGGTCAAATCCGCCATTTCCTGCTCGCGCGCTGGCTCCTGGTTTAAGCGAGTCTGGTAGTCGTTAATTTTGATTTTCAGACCGGCGACTGCTTGTTCCCGATTCGTAATTTCTGCCTGATTGGCGTGCAGCTGACTTTGCAGTTGCAAGAGGGGTGAGTTTTGCGATGGATCTACTACATCCGATACAGATATACCGCTGTCAGACTGGGTAGCAACACTGGCTTTCTTCTTCAGTTCGACGATGAGATCGTTCCTCGTCTTTTCCGTTCTAACAATCTGGCTCTTCAAGTTACGGATATCGGGATATTGATCCGTGTAGTGAGAGCTGAGATCCGCCAACTTTGCCCTCAGTTTGTCGAGTTCCTGATCAATCGCAGGCAAGCGTGTAGGGGTTCCATCAGCGGTTTTAGATGTCCCCTGAAGACTCCGGTACTGGTTGATCAAGGTTTGCAGGTAGACTCTTTGCTGTTGCGCAGTATTAAGCGCATCCTGTTCATTTCCCAACTGAGATTGAAGTCCGCTTAATATTTGGAGATTGCTCGCCTGCTGTCCAGGCAATTCACCCATGTGCTGTCCCTTAAACACTCGGACCTTTTCTTCCTGCTCTGCAAGGGTCGCTCGCGCACTCTCCAATTGGTTCTCGAGGAACTTAGTAGTGTCTTCCGACTGCCGCTGGCGCACTTCGAGGTTTGCGTCGATGAAAAGCTTGCTCAGTTCGCCGGTTACTCTCTGAGCAATACGGGGATCGCCTGCTGAATAACTAATATTGAATGACGTGATCTCGTTTTGCGCGCCACGCACAAGTTCGATGTTGATGTCTTTCCGCATGAGCCGGACTTTTTCATCCGGGGTACTATGTTTGTGGGTATCTGCATAGAGGTTCAACTGATCGATGATCAGCAGAAGGCGCGTCCGACTGAGGATTTGCTCTGTGATACTTTGCAACCGATCTTGTAAGTCTTCGCTGACATTTGGTACCACATAATCCTTTGGCATTGTCGGCTGTTCAACCAGGATCAGCGTGCCGGACTTATAGCGCACGGGCAGAACCCAGCTGGCTCCCCAGACCACAATCCAGCCGGCAAATAGACATATCAAGAAAGGTATGTGGCGACGGCGAACTATATCCACATATCGCTGGATGTCAAACTGTTCGGATTTTTGTTCTTCGATGACTTCCTGCATGATTATCTTCCCAGTGGCCTGGTGAGTTGATATGAAACCGAGATGTATTCGCGATTTGCATCTGGAGCGCTGGATATGACCGGGATGCCGCTGTAGCTTTGATGGAGATGGGTATAGCCGAATTCCACGTTCAGGTGCTCGCTGATTGGGTGTTGGACTGAGACGCTTTCAGACACTGTGTGCCCTCCTGGATTGGACACGGCCAACGCGGAGCTTACATTCTCCGTGATTGCATAGTTTCCTGTGGCTCCGATAGTCCATGTGCGCGCTATCAGATGTCGGACAAAGACATCGGCGCTATTCGCATAGTAGGCACCGACCAAGCCCCCCCCACCGCTAACGATTCTCGAATAACTGGCTGCAAAACTACTACGTTGCCCCTGCCAGCCCATGCTTGCTGTCACGGCGGGAGACCAGGAATGTATGGTAGTCACTGAGGGCTGAAATACCTCAAAGTGCTGCGGACCACCCGACAAAGACAGGGACAAATTCGGCTTCAGATAAATTGTGAAAAAGGCCAAGATGGAATGTGTCTGGGTCTGACTCTCAGCCTCGTTCTGTCCATTCGGAGAGTCACCCAAAATATCTGAATACTCATATGTCGCGCCTAAGTACTGCGTCTTGGCGAGCCTGTGGCTGTAGAAAGCTGAACCCCCGCGAGAATTCGAATCGGAGAGGCCAGCCGACTGATCCGGGTCGAGATAATGCAGAGTCGCAAACATTCCGGAGCCGCCGATCATGTCATTCCTGCTAAATTGATATGCCAACTCAGCGTTCGCGGTATTGTTGAGCTGATCCGCGAGTGGAGCAACAACTGCTAGCTGTGCAGACTGTGCCGAACCGGATATCGCCCCTCCCGAAAGAGGGTAGGGCTGATTAAATATGTTCGAACTCTTTCGAAGGCCATCCCGCAGACTGAGTGTTATGTGTGGGCTCAAACGATATTGGAAGTCGAGAGATAAATTCTGATCCTGTTCATTTCGCACACTGGTGTGCTGATAAAACGTGAACCCTGGGCTATAGGTGAGGGTCTGATGCAGCCGCGGGGTGGTCTGGTCGAGTGAAATTGTGGGCCAAAGCGAGTAGCTTGTATCGCTGACCGGACTTGTACCCGCGCCTGACAGCACATTGTCACTGTATGCCGTATTGAAGATCAAACCAGCATGCAGATAATTTGATCGTACTTCAGATCCAATCACTGTGGGGTAGGCTTCGCCGCTTATAGGTGGTGGTGTCTGCATCAGCGTTTCGTTCTCTGGAGTTGCAGCGGCGTCTATCATGGTGGTGGTCACCTGAGACCAGACAGGTATTGCCGCGAACAGCATGAAACTTAAATAAATGCGTGTAAACATAAGACTGTCCTCAAGGCACGACGATCGTATCGCGCGGCTCAAGCTTGATGTTTTGCTCGGGATTCTTGCCCTTGATTACATCCTTATAGTTAAAGGCTATGCGTGATTCGCCACTACCGGTTTTCTGACGAAGAATATAAATCCCTTTTTGCTTGGCGAAGTCCCTGAATCCGCCTGCAGCCGCAATAGCGTCAAGAATAGTGGCGCCCCGAACCAAGGAGTACGAGCCGGGCTTTGCTACCTGCCCCAGGATGTTGTACTTCTCGCTGTTAATCTGCTGAACCATCACCGTGACTTCCGGTTGCTCAATATAGTTCCGCAGCTTACTGGTAATCTCTTGTTCGAGCTGTAGAGGAGTTCGACCTGCTGCTTGTACTTCACCTACCAGAGGCAGGGAAATTCTTCCGTCAGATCGCACCGGAATCGACCGAGAGATATCTGGCTCTTTCCACACATTGATCGACAAGAGATCATCATTGCCAATAACAAAACTGTTGTCGTGTGCTTTGTTTGCTAACGAGCCAAGAGACTCCGCAAGTGCAGCGGTTGCTTGAGGAGCCGGATGCGGATCGTCAGTCTGGCTGGGGGCAGGTGTTTGCGCCCACAATGAACCAGCAAAAACAAGAAAAGCGAGACCTAAGTGTATGGATTGATTGGCACTGTTTTTCATAAAGAATCCTGTCAATGATCTTGAAGGTGACTATCGCGATCCAGCTCAATCTGAGCGATCATCACCGCGGAATCCGTTCCCCTTGCTTCTTAGCCCATTACCACCCGGAAAGAGAGCGGGATCCGATGATCTCATCTGATACTGTTCGATCTTGTACAAGAGTGTCCGATAGCTGACCTTGAGCAGGCGCGCAGCGGCTTTTCGATTCCACCCCGTCTTCTCGAGAGCAGCAGCGATAGCATTCTTCTCTGCTTCTAACTTGACACTCTGCACGAGAGATTTAAGCGAGTCAGAACTAGAAGCTCTGTCACGAGACTGCACCAGTGGCGCCAACAATCGGTTGGAACCTCCTGGCATAGCCAACCCGGAGCTCTGATTAACCTCATCGAGATTCAATTGGCTTCTTTCGAACTCAAGCTTCCGATCCCCCACCATGAGGTACCGCTTCACGAAGTTTTCCAATTCCCGCAGGTTACCCGGCCAAGCATGCGATTGGCAGGCCTCGATTACCGCCGACGAAAAGTCGCGTGGAGACAAGCCATAGTGCTTAGCGAGCTGGTGCATGAAGTGGCGTAAAAGAAGCGGAAGTTCTTCCTTGCGCTCCCGCAAGGAGGGCACATGAATCGTATAGGCACTCAGACGGTAGTAGAGGTCTTCACGAAGTCTGTTTTCAGACAGCGCATGTTCAATGTTCGCGGTGCTTGAAGCGAGAATACGGACATCTATTGCGACGGAAATGGAGCTTCCTGGCCGAATAAACCGCTTGTTTTGCAGGACCTGTACTAAATTTGCCTGCAGGTCCATCGACATTTCAGTAATTTCATTCAGGAGAATCGTGCCTTTGGCACAGAGTTCCAGCTTGCCTACCTTGATTCGCGCGGGCCCCGTTGTTCCATCTCGACGGTATCCGAAGAGCTCTTTCTCCAAAAGATCGCTGGGGAGTGCTGCACAATTCACCTTCGCGAACTCAAATCCGGAACGCACAGATAACTTGTGAAGTAAACGTGCCGTGGTCTCTTTTCCGCTCCCGCTCTCGCCAAGAATGAGCACCGGCACATTGGCCTCTGCAAGCAAAGATGCCTGCGCACGGAGCCTGCGCATGATGGGGCTGATACCGATGAAGAAGTTATCACTGCTGACCAGTTCGACATCGTCACTCGTAATATCAGTCTCGAAAGCTTCGTTTGATTGGGAGAGATATTGCTGGATGACTCGTTCAAGCTGGTGGTCATCGAGCGGCTTGACAAGGTAATCCCGTGCACCCATGCGAATCGCCTCTTGCTTCCTGCCAACATCTTCAGGATGGGCGATCAAGATAATCGGCAATGCAGGGCGGAGCCGACGCAGCCAGCGCAAAATGTGCAAGCCATCTGCATCTCCCTGAGGCAGATCCAACAGGAGCAGATCGGGGGTTACTCCGGATTGCACTCGCTCCATCGCTTCCCATGCATTCGTGGCGCTTTCAAACTGCCAGCAGTTCGATTCTCCGATCAGCCAGAGTGGGCGGAGAACGGCAGAGTCATGGCTGACGACAAGAAGCCTTGCTGTTTCAGTTGTTTTATTTATCACAGATTGACTCTTGACAAGGGGCACACAAAAAACAGCAGTATTCTAGATGGGTTCGACGTCATACCCGTCGATTTGGACGGCGAGAGATCTCTGCATCGCATCCACAGAGATGATTAACTTGCGATCTCCCTTTCGAGATAGGAGAATCCCTTCGAGACCGTTTAAGGCGCCGCTACGGATTCGCACACGCTGGCCCGTTTTGAGGAAAGGATGACAGGCAAAGGGTAATTGCACATTTACCAGTGTTCGAACCGCATCTATCTGTTCGTTGGGAATCGGCGTACCCCACCCGGGAGTTCCGACAAACCCCAGGACGCTGTCGATTCGAAGAACCTTCTGACGATCCTCATTGCTGGGCATCAGCTTGACAAATAGATAAGTACTGAATAGTGGCAGTTCTACAGTTTTCTTTCTGTCGCTCCAGTGATGTACTTCTGTGACCATCGGAAAAAAGGTAGTCACGCCTTTTTCACAGAGCCGATTAGCCACAACCTTTTCGTGCCGGGCACGGGTGTACACAGCACACCACCTTTCGCCACCTTTTTCAGCACTTACTTCTGATCGCGGAAATTCCTGTAGTTGATTGCCGTCGTACATAGCTTCGCCCTCTGAGTCACATTCGTTGACCCTTAACGATCATCAATATTGCCAACGAGACTCTGCTTTTCCAGCACAGAAATCGTTAGCGGAACTCAAACGTCAGCTTTGCAGCCATTTGCGGGCTTCTGCAATTCCAACGACCTACGTGCGGGGAGATTCGGGCAGGGGGTGGGAGACTGTCTGCGACAGCCGGATTGCCCTTAAGTGAACTCAGATTACATCTGCATGCAGACTGCTGCAAGAGGTATAGCATCTCAGCGAAGCATTTCTCCTGCCCACTAGATGCTTTTAACCACTATATAGAGGATAGCTACTTAGAGAAGGTATTCTCTTCAATAAAAGCCGGTGAACCAAAGCGCGCCTATCCGTATCGGGACGAACCGGGTGCACGTGTAAACCGCGGCGGTTGACTGGCAATCGAGAGTTTGACTTGCAAATTTATGCGCTTGCGTACATCATCACCGATGATTATCGTAGATAATACAAGTACTTAGTACTTGCGGCGGCGAATATGCGCAGCAGCGGCAGAAAACAGTTGTCGGACAGAAAATAGACAATATCGTTCCTTGGTTAGCTACATTTGAAGCTGCCTGACAAAGCAACATTTTCCCTTGGACGAAAAGAATTCGACTCAAGTTGCATAGAGGTTCCATGAGCAGGCCAATGCGCGACAAAACCTTAGAGGTAGTAATTCGCGTACTCGTGGCAGACGATACTCGACTCCACACCCAGCTGCTCGCCGATGCATTGAGACGTGACGGCGCTTTAGAAGTCCTCAGTTCGGATTCGCAGGATCTAGGCGCCAGATCGGACCTGAAAAATATCGATGTCATTCTGCTCAGTTCCGATTTAAACGAGCAGCCTTCGGGGGGAATTGAAACCCTGCGAGAAGTGCACGCATCGCACCCTCATGTCCGCGCAGTGATGCTGCTAGATTCTTCTAAACCTGAATCCATTCTGGAGGCATTTCGCGCCGGCGCCCGGGGAGTGTTAAGCAGACAGGATTCGATGGAAATCTTAAGCAAGTGCATAAGAAGAGTGCATCAGGGGCAAATCTGGGCCAACAGCCAGCAGATGGGTCTGGTCGTTGAGGCTCTGGCCGCCTCGCGCAATCCTTCTGCTGTCGATGCTCAGGGTATTGACCAGCTTTCGAAGCGAGAGATGGAAGTTGTAGGCTGCGTTGCTCAAGGCATGACCAATCGTGAAATTGCCAAGCGATTGAATCTAAGCGAGCACACTGTCAAGAACTATCTTTTTCGGATTTACGACAAGCTCGGCGTCTCAAGCCGAGTTGAGCTTTTGTTCATGACTCTTAGCCGGACCAGTTCTCCGGAGTCAGCAGGCAGTAGTTTCGCACAGAACAACGCGAGCCAGGACTTGCAAAGCGCTTCAATTCTTGTTGGGTACCAACGAGCTGCTGAACAGGGAATACCGGCAGCGCAACTCGAACTGGCCCGGTATTACTGGACGCGCAGGTCTGATTCCAAGGATCTGATACAGGCATATAAATGGTACTTGATTGCGAGCCAGCAAATATCGCGAACCTGCAAGAGTGTTGGAAAAGCACTGACGATGGAGCAACTACTCCAGGCGGAACAGCTGGCAGCTGAGTGGTTGAAAAAAACTCAGAGACTTTCTCCAGCATCGATCCGGGATGCAAATGAACGACCCGGCACAGTGTTACGCGCTGTCTCCGAGTAGCTTCCCTCGCAGGCTACTCCATTCATACGGATTCAATGTCAAAACCATCTATTGCAATCATCGGCGGAGGAATTGTCGGGCTCGCGACCGGTCTTGAGTTCACGAGACGTTTTCCCGGCATCTCACTGGCCATCATTGAGAAAGAGGCTGAGCTCGCCCGACATCAGACCAGCCACAATAGTGGCGTCATACACTCCGGAATCTATTACAAGCCCGGAAGTCTTAAGGCCCGTCTTTGCGTTGAAGGCGCGGATGCGCTTGTGCATTTTTGCCAGGAGAATGAGGTCCCTTACGATATTTGCGGCAAAATAATTGTGGCGACTGCGGAAGATGAGATCACGCGCCTTGAAGAGTTATACGTACGCGGGCAGGGCAATGGGCTGAAAGGCCTTCGCATGTTGAACGGCGAAGAGATTCGGGAACTCGAACCGCATGCCGCGGGGATTCGGGGCATACACGTGCCTGGTACTGGAATCGTTGATTATGCCAAAGTCTCAGCAAAGTATGCAGAGCTCATAACCGCCGGAGGCGGAGTGATTCACCTCTCGCACGAGGTTATCGGGCTTAAACGCTACGGCACATTGACAATTGTCGAAACCACGCGAGGATCCATTGAAGCAAGTCTTGTGATCAACTGCGCAGGTCTGCACAGCGATCGTATCAGCCGTCTAGCGAAAGCCGACCTTGATCTTACGATCGTGCCATTTCGCGGCGAATATTATGACATTGTGCCCGAGAAGCACCACTATATCAAAGGGCTAATCTACCCGGTACCTGATCCAAGATTTCCTTTCCTGGGCGTTCATTTCACAAGACGCATTGGAGGCGGGGTGGAAGCAGGCCCGAATGCAGTCCTTGCGCTCAAACGAGAGGGATATTCAAAGACATCATTTCTGGCAAAAGACGTGATTGAGTACCTCACGTTCCCGGGTTTCAGAATCATGGCCGCAAAACACTGGCTTATGTCGGTGAGCGAATATCATCGTTCGTGGAGCAAGCCGGCCTTTGTCCGGGCGCTACAACGGCTTATGCCCGATCTCACCTCCGATGACCTGATGCCGGGTGGATCTGGAGTTCGCGCACAGGCTCTCGATATCCATGGCAAACTGATTGACGACTTTCGCTTCGCCTATACGGACGGCATCGTTCACGTATGCAACGTTCCGTCTCCTGCAGCTACCGCATCGCTTGCCATCGGCAAGTACATAGCAGATACCGTCGTCACAAATAAAGGCAACGATCTGGCCGGGCTCAACTAAATCTATTCTCTAAAAATTTGGGGGATTTCTGCTCACTTTGCTGACTGCCACCTTGGCCAAACCGGGCATCTGAGTCGGAAGTCGCCCAGAAAGCTGATCGCACGAATCGCAACTATAACAGCTCCTGTTTCTCAATAATTCTTAACCTGAATTCCATGATCAGCGATACAAATTAGAAATGAAACTTTATCGCACCGACAACGGTAACTTCATCTCCTTTGAAGGCTCTTTTTATCGTGTTGAAGACGTAACATGGGATGCGCTTATCGCGCGCGACGATCTTTATGACCATTGCCTCGCAGCCGTGAAAAAATATTCTCACTCAAATGATTTTTCTGAAGCAGCCACCTTGCCGCCTATTGAAAACCAAGAGGTATGGGCGTCCGGAGTGACGTACTATCGCAGCCGCACCGCTCGCATGGAAGAGTCAAAAGATGCCGGAGGCGGTAATTTCTACGATCGCGTCTATTCCGCTGAACGTCCAGAGCTATTCTTTAAGGCAACCGGGCGACGTGTCGTCGGTCATGGAGACAAGGTTCGCATCCGCAGTGACGCGAAGTGGTCCGTTCCCGAGCCGGAGTTGACTCTGGTGTCGAGCAGCAGCGGCAGGATTGTCGGTTACACGATTGGAAACGACATGAGCTCGCGTGACATCGAAGGAGAAAATCCACTCTACCTGCCGCAGGCCAAGGTCTATAACGGTAGCTGCGCGCTTGGTCCATGCATTCTGCTCAGACCTGGTCCTCTGCCGCAGGATACCCAGATTGAGATCAAGATCCTTCGTGGCAAGGAGATAGCTTTCACCGGCAAAACCGCTCTTACAGAGCTGAAGCGAGAACCGCAATCTCTGGTCGAATACCTTTATCGCGACAACAGCTTTCCATACGGTAGCTTTTTAATGACAGGAACCGGCATCGTCCCTCCGGATGCATTTACGCTGCATAGTGGAGATGAGATTCATATTTCGATCGAACATATCGGAACGCTTTCAAACACAGTCGCCTAGCTCTCCATAAGTTCGTCAGAATGTAAGCACCCTGCGGGACTCAATCTTTGATGGGTCGAGTTGCACATTAAACCCGGGTCCCGTGGGAAGCAGAATGTGCGCCCGCTCTGGAACCAGGGGATTGCTCTCGAAATGGTAATAGTGCTTCATCTTATTGACCAAGTATTCCCCGATGGGAAACGTCATCGGCGACTGGCTCGCGATCACATGGATTGCTGCCCGGAGGCTGTGTCCATGTGGAATCACTGGCACATCATGCAGCGACGCGATGGCGCCAATCTTTACCAGTTCAGAAACGCCGCCACACCACTCCGGATCGGCCTGCACAACTGACAGAGCACCAGCCTGAAGATATCGCTCCACCTCCCATCGCCCATAAAAGTGCTCGCCGGCTGCGATTGGAATCGTTGTGCTCCTCCGCATCATGGCAAAACTTTCTATCTTCTCTGGATGCGTTGCCTCTTCAATCCAACGTGGGCGATACTTCTCGACCTGGTGTGCCCATTCAAGCGTGTAGCTCTGGTCCCAGCCGCTGTATGCGTCGAACATCAATTCGGTATCATCGCCGAGTGTTTCACGCAGAATACGCACCATCTCCACATTTTTCCGCATGCCCTCAGGGCCAGAGCCGGGACCGTATGCCATAAACCACTTCTGATAGCGAAAGCCTTCCTTTTGCAGACTCAGGCAACGGGTCTTCACGGCTTCTGGCTCTACTGAGAATCCGAGACCGCTGGCATACATCTCGACCGACGCCCGCGTAGGGCCACCGAGCAATCGATATACAGACACCCCATAATAGCGTCCACGCAAATCCCACAGGGTATTGTCGACAGCACTGATAGCCATCATGAAAATGCCGTTTCGTGAATGACGATTCGAACGGTATATCTCATCCCACAGCGCTTCTCCGGCGAGCGCATCCTTTCCGATGATGAATGGCGCTAGATCCGAATGAACAATGTAAGCCGCATCTTCCTCAATCGGGCCGTAGAGACCCTCGAGATCGGCAGTTTTGATGCTGAGATAAATTGCCTTGGTCGAAAACTCCTTCTTTCCTGCCGGCTTGTCGGAGTAAGACGCTGGCCGCAGATCGTCGTAGACATCAAGTGGGTTCACCTGCTGCTGCCGATTTATGCCGGCTTCGTCAACATATTTGCCATTCAGTTCAATCAATTCGACACTTGTGATTTTCAATGGGCCGGATGAGCGAGAATCCTGAGAGGGCGCAGTACTCTCCGATTTACTTGCTTTAACCGCGTGAGCGGTAAATGCAGTGGCCAATATGCCAGAGATGAAATTGCGACGATCCATTGCGAGCATGATTTTTCCTCAACGGTGGATATGTATGGGCTATTAGGCGCGATAGCATCACGATCTTTCGGAACTGCATTACCCAGATAACGAAGCCAAGCCGATGTTTAGTTGGAGATTTGTTTGGGATGTAGACTATCTTTCGTCCAAATCTTTCACAAGATACGTTTCGAATACAATCAGAGTGAACGCATACCCACACGTTGTCTGAGGTTTGGCTCAGACAACGTGACGGTTGCCTGTGCACCCCCTAAACCAATCGGCGTGGTTTGTACTTCCGGGAATAAGCGGCCCTAATTGCAGTCCTGTCCCTTTTTGACATAATCAAACGACACGCATGCAAAGGCATCCGATGCGAGAGATAGCAGTTAATAGCGTGCTATTTGTGAGAACCGGTGTTGGGCCCGATTTGGTATCTCTATGGTCTTCGGATAATTCGACATAGCTCGAGTTGCTTCCACCTCCACATCCTACTTCGTCCTGCAAGGAAATCGATCCTGTACGCAAAGAAAAGACCCGCGGCTCCAGCCCATCAAATTCCGTAAGAGATGCTTGACAGCTTTTGTTACAAGGATTTAGTATCCACGCTCGGTAAACATTTACCTTATTGAGAAGTCCTGTACACAAATATCGCCCACAGGACTGCTCCGGACTAAAGGGATTTTTTTGTCTGCTTCAGCTGTCAATGTCAACTAGTTAAGGGATAGAGAAAACGTTTCCGAAAACCACTCTTTAATCCCAGAAATGTTTCACCCGGAAGCACTGCCTGGACTAACAAAAATTAGAGACCGTAACCAGGACGAGTGAGAGGTTACGGCAACATTGCTTTACATATGCAGGAGGTTAAGATGCTTCGTTCACGAATTATATTGGCGAGTGTTGTTGCCCTCGCTCTGATACTTGCTCCCAACGCACGGGGGCAGGAAAACGCAACGATAACAGGAACAGTGGTAGACCCCAGCGGCGCGTCCGTTCCCAACACCAATATCACTCTCACAAACCCGGCCACCGGACAAGCGAGACAGACAGTTTCGAATGACGCGGGAATTTACGTATTCGCCAACGTGGGCGTTGGAAACCTGACACTGAGCGCCTCGGCCACTGGCTTTCAAAAATACACCCGTACCGGCATTGTCGTGAACACTGCCCAGACCCTAAGGGAAGATATCTCCCTTGCAATCGGTACAGAAGGACAGACGGTCACGGTCCAGGCGAATGCTCTGCAGGTTCAGACAGAAACCAATGAGCTCAGCAACCTGATCAGCGGTGCACAGGTCACCCAGTTAGCGACCAATGGCCGCAATGTGACCTCGCTCGCAGCTCTGGGAATGGGCAAGTCTAATACTCTGCCGTCCTTTAGCGGTGTGAATGCCCTCACCTCCGCAAACGGCATCAGCTTCAACGGCACGCGAGCAAGCCACAACATCTACATGTTGGACGGAGGCGAACTGAACGATCGCGGCTGCGGCGGCTGCTTTAGTTCCCTGCCCTCTATCGACGCGCTTGCAGAATTCCAGACACTCGACAGCAACTACGGACCGGATTACGGCATTGGCTCAGGTGGAACCATCCTCATGGTGTTGAAGTCCGGCGCGCACGATTTCCATGGTGGAGCGTGGTACTTCAACCGGAACGAAGACTACGATGCTAACAACTATTTCATTAACTTCGCCGGCAAGCCACGGCCTGAGTTCCGCTTGAATGAACCCGGCTTCAACATCGGCGGCCCAGTGTGGATTCCGCATGTCTATAACGATGCACGCAATAAGACATTCTTCTTTGTCAACGAAGAATGGAGACGGCTGATTCAGGGAAGTTCGCCTGCCATTGCGAACACGATTGCTGCCAATAATTTTCCAGTTGCCGGACAGCCGTTGGCATATCAGGTGCCCGCTAACGGAAAGGTCCCGATCGTTCCCATCACCACTGATCCGGTTAAGCTTGCTTTGTACGCGCAGGATGGCCTAACGCCCGGACAGCCATTCCCCAGCAACACCGTCCCTGCCAACTTGATCGATCCCAACTCAGTCCTGGAGCTGAATACAGGAACCTTCCCCAAACCGAACCTGGGAACCAGCCAGTACATTTCGTCAATCCCGCAACCCACAGATGTTCGCGAAGATGTCGTGCGCATCGATCACTCCTTCAATCAGAAGTATCAGTTCAGCGGCCATTACCTTCACGATGCGGTAACCCAGACGTATTATCCGCCGTTGTGGGGTGACAGTACCTATCCGACCGTGGGCACTGCCATGCTCAATCCGTCGTGGTCGTCCAGTCTGAAACTGACACAGACCTACACGCCATCACTACTCAATGAGACCTCTTTCCTTTTCAGTGGCAACACCATCAATCTTGATCCTGTCGGTACTTCCGCGCAGCCGGACGGATGGTCGGCAACGAGTTTCTTCCCCGTTGCTAATAACATAGGCAGCCGCATGCCGGAGATCCAATTACAGGCTCCCTACAACACAACCTGGAGCTCCAGTTACTTCCCTTGGAAGAACTCCTACTTCGGCTATGAGTCCCGTGACGACCTCTCCTGGACCCACGGAAAACACCAGTTCAAGTTTGGCTTCAGCTGGCTGCATGCCGTCAAAAACCAGCAATTGCAGGCTAACACCCAAGGTACAGCCGTTTTCAATAACAGCACTTTCTCCCAGGATTCCTATATCAACTTTCTGCTCGGCGATGCCGCCAACTTTACTCAATTGGAGTTTCTGGCTGGCAAGCACTGGGTCAACAACAACTACGGTTTCTACGGCAACGATAACTGGCACATTTTGCCTCAATTAACGCTGAACCTCGGTTTGCGCTTCGATGGCCTGCCGCATGCGTTTGAGCGATTTGACCAATTTGCGAATTTCGTTCCCGCAGAATATGACACGTCGCAGGGATATCCGCTCAATTCAGACGGTACTTTAAATCCTGCTTCGCTTACGAATTTCAATGGCCAGCCCTTCTACCTGAACGGCATCCGTGAAGCCGGTGTCAATGGCTTCCCCCGTGGAAACGTCCAGAATAGATACATTACCTGGCAGCCGAGAGTCGGTTTCGCCTACGATGTCAGGGGAGACGGTAAGACGGTTGTCCGTGGCGGCTTTGGTATGTTCTTTGAGCGAGTCCAAGGCAACGACGTGTACAACGCGGCCCTGAATCCGCCCTTTGCGTATCAGCCTTCCGCCACCAACGTTTACTTCTCGAATCCAAACACCAGCGCCTTGACTGGATCAACAACCTCCCAAACCTTCCCCTCGCAGCTTACCAATCTCAAATACGAGTACACGCCTCCAGGAACCGCCATGTTCAGCCTGGGAGTGCAACGGCAACTCGCACCATCTGTCGTCGGAGTCATCCAGTATGTCGGCTCGTTAGGATGGGACCAGAATGATGACAGGCAGATCAACACTCTACCGCTAAATGACCTTACCCATCGCCAGGGTGTCGCCAATGGCTCACTTAATGCAAACCTATATCGTCTCTTTCCTGGCTTCAGCAACATTAACCAGCAGGAAAACGAGACCAATTTCAACTACAACTCATTCCAGGCAGGTCTGCGCATGGAGAACCGGCATGGATGGACCGTACAACTGGCGTACACATGGTCGCATGAATTGGATATGGTGAGCGGTGACCTCGGTGGGCTTTCCAATCCGTTCAACGCGGCTTATGACTACGGTTCAGGCGGATTCGATCGGCGTCACATCTTCAACGCGAGTTATATCTATAACCTCCCGTTCTTCCTGCATAGCTCAAATACAGCAGAGCGTACTGTTCTTGGCGGCTGGGTATTTTCCGGAATTACGTTCGCGCAATCGGGCATACCGCAGAAAATCAATTACACAGGTCCAGATGTACTTGGCCTGGGCGGCGGCACTTCAAACCGCGAGAACCAGGTGGCGAAGGTCTCCTACCCCAAGAAGCAAACTGCCTGGTTCAGCACGAGTTCTTTCGCAAGTCCAGCCGCCCCGTGGGATGGAGGCTCCAATCAAGGGTTCGGCAATTCCGGAAAAGACGCGGTTGTGCTGCCCGGGCTCTTTAACTTCAATATGTCCCTGTATAAAAACATTCCACTTACGGCCAGTGAAACCGGACCGAAATTTGAACTCCGTTTTGAATCCTTCAACACCTTCAACCACACGCAGTTCCAAAACATCGATGCAAACTCCACGGACGGAAACTTCGGCCAGGTCACTTCTTCCTACGATGGTCGCCGTTTGCAACTTGGCGCTAAGTTCAGTTTTTAACTTAAGCAGTCTATATACAAACAACGGGCGCCGCAGTTCAAAGCTGCGGCGCCGTTTTATTTTCTGATAACTGCCTTAGCAGCTTTGAGACGTCGTGATCACTCGCCGTTAAGATGCGTCTCCACTGTGTAAACTGTGTAATACGCTGCATGACATCTACAAGCTGACGCACACGATGACATCCTGCCTGATGCACACATATTGCGGTCAAACCCAAAAGGCCGGTACAGAAGGCTCGCTTTGCGAAGCTAAGGTATAGTGATACAGCTATGCCGGAATTGCCCGATATTGCGGCCTACATCAGCGCGTTGGAGCGGCGCATCCTCGGCCAGCCGCTGGAACATGTGAGGCTGGCGAGCGCTTTTCTCCTCCGGACGGCCCAGCCGCCGATTGCAAGTGTAGAAGGCCACGTGGTGCGCGAGCTGCGGCGTATCGGTAAACGCATCGCCATAGGCATTGATGCCGATCTCTGGATTGTTATCCATCTGATGATTGCCGGGCGATTACATTGGAAGCCGCCAGGAGCGAAGCTGGCTGGACGCAATCATCTAGCTGCCTTTGACTTTCCCAACGGCTCTCTGATCCTTACTGAAGCGGGAACAAAGCGACGCGCATCTTTGCATGTGTTTAGAGGTGAATACACACTGGGTTCCATCGACCCGGGCGGCATCGATGTTTTTGCAAGCGATCTGGATTCCTTCCGCGCCGCCCTTACAATAGAAAACCGCACGCTCAAACGCGCCCTTACCGATCCGCGCATTTTGAGCGGCATTGGCAATGCTTATTCCGATGAGATTCTGCACGCAGCACAACTCTCACCGATCATGCTCACGCATAAACTACAGCTACATGAATGGAATAGGCTTTTTGCTGCGACCCAGGATACTCTCCAACTCTGGATCGACAGATTGCGAGATGAGGCGAACGTCCACTTTCCGGAGAAAGTCACTGCATTTCGAAAAGACATGGCTGTGCATGGACGCTATGGTGAACCATGTCCCAGATGCCTTGAGAAGATCCAACGGATTCGCTATGCGGACAACGAAACCAATTATTGCGCAAAGTGTCAGACGGGTGGAAAAGTTCTGGCAGATCGAAGTTTGTCCCGCGCTCCTGGGTTCGGATTGGCCGCGTTGCACTCGAAGAGCTGGAAGCCCTGAAACGGCGCTAACTTCTCCAGCCCAAATGAAACGAGAAACTACTTTTCTCACACAAGTGCAGGTACTAATGCTAAAAATGAAGTCGTCGACATAATATCCCTGAGGTGTGTTGCGAAGATGCCTATACCGCCTCGTACATACGGAGCACTTCAAATAAAGATTCGTGAGTCAGTGCTCACTCGCACTGTGGTGCTGCCGATACAGCGCTTCATTCACATTCAGGGAATCAGCAGCTTCTTATTGCTCGCGGCGGCAATCGCTGCCCTGGTATGGGCCAACTCTCCGTGGCGCGACTCCTATCATCACGTTTGGGAAATGGAACTTGCGCTTTCAAGGCTTCGTTTGCCCGTACATGAATGGATCAACGATGCTCTGATGGCCATATTCTTCTTTCTGGTCGGAATGGAGATCAAACACGAAATAAAGCATGGGGCGCTCGCGGATATGCGCCAGGCAGCTTTGCCACTCTTTGCTGCAATCGGCGGGATGGTCGTGCCTGCTTTGTTATTTACGTTTTTGAACAAGGGTCAGGCGGGCGAGCATGGTTGGGGAGTTCCCATGGCTACGGATATCGCATTCTCGCTCGGCGTGCTCGCCATGGTAAAAGGCATTTCGCCGAATCTGAAGATATTTCTGCTTTCTCTGGCCATCGCCGACGATATTGGTGCGATTGCCGTAATTGCAATTTTTTACAGCGGATCGCTGGATAGAAGATCTCTCTTTGTAGCTCTGCTACTTCTGGCTGTTATCTTTGGCATTCAAAAGATTGGCGTGACGCAGCCAATCATTTATTTCGTGCTCGGCGTGGGTGTATGGGTGGCCACTTTGCGGTCCGGGATTCACGCCACAATTGCGGGTGTAATCCTCGGATTCATGGTTCCTACCACGCGAGCTTTGTCCATGGCGGACTTTCGGGAGATTGCCTCCGATACGGTAAACAGATTCCGTGCTGCCTTGTCCGATGGGGACGAAAAAACAGCAAAACATCTGCTAGGCGCTTTCGATGAGTTGATACAGGGCACTGAGTCCGCAGCAGAACGTCTCACTCGTCTACTAGAGGACTGGGTAGCGTTTCTAGTGCTTCCATTGTTCGCATTGTCTAATGCGGGAGTTACATTCTCCACAGGGGCATTCGGCGATTTGCTGACAAGCCGTCTTGCCTGGGGAATTATTCTCGGCCTGGTTGTGGGAAAACCACTCGGCATCGTTGCATTCTCATGGCTGGCAGTTCGCTGTCGCATTGCTTTTCTGCCGACTCATGTTACATGGCGTCAATTGTTCGCAGTTGGCCTACTGGCAGGCATCGGGTTCACAGTCTCGATCTTCATCAGTTCACTTGCATTTGAAGATGGATCACACCTGTCAAATGCCAAAACTGCAGTTCTATGTGCCTCACTGATTGCGGGCCTGCTGGGATATTTTGCCCTGCGCGTCGGGCCAAAATCAGATATGTTGATGGAAACTGCAGTAGATAAAATTGCCTGACGTTGGACGTAATCGCGCTCATCTCGGGATCCAGAAAAAGAAATAGCTGCCACGGTGAACGCGACTTTTTATCAGTGACCCTTGGTGTTTTTGGAATCTTCCCATCGAGTAGGCGATGGCCGGAAAGCAGTAAATTGACTTGCAGGGGAGGCATAGCTACAGCATCGTGAAAAATCTGCTGAACTTCCCACTGCTCTTTTTTGTGCTCTCTTTCCTCGTGCTGTCACTCTCGACGCGGATTGGGGTGTGGTTTGGCAGAAGACGAGAGAATCTTGATGAACTGGAGCGCGAAGATTTCGGTGTCATTCTGGCTGCCACATTGACACTGCTAGCCCTCATTATCGGATTCAGCTTTTCCATGGCCATCAACCGGTATGATCAGCGCAAAAACTATGAGGAGGAAGAGGCCAACGCGATTGGCACCGAGTATCTCCGGGCCAACTTGCTACCTGCTGCCGACGCGACGAGAGTAAAAACCCTGCTGAACAACTATCTCGATGAGCGTGTCCTGTTCTACCGGGCTTCCTCTGAGAGCCAGCTTGCACCCATCAATTCCACTACAGTTCGACTGCAGACCGAGTTATGGTCAGCCGTGCAGGCACCGGCTTTGGCACAGCCGACACCCATCGTCGCCCTTGCTGTTTCGGGCATGAACGATGTATTGAACTCTCAGGGGTATACCCAGTCCGCGTGGTGGAACCGGATCCCAGTTGCGGCATGGTGTTTGATGTTCATGATCGCAATCTCCTCGAACGCGCTGATCGGTTATGGCATGCACCGCACTCAAGGAAAATTTAAACTGATTCTGGTTCTACCGCTCATTGTGTCAATCTCATTTTTTCTCATTACAGACATTGACAGCCCGCGCGGCGGCCTGATTCGCGTACGTCCCAAAAACCTGATCAGCCTTTCTCAGTCACTGCATAGGCCTAACTGAAAGGCGTTTTAGTCTTGAGCAAATGAGCGCGGGATGCTGACCGGTAGTTTAAGAGAAATACCGATCATCCAGACAATACTGACAAAGCGACCTACTGGGATGAAATAGCCCGCTGTGAAATTCAGCAATGTCAGTGAGGCAAGTTCGCATGCGACTGCGATGACGATACCGAGCCACAAGAGCCAGCGGGGTATCAGTCCTTTCAGGCCAACCGAGATGGATATACCAGCGACAAAGAGTCCCAGAAATACAGCGAAACCGGGACCACCACCATCGAAACTGAACGCCTGCAATACACTCACAGCGCCTGTAGCTTCGGCGACCCCAGGCCTTGTAAGAGACCAACTGGCCAAGGCGGAAAAGACCAGCATTGCGGTTGTGCCAATGCTGCCGAGAGAAGCAATTTGCGTTCCTGCTGTATGAATGCCGAGCAATCGAATACGGCTTACACAGGTGGCTGTGAAAATGCCCAGGAATAGTGCCGAAGCCAATTCACAGAAAGATCCCCACTGAATCGCACAGAGATTCTTCGTCATGAAGCTTAAGGCGGTCGCATCATGTGGAATGTGGAAGGCAGCACTTAACTTAGCCGCTCCAGCCAGCATGAAGAGAACATAGACAATAGTAAGGGACAGTAGAGATAGGCTAACGCGATGTTTTTCAGGCATGAATAATCTCCGGTAGTTAAATCTGGAAGGGATACGAGAACGTCCTTACTTTCCGCTTTGGACATTTTCCATCCGATCTGCAATTCGATCTAATCGAGAAATCCATTGCTTCTGGAGTTCATCAGCCTTGATACGTTGCTCACGATTTAGAACCGATGTATAGATTTTTGATCTCAGGCGTTCCTTCTCAACAAGAAGCTTTGCAATCGCGGCGCCCTGACGCGCTGCAATTTCCTCTACCCTGCTTTCGTCGGGGTTGCCATTGGCTGTAGCTGTAGCCATTTCTTTGCCATCCGCGATAACTTCTTGGAACTGTGCCGAGATTGTAGGACGTTCGACTTCCCACAGAGACTTGATCTGCGATATCTGAGCATCACTCAAGTTCAACTCATGCACAACATAAGCCAAGGGAGCGTGGTTGTGCCATCCGCGACCACACCATCCGCGCCATCTTTGTCTTTCTGCCTGAGCGATGGTTATACCGGTTGCAATCAGCAGTAACACTATGCTTGACCAAATTACTCTATGCTTCATCTCGGGATCCTCGTTGTTACGTTTCGATTTCAGCACTGGCAGATCGAGCATGCGATAAAGATTGGTTAAGCAGGGTAAAGTTTTGTAAAGGGCAACGTTGCGATCTGCGGAATGGACTAGTATCGAAGCTACGGTAGCTACGCGAATGGATCGAGTTCTTATCGTCGATGACGATGTCGAATTGTGTGAACTTCTCACTGAACGCTTAGGCACTGAAGGATTTGTGATCGAGGCTGTGCATGATGGGCCATGCGGCCTTGAACAGGCGCTCTCCCAGGAACATGCTCTAGTCATCCTTGACCTGATGCTTCCCGGGATGGCCGGCCTTGACGTATTGCGCCGCATCCGAGCGCGGTCGCCCATTCCTGTGCTGATCCTGACTGCCCGGGGTGAAGATGTTGAAAGGATCCTTGGTTTAGAGATCGGCGCCGATGACTATCTGCCGAAGCCGTTCAATCCGCGTGAACTTATTGCCCGCATTCGCGCTATCCTGCGCCGCACTATTCGTGTCACAACCGATCCATTGATCGTCGGCGACATACGTCTCGATCCAGCATCACGGGAAGCCCGATTACAAGGCATTCCGCTTGGTCTAACAAGCGTAGAGTTTACTTTGATCGAAATGCTATTGCAGCATGCTGGAAAGGTCGTCACACGTGAGCAACTCACCGAAACAGTTCTCGGGCGAAAGCTAGGCCCTTTCGATCGTGTCATCGACGTACATATCAGCAACATCCGCAAGAAGCTTGGATCGGATCACGGAGGTGAACGAATCAAAGCTATCCGCGGCAGCGGCTATCTCTTCGTAGTGCGCACCTGAGGCGAAATGAAGCTCACCATACGCAGCCTTTTTCTCAAGATATTTATCTGGTTCTGGGCAACGGCAATCGCCACAGGCATTGCGTTAATCATTACATTTGTCCTGGGCCCTGGAAACGTTCCTTCGCGATGGCATTCGAGTTTAACGGATACAGCGCGATCCGCCGGCATGGTCACTCTCGCAGAACTTGAGAGGGGAGGAGTCCCTGCCGCATCGGCTTACATCGCAAGGTTTGAGCGCGATACGCAACTACGAGCATGTCTTTTTGATTTGGCCGGACACTCAGTCGTGGGTAACGACTGCGGGACCTTTGCCGGTATGAGAACGCATGTAATGGCTACAGGAACATCCGACTTCGGGGTCAAGTACGGCATCGTTCGCGTCGCCTTGATGCTTCCGGGGCACAACGATCAAGAGTACATTTTCGCTACGGAGCTTCCGGCGGGACCTCGGGCCGCATTCGGTATCGATCGTGCAGCAAGCGCATTACGATTTAGTGTCGCTCTTCTTGTTTCGGGCTTCATTTGCTACCTGCTCACCCGTTACCTCACAACACCGATTCTGCGTTTGCGAGAAGCTTCACAACAACTGGCTGCAGGAAATCTAAGCATTCGCGCAGCTGAGAAGATAGGACGCCGACATGACGAACTTGGCGCCCTCGTGCAAGACTTCGACGTCATGGCTGACCGCATAGGTGATCTCATCTCGCGTCAACGTCAGCTCATCTACGATATTTCCCATGAACTGCGTTCTCCATTAGCAAGACTGAATGTGGCACTCGATCTTGCACGCAAAAGAAGAGGCGCCGATCCCGCGTTCGATCACATGGAACGGGATATTGAGCGACTCAACGAAATGATCGGACGGTTGTTGACCATTGCCAGACTTGACACAGCTGAGACTTCCTTTAAAAGGGCACCGGTAAATTTGACAGAGTTGGTATTACAAATTGCTTACGAGGCTGGATTTGAAGCCCAAAAACGTAATGTGGCTGTGGCACTGGAAAGACAGGACCAGTGTTTGGTGCGCGGGAATGCGGAATTGCTGTACAGCGCGATCGAAAATGTGGTTCGGAACGCGATCCACTACACTGCAGTTGGAACAACAGTCAGAGTCGCGCTCCAATCCAAGGCAGTAGAAGGTGTGTCTTTCGTTTTACTCACTATCGGCGATTCCGGCCCCGGAGTTCCTGAATGCGATCTCGCGAAGATATTCCAGCCGTTTTACCGAGTAACGGATGCCCGAGATCGTGAATCGGGAGGGACCGGCTTGGGGTTGGCGATTGCCGATCGGGTGATCCGAATCCATGGAGGAACGATTCATGCCGAAAATATTGCTCCGCAAGGCTTGCTCATCCATATCATGCTGCCAAAGCAAGAGGGCTAGCACGCCTCAACTTGGAGTGACATCTTTGGTTTTCAGGAAACATTCACATAAGAAATTTCACAACAGGATCCCTCTTTGAACTGGCCACAGCCAAATTCAGTCAGGGTCAGCCCTACCAGCGGTTCGCCTCGAGGTATTGTGAAATTCTTTTTCGATCTCATTTGGGTCATCGCAGTCGAGAAGCTCAGCTTTCTCAGCGGCGGTCTTCGGATGCGCGAAACGTGCATGGGCAGGAACGAAGATACGTGCATCAGGCGGTACAAAGGTGAAAGGCGCGAGATCAGGCGTAGGTGTGAAGATATCGCTCAGGTCCGCCGACAGCGCGTCTTCAAGATTCAGAGGACCGAGATCAAGCAATTCATAGATGGTTTTTTGCACGCTGGCCATGCTCGTATGCCGGTGGGAGATATATCCGTTCCGAGTATATGGACTAATGACCAGCAGCGGACTGCGGTGCGCATCGACATGATCGACGCCGCCCTGGGCATCATCTTCAATCACGAAGATCGCACTATCTTTCCAGATGGGACTGCGCGAAATCGTGTCGACAATTTTGCCGAGAGCAAGATCGTTATCCGCAACATAGGAAGCCCGGTACGGGTAGCCATCGGCTGGGCGCGGTTTGGCAGTGTGATCGTTCGGCAGGCGGATTACTGTAAGCGCAGGGTTGTACCCAGACTTTATCCGGCGGGAGAAGTCGCGAAGAAATTCAGCGTAACGGTACTGGTCGGGAATACCGACATTGAAAGTTGGGTATTTTCTATCTGTTGAGACAAAAACTGGCCGCGGGACGGGCGAATTGAGATAGAGGCGTTGGCCTTCCGGTTCGGTGCCTTCGCGCTCATCTCCGCCTTCAACTTCTAGTCCTTCGCCGTAATTCATGAGCGGTAAACCCGCGCCTGCAACATGCTCCCAAAGAGAGCCGAATTCCGGTTCGTCCTCGGGCATAGGCGCATCGGCACCGCCGCCGAGGGCGCGACGTCCAGGCGCCGCGCTAAACGCACTGCTGGTGCGACGGCCGCCGTAACCGGAAACCCATGCGATATTCATCCATGGAGCAGGAGCGATGCCCACTGCCCAACGGTGGCCGTCGGCAGAGACATCACTGTTGACATAGAAGTTATCGCTGGTGGCAAAGCGCTCGACAAGGGCATGGGCATTCGGCGTTACGGCAACATTACGCATTGACGGATCTTCTTCCGCCCAACCGTGCATGCCGAAACGAGCGAGTTTTGGCTCTCCATTGGCATTGGCGAGATCACCGAATATCTCGTCATATGTCCGGTTTTCGCGAATGATGAGAAAGATGTGGCGCAGATGCGGTAGCTGCGAAGAGGTTGCGATGGCAGCTTCGTTTGTTTTGATGACGGCCGC
Source organism: Terriglobales bacterium (assembly GCA_963738095.1). Classification (GTDB taxonomy): domain Bacteria; phylum Acidobacteriota; class Terriglobia; order Terriglobales; family Acidobacteriaceae; genus Alloacidobacterium. The sequence goes on from CAVTVL010000016.1 coordinate 122,622, forward strand.
TGTAGACGAAGCAAAGCTCTGCTCAATGACCGGCAGCGGGATAACAGAGAGGCTACCGAATTCGAGTTCACCGATATAGTGGCGACTTTCTCTCGTAAGGTCCGGCCCGATGTTAGAACCGCTTCCCTTCCCTTTGTTGTTAATAACATAGAGTGTGCGGTGGTCTGGAGAAAACGCGAGCGCTGCCGGATACCAGCCAACCGGAATGTGAGTGAGCACCTGATTGCTACTTGTATCGATGACAGCTACAGAATTGGACCCCGACTCGGCAACATAAAGGCGCTGACCTGACAACCCAATGCCAAAAGGCATGACACCGCGAAGGGCACGTCCGTTTTTGTCTTGATAGCTTTTCCCCGTAAAAGGTGAAAGGGGAATTTCGTGTTCTAGTTTTGTGCCATCGGAGGTGATCGTGGCTATGGAGTCTCCATGCGCAAGCGAGACATAAACATGATTCTCGCTGGCTGCAACTCCCGAAGGCGATGCGCCTCCTACTACGCCGTTGCGGCCTTCGGTGATCTTGCCGCCGAGACGTAGTTTTGCAGTAATAAACGGCGATTGTGGGTTGGATACGTCATAGGTCCAGAGCGAGCTGCCGCGCGGATCGTTCTCATTGCCGAGGCCAGGGACGTCGTGACCTTCAGCGCGAGTCCCCTCGCGAGTTTCTTTGGACGGATAGCCGGTGGGTGGAAAATGCAGACCTGTATGAAGCGGATCAGACGACTTGACCCCGCTGACAAGCTGATATTCAAAGAGCCCTGAGTTGCTTACATAGAGGCGACGTCCGTCAGGAGAGAGAGCAATGGCTAAAGGATTAGAACCGGTTGGAGTGCTGGCGATGGGCCTATTCGCAACAAGGTCGATGACCACGACGCGCCAATTGCCCTGATCGAGCGCGTAGAGAATTTTTCCATCGAGCGAGAGAGCGACCGCAGAGGCGAAACTTTCCTTCCATGTCTTGCCTGCTATGTCTCCATCCAGCGGGATACGCGCGACGTGGTGCCAGTCGCTGCTTGCATAAATGTCAATTGCGCCGGAGTCACCCGTGGGATCGTAAAGAAAACTGCCGTCCGGTGAATAGGCCACGCCCATATGAACTTGTACGTTGGGATCGTTCTCGTCGCTAGCGGGTATACGATGGACGCCAGGCTCCGCGTCCTGTGGATTATCAATGATATTCAGTGAAAACGGCCAGCCGACAGATGGCGCGACGATCTGCTTGCCATCCGGACGCACAGCCAGGGCAAACGGAAATGGCGCCAGTTGGATCCAGCCACCAGCCGGCGTAATACTGCGACCATTCGGGAGCGTTACGTCTTTTGGCGCTGCAGGCTGTGCGATTGCGGTACCTATTTGGAGCAATAGGCAGATAGACAGAATGCGAGCAGCAACAGAAGTCGTACGAAACATGGTCATCACCAGTGTACCCGCGGCCTTGGACTCTCTGATTGACAGAGTGTGAATTAGTCACATGAACCTGTTTTTTGACGCTAAAACTGTATCTCTATCCCCGTTCTCAATTGACGCCAATCTCCAACGCACTCATTGAGCGAATTGGCCTGATCCACTCAGAGAAAGTTATCCGTTTACTCCGAGCGTAGTGCTTCCACCGCATTTACCTTGGCTGCGCGAGCGGCGGGTACAGCTGACGCTATAACGGCAGAAGCCAAAATAACGAAAGCGGACACGATGAAAGCCACCACCCCAGCCTGGCGCACCTCGGCCACATAACGGGAGACTCCGTTTGTGAAGACGATGCCGAAGAGAATGCCAGCGCCGACGCCGATTCCTGCGATCGTCAGCCCCTGCAGCAAAACATCGGTAAGAATGTCGCGCGGCTGCGCGCCGAGCGCCATGCGAATGCCAAACTCGCGCGTGCGGCCACTGACGGAAAATGCGAGCACACCTGCGACACCAACGACGGAGATGAGAAGTGCAACGACGGCGAATCCGCCGAAGACGACGGCGTTCAGTTTGTCAGGGGTCATCACTTCGGCGCGAATATCGTTCAAAGTGCTCGCTTTCTCGACAGGCTGATCGGCTGAAATTTCGTGAATTGTACGTGTGATAGCCGGAGTAAGCGCATGTGGATCGTCGCCTTTGGCGCGCACGAAGAGGCGTCCCTGCCACCCTTCCTGATCGGTAGGCTGATAAACGGTCATGGCGGGAGCCGGGATGATGTTCTCGTCATCGATGTCGGGGACGACGCCGACGACGCGGCGCGGCTCCATACTGATGCCGATGAATTTCATCACGCCGTCCGTCAATGGAGTTCGCGGTTCATCGCGTCTCCATTGGGGAAGAGCGTTTTGGCGAGACTCTGGCTGACGATGACGACACGTTCGGAACCGGCCTTGTCGGTGTCTCGGAAGTCGCGGCCTGCGATGAGAGGCACGCCGAGCGTTTCGAAATAGCCGGGTGAGATGGAGCGGAACTTCGCACGCCAGTCGTCGACGCCGTTCCTACGCGTGGCGCCCTGCGCCATGAATGCAAAACTGATGTCCAGACCCTGATCGTCGCGCCAAGGCACACTAAAGCCGGTGGAGACGTGAGCCACGCCTGGGAGAGCGCTGATGCGACGCTGCACCTCGTGATAGAAATTTTGGATTTGCTCCGGGGATCTGCCATAGGTAAGAACCGGCAGATTCACAGCAAGGACGCGCGAAGTATCAAATGGCGGACGCGTGTTTTCGAGCGTGTAGAGCGTGCGCATGAGCACGGCTGCGCCGGTGAGTAGAAGGAACGACGCTGTGATCTGCATGATGGCAAAGATGCGCAGCCGCCGGTTGCTGCTTCCCGTGCTGCTGCGTGATCCGCCACTCGCGAGACTTGTGCCAGGTTGTGCACCGGCTGAAGGCAGACGCGGAATGAACGCGAGGAAGACAGCGGCAACCAATGCAAGCACGATGCCAAACCATACGAGATTGAAGTCGAGTCTGAGACCGTCTGCGCGCACGGAGAAGCGCGCAGCATAGCGCCCCAGCACGGCAACCATAGGCCATGCGAGAAGCAGCGCCGCCAGCACGCCGCTGCCACACAGCAACAGGCTTTCCGCCAGCAGCGAGCGACGCAGCGATGCGGTATTGGCTCCGAGTGCCGAGCGTACAGCCAGTTCGGATTCGCGACGCACAGTGCGGGCGAGGACGAGGTTGGCGACGTTAGAGCATGCGATGATGAACAGCAGTCCGGCGGCGGCGAAGAGTAACCAGAGGATGGTATTGGCGCGCGCGTTGATCTGGTCGTGCATGCGCTTCACATCGATCTGGTAATGATTGTCGGGTTTGTATACATCAGGATGTGCAGCTGTGATGGCGGCATAGCGCGCGCGTAATTCAGAGTGAGCGGCTTCGAGTGTAGCTCCGGGCGCGAGCCGACCGAAGACTTCGGTCATACGGTGCTCGCGGCCGGTGACCATGGTGGCCGAGAGGTGGTGCGGGCTGGTAATAACGTTTGCGATGATCTCAGTGGCGACCGGATAAGGCACAGCGGGTTCGAGCACACCGATGATGGTTGCGGTGCGGGGGCCCCCGAAGCTTTCAAGATGTACTGATTTGCCGAGGACGCTTGGATCGCCGTGGAGTGATTCTTTCCAGAAACGATAGGTCAGCACGATTGCACCCGCAGAATTCGGCCCATCATCGGACGGCGTCAGCAGGCGACCAAGCACGGGGCGCAGTCCCATGACTTCAAAATAGTGTCCGTCGACGACACCTGCGGGGATTTCGCGCGGTGTGCCGAGACCGATCATTGTGAAGCTGATGGTGGAGAAGGTGCCGAGCTCGGTGACCGTCTTGAGGTCCTTGCCGAGGTCGTCAATCTCGGGGATGGAGAAGGTCGCGTTCTGGACGCCGAGGCCGGGTGCGCTCTGCCGGATGTAGAGCAGGCGGTCTTCGTCGCGATTTGCGAGCGGGCGCAGCAATACGGCGCGCACCACGCTGAAAATGGCGGCGTTGGCGCCGATACCGAGAGCCAGTGTAATGGCGACGGTGAACCACAGAGTGCGAACGCGCCAGAGGGAGCGCACGCCAATTTTCAGATCACGAAGGAATGACATAGCTGACCTCTAACCTCTCCGATGATGCAACCACCTGTCTGCCGTCTTTTGTGTGGGCTCTGCGCTAGCGTCGGTCGCGGCAGGGTGCGGCTTGACAATGTATGTTGGTATCAACGTATTCAAGTGGCTGTCAAGGGCGGACTCAGTTCCTTTCGAAACTATCCTGCGCGTGCGCGACAGCTGCATAGCTGGCGGGGTTCACTCCATGCGCAACGCTTGCATGGGTTCCACCGAAGCAGCGCGCCGGGCAGGCGCAAGAGCAGCGCACGCCGATACCAATATCAGGACAGCGATTGCTAACCCAAATGCCACTGGATCGAGCGGAGAAACCCCATACAGCATCGACTTTAGTGAGCGCATCGCGAACAGCGTGAGAGGAATGCCCGCGGCAAGACCGAAACACAGCACCCACAGACTTTCGCGCATCACCATCGCCAGCACCTGGGTGCGGCTTGCGCCCAGCGCTATGCGTATCCCGATTTCCGTTTTGCGGCGATTGACCCGGAACGAGTGTGTTCCATAAAGGCCGGTGGCCACCAGCAATGCCGCCAGCACGCCAAAGAATCCACCCAATGCGGCGAACATGCGCTGTGCTTGATACGATTTATCAAATTGCGCTTGCTGCGTCATCGGCTGTTCGAGCGCCACAGTCGGGTACATCACCGCGATGGCTCTTCCGCATCGCCGGGAGCATGGACATGGCATCGCCATGCGTACGCACCTCAATGTGCATCGTCGCCAGGTCCGATTCCTGCATCGCCGGGTAATACGCCATCGGCATCGGCTGTCTCGTCGACACTGATGTATTTGCTGTCGCTGCACGACGCCTACGATCCTCTGCGTATTCTCCCCTGAGCCGAGCACATGGCCCAATGGGTTCGTGGCGCTCAGATATTTCTTCACGAATGTCTCGATTCACGATTGCGACCGGCCTGCGTTTCCCGCGTGTCGGCATCGGTCACATCCCGTCCCGCCAGAACCGGAATGCCCATGGTATGGAAGAAGTCCGGGCCGACAGCGTCGGTGCGCAGAAGAGCTCCCTGTTGCAGCACTCCGTCCACAGTCAGGTCGTTGTTATCGGCCCATCCGGTTCCTGGACGATTCCGCACCATCGAAACCGATTCCACGCCCGGCAATTGCTTTAGGCGATCGAGCAGATGGCGATAAAAAACATGCCCGTCGACGTTGGCCTGCGGCGTGACCCCGAAGACGAGCAGGCTTTCCGCCTGCATACCCAGCTTCTGCGTGGCATAGTTGCGCAGCGTGCTCAGCAGCAGTCCCGCCGCCATCAGCAAGACCAGGCAAATCGCGATCTGCGTCGACAACACCACGCGTCCCGCGACTACACGATTGCGCGTGGCAGTCGAGTTGGAGGAAGTTGACCGCAAGGCCCCAGCCACGGGCGCGCGCACTGCGCCCCACAGTGGAACCAGGCTGAACGTCAATGCAGCCAGAACCGAAATAGTCAGCGTGAACCACAAGACCGTGGCATCCGGATTGAGACCGGTCTCGATCCCCGACCACGGCGCCAGGAGCCGCGTAGCCCAAATCGCAAACAGCCATCCCAACAGCGCGCCCGCACCTACCAGCAAGAGGCTCTCGCATAACAACTGCCGGAAAATGATTCCCTGCCTGGCGCCTATCGCCATGCGCAGGCTGAACTCGTGTTCGCGCACCGTGTTTCGCGCCTGGACCATCATGGCCACATTGGTGCATGCGATCAGGAGCACAAGACCGACAAGGCCCATCAGGATCCTCACAGGTGTGCGATATTCCTCGTCATTAGCCGACGATGCCGCGCGCCGGGACGAAATCAAGCAGTGGCTTCCATTGCCTGGGATCAACATCGCCGATGGTTTGTTTGACGACTCCAGCAAGCGTGCCCGAAAGGGCCTGTTGCGCCTGCATGGGCGATACACCCTCACGCAGCCGCGCAATCATGCGAAGACACCACCATTTGGGCGAACCGTACAAAGTATCGAACTTGGCCGGCTGGCCCCACGCATTGAATTCTGGACGATTCTGCAACGGCATCCAGAAGTCGGTGGCCGTGGCCGGCTCGACCCCTTTAAATCCGTAGGCAGTAATCCCGACAACGGTAACCGGAACTCCCTTGATGTAAATGGTCTGTCCGACGATCTCCGGATCCCGTGCAAAGCTGCGTGTCCAGTAGTCGTAGCTGAGAACCACGATGGCCGCGTGATTGTTCTCATCCTCGAGCGTGAATCCGCGGCCGCGCTCTATCCGTACACTCAGGCCGGAAAAGAAATTGCCGCTTACCTCTTCTCCTGATGCAGATTCCGGAAGCTCCCCATGGCGCACTGCGACACTTCTGATTGAAACTAAAAGCGGGACATATCCGATCAGATCCTCAAATATATCGGTCCGCTGCCGCAGCGCTTCAAAGACCGGCTCGGAGAATGGGGTGTACCGGTCGCCGGTTTCATCTGCGCCGGGCGGCTGCGATTCTCCATCCGCCATGTGCACGTAGTAGAGCCCATGCGGACGCGCCACGGGCAGCAGTCGCATCAGCACGGCATTCATCACGCTGAATACGGCAGTATTCGCGCCAATACCCAGCGCAAGCATCAGGACCACAACAGCTTGTAAACATAGGCGTCCGGCGCAGTTGCCGAAATGCATAACGAAGATCCCGGACTGTTGAGCCCATCGTCGACCTCCAGGCACACAACTATGAGGACTCATGGAGCATATGTAGTGCCATACGCACTGTTATGTTAACCCTCTTATTTCGTGTGGCATTCGAACCCCAACCAGTTTCACACCATTTCGTTTCTCTCTAAAAAACGAACAGCCGTGTTCGATACTGGACAAATGGCGTATCCATGCAACTTGGGTCGTCGAGAGAGGACCTTCCGCGACGGGAAAATTGAGTGAGCCTTTCTTATACTAAGCCATCTAAATATAGAGATGTCTTAGTAGTTGTCAAGCGGGAATGTGCATTCAAGAGAGCCGCTCATCCCACTTAACAGGACCACTCTTGCTCTCGATATTGAACCGAGGCGATAGACCTCTCAAGGTACGGACTTCTGTGTCGTGTCGACCGCTTTATAAGAAAAGTTGCTGAAATAAAGATCCCAGGCATCTTCGTAAGTTCTCTGATTGACCATAAAAGTGATGATTTACAAATAAAAATGCTCTTGACAGGATCTTCTTCCATCCTGAGGATTCGTAGTGCATTGTTTTGAGTCCAAAAAAAGACGCTTTGTGCGTAAAGGAGTCCCAGGGATGGGAAGCTCTCTGAACAGACGCAGTTTTATCAAAATGGCAGGAGGCCGCCGGTCTGTTCGCGCCGGCACGACGTCCATGGGACGTTATCTCAATGCCCAAACCTATCAGCCAACATGGGAAAGCATCGACGCGCGGCCAACGCCTGCCTGGTTTACTCACGACAAGTTCGGCATCTTCATCCACTGGGGAACATACTCTGTTCCCGCCTACGCTCCCGTCATCCCCGGCAGACCCCGCAGCCGGGCCACCCGGCGCACCAACAGCTGCGCCTCCCCA